>JBQDEV010000010.1:0-129467 GCA_052084925.1 Micrococcaceae bacterium
CGGCACGAAGACCTGACAGAGTAGGCGGGTGGTGCGTTGACCGGTTGAGACCGCCCTGGTTATAGGTCAAAAGGGCCCGTATGTCGAGAGCGGCGCAGGGCGTGCCGACGCATCTCCCTTTTGTGACAGTCTCGATCAGGGTGATGACGGCCGGTGAGGGTTACAGATACCTGTTGAATTCTGTCGTCAACGGTGACGGCGACCGTGATGCGGCCGCAGCGGCATTGACTCGGTACTACCAGGACGCTGGTACCCCGTCTTCTGCGTAGTCCGGTGGAAGGGTTGTTGCGTACCTGTCCTTCGTGACGGTGTCGATCAGGGTGATGACGGCCGGTGATGGGTACCGGTACTTACTCAACTCCGCCGTTACCGGTGATGGAGACCGTGACGCGGCATCGGCGCTGACGAGGTATTACCTGGAGTCAGGAACGCCACCTGGCTCTTGGATTGGGTCTGGGCTTCCTGGTCTTTCGGGTGGGGTGACTGCGGGCGGGGCGGTGAGCGAGGAGCAGTTGCGGCGGCTGATGAGGTTCGGACAAGACCCGAACAGCGGTGAGCAGTTGGGGCGTCCGTCTCGGAAGTTCGCGACCGTTGCGGAACGTGTCGAGCGTCGACTCGGCAAGCTCTCTGACACGCTCACCGGCGAGGAGCGTGCGACCCAGGTCGCGTTGATCGAGGCCGAGGAGGCCACGAAGCCGACGGGTGCGCCGGTAGCGGGGTTCGATTTGACGTTTTCGGTGCCGAAGTCGGTCTCGACGCTGTGGGCGGTCGCTGATGGCGGGACGCAGGCGTTGATCGCTCAGGCCCACCACGCCGCGATCCACGATGTGATCAACCTGCTCGAGCGAGACGTCGCAATGACCCGGATCGGTGCGAAAGGGCCGCGGGGCGCGGTCGCCCAGGTCGAGGTCCAGGGCGTGATCGCGACCGCCTACGACCACTACGACTCCCGCGCCTCTGACCCGCAGCTCCACACGCACGTCGTCGTCGCGAACCGCGTCCAGGCTGTCCGTGACGGGAGGTGGCGAACCCTCGATTCCCGTGCGATCCATGCGGCGGTGACGGGGTTGTCGGAGCATTACAACGCGGTCCTCTCCGACCACCTCACCGCGGTGCTTGGTGTGGGGTGGGAGGCACGGAAGCGTGGTGCGGGGCGTTCGACAGCGTGGGAGATCGCCGGAGTCCCGCACGAGCTGATGGATGCGTTCTCGTCCCGCACCCGCGACATCGAGCAGGTCAAGGGCCGCCTTGTCACCGACTACATGGCCAAGCATGGGCGGCAGCCGTCGCCGAAGTTGTTGTGGCAGTTCCGGCAACAGGCCACATTGGAGACGCGGGCTCCGAAGCAGCACCACTCGCTGAGCGACCTCACCGCCCAGTGGCGGGAACGCGCGACCGAACTTCTCGGGGAGGATGCTCCGACCTGGGCCACAACGCTCCTGGCCGGGAGCACCGGGGAGCCGTTGCTGCGCGCGGACGACATCCCCCTCGGGGATCTCGATCAGGTTGCCGAGGTCGTGGTGCGGCGGGTGGGCGACCGGCGGGCGACCTGGAAACGATGGAATCTCCATGCGGAGGCTGTCAGGCAGACGATGGGCCTCCGGTTCGCGTCCGCCACTGACCGCGACACCATCACCGGGCAGATCGTCGATGCCGCAGAA
This sequence comes from Micrococcaceae bacterium, assembly GCA_052084925.1. Classification (GTDB taxonomy): domain Bacteria; phylum Actinomycetota; class Actinomycetes; order Actinomycetales; family Micrococcaceae; genus CmP2. The sequence continues at coordinate 1,662 of JBQDEV010000010.1, forward strand.
CACGTCTCGCTGCGGTTGACCCCGCCGGAGCTGGCGTCGAGCCCGCCGACGTTCCGCCGCCCCGACGGGACAAGTGTGTTCCGCCCGAAATCCTCCACCGTGTTCTCCTCCGAACAGGTGCTCGCCGCCGAAGACCGCCTCCTCGAAGCATCGAACGACAGGAATGCGCCGACGGTGCCGCTGGGGTGGGTCGAGGAGGCGGCGCGGACGAAGAACCGAGAAGGGCACACCCTCTCTGCTGACCAGGAGCGGGCGATCGCGAAGATCGGCGTCTCCGCCCGCACCCTCGACGTGCTCGTCGGCCCCGCCGGGACGGGGAAGACGACGACGACGTCCGCGTTGCGGCAGGCGTGGGAGAAACGCTATGGCACGGACTCCGTGATCGGTCTCGCGCCGTCTGCGGCGGCTGCAGATGTCCTTGCTGGGGATTTGGGGATCTCGACGGAGAACACGGCGAAGTGGCTCCACGAACACCGCAACGGCAACTGGAACCTCACACCCGGCCAGCTCGTCATCATCGACGAAGCCTCTCTCGCAGGAACTCTCGCCCTCGACACCATCACCACCCACGCCGCCGAGGTCGGTGCGAAGGTGCTGCTCGTCGGCGATTGGGCGCAGCTCGCGGCTGTGGATGCGGGTGGGGCGTTCGGGTTGCTCGTCCGGGATCGGGACGATGCCCCTGAGCTCACTGACGTCAGGCGGTTCCGCAACGAGTGGGAGAAACACGCCTCCCTCGGCCTGCGGATCGGCGATACCGACGTCATCGAGACCTACGTCGACCATGACCGCATCACACCGGGAGGGTATGAGGACATCCTCGAGCAGGCGTACCAGGCGTGGCGTAGCGACCAAGCAGAGGGGAAGGCGTCGGTGTTGATTGCCGAGACCCTCGACACCGTCTCTGAACTCAACACCCGCGCCCGCACCGACCGGATCCTCGCAGGCGACGTCGCCCTCGATGGCGTCCGGCTCCATGACGGGAACGAGGCATCCCGCGGCGACCAGGTCATCACCCGCAAGAACGACCGACGTCTCGCGCTGGGCCGCGGGTGGGTGAAGAACGGCGACCGGTGGACCGTTACTCAAGCTCACGACGACGGATCCCTCACCGTCCGCCGCGCACACTCCAAATGGCGCACAACAATCACACTCCCTGCCGTGTACGTCAGCGAGCATGTCGAACTCGGGTATGCCATCACGGCCCACCGCGCCCAAGGCTCCACCGTCGATACCGCGCACGCGATCGTTCACTCACCCGGGATGACCCGCGAGTCCCTCTACGTCGCCATGACCCGCGGCCGGGAATCCAACCGCGTCTACATCGCGACCGACGAACATCACCTGGAAGAGCACCAGCACCGGGATGACCTGCAGATGACCGCCCGGAGCATCCTCTACGGCATCCTGCAGCACGTCGGGGCCGAGCAATCCGCACACGAGACCATCACGACCGAGCAGGACATGTGGGGCTCGCTCTCGCAGCTGGCTGCCGAGTACGACACCATCGCCCAGGAAGCGCAGCAGGACCGGTGGGTCACGCTCCTCGAACACGGCGGCCTCACCTCACAGGCGATCGACGAACTTGTCGAGACGGAGTCGTGCGGGATCCTCACCACCGAACTGCGCCGCCTCGAAGCAGACGGGCACGACATCGACGACCTCCTCCCACGCATCATCCGCGCCGGTGGCCTGGACGGGGTGGATGATCTCGGGTCGCTGCTGCGCTACCGGGTCCAGAAAGTCGCGGCCACCTACCGGCCCTCGGCACGTCGGGTGTCGCTGATCGCCGGCCTCATCCCGCGCGCGACGGGCATCACCGACTCGGCCATGCAGCAAGCGCTCCAGGAGCGGGAGCAGCTCATGCAGCAACGCCTCGACGCCCTCACCACCACGGCCATCGAACGGCCCGAGCCGTGGATGAGCATCGTCGACGGCCTGGACCCCGACGCACGGGCGACGGCGGTGCGGGTGGTGGCCGCGTATCGGGACCGGTGGGGCATCACCTCCACCAGCCCCCTCGGACCCGTCCCCGACGATGACGCAAAGAGGATCGACTACGAACGCGCCCGAGGGCTCCTCGCCAGCCATCAGCCAGACCAGCAGGACGCATCGCCCGGGGCTCAGCAACGGCGCAGCCGCACCCTGTGAGCACCAACGACCGCCCGGCAAGGGATTGCTCTTCCTTTGCTGCAGGGCCGCCGGTATCCTGATGGTGGCAGGAGCAACCACACGCCGAGCCCCGGACATCGTTCAGGGGTGACGCAGACCGTTCGAGAAGCATCTCGGGCACTCAATCACTCAGGACCAGCCACACCGCGATAGTCCTGCGTGCGAAAGTGAGGCCCACATCATGCTCCTGAACCGGCTCTGGAACGCCAGCATCCACACCCGCATCTTCCTGCGGCGCTGGATGCCTACCAACATCCTCCTCGACCGGCTCCGCACCAGGACCGGACTGAAGTGGGGCATGCCAGCGATGCTCCTCGGCGTCGTCTACATCCTCATCGCCGCCACCTGCACCGGCCTCATCGAGCAGGGCTGGAGCGAATGGCTCTACCTTGCCTTCTTCTGGGCACTGTGGAACGGACTGAAGTTCCTCCTCTTCGGGCCGTGGAGCGTGGTGCTGTTAGTGCGCGAGCGACTTCGCGAGCGCCGGGCGCACGGACCAGCCAGTCCTGCCCGGACCTGAGCAGGGCAGTGCCCAAAGGTCTGCGAACAACTGACTGGCTGAATGCCCGGACGCGGGTTCAGGAGTCGCAGTGGTGACACAGACGCGTTCGGAGGTTCTGCGTCGGCGAGCAGACTGAAAGGATGCTCTCTCCACACCATCCTCATTCACCCGGACTGACACCTCCGTGGACCACGACCGATCTACTCCGTAGCACGGGGGAGCGGACCGCTCGTGGCTAGGCCCCGAACCCCGATCGGGACCTTCGGCACTATCACCATCCGGCGCAGCAACGGTGGACGCTACGTCGCTCGCACCCGGTACCGAGACTGGGACGGCAAGAGCCGGCACGTCCAGACCACCGGCACCACCCGACCCGCAGCCGAACGTTCCCTGAAGAAGAAGCTCTCCGAGCGTGACCTGTTCCACCCGGGGTTCTCGGGGATGAGCGCTGATAGTTCGTTCCCCGCGCTCGTGTCGTACTGGTTCGAAGACATGGATCTCGAGGACCGTCTCTCGCCGACGACGCGTCTCTTGTATGAGCGGAACATGCGCACCCTCGTCCTCCCGTTCTTCAAAGAAGTCACACTCAGGGAGATCGGGGTGGCGCGCTGCGACTTCTTCCTCAAGCAGCTCGCGAAGAAGAGCTACAACCGGGCACGACAAGCCAGAGTCGTCCTCCGCCTCGCGCTTGGACTCGCGGTGCGGCACGAGATTCTCCCACGCAACCCGATGGATCACGTGTCCCGTCTCCGCCGCCCCGCCCGCACCCCGGACATCTACTCCGCGGATGAACTCAAAGCCATCCGCGGAGGAATCAGCGCGTGGGGGCAGCGACCGATCAAGGCAGGCCCGAAACCCGACGGGCAGCTCGGACAGGTCGTGGAAGTCATGCTCGGCACCTCCGGGCGCATCGGGGAAGTCCTCGCGATCCGCCTTGGCGACCTCGACCTCGACGCGCCGATACCCTCGGCGCGGATCTCGGGAACGATCGTGAGCCGCAAGGGCGAACCCACGCACCGGCAGGACCATCCGAAGACAGCACGCTCGGTCCGCCGCGTCGCGCTGCCAGGGTTTGCGCTCCGAGCGATCCAGGCGCGACTGGAGAAGATCCGTTTCACCCACCCGGACACGTTGCTGTTCTCCACACGCGTCGGGACACCGCACACGACGAACAACATCCGCAGGCAGCTCCGTGACGTGATGCAGCAAGCCGGCGTTCCTGACGTCACCCCGCACCGGTTCCGCCGCACCGCCGCGACCGCGATCAATGAGGTCGGGGGACTGCAGCTCGCCTCCGAACTCCTCGGACACAGCGACCCCTCGATCACCCGGGATCACTACATCCGCCGCAACGAGACCGTGAACCCGGTCACAGCGGACTTCCTGGAGCAAGCGTTCGGAAGACCAGCGTGATGCTGGGGCAGACCGCGGCCAGGGCGCGAGACGGCGTGTTTCGTCACGCGACCTGGCGGTTTCTGCGGGGGAGAGCACGCCATGCTGAGCAGCATCCCCGTGTCTGTCGGGGGTGTACGACAGAATGGAGACATGCTTGAAACCGCCGCAACTCCTGCCGACACGGCAGAACTGCGCAAGGCTCGCGGCGCGTTCTTCACGCCCGATGCGATAACGCGCTACATGACCGACTGGGCGATCCGAAGCTCAACGGACACCGTCCTCGAACCCTCCGCTGGTGATGCGGCGTTCCTCGTCCAAGCAGTGCGCCGCCTCCACGAGCACGGCGCTGGCACGCCCGCCGTGGACGGTGTCGAGATCCACGAGCACAGTGCCGCAGTCGCGCACCGTCGGGTTGAGGACGTCGGGGGCAGCCCGAACATCACGGTGAGCGACTTCTTCCTCGTCGAGCCAGAAGCCCGTTACTCCGTCGTAGTCGGCAATCCGCCCTACATCCGCTACCAGGACTTCACCGGCGAGTCTCGAATCAGGTCACGCGCAGCAGCCCTGAAAGCCGGGGTCTCTCTGACCGCGCTGGCATCAAGCTGGGCTGCGTTCACGGTCCACTCCGCCCTCTTCTTGAAGGACGGCGGGCGGATGGGGCTTGTGCTCCCCGCGGAGCTCCTCAGCGTGAACTATGCGGCGGCTGTTCGACAGTTCCTCTTCGACCGATTCCGCAGCGTTGAACTCGTCCTATTCGCCGAACAGGTTTTCCCCGAAGCAGAAGCTGATGTCGTGCTGCTCCTCGCAGATGGGTTCAACGAGGGGCCAACCGATCAGGCGACGATCTACCAGGCTCAAGACGCCAATGCTCTCGCATCGCTTACCGGTTCGCTTACTTGGAAGCCCGCCGACCCGTCAGCGAAATGGACAGGGCTACTGGTAGACCCTGACGCGGTGGAGCCCCTTCGCACGCTCCGAGCAGAAGGCCACTTCACAAGCCTCGACACCTGGGGCGACACCACGCTTGGAATGGTCACCGGGAATAATCGTTACTTCGCCCTCTCACCGGCACGAGTCAAGGAACTCGGTCTGCCTCGCAAAGACCTTGTTCGGCTCTCACCGCCTGGCAGTTCCCATCTCAGAGGACTTGAACTCTCCAGCAGCGCGATGATCAAGCTCGGGCAACAAGGCAAATCCACCTGGCTGTTCCGCCCAGCCGACAGGCCGTCCCCAGCTGCGCAGGCATACATCGACACCGGACACCTCGCGGGTGTCGACGAAGCATACAAGTGCCGGGTACGGAAGCCATGGTACCGAGTGCCGCTTCTGCCACCCGCCGACTTGATGCTGACATGCATGAACGCCGACACCCCGAGACTCACGACAAACACGGCGGGCGCGCACCACCTCAACTCTGTTCACGGCGTCTACCTCAACGAGCAAAATCGGGAGCTGGGCCGCGACCTTCTGCCCATCGCAAGCCTCAACTCGGTCACTCTTCTCAACGCCGAAATGGTGGGACGCGCGTATGGAGGAGGGATCCTCAAGCTCGAGCCGCGCGAGGCCGATGTCTGGGCAATGCCCTCACCCGACCATGTACAAGCTTGCGCCGAGCAACTGCGTCTCATCAAACAAGACGTCACGAAGCTCCTCCAACAAGGAGACCTCATCGCAGCAGTCAAGCTCGTCGACGACGTACTGCTCGTCGACCCCGAGCTTGTTACAGAATCCGAACTCGACCATGTGCGAGACGCCCACGCCGCCCTGGCTGGCCGACGCCAGACAAGGGGACGAAGTGGCCGCTGAACCATCGACAAAGGCGAAAGCATGGGCGATCTTTGATCGCATCGTCGCTGATGCCGCCCCCAACGGGGAGCACAGCAACCCTTGGGTTAAAGACGAGAGTGGAGCTCTCTCTTACGAGCCCGACTATGACACGCTCATCAAGCTTCTCGGAGTCCCGCTCTACCTGAAAGCCCCAACCACGACGGGCGTACCCGCTCTCGCGTTGGACGTCTGGCTTTCGTATGAGCTCCGTCGCTCTGGGCTCGACGCCGATGCCGTCTGGCCACGCCCGTCTGCACCGCGGATCTTGCCTGGCCCCATCGTGAGCCTGCTCAACAAGGTCACGGCCAAGGAACGCGATGCGCTCTGGAAGAGACTTCAGGCAAAGACACCGCCCACCGGAGCAGCCGCCTCCTCGGCGAACATCCTTGGTAAGAACTACCTCAAACAAGTCGACGTCGTCATGTCGAACTGGGCGGCAGGACCAGAGCTCCTCATCAGTACAAAACGGATGGACTCCAGCTTCGGTAAGAACGCTGCCAACCGGGTCGAGGAATCTTACGGCGATGCGAAGAACCTCCGCCTCCGCCACCCCCTTGCCGCGCTCGGCTTCGTCTACGGGCTCCGATCCACCATCTTTGACGAGTCGCCCGACAAGGCGGAATGGCTCATCGACCTCCTCCAGAAGCTCGGACGCGAAGACGACGCATACCACGCTGTATCGCTCATCGTCATCGAGTATGGCCCCCACCTCGCCGTTGGCGAAACCGCGGACGATGAGGGCGACGGCGAGGACCCACTGGTCGAGGCCGGTGTAATCGAAACAGATGAAGCAGACGGGGGCCAAGAGGAGTACATCGAACAGTCGGAGATCGACATCGCGTTGGCCACCCTTCCCGTTGTCGAGCTCCCATGGGAGCGAGTCCCCGTCGATCTTCGACCGGATCGTTTCATCGCAGAAATGATCCGCCGCGTTATCGACGCCACACCAGTCAATCTCCATAAGAACGCAAGAGCCCGGCGCGCAGAGGCCGAGCCCAGGCCGCTGCTGGGCGCTGAATCATAGGTCTGCGCCTGAAACCGGGAGTACTGGAATGAGCGACATCGAAGTTGCCAAGGACTCATTCGCTGAGATGCTGGACAGTCTTGTGCGAGGAGACCCCAACGAGTTTCTGCACCTATTGAGCGCGTACGACGTCCCGCTGCGCCTTCAGGACTCGATGGCCACTGTTCGGACTCATTTTGTCTCGGTGGACGCGAACGGTCAGCCGGCGATCGACCTCCTCGCTACTGCAATGGCAAGGGCAGCGATGGATTTCTGTATTCCACGTTCGCGTATCGAACAAGCCCTCAAGCACCTCCAGGAGACTGGATCCACCAGCCAATTCTCCCGTCTCGAGCAGCAAGCGAGAGAGCTTTTCGTGGACGGAGATGGAACTGGTGAGGGAGGCGAGCTTCTCCTGTTCCTCCTTATGGAGCAGGTGCTCCAGCTCCCACAGCTGTTGGCCAAGATGTCGTTGAAGACGAACAACAACGTTCACGTACACGGGTCGGACGGAGTGCACGCGAAGCTCGGTGAAGACGGTGTGCTCGACCTCTACTGGGGCGAGTCGAAACTCTACAAGTCAAGTTCAGATGCCTTCACCGACTGCTTCGACAGCATCGGTCCATTCCTCGGCGCCGATGGTGATACTCGTCGTCGCGATCTCCTACTGGTACGCGAAAACCTAAATGTTCAGCAGGACGAGCTGGCCGCGCATCTACTTCAGTACTTCGACGAGACCAACTCGAAGGCGCTCCAGGTGCGTTGGAACGGGGTATGCCTAATCGGGTTTGATTACGCGGCATACCCAGACATGACGAAGCTTGCCGATGCACAAGAAATCGAGATCGCCAAAGCCGTCAAACGATGGCAGACATCCATCCGAGCCAGGCTTGAAAAGAATGCGCTCCTTGAAGTGAATATCGACGTATTCTGCGTTCCTTTCCCGGATGTCGATGCCATGCGGAAAGCCGTCAGAAAGAAACTCGGTGTGGCATGACGGATCTGTCCCAGGTCGTCTTTGACTCGCAGAAGTTTCGCGGCATTCTTCAGTCGATCCGTCTACGCACACTTCACTCTGAATTCCCGATGATCGAGATGGACAGTCCGCCCACCGAGATCGACTGGAACTACGCGCTGTTGTGCGCGAGTGCGCTATCAGCTGTCCCGACCGAGCGCGCACAGAACACCGTCCTTAGGGTCGCGGCAGCTTGTCTGGCTCTTAGCGACACCGACGACACTCACAAGAGCGCAGCCACGGCCATCCTCGATCGCGTCGGGAACCACAGGTCAGTGGAGCTCGCGGAATCACGAGATCTGGTACAACCAGGCTTGTGGAAACAGTTTCCACCCTTGCTTCGCTTGGAGACGATCAAGAAGCGCCTCCAGCTTTCCATCCCGCTGTCGAGCGGCGAGAACCTCGCGGTGAACTCATTCCAGAGTGAGCTGTGGAAGGACGCGGCGGACTTTGACTGGGTGAGCGTGTCCGCACCGACGTCTGCCGGAAAATCTCGAATCGTGCGTGAATGGTTCCTAGAAAAACTCCGACAGAACGATAGATTCACGGCCGTCTACCTTGCGCCCACCCGAGCCCTCGTCGAAGAAGTATCAGCAGACTTTCGAGAAGCGGCCCCGACAGATACCAGCATCGTTGTGATGCCCTGGGATCCCGAGCTCGACCAGACGCAACGCCGCGTCCTTGTCGTGACGCAAGAGAGACTCCATCTCATTCAGCAGTCACGCCATCCGTTCGATATCGACCTTCTGTTCGTCGACGAGGCTCAAGGACTTGGTAACGCGGAACGCGGTGTGTTGCTTCAGCAAGTGCTAGACCGTGCTGTCGAGGATCGACCAGGCTTGCAAGTCATTTTCGCGAGCCCGCTCAGTGCGAACCCGGCGATATTGCTGAGCGACAAGCCAGCTGCGGCTCGTTCGAGGGCAACGACTTCCGAAGCGGTCACTGTCAACCAGAACCTCATCCGGGTCGAGGGCGTGTATCGCGCACCCGCGAAAAGAATCGTATCGCTGGTGGATGAAGGGCAGGTTCTCCAAGTCGCCAGCTTCGAGCTGCAGCAACGTGCCACTCGAGTACCGATGCGAATCGCATATGTCGCACATGCACTCGGAGGTAGCGATGGCGGCAACATCGTCTACGTAAACGGTGCTGATGACGCGGAGAAGGTCGCCAAGAACATCTCCGATCTTCTGTCCGAAGCAGAGGACGACGAAGACATCAGCAACCTCCAAGACCTGGTGCGTACTGCCGTCCACCCGAAGTACAGCCTTGCTGACGCGCTCGCGAAACGTGTGGCGTTCCACTACGGCAACATGCCACTTGCCATCAGGTCTGAAATCGAGCGGCTCTTTGGAGACGGCAAGATTGAGTTCCTCGTCTGCACCTCCACCCTCCTCGAAGGTGTCAACCTCCCATGCCGAACGATCTTCATGCGCAATCCACAAAAAGGACGCGGCCGCCCACTCACTGAAGCCGACTTCTGGAACCTCGCGGGTCGGGCAGGCCGATGGGGAAAAGAGTTCCAGGGCAACATCGTCTGTATCGACACCGACGACGAGAGCCTGTGGCCGAATCTGCCCACGGTTCGACGCCGATCGAATTTGAAGGTTGCCACTCACCACGGGCTCCAAGACGTGGCTCCGCTGATCTCGTACATACGCAGCGACTTCGCAGTCGGATCAGATTCAGCTTCCGAAAACCTATTCTCCTATTTGGCGGCGCAGCAGTCGTCAGGGCGAGACATCACTCACCACCTGCAGCGCATCACGGTTCCGGCCGAGCGAACTGAAGTGGAACGCGCTCTCGTGCGCGCCGTCGAAGACGCCCAGTTCCCGCTAGATCTTATCCCTCGACATGCAGGCATATCCCCGATCGCTATGCAACGTCTCCTGGAGCATTTCAGGGCGACCGGCAACGATCCGCATGACTTCACATTGCCGCTGCCTGAGGAGCCGGACTCACGGCAGCGTTACCAGGACGCCCTCGTGCTCATTGGGGCGACGATGACGGCGGCGTTTGGTCTCCCGTCAGGTCCCGGGGAGACTGACAGGCGAAAGTGGCAGCTCGCAAACTTGATCGTCAACTGGATGAAGGGCATGCCCCTTGCCCGACTGATCGAGCAGCGTGCTACTGGAAAGACGCCAATCGCGAAGGCGATCAGGGACGTGATGGCAGACATCGAGACAGTCGCTCGATTCCAAGCACCGAAATACTTGTCGTGCTACTCGGACGTTCTCGCTGCCTACGCTGCAGAGAGAGGCATCCACGACGTCGGGCACGGCCAGGACATCACGATGCTTCTCGAACTAGGAGTTTCCCGACCGAGCGAGGTCGTCCTGATGGCTTTAGGGCTATCGCGAACGGCAACTATTGCTCTCTCGCAATACGTCACCGTCGACAACTGGACTTCGTCCGAGAGCCGCGACTGGCTTGCGCGTCAGAATATCGAAGGAATGGACATCCCTGTCCTGATCCAACAGGAGATCATCAACCTCATTAACGCTCAAGCGTTGAGCCATCGCAAAACTGAATAGGCGGGAATCTTGTTATTCGCCACGACACCATCACCGCGCCGGACCTCACCGCATAGGCGCCGTTCATCTCAGGCAGCATCCGAAACGATCGAAAGCTTGAAAAGATCAGCTGGTAGCCGCCCAACGTGCGTGCGCCCATCAGTGTCAAGAGCGGGCGCGCATCGCCTGAAGCATTACGAGGAGACGGAGGGGAACCATGGCTCGAAGTGACACACTCCGTTCGGAGCTCGTGCGCCTCCAGAGTCGCAAGGCGACGCTGACAGGCGACATCGCAAAGGCCGAAAAGGACGCCGCCTCTGCACGCGAAAGCGCGCGAAAGAAGCGCGAGCAAGCCGCCCGGTCGAAGAGCGCGTCAACGATTCGGACCTCACTGTCCGCTGCCGAGCGTGAGGATAAGAAGGGCGCAGCAGCGGAGTCCAAGATCGCGAAGGCGCGAAAGGACCTCGCCTCGGTTGACAAGTCGATCGCCACAAAGACCACATCACTCCGGTCTGCTGACAACAGCGAACGTCGCTCAGCAGAGAGCAAGCAGAAGCAGGTCGACTCGCGTCGCCGACAAGAAGAGCGAACCCACGCGCGCGAGATCGCCCGCCTCGCGACCCCTCCCGTGCAGATCCGCTATGTCGAAGTGCGACCACCTGAGCCGGAAAAGCTGCGGGTGCTGTACATCACGGCCAACCCGGAGGCGACGGAGGAGACGATCACCACTCCAGACGGTACCGAGCAACGCTTCGGTACCTGGCTTCGCGTCGACCAGGAAGTACGCCAAGTGCGACAGGCACTGCGCGGCTCCAAGTACCGTGATCTCGTGCAAGTCGACCATGCGCCAGCCGCGACGGTCAACGACCTCCTCGACGGGCTGAACGACCATCGACCGCACATCGTCCACTTCTCCGGCCATGCGGGCCCGCATGGCCTACTCATGGAGAACGACGCGGGCGATGAAGACGGCGCCGACGTCACCTTCGAACTCCTCGCGCGCGTCCTCGGCGCGACCGATGAGCCGCCGCGCCTGCTCGTGCTGAACGCCTGCGAAAGTCTCGCGGGCGCCGATGACGTGCTGCAGACGGTGCCGGCAGTGATCGGAATGTCAGACAGTATCGATGACACATCCGCGATCGTGTTCGCGTCCGCGTTCTACTCGGCCATCGCCTCGGCGCAGTCCCTCGCATCCGCACTCGAGCAGGCGAAGGTCCGGATGCTTGCGGCTGCCCTCGACGGATCGGAGCTGCCCGAACTGCGTGTCCGCGATGACGTAGATCCGGCAACTCTTGTGCTCGTCACGCCGCCTGCCTGACGCATCGAGATACCACCCCTGCGGTCCGCTCAGCCGCCGGCGGACCAGGGCTCAACCCTCGGGAGCCTGAACACGTCGGCCCTTCGGCGCTGGTTCAGAGCCTCTCTGAGCAGTTCCTATTCACCCATTCCAACTGGACGCGTCCGCCGGCGCGACAGGTTAGCTGTCCGTCCCTATCTGTAGGTGCATCACCGTTCGACATAACAGAAAAGCGATCGGGAACGTACGTAATCGTCAGGCGCGCCCGTTTTGGATGAGCCTCTCATAAACCCCGCGTAAACCCCTGACGCAGTTGTCGGCGACTAACAAGAGCCGGGACCTGGCCGGGACCTGATGCATGCGAACCATGCAATCCATGGCGTGAAATGAGGTCGTTTGAGGGGTAGAGAGACCCGGAAAATCAATGATCTGGGCTGAACCGTCTACCTGGGGGTCAAGAGGTCGTGGGTTCAAATCCCGCATGCCCGACATTTTTCCGCTTTTGCCTTCTGGGGATTGCGCCTCATGAACAGTGATTGTTAGCCCCGGTACCGTCCATTCGGTCCCGGGGCTATTGCTATCTCGACGTGTCCCAGGGTTATGTGGGGTTATGTGGGTTATGTGCCAAAGCGTGTGCTTTTTTGCGGCGTGTCAGCGCCTGGATCGTCTTTCCCGGCCTTGTTGGATCCCGTTTCCGTCTCCAGTGGTGACGCGATTTCGCCCCGGATTTCTGAATGCACTCACACCTATAGTTAGATAGGCTTGCGATTAGACAAGCTAACTTCTATGCATTGTGACGGTGGAAACCCCACGGTGGGACGGAGCACAGAGCCATCGGAACCGAGAGAACCATCGAGCGTTCGGTGTCACCGAAGCGCAATGCTGCGGCGCCAGAGCCGGTGAGTCACCGCGATGGCGTTGAGGCGTCCGTTGCCAAGGCCGACTTCCTGGACGCGGTCTCCACCGAACTGGCGCAGATGATTCAATGCGGAGTGTCCGCCTCCGGGTCGGAGCGGATGGTCCGGATGTGGCAGAGAATCGGGCGCATGATCGAGGGCGGTAAGCGGTCCCGGCCGGACTTGGTTCACCTGGGGTTTCGCACCTTCGGCGGCCGAAGTGACACACCACTGGTGAAGCTGGGGTGCGCCGTCGAGCTGCTGCACACCGCCTTCGTCGTCCACGACGACGTCATCGATCGTGATTTCATGCGTCGAGGTGGCCCGACCCTGTCTGCGGAGTACCGTGACGATGCGCTGGAGGAGGGGCAGAACCGGCGGGACGCCGAGCACGTTGGCCATTCAGCCGGTGTGCTCGCAGGGGATATCTTGCTTGCGGAGGCGATTCGCCTGGTGCATGAGTCCGTGGGTGATGAACCCGCAGCACCGGAGATTGTTGAGGCCTTCCACGCGGCGATCCTGAGCTCAGCTGCTGGTGAGCTCGACGATGTGCTTTTCGCCACCGGCGCCGGGAACCCAGACCTGGATCGAGTGCTGCAGATGCACAGGTTGAAGACAGCCGCATACTCTTTCGAAGCGCCACTGCGCATCGGGGCTCTCCTGGCCGGGGCTCCAACAGACACTGCTGCTCAGTTGGCGGAAGCCGGCGCGCACCTGGGAATCGGATATCAAATCATTGACGACGTGCTCGGTACCTTCGGCGACCCCGATGCCTCCGGAAAGCCCATCGACTCTGACCTGCGAGAACGAAAATTCACGGTACTGATCGCCCTGCTTCAGGACATCACCGAGGCGGAGCCGGTGGTCCAGGCATGGCGGGACGGCGCGGGCGAGCTGGACGAAATGCGCACCGCGCTGACCACGTACGGCATCGAACAGCGCGCCCGCATGGTGGCCCAGCTGTGTTGCGACCGGGCCCGGGCCGGACTGGACACGCTTCTATTGACTTCACAGGCTCGTGCTGAGTTCGACGTCGTCATAGATGACCTTCAGCGACGCGGGGCATGATGGGCACGATGGATCCTCTCCAGCGATATACCGCCGCCGCCACACGCAGCGCTGGAACGGTCATCGGCGCCTACTCGACCTCATTCGGACTAGCCACGAAGTTCCTCGGTGCCCGGGCACGTCGTGACATCGCCAACCTCTACGCGCTGGTGCGCCTGGCCGATGAGATCGTCGACGGGGTGGCGGTGCAAGCCGGACTGGAGCCAGAGGAGGCCGAGAAAGCCCTCGATCGTTTGGAATCCGAGACCGAAGCCGCCCTGGGCTCCGGCTACAGCACGAACCTGGTGGTTCATGCCTTTGCCGCCACGGCACGCTCTCATGGCATCACCACCGCATTGACCCGGCCGTTCTTTACCGCGATGCGCACCGATCTGCATCGGACCGAGCACACGAAGGAGTCCTTGGCGGACTATATTTACGGATCGGCTGAGGTGGTGGGGCTGATGTGCCTGGCCGTGTTCCGCAGCATGCCCGGGACGGTGACCACTGAATCTCAGACCCTGACCCGCGGGGCTCAGCGCCTGGGTGCGGCCTTCCAGAAGATCAATTTCCTGCGCGACCTCGGCGCCGACCGGGACGAACTGGGTCGATGCTATTTCCCTGGCGTCGATCCCGCTTCGTTCAGCGACGTAGAGAAGCATCGTCTGGTCGCGGATATCCGCCAGGACCTGGATGCTGCCGAAGCGGGCATCGGGTTACTGGATCTGCGGGCGCGGCTTGCGGTCGGGGTGGCTCACCGGCTGTTTCACGAGTTGACCGACCAGATCGACGGTACCCCCGCGCAACAGATCGGCGCGCGACGCATCCGCGTCAACAACGCCCGCAAAGTGGCGCTCGCGGTGGACACCGCGCTGCATCGTGTGCGCCGGGGGAGCCGACCGTGAGGCCGGGCATCGAACGGCAGCGCGTGGTGATCATTGGTGCCGGAGTGGCTGGGTTGGCTACCGCCGGACTGTTGGCGCGGGACGGCCACCAGGTGACCGTCCTCGAGCAACAGCAACAGGTCGGCGGGCGGGCCGGGCGCCTAGAGGAGGACGGATTCCGCTGGGATCAGGGACCCTCCTGGTGGTTGATGCCCGAGGCTTTCGAGCATTTCTACGCCCTGATGGGCACCAGCGTCGAGCGGGAACTGGACCTGCGAATGCTGGACGATCCGTCCTTCGCGCTGTTCACGGAAGGCTTTCGGCGACTCGACATCACGACCCGTGCCCCGGAGGTGGCGTCCCTCTTTGAGGATCTCGAGGCTGGGGCCGGACACCGACTCGTTGAGGATCTCGCCGCCTGGGGCGACGATTACCAACTGGCACTCGGACACTTCCTCTACACCAATTTCGAGGCACCGGCCCGGTTGTTGGATCCGTCGGTCTTGCGTCGCGTGCCGCGACTGTTGACCCGGCTCACCCGATCCCTGGAACGTCAGTCGGTCCGCCGCTACCGCGATGTCCGGCTCCGGCAGCTCCTCGATTTCGCCGCGGTGTTCCTCTCCTCCTCACCGGCGCGCACGCCCGCCTTCTACGGGATCCTCAACCACACGATCCTGAACCAGGGGGTGGCGTACCCGATGGGCGGCTTCGGTACCTTCGTCGACTCGCTGCACCGGCTGGCGCTGGATGCCGGGGCCGAGATCATCACGGGCGCTGCGGCGCAGCAGATCACCTGCGAGGAGCGGCGCCGTCACGCCACGGGAGTCACCTACCGCGATGCCGCGGGCACGCAACACCACCTGCCCGCCGAGCGGGTGGTCTCCGCCGTCGACCGGCAATTCACCGAGACAGTGCTGCTCCCGAAGCCGCCGCGTTCGGTGCACCGTCGTTGGCAACGCCGCGATCCCGGCATCGGCTGCGTGCTGGCCTATCTGGGAGTGCGGGGACCGTTGCCCGAGCTGGCCCATCACTCGCTGTTCTTCAGCCGGGAGTGGAGCGCGGACTTCCAACGCATCTTTCCTGAGCGAGGTAACGGTGCCGAAACCAACCGCGACTCCGCCTCGGCATCGGTCTACCTCTGCCGTCCTTCGGCCACAGACGAGTCGGTGGCCCCGCCCGGGCACGAGAACCTGTTTTTGTTGATCCCCGTGCCGGCGATGGCGAAGGGAATCCGCGGGAGCCTGCACGGGAGCCCGGATGCTGAGACCGAAGAGATCGTGGATCGCACGGTGGCGATGATCGCCGAGCGAGCCGGCATTCCGGACGTGGAAGAGCGCATCGTGGCACGGCACACTGTGGGACCCGGTGACTTCGAAGCGCAGTTCAACTCGTGGCGGGGAGGTGCGCTGGGCTTGGCGCACACGCTGGGCCAGTCGGCGTTCCTGCGCGGATCCAACAGGTCCCGCGAGGTCGACGGACTGTACTTCGCAGGAGCCACCACCACTCCCGGGGTAGGGCTACCGATGTGCCTGATCTCGGCGGAGAATGTGCTCAAGCGCTTCCGCGCGGACACCACCGTAGGACCACTGCCGGTGCCCGTGCCGACGAGGGATGGCGATCATGCAGAGGAGGACCGACCATGAACCACGCTGAGTATCTGATCCTGATGGCCGGATGTGTGCTGATCACTCTGCCGCTGGAGTTTGTGCTGAAGGCCCGGGTGTATCGGCGTTGGCGGATCATGGTGCCCTCTGTGCTCGCCGTCGTCGTCGTGTTTGGGATCTGGGATCTCGTGGGGATCGTCCGAGGTCATTGGACCTATAACCCCGAGTTCATCACGGGGATCCACCTGGGTCCGCTCCCGTTGGAGGAGCTGGTGTTCTTCGTGGTGATCCCGCTGTGTGCGCTGCTCAGCTACGAGGGCGTGTCCACGGTGTTGGGCTGGTGGCGTCGCCGTCGCACCTCGGAAATCACCGGAGGTGAACATGCTTCCTGAATACACGCTACTGACCGTGATCGGGATCATCGTGGTGGTGCTCGTGGAGCTGTTGGTGGTGCGCAGCGGGATCTTTCGCCGCCCGGCATACTGGCTGGCGCTGCTGATCTGCCTCGGATTCCAAGTGCCGGTGGATGGCTGGCTCACCAAGCTCTCGAACCCGATCGTGCTCTATCACCCCGACCAGATGCTCGGGCTCCGGTTCCCCTGGGACATCCCGGTGGAGGATTTCGGGTTCGGCTTCGCGATGATCACCACCACCCTGATGGTGTGGCAGGCGTTGAAGAATCGTCAGACCCAGACGAACCAGAACCAGAAACAGCAGACGAACAAGGCGGACGCACCCCATGAAGCTCAGTGACTCCTTCACCTCCTCGGCCCGGCGTTACGACGTGATGACCGGGCTGAACCCGGGATACCGGCGGGAACTGCGCCGGGCGGCCCGTGAACTGAGCGCCCAGGTGCAGTCCGGTGGTGACGACGGTCCGCTGATCTGGGACCTGGGGTGCGGGACCGGGTTGAGCACCGCGGCGCTGCAGGAGCAGCTCCCACAGGCGCGGTTGCTCGGGGTCGATGCGTCGGAGGGCATGCTGGGGCTGGCGCAGGCCAAGACGTGGCGGCTGGGCACCCGCTTCGTGCTGGAACGCGCCGAGAACCTCGATCACAGCCCGCACGAGGAGCTCGGGGAGGCTCCGGATGGCGTGTTCGCGGCCTATCTGCTGCGTAACGTGGATGAGCAGGACCGCACCGAGGTGCTGGCGACGATCCGGCGGCGGATGGCCCCTGGCACGCCCCTCGTGCTGCACGATTACTCGGTGGTCGAATCTCGAGGCGCCCAGCTCACCTGGACCCTGGTCTGCTTCGGTGTCATCATTCCGCTCAGCGTGGTGATGAGAGCCGAGCCGTCGCTCTTTACCTATCTCTGGCGGTCCGTGATGAACAACGACTCGACCCGAAGCGTATTACAGCGACTGCGTGACGCTGGATTCGAGGGCGGACGCGTGTTCACGGCGCGGGGCTGGCACCGCAAGATTCTGCACACCTATACGGCGGTGGCCGGAGCATCCCGAGGAGAACAATGACGATCCGAGGTCGTGGATCACGCAACGGCGTTGGGGCCATCGAAATCCCCCTGGAACCGAGGGATCCGCACGCCGAACGGGTGCGGGCGACGCGTGGGCTGGCACGGCCGGAGGGCGTGCATTCGGTGGCGGTGATCGGCGGGGGCATCGCCGGGCTGAGCGCTGCGGTCGCGCTCGCCGAACGCGGGGTGTCGGTGCACCTGCTGGAAGCCCACGCGCAGCTCGGCGGGCGAGTGCGCTCTTGGCCCCTGGAAGACGGTCGGAACATGAGCCGAGGCTTCCACGCCTTCTTCCGCCAGTACTACAACCTGAGAGCGTTGCTGCGCCGCGTGGATCCGGCCCTGCACCAGCTGGTTCCGGTGGCGGACTATCCGCTGCGCACCGCCTCCGGCGTCACCGATTCCTTTGCCGCGATTCCGCGCACCCCACCGTTCAATCTGGCCGGGTTCGTGTGGCGCAGCCCCACCTTTCCCCTCGCAGCGCTGACTCGAGTGGACCTTGCGACCGCGCTGGAGCTGATCCGCGTGGAGTTCCCGCAGATCCTGCAGGAGGACACCGGCGAATCCGCGGCCGACTTCCTGGACCGGCTGCGGTTCCCCGACGGCGCCCGACACCTGGCCCTGGAGGTGTTCGCCCGCTCCTTCTTCGCCGACCCGCGCGAATTTTCCGCCCGTGAAATGGTGACCATGTTCCACACCTACTTCACCGGCTCAGCGGAGGGGCTGCTGTTCGATGTCCCGCGGGAGGCCTACAGCGAGGCGCTCTGGTCGCCGCTGGGGGAGTACCTGGACGATCTCGGGGCTGAGGTGCGGTGCCAGACGACGGTCGAGCGGGTGACCCGACTGCAACCCGGGCAGGACGCGGAGTGGCGTGTGGAGTACGACGGTGGGGTGCTCGACGTCGACGCGGTGGTGCTCGCCGCCGATCCGCGCCAGGCGCGTCGGCTCGTTGCCGGGGTGCCGGCACTGGCCGAGGACGGAGATGCCGCCGTGGACGAGGGTCTGCGACGACTACAGGGGCAGGTGCTGCCTCGGCGCAACGCCCCGCCGTTCGCGGTGCTCAGACTCTGGCTGGATACCGAGGTGGCGCCGGAACGCCCGGCATTCATGGGCAGCAGCGGCTACGAGCTGCTCGACAACGTGAGTGTGCTGGAACGCTACGAACACACCGCCCGCGTCTGGGCCAGGGCTCATGGCGGCTCCGTGGTCGAACTGCACGGCTACGCCCTGCCTGCTGAGACGCCCGTGACCGGCGGCGCGGAGCCAGGGACGCCCGAGGCCGGGTCGGGGCGGTGGGTGCGGGATCGGCTGCTCGCTGAGCTCCATCACGTGTACCCGGAGACCCGCGACGCTGGCATCGTGGCGGAGGAGCTGCTCATCGACGACGACTGCGGGCTGGCCGACACCACGCCCTGGAACGAGCAGCCCGGAGTTTCCACCGGTGTGCCCGGGCTGGTGCTGGCCGGAGACTGGATTCGGTGTGAGTATCCGGTGGCCTTGATGGAACGGGCCGCCACCACCGGATTCCAAGCCGCCAATGAGCTGCTGTCCGCCTGGGGAGTCACCGGTCACGATCTGTGGACCCCGCCGTTGCGCGGCCTGCTGCGCCGACGCCTTCGACCGAGCCGACGGGGACCGCGATGAGTGTGTCGGACCAACGGCGCGCCGCACGCCCCGAAGACACCGGCTGCCCGGTCGCTCACCACGATCCCGAAGGGTTCCGGCGGGTGGGGAGTTTCGCCGCGGCCCGGACGGTGCTTCGGGCCCGTTCCTCCACCCGGCAGGCGGGCTTCACCGCCGAGCACATCCCCGAGTGGCTGTTCAGCAAGCGTCCCATTCTGATCGGCGATGGCCCCCACCACGATGAGCAACGGCGTCGGGTGGCCCGGTTCTTCGCCCCCGCCGTCGTCGATTCCCGTTACAGCACACTGATCGAGCAGGAGGTGGAGCGCTCCCTGACCATCGCGACCCATCAGACAGAGATGCTGGTGGATCGGCACGCCCTGCACGTCGCAGTGGCTATCACCGCCTCGATCGTTGGGCTGACGCATGCGCCGGTGACCGCATTGGCAAGTCGGCTGGAACGGTTTTTCCGGCAGCCGCCACTGGACCGGACCCGGGCGGACCTGGGCCGCACCCGACGCGATTGGATGCAGGCCGCGGTCAACGGCCTGGGACCGCTCGCCGGGTTCTATCTGCGCGACGTGGCCCCGGCGGTGCGCGCTCGCCGTCGAGCTCCCCGTGAGGACGTCATCAGCCACCTGCTCCAGCAGGGCTACCAGCGCGCCGACCTGCTGGCCGAGTGCCTCACCTACGGCACCGCCGGCATGGTGACCACGCGCGAATTCATGACCATGGCCGCCTGGCATGTGCTCGATGATGCCCGACTGCGCCGACGCTACGCTCAAGCAGGGCGCGAAGAACGCGAACGCATCCTGGCCGAGATCATCCGTCTCGAACCGCCCGTGGGACACCTCTACCGGCGGACGACCAGTGACCTCGCGCTCGACGACGACGCTGGGTGTCCGGCAGCGACCCTGCGCGAGGGAGACCTGGTCGACCTCAACGTGCGCCAGATCAACACGGATGCGGACGCGGTGGGTGGACGCTCGCTGCAGTTGGACCCAGAGCGGAGCTTGACTCCTGGGGTGCCGGCCACGGGATTGAGCTTCGGCGACGGGGCGCACCGTTGCCCTGGGCAGCATCTGGCGCTGCGGGAGACGGACGCCTTCGTGCACCGGCTGGCGGTGGGTTCGTGGACGATCGTGGAGCAGCCGCGCCTGAGCTGGGATCAGCTCATCGAGGGCTACCGATTGCGGGGGCTGCGGCTGCGACCCAGCTAGGGCCGTTCCCAGGCTGCGATCGGACCGTCCACCACCACGAACATCGGGTGCGCGGGGATCGACGCCGGTGTGGGGTGCACCTGATCGGGGGAGCGCTGGCTGAGTTTTCGCTGCAGGTGATCCCACTCGAACCCCAACTGTCCGGTGGTGACCTCCACGCGCCATGAAGCGTCGCCGTCGGGGCCGGGCGGGATTGCGATCCGTCCGCCGTCGAAGCGGTAGCCGCGGCGCGTGGCCTCGACATGCAGCTCGTTCAGGTATGCCCCGATCGCGGCCGCGGGGTCAGGGTGAGAGCGGAAGCGCTCCAGTTGCGGGTGCCGCGTGTACCCGCGCGTCCGCCCCAGCAGTACGGCTTGGGCGAGCAGCGCCTCCCGCCAGCCGGCGATCAGCCCCTGGCGGTCGAGTACCTCGGGGTGTAGTGACCAGAGTCGCATCGCTCAGGGGGCGCAGCCGGCGGCGGCGGGTTTGAAGCCGAGCCGGGCGTTCTCACAGCACCCCGGGCGGCAGACGTCGTACCAAGGGCCCAGCTCGGTGAGGCTCGGTCGCTGCGAGGGCGGACGGGCGGCGATGCGCTCTTCGATCAGGTCGACCAACCCGGCGACAAATCTCGGATGTGAACCCGGAGTCGGCGTGCGGATCGCGCGCAGTCCGGCGTCATCAGCAGCCTCGAGTGCTTCCTCGTCCAGGTCCCAGAGCACCTCCATGTGGTCGCTGAGAAAGCCCAACGGCACGATCAGCACCGCGGTCACGTTCTCGGCGGGCAATTCGGCGATGCGATCGCAGACATCGGGCTCCAACCACGGGGTGGCCGGTGAACCGGAGCGGGACTGGTACACCAGCTCCCACGTCGCCTCCGCGCCGTCCGCTCCGTCCGCACGTAGATCGGAGAAGATCCTCTCGGCGACGGCACGATGCTGCGCGGCGTAAGCGCCGCCCTCGCCGAGATTCAACTCTTCCGGTCCGGAGCGCAGTGCATCAGCGCTGGGAATCGAATGGGTGGCGAAGAGCACGCGGATCTGCTCGGGGGAGTGGCCCTCGGCTGTTACTTCGGCCAGGGCGGTACGTAGTCCCTCGGCGAATGGTTCCACGAACCCGGGGGTGTCGAAGAACTGCCGCACTTTGTCGATGGTCACCACGTCGTGGAGCCCGGTGGTGTCCAGCGCGCGAGCAAAGTCCTCGCGGTACTGGCGGCAGCTGGAATAGGAGCTGTAGGCGCTGGTGGCCACAGCCAGGATCCGATGGTGTCCCGCCGCGGCGGCATCGCGGACCACGTCCTCGAGGTAGGGGTCCCAATTGCGGTTGCCCCAGTACACCGGGTGCTGCAGTCCACGACGTCGCATCTCCGCTTCCAGGGCGGCACGTAACTGACGATTCTGATCGTTGATCGGGCTCACCCCGCCGAAGTGCCGGTAGTGGGTGGCCACCTCTTCGAGCCGCTCATCCGGAATCCCGCGGCCGCGGGTGACATTGCGCAGGAACGGGATCACGTCGTCCTGGCCTTCGGGTCCGCCGAAGCCGGCGAGCAGAATGGCATCGTAGTCCTGAGGCTCCGCCACGTACGGGCGTCCGGCACGGGAGGCCGGCGAGGCATAGGGCACGGTGGTCGCGGCGGTGGTTTCAGACATGAGGTTCCTCCCAAGTGGACGCTGATCACGGCGCCGCTGTGTATCCTGACTGTGCATCGCCATCCAGCATCGGTTCAGTCGGCTGACGAGATAGTTAGCTTGGCTAAATATAAGCACAGGAAGTCTCATGGAGCAAAGTGCCCGCCCCGCCGCACGCGGCGAACGGTACTCACCCGTTGACCCGCGGGTGATGGATCCGCGCCAGGAACTCTTCGATTACGGGCGTTTCGACGAGGGCGAGATGGATCAGATCGTCGCCGTGCTCGAGGCGATGCGCGCCTGGCGTGCCGCTGAACGGCGGTCCAGCGAGGCGGCCCGACGCTACATGAAACTTGGCGAGACGGACATGCGGGCGCTGCGGTTCCTTATGGCGGTGCAACGCCACGGCGACCTGGCCACTCCGAGCATGCTCGCCCGACACCTGGGCATCTCCACGGCCTCGGTGACCAAGATGATGGATCGGCTCGAGGATCAGGGGCACCTAAGCCGCCGCCAGCACCCGGGGGACCGGCGGTCCACCGCCATCGAGATCACCGAGGACACGGCCGCAGCAGCACGGCGCACCGTCGGGAACACCCACGTCAGCCGCATTCAGGCCGTCTCGGAACTCACGCCTGAGGAACGCGACGTCGTACTGCGTTTTCTGACCACCCTAGCCGAGGAAGAGTTCCACTCCCCGGAGTGACCCCGACGGTATGCGCACGTACTACTGCACGGCCACGTAGACCGGGTTGCCGAAGAATCCGGGGGTGAAGGAGAGCACGCCCTCGCCCACCGAATCGGCCGGGACCTGCAAGGCAATGTTCCCGGTCTCGGAGGCGCCCTCGAAGAGCGTCGTCGCGGAATCGAACGCCTCCGGTGCGACGGCCAGTGCATCCGTGGCATCAAAGGTGTTGCCGGCGGGGGAGACATAGCTCAGGCTGAGCCACGGGGTCGACCCGTCTGCATCGGTTCCCGTGTACTCGGCGGTGACATTGGCCAGCAGGTACACGTGATCCGCCGCCGGTTCGTCGTTGAACGGGTTCTCGGCCAGGACCGCCTCGGTGGCGTTCAGATCGACGCTGTTGATGGTGATGGTCCATTCGCCATCAGAAACATCGGTGCCCAGCGGGTAGGGGTTCGCGCGCGTGCCCTGCTCGGCATCATCGGCGGCCACGGCCTCGGTCGCCGTGGCGTCATCGGTCACGGTATCGACGTCGGTCTCTGCCTGATCCTGCTGGTCCTCCGGGACGGTGGCGGTGACGTCGTTGGAGAAGCTGTCGTCGATCGCGGTGGCGACCACGGCGAAGAATACGACGAACCCGATGACGGTGCCCACCACGGAGACGATGAGGGCGACGATGCCCGTGGTCTTCTTCCGGCCCTTCAGACACAGGGCAACTATGGCCAGGATGAACGCGATGGGCAGCAACACCCAGCCGACGATCAAGGCGCCGGGGATGCAAGCGAAGATGGTGCCGAGGACGGCGGTGATCAGAGCGATCAGGCCCACGGTGTTTTTCTGGGGATAGACGGTTGCGGAGTCGGGGGTGGGCATCGGTGCCTGCCTTTCAGCGGTGATAAGTGAGAAGAGCGGGGTCCGTGCCGGAGGCGCGAACCCTGTTATCTAGCTTTCCCGCTGGGCTCCGGGGGCGACACGGCGGATCAGGCCGAAAGGCATGCCCGATCGGGCATCGTCACGTAGCCGATGCGTGCTCCAAGCAGGGGGTGCGCGCTCAGTACACTGACTGCATGCCCCAACCCTCGCGTCCCGTTGCGCTACTGCGCGTGCTGCTGAGCGTCGTTGTCGTTCTGCTACTGATGACCGCCGCGCTAATGTCACTGGTGGTGGCCACCATGACCTCGCCGTCGCTCATGGACCCGGTGACCGCGGAGCTGACCGAACAGGGTGCGGTGCGAGGTGGGCTGGCCATGCTGTTGGTGCTGGCGCTGCCCTGGTATCGGGCCGCCCCGAGCGTGCTACTCATCGTGGGAACGGTGAGCATTCTGCTGCTGCACCTCGACCCGTTCCTGCTGGCCGTGGGCCTCACAGGATGGATCGCTCGCTGCACCCGTCGCTGGCACTGGGGCGTGGTGGTGGCCGGAATGGTCCTGATCGTGGCCAATGGCGTCATGCACATCGTGCGCTTGGGGCAGTGGCCGGAGGAAGACTATCGCCAGACCGGTCGAATCCTCGTCGCCTTCAGTGTGCTGGTGTGCCTGAGTCTCATTCTCGCCATCGGTTTCTGGGCCCGGCAACGACGTTCGACCCGCCGAGCCGAGGCTGAAGCGGATACCGCGCTGCGCGCCAGCGAGCATCTCTCGGATGAGCTGACCCGGCAGCGGGAACGCGAAGACTTGGCCCGGGAAGTCCACGACACCCTGGCCAGCAGACTCTCGGTCCTCTCACTCCAAGCCGGGAGCTTACAAGAAACCGCGCAACGTGACGGAGAGAGCAAGCTGCAACAGGAATTGCAGACCACGCGCAGCTACGCCGATCAAGCACTCACCGACCTGCGAGTGTTGCTCACCTCCCTGCGCGAAGGCGGCGCACCGTCGGCCACCCCGGTCCCGGCACCTCAGGGAATTCACGATCTCGGACACCTTCTCGACGACGCAGCCTCGGCCGGGCTCGACGTCCGTTCCTTCGTCGCACTGGAGAATTTCGCCTCCGCGCCGGAACCGTTGCAACGGGCGGTGCTGCGAATCACCCAGGAAGCGCTCACCAACGCGCTGCGTCATAGCAGCGACCGATCCGCTCACCTCCGCCTGACCGGTTCACCGGAGAAGGGCATCAGTCTGATCGTGAGGAACCGCCGCGCTGACGACTCCGATTTCTCCCTGGGAGCCGGAACCGGGCTCATCGGCATTCGCGAGCGCGCCGCACTGGTCGGAGGCATCGTCGACGTGCGCGACGACGGCGACGAGTTCGTCCTGGACGTCCAGCTTCCCGCCGTCACTGACGACAACCCCGCCGGACCGTAGCTTCGATATACTCGCTGGTGTGCAGATTCGGGTGGTGATGGTCGACGACGAGGTGCTGGTCCTCGACTCCTTGCAACGCATCCTGAGCATAGAATCCGACATCGAGGTCGTCGCTGCGGTGTCCACGGGGTTGGACGCGGTGCAGGCCGCGCGTGACCACCGTCCCGACGTGGTGCTGATGGATCTGCTGCTCAAAGGCGAGATGGACGGGGTGGAAGCCACCCGCCGCATCCGCAATATGCTCAATCCGCCTGGCGTGCTGGCAGTGACCAGTTTCGATACCGATGTGTACATGCGCGGCGCCCTGAATGCCGGGGCCACCGGTTTTCTGCTCAAAACGGACGCCACCGATAGCTTGGCCACGGCGATCCGCATGACCCACGCCGGAGACCCGATGATCTCCCCGCAACTGACCTCGCGGCTGATCTCCAGCTACATCGCGCCGAGCACCGACCCGCTGTGCGAAGCGGCGCGACAGAAGGTGACAGCACTGTCCGAGCGTGAAATCCAGGTGGCGCAGATGGTGGGTGCCGGTCACACCTACAGCGAGATTTCCGAGCGGCTCTTCATCTCTGCGAGCACCGTGAAGAGCACCGTGGGACGTGCGATGAGCAAAGTGGGCGCCGACTCAGGTGCCCAACTAGCCGTAGTGGTGGCTCAGGCGCGGCTCGATCTGCTGGGTGACGCCGCGACCTGAGCGCATCACATATGCAGTCGCTTGGAGAGCTCGTGGCGGACCTGTCCGCCGCGGGCGAGCTGCAGCAGGATCAGCGTGATCAGACTCAACACCCCGCAGATGGCGGCCGGCAACGGCTGATACACCCAGTTGAGGGTGAGGAACAGGATGGGGACGAGCCCCATCACTGCGGTGAGCCCGCTGTAGAGAATATGGTCGCCAACGGCCATCCGCATCACGCGCACGGTGATGAGGACCGCGATCATCGCCGAGGCGCACAGGATCGGCACCACATAGGTGAGCGCCCAGCCGTTCCACCCCGTTAGGTAGTCCCAATAGACGCACAGCAGACTGGCGACGGCCACCAAGTACACCGTTCCCTTGGCCACGTTATGTCGCTTCTGGATGGCCATGATCACCACCAGCCACATGGTGGCGACCCCGAGCCAGGTGAACCGCCACGCTCCGAGATCGGCGCTATCCCGCTCGAAGAACAGCTGCACCAGCAGTGAGGCGAGGATCAGCGCCAGCGACACCAGAAAAAGCACCTGGAAAACGCGACGTCGCGAGAAAATCAGCGGGACCGAGGGGAACGGGCTGGTGGAGGCCCGACCGGCGAGGGCCGTCTGGCACAGTGGACAAGTGGACCAATCACCCTCGACGAGTACTTCGCACCGTGAGCAGATCCGTTCCGGCTGCACGCTGCTCTCCTTCTTTATGGGTCCGGCGCTCATGCGCTCACCTCGCGAAGTCCATCACGGTTGCCGTCACCGAGCTCTTCTTCGGAGGCCCGCACGGCGGCGACTGAGACGGCGATTCCGCGCTGCGTGAGCATTTGAGCGAACTCGCGCACGTGGTCGGTTTCCATGAAGGGCGAGGTGAAGCTCACCGTCATCTGGCTCCCGTGCGACATCGCACAGAACTGCGGACGCACGGCCGAGACGTGGAAACCCATCCGGCCCACTCGGGACTCTGCCGGTGCCGGAAGCACCACTCTGCCCAGGTTGGAGATCGCCACGGTGAGGCCGCGATTGTTCTTCCAGTTGATCAGGCGCAGCAGGCCGTCCTTGAGGGGGCGGGGCACCACGCGCAGCAGCGGCATCCGCTCGAACCGGACGAAACGGCGCAATCGGGTGTCCAGGGCCGAAGCCGACGCTTTCACCGCGAATTGCTCCTCCAATCCCCGCGCGATCGCCGCCAGATCATCGGCTCCCTCGCCGTAGGTGTGCTCGAGGCGTACGGTGGCGAAGAAGTTCCGGGCCGAGGTCGAGGGGAAGAACTGTCGCAGGTTCACTGGAACGGAGACGCTCAGCGTCCGGGACCGGCCGAGCCCGCTGGAGGCCAGCCGAACCGATTCGAAGAACAGGGCGATCAGCAGCATCGTCAGGGAGACACCCTCGGCTTTGGACTGGCGTGCCAGCTCGGTGCCCGAGAGCGTGAGCTCGATCAACCGGGTGCGGTGATCGGGAGTCCGCGTGCCCTGAACCCGGTGCACCCGCCGTGAGTCTCTTCGCCGCTTCTTTCGCGGGTTGGAGGAGTCGGTTTCCCCACTCGTCTCCAAGAGGCGCTCGCCCGGGGTCCCCTCGGCGGGATGCCGGAAATACTCCGCGAAGCTGTCCGGGGCCAGTTCGTGGACCGCGACTGGAGACGTAGCCTCCGGCGCCCCCTGCGTCGCGGATTCGCTCAGACGACGCAGATACGCGTTGACCAGATCGGTCAGGAACCACAGCGCGCCAGTGCCGTCCGAGAGCGCATGGAAGATCTCCAAATTGATCCGGCGGCGATGGTGGACCACCCGGAAGAGCAGGGTGCGGCGATGCGGTTGATACAGCGGAGCACACGTGTGCAGGTCCTCGCCGGTGACCTGCGGCCGCAGCTCACTGTCCTGCAAGTAATGCCAGAACACGCCGCGGCGCAACACCGCGTGATACAGCGGGTATTGGTCGTAGACCTCATCGAGGGCGTCCTGGAGCAGTTCCGGGTCCACCTCGTGATCCAGTTCTGCGAAGATGCGGAACACCTTGGGATCCGCATCCGAACGCGCGGCGAGGAAGATATTGGAGGCGTTGTCGAGTCGCACCCAGGCGTGTCGGGTCATCGCAGTCTCGGCTCCTCTCCTCGGGACGGGGTCGATCGTCTCATGGTGCCCGAGTCGGGTCCTCCAGGAAAGCATCGATCTGCTCATACGCCTCGCGCAACGAACGCGAGAACCGGGGCAGGGTGATGAAGCCGTGCAGTGCTCGCTCCACCCGGTGCACGACGACGTCGTTGCCCGCCTCGGCCAGTGCGGCGGCGAACGCTTCGCCCTCGTCACGCAGCAGGTCCAGACCGGCGGTGATCATCAGGGTGCGCGGCAGATCCGAGAAGTTCTCAGCAGCCAGCGGCGACACTTCAGGATCCCGACGCTGCGTGGAGTCAGGAACATAGAGCTCCAGATAGTCCTGCACCTCCGTGTTGGTCAGGCGCAGGTCTTCGCCGTGCTCGCGCACCGAGTCGAAGGGCGAGGTCTGCGGATCGTGATCCCACTGAGTCACCGGGTACAGCAGGATCTGCCGGGACGGCACGGTCTCGCCACGATCCCGCAAACGCATCGCGACCACCGCGGCAAGGTTCCCGCCGGCCGAGTCACCCATCAGAATGACGTCCTCCGGGCGCTGCGCGTCCAGCAGTTCCGGTTGATCCAGAATCTTGCGCGCCACGCGGTAGCAGTCGTCCAGTCCGGCGGGGAAGGGGTGCTCGGGTGCCAGCCGGTAATCCACCGACGCCACCACGCATCCCATCAGATCGGCCATTGTGGTGCAGGCCGGGGTGTAACTGTCGATGTCACCGGTCACCCAACCGCCGCCGTGGAAGAACACGACGACGTCGTTGCGCCGGGTCTCCTTCGGGCGGAAGATCCGCACCGGTACCGGGAAGATGTTCTCGTCTTCGACGGTCTCCCAGTCACGGGCCCGGGTCGGCGGCACCGCGATGGCGGCCAGGCCCCGCTGAGCACGGCGGACCTTCTCATAGTCCTCACGCATATTGAGCCGGGGCGCGGCGAACCAACCCAGCACGGCGCGCATCAGCGGGTTCACGGACGGGCTCGCACTACACGGCTGTACGGAGGAAGAGTCATCTCCTCAGCTTATCGGCGATTCCGGGGGACTCGGATTGGACAGTAGGAATCGAAGGTCGTCATGGGCTTCAGCCGGACGACGAACAGCACTGGATGACGTGAAGTGACGTCTTGCTTGGATACCTCATGGCGTGCTCTTACCGTGTGAATTCGTACCGCGGATAATCGAGCATGTCGACGATGATTCCTGCGGGGTGAAACTTCTTGCTGAGATCTGTCGCTGAGAGGCGATTCGAAAATTGAGGGACATGATGACGAAAAGACTGCGCACTCTCACGGCCCTGACCTCCTTGATGGTGCTCGGCAGTGCCCTGGCGGGATGCGGCGGTATCCGTACCAGTGACGTCGAGGAAGCCGACGCGAATTCAACTGCTGGCGGAGCCGCCGGGACCTTGGAAGAAGACAGTTCTGAGATTCCTTCGCTCGTGGGATTCACCGTCGGACTGGCAGCTAAGGACGTAGTGCGGGACTTCGGCCGCAATGTGTACGAAAGCGTCCAGAACCAGGTCAAGGAACTCGGCGGCGAAGTGGTCGCAACTCAGGCCGATGCCCAAGACGATAAGCACGTCTCCAATGTCGAGAACCTGATCAGTCAAGGAGTCGACGCCATCGTGATTGTCCTCGGCGACACCGTGACGCTCGGTCCGGCACTGAAGAAGGCCGACGACGCCGGCATTCCGATCTTCACCATTGACCACGCGAGCCCCTACTCGGCTAACAACATCGGCTCGGACAACTGGAACATCGGATCCACCTTGGCGCGGAACCTGGCGGAAGACATTCGTGGTGAAGGCAATGTCTTGGTCTTCAACGGCTTCTACGATGTCGTGCCATGCCAGATCCGGTATGACCAGTTCCGACAGGTCCTCAAGAACTATCCCGAGATCGAAGTGATCGAGCCGGAGCTTCAGGATATCTACGAAGGAACGATTGAAGATGCGCGGCAGAAGACGAACGATGCGCTGACCCGCCTGGGAGAAGACGGTGTCGACGCTGTTTGGACGTGCTGGGACTTACCAGGGATCGGTGCGGCACAAGCTATCGACGCTAAGGACCTCGAGATTCCGGTGTATGGCGTCGACGCTGAACCCGGTGCCCTGGATCTGATTGAAGATCCTGAATCGAACTTCCAGCTCACCGTCGCTCAACAACCGACGCTCTTCGGGGAGGCTTCGGTGAACAACGTTGCGCGATATCTGAACGGACAAGAGGATCTGGTTCCGCTGAGCTCCTACCTCGACCCGGTGTTCGTGACGAAGGACAACGTGATCGAGGTTCGTGAGGACCTGGGTATATGACCATCGAGACGGAACGAAACTCGCACCCGCCGCGAGTCAGCATGAGCGGGATTCGGAAACGTTTCGGTGCCGCAGAGGTACTCAAAGGCGTGGACCTCGTCGTGTATCCGGGGGAGATCGTTGCACTCCTCGGAGAGAACGGGGCAGGAAAATCGACGCTCATCAAGATCTTGACTGGATTCCACGACGCAACGGCTGGGAGTATTGCCGTCGATGGGAACGCGGTCGAGATTACGTCCCCAGCGGATGCTGACGCACTTGGCATTCGGGTGATCCATCAAGATCGCCATCTGGCTGGTCGGCTAACGGTCGCCGAGCAGTTCTTCATGGGGGCCGCCGATTCGCCCACTTTCGCTGGTGCTCGTCGACGCGTGGAAGCCGAGAACCGCATCAGCGAACTCGTCGGTTTGCGAATAAATGGCGACACTCTGATTGACGACCTTACGGTCGCGGAACAACAGCTTCTGCAGATCGCCATCGCTATTCGCGAGACTCCGCGGCTCTTGGTGCTGGACGAGCCGACCGCTCCCTTGGCGGCAGCACAGGTGCGCCAGCTTTTCTCGACGGTTAGAGCACTTCAAGATCAGGGAATTCCGATCATCTACATCTCCCATTATCTTGACGAAGTGCGCGAAATCGCCGACCGTGCCGAAGTGCTCCGCAATGGCGAGCATGTCGGGAGTGTTTCTCTGGCCAACCGAACGTCGGATCAGGTGAACGAAATCGTGTCGCTGATGGTGGGAGAGTCGGTGGCGGAATTCGGACACCAGCGCACGTTGAAGGCCGATCCACTGGAAACTCCCTTGCTAGACATCTCGGGTCTCTACGTCCCCGGTCGAATAACTGACCTGGAACTGGCGGTTCGTCCAGGCGAAATTGTCGCCGTGACGGGTCTCGTTGGTTCCGGGGTAGAAGAACTCGCCGATGCGATCACGGGATTGCAACGCGTTCGAAGCAGGGACGTGAGGATTCGAGGGCGGCGTATCAGGAATCCACGAGAGTTTGTTTCTCGAGGCGGTGCCCACGTTCCAGCTGACCGCCGACGAGACGGCGTGATCGGCAGCCATTCGATCAATGAGAATCTCTCGCTCGCTTCGCTTGGGCGACTGTCGCCAGCCGGGCTCCTGAAGCGACGCGCAGAGAAGGCTCTGGGACAGAAGATCATAGATCGGCTGAAGATTCGTCCAACGGACGGCACGACTCCGGTCGCGGCCCTATCTGGCGGAAATCAGCAGAAGGTGTCCGTGGGGAAGTGGCTCGAAACCCAAGCACGGGTCTTCATCCTTGACCAACCGACCGCTGGAGTCGATATCGGATCTCGGGCGCACATCTATAACGAAATCAACTCACTGGTTGATAGCGGAGTTGGGGTGCTTCTGATCAGTATCGACCTCGAAGAAATCGTCGGTATAGCCAACCGCGCCATCATTTTGTTCCGCGGACGTCCCGTTGTGGAGCTGGCACAAAACGAACTTACCGTCGAGA
The DNA here is from genome assembly GCA_052084925.1 of Micrococcaceae bacterium. Classification (GTDB taxonomy): domain Bacteria; phylum Actinomycetota; class Actinomycetes; order Actinomycetales; family Micrococcaceae; genus CmP2. Next base: position 33,293 of record JBQDEV010000010.1, read on the forward strand.
ATCTCCTGGCGTGGTCAACGGGAGCCTCGACTGCAGCCGAACTCTTCGTCAGCGAAACGACAGCAGGAGTACCCTCATGACGGTCACTTCGAGCCAATTGCAGGTGGAGGGACAATCCCTGGACTTGTCCCCGGATCCGAGCCAAACCGAGGCCCGACCGCCACGACGAGGCTCCCCGGCGTGGGTGGGTCTCATTGGGTACGGAATAGTCCTCGCCGAGATAGTTCTCTTCGCCAGTCTGGCCCCAACTTTTCTCAGCGCAGGGAATCTTCTCAACATCCTGACGCAGGCTTCCGTGTATGCCGTTGCTGCCTTCGGAGTAACGATCGTCGTCATTGTTGGTGGGGACGATGTCGCGCGTGGTGGTATCGATCTTTCGAGTGGAGCTGTCCTCGGGTTCGTCGGCGCACTGACCGCTTTCCTGCTGCGCGATGGATTCGGAATTGTTCCCGCACTGTTCCTCGGTTTAGTAGCTGCTGCGATCATTGGACTGATCAACGGGTACAGTGTCGTGGCTGGAGTCAGACCGCTTTTGGTCACGTTGGCAACTATGACTGCCACCCTGAGCGCAACGATCGCGTTGACGGGAAACGTCAAGATAGATGTAACGCACTCCGTCATCTTCTGGCTTCGAGACGGCATCGGTGGGATTTCTGGAAGCGTCATCGTGTTAGTGGCAGTATTCGCTTTCCTCCTGATCGTTAGCCGTGGTCGATGGGGCGCCCAAGCCTATGCAGTCGGGCAGAATCCGACCGCGGCGCGAATCGCCGGGCTGAATACACATCGATATGTTCTCGTCTCATATGTGCTTTCCGCCGTTTTGGCGGGTATAGCCGGTGTTCTCATGACGTCACGGTTAACGGCCGCGCTACCAGCCATCGGTGAACAGGCTCTGATCAGTATTCTGTTGGCAACCTTCATGTCGATTGCCTTCTCCCGTCGACTGGTGGTGACTCTCAGCGGCACGCTGTTCGCCACCATCTTTGTCGCGGTCCTGGACAGTGGTTTCATTGCGTTGGGTGTCCCGAGCCAATGGGTGGGCGTCACCAAGGGAATCTTGATCTTGGTTGTGCTGGCCGTGGCCGCCGTGCGAGAACGAAAGGTGGCACGATGAGCCAGAACGTGAAGACTCGTCCCGATGAATTTTCGCGCGGGGTCGGTGCGACACCACCAGAGAAGTCAGATAGGACGGTCGGAAGCAAACCTGCGACCGCTACTTCGTTCCAAGGGCTGGCAGCCTCACTTCCGCGGCTATTGGCCCCGACACTGCTCCTGGTTCTCGTTGTCACTTTCGCTGTGATGTCGCCGAACTTTCTCACGGCGAGCAACTTACTTGGAGTAGTCAATCAATACGCTTTGCTGTTGCTCGCAGCGATTGCCATGACGGTGATCGTCCGCTCAGGCGGAATCGACTTGTCCATCGGAGTCGCAATCGATCTCGCAGCACTGACCACAGCATTCCTACTGTATGACGGGTTCGTCGCCTGGTTTTCCATCCTCTTCGGGGTGATGACTGGAATCGTGGTTGGTGCCATCAACGCTGTTCTCGTCGTTGGTCTCAAAATTCGACCCTTCATGTCCACCTTGAGCATCTGGTTCATCGGAGCTGGCGTGCAGTTAGTCGCTACCGGAGGCGGATCTCCGATTTATCTTTCCGATTCACGGACCCCTGAAGACTTTCAGTTCCTCGCCAGAGGAAGCGTGCTCGGTATCGGGATTCCAATACTGACAGCGTTGTTGGTATTGGTTTCGGTGTGGATTCTCTTGGAACGTAGCCGGTGGGGCCGAATCGTCACCATCGCGGGTGAACAGCCGAGAGCGGTGAGAATAGCAGGACGTCGATCCTCAGCGGCACTTGCGGGGGCGTGGTTGGTCGCTGGGGCAATCGCTTCAGTGGCGGGCATCCTGCTTGCGGCACGCAGCCAGGGGTTCGTCGTCAACGGCGGTCAGGCATATCTCCTCGACGCGATCGGCGCCGTCTTCATCGGTGCGACTCTGAGCCGAACAGGTCGACCAACGCTGGCAGGGACAGCGATTGGCGTGTTGATCTTCGGAATCCTGGCTAACGGGATGAACCTGATTGGGCTCTCATTCCACTGGCAGGGATTGGCCCGAGGTGCTGTGCTGCTCTTGATTCTGCTCCTAGCCGCACGGATGAGCAAAGGTCATATCCTTCAGCGCAAGACGTAGCCACCGGCCATAATGGGAACATGACCGAGCCGGAGATTGTGGTGCGTGGCGCTGTCGTCGATGCACAGACCCGATGCGTACACTATCGCACCGCACTCGATGTGGTGGCGTTGCGCTTCGGTTGCTGTGGTGATTACTGGCCCTGCCATCTCTGCCATGGTGAAGGCGCGGGACACCCCGAACAGCCGTGGCCGCGCTCGCGGTTCCACGAACCGGCCGTGCTGTGCGGCGTCTGCCAGAGCACCATGACGGTCGCCGAGTATCAGTCCACCTCACGTTGCCCGCACTGCGACTCCGCTTTCAACCCGGGATGCTCCGCACACGCCCACCTGTATTTCGAAGACGGTGGGTGCACCCCGGCATAATCCCACCTCAACAGGGCCTGTGGGATTTCTCATAGTGCCGTGTGCTGTGGGTCGCGAGACGCTTTTCGCGGAGTATAGTCACGCGGGTGAAAACACAGGACACCGATCTATCGACCGCTCCCGTTGAGGTCAAAGAACTGCCCACCACACGCACGTTCTTCGGACAGCCGGGCCCGCTCTCCACCCTGTTCAGCGTTGAACTCTGGGAGCGCTTCTCCTTCTACGGCATGCAGGGGATCCTGTTGCTGTACATGTACTTCGAAGCCGAGCGCGGGGGACTGGGCATCGACCCGGCCATCGCGACGGGTGTGGTCGGCGCGTACGGCGGTATGGTCTACGTCTTCTGCATCATCGGCGGTTGGGTCGCGGACCGGCTCATCGGCTCCGAACGGGCCATGCTGTGGAGCGCGGTCATGATCATGGCCGGACACATCGGGCTAGCCCTGATTCCGGGAATCCCCGGCCTCATCGTGGGCCTGCTGCTGGTGGGCATCGGCTCCGGAGGGTTGAAAGCGAACGTCTCCAACCTAGTGGGGCACCTGTACTCGCGCGAGGATCCGCGCCGTGACGCCGGTTTCTCCCTGTTCTACATGGGCGTGAACATCGGCGCTCTCTTCGGTCCCTTTATCACCGGTTTCGCCCGACAGGAATGGGGTTTCCACCTCGCGTTCGGTCTTGCCGCGCTGGGCATGGCACTGGGACTGGGCCAATACATCTGGCGCCGTCGAGAGCTGCCCGCCGACGTGCACACCGTCCCGAACCCACTGCCTCGTTCTTCCTACCCACGCTGGATCATCGGAGCCGTGGTGGCTCTCCTCCTGGTGGGCGTCCTGCTGGTGACCGGGGTGGTGCATGCCGGGAACCTCTCCACCGTGGCCGTGCTGATCTCCGCGGTGGCAGCCGTCGGAATCTTCGCTTTCCTGCTCACCACCAAGAAGGTTGGCGCCGACGAGCGTTCCCGCGTGCTGGCCTTCATCCCGCTGTTCATCGGCTCCTCGGCGTTCTTCGCCCTGTTCCAGCAGCAGTTCACCGTGATCACCATCTACTCCGACACCCGACTCGACCGCGACTTCTCCTGGGGAAACTTCTCGTGGGAGATGCCGATCGAATGGGTGCAGTCCATCAACCCGGTGTTCATCATTGTGTTCGCGCCACTGTTCGCCCTGCTGTGGACTCGGCTCGGCACCCGGAACCCCACGACCCCGAACAAGTTCGGAGTGGGCATCATCCTGATGGGATCCGCGTTCTTGCTCTTCTTGCCGATGGTTACCACCGTCTCGGTGCCGGTGCTGTGGATCGCTGTAATTCTGCTGGTGGCCACCATGGGTGAGCTCATGGTGTCGCCGGTGGGGCTCTCCCTGTCCACCAAGTTGGCACCGGCACAGTACCCGGTGTTGATGGTGGCCCTCTACAACCTCTCGGTGGCCCTGGGTACCTCCTTGGCGGGTTCGCTGGCTCGGTTCTACTCCGCCGAGAATGAGGGCACCTACTTCGGTGTCCTCGGCGCGGTGACCATCGGTATCGGCGTGGTCATGCTGCTGGTGGCGCGGCCCGTGCACCGGGGGATGCGCGGAGTGAACTGACCGACGTTCATCGTAAACGAGGTGTGGCGCTCATCACAGCGGGTGGGTATCGTCGGCGACGCAAGCACATTTTCGATAGATGACAATCGATTTCTGCGGTGAATCATCATGAAGAAGCTTGTTGGACGCCTTGCCGCTGGTGGGCTGCTGGTTGCTGGAGCGGTCGCTACTCCCGCACAAGCCGCAAATTATGATCTGCATACTTACTGGACCGGAGGAACGATGGCTGACTGTCTGGAATGGCAGAACAGCATCCCTACCGGGACTTTTGCGCGCATCTATGAATCCTGCGCTGCGAACGGAAATGGCTACGCATTCACCGTGGCCTATAGGACCTCATAGTCCAGTCTTCTCTCCATGACGAATGGGGGCGCTCACCATCCAGTGAGCGCTCCCATTCGCATGTGAAGGCGAGAGAGGTCTTCGTGTCAGCCGATCTGGCCGATCACGCTGCCGGCCGCAAAGTGTTCACCGGCGGAGGCGGTGACGCTGAGAGTGCCGTCGGATGCTGCGACGACGTTGGTCTCCATCTTCATCGCCTCCATCACGGCCAACACCTCGCCGCGAGACACGGTGGCGCCGTCGTCGACCTTCCAGTTCACGAGAGTGCCGGTGATGGGTGCGGTGATCGACCCCTCATCCGCCGCGGAATCTGAAGTGTCTTCGTCCGATGGCAGGGCTGCACCGGCAGAGCCCAGCCCCGAGAGCAAGAGGGCGGGCAGACCGACCTGAACACGCCGACCGTCGATCTCCAGCCAGGTACGGGTCAGCGAGGTTGCGCCTGCGGGCTCGGGCGCCTGGGCCGGTTCGAAGTCGACGTCGAGGTCGTTCTCGATCCACCGGGTGTGCACCGCGAAGGCGTCCTCGCCAGTGAAATCCGGCTGCTGGAGCACCTCGCGGTGGAACGGCAGCACGGTGGAGACCCCGTCGATCTGGAACTCGTCCAGGGCTCGCCGGGCACGGGCCAGCGCTCGTTGTCGATCCGGTCCCCACACAATGAGCTTGGCCAGCATCGAATCGAAATGTCCCGGCAGTACCTGGCCGGCGGTATAGCCGGAGTCCACTCGGATGCCGCCGCCTGACGGCGCATCGAAGACGCTGACCTCGCCGGGTGTGGGCAAGTAGCCCCGCCCCGGGTCCTCGGCGTTGATCCGGAATTCGAAGGCGTGGCCGTGCGCACGCTCGCCGGCGGCTCGCACCTCGTCGGTGAGTGGCTCGCCCTCGGCGATGCGGAACTGCTCCAGCACCAGGTCCAGTCCGGTGGTTTCCTCTGTGACCGGATGCTCGACCTGGAGACGGGTGTTGACCTCGAGGAAGGACAGCGTGCCGTCAGTGCTCAGCAGGAACTCGACGGTGGCCGCGCCCTGGTAGCCGGCTTCGGCGCAGATGCGCTCGGCCGAGCTGTGTAGTTCCGTGCGCTGTTCGTCGGTGAGGAAGGGAGCGGGCGCCTCCTCGACGAGCTTTTGGTTGCGGCGCTGCAGCGAGCAGTCGCGGGTGCCGACGGCGACGACATTCCCGTGGGCGTCGCCGAGGATCTGCACCTCCACGTGGCGTGGATTCTGCAAGTACTGCTCGACGAAGCACTCGCCGCGTCCGAAGGCCTCGGTGGCCTCGCGCACCGCCGAATCGTAGAGCTCAGCGACCTCGTCGAGGTCCCACGCGATGCGGATGCCGCGGCCGCCACCGCCATGGGCGGCCTTAATCGCAATGGGCAACCCGTGCTCGCGGGCGAAGTCCACGGCCTCGTTGGCATCGGAGACCGGGTCCGGGGTGCCCTGCACCAACGGGGCATCCACGGATTGGGCGATCTTACGGGCGGCGACCTTGTCGCCGAGCTTCTCGATGACCTCTGGGGAAGGGCCGATCCAGGTCAGCCCCGCCTCCTGCACCGCGCGCGCGAAATCTGCGCTCTCGGAGAGGAAACCGTACCCGGGGTGCACGGCATCGGCGCCGGACTCGCGAGCGGCCGCCAGGACCTTGTCGATGTCGAGGTAGCTCTCCCGCGGACGGGCGCCGTGCAGTGCGTAGGCCTCATCGGCCAGGCGCACATGCAGCGCGTCGGCGTCGTCGTCGGCATAGACGGTGATGGCGGTGCGGCCGGAATCCCGGCAGGCGCGGATGATGCGGACGGCGATCTCTCCGCGGTTGGCGATCAGAACGCGTTTCATGAGGTCTCCTTGGCTGAAGCAGCGGCTGAATGGGAAGCGTCGAGGACGAAGCGCAGGCGCGTGCCGGGTGGTGCTTGGGCCACCAGTGGCAGCGCTGAGGGGTGGACGACGGCGATGATCGGGTAGCCGCCGGTGACGGGGTGATCGTTCAGGAACAATACGGGCTGCCCCTCGGGCGGGACTTGCAAGGAACCGGTGACGGCACCTTCGCTGGGCAGCTCGCCGTCGCGGCAGCGTTGCAGGGGCTCGTCGCCCTGTAGGCGCAGCCCGACGCGATTGGACCGGTCCGTGACGGTCCACGACTGCTCGGTGAGTCGAGACAGCGATGCTGGTTCGAACCAGTCATCGCGTGGACCCAGCACGATTGGCACCGCGACTTCTGCTGCGCTGAATCGATCCTCGGGCCATGGCTGCGGTTCACCCACCGCGGGGGCGGGGGAGGTGGGCGGCACGATGCCGAGAACATCGCCGGCCTGCAGGGGAGCAGGGCCGACCTCGGAGAGAGTGTCGGTGGAGCGGCTTCCCAGCACCGGGGACACCTCGATGCTGCCGCGGATACCCAGATAGCAGCGGAGCCCATCGTGGGGAGCGCCGATGCTGAGCCGGTCACCGGCTGAGAGGGCGAGGGGGCGCTGGTCGGTCACCGCCCAGGTGGCGCCGCTGGCGCGGGTCACGGTGATCTCGGCGCGGGCGCCGGTCACGGCCACCTCCGCCGAACCGAGGGATTCCACCTCGAGTCCGCCGAGCAGCAGCTCGAGCCCGGGGGTTCCGTTGGGATTGCCCAGCAGTCGGTTGGCGGTGCGCAAGGCCTCGGCGTCGACGGCGCCGGCAGCGGGCACGCCCAGCGACGCATGGCCGCTACGCCCGAGATCCTGCAGCAGAGTCTGCGCTGCGGGGCGAATGATGCGCAACCCGTGGACTGGCGTCGATGCAGTCTCAGAAGTGAGGGCCTCAGATGCGGTGCCAGAGGTGTCCTCCGGCTGCTCCGTCGCCGGGTCTGTGAGGTTCTCTGTGTTCTCGGCCCGCACGAAGCGCACCCGGTCGCCGGGGTTCACCAGGGCCGGCGGGTCGCGCTGCTCATCCCACATCACCGCGTCGGTGGTGCCGATCAGCTGCCAGCCGCCCGGACTGGAGCGCGGATAGACACCGCTGAAGGTGCCGGCCAGGCCCACCGATCCCGCGGGGATACGGGTGCGCGGGCTGCTGCGACGCGGGACGTCCAGAACCGGGTCACCGTCACTGAGGTAGCAGAACCCAGGAGCGAAACCGGCGAAGGCCATGGTGTACTCGCTGCCGGTGTGGCGTTCGATGACCTCGTCCTCGGTCAGACCCAGATGCTCGGCGACCTCCGCGAGATCTTCGCCGTCGTAGCGCACCGGGATCTCCACGACCCGCGGTTCAACGGCGGCCGCCTCTCCAGGATCCAGGACGTCGATGGACTCGATCACCGAGTCACGACATGTCGTGCGGTCGAAGGTGACGAGCACGGTGCAGGCGGCCGGGATCACTTCGGTGACGCCGGGGATCTGCGCTCGGCGCACGGCTTCGGTCAGATTGAGCACGGCGGGAAGATCGGCGACCTCCACCAGGACGGCCTGGTCCCCGGCGGTGAGATAGCGCTGCACGGCAGGATTCTCGGGCATCTGCTTCAGCTCCTGGTGAAGGGGGAGATCTCGACGCCGGCCCCGCGCAGTTCCTCGTGCACGCGCTGCGCCATGGCCACCGCTCCCGGACTGTCTCCGTGGACGCAGATCGAATCAGCGCGAATGGCCACCTCCGAGCCGTCGATGCTCTGCAGCGTGCCGCGCTCGACCAGCTGCACCATGCGACGGGCCACCTCGGCGGGATCCGTGAGCACTGCACCTGCCTGCCGACGGGAGACCAGGGTACCCTCCGGCGTGTAGGCGCGATCGGCGAAGGCTTCGACGGCGGTAGGCAGTCCCGCCCGCTCGGCTTCGAGCAGTCCCTGGCTGCCGGGCAGGCCCAGGAGCACGAGTGAGTCGTCGACGTCCGCGATCGCGGTGGCGACGTCACGAGACTGACGAGCGTCGTGGACGATGGTGTTGTACAGCGCCCCGTGTGGCTTCACATAGCTCACCGTGGTGCCGGCGGCTCGAGCAATCGCCTGGAGCGCCCCGATCTGGTAAATGATCTCGGGGATGAGGTCCTCGCTGGCGACGTCCATTGCGCGGCGGCCGAACCCTGCCAGATCCCGGTAGCCGACGTGGGCGCCCACGGCGACCTCGTGCTGGGCTGCGAGGCGGGTGGTCGCACTCATCGCCCTCGGATCACCGGCGTGGAAGCCGCAGGCGATGTTCGCGCTGGAGACCAAGCCCAGCATGCCCTCGTCGTCGCCCATCGGCCAGGGACCGAAGGCCTCGCCGACGTCGCTGTTCAGATCGATTGTTGTCACAGGGTGCTCCTTCGTCGTGTCGGCCGCGGTGTCAGGATAGCCGGGCCGGGGGCGTGCAATGGCAGTGTGTGTCGGGACGGGGGTGTGCGACTTAGTACCCGAGGAACTGGAAGATCGGCACCACAGAACGGGCTCCCATGTACCAGGTCAGGGCGGTGACGATGGTGCCGACCACCAGCAGCCACATTGGGTGCTTGTGCCCGCCGAGCAGATCGCGCCGGAACCAGCCGATGTACATGAAAATCGTTAGACCGACCGGTAGAACCAGCCCGTTGAAGCCGCCGGCGAAGACCAGCAGTGCGGCAGGCGTGGTGCCAACGATCAGGTAGATGACCAGCGAGACGGCGACGAAGCCGACGGTGGTGTAGCTGCGGGCGCGGTCGGTCATGTTCTTGAAGAACACGGTGAAGAAGGACACCGAGGTGTATGCGGCGCCGATGACGCTGGAGATGCCTGCAGCCCAGAAGACGAGACCGAAGGCGCGCAGACCCCATTCGCCGGCAGCGTACTGGAAGGCCTGGGCTGCCGGGTTAGCCTGGGCGCTGGAGGTGTCGATGATGACGCCGCTGGCCACCACGCCGAGCACGGCCAGGAAGAGGATGTAGCGCATGATTCCGGTCACGAGGATGCCGTTGACGGCTGCCCGGGAGACTTCCTTGATGTTCTCCGGTCCGGCGGTGCCGGAATCCAGGAGCCGGTGGGCGCCGGCGTAGGTGATGTAGCCGCCCACGGTACCGCCGACGATGGTGGTGATCGCGGCGAAGTCGATGAAGTCGGGAAGCACCGTCTGGCGGAGTGCGTCGCCCACGGGCGGCTGCGAAACCACCGCGACGTAAATCGTCAGGGCGATCATGATCAACCCCAGCACGATCATGGCGCGGTCGATGGCGATGCCGGCTTTCTTCGAGATGAAGATGCCGATGGCGATGATGGCGGAAATCAATCCGCCGATGCGGGCATCGAGACCCAGCATCGCGTTGATGCCGAGTCCGGCACCGGCGATATTGCCGATGTTGAAGACGAATCCGCCGATGATCACCAGCACCGCCAGCACGTATCCCGAATAGGGGATCGCCGCGTTGGCGAGGTCGCTGGCGCGCTTGCCCGAGACGGTGATCATGCGCCAGACATTGAGCTGGATGGCGAAATCGATGATGATCGAGGCCAGGATGCCGAAGGCGAAGGCCGCGCCCAGGGTGGCGGTGAAGGTCGCGGTCTGCGTGATGAAACCGGGACCGATGGCGCTGGTGGCCATCATGAAGATCGCGCCGATCAGTGAGGCCTTACGGCTGCGGGCGAAGCGCTGGGCCTCCACCGTGACCTTGCCCGAGGACTCGGGGGAGGCGTCAGCGGTGCGGGACTCATGGTGAGGCGAAGTGTCGCTCATGGGGTCTCCCGAAAGATGTCGTGCCGGTACGGACACGAGGGTCGGTGAATGTGGTGGCAGTCACTATTAGAGCATAGATTGTTCAACACTGGAAGTCGTATTGTTCAACGGTAGGATGATTCCTGGGACAGTTCTAGGGGCTGATGAGTGAAAGATCCGTCGGAACGTCGTATCCTGCAAAGGTGAATCCTCAGCAGAAAACCCCTCTCGATCTGGTCGAGCGCACGGCGGAATCCCTGCGCGATCAGCTCGTCACCGGGGTGTTCGGCCCCGGTGAGCAGCTCTCGGAATCGGCGCTGTCCGAACAGCTCGACGTCTCGCGGAACACCCTGCGAGAGTCGTTTCGGATTCTCATGCACGAGGGGCTGCTGGTGCGCCGGCCGAACCGCGGGGTGTTCGTCAGTGATCCCTCGGTTCCCGGCATCCTGGACGTGTATCGCGTGCGACGGTTGATCGAGCCGCCGATCATGCGGGCGGCGGCCCCCAAGCACCCGGCGCTGGCCCGCGCGCGGCGGATCGTCGACGGCGCCGTGGAAGCCTCCGAGAGGGACGACTGGACTGCCGTGGGCACCGCGAATATGGAGTGGCACCTGGCTCTCGTGTCGCTCTCGGACAGCCCGCGACTGATCCGCTATTTCCGGACCCTGGCTGCGGAACTGCGCTTGTCCTTCATCAGCCTCAATGCACCCGAGTACCTGCACTCGGCGTTCGTGAGTCGCAACGTGGAGATTATGGAGTTGCTGGATCGCGGCGAAATGGGCACGGCCAGTGACCTGCTCGAGGAGTATCTGACTCAGAGTGAGCGCCTGGTTCTGGCCGCGTTCAACGGTTTCCAGATCACTGAGTCCGGTCTCGACAGCGGCCGTTGAACCGAGACGACTACGTCCAGCAGTCGTCCAATCCCTCTTCCACGTCGTAAATACGGCGTGTGGTGCTCTCCGACCATGCGCCGTCGGAGGTCGTGGCGACGACACTGTCGAGCTCAGGAACCCGACAGTAGAGTCTCTGCATCATCAGAGCAGTGATCATCCCTAAGTCGTCTGTCGGCCCACTGTCTGCAAGGCCGTTCTCGTCAGCGTCAACGATCGAAGGATGGACCACGAAGGTGATCTGGTCGTCGTCGGTTGCTGACCAGGATTCGATGAGGCTGTAGGGGTGGAGCAGGCCCTTCACCGAGCGCACGCCTTCGGCCTCGAGCCACAGCTGGACCAGCTCATCCGCCCACGCCTGGGTCCCGGGCGCGTTCTCCCCGCTGGCCTTCGGCCCCATCTTCTCCTCGCGTGAGTAGCTTTCCTCACGGGCGCCATCGGTGGTGATGGCGATGACGACCTCGAGGTCCCGGTTTTGGTCCCAGGTCTGCTCGAGCATCACGGCCGGGATTAACGAGAGATCATTGCCTGGGCCGAGGTTCTGGTGGTAAACGTAGTCGCCCTCTGTGATCACCGGATCGACATGGATCATCAAATGGCCGGGCTCGGGGGACTCCCATGACTCGATCCAACTGAAGGGCTCGAGCAGGCCAGGCACCGTGCTGACTCCGGCCACATCCAACCAGATCTGGATCTTCTCATCTGCCCACGCCTGCCCCGTGAGCGTTGGCGTTGTCGTGGCCTCGACAACTGTCGTGCCTACCGGCTCAGCGGGTTCTGCCGATGCCGGCGATGTGCTCGCGGATGTGGCACCCAGGCTGGTCTCGTCCGGGGGCGTAGTACCGGCGGAGCAGCCGGACACCAGCAGAGCAATGCAGGCGAGACCAGCTACGGCGGGAAGAAGATTCGACAGGCGCACCAAAAGCTCTTTTCTGAGAAGGGACGACACCAATATCTCTGACAGTAGAGCGCTCCGACGACGGGCTCAAGCCATCACGAACCAGGCGGGGCACAGCTCCGCCAGAAACTCGGTGGAAACACGGACTGCGAACGGAAACGAAAACGTCCCCGCCAGCGAAACGCGGGCGAAACATCGCCTCCTTACGGTGAATCCATCAGCGCCACACACTGCGTGGCCCTGACCATCAATCAAGGAGAGGCGGGTCAATGGAAGCCGCAGACACCGCGTGGATTCTGGCAGCATTCGCCCTGGTCACGCTCATGTTCCCCGGGCTCGCACTGCTCTATGGCGGCATGCTCAACAGCCGCAATGTGCTCAATATGTTCATGATGATCCTCGGCGCCCTGGGGGTGACCACAGTCGTCTACGTTCTCGTTGGTCACGGGCTCGTGACCGGGAACTCCGTGGGCGGCTGGGGGATCATCGGCAACCCCTTCGAGTTCTCGACCTATCAGCAGCTCATGGAGGATGATGGCGCCGGGGGAACGCTCTGGGGTGCGTTCTATATCCTCTTCGCCGCTATCAGCGTCGCTCTGGTCGCGTCCGGCGGGGCGGCGCGCATGAAATTTGGGGCGTGGCTCGTGTTCTGCGTGCTGTGGGTGCTGCTCGTCTACGCCCCGCTGGGACACTGGGTCTTCGCCGTGTCCGACCCTGACTCCGGGTATGTGGGCGGCTGGATGCGCAATGTCCTGGGCCTGCATGACTTCGCCGGCGGCACAGCGGTGCACATGAACGCCGGAGCGGCAGGGCTGGCCCTGGCCCTGGTGCTGGGGGCCCGGAAGTCCTCCGCCGATCGCCCGCACAATCTGCCACTGGTACTCATCGGCACCGGGCTGATCGTCGCCGGCTGGATGGGCTTCAACGGTGGCACCGCTGGAGGGGCGAACTTCCTCGCCGAGTACGTCATTCTCACGTCCATCATTTCCGCCGCCTCGGGAATGCTCGGATTCCTCCTGGTCGAGCGGCTGCGCGACGGGCATGCCACCATGCTGGGCATGGCCACAGGCATGGTCGCCGGACTGGTCGGGATCACGCCGTCGGCCGATGCCGTCACACCGATCGGAGCGATGTTCGTCGGCCTGCTCTCCTCAGCGGCCACCGCCTGGGCGATCACCTGGAAACGCCGACACCGCATCGATGACTCCCTCGACGTGTTCGCCGTGCACGGCATCGCGGGCATTGTCGGTGCCCTGTTCGTGGTGCTCTTCGGCGCCGCCTCCGCGCCGGCAGGCATCGCCGGGGTGGTCTTCGGTGGAGATCCCAGTCTGATCTGGCGGGAGCTCGTCGCGATCTCCGTGACACTGGTCTATGCGTTTGGAATGACGTGGCTGATCGCGACCGTGATGAAGAAGGTCACTCCCATCCGGGTCGATGACGAGGCCGAGGCCCGTGGCCTGGACCAGTCCGAGCACGCCGAATCGGCCTACGAGTACTCGCAGATCTGATACCGACCTCTCACCAGGAGCAGCACAAATGAAACTCATCACCGCCATCATCCAGCCCGGCCGCCTCGACGACGTCAGCTCTGCGTTGACCGACGCCGGCTTCCCGGGCGTCACCGTCACCGAGGTCAAGGGCCACGGCGCCCAAGTCGCCTCCACCGAGTACTATCGCGGCACCGCCGTCAGCGTGCCGTTCCGTTCGAAGATCCGACTCGAGCTCGTGGTGCCGGCCGATCGGGTCGACGCCGCTGTGGAGACCATCATCGACCACGCTCGCACCGGCCAGATCGGCGACGGAAAAGTGTGGGTCACCGCCGTGGAGACCATCATCCGCGTGCGCACCGGGGAATCCGGACCCGACGCGCTCTGAGCGCTCGCAGCCCACCCGCACACTCCCAGCACAGCACACCGAACACCCCAGCACGTACAACAGTGAGGAACCACAGCATGAGTACCGCCCTCGATTTTCGTTACCTCAGCGAACCGGACATGATCGCCGCTGGCGTCACCGATATCGCGCGCTGCGTGGAGGTGATGGAGGAGACTCTGATCCTGCTGCGGCAGGGCGATTACGCGATGGCCGGGGCCAGCCACGACTCGCACGGCGCGATGATCACCTTCCCCGAGACGCCGGCCTTCCCGGGCATGCCCGCCGATGGTCCGGACCGGCGATTCATGGCCATGCCGGCCTTCCTTGGCGGGCGCTTCGGAACCACCGGAGTGAAGTGGTACGGGTCCAACATCGAGAACAAGACCAAGGACCTGCCACGCTCGATCCACCTATTCACTCTGAACGACACCGATACGGGTGCGCCGCTGGCCGTGATGAGCGCCAACCTGCTCTCCGCCTATCGCACCGGGGCGGTGCCCGGCCTCGGGGTGAAGCACTTCGCCCGCGATGACGCCAGCACCATCGGGCTGATCGGCCCCGGTGTCATGGGCCGCACGATCGTGGAGGCCGCCCTGTCGCAGCGGCCGAGTATCGACCGGATCAAGGTCAAGGGACGCAGCGCGGCCGGGGTGCAGCGATTCACCGAGCACATCCGTCAGCGCTTCCCGCAGATCACCCGCGTCGACGCGGTGGATTCCATCGAGGACGCGGTGCGTGAGGCCGACGTCGTCATCGCCGCCACCACCACCGACGCCGCCGGTTCCAGCGCCTTCCCCTACATCCGGCGGCGCTGGATCAAGCCCGGGGCGGTGCTACTTTTGCCAGCTGCGGCGCGGTTCGACGACGATTTCGTCATCGAGGAGGCGCGGACCGTCTTGGATGCGCGCGGGCTCTACGACGCCTGGTACGAGGAGATGGGCCGCGAGGCGTACCAGGCGTTGGGCATCCCCGGGACCCGCTTCTACGAGCTGATGAAGGAAGGCCGGCTACCCGAGTGGAAGCTCGAGCAGATCGCCGACGTTGCCACGGGGAAAGCGCCGCGCCACCGCAACGACGACGAGATCGTTCTCTATTCTGTAGGGGGCATGCCGGTAGAGGATGTCGCCTGGGCCACGGAGGTCTACCGGCGCGCGGTGCGCCATGACATCGGCACCACCCTGCCCTTGTGGGACGTTCCGGTCCTGGCCTGAGCCCAGGACCGCAGGATCCCCGCAGCCCCCGAGGCCCCGGCCTCACCACGGAAGGAACGCACCGATCATGAGAATCGCCGTCATCGGACTCGGCACCACTGGATCGATGGTGCTGTGGCACCTCAGCCAGCGACCCGGGGTGAAGGCCGTGGGCTTCGAACAGTTCGGCCTGCACCACGGCTACGGCAGTTACTCGGGGG
This sequence comes from Micrococcaceae bacterium, assembly GCA_052084925.1. GTDB lineage: Bacteria > Actinomycetota > Actinomycetes > Actinomycetales > Micrococcaceae > CmP2. The sequence goes on from JBQDEV010000010.1 coordinate 48,452, forward strand.
AGTCGCGCCTCTTCCGCTCCGCGTACCACGAGGGTCCGAAGTACGTGCCGTTGCTGCGGCGGGCACACGCGCTGTGGAGCGAGCTCGGGGCGCTGTCCGGGCGGGAGCTGATGCATCCGGTCGGCGCGCTGACGGTGGCACGGTACGACGACGAGAGCTTCCAGCGGCTGATCCGCTCCGTTGATGCCAGTGGGCTGGAGCACGGGCTGCTCACCACCGAGCAGCTACGTCGCCGTTATCCCCAGATGGATATCGCCGATGGCGAGCAGGGGCTGCTGGATCCGCTCGGCGGTGCCCTGCGACCCGAGGCCGGAGTCCTCAGCGCCCTCGAACAAGCCCAGCGTCACGGTGCGGCGTGCAGGGATCATCAGCGCATCCGCGAGATCGTGGAGGATTCGCACGGGGTGACCGTGGTGACGGATGACGGTCGTGATCGGTTCGATGCGGTGGTGGTGACCGCGGGCTCCTGGGCGCCGCAGCTGGACGAACGCGTGGCGGAGCTGGTGGTCGCCCGGCGCCTGCTGCTCACCTGGTTCTTGCCGCGCGACGCCGCCCAGTTCACCCCCGAGAAGCTCCCCGGCTTCATCCGCGACCGCGACGGCTTCCACGTCTTCGGCGTCCCGATGCTCGACGGCTACAGCGTGAAGGTCAGCGGCGGGGACCGCTGGGGCGACGTCGAGGGCATACCCGAGCAGGACTGTCTGAGACTGGACGCCGAGGCCGTCTCCACCTTCGGACGGCGCGTTGCCGAGCTGTTCCCGGGGCTCATCCCGGAACCCACCCGCTACAGCCTGCACCACGACGGCTACACCGCCGACAAGACGCCGATCCTGGATCGCTCCGCCTCAGGGCGCCTCATCCTCGGCGCGGGGTTCTCCGGTCACGGGTTCAAACTGGCCCCGGCCACCGGTCAGCTGCTGGCGCAGTTGGCCGTCGACGGCGAGGCCGAGCTCGACCACCCCGATTTCGCCATCGCCGCCCATCAGCCGGTGCCGCGCACCGCCTGCGTCTCCGGTTGAGTCGCGGGCTCGACCGGGGAGTGCTGCTCGCGTCCGAGTGCGGAGGGCCACCAGATGCGCGGCCCGATGTGCGTGCACAGCGCCGGAACCAGCAGCGCGCGCACCAGGAAGGTATCCAGCAGCACGCCGAAGGCGACGATGAAGGCGATCTGCACGAGGAACAGGATCGGGATCACCGAGAGGGCGGCGAAGGTGGCGGCGAGCACGAGACCCGCCGAGGTGATCACCCCGCCGGTGACAGCCAGCCCTCGGAACACCCCCTCCTGCGTGCCGTGGTGCAGGGATTCCTCCCGCACTCGCGTCATCAGGAAGATGTTGTAATCGATCCCCAGTGCCACCAGGAAGACGAAGGCGTAGAGGGGCACCGCCGGGTCCGCACCGGGGAAGCCGAAGAGGTGGTTGAACACCAGGGCCGCGACCCCCAGCGCGGTGCCGAAGGACAGCACCGTGGTCGCCACCAGCAGCACCGGGGCCAGCACCGAGCGCAGCAGCAGCATCAGGATCGCCAGGATCACCACCAGAACCAGCGGGATGATGAGAGTGCGGTCATGCACCGAGGCGTCGTTGGTGTCGATCGCGGTGGCCGTGACCCCGCCCACCAGCACCGGCTCCTGCAACCGATCCTCGACCCCGGCCAGCGAGGCGCGCAGATCACGCACCGCCTGCTGTGCGGCGTCCGAATCGGCGGCGTCGCTCAGCGTGGCCTGCAGCAGCACGCGTCCCTGCACCACGGTGGGTTCCGGCGCCGACGTCCCGGGCGGCCCGACAGGCTGAACCCCCTCGGCCGAGACTGGTGCCGTGCCGGAGGGGGAGTCCTCCGCGGTGATGGCCGCGCTCGAGATTCCCGGCTCCTGCAGCAGTGTCTCGACGACGACGTCGAGGTCCCGTTCGTCGGCCAACAGATAAGCCGGACTTCCCGAGCCGCCCGGGAAGTGCTCGCCCAGGGCTTGCTGGCCGTCTCGGGCATCCGACTGGGCCAGCACCAGCTCCGACTGCGGCACCCCCTGTGCGTCGAGCTGGAGCACGCCGGCTGCCCCCACAGCCAGCAGAACCGTGGTGCCGATCCAGATCCGCCGGGGCCGGCGCCGGACCTGGCGGGCGATGCGGGTCCACCAGCTCTCGGGGGCGACACCGCCCTCCGCGGCTACCACCTCGGGCTCGAAGCGCGGTCGGCGCGGCCAGAACGCGGCCCGCCCGAACGCCACCAGGATCGAGGGCAGCAGGGTCAGGGCGGAGAGCATCGCGAAGACGATCCCGATCGCGGCCACCGGGCCCAGGGTGCTATTGGACTTCAGATCGCTGAGTAACAGGCACAGCAGCCCGGCGATCACCGTGGACCCCGAGGCGAGAATGGGCTCCACCGAGCGTCGCAGCGCCTTGACGCTGGCCTCCCACGCGGACTCCCGTCGACGCAGCTCCTCCCGATACCGGGCCACATACAACAGCGAGTAATCGGTGGCCGCGCCGATCACCAGAATGAAGAGGATCCCCTGCGTCTGCCCACTCAGCAGCAGCACGCCGGCGGCCGCCAGCCACCAGATCACCAGTAACGCGACGGTGAGGGCGAACATCGACGTCGCCAGGACCGCCACCGGGAGCAGGAAGGAGCGGTAGACGAAGACCAGGATGATGAACACGGCCACCAGGGCGACGACGAGGAGCAGCCCGTCGATGCCGGCGAAGGCCGCCCCGAGATCGGCGCCGAAGCCGGCCGGGCCAGTCACGAAGCTGGAGACACCCGCCGGGGTGCTCTCCTGAAGTGTGGTGGAGACACTCTCGACGACGTCGCCGGTCTCGGCATCGGCGTCGAGGGGTACGAATGCCTGCGCCGCGAGCCCGTCCTCCGAGGGGATCACCGGGGAAGCTCCCTCGAGCACGCCGTCGAGCTCCGCGACCCTGGCGATGCTGTCCTCCACCCCCGCCAGCTGTGACTCGGTCAGGGTCTCCTCCGCCGTGAACACCAGCACCGCGGGCAGGCTGTCGGATTCCGTGAAGTCGGAGAGCGCTGCCTGCACCACGGTGGCATCGGCGGAATCCGGCAGGTAGTTGGTCTGGTCATTGGAGGACACCTCGCCCACCCGGCCGAAGAACGGGCCGCCCACGGCCGCCCCCACGAGCCAGAGCAAGACCAGCACCGCCGGAAGGAGCACTCTGATCCAGCGCGATCGTGTCGAGCGAGGCGACGGTGCGCGATGTGACATGCGGATCTCCCGGTGAAGTTGTTGGCGCGACATCGTGAGGTGCTATCGCGTCGCTCAGCCTATCGCCCCGTTCGGCATCAGCGCGCGCTCCGATCGACGGCGATCCTCCCGACATGCGAAAGAGGGATTAATCACAGTGTGACGCAGGTTATTAGGCGAGCCTTGCCTTTTATCTGGTGCTGGAATAGCGTGAAACGAACGTCTGCCGCGAACCAAAGGAGCCCGCTGCGCATGTCCGGTGCCTCACACTTCCTCTTTGTCGGTGACCACCGCGACGTGGAGCTCATCTCCCGCATTCTGGCAACACTGCCGGATACCTCCTACGGCCAGGTCTTCATCGAGGTCCCTTCGAACCAGTGCATCGTCCCGATCGCGGCCCCGCAAGGGATGACCGTGCACTGGCTGCGGAACTCCCCGCAGGATTCTCTTGTTCCTCCCGGAGGACGTGCGCTCGAAGCGCTGAATGCCTGGGCCGTGGAATGGATGGCCGATCATCTCACCGGTCACGACCTGCCCTATCTGATGTGGGTTGGCTGCCATGGCAACCTCGGCGTCTCGGAGCGCTGTCGCGACTTGTCCGCGGTCAACGGCGAACTGCATCTGCACCATCCTCATTTCCACTGAGAACGTCTCACTCACCCTGACTCCATCAACACGAAGGTACTGAAGAATGTCAGAACTCAGATCCACCCAAGAACGTCGCACATCGACTTCCGTCCTGGTCATCGGGACGGGAGGCTCGGGTTTGCGCGCGGCCATCGAACTGGCTGAGGCTGGCGTCGACGTCATCGCTGTCGGCAAACGCCAGAAGTCCGACGCGCACACCTCGCTGGCCGCCGGCGGCATCAACGCCGCGCTGGCCACGGTCGACCCCGAAGACACGTGGCAGCAGCATGCCGCGGACACGATCAAGGAGAGCTACTTCCTGGCCAATCCGGAGATCGTCAAGATCGTCACCGAAGGCGCCGGGCAGGGCATCCGGGACCTGGAACGGTACGGCATGAACTTCGCCCGCGAGGAGAACGGAAGCATCTCGCAGCGGTTCTTCGGCGCACACAAATGGCGGCGTACCGCTTTCGCCGGCGACTACACCGGTCTGGAGATACAGCGGACCCTGGTGCGCCGGGCAGATCAGCTCGACATTGAGATCCTCGACAGCGTCTACATCTCCCAGCTGCTCACCAATGACGACGGAGCCGTGTTCGGAGCCTACGGTTTCGACCAGGTCACCGGCGAACGCCAGCTCATTTTCGCCGATGCCGTGATCCTCGCCGCCGGCGGGCACAACCGCATCTGGCGGCGGACCTCATCGCGACGCAACGAGAACACCGGGGACTCCTTCCGCCTGGCGGTCGAGGCCGGTGCTCGACTGCGCGACGCCGAACTCGTGCAGTTCCACCCCTCAGGCATCCTGGAACCGGAAGCCGATGCGGGAACCCTGATTTCCGAGGCTGCTCGCGGAGAGGGCGGCATCCTGCGCAACGCCCTGGGCGAGCGCTACATGGAGCGCTACGATCCGGAGCGGATGGAACTCTCCACCCGCGACCGCGTCGCGCTGGCCGGCTACACCGAGATCAAGGAAGGCCGCGGCACCGAGAACGGCGGCGTGTGGCTGGATATCTCCCATCTGCCGCGCGAGACCATCATGGAGCGTCTGCCACGGGTCTACCAGACCATGATGGAACTGCAGATGAAGGACGTGACCAAGGAACCCATCGAGATCGCTCCGACGGCGCACTACTCCATGGGCGGAGTGTGGGTCGACGCAAAGGACCACGGCACCGGAGTGCCCGGGCTCTACGCCATCGGTGAAGCCTCCTCGGGATTGCACGGCGCCAACCGCCTCGGCGGGAACTCGCTCATCGAGCTCTTGGTGTTCGGACGGGTCACCGGCCAGGCCGCAGCTGCCTACTCGGCGGGGCTCGAGGTGCAGAAGCGCTCCCTGGCTGCTATCGACCGCGCCCGCACTGAGGTGCTGGAACTGCTCAACGCCGACGGCGAGTACAACGTCCGCGCACTGCAGCGCGATATCCGCAACATCATGACCGAGCACTGCGGCGTCGTCCGTGACGAGCAGGGTCTGCAGGAGGGTCTGGCCAAGCTGGCGGAGGTCGAGGCGAAGTACGCCCAGGTCGGGGTTCACCCGGATCTCTCCGGTTACGAGGAGCTCTCCCACGTGTTCGACCTGAAGTCGTCCCTGCTGGCCGCACGGGCCACCCTGCAGTGCGCGCTGGAGCGTCGCGAGACCCGCGGCTGCCACAACCGTGCGGACTACCCGGCGTCCGACCCTGCGCTGCGGGTCAACATGGTGTGGTCCGCGGACGGCACCGTCTCCCACGAGTCGATTCCCGAGGTGCCGGCCGACATTGCCGCCCTGATTCAGGAGGTCTCGCAGGACGGCAAGCTCGTCGAGTAGCATCCACCGCTTCGGCGGCGACACTCTCAGATGAAGGGAGTCGCGGTGCCTGCGGGCTACGATGACGGCATGACTGCACCTGTGCCGACATCCTCGCTCCAGGACCCGCTGACTCCCTTCGCCGTGGTCGACCGATCCGTGATCGACGCCAATGTGGCGAGGCTGGCCGGGCGGCTCGAATCGCTGAACGTGCCGCTGCGGCTGCACGTGAAAACATCGAAGTCGGTGGAAGTCACCCAGCGGGTGCACCTGAACGGGCCGCAGCCGATTGCCGTGTCCACGCTGGCCGAGGCGGAGTACTTCGCGGAGGCCGGCTACACCGACATCCTCTACGCGGTCGGCCTCGCCCCGGCGAAGCTTGACCGGGTCGCGGCCCTGCACGCCCGCGGGGTCGAGGCGATCGTGCTGCTGGACAGCGTCGAGCAAGCTGAGGCGGTCGCCGCGGCCTCGCGAGTGTCAGGGCATCGAATACCGGCGCTGATCGAAATCGACTGCGACGGCCACCGGTCCGGGTTGCGCCCCGAAGCCCCGGAGCTGCTGGAGATCGGCCGCATCCTGCACGACGGCGGGGCCGAGCTACGCGGCGTGCTCGATCACGCCGGCGAATCCTACTTCTCGTCCGGGGCCGACGCCCAAGCGCGCGACGCTGCCGCGGAACGGGCCGCACTCGTGGACGCCGCGGCCCGGCTACGCGAGGCCGGACTGCCGTGTCCGGTGCTCAGCTCGGGTTCCACCCCGACCGCGCACGCACCCTCCGATGGGCAGGGGATCACCGAGCTGCGCGCCGGGAACTTCGTGTTCTTCGATCTGGTGATGGCTGGGATCGGTGTCTGCCGCCTCGACGATATAGCGCTGTCTGTAGTCGTCACGGTCATCGGGCATCAGCGGGAGAAAGGGTGGATCCTCACCGACGGCGGCTGGATGGCTATGTCCAGGGATCGGGGGACGGCGGCGCAGCAGGTGGATCAGGGCTACGGAGTCGTGGCGCGTGTGGACGGCGAGATCATTCCCGATCTGATCATGACCGGTGCCAGCCAGGAGCACGGCATCCTGGAACTGCGCGATTCGGCGGCAGGGGAACTGCCGGAGATTCCCGTCGGCACCCGGCTGCGCCTGTTGCCCAATCATGCCTGCGCCACCGCCTCGCAGTACCCTCAGTACTCCGTGGTGGATCGCACCGCGGAGCCGGGGCGGATCGTGGACACCTGGTTCCGGTGCAGCGGGTGGTGACATCGTCACTGACTGTTCACCGCTGATTCGGATGAGACCGTGCACGATCGTGACCAAACCGTTAGGATAGTGCCTTCAGGAGTCAATCGCGGTGACCAACACGGTCACCGTGCGGGAAGGGAGCGCGGAGCGCTATGCCACAGAACGGTTTCACCCCAGATCAGGGGCAGGTTCGCGACGGCGATGAAGTGGCTTCCCAGACCACGAGCATCGGCCTGCCTGACTTGGAACCTGTTGCTGATCCGTCGCTGGCCGCCGACGATCGTGAAACCATCAACGCGCTGCCCGTCGGTTCGGCCCTCCTGGTCGCTCACGCCGGTCCGAACCAGGGAGCCCGGTTCCTTCTGGACCAGGATGTGACCTCCGTGGGACGTCACCCCAACTCCGACATCTTTCTCGACGACGTCACGGTCTCCCGCAAGCACGCTCGCTTCGAACGCACCGGCGAAACCTTCACGGTGGCCGATGCCGGTTCACTCAACGGCACCTACGTCAACCACGATCGGGTCGACTCCATCGTGTTGCGCCCCGGGATGGAGGTCCAGATCGGCAAGTTCCGACTGACCTACTACGCGGGCACTCAGCGCGCCGCGTCCTGAGTGCCGGCAGCTCCTGAGACGAGGAGCCGCTGGACCGCTGACCGACCGACGTAGCCGAGGAATCATCTGTGACCCCATCCATTTCCCGCCGACCGCTGACCCCTGCCGAATCGACCCGCACCCGTCGGGCAGTCATGAACATCGGCGAAGTGCTGGCCGCGCTGAAGGCAGACTTCCCACAGGCCAGCGCCTCCAAGATCCGGTTCCTGGAGGAGAAGGGCCTCATCACACCTCAGCGGACCGCCGCCGGCTACCGCAAATACACGGAAGCGGATACCGACCGGCTGCGCTTCATCCTGGCTCTCCAGCGCGACCAGTACCTGCCGCTGAAGGTCATCAAGGACTATCTCGACGCCGTGGACGCCGGTGAACACCCTGAATCACTGCCCGGCGGTCTGACGCTGACCCCGCGCTCGGTCTCGGACCAGCTCGCGCAGGAGATCGCCGGCCACACCCGCCCGCTCACCCGGGCGGAGATCCAGGGCCTCACAGGAGCCTCCGCAGATCTTCTGGACTCCCTGGAGCAGTATCGCCTCATCGAAGCCGACGAGACCGGGCGATACTCGGAGTACAGCCTGAAAGCAGTCCGCTCCGCCGTCATCCTCGCCTCCCACGGCATCGAAGCGCGTCATCTGCGGATGTTCCGCGTCTCTGCAGACCGCGAGATGGGACTGGTCGAGCAGGCGACCGCGGCCATGGCCACCCGCCGAGACACCGCAGCCCGGGCTCGCGTGGCGGAGACGGCCCGTGAAATCAGTCAGGCCTGCCTGGCGCTGCACGGGGCCCTGGTCTCGGAAGCGATCGCCGAGGCCGACAACAGCTGAGTCGCCCACAGGCGTAGGATTGAACCACGGCACGGCAGACCACGAGGATCGGTGATCATGAACAGCGATGTGGAGATGACGATCCTCGACATCCGCGTCGAGCTCCCGGGCAACCAGCCGATGGTGCTGCTGCACGACACCGAGCGCGACGTGCTGGTCCGCATCTGGATCGGCGCCCCGGAAGCCAGCGCGATCGCCCTGGCCCAGCACCACGTGCCCAGCCCCCGACCGATGACTCATCAACTCCTCGTCGATGCGGTCAACGCCACGGGCGAGACCCTGGAATCGGTGCGCATCAGCGCCGTCGAAGATGGCGTCTTCTTCGCTGAGCTCGTGTTGTCCAGCGGCGTTCGAGTCGACGCACGGGCCTCGGATGCGATCGCCTGCGCACTGCTGGCCGGCATTAGCGTCTACTGTGACTTCGCGGTCATTGATGAGGCCGGAATCCCGGCGGAACTCGCTGAAACCCTCGACGCCGACCACAGCACCGAGGCGGACGATGAGCTGGATGATCAGGACGAGGAAGACGACGGGATCGCCTCGAACGAGGAGTCGATGGATGCCTTCCGCGAGTTCCTCGACCATGTCACTCCCGATGACTTCGCCGAGGGACCGGACGACGACGACCAGCGGTGATCAGCGATGCATCGCGGAGCCACTGACCCGGCGGAGGTCACGAATCGGACACGACACGGGTGACGTGACCCCGAAGATCTTTGACCCCGGGGCGTTGTGGGCTTAGCGTGGTGAACAGACGGTTCCGCAGTATCACACTTCCCCCGCGTGGAACCACCGACCCAGGAGGATTCCTCGTGACTCCGACATTCGAATCTTCGCCGTCGCAGGGTGCTGGTGATTCCAGCGCCCAGGGCGTGCTGTTCAATGACGACGCGCCATGGCTGGACGAAGAGACCGGATACCGTGGCCCGACGGCGTCCAAAGCCGCAGGCATTACCTACCGCCAGCTCGACTACTGGGCCCGTACCGGTCTGGTCGTGCCCTCGATGCGCGGCGCCAAAGGGTCGGGAACTCAGCGGCTCTATTCTTTCCGCGACATCCTGGTGCTCAAGGTCGTGAAGCGACTGCTGGACACCGGGGTCTCACTGCAGCAGATTCGCACCGCTGTGGAGCACCTTCGCGAACGCGGGACTCACGATCTCGCGCAGATCACGCTGATGTCGGATGGCGCCTCCGTGTACGAATGCACCTCGGCCGATGAGGTCATCGACCTCGTTCAGGGCGGACAGGGTGTCTACGGCATCGCGGTGGGCCGCGTCTGGCGCGAGGTGGAGGGAACGTTGTCCGAGCTGCCTGCCGAGCATCTGGAGTCCGAGAACTCCGCCTCGTTCCCGGGGGACGAGCTCTCGGCGCGGCGCAGCGCCCGACGCCAATCGGCCTCCTGAACGGTACCGTTCGACCCGCAAGCCCGTTTCGTCACAGAATCACAGAGCCGCGACCCCCTCGGTGGGTCGCGGCTCTGCTGTCGTGAATAAGGTTGTCGGGACGACGTCTCAGGCGCCGGGACGGCGCTCCCTTCGGTTCTTCGAGGGACGCATCACCGAGGTGAGCATCTCGTCGAACAGCTTCGACGTGCGCGCCGCCGTTTCGCCGGGCCAGGCATGGACGGACCAGGCGGCTCCCTGAATCTGCTGCCAGTTGGAGGTCTCCGGGATACTGACCGGAAGCAGGCGGTCGCCGAACATGCGCGACATCTCGGCCAGGCGGAACTTGTGCTCCTTGGACGCCATCCTGACACGGTTGACCACGACACCGGTGGATTGCACCGCGGGCGCATACTCGCGACGGAACAGATCCAGGGCGCGCATGCTGCGTTCCGTGCCGGCCACCGAGAACAGTGAGGGCTCAGCGACGAGCAACACGTCGGTGGAGGCTGCCCAGGCCATGCGCGTGACACCGTTCAGCGCCGGAGGGCAATCGATGAGAACCAGCCCATAGCGAGTGACCGACGACAGCAGCTGAGACAGGCGCCGCAGTTCACGCGGCCGGGTGGTGGGGCGCTCGAAGATCGAGGTGCGTGAGGAGCCGCGGACGACGTCGAGGATCGGGGGAAGCGTCGACGCGGTGGAAGCATCGTGTCCCTGGGGTGATTCGTTCTCGCTCCACCCGGCAGGAAGAACATGATCGGCCAGCTGGTAGCGGCGAGGTTTGGCCAGCATGGTGCCGAGATCCACGGTGACGGCGTCCTGCTGGACACCCAGTCCGGTGGAGGCATCCGCGTGCGGGTCCATATCCACCACCAGGGTGGGGATGCGAGCTGCTCGGGCCGCCGAGGCCAGGCCCAGCGTCACGGACGTCTTGCCGACGCCGCCCTTCAAGCTGGAGATGGAGATGATCTGCACGATAGAACTGTCCTCACGCGAGTCCGGCTGAACGGTCAACTCCTTAGTCTAACGTGCTGTCCGCTTTCTCAACCGGCATACCGGTCGCGCACCGCCTGATATATCAGAAGTCTTTTGCGTGACGACGCTCACCTCAACCATCGTTCTCAGTGTGTAGAATCACACTGCATGTGGGGTGCCGGATCGGGGCTCCACCGTCAGCTATCTGATTCCGACCCCATGAAGGAGGCGTTGTGTCCGATAACAACCTTGTCAGGACCTCCGACGTCGAGGAAACCAAACCGGTCTTCTCCAAAGTACTGGTGGCCAACCGCGGCGAAATCGCCGTACGCGCGTTCCGAGCCTGTTTCGAACTCGGTGCCCAGACCGTCGCAGTGTTCCCCTACGAGGACCGCAACTCGATTCACCGGCAGAAGGCGGACGAGGCATACCGCATCGGTGAAGAGGGCCACCCGGTCCGCGCCTACCTCAACGTTGAAGAGATCGTTCAGGTCGCCGTCGATTCCGGATGCGACGCGATCTACCCGGGGTATGGGTTCCTCTCGGAGAATCCCGATCTGGCTCGGGCCGCTCGTGAAGCTGGCCTGACCTTCGTCGGTCCCTCGCCTGAGATCCTGGATCTGACCGGAAACAAGGTCGAGGCCATCCGCACCGCCCGTGAAGCCGGCGTGCCGACGCTGAAGTCGTCGGCGCCGTCCGACGACGTGGATGAGCTGCTGGCTGCTGCCGAGGACATCGGATTCCCGATCTTCGTCAAGGCCGTTGCCGGCGGTGGCGGTCGCGGCATGCGTCGAGTGGACACCGAGGATCAGCTGCAGGATTCGCTCAACGCGGCCATGCGCGAGGCCAAGACCGCCTTCGGGGATGCCACCGTATTCCTAGAGCAGGCGGTGTTGCGGCCCCGGCACATCGAGGTGCAGATCCTGGCGGACCAGCAGGGCAACGTGGTGCACCTCTTCGAGCGCGACTGCTCGATGCAGCGTCGCCACCAGAAAGTTATCGAGATCGCGCCAGCACCGAACCTGGATGAAGAGATCCGTCAGGCTCTGTATGAGGACGCGGTCAAGCTCGCCCGTGCGGTTGGTTATGAGAATGCCGGAACCGTGGAGTTCCTGGTGGATACCGCCGGTGAGCGGGCCGGAGAGCACGTGTTCATCGAGATGAACCCGCGCATCCAGGTGGAGCACACCGTCACCGAGGAAATCACCGACGTCGACTTGGTGACCGCACAGCTGCGCATCGCGGCGGGCGAGTCACTGGAGGAGATCGGCATCCGCCAGGATGAGTTGCGCATCCGTGGCGCGGCGATGCAGTGCCGCATCACCACCGAAGACCCGGCCAACGATTTCCGCCCCGATACGGGTGCGATTTCCGCCTACCGGTCCGCTGGCGGCTCAGGGGTGCGCTTGGACGGCGGCACGATCTACACCGGGGCCGAGATCAGCCCGCACTTCGACTCGATGCTCGTCAAACTCACCTGCCGCGGTCGCGATTACGCGACGGCGCTGCGCCGGACGCGCCGGGCCCTGGCAGAGTTCCGTATTCGTGGCGTGGCCACCAACATCCCATTCTTGATGAACGTGCTGGACGAGCCGCAGTTCGTCGAGGGCGACGTTGCCACCGACTTCATCGACGCGCACCCGCACCTCACCCAGGTCAACCGGTCGCAGAACCGCGGTTCCAAGGCGCTGCAGTACCTCGCGGATGTCACCGTCAACCAGCCCAACGGCCCGCGCGTCGAGGGTATCGACCCGCGGGACAAGCTGCCTCGTTTCCCCGGGGACAAGACCGACGAGCCCGATCGCAGTCCTTTCGACGGACCCTCCAGTCAGATTCCTCCGAACGGTTGGCGGCAGGTCCTGCTCGAGAAGGGACCCGAGGGATTCGCCCGTGCGCTGCGTGACCAGAAGGCTCTGGCGGTCACAGACACCACCTTCCGTGACGCGCACCAGTCGCTGCTGGCCACCCGAGTCCGCACCCGCGATCTGCTGGCGGCAGCACCGGCACTGGCACACACGCTGCCCACGCTGTTCTCCGTGGAAGCCTGGGGCGGCGCGACCTATGACGTCGCGCTGCGATTCCTGGCCGAAGATCCCTGGGATCGACTGGCGCGGTTGCGCGCAGAGATGCCCAATCTGCCGATCCAGATGCTGCTGCGCGGTCGCAATACGGTCGGTTACACCCCGTACCCTCAGCAGGTGACGGAGGCGTTCGTCGAGGAAGCCGCCGCGACCGGTGTGGACATCTTCCGCATCTTCGACGCGCTCAACGACGTCGATCAGGTGATTCCGGCGATCACCGCTGTGCGGGAGAAGACCAACGCCGTCGCCGAGGCCGCCCTCTGCTACACGGGCAACCTGCTCGACCCCAACGAGACGCTGTACACACTGGACTACTACCTTCAGCTGGCGGACCGTCTGGTGAATGCCGGGGCACACATCCTGGCGATCAAGGACATGGCGGGCCTGTTGCGCCCGGCCGCGGCGCATCAACTCGTCACCGCCCTGCGGGAGCGTTTCGATGTGCCCGTGCATCTGCACACCCACGACACCGCCGGCGGACAGTTGGCCACCTTGCTCGCGGCAGCCGACGCCGGCGTGGATGCCGTCGACACGGCCGTGGCAGCGATGTCGGGCACGACGTCGCAGGTGTCGATGTCGGCGCTGGTCGCGGCCACGGAACTCACGGACCGCGATACCGGGCTGGAGCTGGAGGCGGTCACCGCTCTCGAGCCGTACTGGGAATCCGTGCGCGGAATCTACTCGCCGTTCGAGTCGGGACTGCCCGCACCGACTGGCCGTGTGTACCTGCACGAGATCCCCGGAGGACAGCTGTCCAATCTGCGCCAGCAGGCGATCGCGCTGGGCCTGGGGGAGCGGTTCGAGGACATCGAATCGATGTATGCCGCCGCCAACGACATCCTGGGCAACATCGTCAAGGTCACACCCTCCTCAAAGGTGGTCGGTGACTTGGCGCTCGCGCTGGTGGGCGCGAACGCGGATCCCGCCGACTTCGCCGAGAACCCCCGGGACTACGACATCCCGGATTCGGTCATCGGCTTCCTGTCGGGACAGCTGGGCGACCCGCCCGGAGGCTGGCCCGAGCCGTTCCGCAGCCGCGCGCTCGAAGGACGCACCGTCTCTAAGCCGGTCGACGAGACCCTAAGCGACGAAGACGAGAAGCTGCTCGCCGAGCCGGGGAAGACCCGTCGGAATGCGCTGAACCGCCTGCTGTTCCCCGGACCGACGCGGGAGTACGAGCAGCACGTGGAGAACTTCGGGGACACCTCCGTGTTGCACACTCGTGACTACCTCTACGGGATGCGTCGTGGACACGAGCACGTTATCTCCTTGGGCAAGGGGGTGCGCTTGCTGGTGCAGTTACAGACGATCACCGACGCTGATGAGAAGGGCATGCGTCAAGTAGCGCTGACCCTCAACGGTCAGGCGCGCCAGCTGCAGGTCCGTGATCATGCCGTCGAGTCCACCGTCCGGTCCGCCGAGAAGGCAGAATCGGGTAACTCCGGACATGTGGCCGCTCCCTTCTCAGGAACCGTCACCGTGAACGTGTTCGAAGGGGACCAGGTCAGCGCCGGACAATCGGTGGCGACCATCGAGGCGATGAAGATGGAAGCCGGCATCACGACCTCGGTCACCGGAACCGTGGAGCGCGTTGTACTCAGCGACGCCACGCCGGTCGATGGCGGCGATCTGCTGGTGGTGATCCGCCCCGAGTGAACGGCGTGTGACCTCGGTCCTGGAAGGGCGTGATCAGGAGTTACCCTGAACCTATGACTCAGCATTTTGACTTGGCGATCATCGGTTCCGGATCGGGTAACTCCCTGGTCACGCCCTTTTGGGATGAGCGCAGCGTGGCGATCATCGATTCCGGCGTCTTCGGCGGAACCTGCCTCAACCGCGGGTGCATCCCCACGAAGATGTTCGCTTTCCCCGCACAGCTGGCGGCCGCGCCCGCGACGGCCGGACGGCTCGGGGTCGACCTGCGGCACGAGGGAACGCGGTGGCGAGAGATCCGCGACCGGATCTTCGGCCGCATCGACGCGATCTCGGACGGCGGACGCCGGTATCGTGCGGAGGAACTGGAGAACACCACGCTCATCACCGAGGAGGTTCGCTTCACCGGTGCACGCCAGCTGACGACGGCCAGCGGCGAGGTGATCGAAGCGGACACCATCGTCGTCGCGGCCGGTTCTCGCCCGGTCCTGCCCGAGGTACCCGGCATCGACCTGCCACAGGTGCACACCTCCGACACCGTGATGCGCATCGATGAACTTCCGCGCAAAATCATCATCGTCGGCGGGGGCTTCATCGCCGCTGAGTTCGCCTCGATCTTCTCGGGTCTCGGGTCCGAGGTCATCCAGGTCAATCGTTCTGAGAGACTGCTGCGCACGCATGACGAGACGGTCTCCCAGCGCTTCACCGAACTTGCCGCACGCCAATGGGACCTCCGGACCGGCGCGGTGCTGTCGTCGATCGAGTCGCACTCCGAGAGCGGATCGGCCGACGGGCGCCAGGTTCGGGTGAATTTCACCGCGGCATCCGCGTCCGCTCACACCTCACCGTCGGAGGGTTTCACCGAGGACGCCGATCTGGTGCTGATCGCGCAGGGTCGCCGCCCCAACACCGATCGGCTGAACGTCTCGGCCGCCACCGAGGGTGGACTCCAGGTGCGCGAGGACGGCACCTTGACCACCGACGAGTACGGACGACTGCTCTCCGCCGGCGAACCGGTACCGGGGCTGTGGGGCATCGGCGATGTGGTGAGCAGCTGGCAGCTCAAGCACGTGGCCAACCACGAACAGCGCGTCGTCTCCCATAACCTGGAACACCCCGAGGACCTGCGCCCGACCGCACTGACCCCGGTGCCCTCCGCGGTGTTCTCCCGCCCCCAGATCGCCACCGCCGGTCTCACCGAGGCCGAAGCGGTGGAGCAGTTCGGGGTCGAACAGATTTCCGTGAAGGTCCAGGACTACGGCGCGGTGGCTTACGGCTGGGCCATGGAGGACGAACACGGTTTGGTCAAGATCATCGCCGAGCGCGCGACCGGGAAGATCCTCGGAGCTCACCTCCTCGGCGAGGACGCGGCGAATCTCATCCAGCCGCTCGTCCAGGCGATGTCGTTCGGTCTGGATGCCCACACCATGGCGCGGGGACAGTACTGGATCCATCCTGCGCTGGCCGAAGTGGTCGAAAACGCACTGCTGGGGCTCGAGGTACCCGAATCGGGTCACCTCTGAGCCCCAGCAGTGATGTGATCTGCGCGTGAGCGGTTACGCCTTGTTCGGATCCTTCTGCGCGTAGATGTCTTCGATGAGGTCCTCGAAATCGCGGGCGACGACGTCGCGCTTGATCTTCAGCGACGGCGTCATCTGACCGGACTCGATGGTGAAGTCCTCGCGGGTGATGCGGAAGGCACGGATCGATTCCGCTCGCGACACCGAGTCATTCGCCTTGTCGATGGTGGCCTGAATGTGCTCGAGCACCTTCGGGTGCTCCGCGAGATCAGCGATCGGCGTGCTCTGATCGATGTTGTTCTGCGACAGCCAGCCCGGGAGGGTATCCGCATCGAGGGTGACCAGCGCGGCGATGAACGGCCGATTGTCGCCAACCACCAGGCACTGCGAGACGATGGAATCGGCGCGCACCTGGTCCTCGAGCTGGGCAGGAGAGACGTTCTTCCCCGACGCGGTGACCAGGATCTCCTTCTTGCGTCCCTTGATTGTCAGGTACCCGTCCTGGTCGAGCTCGCCCAGGTCGCCGGTGGCGAACCAGCCGTCGGAGTCGATGGCATCGCTGGTGAGGTCCTCGCGGTTGTGGTATCCGTTCATTAGACAGACGCCCTTGGCAAAGATCTCACCATCGTCGCTGATCTTCACGGCATTGCCGGGGAGCGGGAGGCCCACCGTGCCGATCTTGGACAGCCCGGGGCGGTTCACCGTCACCGGCGCGGTGGTCTCGGTCAGTCCGTAGCCCTCCATGATGTTCACGCCAATACCAGCGAAAAAGTGTCCCAGTCGTGCCCCGAGCGGACCGCCGCCGGAAACGGCATGGGTGACCTGGCCACCCATCGCGTCGCGCAGCTTACCGAAGAGCAGCTTGTCGAACAGGGCGTGTTTGGCCTTGAGGCCGAAGGGCACCTTGCCGCTCTCGCGAGCCTTCGAATAGTCGATCGCTGTCTGAGCTCCGGTCTCGAAGATTTTGCCTTTGCCTCCGGCCTCGGCCTTGAGCTTGGCTCCGTTGTACACCTTCTCGAAGACGCGCGGAACGGCGAGCAGGAAGGTCGGCTTGAACGACTGCAAGTCATCGACCAAATGCTTGATGTCGGCGGTGTGGCCGACGCGTGAGCCGGCGCCGACGGCCAGCACGGAAATGAAGCGGGCGAAGACGTGGGCCAGCGGAATGAACATGACGGTCGAGGCCTGCGTGCTGACCACGGAGCCGAGATCCGTGGCCAGGGTCTGCAGCGTCAGTTCGGTGAAGTTGCCGTGCGTGAGCTCGCAACCCTTGGGCTTGCCGGTGGTGCCCGAGGTGTAAATGATGGTGGAGAGGTCGTCGAGATTGGCCCGAGAGCGTCGCGACTCCATCTCTTCCTCGCCGGGGCCGTTCTCGGCCGTCCGGCGTACTTCGTTGAGCCCGTCATTCTCGATCAGCCAGATGGCGGTGAGCGCTGGCAGCTTTTCCTGCCGAATGGCGGTTTCAACGATCCGCTGATGCGTGGCTGAGGCGCAGAAGGTCGCCTTCACCCCGGCGTCCTCGACGATCCATGCCACCTGGGACGGTGAGGACGTCTCGTAGATCGGAATAGTCACCGCACCGGCGTACCAGATGGCGAAATCGAGCAGCGTCCATTCGTAGCTGGTCGGCGCCATGATACCCACCTTGTCGCCTGGCTGGATCCCGGCACTGGCCATGCCTCGCGCCAGGACCTTGACCTCATGGTGGAACTCCGCGGCGCTGATGTCACGCCAGTGCCCGGGGGTGTCCTGAACGGCGAAGAGCGTGTTCGCAGGGTCGCGTTCGACCTGTCGCTCTAAGAGATCGGTGGTGTTGAGCTCCTGGGGGACCTGGATGACCTTGTCCGTGGAGAATTCTCGCATCGGATACTCCTCGTCGTGAGTGGTGTCGGGGACAAAAAATGTGTAGTGAGTCACAATTCTACGGACTAGTAACCTTCTTGGCGAGGCGACGTCCCGAGGGATGATCGATCTTCAGATTTTCGCGCCTCCTCCGTAGTCGCTCTCGTCGGGCGGCTGTTCAGCGCGAGCGCGCGAGGTTGGAACCGCAAGAAACAGGCCCGCCAGCCCGAGTATGAAGATCACAACCAGGCCGGCGCGAACCCAGAACGGAGCCTGCGGGGCGAGAAGCATCAGCAGTACCAGAGCGATCGGCGATCCCACTGCAGCGATCCAGGTCAGCACCATCCGTGGGTTTCCCGAGGCCAGCGCCGGGGGATCAGCCGGAACGAAGTCGTCGGGTTCGTCGGCGGGAACGTAGTCCCGTGGTCCCACCGGTGTTGGGTGCGGGGCGGTTTCCGAGATGGTCTCACTGTGGTCTCTGGCGTCGGGTGCGTCGGCAAGGGCCTGTTCTTCGGTGCCGCCGAGATCCAAGACGATGCGGCGCCAGGCCGCGTCGTCGTCGGGCCTGGGGGCGTCACCGCGACGTGCGTCGTCACTCATCGTGGTCCACCTCCGGAGGAACGTAGATTCACGGGGAGCGCTGCGCCGAGCGCACGTAGGGATTCTTCGATGATGATGTTAGCTTCGTAGTCCAACGTGGCCACATGGAAACTGTCGAGCAGTCGATGCTCGGTATAGCCTGCGGTGCGAGTGAGCCCCGTGCGCAGCACGCGCATCGAGGATTCAGGAATCACATGGTCCTGATTCGAACGGAAGACGGTGACCGGGGCGGTGATTGCCCCCAGCCCCGATCGCACGGTGCGGATCAGTGCTGCCAGTTCGGGAACGGCGGCCACCGGGGTACGAGGGTATGCGCCCTCCGAAATCCCTGAGCGGGCGATGTCGTCGGCGATCGGGGCGATGGAAGGAAAGACGCGATGCACCAGGGGAGCGACGGCGCCCCCGAGGGTGTCGAAGGTCTTGAGCCGCAGCGCCGGGTTCACCAGAAGAACATGGGAGACATCCCGGTGGGCGGCGGCGTCTAGTGCCAGGGTGCCGCCCATGGAGAGTCCGGCGACGACGATCTCGTCGAGCGGGCCGCAGAGATCTTCCAAGGAATCAACGGCATCCCGGACGTCGCGTCGCCACTGACTTGCAGGAACACGATTCATGTCCTGCCAGCGTGTCCCGTGTCCGGTGAGCAGGGGGAGCGCAACCGCTGCGCCGGCTGCGGCGAGCCCGGTGGCCCAGGGCATCAGCGAGTCCGGAATCGAGGTGAAGCCGTGGATCATCACGACCCCGATGCGGCGGTTCGACTGGGACGGCGCCAGAACACCATCTGCCGCTGGGGGCAGGTATCGGATCGGCGCCGTTGACATGTTCACCAGCCTAACCCGGAGAAGGGTCTGACCGGCAGGGTAGCGTGCCGCTAGAATTGGCCGGGGCGCCCGCCTTGGGTGCCATTTATTCGGGATATCTACGCCGAAGACGAGGAGCTGACGCAGTGGAAAAGAACGACAGCCGATTCTACTGGGCTGCCAAGAATTTCCTGGTCGCACCGGTGACCAACGGGGTGTTCCGGCCATGGGTGAAGGGCAAGAGCAATGTCCCCACCGAAGGTGGCGCAATCCTGGCGTCGAACCATTTGTCCTTCTCGGACTCCATCTTCCTGCCCACCCAGTTGAGCCGGCAGGTGCATTTCCTCGCCAAGACCGAGTACTTCAACGGCAGTGGGCCACGAGGATGGATGACGCGGAAGTTCTTCGAGCACACCAACCAGCTCCCCATGGACCGCTCCGGTGGACAGGCTTCCCTGGACTCACTGCACGCGGGTCTTGTTGTGCTG
Organism: Micrococcaceae bacterium; assembly: GCA_052084925.1. Classification (GTDB taxonomy): domain Bacteria; phylum Actinomycetota; class Actinomycetes; order Actinomycetales; family Micrococcaceae; genus CmP2. The sequence goes on from JBQDEV010000010.1 coordinate 68,082, forward strand.
CGCGAAGGTGCGCTGCTGGGTATCTACCCGGAGGGCACGCGCAGCCCTGACGGACGGCTCTACCGAGGCCGCATCGGTGTGGCCAAATTGGCCCTCGCCGCCGGAGTCCCGGTGATCCCGGTGGCGATGATCGGAACAGATCGGGTACAGCCGGTGGGGCGCACCCTGCCGAAGATCCGGCGCGTGGGGGTGATCTTCGGGGCACCGTTGTATTTCGGACACGATCCAGCTGCGGCCTCCGGGCACCACCAGCACCTGCGTGAGATCACCGACGAGATCATGGACTCCATTCGGCGCCTCTCCGGGCAGGAATATGTCAACACCTACGCACCCACGAAGGCTCCGAAATCGAAGTAGGCGGATGAAGCCCGTGCGTCGCGTCATCCTGGCTGTCATGTAACCGCTTGCAGAAGTCACGCGATGTGCCATCTGCGGATGGACGTCCTACTGTTGGCTTCATGACATTTGACCTCACTTCCCATGTTCCTGCTTTCGGCACCTCGCACTCGCAGGGTGCTGCCGAATATCCGGGGCTGGACGACTGGCGCGAGCGTCCGATCACGCAGGCTCCGCAGTGGGAGGACTCCGAGGCTCTGAGTGCTGCCGTGGATGAGCTGTCGTCGGTGCCGCCGCTGGTGTTCGCCGGTGAAGTCGATGTGCTGCGTGCCCGACTGGCCGAGGCCGCCGAAGGCCGCGCATTCCTGCTTCAGGGTGGCGACTGCGCCGAGACCTTCGCCGGTGCGACGGCCAACCGGATCTCCTCCCGCGTCAAGACACTGCTGCAGATGGCGGTGGTGCTGACCTACGGCGCCTCGATGCCGGTTATCAAGATGGGCCGGATGGCCGGCCAGTTCGCGAAGCCGCGCTCATCCGACACCGAGACCCGCGACGGGGTCACCCTGCCCAGCTTCCGCGGCGAGATCGTCAACGGATTCGATTTCACCCCGGAGTCTCGTCGCCATGACCCCGCCCGGATGGTCAAGGCCTACCACACCTCAGCATCGACCCTGAACCTGGTGCGCGCCTTCACCACGGGCGGTTTCGCCGACTTGCGTAGCGTCCACTCCTGGAACAAGGGCTTCATGGCGAACCCGGCGTACGCGCGCTACGAGGAGATTGCCGGAGAGATCGATCGCGCCGTGCGATTCATGGGTGCAGCCGGCGTCGATTTCTCGGCTCTGCGCACCACCGAGTTCTTCGCCGCCCACGAGGCTCTGCTACTTGACTATGAGCGGGCGCTGACTCGACTGGATTCTCGTACCGGGTTGCCCTACACCACCTCCGGGCATTTCCTGTGGATCGGGGAGCGGACGCGTGACCTCGACGGCGCCCACGTCGATTTCCTCTCCAAGGTGCGCAACCCCATCGGCGTGAAACTGGGTCCCACTACGACGCCGGATGATGCGCTGGCCCTCATCGATAAGCTCGATCCCGAGCGTGAGCCGGGCCGACTGACCTTCATCACCCGGATGGGCGCTGGGAAGATCCGCGAGAATCTGCCGCCGCTCGTCGAAGCGGTGAAGGCTTCCGGCGCCCGCGTGCTGTGGGTGACGGACCCGATGCACGGAAACACCGTGACCGCGGCGAACGGATTCAAGACCCGTCGATTCGACGACGTCATGGACGAGGTCTCGGGCTTCTTCGAGGTGCACCGTGCCGCTGGCACTCACCCCGGGGGCATGCACGTGGAGATGACCGGTGACGATGTGGCGGAGTGCCTGGGCGGTGCGGATCCGGTGGATGAGTCCGCTTTCGCTGATCGCTACGAGTCCCTGTGCGATCCGAGACTGAACCACCAGCAGTCCCTGGAGATGGCCTTTGTGGTGACGGAGGCCCTCAGCCACCCCGAGCGCTACTGAGTCGACGGCGTCCGAGGCACGTCCTCGGGCGCCGGATCAGAATCCGGACGTCCCGATCCACCATCCCAGTAGCTGAGCGAGGGCGGCCAGCATCACCACTACCAGGACGATGATCGCGACGCGGCCCGGGCGCGCAGCGGAGAGCCGCTCCGTCGGGGTGCGTGCTGCTCGTCGGGCCGCGGCACCCTTGAGCTGGCGGGGTGGCGTGGCCGCAGGTGCCGGGCTGGAGGCCGAGTCAACGGCCTGCGGGGCCTGCCCGTAGATCGCCGTGGCCGGGTCGCGGTCCGAACCGACAGGTTCGACCGCGGGTGCAGGCGTCGACTCGAGCGACTCCTCGTAGACCGTGGTCTTGGGGGGAGGCGCGTCGTCGAGTTCGTCCGTGGTGGGTGCTGAGGCATCCGGGAGCGCGGTGGTGGCGCCGTCCGCCGATGATTCCAGAGGCATCTCGGTCGGGACGAGCGGGAGGGTGTAGTCCAGCTGGGCATCGGTCAGTCTCTCCCGGATCACCACCAGCTGATCCAGCAGCTCCTGAGCGTCGCTCGGCCGCTGGTCCGGGTCCGGATGGGTGCACCACAGCACGACGTCGTCGAGAGATTCCGCGAGCCCCGGAGCCAGCGTCGACGGCGCCGGAACACGGGAATTGACGTGCTTGAATGCGATCTGGACCGCCGACTGCCCGGTGAAGGGCTGGCGGCCGGTGAGCATCTCGAACATCATGATGCCCACGGCGTAGACGTCGCTACGCATATCCGCGCGCCCGCCGGAGGCCAGCTCGGGCGAGACATAGGCGACGGTGCCCATCAGGGCGGCACCGGTGCCGGTGTGGTTGGTGGCGGCCCGCGCTAAGCCGAAATCGGCGACTTTGATATCGCCCTCGCGGGAGACGAGAACGTTCTCCGGCTTCATGTCCCGATGGACCAGCCCCGCACGGTGGGCGGCGGCGAGCCCATCGACGAGCGCCAGGAGGTAGACCAGGGTGAGATGTGGTGTCAGCGCCCGGTGCTTTCCCAGCACCGAGCGCAGGGTGACACCGGGGACATACTCCATGACCAGGTAGGCCAACCGTCCGTCGGGTCCCGACTGGATGCCCTGGTCGTAGACGTTGACCACATGCGGATGGTTCAGCGCAGCAGCTGTCTTGGCTTCACGCTCGAACTTGTCCACCAGGCTCGGGTCCTCGGCCAGGTGCGGATAGAGGACCTTCATGGCGACGTCGCGCTCCAGACGCGTATCGAGCGCCCGATAAACCGTGGACATGCCGCCGCGAGCCAAGCGCTCTGCCACGCGGTACCGATCATCGACGAGGGTGCCGATCAGCTGATCCTGGGACGTTGTGCTCACCCGTCCAGCATAGAGGTCAACTGTGACCACCTGGGGGAGGTCCGGATCAGAACCGGCCCATGTAGCCTTTGACCTTGTTCACATAATCCTTGGTGTCCGGGTACATGCCGTTGCGCTTCACACCGGCCGCGCCCTGGTAGTACGAGGCGATGCCGATATCCAAGGAGTCGGAGGTGCGCTGCAGGTGTCGGATGATGGCGACACCGGCCACCACATTGTCCTGGGGGTCGAGCAGGTTCAGCTCGCGGCCCACCATCTGTGATGCCCACTCACCGGACGAGGGGATGACCTGCATGATGCCGATGGCGTTGGCCGGCGAAACCGCAGCCGCATCGAAATGCGACTCCGTGAAGGCATGTGCCAGCGCCAGGCTCGGATCCACGCCCATCGAAGCCGCGGTGCTGCGTACCAGCGACTGTGCCTCGGACCGTGACGGCAACGGAGAGTTCAGCAGCTGCTGCTTGTTCCGGTTGGCATCGGAGACCACGTGATCGGGGTAGGTGTAGTGCAGGAAGGTGTTGGGGACCAGCTGCTCGCTCGAAGATCCCGAGGATGCGGTGGACATCGAGGAACCGGAATTCGACGAGGTGCTGGATGATCCCGATGAAGCGGATCCGGAGAGCTTCACGGACTGGCCCGGGTAGATCAGGGTGGAGCTGGAGAAGTCGTTGGCGTTCAGCAGGCTGGCCAGGCTGATCCCGTTGCGCGCGGCGATCCCCGAAAGGGTGTCCCCGGACTTCACGGTGTAGGACTTCGCCGACGAGGAAGAGGACGAAGTAGAGGAGGAGCTCGACGAGCTGGAGGAACCCGACGATGAGGTGGACGTCGTACTGCTGCTTGAGGACGAGGAGCTGCCGGAGAGCTTCAGGCTCTGGCCCGGGAAGATGACGCTGGTCGACTTCAGGCCATTGGCGCTGAGTAGTGTCGACAGGCTGACGTCGTTGCGCACGGCGATGGCGGAGAGGGTGTCCCCGCGCTTGACGGTGTAGCTAGACGCCGAGCCGCTCGAAGACGAGGAGCTCGACGAGCTGGATGACGACGAGGTGGACGTCGTGCTGCTGCTCGAGGAGGTGGCGCTGCCGGAGAGCTTGATCTTCTGGCCGGGGTAGATGGTGCTCGTGGCCTTCAGTCCGTTGGCCTTCAGCACGGTGGACAGGCTGACGCTATTGCGCGCCGCGATAGCCGAGAGGGTGTCTCCGGACTTCACGGTGTAGGTCTTCGCCGAGGAGGACGAAGATGAAGATGACGACGAGCTAGAGGAACTCGACGGTGAGGTGGACGTCGTGCTGCTGCTCGAGGGGGCGGCGCTGCCGGAGAGCTTGATCTTCTGGCCGGGGTAGATGGTGCTCGTGGCCTTCAGTCCGTTGGCCTTCAGCACGGTGGACAGGCTGACGCTATTGCGCGCCGCGATAGCCGAGAGGGTGTCTCCGGACTTCACGGTGTAGGTCTTCGCCGAGGAGGACGAGGATGAAGATGACGACGAGCTGGACGAGCTGGAGGTGGACTTGGCCGACGTGCTCGAGGAACCGGAGAGCTTCAGCGTGTCTCCGGGGAAGATCGTCGTGGTGGACTTCAGGTCATTCAGGCTCAGCAACCGCGACAGGGACAGGTCATTCTTGGCCGCGATGTGCGAGAGAGTGTCTCCGGACTTCACGGTGTAGGTCTTGGCGGAAGAGCCCGAGCGCGACGCAGCGACACTTGTCGACGGTGTCAGTGAGAGAGGAAGCGCAGAGACCAATCGGTCCGAAGGAATCAGATGAGCTGAGAGTTGGGCTTGGGCTGCCTGAACGGCACTCGGGGTCGCCACGCGTGGCTGGAGTGCCGTGTGGGCAGCGCCAGCGGGGGCGGGGGCTGCGGCGGCGGTCGATCCGAAAGCGATCAAGGGCACGGTGGAGGTGACCACGGCAGTGCTGAGCAATCGAGAGACGCCGGGGGCGCGAACAGACATGAAAGTTCCTCGTTCGACTAGGCACCCGAGCCAGGGGAGTTCTCTTGTGCTTGGTGTGACAAGAGTAGCGTCGTGGTGTGCGTGATGAATTTGTTACCTCTGTAAACGTACACGACAGATGGGGCACAAATAAACCCCTGTGGTCACGATTTGGTAAAAACGGCGTGGCGCGGCGTGTCGTGATGTTTTAACCCACGTTCGCACCCGGCCGGGAACGGGCGTTGACCTGGTCCGATGTCTGAGCGGTGACTGGTGGGCGAGGAGCGGGCTAGGGATGTGGGTGGCCGCTGTACTACCGTGGTGCTGTGAATGATCGACAGACTGATGCCGAGCCCCGTACTTCCGCCGATGTGCCACTGGAGACACTGATCCCAGAATGGCTGACCTTTCCCGATGTTGCAGAGCGCCTCGACGTGGTGGTCACGAAGGTGCACAACATGGTCAAGGACCGGCGGCTATTGGCCGTGAAGGTCACGGATCGGCAGATCCGGTCAGTGCCGGCGGAGCTGTTCACCGAGGATGGCATCGTCGAGTCGCTGCAGGGCACCGTTGTGGTGCTTCAGGACGCCGGATTCGACGACGAGGCAACCCTGCGTTGGTTGTTCACCGAGGACCCCTCGCTGCCGGGGCGCCCCATCGACGCACTGAAGGACGGACGCAAGACGGAGATCCGGCGTCGCGCTCAGGCTCTGGCCTGGTAGGGGTAGCTGTCGATCAGGTGCTGCGTTGCAGGATGCGCTCGGTGAGCAACCGCAATCCTTGACGCACCACGTCGGTGGCGTCCAGCTGATCCAGGGCGGTCAGGGCCTGCTCGCCGAGGTCGCGGACTTCGCCGCTGAGCGCGGTCCGGGCACCGCATGATTCAAGAAGGTCCTGAATCTCGGCGACATCGGCCTCGGAGAGATCGGAGTTGCCCAGCGCATCGGTAAGACGAGCCGCCGCGGCATCGTCCAACTGGTCGAGGGCGTGAGCGATGAGCTCGGTCCGCTTGCCCTCGCGAAGATCGTCTCCGGCGGGTTTGCCGGTGAGGTGTGGATCTCCGAAGACTCCGAGCAGATCGTCTTGGAGCTGGAAGGCGATGCCCAACGGGCGCGAGAACCGCGACAATCCCTCGAGCGTGGATTCATCGGCGCCGGCCAGCACCGCGCCGATCGCCAGTGGCCATACCACCGAGTAGTTGGCCGACTTGTACTCGACGACGGTGCGTGCCCGTGAGCGTGCTTCGGCTGGGTCCACGTCATGGACGTCCACCTCACCCAGTACGTCGAGATACTGGCCGACCATGACCTCGAAGCGCATGGTGTTGAAGGCGGTGCGTGCCGTTGAAGCGAACGCGGTGGCGTCGGCCGAGGACGCGAACACTTCTTCACTCAGCGCCAGGGCTAAATCCCCGGTCAGCACGGCCGAAGCGACACCGAAGTGCGCGGAATCCTGCGACCAGCCCGCCTCGCGATGCAGGGATTCGAAACGCCGATGCACGCTGGGGCTCCCGCGACGGGTGTCGGAGCGATCGACGACGTCGTCGTGGATCAACGCGGCGGCCTGGAACAGCTCGAGCGCGACGCCCGCCTCAATGATGCGCGGATCATGGGCATCACCGCCCGCGCCTTGCCAGCCCCACCAGGCCAAGAGGGCGCGGAGCCGCTTTCCGGAGCCGACCAGATCTGCGATGGACTCGATCAGTACCACGGCGGCGGGGGAGATCTGGCGCGAACGCTCCGCATCCTCATTCAGAAGTGCCTGCATGCGGTTCTCGACGGCGGTGATGAAGTCCTGCTCGTCGGGGGCCGGGGCTGTGTCCGGGGCGGGCTGATTCAACGCTGCTCCTCAGAGGTGGGGTGCTGTGTGCGGTGCCGAAGACGGGGTCGCCTGCACGCGGCTGCTCGATGGTTCCAGCCTACCCGTAGGACGGGGATAGGCTGGATCCCATGGAACACGGTGACCGAGAGCGACGTGAAGCGGAGGCGATGAGCGCCGATCGCGACCCCGCTTGGGGAGCTGTGATTCTGCATGTCGATATGGATGCCTTCTTCTTATCGGTGGAACTGCGCGAGCGTCCCGATCTGCGAGGCGTTCCGTCCCTGGTTGCCCCCTTGGGAGGACGGTCCGTCGTACTCTCGGCCTCGTACGAGGCTCGCCGTTTCGGTGTGCGATCGGCGATGCCCCTGGCGCACGCTCAGGCGCTGTGTCCTTCGGTCGTGGTACTCGAACCGCACCACGAGAAGTACCGTGAAGCCTCTGGAATCGTAATGTCGGTCTTCGAATCGGTGACACCTCTGGTCGAGCAGCTCAGTATCGATGAAGCCTTTCTCGACGTCTCCGGGTCCCGCCGGCGACTGGGCTCACCGCCGGTCATTGCCCGGAAGATCAAAGACGAGGTACGACGCCGTACCGGACTGCCGTGCACCGTCGGGGTTGCCGCCACGAAATCAGTGGCCAAGATCGTGTCAACCGGGTCGAAGCCGGATGGGCTGGGTGTGGTGGCCCCGCAGGAAACTCAGCGCTATCTGGCACCCCTTTCTGTGCGAGCTGTCTGGGGCGTGGGACCGAAGCTCGCAGACCGTCTCGAAGCGGGCAATATCGCCACGATCGGAGACCTCGCGCAGCAGTCTCCTGAACGGATGCAGCGCTGGATCGGCTCCGTCGGGCCCGGGCTGGTGCAATTGGCCCGCGGCATTGATCCCCGTGCGGTCGTGCCTGAGCGCACGGCGAAGTCGCACGGGGTCGAGAAGACCTTCGAGGTCGATGTGACGGACGAGGACCACCTGCATCGCGAACTTATTGCCCTGGTCTTCGAATGTGCGCGTCGGCTGCGCGCCGACAACATGGTGGCGGGGGCGCTGAGCGTGAAAGTGCGGGATCATCATCGAGTCGTCCGGACCCGCACCCAGTCCCTGCCGCAGCCGACGGCCGCCGGGGCGATGATGAAAGTCGTTGCTGGCGAGTTGCTGAACTCGCTGATGTCGGAACGCTCGCACCCGGTTCGGTTATTGGGGGTGCGCGGCGAGCGACTGGTGGCCCGTGGTGAGGAGACCGAAGACGTACAAGATGCGCTCTTCGACGATCCCCAGAACCACTCGGGCGCTGCCGCTGTCGACTGGGAGCGGACCGACGCTGTTCTCGATGATCTACGTCAGCGGTTCCCCGACTCGATGGTCCAACCGGCGACGCTACTGCGTCGTCGCGGTCGTCCTCAGCCGGGCTCGGAGTGAGTGCGTGGGCACCTCCGTTCGTCACAGTGCGTGATTTAGGCCCGTAACGCATCGCGTATCTGGCGTTCTCCCAGATAGCCCACGTAGTCTGTTAAGACCACAATCTGAGGTGGTCGAGTCAAGTGGAGGTGGGCACCATGGCATTGTCCGAGAAAGAGCGACGTGTCCTTGAGCAGCTTGAAGAACAGCTGAACATGGAGGACCCGCATCTGGCATCTCAGATGCAGGCTACCGGCCCGGTCTCGCAGTTCTCCACGCGCAATATCGTCGTGGGCGTACTCATCGCCGTCGTCGGCATCGGTGTGTTGCTGTGGGGTGTCACGATCTCTACCTACTGGCTCGGTATCGTGGGCTTCCTCATGATGGTCGGGGGCGTCTTCTTCGCGACCGTCCGTCCGCGGGGATTCGGGTCGTCGAAGTCCGGCAAATCGGGTAAGTCCGCACGAACGCCAGATGCTGGCGGCGGTTCCTTCATGTCAGGGCTTGAACAGAAATGGGAACAGCGGCGTCGTCAGCAGCCGTGATCATCGCGTCGCGGGAAAGACTTCCTGACGCCGACGCCCCAGCCAAAATCGCCGAGACTCCCGTCCAATTGGACGGGAGTCTCTTTGTTGGTCGCAGCCACCTCTCCCGCCTTCGCCACGTCACTCCACTGGCGTCCCCCACTTCCCTCCACACCGGGCGCGATCTGACTCCATGAGGACGAGATTCCGCGGAATCTCGCCGTTTCCCCTGGAGGCGCTGAGACGCCCTCGGCCGTCAGCGCCTCCAGAACGCCCCACAACGCGAGAATCCCTCCACTTCCCTCCCACCGGCGCCCCTATGGTCTCGACTTATGTGTACTGGTGCGCTCCCTTCCCCGTGATTCGGCGGATCTGACCGCCGGCGCGCATCATGTCGCCGCGCCCTGATGTTCATCGAACACACAGGAAAAAAGTGCGTGTTGGGGTCTCTTTGTGCTTGACGGGGGAGGGTAGTGGGGTAAAGTGGAGCGCAGTAGAGGACGGTGGTGAAGCAGAGGGAACTGCGGGAACCTCAAACAGACGGAGGCGGTGGGCCATGTTCTTGGGCACCTACACTCCACGTCTCGATGAGAAATCCCGGTTGATCCTGCCGGCGAAGTTCCGCGAGGAGCTCTCCAACGGTCTGGTCCTGACTCGGGGCCAGGAACGCTGCATCTACGTCTTCTCCGCTCGCGAATTCGAGAGGGTTCACGAGCAGATGAGGTCGGCACCGCTGTCCTCACGCCAGGCACGTGACTACATTCGCGTTTTCCTGTCGGGCGCCTCGGACGAGATGCCGGACAAGCAAGGGCGAGTGACGCTTCCGGGCTCCTTGCGCGAATACGCGGGGCTGGATCGGGACGTCGCGGTCATCGGGGCTGGCACCAGGGCAGAGATCTGGGACCTCGAGTCGTGGAACTCCTACCTCGAAGCACAGGAGAACACGTTCTCCGAAACTGACGAAGAGGTCCTCCCGGGCATCTTCTGATCACAACTTCACAGCGCGGATTCTTGTCTGAGACCTCCAGCCGCCGCCGGTTCCTGGCCCGCCTTCCCCTGGGCCAGGGACCGGAGCGGATGGGGATCTGAATCAAGAATCCGCTGAGGTTAACGGACATGGGAAAGGAGCGCAGGATGGATCAGGCAGAGTCGGCGTCCGCAGGACAGCGGCACGTTCCCGTCATGCTTGATCGCGTCCTCGATCTCCTCGCTCCCGGTGTCACAGCTGCCCTCGAGGCAGGTCGTCGTCCCGTTGTCGTGGACTGCACGCTGGGGATGGGCGGACATGCCCTGGCGATGCTGCAACGCTACGAGGCCGTAGTTGTTGGCATCGATCGCGACCCGCAGGCGTTGGAGATGGCCCAGCGGCGAATCGCCGCCGACACTGAGGCGGCCGGACGGCTGCTCACCTGGCACGGCACCTATGACGAGATTCCTGAGGCACTGGAGCATCATGGTCTCTCAGGTGCCGATGGCATTCTGTTCGATCTCGGAGTCTCGTCGTTCCAGCTCGATGAGCGTGAGCGCGGTTTCGCCTACTCCTATGACGCTCCCTTGGACATGCGCATGGACACCACCGCTGATCTTGACGCGAGCACGGTGGTGAACAGTTATGACGTCGATGAGCTGCGACGCATCATCCGGACTTATGGCGAAGAGAAATTCGCTCACCGGATCGCCCACGCCATCGTGAATGCCCGGACGGCGCAGCCGCTACGCACGACGGGGGAACTGGTCGATGTGATTCGTCAGGCGGTCCCCGCCAGCGCGGGACGCACCGGCGGTCACCCGGCGAAGCGGACATTCCAGGCCCTGCGCATCGAGGTCAACGAAGAGCTCGACGTGCTCAGTGTTGCTCTGCCTCGAGCCCTGGAGAGCCTCGCGATCGGTGGGCGGATGGTCGTGATGAGCTATCACTCCCTCGAAGACAAGATCACCAAGCGGGCCATCACCGAACAGTCTGTGTCCACGGCGCCTCCCGGATTTCCTGTAGAGCTCGAAGAGCACCAGCCCACCGTGCGCGTGATCACCCGCGGCACGGAAAAGCCCACTGACCAGGAAATCGACGAAAATCCGCGCGCTGCCTCAGCCAAGGTACGCGCCATTGAGAAAACCCGAACCACCCGCCCAACAAGGAGCACAGGATGAGCACTTCCCCTCGCCGCATCCCCGCGCGTCTGCCTGCTTACTCCACCGAAGCCACCGCGCGCCAGTTGCAGCCGGCACCGGTGGGCACTCCGTCGCCGCGGTCCGCCCCGCGCACACCGCTGCGGGTGGTTCCGGAACAGCTGCGCAGCACCCCGAAATGGATGATCGCCAGCTGTGTGGGGGCACTTCTCGTTGCTCTGCTCACCGTGCTGATGGTGAACATCACCATCTCCAACCGGCAGTACGAACTCGTTGAGTTGCGCTCCAGCCAGCAGGAGATCACCCAGGCGAATGAGGCGCTGGCCCAGCAGGTCGCCCACGTTTCCGCCCCGCAGAACGTTGCTTCGGAAGCGGTCAAGCTCGGGATGGTCCTGCCCGGTGCCACGGCGTCGATCGATCTGGAGACGGGCACGGTGACCGGGGTGGCCACCACCGCGACGGACGAGAACAAGCCCACCGGTTTCGTAGGGGCGCCGACGGTCGCATCGGGGCAGGGGACACCGGCGAAGGCACCCGCTCAGGAGCAGGCCGCTGCGTCCGACACCGAGGCATCGGTGGAGGCACCCACTGCCGACACGGCGAGCGAATCGAACGAGAACTCCGGTGCGTCCGAGGACACAGCCGCAAATGCCGGATCTGCGGGCTCCGGCCAGGCAGACTTGAATGGAGGCACGCTGCAAGCACCGCAGATGTCTCAGCTCGGCGGGTAGCCACTCGTCCGAGCCGGATCCACCCGACGGCAACCGCTCCGAGATGAGCGGGAAAGAGGACAGGCGATGGCGGCACAGACCTCAACACCGGTCTCCCAGCGGAGGCTGCGCGTCGGGATCGCCATGGCGCTCACACTCCTGGTGATCCTGGCCGGTCGACTCGTTTTCATCCAGGGAGTCGACGCGGCTGGCAACGCCGAGAAGGCAATGAATCAGCGTCTGCGCCCCGTCGAGTTGGCCCCAGAGCGCGGCTCGATCCTCGACACCGAAGGACGTGTCCTCGCCGAGTCCGTCCAGCGCTACGACCTGGTCGTTGACCAGCGGCTCGTCAAGGACTACCGCGTCTGGAACACCGAAGAGCGCGGATTCGACGACGTCGCCCTCGACGACGCGCTGGCCGAGCTGTCCGAGGTGCTCGATATCGAGGTGACTGAACTTCGGTCCCTGATGGTTGGGGATCGCCCGTACCGCGTGGTCACCCGCAATGTCACCCCGGCCGTCAAGAACGAAGCCATGAAAATCAAGATCCCTGGCCTGATCAGCCAGCAGGTCAGTGAGCGGACGTACCCCAACGGCGCTGTGGCCGGCTCGATTCTCGGATTCCTGGGGTCCGAGGGGGAACCGCTGGAAGGCCTCGAGCTGAGCCAGAACGAGCATCTCACCGGAACTCCCGGCGAGCGGCTGTTCGAGATCTCGGCCGACGGGGTACGCATTCCCAACGCCTCGTTCTCCGAGACGCCCGCGGTCAACGGACAGGATCTGCGACTGACCATCGACCAGGATGTCCAATGGTTCGCGCAAGAGGCCATCGCGGCCAAGAGTGACGAATACAACGCCGAATGGGCGGCGCTGACCGTGCTCAACGCGAAGACCGGTGACATCGTCTCCATGGCCGACTCAACGACGGTTGACCCGGCTCAGCCCAACGAGACCGACTCCAAATACTGGCGACCCCTGGCGGTGACCCAGGCATTCGAGCCCGGATCCACGGGCAAGATCCCCACCTTCGCGATGGCATTGGAAGAGGGGTCGGTGACGCCCGAGCAGGGCTGGACCGTCCCGAACTCCGAAGAGTTCAGCGGTCAGATCATCAACGACTCGATGAAACACTCCACCTACGACATGACCACGGCGGGAATTTTCGCACGTTCTTACAACACCGGAACCGTGCAGGTGGCGACCACACAGGACAAGGCCACCCGCCATGACTACCTGCAGCGTTTCGGCATCGGTTCGCCGATCGGTATCGGACTGCCCTATTCCGCCTCCGGCACGCTTGCCGATTGGGAGGACTGGGACGGGCGTCAGCAGTTCACGACCACCTTCGGCCAGGGCTACTCCCAGACCGTACTGCACACCGCGCAGATGACGCAGGCCATCGCCAATGGCGGCGTCATGAACTCACCGCGGCTCATCGACGCGCTCGTTGACGAGGACGGCACCGAGCACCTCGTAGAACCCGAAGAGGGCACCCGAGTCGTCTCGGAGGAAACCGCTGACGAGATGCTCAAGCTGATGGAAGGCGTCGTCGACCACGGGACTGCCCAACCCGCCCAGATTCCCGGATACCGGGTCGGCGGCAAGACCGGCACCGGTCAGGCCGCCGGGGTGGGCGGCTACGACGGGCACACCACGTCCTTCACCATGGTGGCTCCGCTCGACGACCCGGAATTCGTCGTCACCGTCTCCGTTTACCGCCCCCAGGGCAACTGGCGCGACTGGATGGTCACCGACACCGCAACCCAAGTGATGTCGTACCTGCTGAACAAGTACAACATTCCCCCGAATGACGCAGACTCCCAGAGCTATGATGCGTTCACCGAGGACCCGCAGAAGAGGGCCTGGTGAGTGGGGCGAGCGGGTTTCGCCCCGCACTCGTCGCCCCGGTCGCGGTGACCGACCTGGTGGAGCACCTGCGCGCTGAGGGGTACGCGGCGGAACTCGTCGGTGCGGCCGACGCCCAGGTCACCGGCATCGCCATGGACTCACGCAAAGTGATCGACGGTGACCTCTATGTCGGCGTCGGCGGTGCACGCCATCATGGCGCCGACTATGCCGGGACGGCAGCCGCCTCCGGCGCCCGTGCGGTGCTCACCGACGAGCGCGGCGCCGCGCGTCTGAGTGCAGACGGCGTGGAGCTGTCCATCATGGTGGTGGACGACGTGCGCGGTGCCCTCGGTGCGGCGTCGTCGCGTATCTACCGCAGCGACGAGGCCGCCGAGCTCTACGGGGTCACCGGCACCAACGGCAAGACCACCACCACCTACTTCCTACGCTCCCTACTCGACGCGGATCAGCACACCGGGTTGATCGGCACCATCGAGATCCGGGCGGGAGAACGGGTCGTGCCTTCCGAATTCACCACCCCCGAGGCCCCCGAGCTGCACGGACTGCTGATGTCGATGCAGCAGGACGGAATCACCGCGGTGGCCATGGAAGTGTCCTCGCACTCCATCAGCTACCGCCGGATCGCGGGACTGCGCTACCACGTGGCCGGGTTCACCAACCTGACCCAGGACCATCTGGATCTGCACGGCTCCATGCAGGAGTACTTCGAAACCAAGGCCGCGCTCTTCTCACCCCAGCGCTGCGACACCGCCGTCATCACACTCAACGCCACCGACGAACCCGAGCGCTGGGGCGAACGCATGGCACACCACGCGGTGGAGCACGGCACGGAGACCGTGACCCTCGACCTGGGGCCGGTCGCGGCCCGTCCGGCCGAGATCGACGCCGACTGGGTGCTGAACGACGTCATTCCGCACGGTCTCGGGCACCGTTTCACCCTGCGTCACCGCGACGGAACCGTGCTGCAGGCCAGTGTGGGACTGCCCGGAGGCTTCAACGTCGCCAACGCGGCGCTGGCAGCTCTGATGGTGCTACACGGGCACCCCCGCGCCGAGTGGGGCAGCGTCATGAAGACCCTCGCTGAACAGCCCGGTCCCTTTGACAATGCCGTGCCGGGCCGTATGGAGGTCATCTCCGAACGGCCGGCCGGCATCGTGGACTTCGCGCACAACGCCGACGGTCTGTCGCAGGCGCTGAAAGCGGTACGGGGGAGTGGGAGGACCATTCTGGTCTTCGGTGCCACCGGGGAACGTGACGTGAGCAAGCGCCCCATCATGGGAACGGTCGCCGCTCGGGGTGCCGACGTCGTCATCGTCACTGACGACGACCCGCATAACGAAGATCCGGCACCGATCCGACGCCAGGTCCTCGACGGCGCTCTCACCGTGCAGTCCGAGCAGCAACGGACCGGCGCGACCGGCGTCGACGTTCTCGAGATCGAGCCGCGCGCTGCCGCCATTGAGGCCGCCGTCGCCCTCGCCGGCGCCGACGACGTGATCCTCGTGGCCGGTCGCGGACACGAGACCATCCAGGACGTCGCCGGGGTCGCCGTCGCGCTCGATGATCGTGTCGAGCTCCGTCGC
Organism: Micrococcaceae bacterium; assembly: GCA_052084925.1. GTDB lineage: Bacteria > Actinomycetota > Actinomycetes > Actinomycetales > Micrococcaceae > CmP2. The sequence continues at coordinate 83,234 of JBQDEV010000010.1, forward strand.
GCCTTGTCACATCACGGATGGATCACGACCCCCGCGGCCTCCACCACCGAGGGCCCCGATGACGGTATTCTCAACAAGTCATGATTGAACTCAACGCAGCCCAGATCGCCGACGCCACCGGAGGTCGCCTCGCGGCAGACCCGAAGATCGTGGTGACCTCGGCGACCACCGACTCGCGTGAGGCCACGGCGGACACGCTGTTCCTCGCCAAGCCGGGAGAGCACGCCGACGGGCACGACTTCATCGACGCGGCCCGGTCCGCCGGAGCCGCCCTGGTGCTGAGCCAGCGACCCACGGACGCACCGCACATTCTCGTGGACGACGTCGTCACCGCGATGGGGCTGCTCGCCGCCGACGTGGTCCGACGCATCAGGGCCCATTCGCCCACCACCGTCATCGGGATCACCGGCTCGGCCGGCAAGACCACCACCAAAGACTTGCTTGCAGCATTGCTGTCCACTCAGGGACCCACCATCGCTCCCCGCGGCTCCTACAACGGAGAAGTGGGCGTGCCGCTGACCGTCTTCCGCGCGAGTCTGGACACCCGCTACCTCATCGTCGAGATGGGGGCCGACCACGTCGGCAACATCGCCGAGTTGGCAGAGATGGTCCGTCCCGACATCGGCGTGGTGCTCATGGTGGGCTCGGCGCACGCAGGCAGCTTTGGCGGAGTTGACAACATTGCCCGCACCAAAGGGGAGCTCGTCGAGGCGCTGCCCGCCGACGGTGTGGCCATTCTCAATCGCGATGACGCCGCCGTCGCGGCCATGCAACCCCGGTCCACCGCGCCGGTGAGCTGGTTCACCACCGCCTCCCTGCCCCGGACCCCCGACGAGCTCGGGACACAGAGCTTCCTGGTGGAGACCCACGACCTGCACACCGACGAACTCGAGCGCCCCGTCTTTGAGCTGCGCCTGCACCAGGGCGGAACCGTCGCCTCGGCTGCCGTCCGTTCGCAACTGATGGGGATCCACCACGCCTCTAACGTGGCCGCCGCCGCCGCTGCCGCCCATGCCGCGGGCATGCCCACCGCCGACATCGCCGAGGCCCTCACCCGCACCGCGGCAACGTCCGCCCACCGGATGGCCCGCACCGACCGCGCCGACGGCATCACCATCATCGACGACTCCTACAACGCCAACCCCGAATCCATGCGCGCCGGGCTGAAGACCCTCGCCATGCTCGGACGCAGCACCGGCCGTCGCACCTGGGCCGTGCTAGGGGAGATGCTCGAACTCGGAGACGCCCACTCCCGCGAGCACATCCTGCTCGGCGAGACCGTGGTCCGGCTCAATATCAATCAACTTGTCGTCATCGGCGACGGCGCTCGAGCCCTCTACACCGGTGCGGTGATGGAAGGCTCCTGGGGCGACGAGGCCGAGCATGTGCGCACCCTCGAAGACGCGCAAGCACTACTGGATGCGCGCCTGGAGCCCGGTGACATCGTCTTCCTCAAAGGATCCCACTCCACCGGTGTGTGGACGCTGGCCGACCACCTCACCGCATCGCAGGAGGAAACCAAATGATCGGACTGCTGATCGGCGCCGTGATGGCGCTGGTGCTCACCATGGTGGGCACGCCGCTGTTCATCCGCCTGCTGGTGAAGAAGGGCTACGGCCAGTTCATCCGCGACGATGGACCCACCACCCACAAGACCAAGCGAGGCACCCCCACCATGGGCGGCGCCGTCATCGTGCTCACCATGATCGTGGTCTACTTCCTGACGCACCTGATTATGTCCGCGATGGGATTGGCCAATCCGGGGCCCACCGCCACGGGTCTGCTTTTGCTGCTACTCACCGCGGGCATGGGGCTCGTGGGCTTCCTCGACGACTTCACGAAGATCTCCAAACAGCGCTCCCTGGGCCTCACCGCCTGGGCGAAAATCGTGCTGCAGGCCGTCGTCGGTATTACCTTCGCGGTCCTCGCCCTCAACTTCCCCGACAGCAACGGGCTCACCCCGGCCTCCACCGCGATCTCGTTCGTGCGTGACACCCCCATCGACCTGGCCTTTGCCGGACCGGTGCTCGGGATGATTCTCTTCGTCATCTGGTCGAACCTGATCACCACGGCGACGACGAATGCAGTGAACCTCACCGACGGTCTCGACGGGCTGGCCACCGGCGCCACCGCCATGGTCACGGCCGCCTTCGGCCTGATCTCCCTGTTCCAGCTCAACCAGATGTGCGGCACCGCCGGTGCCGATGCTGGTTGCTACGTGGTGCGCGACCCCATGGACCTCGCCCTGCTGGCCGCCATCCTCACCGGCTCCCTCATCGGATTCCTGTGGTGGAACACCGCTCCGGCGAAGATCTTCATGGGCGACACGGGATCATTAGCTCTTGGCGGCGCGCTGGCCGGATTCGCCATCTTCTCCCGCACCGAGATCCTGCTCGTGGTGCTGGCCGGACTCATGGTCGCCATCGCCGCCTCCGTGATCATCCAGGTCGGCTACTTCAAGCTCTCCGGGGGTAAGCGGGTGTTCCTCATGGCCCCGCTGCAGCATCACTTCGAACTCAAGGGCTGGGCCGAGGTCACCGTTGTCGTGCGCTTCTGGCTCATCGGGCTGGTCTGCGTGATGGCGGGCATCGCCCTGTTCTACGGTGAGTGGGTGCTGCGCCAGTGACCGACCAGTCCGCCGCCACCGGCACATCGCTCGATCACCTCCGCCGCTGGGATGACGACTGGTCCACGCTCAGTGTCCTCGTCACCGGGATGGGCGTCACCGGGTTCTCCGTTGCCGATACTCTGGCTGAGCTCGGCGCCAGCGTGACCGTCGTCGACGGAAACGACACCCCGGATCACCGTGCGAAAGCAGACACGCTGCGCATCCTGGGCTGCACGGTCCGCCTCGGACCCGATGCCGTGAGAAGCCTGGCCGGCGCCCTCGATACCCCGCCGGACCTGGTGGTGACCTCACCCGGATGGCGCCCGGACCAGCCGCTGCTCTCCGACGCGGCCGCCGCCGACATTCCCATCTGGGGAGAAGTTGAGCTTGCCTGGCGACTCCGCACCCGCGAGGGGAAGAAGACGGCCGAGTGGATCGTGCTGACCGGCACCAACGGCAAGACCACCACGGTCACCATGGCCGAATCCATGCTGCGGGCTGCCGGACTCGAAGCCGTGGCCTGCGGCAATGTCGGTACCCCCATCCTGGACGCCATCCGCCGGCCCGAACCCTATGACGTGCTGGCCATTGAGCTCTCCAGCTTCCAGCTGCACTGGACCCACCACATCGAACCAGCCGCCTCAGCTGTCCTGAATCTGGCCGAGGATCACGTCGACTGGCACGGCAGCTTCGAGGGCTACGCCGCCGACAAGGCGAAGATTTACGAGAACACCCGACTGGCCTGCGTGTTCAACGAGCAGGAGCCCGCGACCCTGCACATGGTGGAGAACGCCGACGTGCAGGAGGGCTGCCGCGCCATCTCCTTCACCACCGACACCCCCGGTCGCTCCATGGTCGGCATCGTCGATGACCTGCTCGTTGACCGCGCCTACCTCCAGGACCGGGCCACCCAGGCCCTGGAATTGGCCAGCATCTCCGATATCGGTACCCTGGCCCCGCGCCACCAGGTCGCCAACGCCCTGGCTGCTGCCGCGCTGGTACGAGCCCTGGACGTGCCCGCCGAGGCCGTGCGGGAGGGGCTGCGCCGCTTCGACGGCGGCGATCATCGACTCCAACTCGTCGCCAAAGCCGACGACGTGCTGTGGATCAACGACTCCAAGGCCACCAACCCGCACGCTGCGGCCGCCGCCCTGGGCTCCTTCACCTCCGTGGTGTGGATCGCGGGCGGACTGCCCAAGGGCGTGGACTACGACCCTCTCATCCAAGCCCACGGGCATCGGCTGCGAGCCGTCGTGCTCATCGGCCAGGACTCCTCCGAGTTGGCTGGGAGCCTGGCACGACACGCACCACAGATCCCCGTTGAGCCAGCTCAGGTGGGAGACACTGAGGACGGATCGGCGGCGATGGAGTCCGCGGTGCGACGAGCAGACGGCCTCGCCGCGCCCGGCGACGTCGTGCTGCTGGCACCCGCGGCAGCATCCATGGACCAATTCAGGTCCTATGCACACCGCGGGGAGGCGTTCATCGACGCCGTCGCCCGCCTGATGGAGACCAAAGACCTGACCTGAACCGGCACACGAAGGAGCGCATATGACCAGCACGCGCCCGCGGTGGTGGCAGCGGCTCTGGGGTTGGGTCGAAGGGACACAGGCGTCACGCACCTCCTACTTCCTCATCGTCGCCTCGACGCTCGCGCTGACGGCGATCGGCGTCATCATGGTGCTCTCGGCCTCCTCGGTCGAGAACATCGGCGGTCAGGGGTCCTACGCCTCCCTGACCAGCCAGGGCGTTTACGCGGTGGTGGGTTTGGCCCTGATGTTCTGGCTCAGCCGGTGGCGACCCGAGACGCTACGGCGCTACGCCTGGATCCTGCTCATCGCCGCCGTCATCCTGCTCATCCTGGTGTTCACGCCGCTGGGCCGGGAAATCAACGGCAACCGGAACTGGATCTTCATCGGTGGATTCTCCTTCCAGCCTTCCGAGGCCGCGAAGCTGGCGCTGGCCGTCTGGGGTGCCCACATCCTCGCCGTCAAGGAGCGTCTGCTCACCAGTTTCTGGCACGCCGTGATCCCGCTGGTCCCCGTCGGCGGGCTGATCGCGCTGCTCGTGATCCTCGGCCGCGACCTCGGCACCGTGCTGGTGCTGCTCACCGTGCTGGCGTCGCTGCTGTTCACCGTCGGATTGCGATTGCGGTACCTATTCGCCGGCGGTGCGCTCGGGCTGGTGATCGTGGCCGCGGCCACGCTGACCTCCGAGAACCGCCGGGTGCGCATTGACGCGTGGATGGGGCAATGCGATCACGTTACCGACCCCTGCTACCAGTACGAGCACGGGATGTACGCGTTGGCCACCGGCGGCTGGTGGGGCGCGGGGCTGGGGCAGTCCCGACAGAAGTGGTCGTACATCCCCGAAGCCGAGAACGACTTCATCTTCACCATCCTGGGGGAGGAGCTGGGCCTGATCGGAGCCCTGCTGGTGATCGGGCTGTTCGTGGCCCTGACCATCGGCATGTTCCGGGTGGCCTACCGGGCGGACAACCTGTTCGTGCGCGTCTGCACCGGTGCGATCATGGCCTGGCTGATCGGGCAGGCCTTCCTCAACATCGCCATGGTCACCGGCCTGCTGCCGGTGATCGGTGTGCCGCTACCCTTCATCTCCGCCGGCGGTTCGGCACTCATGATGGCACTGATGGCGGTCGGAGTGGTGCTCAGCTTCGCCCGCGAAGAACGGCGCAGGGCGCTCCAGGACAGCCCCACCTCCTCGACAGCGCCCTCGACAACGACCTCGAAAAAAGGCACGGTGGCATGATGACGACGCTCCATGTGGTGATGGCTGGCGGCGGTACCGCGGGGCACATCGCCCCGATGATCGCGATGGCGAGGGCCCTGCAGCGGGCCTCCGATGTCGAGGTCACGATGGTCGGCACCGCTTCCGGAATGGAAACTGACCTGGTCCCCGCCGCGGGCTACCCGCTGGCCACCATCGAGCGGGTGCCGATGCCGCGCCGCCCCAACCTGGATCTCGTACGGCTGCCGGTACGGATGCGCGCAGCCATCCGACAGGCCCGTCAGATCATCCTGGACGCCCGGGCTGATGTGGTTGTCGGAGTCGGAGGCTACGTGTCCACCCCCGTCTACCTGGCGGCGCGCCGCCTCGGCGTCCCCGTCGTCGTCCACGAGGCCAACGTCCGCGCCGGACTAGCCAACCGAGTCGGCGCACGCGGGGCTGCCGTCGTGGGAACTGCTTTCGACCGCACACAGCTGCCCGGCTCACAGCACGTCGGCATGCCCCTGCGCACGGAGATCAGCCAGCTGGACCGCTCCCCGCAGGCGCGCGCTGCCGCCCGCCTTGCCCTGGGTCTGGACCCCGAGCGGACCACCCTGGTGGTCACCGGCGGATCCTCCGGCGCGCTCGCGATGAACCGGGCGATCACCGGTGCCCTCGCCGAACTTGCCGAGCACGCGCAGATCCTGCACCTGACCGGTCGCGGCAAGACCGTGCTCAACGACGAGGGCGAACCGCTTCAGGCCCCGGGATACCACCAGCACGAATTCGTGGACGGGCTCGAACAGGTCTACGCCGCCGCCGACCTCGTCGTGGCCCGGGCCGGGTCGGGCACGGTGTGCGAGCTCGCCGCCGTCGGTCTGCCCTCGGTGCTCGTGCCCCTGCCGATCGGCAACGGCGAGCAGTCCCTGAACGCTCAAGACCTCGTGGACGCCGAGGCCGCGCTGAGAGTGGACGACGACGCCTTCACCGCCTCGTGGGTCAAAGAGCACCTGCCCGCCGTGTTGGGAGACCGGGCCAGGCTCGATAAGATGGCTCAGGCCGCCCATGCACTCGGCATCCGCGACGCGGACGAGAGAATGGCACGGCTCATTTCCGAGGCAGCGACGACTCGAGGGGGCGAGCATGACTGATCGGTCGAAGGACCCAGCCGGGCTGGGTGATCTTCACCACGTCCACCTCCTGGGCATCGGCGGTGTCGGCGTGTCCGGAATCGCTCGCATCATGGCTGCCCAGGGCGTCACCGTCTCCGGGACGGATGCGAAGGACCTGCCCATCCTCGCCCAGCTGAGTGAACTCGGCGTCACCACCGCCGTCGGCTACGACGCAGCGAACTTGGACCGAGCCGAAGCGGCCACCGGCACCACGATCGACGCCGTCATCGCCTCCTCCATCGCCGGCCCCGGCAACCCCGAGCACGACGCCGCCGTTCAGCGCGGGATCCCCGTCGTCCACCGCTCCCAGGGCCTGGCCCACACCATGGCCGGACACCGGGTTCTGGCCGTGGCCGGCACCCACGGGAAGACGACCACCTCCTCCATGGCAGCCATGGCTTTCACCCACGCCGAGGCGGATCCGACCTTCGCGGTCGGTGCTGCGGTGGCCGGACTGGGGGTGAACGCTGCCGCTGGTGCGGGGGACTGGTTCATCGCCGAGGCGGATGAATCCGACGGCACCCTGCTCAACTATCGTCCCGAGATCTCGATCATCACCAACGTCGAACCCGACCATCTCGACCATTACGGTAGCGCCGAAGCCGTGCACCAGGTGTTCCGGGACTTCTCCGCCCTCACCACCGGCACAGTCATCCTGTGCGCCGATGACGCCGGCGCCGCCGCACTGGCGGCACAGCTACGCGACCCCGACGACGACACGGTGACTACCGCAGCGCGGGTGCTGACCTACGGTGAATCCGAGAGCGCCGATCTGCGACTGCTCGCCACCCAACTGCGCGACGCCGGACAGGAACTGACCCTGCACTACCGGGAGCAGACCTACACCCTCGTGCTGCGCGTCCCCGGCGTGCACAACGGGCTCAACGCCATGGCCGTGCTGCTGGCCGGACTCACCGCCGGACTCGAGACCGAGGCGCTGATTGCGGGCCTCGAGCGCTTCCAAGGCACTGCCCGTCGCTTCGAGACCCACGGGACAGTCAACGACATTCGCGTCATCGACGATTACGCCCACCATCCCACCGAGGTGCGCGCCGCGATCCGGGCGGCCAAGACCGTCGCCGCCGGTGCCCGCGTCCACGTCATCTTCCAGCCGCACCTGTTCAGTCGCACCCGCGACTTCGCCGACGGATTCGCAGCCGCCCTCTCTGAGGCCGATACCGCCCGGGTGCTCGAGATCTACCCGGCACGCGAGACGCCGATTCCCGGTGTCACCGCCGACATCATCTCGGCCCAGCTGCCCGCGACCTACCCGCTTGGGCGCGAGGTGGCGACCCCCGACGCCGCCGTTGCCTCGGTCCGCACCGTCGCTGCCGCGGGAGATATCATCCTGACCATGGGCGCCGGCGACGTCAACCAGTTGGCTCCCCGTCTTCTCGAGTCCCTCGGCGACGGGTCAGCATGACCCATCGCACCGACACGGGCACGTCCCGGCGGCGCTCAGAACCGATCACCGCCACTGCTTCCGGCCTGGTCCAGCCACGGGGCCCGGAGGTCGTGTCGTTCCCGGAGACCGAGCGCGAGCGTCGCCGACGCCTCCGGCGCAAGGGATTCTGGGCCGCCGGAGCGGTTGTCCTGATGTTGGCCGTGCTCGCCGCGGTGGTGTACTTCTCGCCGCTACTGGCCATCAAGCACTTGCGGATCGACGGCACCGACCTGCTCCCCGCCACCCAGGCGCAGTCGATGCTGGAGCCGGTCGTTGGCAAGCCACTGCCGCAGGTCGGAGACGACACCGTGAGCGAACTGTTGCTGGAGAACCCGGCCGTCGAGTCCGTCACCACCCGCGCGGAGCCACCGGATACCCTCGTGGTCGACATCCATGAGCACCCACCCGTCGCCATGGCCCCCACGGTCGACGACGACGAGGGCAACTCCCAGTACGTGCTCTTCAACACCCACGGCACCGAGCTGACCGTGCTCTCCGCCTCCGCCGCCCAGCCCTACGACCTGCCCGTGGTCTCCTCGGCCGACGACGTGACGGACCAGGAACTGTTCAACACCATTACCGAGGTGCTCGGTGGATTGCCCGAAGAGATCCTCAAACAAGTCCGCTCGGCCTCCGGCGACACGGTCGACTCCGTGGTGCTGAGCCTGCATAATGGTCGGACCGTGCTGTGGGGCAACGCGGAGGATCCGGAGAAGAAGGCGGCGGTGCTCTCCGCGCTGCTGACCATCGAGGACGACGACGAAGAACCTATTGCTGAGTACGACGTGTCGACGCCGGATCACCCGGTCACCCGGTGAGACTCTGTTCACGACACGCGCACCACGGTGGTTGGTCATTTCGAGCGCTCAACGTACCGTTTTGATTAGAAGAACTTGAGTCGTCGACAACCTTAAACCTGGGGTTGAAACCTAGCGACTACAAGGGCACCGAGCAGATTTAGCACAACGATTCAGCATCAACAGCGAGCAAGGGAATCTCATCGTGGCATCACCCCAAAACTACCTGGCCGTCATCAAGGTCGTCGGCGTCGGCGGCGGCGGCGTGAACGCGGTCAACCGCATGATCGAAGTTGGACTGCGCGGAGTCGAGTTCATCGCGATCAACACGGATGCCCAGGCGTTGCTGATGTCCTCGGCTGACGTCAAGCTCGATGTCGGCCGCGAGCTGACTCGCGGTCTCGGCGCCGGCGCGGACCCTGAGGTGGGCCGCCAGGCCGCTGAGGATCACGCCACCGAGATCGAGGACGCACTCAAGGGCGCCGACATGGTCTTCGTCACCGCCGGTGAGGGCGGCGGCACCGGTACCGGTGGCGCTCCCGTCGTGGCGCGCGTGGCGCGTTCGCTGGGCGCTCTGACCATCGGTGTCGTCACCCGCCCCTTCACCTTCGAGGGCCGGCGTCGCGCGACCTCTGCCGAGAACGGCATCGAGGCCCTGCGCGATGAAGTCGACACCCTGATCGTCATCCCGAACGACCGCCTGCTCTCGGTCTCCGACCGCTCCATCTCCGTGATGGAAGCCTTTGAGCTGGCCGACCAGGTGCTGCTCTCGGGTGTCCAGGGCATCACCGACCTGATCACCACTGCAGGGCTCATCAACCTCGACTTCGCCGATGTGAAGTCCGTGATGCAGGGTGCGGGCTCCGCACTGATGGGCATTGGCGCCGCGCAGGGTGAGGACCGCGCGATCAAGGCGACCGAGGCGGCTATTGCCTCGCCGCTGCTTGAAGCCTCGATTGACGGCGCGCACGGCGTGCTGCTGTCCATTCAGGGCGGCTCCGATCTCGGCCTGTTCGAGATCAACGAGGCCGCGCGCATGGTCCAGGAGGTCGCCCACCCCGAGGCCAACATCATCTTCGGCGCCGTCATCTCGGACAACCTCGGCGACGAGGTCCGGGTGACTGTGATCGCCGCCGGTTTCGACGCCGTGGACCCCCTCAATGAGGCACCGGCCAAGCCCGTTGTCTCCGCAGTGCCCGCACAGAACTCAGCGTCCGCCCACTCCACGAACTCTGCGGCTGCGGCACAGGAAGCACCGGCTGTGGCACCCGTCGCCCCGGAGGAGCCAACCCCGCTGCCCGACAACGTCCAGGAACCCGACGTCGCCACGGTCACCGAGACCAGCCAGGGCCGTCGCCAGGACGATCTGGACGTCCCCGATTTCCTGAAGTGACCTCCACGCTGCTCGAGCACCATCGCGCCGAGGGAGGCGTGCGCGTCGGGTTCACCTCGGTGGAGACCGGCAACCTGGCCCTGCATCTGGAGGGTCAGAGCACCGACTCCCTCGAACAAGCACGAGCCAATCGCGCCCGGCTCGAGCAGTCGCTCGGCCTGAGTGTTGGTTCGACCGCCTATCTGCACCAGGTTCATTCCGCGGACGTCGTGGACGCCCAGGGCCGCGGCTGGCGCGGGGGTACCGTCACCGGCCCGACGAGGGCCGACGCGATGGTGAGTCGAGCGGGGTCCACCCCACTAGCCATCATGGTCGCCGACTGCCTTCCCGTGGTCTTCGCCACCGACGACGGCGATACCGCGGTGGCCCACGCCGGACGCGTCGGGCTGACCTCCGGTGTCCTTGAGAACACGCTCGACCAACTGGGTGCCGACCCGGCGACGGTCTGCGCATGGATCGGTCCCGCCATCTGCGGTTCCTGCTACGAAGTTCCTGCGGCCATGCGCGACGACATCGGCGTCAACCACCCGGCCGCAATGTCCACCACCTGCTGGGGTACGCCCGCCCTAGACCTGCCCGCCGCCGCCGAGGCACTGCTGGTCGCGCGGGGAGTCCGCGTGCACCGCAGCCAGGTGTGCACCTATGAGGACGAGCGCGTGTACTCGCATCGTCGCGCCCCCGGGCAGGGGCGATTCGCCGGAGTGATCTGGCGTAGCGACACGCCCGCGTGATCCGCCTGATCTCCCCGCCCTGGGGAGGACGGTGAACTAGTCTCTGAAGTGTCCGACAGAAACGATGGATGAGGTGTTGGCATGGCCGGTGGAATGAAGAAGGCGATGATCTACCTGGGTCTCGCCGACGGCGAGGAACAGTACGAATCGGAGCAGCGCGACCGTGAGACCCGCAGCGAGGAGCGCGCGGAGTCCACCCCAGAAGCTGCGCCTCGGAACACGGTCAGCAGGCCGAGCGATCGCACGGCTGCACGCCAAGCCGCCTGGGACGGTGAAGCCTCCTCGTCCGTCGAGCTGGTTGACACGGACTACCGTGCGCCGGTCACCCCCATCAAGCGCGCGGCACAGGCTCGAGAGGAATCCAAGGCAGTGCATCAGCTCACCACGATCCACCCGCGGTCTTACAACGATGCCAAGCGCATCGGCGAATCGTTCCGCAACAATATTCCGGTCATCATGAACGTGACGGATATGTCCGAGTCCGAGGCCAAGCGACTCGTGGACTTCTCGGCGGGCCTCGTCTTCGGTCTGCGCGGTTCCATCGAGCGGGTCACGAACAAGGTGTTTCTGCTCACCCCCGCCGACGTCGAGGTCGTCACCGAGGGGCAGAACACGCCCACCGAAGAGACCTCATTCTTCAACCAGAACTGACCCCCACCGCACATCGTCTGGAGTACACACGTGATTTTCGTATGGGCCACGGCATATCTGCTGCTCATGCTGCTTCAGATGGCACTGCTCGTGCGCATCGTCTTCGACATCGTGCAGTCTTTCGCCCGTGACTGGGCGCCCAAGGGACTGTTGCTGCTGGTGGCCTCCGCCGTCTACTCGATGACCGATGCTCCACTGCGGTGGCTGCGCTCGAAGATACCGCCATTGAACTTGGGCGGTGTGGGCATCGACGTTGCTTTCCTCATCCTCTTCGTCGTCGTCATGCTCGCCAAGTCCATCACCCTCGTTCTGGCGCGAACGGCGCTTTGATAACAGAAGATTCACACCGTGCCAGAGTCGGTCGGATGCACGATCTCGCCGATGGCGCCGACGCGGTGGTAATGTAAACACCAGATGTGCACAGGGAGACTGTTGAGACAGATCAACAGTCACTCGACCACAGCACCGAAGAAATTCTGCCACCAGGCAGGGACGACCACGTTATGAGGTGACCACATGGCTCTGACGCCGGAAGATGTAGTCAACAAGCGGTTCCAGGCGACCAAGTTCCGTGAAGGCTACGACCAGGATGAAGTCGATGACTTCCTCGACGAGATTGTCGTCGAGCTGCGTCGCCTGAACCAGGAGAACGACGAGCTGCGCCGCAAGGTGTCCGAGTTGCAGTCCGGCGAAGGTGCCGACGCGTCGGTTCCGGCTCCGGTGTCAGCTGACGGCCAGTCCGGCGAAACCGTGGTCGAGGAGACCGCGGCCGCGCCCGAGCCCGAGGCTGAAGAAGAGGTTCTCGTCGAGGAGACCGAAGAGGTCGTGACCGAGGCAGAGCCCGAGCCGGTGACCGCCAGCGCCCCGGCCGCCGCAGTAGCCCCGGCTTCCGCCACCGCTGCAGCGCCGGTTAGCGGCGACGCGAACAGCGCCGCCGGTGTCCTCGCCATGGCCCAGCGCCTGCACGACGAGTACGTCGCCCAGGGTGAAGCCAAGCGCGAGCAGATCATCACCGAAGCCAAGACCGAGGCCGACGGCCTTGTCACCGACGCTCAGGAGAAGTCGCGCAAGACTCTCACCGAGCTGGAGAAGAAGAAATCCGTCCTGGAGCGCCAGGTGGAGGAATTGCGCGGATTCGAGCGCGACTACCGTACCCGCCTGAAGTCCTTCATCGAGGGGCAGCTGCAGGACCTGGATTCCCAGGCTCAGATCGCCGATCAGTAATTAGCGGCGTCTCGGGGTCGGTCACGGTACGCGCCGTGGCCGACCCCGCTGTCGTCTCTGCCTCAAATTCAGGAGTTTGTGTGGACCATCCCCGTCCCGCCCGGTCAGGCTGGCTAGCACTCATCCCGTTCATTCTCGGGCTGGTTGCCGATCAGATCACGAAGTGGATCGTGGTCGATACCATGACCGAAGGGGAGAAGATCGCGGTCCTGCCGCCCTTGCTGCACTGGCACTTCATTCGTAATCCGGGAGCGGCCTTCTCTATCGGGCAGGACTACACCTGGATCTTCACGATCCTGCAGGCGGCCGCCGCGATCGTGGTCACCGTTCTACTCTTCCGGGTCAGATCCAAGATCTGGGCAATCGCACTGGGCTCCCTGCTCGCCGGAGTCCTGGGGAACCTGATCGATCGGCTCTTCCGGGAGCCCAGCTTCGGCATGGGTCATGTGGTGGACTTCATCGCGCTTCCCAACTTCGCGATCTTCAATATCGCAGACTCGCTGATCGTCTGCTCGATGATCGGGATTTCCCTGCTGGTCCTCACCGGGCGTCACCTCGATGGATCACGGGACGCGCCAAGAAACAAGCAGGATGAGCAGGGAAAACAGGGCGATGACGCCGAGCCGGTCGAAAATGCGCATGAGCACTGAGATCTTTGAAACACAGCGGACCGGTCGTGCGGACGCACTGGTGGCAGATCACCTCGGAATCTCCCGGACCAAAGCAGCGCAGTGGTGCACTCAGGGTGTAGTCCGTGCCGGGCACGATATCGACACCGCCCAAGTGATCGGAAAATCGACGAAGCTGCCGGCCGGGACCCGGTTCGTGATCGAGATTCCCGAAGAACCCGACCCTCTGGATGTAAAGGTGGAGATGGTGCCTGGACTCAACGTCATTGCCGATGAACACGACTATGTCGTGGTGGACAAGCCTGCCGGCGTCGCAGCCCACCCTTCACCGGGGTGGACGGGACCCACGGTCGTGGGCGGGCTTGCCGCCCTGGGATACCGCATCAGCACTTCCGGGGCCGCGGAGCGCCAGGGGATTGTGCATCGCCTGGACGTCGGCACCTCGGGCCTGATGGTCGTCGCGACCACCGAGCACGCCTACACGGCACTGAAGAACGCCTTCCGCGATCGCACCCCGAAGAAGATCTACCACACCGTGGTCCAAGGGCTTCCGGACCCGCTCAACGGAACCATCGACGCACCCATCGGACGTCACCCAGGGCACGATTGGAAGTTCACGGTGCTCGAGGGCGGACGCGACTCCATCACCCATTACAAGACGCTGGAGGCCTTCGGGCCGGCCACGCTGGTTGAAGTCAGCCTGGAGACCGGGCGCACCCACCAGATCCGCGTTCATTTCTCCGGGCTGAATCATCCTTGTATCGGCGATCTGACCTACGGGGCCGACCCGACGCAGGCCGCCGAATTGGGTCTGACCCGTCAATGGCTCCACGCCCACCAACTGGGCTTCGAACACCCCGGCACGGGGGAGTGGGTGGAGTACCACAGTGACTATCATCCGGATCTCTCCTATGCCTTGAGCGTGTTGCGCGGGGAGAGATTAGACTCGTAGCGCCCCCCAGCATCTCGTGAGCGAAAGGTGTGTGCTGAAATGACGATGACCGAGACAGAAGCCAACGCGGATGGCGGATTCGTCCACCTTCACACGCACACCGAATACTCCATGCTCGATGGTGCGGCCAAGCTGAAGGACCTCTTCGCAGAAGCGAACCGGCTGGGTCAGAAATCGATCGCCATCACCGACCACGGCTATCTCTTTGGGGCTTTCGACTTCTGGAAGCAGGCCACCGACGCCGGGATCAAACCGATCATCGGCGTCGAAGCGTATCTCACCCCGGGGCATCAGCACCGCAGTGACAACACGCGGATCCGCTGGGGTGAGAAGGACCAGCGCGGTGATGACGTCTCCGGTGGCGGTGCCATCACTCACATGACGCTGCTGTCCAAAAACAACACCGGCATGCACAACTTGTTCAAGGCCGGATCGATCGCCTCCCTGGACTCGGCCTATGCCAAGTGGCCCCGTATCGACCGGGAACTGCTCAGCGAATACTCCGAGGGTCTGATCGGCACCACAGGGTGCCCCTCAGGCGAGATCCAGACTCGCCTGCGGCTCGGGCAGTATGACGAGGCGGTCAAAGCTGCCGCAGAATTCAAGGACATCTTCGGGGCCGGGAACTTCTACTGCGAGCTCATGCAGCACGGCCTGGACCTGGAGAAACGCGTCGTCAACGACCTGCTACGCCTCGCCAAAGACCTGGACCTCCCGCTCGTTGCCAGTAACGACCTGCATTACACCCACGAGCATGACTCGAAGGCGCACGAAGCCCTGTTGGCGATTCAGTCCGGGTCGAAGCTCAATGAGCCTACTTATGATCAGGGCGGTTCTCGCTTCGCTTTCAGCGGCACCGAGTACTACCTGAAATCCGCGCGGCAGATGCGCGAACTGTTTAAAGAGCTTCCCGAGGCCTGCGACAACACGCTGCTCATCGCCGAGCAGTGCGAGGTCTCCTTCAACACCGAGGCCAACTACATGCCGCGGTTCCCCACCCCCGAGGGAGAGGACGAGACTTCCTGGCTGATCAAGGAAGTCGCCTCAGGGCTCGAATACCGGTACCCCAACGGTGTGCCCGCGGACGTGCGCAAGCAGGCCGACTACGAACTCGACGTCATCATCTCCATGGGCTTCCCCGGCTACTTCCTCGTGGTGGCCGACTTCATCAACTGGGCCAAGGATCACGATATTCGCGTCGGCCCGGGCCGCGGGTCGGGCGCTGGCTCGATGGTCGCTTACGCGCTGCGTATTACCGAGCTGGATCCGCTCAAGCACGGTCTGATCTTCGAGCGCTTCCTGAACCCGGACCGAGTGTCGATGCCCGACTTCGATGTCGACTTCGATGATCGCCGCCGTTCCGAGGTCATCGACTACGTCACCGAGAAGTACGGTGACGAGCGTGTGTCCATGATCGTGACCTACGGAACGATCAAGACCAAGCAGGCGCTGAAAGACTCCGCTCGCGTGATGGACCAGCCGTTCTCGATGGGGGAGCAGCTCACCAAGGCCCTGCCTCCGGCCGTGATGGCAAAGGACATCCCGCTGAAGGACATCGAGGACCCGGAAGCTCCGCGCTATGGCGAGGCCGGTGAGTTCCGCGAGCTGATCAAGACCGACCCGGTGTCGGCGGAAGTGTTCGAGACTGCTAAGGGCATTGAAGGGCTGAAACGCCAGTGGGGCGTGCACGCGGCCGGCGTGATCATGTCGTCCGAGCCGATCATCGACGTCATCCCGATCATGCGCCGCCTCCAGGACGGCCAGGTCATCACCCAGTTCGACTACCCCACAGCTGAGGGTCTGGGCCTGATCAAGATGGATTTCCTGGGGCTGCGCAACCTCACCATCATCTCGGACGCCATCGCCAATATTAAGTTGAACAAGGATTTCGATCTGGACCTGGAGCACCTGGGTCTTGAGGACGAAGAGTCCTACCGGCTTCTGGGCCGCGGCGACACCCTCGGCGTCTTTCAGCTCGATGGCGGCCCCATGCGTTCCCTGCTGAAGATGATGCGACCGGACAATTTCGAGGACATCTCGGCGACGATCGCTCTCTACCGTCCCGGTCCGATGGGCGCGAACTCCCACACCAACTACGCGTTGCGCAAGAACAACCAGCAGGAGATCACCCCGATCCACGCTGAGCTGGAAGAGCCGCTACGCGAGATTCTCGACACCACCTACGGACTGATCGTGTATCAGGAGCAGGTGATGGCAATCGCGCAGAAGGTGGCAGGGTACTCGCTCGGACAGGCAGATATTCTGCGCCGAGCGATGGGCAAGAAGAAGAAGTCCGAGCTGGACAAGCAGTACGAGGCGTTCCACCAGGGCATGCTGGACCGGGGCTATTCCGAAGCCGCGATCAAAGCACTCTGGGACATTTTGCTGCCGTTCTCGGATTACGCGTTCAACAAGGCCCATTCCGCCGCATACGGGCTCGTGTCGTACTGGACCGCCTACCTGAAGGCCCATTACCCGGCAGAGTACATGGCCGCGCTACTGACCTCGGTGGGCGACGACAAAGACAAACTGGCCATGTACCTCAACGAGTGCCGTCGCATGGGGATCACCGTGCTACCACCTGATGTCAACGAATCAGCACTGAACTTCACCCCGGTCGGTCGAGACATCCGCTTCGGAATGGGAGCGGTGCGCAATGTCGGTTCCAACGTCGTCAATGGCATGGTGTCCGCCCGCGAAGAGAAGGGCGCCTATACGTCCTTCCAGGACTTCTTCAAAAAGGTCCCGGTGGTGGTCTGCAACAAGCGAACCATCGAATCGATGATCAAGGCCGGCGGATTCGACTCGCTGGGGTACCCGCGACGTGCGCTGCTGTCCATCCATGAAGAGTCCGTGGACGCGACGGTCTCCCAGAAACGGCAGGAAGCGAACAACCAATTCGACTTCTTCTCGTTGCTCGACGATGATTCCGCCGAATCGGACATGGGGTTGGGCATCACCGTGCCCGACCTCCCGGAATGGGACAAGAAAACGAAGCTCAGCTTTGAACGCGAGATGCTCGGGCTCTACGTCTCCGACCATCCATTGCAGGGCACCGAGGGGATCCTGTCGCAGCACGCGGACCACAGCGTGACATCCGTGCTCTCGGAAGATGGTCCCGCTGACGGATCCAGCGTGACCATCGCCGGACTCATCACCACCCTGGAACGGCGGATCGCCAAAGCTTCTGGCAATGCTTATGCGCGCTGTGAGATCGAGGACTTGGCCGGCTCCATGGACGTGATGTTCTTCGGCCAGGTTTACGCTCCAATCGCTACCCTGCTGGCTGAGGATCTGGTGGTCGCCGTGCGTGGCCGCGTGCAGCGACGAGACGATGGCTCCGTGGTGCTCTCGGCCCAGGAGCTCACCCTGATCGATACCACCGCCGAGGGCGGGAACGGCCCGGTGCAACTGTCGATGCCCGCGTTCAAAGCCACTGAACCGGTCGTCAGCGAATTGGGCTCGGTCCTGAAAAACCACTCCGGCAAGACAGAAGTACGGCTCACACTGAGCGGGTCGAATGGGCTTGAAGTCATGCAACTGGGACCGGACTATCGGGTGACCCCGAATCCCGCCTTGTTCGGCGACCTCAAAGTCCTCTTGGGGCCCTCCTGCCTGGAATAACATTCAACCCCAGATCTAGTGTTGTGCATGTTGTCTGAGTGCCAGATGTAGTTATATGCTGGTCAGGTAGTGGTGTATGAGAGTACACCGGTCGACCCTGTCTGAAGTAAGGCTGGCGCATGCACTGTCCGTTCTGTCGTCACGAAGAGTCCCGTGTGGTGGACTCTCGGTCCCTGGACGACGGCACGGCGATCCGCCGCCGGCGTCAATGCCAATCCTGTGGCAAACGCTTCACCACGATGGAGACCACCGCTCTGACCGTCGTCAAGCGCTCCGGAGTCGCCGAACCGTTCGACCGGTCCAAGGTGATCAACGGAGTGCGCAAAGCCTGTCAGGGCAGACCCGTCTCGAATGACGACCTCGCTGTACTGGCTCAGGAAGTCGAAGAGGCGATTCGATCCACCGGGAATTCTGAAGTCGACGCCCACGATGTGGGTCTGGCTATCCTCGGCCCGCTGCGTCAGCTCGACCAGGTGGCTTACCTGCGCTTCGCCTCGGTCTACCAGGACTTCGAGAACCTGCAGGACTTCGAGAAAGCGATCCACGAACTTCGTGAACATCCGGGCGCACACGAAATCCTGCAGCCCAAACTGTTCACGCGTTAGACCGCCGGTGGTGGCTCCGGAGGGGAAGCCGGAGCCGTCACCGGTCCATCATGAAGCCCGTCGTGGGATATCGGACTAGTTGCTGGCCGACGCCTCGGACGCGAACAGCGCCGCACCGATGATTCCGGCGTTATTGGTCATGGAGGCGGGCACGATGGGTGCACGCAACGACAGATACGGCATGAAATCCTCGGGGCGCTTGGAGATGCCGCCGCCGATGATGAACAGGTCCGGCGAGAAGAGCCGCTCCACGTGGTCCAGGTAGGGCTGCAGACGCTGCTCAGCGTAGACCTGCCAGTCGAGGTCCTCCCGCTCACGTGCCGCCGCGGACGCCCGTTTCTCGGCCATTCCGCCCTCGAATTCCAGGGACCCGAGTTCCAGGTTGGGAACCAGGACGCCGTCGTGGATCAGCGCTGATCCGATGCCGGTGCCCAGAGTGATGGTCATGACCGTGCCGGCCTTCTCCACACCGGCACCGAAACGCGATTCGGCGAGCCCGGCGGCGTCGGCATCATTGAGCACGCGCACTTCCCGGCCGAGGCGTGCGGAGAACAGGTCTGCGACTTCGGCACCCACCCAGGACGGATCGATGTTGTTGGCTGAAAGGCAGATCCCGTGATGAATCACTGCCGGAAAGCAGATGCCCACCGGGTTGGTCGGCTGCGGCGCCTTGGGCCGCGCGTCGAGCTCCGCGACGATCTCAGCTACCGTTTCGGCCACCTTCTCTGGGGTGGCCGGGCGTGGAGTCGGGATCCGGAACCGACCGCCGTGCAACGAACCGTTCGCATCGTGTCCCGTTTTAAGGCGGACGATGCCGCCTTTGATGCCGGTGCCACCGATGTCGATGCCGATGAACGTGCTGGTCTTGCCGGTCGATGCGGTCATGGACACTCCTAGACGAGAGATACGGTGGGGCGAGACGTCGGGTCAGGACAAGGTGAGGATATCGGCGCCGTCGTCGGTCACCACGAGTGTGTGCTCGAACTGTGCCGTACGGCCCCGGTCCCGGGTTGTGACGGTCCAGCCGTCATCCCACAGGTCCCATTCGATCGCGCCCAGGGTGATCATCGGTTCAATGGTAAACACCATTCCCGGCACCATCACAGTGTTGTACGCCGGGGCAGCGTCGTAATGAGGAACGATGAGACCGGAATGGAACTCGACTCCGACGCCGTGCCCGACGAAATCCTTCACCACCCCGTAGCCGAAACGCCGGGCATACGAGGAGATCGCTCGACCAATGACGTTGATCTCCCGGCCAGGCTTGACTGCGCGGATCCCGCGCATCATCGCCTCGTGCGTGCGCTCGATCAGCTGATTGGTCTCCTCATCGACCGTACCCGCCCGGAACGTGCGGTTCGTGTCGCCGTGGACGCCGTCGTGGTAGGCAGTGATGTCGACGTTCAACAGGTCGCCGTCCTCCAGCACCGTCGAGTCGGGGATGCCGTGGCAGACCACTTCATTCAGCGAGGTGCAGATCGACTTGGGGAACTCTTTATAGGACAGGCAGGACGGGTAGGCGTCGGCGTCCACCAAGAACTGGTGGGCGATCGCATCGAGTTCATCGGTGGTCACCCCAGGACGGATGTGGTCCTGTAGGGCGTCGAGAGCCTGGGAGGCGATGCGGCCGGCGGTCCGGATCCGCTCGATGCCGGCGGCATCGTAGACATCGCCGGCTCGACCTTCGTCGGCGGTCTTCTTGCCGACGTACTCCGGGCGAGCAATGCGAGCCGGAACGAAGCGCTCGGCCGAGATCGTGCCCGGCGCCAGGCGGCCGCGGGGCGCGCGCGAACCGGGCTGGCCCCGGTCGGGTCCGGCCACGGGGAGGTTGTGGCTGGCGTGGCTCCCCGGTGCGGGCGCATCCAGAGAGGTCGTGGTCGCAGTGCTCGGCAGCTGATTCTCGGTCATGATCCCGATCCTATCGCGCGGGGGTGCGGCGGCGTCGAGCGCCGCTACCGTGTGCAGCACCGGTGTGATATTGATGACCTATGGCTGAGTATTGGTTCAACGTAGAGACCCACCAGATCGAGGACGGCCCGCAATCGGACTGGTCGAAACTCCTCGGTCCCTACACCACCCGTGAGGACGCCGAGAAGGCGCTCTCGACGGTGCAGGCGAACAACGAGCGCTGGGACGAAGACGACGAGGACGACTGACACGCCGCCCTCGCCGTTACCGTCTCAGTAGCCGTGCTCTTCGCTCGGGAAGCTGCCGTCCAGCACCTCACGATGGTATGAGGAGACGGCGTCCGTCACGATCGAGTGCAGCTGGGCGTATTGCTTGACGAAGCGCGCCATCTTTCCCTCGCGCAATCCCAGCATGTCCTGCCACACCAGCACCTGTCCGGTCGTGTGCGGTCCGGCTCCGATGCCGATGGTCGGCACGCGCAGTGCCTCGTCGACCCGGCGCGCGACGTCGGCGGGCACCATCTCCATCAGGATGGCGAAGGCTCCGGCCTCCTGCAGTGCGACGGCGTCGTCGACTATGGCACCGGCAGCATCGTCGCCTCGCCCCTGGATCCGATAGCCGCCCAGCACGTTCTCCGATTGCGGCGTAAAACCGATGTGTCCGATGACGGCCACTCCCGCGGCCACCAGTGCACGGACGTGATCGGCGAAGGCAGCGCCGCCTTCGATCTTGACGGCGGACACTCCGGATTCTTTGACGAGTCGGACCGCGGACTCCACTGCCTGGGCGGGGGAGATCTCGTAGCTGCCGAAGGGCAGATCGGCCACGACGAAAGCGCGCTCGGTGCCGCGTACCACGGCCTGCGAGAAGGTGATGATGTCATCCAGAGTGACGGGTAGCGTGGTGGAATGACCCAACACGGTATTGCCCACGGAATCTCCGATGAGCAGCATCTCGATCCCGGACTGATCAAACAGTCCCGCGGTGATCGCGTCGTAGCTGGTGAGCATCGCGAAGCGCCGACCGGCGTCCTTCGCCTGCTGGAAATGGACGGTGCGGTACTTCCGAGGAATCGAGTCGGCCATGTCCGTTAGCTTAGCGGAGATGCGGGGGACTATTGTGGAATCACGGAGCGCCCGCAGCTGCGGCGAGCTCTGAGAAGGACCCAATCCGGAGGCATGCATGGATCGTCAGCAAGAGTTCGTCCTACGCACCATCGAGGATCGCGACGTGCGCTTCGTGCGCCTGTGGTTCACGGACGTGACGGGAACGCTGAAGTCGGTGGCGTTGGCGCCGGCCGAAGTCGAGAACGCCTTCCAGGAGGGCCTGGGCTTCGACGGGTCGTCCATCGACGGGTATACCCGGATCTTCGAGTCCGACATGCTGCTGGCTCCGGATGCCTCGACCTTCCAGATTCTGCCGTGGCGCGGTGAGGACGAGCCCACCTCCCGCATGTTCTGCGATGTGCAGACGCCCGACGGCGAATCCTCTGCCGCCGACCCGCGTCATGTGTTGCGTCGTGCCCTGGACAAAGCCGCCGATATGGGTTTCACCTGCTACACCCACCCGGAAATCGAGTTCTACCTGCTGAAGTCCAACAGCCTGGACGCTTCCGGTCAGCCGGTGCCGGTCGACCAAGCCGGTTACTTCGACCACGTTCCCGGAGGCGTGGCACAGGATTTCCGTCGCCACGTCGTCTCCATGCTGGAAGCAATCGGCATCTCCGTGGAATTCAGTCACCACGAGAACGGTCCCGGTCAGAACGAGATCGACCTGCGTGCCGCCGACGCTCTGACCACGGCGGACAACATCATGACGTTCCGCACGGTGGTCAAGGAGGTTGCACAGCTCCAAGGCAGCTACGCCACCTTCATGCCCAAGCCCTTCGGCGAGCACCCCGGCTCCGGGATGCACACGCATTTCTCGCTGTTCGAGGGTGATTCCAACGCCTTCTACGAGCCCAGCGCCGAGTACAAGCTGTCCACCACCGGACGCCGTTTCATCGCTGGGCTGCTCCACCACTCGGTCGAGATCTCAGCGATCACTCACCAGTTCGTTAACTCCTACAAGCGCCTCTGGGGCGGGGGAGAGGCCCCGGCGTATGTCTCCTGGGGGCACAACAACCGCTCGGCCCTGGTGCGGGTCCCCCTCTACAAGCCCGACAAGGCTGGCTCGGCACGCGTGGAGTACCGTGGCATCGACTCTGCGGCGAACCCTTACCTGGCCTATGCAACACTCATCTCGGCTGGGCTGAAGGGGATCGAGGAGGAATACGAGTTGCCCGAAGCAGCGGCCGAGGATATCTCCGCACTGACCTCGCATGAACGCCGGGTGCTGGGTCACGACCCGCTCCCGGGCACCCTGCACGATGCGCTGCGGGTGATGGAGGACTCCGAATTCATCGCCGAGGTACTTGGCGAGCAGGTCTTCGAGAACTTCCTGCGCAACAAGCGCCAGGAATGGGACGACTATCGGGTCAATGTCTCGCCCTATGAGCTGCAGCGCTATCTCGGGATTCTGTAAAGGTGACGGGCACAGCCAGCGACCGACCGACGACCGTCGGAGGCACTGAGCTGCGCCGACGCGATCTGATCGCGGCCGGGTTCTCTGACCTCGACCGGGCCCTGCAACTCCTCGACTCCCGAGAATTGGAAGGCTGCGACCGTGGGCTGCTGCTGCAGTCGATGAAGTCCGTGGCCGATGCTGACCAGGCCCTCCTGCTCCTCTTGCGGCTCATTGATCGCGCACCCCACGTGCGATCACTGCTGATCGGCGCTGCCGACGATACGCCACAGAGCCGTCGCGCTGACACCCGGACCGTGGTGACCCTGTTACGACTCTTGGGCGCCTCCGAGGCTCTATCGGAGTTCTTGATCCGTCGTCCGGAACAACTCGACCTGATCCTCGATCCGGACGCGGCCGCCACGAGCGCGCCCGCGCTTCGCGGTCTCGACCCGGACCTCGACGGCAACTCCGTCAACCAGGCCGTCGAACTGCGCAGGATCCTGCTGGACGCCGTCGGTGCAGCGGCCTCCTCCGACCAGCCTCAGTCCACCATGACGGGCAAGGACGCCGCCGTGGCGCTGCGTGTTGCCTATCGGCGACAGATCGTGGCGATCACGCTTCAGGATCTGATGTCGCCGAACCCACTGGAGGTCCAGCCAGTGGTCTCGCGCTGGCTGGCCGATATCGCCGCGGCCGCTGTCGAGGCCGCCCTCACGGTCGCTCGGGCCGAGGCAAGGGAGAAGCACGGCCCGGTGGCCGATGAAGTGCAACTGAGCGTGTTGGGGATGGGCAAATGCGGTGCACGCGAGCTCAATTACATCTCCGACGTCGACGTGATCTTCGTTCACGAGGCTCCCGAGGAGCATCAGACGATCGCCGAGGAACTGGCCGCCGGAATCTCCGTTCACATCAACCGACCTGCAGCCGAACCGGGTCTCTGGGAAGTCGATGCCAACCTGCGGCCGGAGGGCAAGGACGGCGCCCTGACCCGTACGGTCGATTCGCACCTGGAGTACTACCGGCGCTGGGCACATACCTGGGAGTTCCAAGCACTGCTCAAAGCCCGCCTCATCGCCGGTGACCCCGACCTGGCTCAGCGCTATCTCGACGGCATCCACCCGATGGTCTGGGATGCGTCCTCCCGTGACGGGTTCGTGGAGCAGGTGCGCTCGATGCGTCGTCGGGTCATGGACAACATCGCCAGCCGCGACAAAGAACGCGAGATCAAGCTGGGGGCCGGAGGGCTGCGCGACGTCGAGTTCAGTGTCCAGCTCCTGCAACTGGTGCATGGCAAGACCGATGAGACGTTGCGGGTTCAGGGCACCGAGGATGCGATCACCGCATTGCGCGACGGGGTCTACATCGGGCGGGCCGACGCCGAGGACCTGGCACGGGCCTATCGGTACCTGAGACTGCTGGAACACCGTATTCAGCTGGTGCACATGCGCCGAACCCACCTGATGCCCGAACACGAAGAGCAACTGCGCGTGCTCGCACGCGCCATCGAACCCGCGGACCGCCCCAGCACCAAAGTGATGAACGCCGAACGCCTGCAGGCCTCCTGGCACAAGACGCGTCGACGGGTGCAGGAGCTGCACCAGCGCATCTTCTACCGGCCGCTGCTCTCCTCCGTGGCCAGCCTGTCCGCCGACGAAGTGCAGCTCAGTCCCGAAGCGGTGCGGCAGCGGCTGGCAGCACTGGGCTATCGTGATCCGGCAGGAGCGATGCGCCACATCGAGGCGCTCTCTGGCGGGGTGTCGCGCCGAGCCGCCTTGCAACGGCAACTACTACCGGCGCTACTGGCATGGATGGCCAATGGTGCTGATCCGGATGGCGGTTTGCTCGGGTTCCGTCGGCTGAGCGAGTCTCTTGGGAATTCGCCGTGGTTCTTGCGCATGCTGCGCGATTCCTCGGCCGCCGCGGAGCGGCTGTGCCACGTGCTGAGCTCCTCGCGCTTCCTTTCGGACATGGTTGAACACGCTCCGGACGCGGCGGCATGGCTCGACCAGGACCGGCATCTGGTCCCGGTCTCCCTGACCGATCAGATCCAAGAGATGCGCGCCGTCGTCGCCCGTCATCCCAAGTCCGATTCCGCGATGCGCCAGGTCAGACTGATCCGCCGTCGCGAGATCTTGCGCACAGCGCTGTCGGACGCCACCGGGGTCAGCGATCTGAAGACGGTCTGTCATGCGCTGGCCGACATTGATCAGGCGGCGGTGGTCGCCGCCTACGAGATCGTGGTGCGCGGGGCCGGCGAGGATCGGGCTGCGGATCTCGCTGTGATCGCCATGGGACGTCAGGGGGGACGCGAGATCACGTATGGTTCCGACCTGGACGTGATGTTCGTGCAGCGAGCGACCGGAAACGGGAACCCGGACGATGCCCAGAAGCAGGGCATCGAGATGGCGAAGCGCTTGACGACCCTGCTGAAGTCTCCGCTGACACAGGCGATCCCGCTGGAACCTCGCCTGGTGATTGACGCCGATCTGCGTCCCGAAGGCAAGAAGGGTCCCCTGGTGCGGTCGCTGGATTCCTATCGGGAGTACTACCACCGCTGGGGCGAGATCTGGGAGGTGCAGGCGTTGCTGCGAGCACGCACCATCGCCGGACCTGCAGACCTGCAGGAGGAGATCACGCAGTGGGCGAATTCGGTGCGCTATGACACCGAGATCACCGGGACCCAGCTGCGGGAGATCCGCCGTATCAAGGCCAGGGTGGAGTCGGAACGGCTTCCGCGCGGCGCCGACTCGGCCCGACATATCAAACTCGGTCGCGGCGGGCTCTCCGACGTCGAGTGGCTGGTGCAGACCCTGCAGCTGCAGCACGCCGGTGACTATGAGAGCCTGCATGAGACCGGCACCATGACCGCGTTGGAGGCACTGACCAGCATCGGCGCCCTGGACCGCGAGGAATCGGACCAGCTGGCGGAGGCCTGGCGGCTGGCCACCAGGGTCCGGGCGGCCAGCATGCTCTGGACCGGCAAGACCTCCGACGTGCTGCCGACCAATCGCGATGACCTGGAAGCGATCGCCCGGTGGTGCGGCTACGAACCAGGAAGTGCTTCAGAACTCGAAGAGGACTACCTGCGTAGCACGCGGCGGGCCCGGGCGGTGTTCGACCGCCGGTTCTATGGGGTCTGACCCAGCAGCTCGAGGGTGCGGCGCCGATCGGAGAGATCCGGCGCCAGATTGGTGATGATCAGCTCGTCGGCCTGGACGCGTTCCCGGAACCGGTTCAGATAGTCGCGCACCGTCTCGACGGTGCCCACGGCGGAGTACTTCAGCATGCCCAGCACCTGCTCTCCGGCCGGAGAGTGCATCAGCATGGTGACCTCGTCCTCGGTCAGGCTCCTGCCCCGGCCCAGCATCATCCGGATGCGGCCGCGTTGAGCCTGCTCGAAGGCGGCATGCGCCTGTTCCTCGGTGTCGGCGGCGATGACGTTGACCGCTGCCATGAACCAGGGCTCGGAGCCGTCCTGAGGGTCGAAGGCCTCGCGGTAGATCCGTGCCGCAGACTCCAGCATCTGCGGAGCGAAGTGGGACGCGAAGGAATACCCCAGGCCGAGCTGGGCAGCCAGCTGGGCTCCGAAATGGGAGGAGCCGAGGATCCACACCGGCACGCGGGTGCCCTTGCCCGGGTAGGCGTCGACTCCGGAGATCCGCGATTCACCGTCCAGGTAGCCCTTCAGCTCCAGCACATCCGAGGGGAACGAGTCCGCGCTGGAGTGGTCCCTCCGCAGGGCGTGCAGGGTGCGCTGGTCGGTACCGGGTGCGCGGCCCACCCCGAGATCGATACGGTCGCCGTGCAGCTCCGCCAGGGTGCCGAACTGCTCGGCGATGACCAGTGGAGAGTGATTGGGCAGCATCACTCCGCCCGAGCCCAGCCGGATCCGTTCGGTGTGGGCGGCCACGTGGGCCAGCAGCACTGACGTCGCCGAGGAGGCGATTCCGGGCATGTTGTGGTGCTCTGCGAACCAGATGCGGCGGAAGCCCTGTCGCTCCGCAACCTGCGCCAGCTCCACCGATTCGGCCACGGCCTCTGCGATGCTCTGGTCGTGGCGCACCAGGGCGAGATCGAGAATGGAGAGAGGGAAGGACAGCGAGGTCACGCGGCACCGGCTTTCAGAGTTCGTGGGGTTTGCGCCAGCCGCGCCGCAATCACGGGCGCGGATGGACTCAGTGATCTCAGCGTGGCCCGACGACGCAATATTCCCTGTTCGCCGTCAGCGAGCACTCCTCAACGAGCTCACGACGTGGTCCAGATGCAGCGCCGCCTCGGCGGCTTCCTGGCCCTTCGACTCCGAGGACCCCTCCAAGCCGGCGCGGTCCAATGCCTGAGCATCGTCGTCGACCGTGAGGATGCCGAAACCCACCGGTTTTCCGGAGTCCAGCTGCACCCGGGTTAGGCCCTCGGTCACGGCATGGGCGACGAAATCGAAGTGAGGCGTTTCGCCGCGCACGATCACGCCCAGGCAGACGACGGCGTCGTAACCCTGGGCCAGGGCGGTCTGTGCCGCCAGCGGAATCTCGAAGGACCCGGCCACGGTGATCAGCGTATGCTCCGCGCCGGCTGCCTCCAGGGACTGCTGTGCTCCGGCGATGAGTCCGGACATGACCTGTTCGTGCCAGGACCCGGCGATGATCGCCACGCGGCGTCCGGCGGCGTCGACGTTGAGGCTGGGGGCTCCGTGCTTACTCATGGGTGTGCTCCTCGGTGGGGGACGGGATCGGTGGTGTGGCGGTGGTGACGAACGGCAGGGTATGACGCAGGCGGTCGCGCTTGGCATCGAGGTAGCCAGCGTTGTGCTCGCCGCGACCGACGACGAGGGGTAGATGCTCGATCACCTCGACACCATGGCGCTGAAGCTGGTCGACCTTGTCCGGATTGTTGGTGAGCAGGCGAACCCGGTGCAGGCCCAGGTGCTGGAGCATCTCCGCGGCCGCCTCGTAGTCTCGACTGTCCACGGGCAGGCCCAATTCGAGGTTGGCGTCGATCGTGTCGAGGCCGGACTCCTGCAACTGGTAGGCGCGGAGCTTGTTGGCCAGGCCGATGCCGCGCCCCTCGTGCCCGCGCATGTAGACGAGCACCCCGCCGGTGGCCGCGATCTCGGCCAGCGCGGTCTCCAGCTGCGGACCGCACTCGCACTTCAGCGACCCGAAGACCTCACCGGTAAGGCACTCCGAGTGCACGCGTACCAGGGCGCCGTCGACCGGGAACATCCCCTCGGCTCCGGGGCTCACCAGGGCCAGATGCTCCACCCCGGCACGGCGGTCGCGGAAAGCCATCATCCGCAGTGTCCCGTAGTGGGTGGGGACCAGAGTGTCTGCGTGCAGGGACACCCGGCGGCGAGCACGTGATGGGACGGGAGCCGTTTCTGCGGCCGTGGGGCCGGAGTCGCGGGCGTCTGCGGCCTCTTTGGCATTGAGGTAGGCGATGAGGGCCTCGATGGTGATGACCGGGATGTCGTGCTCGGCCCCGAGCCGAATCAGCCCGGGAAGCCGCATCATGTCGCCGTCGTCGGCCACGATCTCCGCGATGACGCCCACCTCGCGCAGTCCCGCCAGCCGCATGAGCTCGACGGCGGCCTCGGTGTGCCCGGCGCGGGTGCGCACCCCGCCGTCCACGGCGCGCAGCGGCAGGATATGGCCAGGACGATTCACGTCCGCCGGGCCCGACTCCGCGGCGGCGAGGACCTGCACGGTGCGGGACCGATCGTGGGCGGAGATGCCCGTGGTGACCCCGTGGGCGGCGTCGACGGTCACCGTGTACGCCGTTGAACGCACATCCTCATTGCGGGCGACCATCATGGGCAGATCCAGCTGATCGGCGATGTCGTTGGACATCGGCGCGCACAGCAATCCCGAGGAATGGGCCACGGTCCAGGCGATCCACTCGGCGCTGGCCAGTTCCGCGGAGAGGATGACGTCGCCCTCGTTCTCACGGTCCTCATCGTCGGCGACGATCACGGGGCGTCCGGCCGCGATGGCGGCGAGTGCCTCGTCGATGCTCGACAGGGTGTTAGGGGAGGTGCTCATGCTCGGTCTTCCTTTCGTGCGAAGGCCAGCAGCCGTGCGACGTGTCGGGCCAGAATGTCGGTCTCCACGTTGACACGGCGCCCGACCTCGAGCCCACCTAGCGTGGTCGCTGCGAGCGTCTCGGGGATGAGGGAGACCTCGAACCAAGGAGAATCGTCCTCCGGTGCAGAGACGGCGCTCAGAGTCAGGGAGACGCCATCGATGGTGATGGACCCCTTGTCCACGAGCAGCGGAGCCAGGGCGGGATCGCCGAGGTCGAAGCGCACGGTGTGCCACACCTCCCCCGGTGCGATGTCGGAGACGACGGCGACACCGTCGACGTGGCCCTGCACCACGTGCCCGCCCAGCCGCGTGGTGCCCGCCACCGCCCGCTCCAGGTTCACGGGATCGCCGACCGTGCGGTCGGCGAGGGAGGAAACGGCCAGGGTCTGGCCCATCACATCGGCGGAGAACGCAGTGCCGTCGCGCTCGACGACGGTCAGGCAGACCCCGGAGACGCAGATGGAGGCCCCGTGATCGGCATCGGCGGTGACTAACGGCGCATCAATGGTGATGCGCAGGGCGTCGTCGGGCAGGCGGTCGAGCCGCGTGATGCGTCCTGTCTCCTCAACGAGTCCTGTGAACACGGTGTACTCCTTTATGTTCGGTGCGTGAGTGCTCCCCGGCGATCGCGCCTGCGCCCGGCGTGCGCACTGCAGCGTGCAGCACGACGTCGGGTCCGAGTCGGCGCTCGGAGAGCGGTTGAAGTCGAAGTGGGTGCGCCACGGTGGACACGCCGAGCGCATCGACGGCGGTGTAGGGCCCACCGAGTAGCAGTGGCGCCGTATAGACGAGGACTTCGGTGGCCAGGCCGACGCGGAGTACAGAACTCGCGAGCCGGGGTCCGCCTTCGACGAAGATCCGCGCCGCTGGGCCTCCGCGGGCCACCAGCACACCGAGATCGTCGGCGAGATCATCGCCGGCCAGCTGAATCGGCGTCTCCAGCCCCCGCGCAGCCAAAGCCGGGTGGCGACGGACCATCGCGTCCTCAGGGATGGAGCGGTGACCGATGACCACGGGCACGGGCTGCTGCTCGGGCGGAACGAGGAGACCGCCGTCGGAATCTCGGGCGGTGAGCGCAGGATCATCCGCAAGTAGCGTCCCGGTGCCCACCACGATAAAGTCTGCACGCGCACGCTGATGGTGCACATCGGCACGCGCTTCCCGGGAGGTGATCCATTGGCTGCTGCCGTCTTCGGCGGCGGCACGTCCGTCCCAGGACTGGGCCCATTTCACCACCACCGCCGCCGTGGGGCTCTCGGCGCGGCTGGCCAGCCATGCGTTCAGCATCCCCTCGCACCGCTGTTCCTGGATGCGCGGAATCACCGTGACCCCGGCCCGCAGCAGGCGCTGGGCACCGCCAGAGGATTCCTCGCCGGGGTCACTGGCACCATAGGCGACGGCGCCGATTCCGGCGTCCAGAAGCGCTTGAGCGCAGGGGCCGGTCCGGCCGTGATGGTTGCAGGGTTCCAGCGTGACGACGGCGGTGAGATCAGCCGGGTCGAGTGAGGATTGTTGCGTGCTCCGCAGCTGGGCCAGGGCGTCGACCTCGGCGTGAGCCGTGCCTACGCCGCGGTGCCAGCCCTCAGCGACGATGCGCCCTGCGGAATCGATGAGCACACAGCCCACCGGAGGATTCTGATTGTCGGGGCCCACCTCGGGGGAGCGCCGCGCGAGTGTCAGGGCGCGGTCCATGGCGTCATCGATATCGCTGATCCGAGACATCCGGCGCCCTCCTGCAGACGGGTGCGCCGGGGACGGGACGGTACGCGACCGCCCCGCGTTCCTCTCATCCGGACTAGCGCTGTGACAGCGCATTACCGTCGGTACCGGAATTTCACCGGTTCAGCCCCGTGGCACGGGGGTCGCGGACTCTCACCGCCGGTTCGGAATCACACCGACCCCGGAACACTCTTCACACTGTACATCGGTTGGGGGACCACTTCGGCAACCCTGCGACATATTCGAGGCCTCGCATCCTGCACAGGGTCGGAAACGAAGGCAGTTATCCCCAGCGGTCACGTCTCAGCGCCACGATGTCCCTCCTGGGTGATGCCATGTGATGACGATATTCAGGAGAGGAAGAACCCCATGGTGACATTTGATTTGAACCCCAGCGATACTTCGATGGCGGAGAATGACCGGGCCGCGGCTTACTGCACCCACGTCATGAGCTCGACGACGGTGGCGGTGATGTTCCTGGTGCATCGGTGGGACCACCTGCGCACCTTGAACCGCGCCATGGATTGCCTGCTGGACATCGTGCTGACGCATGACGGACTGTGCGGCGTCGAGGACGGCCGTGATTGCTTCGTCTGCGCCACGGTGATGGAGTTCAACCCGGTCGAGGCCGTGGAATGCCTGGAGCTGAATCGCGACGCGCTTCGACACGAGTTCGGCGACGATGCCTGTCGGCCGTTGGATCAGGTTGTTTACGACGCCGGATCGGCGTTCTCATTCGACCGGGGCGACGTCGACTTGGATGACTTCTGTCAGACCCTGATGGAACGGTGCGTCGATGAGCAGAGCCTTGTGCACGGGCTGCATACGGTGCTGCGCGGCGTCGTCGCCGATGATGGCGCCGCGCGGCAGCGTTTCGAGACGATGCTCGCGGAATTGCGCACCGATTCAGAACTCGCGGGAGAGGACTTCTTTCGACAAGAACTGATCAGTGACGAGGACGATCAGTGCTGGCTGTTGGACCGTGGGTGGTCCAGCTACCGGCTGCACTGCCAAATCATGACGGCGATGGAAGCCTATATGCAAGATGAGACGACGATGCCCGCCGAATGAGTTACATTCGGCGGGCATCGACAGGGGCCATCCTCGTAGGGGATCAGACGCCGTAGTACAGCTCGAATTCCAGCGGGTTCGGACGTGCTGCCAGCGGCAGGATCTCGTTCTCGCGCTTGTACTGGATCCAGGTCTCGATCAGATCCTCGGTGAAGACGTCACCGGCGAGGAGGAACTCGTGGTCTGCCTCGAGGGCATCCAGAGCTTCATCCAATGAGCCCGGAGCCTTCTGGATGTCGGCTGCCTCTTCCGGGGGCAACTCGTAGAGATCCTTATCGATCGGGTCGGCCGGCTCGATCCGGTTGCGGATGCCGTCCAAGCCCGCCATCAGCTGTGCTGCGAAAGCCAGGTATGGGTTCGACGACGGGTCCGGGGCGCGGAACTCGAGGCGCTTGGCCTTGGGGTTCGAGCCGGTGATCGGGATACGAATCGCAGCGGAGCGGTTGCCCTGTGAGTAGACCATGTTGATCGGGGCCTCGAAGCCCTTGACCAAACGACGGTAGGAATTCACCGTCGGGTTCGTGAACGCCAAGACGGCGGAAGCGTGCTTGAGCAGGCCGCCGATGTACCACCGAGCCGTGTCAGAGAGGTTGGCATAGCCCTTCTCATCGAAGAACAGCGGCTGGCCTCCCTGCCACAGCGACTGGTGGCAGTGCATTCCCGAGCCGTTGTCGCCGAAAACCGGCTTGGGCATGAAGGTGGCCGACTTGCCGAAGGCGTCGGAAGTGTTCTTCACGACGTACTTGAACTTCAGGAGGTCATCCGCTGCGTGGGTGAGCGTGTTGAAACGGTAGTTGATCTCGGCCTGGCCGGGGGCGCCCACCTCGTGATGGGAGCGCTCCACCTCGAGGCCGACCTCGTCGAGGACAGCGCAGATTTCGTCGCGGATGTCTGCCTGCTTGTCCATGGGCGAGACGGGGAAGTAGCCGCCCTTCTGCGACATCTTGTGTCCGAGGTTCCCGCCTTCTTCCTTGCGACCGGTGTTCCAGTCTGCTTCTTCGGAATCGATCCGGTAGAAGCTGTGCTGCGGGGAGGAGGAATAGCGGACGTCATCGAAGATGAAGAACTCGGCTTCGGAAGCGAAGTTCGCCGTATCGGCGATCCCGGTGGAAGCCAGGTACTCCTCGGCCCGCTGCGCAACACCGCGAGGGTCACGGTGGTACGGCTCGCCGGTGCGCGGGTTGACGATGGAGAAGTTCATCGTCAGCGTCTTGCGAACGCGGAACGGATCCACGAACGCAGTCGCGATGTCGGGGATCAGCTGCATGTCCGACTCGGCGATGCCCTGGAAACCGCGAATGGAGGAACCGTCGAAAAGCTGTCCTTCAGTGAAGAAGTCGTCGTCGATGGCCTTCGCCGGCAGGTTGAAGTGGTGCTGCAGGCCCGGAAGGTCCGTGAAGCGAACGTCGATGAATTCGATCTCCTCGGTCTTGATGAACTCGAGGACTTCTTCGGATGAAGAGAACATGAGGTGCTCCTGTCGTGGTGAACTCTTGTCTAAAGACTATCGGCGGCGGTAAATCAATCGTGTCACGAATGTTTCCGGCATGTAACGAATCGCAGACGACGGTAGACTGAACTGCTGTGGGACGACAGCGTGGCGAGAAGCCGGAGAACCGACCGGAATCGATGATTAGCCGGAAGGATCTGGCGTCGTGGATCGAGGGACCTCCACACCATGAAGCCGGTAGCTATGCTGGGCAGGGACTGGGACTTCCTGCGGAAGGCCCCTCATCGATGGCCGGATACGGCCGCCGTTTTCTTGCCCTGTTCATCGACTGGGTGCTCGCGCTGGTCCTCGGCGCCGTGTTCTTCAACGGGAACGAGTTCGCACCCCTGCTGATTTTCGCCGGAATGCATATTCTCATGATCGGGCTGCTGGGCACCACCATCGGAAAACGTCTTGCGCGCATTCAGATCGTGAAGGTCGGCGGTGCGAGTGCCTCACTGATCACGTCATTGATACGAACGGCATTGCTGATGCTGATCGTCCCGTTGATCATTGTGGACTCTGAAGGACGAGGGCTTCACGATCGCCTGGCGAAGTCGGTCGAGATCACCATGTGAAGGACTCCGTGAAAATTAACGATACGGCCCCCATGACGGTGTTCATGGGGGCCGTATCATTCAGGGCCGTGTATCAGCGTCCGCGCATCGATTTGCGGTCGGGGCGCATTCGGTAGGGGTCGATACCCTTCGGAATGGGCAGCTTGTTCGAGGGCAGCGAGGCCAAGCGGTTCTCCACTGCGCGGACTTCGTGCTTGGTCAGAGTCTTCTTCATGCGTTTCAGGGTCGGCTTGATCTCATGCAACTCGATCTCGCTGGGACCCTTGCCGACCTGGACCACGCGAATCTCAACGTTCGGAAGGTAGCGGGCCATCTTGCGCCGCTCCTGATCAGCGAGCTTCTTGACGCGCTCGTAACCGCCCTCGCCCACAAGGATCACTCCGGGGCGTCCCACGGCACGATAGACGGCATCTTGTGTCTTCGCGTTCATTGCGACGGGCTCCTGCGGAACCACCCAGCCACGACCGATGTTACTAAGCGCGGCACCGGCGGCGCCCGGCCGACCCTCGATCTGGGCGTAGGCGGCGCGCTCTGCCTTGCGGTTCATCACGATCAGAGATGCGAGAAGACCGAAGGGAATGGAGATCAGCAACCAGGTGATCCAATTGTCGAGGAGCAATCCAACGCCGAGGCCCACCACCAGGGCGATGGCGAAGGCGATGATCATCCACAGCACGAGGGTCTTGTCGTGCTTGCGGGTCATCGAGAAGACTTCAGCGATCTGCTTGAAGAAGCCCTTCTTGTTCTTCTTCGCTGCCTTCTTCTCCGCCTTGTTTGCCTTGGCGTTCGCCTTGTCCTGGGCGCGACGCTCGCGCTGCTCGCGCTTGACGGTCTTCAGGTCCTTTTGCGGACCGCGGGCAGGGGCTGCGTCGTTGTGATTGCTATTCGAGGCCATAGTCCCACCAGTCTACCGGGAAATCCCCTGTGGAAAACCTCGGGTGCAGGGCACGGAAACCCGTCAAGATGGGAGGAGGGTTCGAAGGATGGAGTGAGCGATGACGGATTCCGCACGCATAGACGCTGACAACACTCAGGATGAGGACGCTGAGGTTCCCCACCTCGATGGATGGAACGCGTCGCGTCTGCTGGCCCAGGGCACGCACGCTGAGGCCTGGGTGGTCGAATCATTGAGTCCCGGACGCGAGCCCTGTGTGCTGAAAATCCCGCGCACCTCGGATGATGTGGCCACCCTGCGACGTGAGACACGATTTGCAGGTGCGCTGAGCCATCCGCACATCGTCGCCTTCCAAGGCACAGTGGAGACAAGCAGGGGAGAGGGAACGCTCTGGGAACTCTGCCCGGCAGGAGATGCGTTGAGCCTGGTCCACGTTCTTGGTCCTTTACGAGTGGCGCAGGCTGTCACTGTCTTGGTGCCCCTCGCACAAGCTCTGGACCATGCCCACGAGGGTGGCGTTGTCCACGGAGACGTGTCCCCGGGCAATGTCGTCTTCGATACCAGTGGAAGGCCGAAGCTGTGTGACATCGGCGAGGCCCGCACGGTGACCAGTCCCGACCGTTGGACCGGTACTGAGGGTTTCAGCGCACCGGAGCTCGACCTCGACGAAAGGCGAGACAGCCTTCAGCCTGCCGCAGACGTATATTCCCTGGCGGCGCTGGGATGGTTTCTTCTGACAGGGCGCATTCCCGGTGATGAGTCACGCCGCCCGGCTCTCAACGTGCTGTTGCCCGGGGTCGGCAACGAGGTGACAGAACTGCTTGAAACGTGTCTGAGCACGTCACCCGAGCACCGCCCTTCCTTGGCGGAGTTCTCCGTTGCCTGTTATGCGTGGGCTGTGCCTGAGCCTCTTGAGCTGCACGCACTGGTCGACGAGCGTACTGCACTCTTCCTTCCCACCCGCCACGAACGTGGAGCCCAGCCAGTAGTGCGTCCTTCGCGTCGTCGCGTTGGAGCCAGACGGCGCGGAGCCGAACGAGGAAGACCGAAACGGGTCTCATCGCGGAGACAACCATACGGGCAGGTGCGTCGAAGATTGCGTGGAGCACACGTCAGAATGGCCTCTGGCGTGGGCGCTGCGGTACTGGGCGCTAGTTTGATTCTCGCTGACCTCTGGATGCCGGCTGACCGTGAGGAGAATCTGGACACACGGAGGGATGCCACGGTGACCACGATGGCACCGGATCCCGAGTGGGAGAGCATCGTGAATCAGTGGAGCCACGATCGCGCAACGGCGTTGACCGATCGCGACGCCGAGGCGGTCAGCTCCTACGCGGTGGACTCGGGGCACGTGGCTCGTGATGATCGTGCGCTTATCCGTTCTCTTCGTGATCAGAACATCGTCTACGAGAATCTGTCGATGACGGCCCAGGTCAAGGAGGTGCATTCGGACGACAGCGTTGCTCACGTGTTCGTCGAGTGGACGATGAGCTCCTATACGGCCCTCCCTGAAGACGGCACAGAAGATCTTGAGGAACACGCTCCGGGTAACACGGATCAGGTGAGGATCGAATCGAGGCTGGTCGACGATGAATGGCGTATCGAGTCCGTGACCCCGCACTCCACTGCCGGAACTGCGGCGCATGCCGGTGGATCTTTGGGGTCAGCGGATACCGCCGGTTGATGGGAAAAAGTGGGGCCGCCTCGCGAACGAGACGGCCCCACGGATCACGGTTGTGCGGCTACTGCCACACCACTGCGATCACCAAGTTGATGAGCGACAGCCCGCCCACGGAATGGGCGATGCCGGTCGGAACCGGCTGGCCCCGGTTCTCCTTGCGCCGGCCGATCCATGCGGTGATGAAGACGAGCAGGGCCAAGCCGAGCTTGACTGCGATCTTTACATGATTCGGACCGCCGCCGTCGCCCATTTCGGCCAAACCGACCAAGATCAAACCGGAGACCAGCATGATGATCGATCCCCACCACTGAGACAAGGTGACCGTAGGGTTCTTGAATTTCGCCAGCCAACCTCCCACCAGTGCGGCAGCACCGATGATGTGGATGGCAACGAAAATGAGCGTGACAGTTTCCATGGACTACTGTGTTCCCCTCAGAGTCCGAGCTCGTTGGCGAATTCTCCAGCTTCCAACCGTGCCTTGACGGTCTGGAGGAAGCGTCCCGCGTCAGCGCCGTCCACGAGGCGGTGATCATAGGTCAGGCAGAGGTACATCATGTGACGGATGGCGATGGAGTCATTGCCATCTGCATCGGAGACGACCATCGGACGCTTGACGATCGCTCCCGTTCCCAGGATGGCCACCTGAGGCTGGTTGATGATCGGCGTGTCGAACAGTGCACCCACGGACCCGATGTTCGTGATCGAGAACGTGCCACCGGACAGCTCGTCCGGTGAGAT
Organism: Micrococcaceae bacterium; assembly: GCA_052084925.1. Classification (GTDB taxonomy): domain Bacteria; phylum Actinomycetota; class Actinomycetes; order Actinomycetales; family Micrococcaceae; genus CmP2. Next base: position 120,452 of record JBQDEV010000010.1, read on the forward strand.
CTTGTTCGTCCGGGCGCGTTCAGCCAGATCAGCGATCTTGCTCGCGACACCCGAGAGGTTCAGCGATCCGGTGTCCGCGATGACCGGAACCAGCAGGCCACGTTCGGTGTCGACCGCAATAGCGACGTCCTCGGTGGCGTGGTAGGTGATTTCGCCGGCCTCTTCATCGAAGGAGGCGTTCAGCTTCGGGTGCTGCTTGAGCGCCTCAGCCACAGCCTGCGTGATGAACGGGAGGTAGGTGAGCTTCACACCGTTCTTCTGTGCAAAGTCGTTCTTGGCCCGACCGCGCAGGGCGACGATGCGAGTCATGTCGATCTCGTGCACCTGCGTCAGCTGGGTCGAGGTATCGAGCGACTCGCGCATGCGACGGGCAATGACCTGACGGATCCGGGGAGCCTTCTCGGTGGTGCCGCGCTTCGAAGGATCGACTGATGACACCGGTGCCTTGGCTGCCGGTGCGGATGCGGCAGCGGGTGCTGCCTCTTCCTTCGACTGCGCAGCGTCGAGAACGTCCTGCTTGCGGATACGTCCACCCACGCCGCTGCCCTTGACCGTGGAGAGATCGACATTGTTCTGGCGTGCCAAGCGACGCACCAGCGGGGTGACGTATCCGTCGCCACGAGCTTCGTCGGATGAGGAAGCGGACGATGCCTCCGGTGCCGCGGGTGCCTGCTCTGCGGCCTTCTCCTGCTTCGGAGCTTCGGCAGGGGCTTCCTTCTTGGCTTCCTTGGGCTCTTCCTTCTTCTCCTCGGCGGGAGCTTCATCCTCGGCCGACGCTGCGGCCGGGGCCGGCGCTCCTGAGGAACCGGAACCGATGAGTGCCAGGACGTCTCCGACCTCGGCAGTCTCGTCTTCGCCGACCTTCACCTCAAGAAGCTTGCCCGCGACAGGGGAGGGGATCTCAGTATCGACCTTGTCAGTAGACACCTCGAGAAGCGGTTCGTCGACCTCGACGTCGTCCCCCACTTCCTTGAGCCACCGAGTGACGGTGCCTTCGGTGACGGACTCGCCCAGTGCAGGAAGTGTCACTTCGGTCGCTTCGCCAGCATCTGCTGAGTCCTCAGCAGCGTCGTCGGACGCGGGCGCCTCAGCAGCGGCCTCGGGCTCTTCTGCAGGCTCTGCTTCGGTCTCTTCCGCTTCGGCAGGGGCCTCCGCGGAGTCGTCGGCGTCGCTACCGGAGTCGGCGCCGTCGCCACCACCGATACGGGCCAGATCAGCACCCACTTCGACGGTCTCGTCTTCGTCGACGAGGATCTCCTCCAAAACGCCGGCAATCGGCGAGGGGATCTCGGTGTCGACTTTGTCAGTAGACACTTCCACTAAGGGTTCGTCGACCTCGACCTGGTCTCCGACCTGCTTGAGCCAGCGGGTGACGGTGCCCTCTGTGACGGACTCGCCCAGTGCTGGCAGGCTCACGGTTTCAGACATGATGTCCCGTTTCCTCTCTCAGTTTTCCGGTGTATCACCGGACATGCGGTGATGGGTGGGCTGGCCACCCGAGTATGGGGTGGCTCAGCCATGCAACGGATGGCCGTTAAGGGCCATCGCTGCTTCGCCGAGAGACTCGTTCTGGGTCGGGTGTGCGTGGATGAAGGCTGCGACATCTTCGGGGTAGGCCTCCCAGTTCACGATGAGCTGGGCCTCGCCGATCTGCTCGGAGATGCGTTTGCCGATGCCATGGACGCCGATGATGGCGCCGTCCTTCTGGCGAACCATCTTGATGACACCACCGGTGCCGAGGATGGACGACTTGCCGTTGCCAGCAAGGTTGTATTCCGTGACCTCCACATTGTCCTTGCCGAACTTCTCCTCGGCCTTGGGCTGCGAGTAACCCACAGACATGATTTCCGGCTCCGTGAAGGTCACCTTGGGGATGTTGACGTCTTCAACGATCAGCGGGTTGTTGCCTGCGATCTCCTCGGCCACGAAGATTCCCTGCTGATACCCGCGGTGGGCCAGCTGGACTCCTGGGACGATATCGCCGATAGCGTAAATATTGCCGACGCCGGTGTGGAGGCGCTCATCCGTGATGACGAAACCACGGTCCAGGGTGACACCCTGCTCTTCGAAACCGAGGCCTTCGGTGTTCGGTCCGCGTCCCACAGCAACGAGACAGATCTCCGCTTCGAACTCCTTGCCATCGGAAAGGGTGACCTTGACGCCGGAATCCGTCTCTTCAACCTTGTCGAAGAAGGTTCCGAGGTTGGACTTGATTCCCTTCTTCTTGAACTCGCGCTCCAGCACCTTGATGATCGACGGATCTTCGTTGGGCACCAGGTGATCCAGACCCTCGATGATCGTGACATCGACTCCGAAGGAGTTCCACATCGAGGCGAACTCGGAACCGATCACGCCGCCTCCAAGAACGATGGCGGACTTCGGGAGGTAATCAAGCTGCAGAGCCTCGGTCGAGGTCATGATCTTATCGCTGACGGTGAGCCCGAACGTCTTGGAATACGATCCGGATGCGAGGATGATGTGCTTGCCCTGGTAGCGAGTGCCATCGACCTCGATCTCGTTCTGGGAGACGAGCTTGCCTTCGCCTTCAATGACGTTGACCTTGCGCATCTTCAGAAGACCGGAGAGGCCCTTGAACTTCCCGGCGACGATGCCGTCCTTGTAGTCGCGCACTTTGCCCATGTCGACCGAGTCCACGGTGGCATTGACGCCGAAGGATGAAGCGTGACGCGCCTCATCAGCTACTTCAGCGGCGTGCAGGTAAGCCTTGGTGGGAATGCATCCCCAGTGCAGGCAGGTTCCGCCAAGCTTGCTTTTCTCGACCAGACCGACGGTCAGGCCGTGCTGGACGGCTCGCAGCGCGGCACCATAACCGGCGGAGCCACCGCCGAGAATGAGGACGTCAAATTCCTGAGCGGTTTCGGACACGAGTGTTGCTCCTCTACGTTAGGGCACGGGGATTTTCCCGCCCCGGTTGTACTGGAAACCAGTATGTATTGCTGGCCATGTATAGCCTGAGAGACTTTGAAATCAACCTTATCTATGAATCGTGCGGATCGGCTACTTGCAACCACCGATGACACGCGGGCGATTCACCGTCAATTCCAGCGTGTCGCCCGCGTATCGGCGGCATTATTATGCGCTGATTTCGGCCCGCGCTGACAAGAAGGTGATCAGTGTGCGAACCATCACTCCGGTTGCATCCTTCGGTGTGTATCCCCACGCCCCGGCCTCGTTGAAGGAGGGGCCCGCGATGTCGAGGTGGGCCCACGGGGTGGTTCCGACGAATTCGCGCAGGAACGCGGCCGCGGTCAGCATGCCGCCGAAACGGTCGCCCATATTCGAGATGTCAGCCACCGACGAGTCCAGCGAAGCACGCTGATTCGCCGGAATGGGCATGGGCCAGATGTTCTCCCCGCTGGACTGGCCTGCGGCAACGAGTTCCTCCCGCAATGCGTCGTGACCCATCACACCGGTGGTGCGGTTGCCCAGAGCTACCATCTGAGCGCCGGTGAGTGTGGCGATGTCGATCACGGCGTCTGGCTCTTCCTGGCAGGCAGCAACGAGGGCATCTGCCATCACGACTCGACCTTCAGCGTCGGTGTTCAACACTTCCACCGTCTTGCCGCCGAACATGGTCAGCACATCTGAGGGGCGGATCGCGGTCGCGGAGGGCATGTTCTCTGCAACGGCCAGCCAGCCGGTCACCTTGATCGGCAGCTGGAGTCGGGCGACGGCCGCGACTACTGCGGCCACGGTGGCTGCGCCGGTCATGTCAGACTTCATGGTCATCATCGACGCTGCGGGCTTCAGGGAAATGCCACCGGTGTCGAAGGTGATGCCTTTGCCGACCAGCGCGATGTGCCCCTGAGCATCGGCAGGGGAGTAGGCCATCCGCACGAGACGCGGAGGGCGGGATGAACCCTGACCGATGCCGAGAATTCCGCCGAAGCCCTCCTCCGCCAAGCGCTGCTCGTCCCAGACGGTGGTCTCGACGTCGAGATCCTTCACCAAATCGACCGCGGTGTCGGCCAATGAGGCTGGGAAGAGATGCGAGGGCGGGGTGTTGACGAAGTCCCGGGTCACTCGCACAGCCTGAGCGACCGTCTCTGCCCGGCGAACGATGGTGTCTGCATCGTCAGCGGTTACTTCGGTGACGACATGAATATCGGCGACCGGTGATTTCGACGAGCCGGCGCTTTCGTTCTGCGACGCGGCATCCGTGTCAGCGTCGTTCGTGACTCCGTCCTTTTCCGGTGCAACGGAGCGGAAGGCGGTGAATGAGTAGGCAGCGATGGCTGCACCCTCCGCCACCGCGGCCAAACGCTCTTTCGTGTCAGCGGGTAGGGCAAGAGCCACCGACGTGAGACCTGCGAGGCTGCGAACAGCCGAGCCCGCGGCGCGTCGCAGATTCTCCGCGGCCACTTCACCCTCCGGTGAGTGGTCCACCTGAGGGGTGCCTTGTGCTGGACGATCCTTCGAGCCGACGCCGGTGAGAACCAGCACGTCGTAGGTGCTGTCTGCCGGTGCCGGGATCCGAACCACCTCATCTGCGGAACCGCGGACACCGAGGGCCGGTAGTACATCGGTGATTCGCTTGCTCTCATTTTCGCTCAATACCGTGTTCTCGAGCAGACGTGGGCCTTCGTTGGTGGATTCCGTGGCCAGGACAAGTGCCTGGACTTCGGGAACTCCGGAAGCAACGCGTAGGGTCGGACTGGTAGGAGTAATGAAGGTGGGAGATGACGCAGTGGTCACGTAGTTCACGTCCTTTTGAGAGTGAGTCAGCGGTGTGGGGTCGGTCCCATCCTAACGGGGTACGGAATACATTCCGGGCTAGAAGCCGTTGATAGTGAAAAGTGTGGAATGGCGTCCCAGAGGAGGAATCTCGGTGCAAGATCCCAGAATGCTGTTCAGGTTGCAGCCCGAAGGGCGGGAACTGCTCTCTGCCCAAGTCGATGGTGAGTCCCCGCTGCGCGGACTCGGCATGCTGGCGGTCTTCAGCGGTCATCTCGACGCTGGACATATCGCTCGCCAGGTCAACGACACCCTGCTGGAACGTCTCGACCATCAGCTCCTGGCCACTTTCGACGCCGATCAGCTGGTGGACTACCGCTCCCGGCGTCCGCATATCACCTTCGACGGTCAGCGCTTCACGGATTTTCGTGCTCCAGAGCTGCAACTGCATCTGGTCAACGACGTGCTCGGCAATCCGTTCCTCCTGCTCTCCGGTCAAGAGCCCGATTATCAGTGGGAGCGGTTCGTCGCTTCCGTTCTGTTCCTTGTAGAAGAACTCGATGTACGTCTCGTGACCATGCTCGATGCCATGCCGCTGCCCGTGCCCCATACTCGTCCGTTGGGAGTCACAGCACACGGTAGCCGCGATGAGCTTGTCGCGGGCCTGAGCACTTGGTCACCGCAGGCTCGAATGCTTTCCGGGGTGAGCCAGTTGCTCGAGCTGCGGCTGGAAGAGGCCTCCTACGGCACGAGCGGTTACACGGTGCACGTGCCGCACTACCTGGCAGATGCCACCTATCCTCAGGCCGCTGTGTCTGCCCTCGAATATGCCGGTGCAGCTCTCGAGCTCATGCTGCCGACAGACGAGTTGCGCGAAAAAGGCCGTGAAATCGACCTGGAGCTGGAACGCCAAACGCAGTCTTCTGAGGAAATTCGAGCCATGGTCAGCGGGCTGGAGCAGAATTTCGACGAACACGCGACGAAGTCCGGAGAGGTACGATCGCTCTTGCTCAACCGAGACGAGCAAGTGCCGGACGCTGAATCGCTGGGGGCAGCTGTGGAAGAGTACCTCTCGACTCAACCCCGTCACTCCGAGGAGCGGCTTTCCTCCCGATCGATCATGCCCTCCCGCCCGCAAGAACCGCTCAACGTGGACGATCTCGAGAGTGGGACCGAGGAAACAGACGGTACGGATACCTCGAGGTCCGATTCGCAGAGCGAGGACTGACCTCCTGGTCCTCCACATGCTCGGCAGCTGAGGGCGCCGTCCACAGGTCTGCCGCAGCGGAGACATCGGTAAGGCGCCCGTGGACGAGGCTGAAGTGCATGAACGCTTCGAATCCTCGCCACCACCTGCTTCCCGCCAGCGACCTTGTTTCCCGGCAGCTTTCCGTACGAGAGCCCGCTGAGCTTCTGGCCTACATCATCCATACTCTCGGCTTCGAACCGAAACGGTCCTGGGTCGGAGTGGCAGTGCGCGAAAAACGGCTCGGGGCCGTCATGCGCGGAGACCTGCCACCCACGTTGGAGTCCGTGCTGATTCACGGAGTTATCGACACCAGCGATGAGGAGCGTGTGGAACATCATGCACAGCAATTAGGGGGCTACGTCGCGACCCAACTGAGAAATGATGTGGAAGCCGATCGACTTTTGCTCGTCTACTTCCTGGACGATGATCAGGATCCACAGAATGATACTTCGATGGACGGTGCGGATGCTCCATTGAGGAACGCCATTGACCGTGTCGATCGGTCGATGCGCCGTGGAACTGCGCTGAATCGCCTCCCTGTCTTCGAGAGCTGGGTCCTCCGCGACCGGCGCGTGTGGCATCTTTACTGCGGCCATCGTGGAGACTGCGTAACGCAAGGATCTCCAGTGGGAGAACCGCGTGGAACATTGGTCAGTGATTCTTTGACGTTATTGGGACACCCGATTGAGCCGGACTATCTCACCGTCACCCTGCCGGATCCCAGCAGCGATCCCGGGATGCTGCCCCAGGCTCCCTACGAGGACGACACGGTCGCCTGCTGGAATTGGTTGCGGTCCTGGGACGAGATTCTGGAGAGCGGCCGGCCGATCGACGCCGCCGAGGCGGCTGTCTTCGCTGCGCCCCTGGAGAATACTTCGTGGCGTGATCTGCTCATGGTCGGCGCCTGCTTCGGATTCGAGAACGCGGTCTCCGGGCTCGCGGCTGCTTCCCGCATTCCGGCCGGGCTCGAGAATCTCTTCGAGGCGCAGGCCGACGACTACTGTGCTCGCCTTGCGGCGGAAACGCTTACCGGGAGAACGGGAAGAGGGCCGAATTGGTCGAGGCTGGACTTGCTTCGTCGATACTGTGAAGATCTCGTTCCCCAAGCGACTCCAACGGTCGCAGCCGTGACGGCAGCCATCGCAGCCTGGATCGAATGGGCGCGCGGCAGGGGGAGCCACGCTTCGGGACTGCTTGACCAAGCTGTGTCGTGGAACCCCTCCTGCAGTCTTGCCGTTCTGCTCGCCGAGGCGGTGCGGTTCGGAATGATCAATCCGTGGGCGCTGGATCGTGACATCGCATGGTCTGGTCGCGACCGATCGGCGGCTTGACGAGTTGCCCTGATCCAGTCCAGAAGCGTCCTCGCGTCGCTTTGGACAAGATGGCTCGGCGAACATGCAATAATTGTGGGGGTGCTCCGACCGGCTCCACATTTTCTGAGGAATATTTGGAGATGCGGGAACAAACTCGCGATCCAGGTCGTTGCACCCCTAAAGACCCTGCGTCTGAAGCGCGAGCTGGTTGCTCTGCCGACTGTTTATCAGTCGGTCTACCGCGGCTGGTGAAAGTTTCGGACTTGACAGGGTCATAGTGGTTTTGACCACTGTTCGCTTCACACTGCCGTAGGGAAGGTTCTGAGTGACTACTACTCCAGCGAAGGCCAAGTCGCGGTCGGCTGCAAAAGCGTCGACCGCAGAACAAGCCGACGAGTCGAAGGAGACTGCGTCGACCGCGTCCTCGACGACGACCAAGAAGGCGGCCCCGAAGAAGGCCGCCCCTAAGACTGCGGCAGGTAAGCGCGGTACGACGAAGACGACCAAGGTCGAGGCCGATGTCGAGGAGATCGTCGAGGAGCTCGAAGAAGAAGCGAGCCTCCAAGAAGCTGAAGCGGCCGGTGAGGATGAGACGCCGGAGGCAGACGCCAAGGGTAAATCGGGCAAGGCTGAGGAAGAGACCACCTCCGGTGGATTCGTCGTTTCCGATTCCGAGGAAGACGCCCCTGTGCAGCAGGTGGTTACCTCGGGCGCTACCGCGGATCCTGTCAAGGACTACCTCAAGCAGATCGGCAAGGTTGCGCTGCTCAACGCCGAGCAGGAGGTCGACCTTGCCCTGCGTATCGAGGCAGGTCTCTACGCGGAACACAAGATCAAAGAGAACCCGGTCGAAGACACGCGGCTGCGTCGCGATTACGAGCTCGTCATCGCTGACGGGCGTCGTGCCAAGAACCACCTGCTCGAGGCCAACCTGCGTCTCGTGGTCTCGCTGGCTAAGCGCTACACCGGCCGTGGCATGCTGTTCCTGGACCTGATCCAGGAAGGCAACCTGGGCCTGATCCGTGCGGTCGAGAAGTTCGACTACACCAAAGGCTTCAAGTTCTCGACATACGCCACCTGGTGGATTCGTCAGGCGATCACACGCGCGATGGCCGATCAGGCTCGAACCATCCGTATCCCGGTGCACATGGTCGAGGTCATTAATAAGCTGGCCCGTGTGCAACGACAGATGCTGCAGGACCTGGGTCGCGAACCCACCCCGGAAGAGCTGGCCAAAGAGCTGGACATGACTCCCGAGAAGGTCGTCGAGGTTCAGAAGTACGGCCGTGAGCCGATCTCGCTGCATACCCCGCTGGGTGAGGACGGCGATTCCGAATTCGGTGACCTGATTGAAGATTCCGAGGCCGTGGTTCCCGCGGATGCGGTCTCCTTCACCCTGCTGCAGGAACAGCTCCACTCGGTGCTCGACACCTTGTCCGAGCGGGAAGCCGGAGTCGTCGCGATGCGATTCGGTCTCACTGATGGTCAGCCCAAGACACTGGATGAGATTGGCAAGGTGTATGGCGTCACGCGTGAGCGCATCCGCCAGATAGAGTCCAAGACCATGTCGAAGCTGCGCCACCCTTCGCGCTCACAGGTGCTACGCGACTACTTGGAGTAGACCCGGGACTGCGCCCTCGGGCGCAGCCAGTGACTTAAGAAGCGTGTGGCCCCACCCAAGAGGTGGGGCACCCCCGGAGTGTTATCGAGTAGTAAGCGTGGTGGGTTAAGCGCCCCACAGGACGGGTGTGTGGGTGGT
>JBQDEV010000011.1:0-12105 GCA_052084925.1 Micrococcaceae bacterium
CGTTGTCGATGCCCTTGATCCAGTAGTCGTACCACCGGAACATCTTGTCGTGCTCTTCCACCCAGGGGCGGGACTGCATGGGCGGGTAGGGGCCGATGTCGAGTTTCTTCGGTCCCTGGAGCCGGTTGTAGAGCTCGAGGGTGCCATCGATGGTCCAGCCGCGACCGTTGTCGATCTGCAGCCACACCGGGATCTCGACCTGGTCGGCCACCGTCACCGGGTTCCGCTCGTGGTACCACTCGGTGTTGAGATCATTCATGATGATGTCGAACCACGCCTCGTGGTTCGTCGGGTAGTGCAGTGTATGCACCAGGTTCGGCCAGGCGGCCACATCCGGATCCGCCAGGCGCTCGGCCACTTTGGCGCGGACCTCCTCCGGGGAGAAGGTCTCCAGCATGCGTGACTTCACCCGGTCGGTGAAGGCCCAGCCGGAGTCGCCGCCGCGTCCCTCGCGCGCGGCGCGCGGCATGAACCACATCACCCCGCCGTGGTACGTGGTCTCATAGAAGTCGTAGTGACCGCCGGAGACGAAGATGGCCTTCAGGCTCGGCGGGCGCTCGGCGGCGGCGAGTAGCTGCATGGAACCGAAGTAGGAGATCCCCACCATGCCCACGTTGCCATCGCACCAAGGCTGAGCGGCGACCCACTCGATGAAGTCGTAGGCATCCTGGCCGAGGGAAACACCCCCGGCGTTGTAGTTGCCGATGTGCTCGCCCTCGGAGGCTCCGGAACCGCGCAGATCCCCGATGACGTGGACGTAGCCCTCCTGGATGATGCGAGCGATATCGCCGGCCTCGATGCAGCCGTCCCACATGGGGGAGGGGCGCCGCTGGGGTGGCATGGTCAGCGCCTGCGCCTGGAGTTCCTTGCCATAGGGGCTCAGGGCGACCAGGGCGGGACGAGGAGTATCGTCGGGGGCATGGTAGGCATCGGCGGCCAGCTCGACGCCGTCGCGCATCGGCACTCGGAGATCCTTGTGGATCGACATCGTTTGGGCGCCGTGCGTCCACGTGGTGGTGTGCGACATCTGCGGTACTCCTCCTCAGGGGATCAGTCTCGGTCGACCCCTTGCATCGTGTGATTTATTGCATATTATTATACCAAATGAGTCGGGGCAAGACCCGGCGTCCCCAGCAGCCCGAGAAGGTGTCCCATCATGACTGCAACCGTCCATCCGCTGTTGTCTCCCTGGGGGAGATTCGGTCTCTATAGCTTCTACATCGATGCGCCGGAACCGGCGATCGTCGATACCGGGGTCACCGGTTCGCCCTCCGAAGGAATGGCTCCGGCACTGGAGAAGCTAGGGCGGCGCATCGAGGACGTCCGCTGGATCCTGCTCACCCATGGTCATATCGATCACCTCGGCGGAGCCTATGAGCTCTGGGAGCTGACCGGGCGCCGTGCGCAGGTCGTCATCCATGAGAAGGACGTCCACTACCTGCAGTCTCGCGCCGCCCACGTTGACCAATACTTCACGGTGCGTGATCGCTACATCGACGACGCCGAGGCCCGGCAGAAGCAGGAGCGGAATGCGGCGTCCGCGATCTCCGGGGAGATGGAACCGCACGTCATCGTGCACGGAGGCGAGACCCTGGATCTGGGCGGCGGAGTGCGTGTCGGTGTGCATCACATCCCCGGGCACACGGCGGGGTCGGTGGCCTACGTGATCGAGGGGCAGGGGGATGTCTTCGTCGGCGACGCCGTGCAGATCCACGGTGCGGCCAACGGTTTCCCCGGTTACGAGGATCCGGTGGCCTATCGCCGGTCGCTGCGGTACCTCTTGGATGAGATCACGCCGGAGCACCTGTATCTGGGCCACCCATACCGGACCGCCGCCGGTGACCCCTACGGGGTGGAGCTGAATCGGGAACAAGCCCGCGAGGCTCTGCAGGAGTCGCTGGATATCGAAGAGCGTGTGCACGCTACTGCCCGCGAGGCGTTGGCTGCGGGGCTGGTAGAGACGGACTCGATGTACTCGCCGTTCCAGGCGGTGGCCGAAACCCTCGGGTATGAAGGGGACCCCACGCGCGAGCCGGCCCCGTTCTTCACCACCCTGGACGGGTATCGGCGCCTCGCGGACTGACGGGCGGGCATTCGTGCGCGAATAGTCGAAGGTGATGCGCCGATCGACGAGTGGTGTGATGCAGATCACGACAGACTGGGGGCATGAACCCACGCACATCGCCACAGAACTTGATCCGGGAATCCTGGTCGGCCGCGTCGCAGCACGTCGCCGGTGAGGAGCTACAGCAGGACGTGATCGTGGTCGGTTCCGGCCCCACCGGACTGGCTACCGCCCTGCTCCTGGCACGGCACGGCGTCGCCGTCACCGTCGTCACCCGGGAGACCTGGGTCGCGGATTCGCCCCGGGCGCACATCACCAACCAGCGCACCATGGAGGTGCTCCGGTCCGTCGGACTGGAAGAGGAGGTCCGGAGCAAATCCTCACCGCGGGAGACGATGGCCTCCCAGGTGGTGGCGGAATCCTTCACCGGACGGGAATTCGGTCGCGCCTGGTCCTGGGGGAACAACCCCGATCGGCAGGGAGAATACCTCACCGCCAGCCCCACCGTCGGCTGCGACATCCCACAGAACCGGCTGGAGCCGATCCTGCTCGCCGAGGCCGCCCGACTTGGTGCCCGCATCCGCTTCCACACCTCCTTCACCGGCCTGGAACAGCATGTCGAGGGCGTCAAAGTGCACCTCGTCGACGGGCTGACCGGTCAACCTCACACCCTTCGCGCGCGCTACGTGGTCGGAGCTGACGGCGGTCGCAGCCCTGTGGCGAAAGCGGTGGGGGCGACCTTTGACGGTGAATCCGGACTCGCCGACGCGATGAACATCAGCTTCACGGCAGACCTGTCGCACCTGGTCGCCCACCGTCCCGGGTCGCTGTACGAGATCATCCAGAACCGTCCCGAGGGTCCCACCCGGGCCATGATCCGGATGGTGCAGCCCTGGCATGAATGGTCTGCCTCCCTGGTGTATCTGGGCGAGCGCAACGCGCGGCTGACGCCCGAGGAGGCCGAGCAGGAGATCCGCCACGCCATCGGGGACCCGAATGTGGAGATCACCATCAACGGGCTGTACCCGTGGCGGATCAACCGCCTGGTCGCCGAGTCCTATGGGTACGGGCGCGTCTTCCTCGCCGGGGACGCCGCTCATCGACACCCGCCGACGAACGGCCTGGGCGCGAACACCTGCGTCCAGGACGCCTTCAACCTCGCGTGGAAGCTGGCCTACGTGGTCAAAGGCACCGCTGGGCCGGGCCTACTGGACTCCTACTCCCGCGAACGGCAGCCGGTGGGCTCCCAGGTGGTGAATCGTGCCGTGGACTCCTGGAAGCTGGGCGTGAAACTGCTGCCCGCCTTGGGTCTGGACCCAGCTGCATCCGCTGAACAGCGCGCCACCGGGCATCGCGAGCTCGACGAGGATTCGGCGGCGGGCCAGCAGCGACGTGCCGCCCTGCGGGAGGTCCTCGACGAGGAGTCCTACATTTTCGAAGCTCACGGGGTGGAGATGAATCAGGTCTATACCTCGGACGCCGTCATCGACGATGGTACGCAGCTGCACTACGACCGCGACCCGCAGCTCTACATCCAGCCGAACAGCCATCCCGGGGCGCGGCTGCCCCACGCCTGGGTCGGCGATTCCTCGAAGACCGTCTCCGTGCTGGACCTCGTCGGACAGGAGCGGCTCACGCTGCTGGTCCGCGATCGTGGGGCGGCATGGCGCAACGCCGCGGAAGCGCTGTCGGGGGAACTCGATGTGGAGATTGCCGTGGTGGCGATCAGTCAGGCCGGGGACGTCCAGGATCACTACGGTGATTTCGCCCGACGCAGCGGCATCGCAGAAGACGGATGCCTGCTGGTCCGTCCGGATCAGCATGTCGGCTTCCGGGCTATCACGGCGGTGGAGGATCCGGCGGCGGCCCTGCAGCGGGCGCTGACTCAGATGCTGGATCGATGATCGACGGCGTCGCGAGCCAGCAGTTCTCCTGGTTCTGGTTCGCGGCGCCGATTCCGCACGTCTCGGGGTGTCTGTCCGTACTCGGCACGAAAGACACGTCCGAAGTGGGACTGATCCACGAAGCCATGGTGGATGGCGATGTCCAGCACGCTGGCATGGTCCCACGAGGGATCGGTGAGCGCATGGTGGCATGCTTCGAGTCGGCATCGTCGAATCCAGCCCGACACGGAGGTCCCGGCCTGGCGGAAGGCGGATTGGAGGGACCGCGGTGACACCGAGAGCCGCGCGCCCAGACTCTCGACCGTTAAAGGCTCGCCCAGATGCCCTGCGATGTAGTCCCTAGCGCGATGGAACAGCGGTGGCGCCGTGGCGAACGGTTCCTCCGTGGGGATGCCGACGGTCTGCAGTCGATCGATGATGGCGTTGGCGAACATCTCGACCACGTGATGCAGCGTCTGCTCAGCACGCGCTCCCGACAGGATGGAATCATCCGTGAGGACCTGCCGTGCCGTGTCCACGGCCAAGCGGGCGTAGCTGGAATCGGCGGTGAAGGGGTCGCCCACCACCGTGTCGAGTGCCCGGGCGTGGTCGCGCAGTCCGGTCCCGTCGAAGCGGACCATCATCAGCTCCGGGGCGTCGAGAAACTCCCAGCGATAGGGCACGCGCGGGTTCCCGACGCTGAAGGCTCCAGGGCCGAGTTCTATGGGGCGGCGGCCATCGTCGGGTGCAAGAACGCTGTGGCCGGCCAGCTGGATCACCACGATGTGGTGGTGGCTCGTCGTCGTCACGTGCGCAGGCGATCGCTCGACCACGAGCCCGGCGAGGCTCGTTCTGACCAAGTCCAGCTCAACCAGGTCACTGCGCCCTCGGAGCAGCTCGCCGTCGGCTCTCGACCAGACCCGTTCCGGGGAGGTGCGATTCGACGTCGAGCTGAATCGTCCCCACGGCGCCAGAGCGTCAGCGAGATCAGGGGCGGTGACGCTCTGGCGGTGGACGGACATGGTCAGCTGCGGTTCAGGAAGTCCGCCGTCGCCTGATACGCCGCGTGCATTTCGGGAATCCAGGAGAAGTTCTGGATGAATCCGTGATTGGCGCCATCCCAGCGCAGCAGGGAGACCTCGACGCCGGCATCGAGGAGCCGCTGGGCGTACTGTTCACCCTCATCGCGCAGGGGATCGTACTGCGCGGTGATGACGAGGGCGCGTGGCAGCCCCGCGAATTCCTCGCGCTTGATGGGGGAGACTTGGACGTCGTCCGGGTTGGCGCCGGAGCCCAGATAGAAGGAATTGAAGGGCGCCAACCCTGCCGTTTCCAGACCGTAGCCCACGGCGTTCTCGCGAATTGACGGGTACTTCTCCGCGTTGAAGTCCAGGTCCAACGACGGATAGAACAGCACCTGATCGGTGATCGACGGTGCCCCCGGATTGCGCCCGTCGAGGGCATCCGCCGCCAGCACAGCCGCGAAATTGGCGCCGGAAGAGTCGCCGGCGACCACGAGACGCGCACCATCCCAGCCCAGGCCCTCGGGGTGTTCGCCGACCCAGTGGATCACGGCACGCAGGTCCTCGAGGCCGGCCGGGAAGCGCGCTTCGGGGGCAAGCCGGTAGTCGACCGCCAGCACGCGCCACCCGGTGGCCGCGGCGAGATCACGGCAGACGTGGTCATGAGTCTCCAGGTCTCCAGAGAAGAACGCGCCGCCGTGGGCGTAGACGATCACCGGAGTGGCGGACCCGTCGGCGGTGCCGTCGTAGAGGCGCACCGCAACGGAGCCCTGGGCGCCGCTTACCGAGAAATCCTCGACCGCCCGCACCGCAGTTTTCGCCTCCGCCGGTGGCAGGTGCGCATGATCTCCTGCGCGTTTCGCCTCCGGATCCGGTGGCTCCGTCGACGTGGGTGGCAGTGTGGCCACGAGCTCGGCGATGGCGGGGTGCAAGGTCATCTACTTACTCCTGTTCAGACACGGATGTGCTGGGGTCATTCTATTTTTGTCCGGGGAAGGCCGATTCCACGGCGTCGGCGTTCCATCCCGCGCGCGAGATGTGCTGAAGGTGATCAGTCACCGGCTTCCGCGTGTTCTGGAACAGCGTCAGGGCCTCCGCGACCGAGCCCGCTGCCAGGAAGGCGTCGGCTAGAGCGCCCGCATCCTGGATCGCCGAGTTGGCGCCCTGCCCCTGATGGTGAAGCATGGCGTGAGCGGCATCGCCGAGGAGCGTGACGGAGTCGGAATGCCAGTTCTCCACCGGGTCGATGTCGAAGACCGCCCGGCTGGTCACCGTCGAGAGATCGATGTCGCGCGCGATCTGGACGATCCGCTCGTCGAATCCCTCCACGGTCCGAACGAGGTCGTCATTCGTGATGACCGGCGCCCAGGAATCGTCATCCGATCGCGCCGTGATGTCGTAGGAGAGCTGGTCCCGGTGCGGCAGCGGGAGGTTGTACGCCACCGTTCCGTTGGCTCCCATGTAGAACGTCGGGTTGGTGTCGGTGGACAGGCCGAGCGCGTCCTTCATTGCGATCACGGCGCGGTAGGCGTGTTCGCCGGAGTACACCGGTTCTGCGGTGGAGAACATCTGGTGGCGCACCATCGAGCGAATGCCGTCGGCTCCGATGACGACGTCGGCGGTGACGGTCTTGCCGTTCTCGAAGGACAGTGAGGCGCGATCACCGTGGTCGTCGATGCGCGTCAGCTTGTGCCCGATATGCACCATTTCCGGTGGCAGCACGCTGAGCAGCGCTTCGATGAAGTCCCCGCGGTGAATGATCTGGGTGTACGTGGTGTCGCCGTCTTCGTTCAGGCCCGGCCATTCTTCGCGTGCGAGCACCGTGGAGCCATCCGCCGTGAGGATGTTCAGATGATCCGAGGCTGAGGAGACGGCGGCGATGGCGTCGAATGCGCCCCAGGACCGAAACAGCCGCATCGTGGTGGGACGGAGTCCGATGCCCGCGCCGACCTGGGCGAGACGTGTGGCCTGTTCGTAGACGTGAACGTTTTCCGCGCCGATGCTCTGCAGGGCTTTCGCGGCGGCAGCGCCGCCGTAGCCGCCGCCGACGATCGCGATATCGAGGGTGCGTAGATCGTTGAGTTCCATGATGGTTGTCTTTCAGCTGGTGCGATGGTGGTCTGTGGTGCTCGGTTCGGGCTCAGCTCTGGAGCGCGAGGAAGGATGCCGGGTTGTCGATGAAGATCCGGTCGATCGTGGCCTGATCAATGTCCTGTGCCTGGAGATCGGGGATCAGCTGCTCGAAGAGGTAGTTGATGGTGTGGCCCTTGACCCCGGGCCAGCCCAGCGGCGAGCAGTTGGCATCGGCTGACGCCATGACCTTGTCGAGGTGTCCATCCTTGATGGTCCGGACGAAATGCTCCAGACGGTCAGCGCGCGGACGCCCCCAGAAGGGCGGGTCCGGCAGTTCGGTCTCGTACCCGAACGTGTCGAAACCGAGGCGGCCGCCGCGCTCGAGGATCAGGTCGTGCGGGGTGATGGACCAGTTGGGACCGTCATCGACGTGTCCGAACAGCACGCGATCGAGATCGAGGCCTTCTTCCTCGAAGATCTGAATCGCGGGCACCGCATCGATCGCAAGGTGAGTGAGGATGGGGACCCCGGTCTGCGCGGCGGCTCGCGCTGCTGCGCGGTAGACCTTCTTGTCCAGATCGGTCATCTTCCCACCGCGGGAGACCCCGACCTTGATGATTCCCGCCCGGGCGCCGGTGCTGCCGATTTCCACGGTGATCTCGTGGATGAACAGCTGCGTCAGATAGGCCACAGAGGCCTGGGCGAAGTACGGCAGGACCGTATCGCCTCCGACGAAGCCGGTGCAGGCGACGATGTTGACGCCGGTTTTCGCCGACAAGGACTTGTAGTAGTCGACGTCGCGACCGTTGCAGATGCCGGTGGCATCGACCAGAGTGCCGCCTCCATACTCGTGATACGCGCGCAGTTTCGGCACGGTCTCTTCGTAGCGCTGCTCGGGCGTCTTCCACCACTGGGTGTCCAGCTCGGAGCCGGGCATCCCGTAGCCGATGTGCTCGTGGATGGCGACGAATCCCAGTTCTTCGGCGGGGATGCGTCCTAAGACAGTGTTGACTGCTGACATGTTCTTACCTCTGGGCTTTCTGGCAGAGTTCTTAAGCGGACTGACGTGATTCGACGAGCGGCCCGGAGCCGGTCAAGAACGCTTGGGGATTGCGCTCCAGGATGAGCGTCGCGTCATCCTCGCGGAGACCGTGTTCTCGGGCGAAGGGGATGAACGTCGAGAGCACGTGGGAGAAGGCGATGTCGTTCCCGGGATGGCCTTTGGCGACTCCGGTAGCCGAGGTGGAGAGCAAGACGCGATTCCCGAGTCCCTGATCGATGAGCTCGCGAATCAACGCGACGCGCTCGCGATCGGTGAGATAGTCGGCATCCTCGTTGAGACCAATGTGGTCGATGCCGATGTAAGCCCCGCGTCGCGCGATCTCAGCGGTGGCCCCGGAATCAACGACCTCGCGCAGGTCGAGATTGCCGACGAGCACCCGGTCTGGGCCAATACCCTCCGAAAGGACGATGTCGAGGTCGGCCAGGGGGTCCTGACCGAAACGGATGCTGAGCGCGGTGTTCGTCGCGTGCGCCGCGCGAGCTGCTCCCCGGAAGAGCCCCTCTTCGGTCGGGGTCATCCCCGTGCGAGAGGCAATCACGCACGCAAGGCCTGCGGGTCCCCGTCGCTCGACGCGAGGAACAACCATGCCGAGGTTGATCTCGTCGGCGAAGAGCTTCTCGAACTTCTCGGCCGGCCACGGCGTCGGCGGGTTCGTCTGTGGGGTGAGGAAGTAGCCACCGAGGTGGTCTTCTGGACCCAGTCCGGTTGACGCGATCAGGTGCACGCCGGTGCTGCGGGACAGCGACTCGAGTAGGGGGACGTCACGACCGTGGAACATCCCGGTCGAATCGACGACGGTGCCTCCGCCGTGGGATCGGAAATCGTTGAGTTTCTGAGCGAGTGTCTCAAAGATCTCGGCGCGATCCATGCTGATCTCCGGGGCGAACTGCGCTCCCGGGAGAACAGAGAGCAGAGCTTCGTGGGCGGAGATGACTCCGAGCTCGGTGGCTGGAACGGGGCCCAGAACAGTCTGAGCCGAGAAGGGTGAAGAAGGATGTTCAGGCATGTGTGTGGCCTTTCGTCGAGCGTTCCCATCAGCTGCGACGGCACCGTGGCTCGGCGCCCCCAACGGGACGGAAAAGTCAGTGCGGTGTGTTCGTGTGCGATGACCGGGGGATGGGGTCCGCTGGTCCCATCGAAGTCACCCACACAATGTGTGACGTGTATTACCTTGTGAGTACTTTCACATATTGTAATGCCAAAGTCAAGGGTGATGCCCCGAATCCGTGACCGGAGCTAGCGGTCAGAGGTGAAGCGATATTTGAACTTCTCGGCCCCATGGGCAGCGGAGCGCCAACCGGCGGGCACGCCGCCGGTAATGAAGAACGTTGACTCGATCACGAGCAGGGGGCTACCGGCGGGCACGCCTAGCGTTCTGGCCTGGTCCGCGGTGGCGGCGGTTGCGGAGGCCGCGTGGTCCGCTCGCTCCAGAAGGATTCCGTACTGACGATCCAGGAGTGTGAACGCCGATCCGGCCTCTTCCAACTCCTTGAGTGTGGGGTTGAAGTCAGCGGGGGTGCGCACGTACACCTCCACCTCGGCGAACGGGGCCCCTTCGACCGAGATAATCCGCATAAAGTGCATGATCTCTTCGTCGGGGGAAAGGTTGAGGGCCTCCTGGACGTGTGCCGGCGGCACGCGGTACTGGAGGTCTGAGATCGAGGAGGTGGGCTTGAGGTTGGCATCTTCGAGGTACTCGTAGAGTCCGCCCGACCGGATGCTGGCCGGGCGCTCGACGCGCGCTCCGGGGACGGGGAAGGTGCCCTTGCCCTGCTTGCGGTAAACAAATCCTTCGCTAGTGAGCTCCTTGAGCGCCTGGCGAATGGGGGCGCGGCTCACGTTGAACCGGTCCAGCAGCTGCGCTTCGGTCATGGGGCGATGCGGGTCCGTGTGACCCTGCAGGATCTCCGACCGGAGAATGTCCTTGATCTGCCGATACAGCGGCACTCCGGAGCTGACGTCGATATTGCCGTTCGGCATAAGTGGTGTCGCCTCCGCTTCGGTGCTGGTCGCCGCCATGTGTCATGAGGGCTCGCTGTGGGTTGCTGTCAGATTACTGCACGGTCAGCGCTAGATGCAGTAAGGGCCGCTGTTGCGGGTGGGGTTGACAGTCTGTGATGGCTTAGCCAATATTAATATACCAAACTGGTATGACACACATCACACTTCATGCTGGGTGCCGCGGTATCGCACCGGACTGGACGCCCCTCTCGGAAAAGGACATGACATGACTCATGACACAGATACTGTGCGCCGCGCGCCAGGATTACGTGTGAAGGGCACGATTCTGGCGGCGTGCATCGCCGTTTTGGTGGCGCAGCTGGCCAACGCCCTGCCGGGCGCCCTCAACGGCACGTTCCAGGTCTATTTCGAAACCTACGGGTCCCAGCTGACGTGGATCACGGCAGGGTTCATGCTTCCGGTGGTGGTCTTCGAGCTGACCTTCGGCGTCTTGGGAGACCGCTTCGGCCATCGCAAGCTCACGGTCATCGGGGCCCTGACGATGGTGATCGGCTCCCTCGTCTGCGTGCTTGCCCCGACGGTTCAGGTGATGTGGGTCGGCTCGGCCATCAACGGCCTGGGCGCTGGAGCGGTCTACCCGGCGTCGCTGGCGCTCATCGCTGCGGTGACCGTCACGCCACAGCAGCGCGCTCGCGGTATCGCCACCTGGGCAGGCTGCCTGTCGGCTGGCGCGGTCATCGCCCCGATGATGGGCGGAACGTTCGCCGCAATGGGATATTGGCAGGCTGCCTACATCGGCCTCGGTGTGCTCTCCATCGTCATCGCCGTGCTGTGCCTGCTGGTGGCGGCAGAATCCACCCGTCAGCGTGAGCGTCGCCTCGACCCCTGGGGGCAGGTCACCTTCGCCCTGGGACTTCTGCTGGTGCTTTTCGGTCTGGTCCAGGGTCCCGAAGCCGGCTGGTCAGCCTCGTACGTGGTGACGTCATTGATCGTCGGCGCCGTGCTGATGGCGATCTTTATGGTGCTGCAGCTCAAGGTCGACGATCCGCTGCTGCGCCTGTCGTTGTTCAAGAACCGAGCCTTCAGCGTGTCCTCCATCATCGCCGTGGTGGGCATGTTCGCCTTCCTGGGCATCTGCTTCTGCTTCTCTATGTGGCTGGGTCCGGTGCAGCATCAGAACCCGATGTCCATCGGCGTGCTGTTCCTGCTGCTGCAAGGACCGGCGTTCGTGCTGATCCCGGTGATCTCCGCGCTAATGACCCGCGTTCCGGACCGGTGGATGCTGACCGCAGGCCTGCTGCTCATGGCGCTCGGCGGGTTCTTCGGCTCACGCCTGGATGTGATGGACCGGAGCATGGCTCCGTTCGTTCTTCCGGCACTGCTCACCGGATTGGGCTTCGCGCTGACACTGAGCACGGTGACGGCCGTCGCTATCAACTCGGTTCCGCGAGAACTGGCGGGAATGGCGTCGGCGACGACGAACCTGCTGCGCGATCTGGGCTTCGCTCTGGGACCGGTGCTGGTGGGCGCGATCGCCCTGTCGACGGCGGGACCGCGTTTGGGGGCGAGCCTGTCGCAGGCTGATCTGCCGCCGGACCACTTGGCTCCTGCTCAGGAGATCTTCGAACGCGGGGGACCGTTCGCCGTGAACTCGCTTCCGGTGGAAGCTCCCGGCGGCGAAGCGGCCAGCCTGGCCTTGCAGGCACTGGGGGAGGGCTTCTCCACCGCATTCCTGATCTGTGCCCTGGCGTCTTTGGCGGTGGCGATCCTCGCCGCCGTGGTCCTGAGGGGTGGCAAGGATCCCCAGTCCGAAATGCAGTCCCCGGCACAGGCGCCGCAGGGGCAGGGAACCACCATGGCAGAGGCGGAGTCGGTGTCCGCACCGGCGGCACCGTCCTCCGCTGCTGTCGCCGATGTGAGAAACGGCTGACTCGCGGAGCAGCTCTTCTGACGACAGGGTAACGGGGGTGGGGGGGGGGGACATATCCCCCCCCCCCCCCAGATGCATCGTGAGGGGGGCCCCGGGGGGCCAACCCC
>JBQDEV010000011.1:12115-16032 GCA_052084925.1 Micrococcaceae bacterium
GTCTTTCTTGTTGCTATGTCTTTGTGCGCGTTGTGCTGGGGGTGGTCCCCCCCCCCCCCCCCCCCCCCCACCCCCGTATTTAACGTGATGCGTCGTCACCGTGTGCCAAACCGCGTTGAATATGGTGGAATCGATACGTATACCATCCAGAGCGGCTGAGAGATCTGGCTCGTTGATGCCGCAGCAACCATCGGTGAACCCGACAGGTGCTAACGCCAGAACCGATGGAAGGAGTTTCCTCGTGTCCGATGCACCCCAAAATCAGCGCAAGATCCTATTCAATGCCTTCGACATGAACTGCGTTGCCCACCAGTCGCCCGGCCTGTGGCGGCACCCTGATGATCACGCCCGCGACTACAACAAGCTGTCGTACTGGACGAATCTGGCTCAGATTCTGGAGCGTGGGCTCTTTGACGGGCTCTTCATCGCCGACGTGCTCGGCCCCTACGACGTCTACGGTGCTAGCTCCGAGGCCGCACTGACCTCGGGTGCACAGACCCCGGTCAACGACCCGTTCCTGCTGGTCTCCGCCATGGCTGCCGTGACCGAGAACCTCGGCTTCGGCGTTACCGCGGGCACCGCTTATGAGCACCCCTACCCATTCGCTCGCCGCCTGGCCACCCTGGACCACCTGACCGAAGGTCGCGTGGGCTGGAACGTCGTCACCGGTTACCTGCCCTCGGCCGCGAAGAACATCGGTCAGGACGACCAGATGGAGCACGACGAGCGTTACAACCACGCCGACGAGTACCTTGACGTCGTCTACAAGCTGCTCGAGGCGTCGTGGGAAGACGATGCGGTGCTCTACGACAAGGAATCCGGTGTGTTCGCCGACCACACCAAGGTCCACAACATCGAGCACGAAGGTAAGTACTTCAAGACCCCGGGCATCGCCGTGACCGAGCCGTCGCCGCAGCGAACCCCGGTGATCTACCAGGCCGGTGCCTCGACCCGAGGCCGCGCTTTCGCCGGCAAGCACGCCGAAGCCGTGTTCATCAACTCGCCCACGGACGAGCTGATCACCGGCACCGTGCAGAAGATCCGTCAGGCAGCGGAGGAAGCCGGTCGCGAGGGCGGAGATGTGAAGATCTTCTCCATGCAGACCATCGTCACCGGCGCCACCGACGAGGAGGCCTGGGCGAAGTATCGCGAGCTGACCCAGTACGTGGATCCGTTGGGCGGTCTGGTGCTGATGAGCGGCTGGATGGGTGCCGACTTCTCGAAGTTCGAGCTGGACGAACCGATCGGTGAGATCGAGTCCAACGCCATCCAGTCCGCGGTGGAGACCTTCAAGAAGGCTTCCGGCGAGGAGGGCAAGGAATGGACCGTGCGTCAGCTGGCCGAATGGTGCGGTGTTGGCGGATTCGGTCCGATCATCGTCGGTTCCGGCGAAACCGTGGCCAAAGAGCTGGCTCGCATCCAGGACACCACCGATGTCGACGGCTTCAACCTGGCTTACCACATCACCCCGGGCACCTTCGAGGACATCGTGGAGTTCGTGGTTCCGGAGCTGCAGAAGCTGGGCCGGTACAAGACCGAATACACCAAGGGCACGTTGCGCAACAAGCTCCACGGTGAGGGTGACTACTTCAAGGACAATCACTACGCCTCGAAGTTCAAGCTACGTAACCGCGTCACCGCCTGATCGCGCCACCGCAGACTGCAGTGAGGGCCGCAGAACCATTCGGTTCTGCGGCCCTCACTGCTCTCATTCGGCGGTGTCAGTCGAAGAACAATGCGTCGGGGCTGATCTCATCGCCGAGGTACCCGTGCATCACACCCAGATCGTTGAGTTGCTCGATCTGATCTCGACGGATCTCGCCGTCGAAGTCCTCGAGCGTGATGTGCTGTGCTGCTTCACTGGGGATAGACAGCAGATCGGGCAGCATCTCCTTAACTCCGTCCTCATTCTGCGAGGCGGCATCGAGTACCTCGGTGATGGCGTTGCGGAACGATTCGACAACCTCCGGGTTCGACTCGGCGAAGTCGCCCGAGGTGAAGGTGACCAGCGTGGGGAGCCCGGGGATGGTGTCTTGCATCGAATATCCCAGGAGCGACAATCCGTCCACTTGTAGCGCCTGCCCCAGGAACGGCTCGGGGAGGAACGCGGCATCGATGGAATCCTGCTCCAGCTGCGGAGCCATGTCGCCGAACTGCATTTCGTTGAACTGCACCGACGACGCGTCGCCGCCGTCTGATTCGACGGCGTCCAGGATGGTGAGATCTGCGTGGGTTCTCAGGGAAACGACTGCCACGGAGGCATCGGACAGATCCGCATAGCTGGTGATATCCGAGTCCTCTCGGACCACAACTCCTGCGATATCGTCGCCGTCGGCGTAGGAGCTCGAATAGCCAGCAATGATGCGCATGTCCATGCCCTGATCGATGGCGGTCGACACCGAGAGTGGATTGCCGACGCCGAATTGCACTTGCTGGTTGAACACGGCCGGCAACATCGCCGCCCCGGAAGCGCCGGTCGACAGGTCGACGTCGAAGCCGTGCTCCTCGAAAATCCCTTCGGCGATGCCGTACTCGATGGCGGCCGTCGCTGCGATTGGCATCGCCCCCAGGGTGACGGCTGTCAGGTCTGCATCATTTTCCGCCGCGGACGGCGAGGTGTCTGCCCCGTTGGCGTCGCCGATCGAGCCGCTGCCGCAGCCGGTGAGGGCGAGGGCAGCCGCGGCTGCGGCGATCAGGAGGGCGGGGCGTCGTTGGCGAGTGGTGAAGCTAGGGTGCATGGCGGTCCTCCGCGGTGTGACGTGATGATTCGGGTACGCATTCCTGTTGCACTTAAGTGTCATGGATCACATCGGGGTAAGCTAATGAATAATCGACATGGAGTTTATCGACCGCATGAATGACGAGTCTGGCATCACCGAACCCCCGGCGAACTCGCGGGACCTTGCTTCACTGGACCTGAACCTCCTGGTGCCATTGCAGGCGCTTCTCGAAGAGGAGAGTGTGACCAGAGCATCTGAACGGGTGGGCCTGTCACAGCCTGCCATGAGCCATGCACTCAAGAGGTTGAGACGGCTCTTCGGCGACGACCTGCTGGTGCGCCGCGGTGGCGGTTCGTCGCTGACCTCGCTCGGGTCGAGTCTGATCGGACCGCTCCGGGATATCATGCTGCGCACCGCGATGCTGATCGATGGCATGGACTTCCAGCCCGGCCAGGATACGCGGACGGTCCGTGTAGCGATGACGTCCTCCACCGTCGCCGTCATCGGCAACCGCCTCGGGGAGGCGATGAGACGACACGCTCCCCGAATGAGACTTCACATTCAGGTTGCCTGGGAGAGCGCAGACGAAGTATTCACCCGGGAGCGAGCCGATGTTCTTCTGCTGTCCCGCGCCTTGGAAACGTCGTACCAGCGGGAACACCTCTACGACGACGATTGGATGGTGATGTCAGGGGTCGATGACCTCACTGAAGCGAACGTCCTGGAACGGCTCTCCTCGCGGTCCCACGTGATGTTCGATCCTGGGTGGAACTTGTTGCCCTACCGCGTCATGCACACCAAGGGCATCCGTCCGGAGATCCACCTGCGAGTCGCCGATTCCGTTGTCTTGCCGACGCTCGTTGAGGGCCGCGACGTCGTGGCGATTCACCGGCGTCGTGCCATAGAGCAACTGTCAGAAGGTACGCGCATCTGGGCGGTCCCGTTTCCTCTCGACGTGGGCGAGCTCGGGGTGGACCTGGTGTGGAACCCCTGGCTGAGCGACGTCGCGTTCAAAGAATGGTTCGGCGGTCTGCTGAGACGGTGCGCAGCGAACTCCTGATGGTTCGGTGATCTCCTGACAGACAGCGGGGCCGCAGAACCGAGGGGTTTTTGGGGCCCGCGAGGTTTGGGAAAGGGGTGTTTGCGGCGGGGTGGTTTGGCCGGGAGGCCCGGGTTGCGCCGCCCAAACCCGAAAAC
>JBQDEV010000011.1:16042-20487 GCA_052084925.1 Micrococcaceae bacterium
TTCGTCGCTTACAAAGATTGGTTGGGCGGTGTGCTGAGCCGGTGCGCAGCCACCTCCTTTTGGTCGGGTTAACACCTGACAGACCGGGGGGCCGCACAACGTTGTGGTTCGGCGCCCCCGCTGTGATGCGAACTGCTTAGTTGCCTGCGGTGTGCTTGCCCGGTGCGTCCGGGTTGCCGCCGCCTTCGCCTTCCAGCGACTCGGCGGGATCTGAGACGGTGTTGGCGTGCGGGCGCTGGATGAGGATCAGCTACTGGGTATCATCGGCGAACTCCCGCCCAGTGGGCCCATGTGGTTGTTCCGGGTCCGGTGCTCGATATCTGTACCCGAATCTTCGAGACCCCGGCCCCACGACCCGGCGGCCTTCGCGGCCCGGATGATCGGCGACTGGGAAGTCAACCGGGTCGAACCCGTTCCGTTCCTCGCCGTGAGCGAGACCGACGCCGAGGACGTTCATGACTGACTCTGGGCCTGGAATGAGACTCAGGCCTGCGAGAATCCCGATCGTTCGTTGTAACGGTCACTTCCCTGGGGCAGGTGAATTTAGGCATCTGCCCCCGGGAAATGAGACGTGACTAGTCAGCGAGTGTCAGTTCTAGCTCTGGCGAAGTGACGGGAGTATCGACATGTGGGTCCAGCTCTTTGGACCAGATCACTCCGGCGATAATCGAGATGACACCCAATATCGTGCCGTAAAAGGCAGGAGCAACAGGTCCCCACCACTCGGCGAGCTGCAATGCGATGACGACCATCGGACCCATGATGACTGCAACACCGATGTTGTAGGCGGTATTGCTACCCGTTGTTCGTACGGCCGGCGGCATCGCTTCGGCCGCCACCAGTGGGAACATGGGGTACAGGGCGCCGAGGAGAATCGCCAGGATGCTCATCCCCACCGCGATTGATACAACGCTTGACTGCGCGAATAGCCAGAAGCACGGGATCAAGGCAATTGTAAATGCTGCTGTGAGTACGATTCGCGAAACGTGGCGGTTAACTTTGTCGAGAACCAACCCCCAGAATGGGATCGATACAGCGAAAAGTACGAACGCGATCAAGGTAATCACTGAGACGTCGGTGAAGCTCACGTCGCTTCGGCCCCGTAAATATGTGGGGACGTAAGCCAGGAAGAGAATGGAATTCCCCATGAATGCCAGGCCGAAGAGCAAGATAGCCAACATGCGCTTCTTGTGCACCCTAAGGGCTTCGCGACCGGGATTCTTATGATCTTGGCCCTCCTGTTTGACGGAATCGAAGACCGGAGATTCTGTCAAAGACGATCGAATATATAGTGCAACCAGAGCCAGTGGGGCGCTTGAAAGGAAAAGCCACCGCCAACCGACCTCATTGAACCATCCGTCCCCACCGAACTGCATCAGAACGAATGAGAAGGTGAACGCTGCAGGGTAGGCAATTCCCGTACCGAACTGAATCAGGGAGACTCCTGTGCCACGTCGTTCTCGTGGCACATGTTCCATAACATAGGTCACCGCTGCCATTAGCTCGCCGCCGGCGCCGATCCCTTGGACGATGCGGCAGAGGATCAGCAGGATCGGAGCGAGAACCCCCAATGTGTCGTATCCGGGAAGCAACCCGATACAGGTCGTGCCAGCTCCCATGAGAATAATGGTGAAGACGAGTATCTTCTTGCGGCCAATTCGGTCACCGATGATGCCGAGGATGATGCCGCCCAATGGGCGAACGAGATAGGTTACGGCGAAAGTGCTGAAGGCGGCTACGAGCTGAACGGCGGGGCTGGCACCGCCGTAGAAGACGCCTCCGATCGCGGCCGCAGCGTAGGCGAAAATAATAGCGTCATACCATTCGACGAAATTTCCAATTGCACCTGCAGTGACAGTTTTTCTTGGTAACGGTAGTCGATTCGTTTGAGTGCGAGCGATGCTCATGATGATGCCCCCTTGAATATGAGTGACCCGAGAATTGAGGAGTTGAAGCCCATCAAGGCTTCAAGGTGATTTAGCCCAGGACGGTTGCTATACCGAACTCTCCTGATTCTGGAGCTCGTTATTCTCCCTCCAAGCATGAGCTTCCCGGATTGATTTGAGATGTCCATACGTGCCATTCCCGCCGGCGGCCCTGCCGAACAGAATCATCAGCTCCAACGCCTCACTGCCAATATTCTCCATTCCGTGCTCATCTTCGGGGCGCGCCAAAGCTGCATCGCCTGGGGAGAGGACATGATCTTCACCGTTGAGCGTGAATTTGAGAGTCCCCTTGATCACCAAGTAGATCTCCTCGAGATTCTCTTCCGTTCTGGGATGTTGGTGCAGGCCTTCGCCAGCGCCGACCGGAATCTTCAGGACCTGCATTATTACCGGAAGCTCTGACTCTCTTAGGAAGTAGGTCTGCATTCCTACTGCTTGACCCCAACCGTGGGAGTTAAACGGATATTCATTGTCGCCACGACGTTCTATCATTGTTTCTCCATGGGAAAATTGTTGGATGATTTGTTCGCTCGCTATTCAGAGCGGGAAGCATTTTCGATTCCGTAATTAACCCTAGATTTTGTTGTGTGCTCTACGCCACAGACGAACGAATGAAGAACTCGTAAGACCTTCCTACGATCGTAGGAAGGAGCAAAAGTCGCTGTCGAGGAAATCGAGGACTCGTATTCCAACGTCCAGACACATGCGTCCGGTCCCACTCTTTAGGCTGTAGCCGGATATCTTCTCGGCCTTCGTGAGTCTGTAGTAGAGCGTCGTTCTGTGAATGTGGAGCCGGTCGGCGGTAGCGCCGATATTGCCAGACTCGTTAAGAAATGTTTGGACTGTCCTGACCAAATCCCGGTACTCGTTCAGGGCCCCAAGTTCTTCCACGCCCGAGGGGACGATCTGTTTTCGATTATCTAGCGAGCTGCAGAGAAGAACTCCTTCGAATCCTGTTTGGCTCCAGGTCGTGTGCGTGGATCCGTCCCGCTGTGCGAGATAGAGGGAGATGACCGACTCTGAGAGTAAGCGCGATAGATGTTTCGGCGAGTCCCAGCTGCTGGTTGCGGTTGCGGCTGAGAGGCCAGGTTTGGAGAGCTCGGGGAGAGAAGCGACTGTAGGCAGTCCGGTAGTCTCGATTGATGTCGCCGAATGCATTAAGGAAACAGTTATCTGACCGTCGGCCGCGCTGATGGGGGTCGTGATGCGCATGCCCTGCTTTGGTGGGAGAACATGTGCAGCCTGTTCGGAAAGAAACGCTCGATTGGATTGTGGTCTGTCATTCTGGGGTTTCCAGGAGGTAAGCACGCAGACGGAGGTGCCTGTCTGAAGGTCGAGCGAATCAATGATCTCTGGAAGAGACGCCCTGCCTTCAGCTGTACATAGTGCGCGAGTTGCCTCCGCCCATTTCGCCTCACTAAGCCGATCCTTCTCATCGAGCTCCGGGGCAAGGAGCGCGGCAAGTACCTCAGCTTTGTCCAGAACCAGGTTGTCTTCGAGCGTAGAAGCATCCCCGATCAGCCATATATAGCCTACCGGTCTATCGCGGTGCGGAATTGGGTAACAGCGTCGGCCCATGATCCCGATGTTCGGGTTGGAAGGCACCTGGAAGGGGCCATCGCCGTCAGAGGGTTGGAAGCTATACAAGAATTCTGATGCGACTGGGTCGAGGGTGCGTGAGACAAGAACACTGACTCTGAGCTGGTCTTCATCCCCGAAGTGTCGGCTGCATGTGATGTGCTGACGTTCACCATTATCGATGCCAACTGAGCGTCCTAATGCTTCGGCAAGGCCGTCAACGACTTGCTGAACCCGATCGAATGTGACTGGAGTCATGCTCATGACGAGAGACTAGTTTATTGCTAGATGTTCGCCAAAGTTGTTGAGAAATGACAACTAAGTGGTGTGTCTGAGATAGGACCGCACACTTTGGCCTGACGCCAGAGCGCGTTGCGCCAGCTCCCAATCAGACGTCTATCGGACGCCGTGAGGTTCTTTGTCACCATAGTGAATTCACAGTTCCGTTGAGAGAGCAGCCTGGCTCATCAACGACCAGGATCCCGAAAGCGCCCGCACCACATCGGAATAGGAGCCTTCTCGCGGATGTGCGGAACCATCTCAGCGCGTAACACCTCCGACTGTTCTTGATCATCTGTGACATCCAACAAGGTCATGGGCGGCCTGGTGCTGATGAGCGGTTGGATGGGTGCCGACTTCTCGAAGTTCGAGCTGGACGAGCCGATCGGTGAGATCGAGTCCAACGCCATCCAGTCCGCGGTGGAGACCTTCAAGAAGGCCTCCGGCGAAGAAGGCAAGGAATGGACCGTGCATCAGCTGGCCGAATGGTGTGGTGTTGGCGGATTCGGTCCGATCATCGTCGGTTCCGGTGAGACCGTGGCCAAGGAACTGGCCCGCATTCAGAACACCACCGCAGACCGCAGTGGGGGGGCCCGCACCAACCCCTAGTCGGGCCCCCACGCAATGCGGACAGCGAATTTG
>JBQDEV010000011.1:20497-121553 GCA_052084925.1 Micrococcaceae bacterium
TTCGTCGCTTACAAAGATTGGTTGGGCGGTGTGCTGAGCCGGTGCGCAGCCACCTCCTTTTGGTCGGGTTAACACCTGACAGACCGGGGGGCCGCACAACGTTGTGGTTCGGCGCCCCCGCTGTGATGCGAACTGCTTAGTTGCCTGCGGTGTGCTTGCCCGGTGCGTCCGGGTTGCCGCCGCCTTCGCCTTCCAGCGACTCGGCCGGATCGGAGACGGTGTCGGAATCAGCGGCCGGTGCGTCTTCGTCGGAGGCATAGCCGGTGGACTTGTCCACGAACCCGGCGGCCTTCTCGGCAGCATCACCCAGCTGCGGTGCCTTCTCCTTGACGACGTCGGTGGCCTTCTCGGCCACGTCGTGCACCTGGCGCTGAGTCTTCGGGTCGGTCCAGAAATCCTGAGCCTGACGGGCGATCTCCTCGGCCTTGCGTCGGCCTTCGCGAGAGCCAGCGAAGTAGCCGATACCGGCACCCACGCCGAGGGTGAGCAGTCGACGGATGCTGAAAAGCTTCATGGTCTACCTCTTTCATTCACACAGACGACGAGATGGGTTGTTCCAGCTCGCTACTGTGCCCCATTTTTGCGAGTGCACTAGGTGAGGTCAATGCCCGAGAGGCTGAGAGAACAGTGGGAAGGCGGTCAGATTCCCCACACTTGCGCCAGTAGCTCATCGCTGCGTCGCTGATCGGCCGGATCGGCCATGCCCCCGGTCACTAACACCTCGTCGGCGCCGGTGAACTCGACAAGATGCTCCAGCTGCGCACGCACCTGTTCCTGGGTGCCAGTGATGACCTGGGACAGGTGGTTGTCGAGGCGTTCTCGCTCCCGCGGATTCAGTCCGTTCACGTCGAGCTCCTGGTCCGGCTGCAACGGCTCGAAGGACCCCACGGTGCGGGATCGCGTCAACGCCCAGGCTTCCGGAAGAGCGAGCCGAGAGGCCTGCTCTCGGGTTTCGGCTACAGCGACGGACACGGCGATCATCACCCACGGTTTCTGACCGCGGTGGGGAGAAGGAACGAACTCGCGCCGATACGTGGCAATGCCCTCGTGACGGTCTCCGGGCGCAGCCGTGGCCGCTGTCGCCAGGAGCCCAGGACCACCGACGACGACCCCGGTGCCCAGCTGCGCCGCTAACGGTATGGAACGGGACGATGCCAGCACGAAGAGCGGTGTGCGTGAGCGATCCGGAGGCTGTGCGGTTACTTCGGCGCCGTCCTCGTGACGGCCATCCAAGTAGGCGATCAGCTCCCGCGCCTGGTCACCGGCGTCGTAGCGGGCCGAGTCGTGCTGGCGCAGTGCGCGGCGGACCGGTGCGGTAAATCCAACGGAGGAACCGAGTCCGGCGTCGATGCGGCCGGGTGCCAGCGCCTGGAGGGTACCGATCTGCTCGGCCATCACGAGTGGCTGGTGGTCAGGGAGCATGATCCCGCCGGAGCCGATGCGGACGCGTTCCGTCTGGGCTGCTAGCGAGGCCATCAAAACGGTTGGCGCCGAGCCAGCAATCCCGGGGACCGCATGGTGCTCCGCAACCCAGAACCGATGAAAGCCCAGGGCTTCGGCGGCGCGAGCCCGGTGGATCACCTCGGCCAGAATGCGGGAAGGCTCGGTGTCGACTCCGTGGGATCCTCGAGCATTGGCCCGATCCAACAGGGAGAGCGGGACACCATCAGAGGCGGCGGGGACGTTCCTGGAAGCTGACACATCAGGTACAACGTCGTGAGGCGAGACCGCCATTCCCCGAGGTCGAGCGATTAGGCTGGTGGCATGAGCATTCTCGAGCCGTCTCGCCTGATTGGTTGGGGCTCTGCCCTGCTCGGAGTGGGCGTCATCGGACTGTTCCTGACCTTGGAATGGCCGGGCGGACAGTGGATTTTCGGCGGGATCGCCGCCGTGGGAGCCTGGTGCTGCATCATGGGGCTGGCGACCCAGGGTGGACGGAAGCGGCCGCGCCGATTGAATCGACGCGGCCGCCAGGACCGTCGGAACAGGTTCCGTTAACTCGGTGGGCTAGGGGAGTAGAACGGGCTTGATAGTCGTTCCGGACTTCATGTCTGCGATCGCTGTGGTGATCTCCTCCAGAGGGTAATGCTGCACGAGGCTGGCCACGTCCAAACGACCCTGCTCGACAAGACGAACCAAAGCAGGAACCGAGGTCTGCGTCTCGGTATCGCCGAGGGTGACGCCGGTAATCCTGCGCCCCGGCATCATCGCATTGACATCCACTTGAACGGTCGAGCCGAACGCGGGTGCGCCGACAATGGCGACCTGCCCCTGCTCCCGGGTCGAAGCGATCGCGTCCGCCAGTACACGGGTGTTGCCAGTCGCTTCGAGGGCACTATGAAGACCCCCGCCGCTGGCCTCTTTGACGTCCGCGACGATGTCATTCGTCGATGAGGCATCAATCGCCCGCGTGGCGCCGAGCTTCAGCGCTAGGTCGAGCCTGCTTGAGACCATGTCGATGGCGATGATTTCGGTTGCCGGTGACAAGCGTGCAGCCATGATGGCGGCCAAGCCCACGGTTCCGACGCCGAATACTGCGATCGACTGACCCAGCTGCGGCCGAAGCACGTTCCACACCGCACCCGTACCAGTCTGTACGCCACAGCCCAGTGGAGCCAGCAGCGCGGGATCGAGATCTGTCTCCACCCGAACGCAGCTGCGTTCATCGGCTACAGCATAGGCTGCGAATGACGACTGTCCGAAGAAGTGTCCGCCGAGTGGGGAACCGTCCTGACTGATGGGCGAGGTGCCGTCAGCCCGACGTCCGGACAACAGATTATCCGGCAACCAGCGGTTGCAATATGCAGGGTGTCCGCTGCGGCACCCCTCACACCGTCCGCAAGAGGTGAAGGATAAGACCACACGATCTCCGAATGACAGGTCCTGAACGGAGGAACCAATCTCCCGCACCCTGCCGGTGCCCTCGTGACCCAAGACGCCGGGCAATGGAAACGGCAGGCCGCCGCTGGCAACTGTCAGATCGGTGTGGCACAGCCCGACCGCCTGAATCTCAACCAGAACTTCGTGATCCCGAATCGCATCAAGCTGCACATCGGTCATTCGAAATTCGGAGTCGTTGCCGACGACGGCGGCTCGGGCGCTTGCGGTGGCACTCATGAGTCCCCCTTCGCCGCAGTGTCCGGATCCGGGTTGAGTGCGATGATGATGGACTTGGTTCGGGTATAGGACTCGAGTTGCTCCGGTCCGTTCTCGCGACCCCATCCCGAGGCCTTGACCCCGCCGAATGGCATCGACGGATCCAGCATCGCCCAGCTGTTCACCCAGATGATCCCAGCATCCAGGGCGTCGGCAACCCGATGCGCCCGGGAAATGTCGGTGGTCTGGATACCGGCCGCCAGACCGTACTTCGTGGAGTTCGCCAGTTCAATGGCCTCCTGCTCGGTCCGGAAGGACTGAACGGTCAACACGGGACCGAAAATCTCCTCCTGGATGACGTCCGCATCATTGTCTAGTCCGGCTAGGACGGTCGGCTCGAAATACAGTCCGCCATCGGTGTCCAAAGCATCGCCGCCGGTGACAAGCTTCGCCCCCGAGCTCACCGCCTGGGCGACAGCAGATGCAACTTTCTCACGCTGCTGAGGAGTTGCCAGCGGGCCGATGACCGTCTCGGGACGAGCCGGGTCGCCCAGCGGAACGTGTGGAAGCGCTCCAGTGAGTGCCTCGAGAATCGGGTCCAGCAGATCCTCATGCACTAGCAGGCGGGGCCCGCCCATGCAGAATTGTCCAGTGTTGAAGACGAACGCAGAGATCGTGGTCTGCACAGCCTGGGCAAGATCCGCATCCGCGAAGACAATGTTTGCCGCATTGCCACCCAGTTCTGCAGTGAGCGGACGCAGATGACGCCCGGCCAGCTCTGCGAGGTGAGCGCCGGTGGCACTTGATCCCGTGAACGCCACCTTCGACACGTCTGGGTGTGTAACCAGACGCTCTCCGATATCGCGTCCGTATCCCGTCACCAAGTTGTATACGCCGTTCGGCACTCCCGCTTCGGTGAGCACACGTGCCACGAACAGTGCTGACAGCGGAGTGTCTTCCGCCGGCTTGTGCACGATTGTGTTCCCGGCGGCCAGAGCGAAGGCGATCTTCGTGGTGGAGAGGATCAGCGGGAAGTTGAACGGGGTGATGGCAGCGACGACCCCCAACGGCTCACGCTGGGTGTACGCATGCGCAGGAAGCGGAGTCTTCCGAACAGCGCCGTCGAGTTGCTGGGCCAACGCCGCTGCATACTCGTAGGTTTCCGCTGCCGTATTCACATCGATGGCCGTTGCGAAGCTGATCGGCTTACCCACGTCGAGGCTCTCGATACTGGCGAGTTCGTCGGCCTGTTGGCGCAGTTTCGAGGCGACACGGAGCAGTACAGTGGCACGTTCCCGACCGGAGATCCGGGACCACTTGCCGTCGCGGAACGCACGATGTGCTGCTTGGACGGCGTCGTCAATGTCGGAGACTGTGCCGGCAGGTGTCGAAGCGATGACGTTCTGAGTGGCTGGGTTGATGATGTTGATGCGCTGATCTCCAGCGCTCGGAGCGTCTTTGCCGTCAATCCAATGTTGGGCGTGGACCAGGTATTCCGGAAATGCTGAGGTTGTCATGATGCCGTCCTTCGTCGTTAGCGGGATTTAAGGCAGCTGGTGGCCAGCATCGCGGTAGCGCGCACCCCAGATGCCGGATTTACCAGGAGCCATGATCGAATTCGGATCGAGAGCATCTTTGACGCGCTCGTGGAATCGCAGCAAGGCGTTGTCGTTGAAATCGAAAGTGCTCATCACCTGGTCCATCAGTGCCAGATGCGTGCGATACTCGCCGTACCTTTCCGCCGCGGCTTCATCCACCAGAACACGAGTCAGGTCCAAAGCGTTCTTGCGCTCTTCGACGTTGGTGTTGTTGTAGAAGAACAGGCAGATGTGGTGCATCTCCCGTAACCCGACGACGAACTGCGCCGCATAGTCGGGTCCGTACTCGTAGGAGCGGTCGCGTACCATCGTGAACTGCTTGACGGCGTCGGCGCCATCCGGAGCTGAAATCGGGGAGAAGCTGAGGTGCCCACCATGGGGAACCCAATCCATGATGGCTTTCTCCTTGATCGAGGGAATGCCTTGATTGATCTCGTGGCGATCGTGGAGCACTTGCGACCCTGGAGTGCCTTCGGGGCGGGTCTTCGTGGTGAAGAAGCGCGATCCGGGAACTACCGTGAATGCTTTTTCAATGATGTCGAGGAACGCCTCGATCTGTTCGGGCGGACCATAGACACTGGCATAGAGATTCCAATACCCGAGGTCCATTTCCGATTTCATCGTGGCGATGACCTCGTCGGTGAGTGGACCTCCGTCTGGTAACCAGCGATCCCGGGTGCTCTGTACCGCTGAGTCAAGGATGATGTTGCGGAGTACCGGCACGGACTGCAACGGTGCCATCCCGATGCGCAGTGGGAGCATGATGTCGACGACCTGCTCAAGGTCCGTTTCATTTTCGAAGGTGATCAGGAAGGTCTCGGTCTCGGGCGGTGCCGGCATCAATGCAACACCCATCTTGGTGACGATCCCAAAGTTGGACTGGCTGAACAGACCATCCGGCGATGGACCGAAGCCATAGGGGAACAGCTGCCAGGTATTGGCCTTTGACATGGATCCCATTCCCGTCCGGAGAAGATCTCCGTCGGGCAGCACGACTTCCAAGCCGGTCTGCCACATCCAGTGGTCGCCGTAAGGGGTATAACCGACTCCACGGTCCAAGGTATTGCCCATGACTGAACCCCAGCCGAGATCCGGAACATCGACCCACACGTTGTATCCATGTTCTTGAATGTGGTTATAGAGATCGAAGAAGGTCACGCCGGGTTCGACCAGTGCATAGGCGTACTTCTCGTTGACCTCGATGATCTTGTTCATCCGACGCGCAGTGGCCACGACAACCGCTCCGGACAATCGGGGAGCGGCACCGCCGTAGCCGAGGTTCTTACCGGTGGAAGTGGGAGAGAGGGGGACTCGGAATTCATTGGCGATCCGGACGATTTCTTGGATCTCTTCAGTACTTGAAGGGAAGATGACGGCTCCGGGACGAAAGAGCGTTTCATCGGCAGTTGCAGGGAACGGGTCGTCGAACTCTTTCAGTTCCTGTTCGGTGGAGAGCACATGCTGGTTGCCAAGTACTTCACGGAATCGATCGAGTGCAGTATCGAAATCTGTTTCGCTGACATCGGGCGGGAGAATGCGGGTCATGTCGAAATCACCATCCTTCATTAATGTGATGTACGTCATGCTCCCGTCTTGATGTGTGGCCCTCAAGGAAGTCTGCGCGATTCGTACCAGAGCTGATGCCGTCGCGTAGGTGGTCGTGAACCGTCATCATGATTAACGGAGAAGAATCTCGGAAGGGTGCACGCCGAATCGTTGGTGGAAGAGGTGCGCGAAGCGCCCTCGATTACCGAATCCCCATGCTTCGGCAACGTCGGTGACAAGCGTTCCTTCGGCTGCGTTCTCCATTTCTGCGCGGGCTGCGTCGAGTCGAATATCCCGGAGTACCGTCATCGGTGTGGTCTGGCGGTGCTGACGGAAACCGAGCTGGAGACTTCTCGTGCTCACACTGACGCTTCGGGCGATATCCTCTACAGTGAGCGGCTGGCGCGCATTGGCCTCCATGTACTCAATGGCGCGGGCAACGATTGTGGCGCTGGTCGCTGATCCTGGTGGCTGGTGATGGTCCTCGGTCGCGCCGACGAGGAGCAACCGAATAATCGATTCGGCCACGGGCGCACCGATCAGCGGGTTGGTCAATGTCGAGGTCACTTGGTTGAGGTCGCGGGCCAAATTGCGCACGATGCCAGCGAATGTGGAGCCGGCTCCGGTGTCCAGCCTGAGGCTGTGATTCAGGGCGATGGGACTCTCAGTTGGATTGTCGCGAAGTGCGCTCGCAGAATTTTCAAGGAGTGTGCGTGGGATTCTGACACCGATCATGCGCGCGGGTGAATCCCAGCCGCGAATCTGAGTGGGTGTAGTCCAATCCTGGATGACGGCCCGGTCGGGCGCCATGGTGGATTCAACTCGACCGTTTCCCATCCTTGCTGTGCCAAAGGCGGTGAAATTGACTTGATAATAGTCGTGGCGAGGGGCCGAAGTATTGATCGATACTTGTGAGGCGTATTGCAACAGCCCAATGGTCATGCCGGAGAAGGTGGCGGCGGTGAGGCTCATGCCGAACGGCGCACCTCGGGTCAAGGTGCGCACTTCATGCGGGTGGTAGACAGTGCCGCCAAGCGCCTCCGCCTGCTGCACGCGATCCGTGTTGATGTGTATTAGCGACTCAGTGCCGCGCGCGGAGTTGAGAACGTTGTCATCCTCCATGATTGGCAATTCTACGCTTTAGTGAGCTGAGTCACAATTGGTGCGGTGTCTTCCTGGACGTCTCCGCAATGATGATGTTTTCGCATACGAGTGGCGATATCGAGTGAATCGACGCGGCCGCCAGGAACGTCGGAACAGATTCCGTTAGGTGCGCGTCTTATTTGCGAGGCGAAGAATTCGTCGAGCTATTCCTGAGGATCTCTTCCATTCTGAGTGCGAATGGACGTAACTGTTCGACCAGGGTGCTTGCATCGGTGGCTTGTGCCATTCGTTGATAGGGGACCGTGGCTGAGATCGCGGCGATAGGGGCGCTCGATGCGTCGTGAAGCGGAAGCGCCACAGCTGCCACTCCTGTCTGAGCTTCACCCACCTGCAGTGCCCAGGTGCGGCGACGAATTCTGGCCAGTTCGAGTTTGAGGTCGTCCGCGGAGGTCACCTGCGAGTTGGGGGCACGCGTCCAATCATGATGTGCGAATCGGCGCTGGATCTCAGCATCGGGCAATGCGGCAAGAATGGCTCGACCGCCAGCCGTCGCGTGAGCTGGAGTGGTCCGACGGATGGGATGGGCTATGCGTACCAAATGTGTTCCTTCGACGGAGAGCACGAAACGGATGTCTGTACCTTCCAATACAACGAGGTTGCACGTCTCCATCAACGTACGCGCTGCCCGCTTCAATGTGGGCTCCAGCAGAGGGACAAGGTCGACGCCCCGATCCACATCCGCGGCTAGTTGGCGCAACGCTGGGCCCACCCGGTACGCCGATCCGCGACGGGACTGCACCAAATAGCCCTGATGGACGCAGGTGCTCAAGATTCGATGTGCCATCGAGGGGCTGATGGCTAGTTCGTGGGCCAGCTCCGTGAGTGTGATCCGCCCTCTCGTTGACACGAGCGCTACCGCGCGAAGCGTCCTTTCTGCCGTTTGCAGCACGAGAACCTCTTTTCCTAATAGTGGAAATCCAAGCATCCGTTACGTGCACAGTCAAGGGACGGAGTAATCAGTATCGGGACATATCGATCCAAAGTGTTCCTGAATCCGGAATTCTCGGGACGAGCCCAATCTGCTGAGGTCAGCCTCCATAGACTTCGGAGACACCTGAGACTCACTCAAGAACTATGGTCCAGAGAAGGAGCCATCGTGACGGAATCTGAACGTTCAGCCGAGGCAACGACGCTTGCCGGAGGTGGCCGTGAGTATCTGCGCATCGCGACCGAAGAAGCTTATGCCCTACCCGAAATGTATGACCTCTATCGGCAACAGCTGAAGGACGGCTCGAATCCAGATATCGGGTTCAACAGCTTGGTCGGCTATTTCCTCGGTAGTGAGCACCAACAGCCTCGCGACGTCGTCGCCCGGCTCCAAGATGCAGGTGATCGTCGCATCCAGGATATGGATGACACTGGTATCGACCACCAGATCCTCGCATTGACTGCACCGGGGACGCAGGTTCTCGCTGCGAATGAAGGCGCCGGCATTGCAGCAATGACGAACGATCGTCTGGCCGCGGCCTGTCAGCGTCACCCGACTCGATTCTCCGCGTTGGCTGCAGTGTCGTTTGAGACTCCCGATGCCGGAGCCGCGGAACTGGAGCGAGCCGTGTCCGAGTTGGGGCTGAAAGGTCTGATCGCTAATTCGCATGTTCGTGGGCGGTATCTGGATGACCCAGCCTTCTTGCCTGTTCTGGAAAAGTGTGTCGAGTTAGACGTTCCGTTGTATTTGCATCCGAGCACTCCACCGAATGCGATGATCGAGCCGTTCCGTGAGGCAGGGTTGGACGGAGCGGTCTTCGGATTCGGCGTCGAAACCGGATATCACTTGCTTCGAATGATCACTTCTGGGCTCTTCGACCGACTGCCTCAGCTGCGAGTCGTCGTAGGACACCTCGGCGAAGCATTGCCCTTCTGGGCTCCTCGTATCGACCATATGCATGCCAAGCAGGTTGCGGCCGGGCGGTATGACGCGATCAGGCCGCTCGCGAAGAAACCATCGGACTATTTGAGGTCGAATGTGTGGATCACGACCAGTGGAATGCCGTGGACGGACCAGATCATGTTCGTTCGGCAGGTGGTCGGCAAGGACCGCGTGATGTACGCCATGGACTACCCCTACCAGTTCGATCGGGCTGAGGTCCTTGAGCAGGATCAACTACCTCTCTCTGCAACGGAGAAGAAGGCCTTCTTTGAAGACATCGCGCGAGACGTCTTCAATCTCGAGGTGTAGACGATGCAGCACGATGACATGAGACAGGAGCCTGGCATGAGCGTCCCGAGTAAGAACGGCGAAATTCGCCGCGGTGGGAGGCGGTTACTCCTCGGCGCCGCAGCTATCGGTGCGAGCCTGGGGCTGGCGGCCTGCGGTCAGGGGTCTCCATCCGGAACTGAGGAGACCAGCCAAGCTGGAGACACCTCCTCGGAATTGACCGCAATTTCGGTGGGCACTCTGCCCATTGCTTCGTCTGCAGAGTTGCGTTTCGGGGTGAGCGAGGGAATTTTTGAGGAGCATGGTCTCGACGTAGATCTCGTCGAGGGGCAAGGTGGCGCAGAATTGTTGCCTGCAGTGCAGAATCAATCCCTGGCGATCGCCGTCGGGAATCCGATGTCCGTCTTGACGGCCGCCGATCGCGGTCTCGATGTGAGGGTGATCTCCGGGTATTCGTGGTCGTCGGCTTCGGGAGACGACATCAACGCCGTCGTCACTCGCGCCGACTCTGGCATTGAGGAATTCACGGATCTTGAAGACAGAGTCGTGACAGTCAATGCGCTGCACACGTTGGGCGACCTCTCGATCATGGAATCAGTTGACCAGCAGGGTGGGGACCCGGCGAGCGTGCGATTCAACGAGATGGCCTTCCCTGACATGTTGCCGCAGCTCGAGGAAGGAAATGTGGATGCAGTCTGGATCCCAGATCCGTTCTTGGGGATGGCATTAGAAGACCCTCAGAATGTCGTGGTTGGTCACCCCAACCAGGTGGCGATGCAGAGTATGCCCTTGACTATCGCGTTCACCTCGGCCGCCTTCGCGGAAGAGAATCCTGACGTGATCGAAGCGTTTACTGCAGCGTTGACTGAGTCTGCGGAGGCAGCTTGGGAAGACGAGGAGGTACTCCGTGACTCCATCGCGTCGTCGTTGAACATGGACGAAGCTGTGGCCCAGCGTATTGGGCTCGAGCCGGCTCATACCGACCTTCCCACGGAGACTCTTCAACAGGTCTATGACCTGATGCTGAAGTACGACATGGCGACCAACCCGCTCGACGTCGAGTCGCTCTACGTGCACGACTAGAAGCGAATGTGCCCATATAGCTGTGGGGCGGTCTCCCATCCAAGGATGAGAGACCGCCCCACAGGTCAATGTCGCAAGGCTCAGAGCGTGGCTACGCCCTGATCGCGGGCGACCTTTGCCACGGCTTCGGCCACGCGGGTAGACACCTCGGGGTCGAAGACTGACGGGATGATGAAGCTGGGGTTGCGCTCGTCATCGGAGACGCAGGAGGCGATGGCCTCCGCGGCCACGACCAGCATCTCGTCGACGATGTCCTTGGCGCCGGCATCCAGCAGTCCGCGGAAGAACCCGGGGAAGGCCAGCACGTTATTGATCTGGTTAGGGAAATCCGAGCGGCCGGTGGCCACCACAGCAGCGTGCTTGGCTGCGGCTTCGGGGGAGACCTCCGGATCCGGGTTGGACATGGCGAACACGATCGCGCCGTCGTTCATCTTCGCGATGTCCGACTCGTCGAGCAGGTTCGGTGCCGAGACGCCGATGAACACGTCCGCACCCACGACGGCTTCCTTCAGCGAACCGGAGAAGCCCTCCTCGTTGGTGTTCTGGGCCAGCCAGTTGCGGTGCGAGTCGGCGTGCTCGGAGCCGCGCTCGATGACACCCGAACGACCGGCGGCCTTGATGTTCTTCGCGCCCGAGGCCTGCAGCAGCTTGATGATGGCGGTACCAGCGGCGCCGACACCGGAGACGACGATGCGGAGTTCCTCAATCTTCCTACCCACGCCCTTCAGGGCGCTCACGCGAGCGGCCAGTGTGCCTTTCTCGGTGCCGTGCTGGTCATCGTGGAACACCGGGATGTCGAGTTCTTCTCGCAGCCGGGCCTCGATCTCAAAACACCGCGGGGCGGAGATGTCCTCCAGGTTGATGCCACCGTAGGCGGGAGCGATCGCCTTGCAGATCGAGATGATCTCTTCGGTGTCCTTGGTGTCCAGAGCCACCGGCCAGGCGTCAACGCCGGCGAACTGCTTGAACAGCACGGCCTTGCCCTCCATCACCGGCATGGCGGCTTCGGGGCCGATATCGCCCAGACCGAGCACCGCGGTGCCGTCGGTGACCACGGCGACGGTGTTCTTCTTGATGGTGAGATTGCGGGCGTCGTCTTTGTTCTTGGCGATCGCCTGGCAAACGCGGGCCACGCCGGGAGTGTAGGCGCGAGAAAGATCGTCGCGGTTGCGCAGCGGCACACGTGCGGTGGTTTCGAGCTTGCCGCCGAGGTGCATCAGGAAGGTGCGGTCGGAGATGTTGCCAACGGTGACGCCGTCGAGTGCGTCCACGGCGGCGCGAATCTCATCACCGTGGGCGCGGTCGCGGGTATTGCATGAGACGTCGATGGTCAGTCCTGCGTGGGAAGACTCAACAACGTCGACGGCGGTGATCTGCGCGCCGGTGGCGGCGATCGCGTTGGTGACGTCTGAGGTGGCGGTGAAGGTGGCAGGGGTCGATACCCGGGCGGTGATCGAATAGCCGGGGCTAGGTGCAGCCATGGATTCTCCTTAATCGTGGAAACGGTCTGGGAGAGAATCTACCTGGCCCGGGCCAAGAGTACCTGTGACTGGCGGTCCTGAACGTTCGGACAGTATCGGCGCCCGCGCCTCAATGATCGCGTTTTATCGGCTTCGTTCGGGAATGCCGGTGTTCTCGTCGCCTAAGGGAGCCGCTTCGGCGTTCTCGTCCGCTTCGTCATCGACGTCAATCGATTCCTCGGGTTCGGAGTGGTATGGGTCGTAGGGACTGCCACCTTCGAGATTCTCGGCGGATTGCTCCAAGCTCGTGGCGCCTCCTCCATCGATCTCGCCGAATTCTGCGAGGGTGGCTTCGAGGTGTGTTGCGCCGTTGTCCATCTCCCAAGCGAGGTCGCGAAGGAGTCCTGATTGGACACCGGTCACGTCGTTGTAGGGAGATTCGATGCTGGTAGAAGCGAGCCCGATGTTGGAGCTGCGCAGGAGCTCGCCGCCGATGAAGCACAGGTTAGAGTTGCTTCCGATGTCTGTCACTACCTCGGACAGGTCTCGAAGATTGGCGATGATCGAGACGACACGATCTTCATCGATCGAGAAATTGACGTCCGTTCCCGAGTCCGAGGAAACGATCGTCGGGGCATCCATGTTGTAATCACTCTGGCGGCTGTAGAACACCTGGTGGGATTCGGTGAGCATGTTGTAGAGGGCTACTTCTTCTGCGTGAATCGTCGCGTTGAGGCCGTTCATGAGATTCTGGAACTCCGTCATTGCCGCCGGATAGCTATCTGGCGCGGATTCGATGAGATCAGTATCTACAGTCGTACTTTCGAGGATCTCGATTCCGAGGCTTGCCAGTTTCAAGGCTGGGTTGATCTTGTCCCCTGCAAAGATCTGGGCTCCTTTGAGCGCGGTGCCCGCGACTTTCAGCGCGGTTTGCCATCCGCGGGCCGCAGCGGCGTCTGCCAGCAGGCGGAACTCCGAGATCATGTGGTTCAGGATCTCGTGAAGATCCAGCCGCGCCTGCCTCCAGATCTCCTGAACACCGGTCAACGCCGCCCCGCGGATGACCGCCATGGCGTGATATCGCTGCACAGTATTGTCAATCGACACCAGGAATTCGCGGAAACCTCGTTCCGTTTCGCCGTTCATGCCATCTTTGGCGTCCGCGTCAACTAGCTCGAGGAGAGGGCCAACTCGGCCGGACGACGTGCTTGCCGCATCTTCGCCTTCGCCGAGATTGAGCGCGGCTTCGACGTCGAGGCTCGTCGTGATGGTCTCATCGAAAGCCTCAGGATTCGGCAAGATATGCCAATCGCGGGTCAGCAGAGTGACTCCCTGCGAAATTTCGCTGAAGGGTGTGACGTACCGATCGCTCTCGGTAGTGAAGGGGATCCCCGTATACGGGCTGGTCGTAGTATCTGTAGCTTGGCCACCACCGTAGCCTTCGGTATCGGGTGGTGTGACCGTCGATGTTTGACCGCCGATCATATACAGGGGTCGCAGGGTGTAACTGGCGCTTCCTGAGCGTTGGTAGCCTTCCTCAGCCATGTACGCATCGATAGCCGCAACGCGCAGCTCGGACACGAGATCTTGGATATCGGTCTGCTTGCTAACTCCACCCATGGAAGTGCCTTTCGTTCAGGGCGATCTTGTGTCCTAGAACGGACTCTCGCTAGGGGCGGCGAGTGGCGCCGATGATCAGTGATGCGCTGCCGAGCACAGTGAGCAGGAGAGCGGTTCCACTGTGTTGTTGCCGTCCCGTCATGCACGTCATTTGCAGGTCGGTGGAAAGCCCGTCGAAGCGTTCTCGGGGGGCGTTGCCCTGGACACGGTCGTCTCCGAATGCTGCGGACGCACACGAGATGTTCATGGTCCAGTTATCGGCGCTGACTTCATCGCCGGTCGGCGGAGTGAAGAACAGGATCGCTGCGGCAAGGAAGAGGATCGTACCGAGTCCAAAGCCAGCAATGGCACCGCCTTTTCGCCGA
Organism: Micrococcaceae bacterium; assembly: GCA_052084925.1. Taxonomy (GTDB): domain Bacteria; phylum Actinomycetota; class Actinomycetes; order Actinomycetales; family Micrococcaceae; genus CmP2. The sequence continues at coordinate 34,587 of JBQDEV010000011.1, forward strand.
TAGGGCGTCGTCTCCGCCTGCGAGATGGTCCGGCCCGTGTCGGCGGTCTGATTCACAGTACTGTCTCCGAAGAACTCGTGTGCGGTGGCAACGGACAATCCCACCTCTTTGCCGGATTCTGGCACGAGCGACGGTAAGTCCACGACTAGTGTAGCGAGACGACCACCAAAGGCGAGTGAAACTGGGACTGGTTAGACCATATTGTGAAGACTACTCCGAAACGGTGGCACGGATTAGTGGATCAGCCCGTGGCTTGTTTCTCGTTGATTAGTACGTCGAGTAGAACCTTGATGTTTTTGAGACCGCCCCGCGGGTATCTTCCCGGCTCAGGGTCGGTGTCGTTCCTGTGGGCGAGTTCTCAACAAAGTTGGCCTGGATAATGAGGTTCTCTTGTACCGTGCTGATGCTATGACTCGTTATGTCGAGATCTTCAGAGAGGGCACCGGAAGCAGCCTGGCGAACATACTCTCGCCCGGAGTCGTTGAAGGTTTCCACGGTGAGGGAGTCGTTGTGTTCGCTGCTGAATTCTTGCCGTTCAGTCGCCGCCTCATTGAGCTCTTCGGCGACTGAAGCACTCAGTAAAGAGGTCACCATGTAGTGCTGGGTGATCTTGGCTTCCGCATTCTCGTCCCAGTAAATGACGTCGTCGTGAACATCGTCGGCGTTACTGAGCTCCTCGTAATTCTCGCGCAGTTCAGCGCAAGGAGAGCCAGAATCCTGCGAACCGGATTGGTTTCGCTGGTCGAGATCTCGACGAGTCTCATCGTCGACATTCGTCATGGGATCGATGGACGTTCGCGAAAAGAACTTACCCGGAATACTGACGAATGATTATGCCCTCGATCTCAGGCGAGGGGTGGTCTGGCACTGGCGTAAAATGTGAGGAACGGACGTGCGGCCACGTCGCAAACCTCTAATTGCTGACAAGGATGGATGCCACCGTGGGAAAGAAGAAACACCGCAAGAAACACGGTTCGTCCTCGAAGGGTGCTGCGTCGGCCCAGCCTCGTTCGGACCGCCCTCGCCCGATGCGAAAGATCGGTCTGCGCTCAGGATTCACCGCGATGACGGTGCAAGAGGTGGAGGCGATTTCTCCCACCGTCCAGCGTGTGGTGCTGTCGCCGACGGACCCGGGCCAACGTCCAGAATCCCAGCAGCTCGTGGGCGAGTATGTGCGCGTGGTGGTGCCGCCCAGCGGTAGCACGGCGATTCCTGAACCCCAGTGGCGTGAAGGCAAACACGGAGTGTGGCCGGTCTGGGCGAAGCCGGCACCGCCGTCGCGGAAATACACCATCCGTCAGCATTGGCCGGACTCTGGTGCGATCGAAATTAACGTGACCTTGCACGACAAAGGGCCCGGAACAGAGTGGGCCCGTACCGTTGCTCCGGGAGACTCCAGCTACGTTCTGGGTCCGAAATCTGGTTACCGCGTCTCCAACGACTACGACTTCTATCTGATGGTGTGCGACGAGACCGGCCTACCTGGTGTGGCCCGGTGGTTGGAACAGTTGCCGTCGACCGCGCAGGGTCAGGTTTTCGTTCAAGCACCCAGCGCGGAGTCCTTCCAGCAACTCTCAGCGCCACCGCGGTTGACTGTGACGTGGCTCAGCCTGGACGAGAATCTCGCTGACGCTGTCATGGCACTTCCGCGCCCGGAGGGGGAAGCCTTCGCCTGGATCGCAGGCGAGTCCACCGCGATCCGTCCGCTACGTCGCTGGATACGCGACACGTGGGAGCTCGACAAAGCTGACGGGTACTCGTCCGGATATTGGAAGGACAAGTCGCGGCGCTAGACGGGGAAAGACACCCCAACGAGCCATTGTCCGCCGACCCTACCGATGCTGGCTTCGCCGCCCAGCAACTGAACTCGTTCTCGGATGCCGATGAGTCCCTGCCCCGAGGACAGCTCTTCATTTCGCGGTCGGGTCGGTACGTGTTTCGGCAATTCTGACGCGAAACTGAGATCCACGTGTTCGTCGTCGCGATCCAGGGTGATGCGGATAGTAGAAGCCGGTCGGGCGTACTTGAGGGCGTTTGTCGAGCACTCCTGCAGGATGCGCAGGACGGCATCGACCGTGGAGACGCTGAGGGGAGGCTGCTCTTGCAGATTTGAGGAGAGCTCTACTGAGAAGTCGAATTCCTGCAGCCTCGTCACCACGTGGCTGAGACCCTCCTCAACGCTGTGTGATTCGAGTCGACTTCCTGTCACCGTGCCGAAAGGCGAGTCGTTGGTGCGCAACACGTCCAGGAGCTTCCGTAGCTCAATGAGGGCCTCGCGGCTGAGTCCCTTGATCTCGGTGAGCGCTTCCTGGAGTTCTCCAATGCGCTGACTATGAGCGCGACTGCCGGCCACCAGCGTCATGCTGGTCAGCTGATTGGCAACGATATCGTGCAGGTCGCGAGCCAGCGACTCACGTTCTCGGGCGCGGATCAGCAGTTTCTGCTCCTCCAGTTCCTGATTACGTGCTTCGGCGACGAGCATGGCCTGCCGGAAACGACCGATCACGTACCCAACACAAGCGACGGGCACACCGATAACTGCGGCTGCTTGCACCATGGAGAGGTCTTCATGGACCAAGATGGACACGACGAACGCCCACACGGTCAGCGAGAGCGTGCCTGTGGTCATTAGCAGCGCGGTGCCGCAGATGAAGATCATGGCCACGGTCACGCCGAAGGAGATGAGTAGCGCGCCTCCCGAGGACGTCAGCCAAGCCAGCGTGATGCTGCTGACCAGGAAGATGAGAAAACCGAGCCACGGGCGACGACTGACTATGGCCGCGGCGGAGTAGGACAAAAGTGACGCAAGAACGACCAGAACGTCATGCGGATTTTCCAGAGACCGGTTTCGTAGAGTGTCGGTTGTCATGACCGCGGCATAAATTGCCAGGACGATCGTGATCCACAGTGATAGGGGTCCCGCGCTGACACCTCGACTCCAAGCAACGAATTCGTCGCGGCTTCGGAAACGTTCGGGGATCACGCACTCCACTCTAGTCGGGAGTTACTGATGCCGTCCGATCAGAATCTAACAGCCCTTATAGATGGGGCGAATCAATCGGCAGAAGGTGTCTGTGATCCACATCGGGGTCAAGACTCCGACGGCAGCAGGAGCGACGCTGATCGTGGTCGGAGTGGCCGCAGCGGTGGCGGACACTCCGAGGAACCCCGTTGAAGCGAGGGAAGCTGCTGCCAGAGACGAAGCGAGGGTGGTGGTGAGTGACATGGTTCTAGCCTTTCGATGGGGAGTGCAATGAGACCTAGGAAGGACGAGAAGGAAGACGGCGGCTGCCGCCCAAACGCGGCGACGCGAGTCCCCATTCCACAGCTCGAACGAGAAGCTGCACTCGATCGCGAACCTGGAGCTTCTCACATGCTCTGCTCAGGTGTAACTTGACCGAACCTTCTGAGATGAACAGTGCTTCAGCAATCTCGCGGTTGCTCTTGCCGGTTGCCAAGAGTTCGACGACGGCTTGTTCGCGTTCTTGCAGCTCGGGAATGTCGTCGGGAGTTGGCTTTGGTTCGCGGTATGGATCATCAATGACGTGTTGGGAGAGCAACTTCACCACGGACGGCGAGACAACCATGGTGTTGGTGAGAACCTGACGGATCGCCTCGACAATCTCGTCCGGAGCCGCATCTTTGACCAAGTAGCCCGAGGCTCCTGCCCGTAGAGCTGCGATAACCCAGTCGGTGGACGCGAAGGTGGTGAGGGCCAGCGTCTTGATCTGAGGGAGTGCCTGCAGATCCTCGATCAGTTCGACGCCGTTCCGGACCGGCATATCGAGATCGGTGAGAACCACATCCGGCTGGGTTTCCCGTGCCAATTCGAGGGCCTCGCTGCCGTTTTTGGCCTGGCCGACAACGTGCATCTGAGGCTCTTGCTCGATCAGTTCTGAGATAGCACGCAACATCAGTGGCTGGTCGTCAGCGACGACGACTCTAATGGTGGCGGTCTCGTGATCGGGCATTCAGGTTCCTCTAGTGCGGCGGACGTTTCAGTTTAGTGGCGTTGGGTGGCCAGTATCGGGATCAGCGCCTTCAGCACACAGGTGGTGACGAGGAACAATCCTGCGAACCAAGCGATGGCGGTCAGTGTGGGGTCACTGATAACGCCGGCGAACTGCACACCCACGAGGGCGACAAGGAGAATGCCAGCCACGATGAAGTACGCGACGTTCTGCTGTCGTGCGTCGAGTTTGTCTGTCATGTGCCTTCCTTGTCGTGTTGAGAGAGTTCGGAACGAATCGATGGTGCAATTCGACAGTAAATTGAAGCTCTGCTTCAGGGCAATGCAGTGTAGCGAGGTCTAGACGTTCGTCTAATGCGCGATGTGGCCTTCCGGGGCGGCGGGTCACATCGCGCCGCTGCGGACGAGTGCCTCCACGATCAGGGCAGCTGTGATGGTCACGGTCGTACCGGTAAGGACGATGAGCGTCATCGTGCAGCGCCGTATCAGCCGCCGCGATGAGTGTGAGCGAGCGCTGTTGAGCGTGATCGTCGGCGCCGGGAAAAAGCCACGCGCAATGTCGAGCTCGGTGACGAGGTGCCCCTGCCCGTGGACGTGCACATGGTCGTGAGCGGAACCTTCGTGTTCGACGTAGTCAGAAGGCGGAAAGGCCTCTGTACAGGGGGCCGGTGGTGCGATCGCGGGGGCCTGCCAGGTGGTGGGTGCGGCGAGGACCGAACGGTGGTGGTGATGGCGCGCGTCGCAGCTGGGCCAGGGATGAGACGACCGGGGAGAGGACGAGTGCAGCATGGCGTTCCTCTCGGGCGGGCGGTGAGCAGTGAGTTTCTTGGTGTGGGGTGGTGCTGGCATCGTCCCTACAGGAAGGACGAGCCAGCGAACCAGCATGATTGAACTGTGGCAGTCAAGGCGGGACAGCTCAAGGGGTCTGCCTCAAGTTTCGCCGTTTGTCTCAGAGGTTTGGCCGAAGGTGGCCGGTCGAGCACACATCGACGGCGGGTGCCCGCCCTCGTGGTGAGGTGGCGGGCACCCGCCGTCGTGGGTGGCGTGCCGGTCGGTGCCTTAGCCCTGGTCGGCGAGGCCGAAGCGCTGCGGCAGGGTGTTGGCCCAGCGTTCACGCAGTTCGGTGATCGGCAGGGTGAACTGGTCCTGGACCTCCAGCGCGCCGGATTCGACGTCGACGACGCCCAGGCGCAGCACGGGGAAATCCCGTGCGGTGGTCATGTCCTTGAACCGGACCTCTTCGCTGCGGGGCACCGAGACCAGGGCGCGGGCTTGGGACTCGGAGAACAGCGCGGTGAAGGCATCGATCCCGTCGCGCTCGGTGAGCTCGGCCAGGTTGATCCGGGCACCGATGCCGAAGCGCAGCACCATCTCGGCCAGGGCCGCGCCGAGGCCGCCCTCGGAGAGGTCGTGGGCGGCGTCGATCATACCGTCGCGGGACATGTTGATCAGCAGCTCGCCGAGCAACTTCTCCCGGGCGAGGTCGACCTGCGGGGGCACCCCGCCGAGGTGGCCGCGCAGGTTGGCGAACTCCGAGCCGTCGAGCTCGTCGCGGGTGATGCCCAGCAGGTACACGGCCTGGCCGTCGGCGTCGCGCTGGAAGCCCGAGGGCGTGCGGCGGGCGACGTCGTCGAACTGGCCCAGGGTGGCGACCACCGGCGTCGGATGGATCGCCGTGGTTCCGGTCTGGTTGTACAGCGAGACGTTGCCGCCGGTCACCGGGACGCCCAGCTCGAGGCAGGCGTCCGAGAGGCCGCGCACGGCTTCGGCGAACTGCCACATCACGTCCGGGTCCTCGGGGGAGCCGAAGTTGAGGCAGTCCGAGACGGCCTTCGGCACCGCACCCGTGGTGGCGAGGTTGCGGTAGGACTCCGCCAAGGCCTGCTGAGCACCCAGGTAGGGGTTCAGGTAGGAGTAGCGGTTGTTGCAGTCGGTGGAGACGGCGATGCCCATGCCGGTCTCCTCGTCGACGCGGATCACGCCGGCGTCATCGGGGGCGGCCAGGGCGGTGTTGCCGCGCACGTAGGAGTCGTACTGGGAGGTCACCCAGGACTTGTCCGCGAGGTTCGGCTGGCTCATCAGCTCCAGCAGGGACTCGCGCAGCTCGCTGCCGGTACTCGGCAGGGACTGGGCCGCCTCGGAGGAGCGGAAGGTGTCAGCCTCCAGGGCGTCCTGGTAGTCGGGGCGCGCGTAGGGGCGCTCATACACGGGGCCGTCGTGGGCCACGGTGCGCGGGTCGACGTCGACGATGGTCTCGCCGTTCCAGTCGATGATCAGCCGACCGGTGTCGGTGACCTCGCCCAGCCAGGAGAACTCGACGTTCCACTTGGCCATGACCGCCTCGAACGCCTCCACGTTCTCGGGGGTGACCACCGCCATCATGCGTTCCTGGGATTCCGACATTAGGATCTCGCCCGGGGTCAGGGTGGGGTCGCGCAGCAGCACATCGGTGAGCTCGACGTGCATGCCGCCCTCACCGTTGGAGGCCAGCTCGGAGGTGGCGCAGGAGATGCCGGCGGCGCCGAGGTCCTGGATGCCCTCGACGAGGGAGCCCTTGAACAGCTCGAGGCAGCACTCGATGAGCACCTTCTCCGAGAAGGGGTCGCCCACCTGCACGGCGGGACGCTTGGATGGCTTGGAATCATCGAACGACTCGGAGGCCAGCACGGAGGCGCCACCGATGCCGTCGCCGCCGGTGCGGGCGCCGAAGAGCACCACCTTGTTGCCCACGCCCGAGGCGTTGGCCAGGCGCAGATCCTCGTGGCGCAGCACACCCACGGCGAGGGCGTTGACGAGCGGGTTGCCCTGGTAGGTGGAGTCGAAGACCATCTCGCCACCGATGTTCGGTAGCCCCAGCGAGTTACCGTAGCCGCCGATGCCGGCGACCGCGCCGTGCATGACGCGGGCGGTGTCGGGGTGGTCGATGTCGCCGAAGCGCAGCGGGTCCATCACCGCGACGGGACGGGCGCCCATGGAGATGATGTCGCGCACGATGCCGCCGATGCCGGTGGCCGCACCCTGGTAAGGCTCCACGTAGGAGGGCGAGTTGTGGGACTCAATCTTGAAGGTCACGGCCCAGCCGTCGCCGAGGTCGGTCACGCCGGCGTTCTCGCCGATGCCGACCATCAGGTCCTTCTTCATCTCCTCGGTGAGCTTGTCGCCGAACTGGCGCAGGTGCACCTTGGAAGACTTGTAGGAGCAGTGCTCCGACCACATCACCGAATACATGGCCAGCTCAGCGGCGGTGGGGCGACGGTCGAGGATCCGCTTGATCTCCTCGAACTCGTTCTCCTTCAGGCCCAGCTCCGCCCACGGCAGCTCGGTGTCCGGGGTGGAGGCGGCGTTGACGACGGTGTCGATGTTGAACTCAGTAGTCACAGGGGTGGTCACAGGGCTCCTCCGGAAGTCTGGGCGACGGCGGTCAGCACCGAGGTGAAGACAGCGAGTCCGTCGGTGCCGGTGCGCAGACCGGCGGCGGAATCGGGCCCGAAGCCGGCTTCCACGGCATGCTCGGGGTGGGGCATCAGGCCGACGATGTTGCCGGCGCCGTTGGTGATACCGGCAATGTCGTTGCGGGAGCCGTTCGGGTTCCAGCCCACGTAGCGGAACACCACGCGGCCCTCGCCCTCCAGCTCGTCCAGGGTGTCGGCATCGGCGACGTACTGGCCGTCCTGGTTCTTCAGAACCACGGTGATCTCCTGGTCCTGCTCGAACTGCGAGGTCCAGGCCGTGTTGATGTTTTCCACGCGCAGCGGCTGGTCGCGGGCAATGAAACGCAGGTGATCATTCTTGATCATGGACCCGGGCAGCAGGTGGGACTCGGTGAGAATCTGGAAGCCGTTGCAGATGCCCAGCACGGGCAGTGCGTTGGCCGAGCCGTCACCGGTGTCGCCGCCGGCTGCGTCGACAATCGCTTCCACGATGGGGGCGAAGCGGGCGATGGCTCCGGCGCGCAGGTAGTCGCCGTAGGAGAATCCGCCGGGGATGATCACGGCGTCGACACCGGCCAAGCTGCGGGAGGCCTGATCATCGGCGTGCCACAGGGAGACGGGCTCGCCGCCAGCTAGACGCACCGCGCGAGCGGCGTCGCCGTCGTCGAGGGTCCCGGGGAAGGTGACAATGCCGATCTTGGCGCCGGTCAGCGGGGTCTGCGCCGCGGAGTAGTCGCCGATCAGGGGCAGGTCATTCGCGGGGGCGGACATCAGGCCTCACCAGCATTGTCGGAGACGACTTCCACATTCACCACGTCTTCGATCACCGGGTTGGAGAGCATCTCCTCGGCGACGGTGCGGGCTTCGGCGAGCACCTGCTCGGTGACCTCACCGGAGACGGTGAGTTCGAAGCGCTTGCCCTGACGGACGGACTCGAAAGAGGTGAATCCGAGGCGGGGGAGGTTGGCGGCGATGGCTTTGCCCTGCGGATCCAGGATCTCTGGCTTGGGCATGACATCAACGACGATGGTGGGCATTCGATGCTCCTGTACGCGGTGGTGCTGACGTGATCTGCGCGCGGGGTGCCATCGGTGCCGTCTCACGCTCAGCGAACCCGTTCCGAGGTCTGTTTCAGTGTGAGTCAGAGGCGAGGATGAGGTGAGCTGCCGAGTGCTCCGCGTGCTTGCGCCACCAGTCTAGCCCGGTTTGGCAAGCACTGGTTCTGCGCGTCGTGCGAGGTTACTGTTCGTCCGAGGTTTCGTCGGGGAAGAAGAGGTCCTCGATGCGGCAGTCGAAGGTCTCGGCCAGGCGGAAGGCCAGCGGAAGCGAGGGATCGAAGCGGCCCTTTTCCAGGGAAATCACCGTCTGGCGGGACACCCCGAGCCGGTTGGCCAGAGCTTGCTGGGACCAGCCGCTGCGGGTGCGGAAGGCATGGAGGTCATTGCGCATCAGGATTCCTTCGCCCGGATGACCAGATAGTGTCCGACCACCGAGAACATGATGATCCCGCACAGGCCCAGCAGCACCACATCGACCGGAACCTGCCAGCGCGTCATGGCGAAGACGCCGGCACCTAGACCGGCCACGGCGAAGCAGATGCCGAGACTCGAGGCCATGGCGCGTTGCAACCACTGGCCCTCGACGGATTCCTCCGGGCGCGGGGTCGCTCCGCGCAGGGTGGAGCGGTCCACGAGTGCCGCCCACCAACCTGCACTGGCCGGACCGAGCGTGCCTACGGTGACGGTCGCGAACAGCAACAGGGGAGCGCGCTCGGCCGTGGGGGTGAGCCAGACGGCGAGTGCTCCGATCGGTATCGCGGTCAATAATCCAGCCGCCAGGCTGACGAGGATCAGGGTGGCCGGTCCGCCGCCGAAGCGGCTGAGGCCGAAGATGTACTTCCGAGTGGAGGTCGAGTGCTGCATGATCTGTCCATACCTTTCTGGCAGGGGAGACGGGTAACACCATCATGCAGTCAAGTTTCCTTTACGTCAAGTATGCTTTACAGTTTCAGTGCGTCACGGCGGTGAACCCTTGCCCTTGACGTGTGCGGTTCGTCACGATGAGGTCATCCTGGTGCCGCTGTTCGGTGCCGCCAACCGTTGAAAGGATCCAGCGATGAAACTGCGCTGGTACAGCATTGTCATCGATTGCCACGACGTCTCGGCGCAAGCGCGCTGGTGGGCGCAGGCTCTGGACTGGCAGGTGGTCTATGACTCGCCGGATGAAGCTGTGATCATTCCGCAGGAGGCCCCGCCGGGCCTGGATATGAGTGAACCGGTTCCGGCTCACCGGTGGCATCATGTGCCGCCCGGATTGGTCTTCGTGACGGTGCCGGATGACAAGACGGTGAAAAATCGCCTGCATATCGACCTGGCTCCGCACCTGGAGGACGACCGCGAGGCCCAGATTCAGCGACTCATCGACGCCGGGGCCCGCCGTGTCGACGTCGGTCAGGACGAAACGGAAGTGACGTGGACGGTGCTCGCCGATCCGGAGGGCAACGAATTCTGCGTGCTCTCGTCCCGTGACGAATAGGCAGGCCGCCGCGGCACGCTCGGGGACCGTCCTCAGAAGTCGTCGATGACGAGCTTCTTCATGCCCAGCATCTTCTCAAAGGCGTGGGGTCGCTCCATCAGCTCGCCCATGTTCTTCGGGTTGATCTGCCAGGAGACACCGAAGCGATCCTTGCACCACCCACACGCTTCGGCCTCAGGGTGTGCCGAAAGCTCCGCCCAGAGATGGTCGATCTCGGCTTGGTCCTCGCATTCCACGAGCAGGGAGACACCCTCGGTGAAGGTGAAGTCCTGCTCCACGCCGGAATCGGAGGCGACGAACCACTGGCCGTCCAGGGTGAAGTCGCTGAACATCACAGATCGTGCGGTGGCTGGGCCCGTGTCCTCCTCGTAGTTCACCTTCATGCCCCAGTCCGAGCGGGGGAAGAGTGCGGTCCAGAAGTCGACGGCGTCTCGGGCGCGGTTCTGGTTCTCGCCGCCGAAGAGCAGGGCCGGCATGATGAACGGGCGCGGGTCGCCTTCCTGGTCGGAGAGGATCAGCTGCCAGGAGACTCCGTAGCGGTCCTCGACCCAACCGTAGTGGTCGCTGAAGGGATAACTTTCGAGCGGCATCAGTGCGGTCCCACCGTCGATGAGCCCGGACCAGATGCGATCCAGGTCGGCGCGGGCCGCGGCCTCGTCGTCGTAGTCGAGCGGGTCGAAGTTGACCATGAACGAGATCGCCGGGTTGGGACGGAATTCGTCACCGGCATTCACCGCCATGAAGCGGTGCCCGCGCAGGGTGAAATCATGATTGAGCAACTCGCCGGCCAAGGGCTCCTGAAAGTCGAGCAGGCCCTCGGTGGGGTAGTGCGTGGTGGTCAGGATGGTGGAGTCCGCTCCGAAGAGGTCGATGTAGAAGCGGACTGCTTCGTCGGCGTTGCCGTTGAACCAGAGGTGCGGCGTGATCTTCCCCACGTTTTTCATGTACACATTCTTGCATTTGCTGGCATCGAGGGGAATGGTCGGACCTCAAACGAATGCGAGAAGTGGCGCAAGCGTGATCTGGAACCTACTGTGAACTGCGTCATTCTTAGCAGGAGGTACACCATGTCCGGTTCATCGGGCTCTGCGGGCGCTGGAGCGTCTCGGCCATCGGCCGAGGTTCCGGCGGCCGGCACTCATATCCACAATCCCGACATCGTGGGCTTCACCGATGCCGAGATCAATGAAACCGCCATCAAACCCAAGTGGAATTCGCTGGGCCCCGGCATTGTCGCCGCCGCCACCGGTGTGGGCGCGGCCGACCTCGTCGCCACCCTCACCGCCGGTTCACGCTATGGCTACATGTTGCTGTGGGCTGTGGTTGTCGGCGTGGTGATGAAGATCGTGCTCGTCGAAGGCGTGGGACGCTACTACCTGTCCACCGGCAAGACCATCTTCCAAGGCTGGCGCACCCTGGGCTCCTGGACGAGCTGGTACTTCGGCCCGTACATCCTGATCTGGGGCTTCGTTTATGGCGCCACGGCGATGAGTTCGACGGCGCTGCCGCTGGCCGCGTTGTTCCCCGCGGTCGACATGAAGATCTTCGCGATCGCCGCCGGGCTGATCGGACTGGGCCTGGTGTGGCTGAACAAATACCGGCTCATCGAGACCCTGATGACGGTGCTCATCGCCATCATGTTCATCACCGTGCTACTCTCCGCCGCGCTGACCGTGCCCAACCTGGGCAACATCCTCACCGGACTGGTACCGCGGATCCCCTCCGAGGACGGCGCGATGTTCTACGTGCTGGCGCTGGCCGGCGGCGTGGGCGGCACCATCACCCTGGGCGCCTACGGCTACTGGCTGCGCGAGAAGGGCTGGAACCGTCCCAAGTGGATGAAGGTGATGCGCTTCGACAACGGCACCAGTTACGTGCTCACCGGCATCTTCGTCATCGCCACCATGATCATGGGCGTGGAGCTGCTGCACTCTGCCGGTATCGCCATCTCGGCAGGTGACCGTGGTCTGCTCGATGTTTCCACGGTGCTTGCCGATCGTTATGGGGACGTTTGGTCCACGGTGTTCCTCATCGGCTTCTTCGCCGCCTCGTTCTCGTCGCTGCTGGGTGTGTGGCACGGCGTCTCGCTGATGTTCGGCGACTTCTGGGCGAACTTCCGTCGTCCCGCTGAGGAACTGGACCAGGATGACGCCCCGTCGTTGCGCTCCAAGCAGTCCCGGTTCTACCTGCTGTGGCTGACCATCCCGCCGATGGCGCTGCTGTTCCTGGACCGGCCGATCTTCCTGATCCTGCTCTACGGCACCCTGGGTGCACTGTTCATGCCGTTCCTGGCGGTGACGCTGCTGTTCCTGAATAACCAGAAGAAGTTGGTGCCACAGCAGTTCCGCAACGGCTGGATCCGCAACATCCTGCTGGCGCTGACCGCAGCGATCTTCGTGGCTTTGGGTCTCAATGAACTGATCAACGCGCTCGCGCCGCTGTGGTCAGGGACGTAAACAGGACACCGTCGGCGATGAAGATCTAGCCGACAACGCCTCGGGGCTCGAACGGTTTTCCGTTCGAGCCCCGAGTCGTTCGTGGACTGTGCCGCCGAAAGCTACTTCTTCAGTGCCTGCGACCACTTCACAGCGGCACCCATCTTGAGCACGGAGCGCTCGTAAATGAGCGACGCCAGCATGATGGCCAGCACGGCCGTGACCGCAAGTATGCCCACGGCGACGACGTTCTCCCACATCGCCGAGCTGTCCAGATAGATGCGCATCGGCACGGCCACCGGGGCAGAGAACGGGATGTAGCTCATCACGGCCAGTACCGTCTCGTTGCTCGAGAAGGCAATGATCAGGAAGTAGGGCGTCATGATCAGCATCATGATCGGGCTGGAGGCCGAGGCCAGGTCTTCCTGGCGGGACACCAGCGAGGCGGCGGCGCCGTAGAGGGCGGCCAGGGAGATGAAGGCCAGCGTGAACAGCACCACGAACCAGAGAATCGGTTCGGTGAGGCCATCCAGGTTGAGCTGCTGCCCGTTGATCATCAGCCCGATGAGCGCGGCCAGAGCGTAGAGAGCCACCTGCCCGAAGGCCAGCACCGTGCAGGCCAGCACCTTGCCCGAGAGAATCGCACGGGCCGGAACAGTGGCCAACAGGATCTCCACGATGCGCGACTGCTTCTCCTCGACCACCGATTGGGCGATGGTCATGCCGAAGGTGATCGCCGGGAAGAAGAAGACCAGCCCGAAGCCGATGCCGATGAAGTACACGATCATCGGATTGGGGGCGTTCGGATCCAGGATCTCCACCTCCGGCATCACCGAGAGCATGTTCAGCACCGAGCCAGGGGCTTCGCGGTCGGCGATGACCTGCAGCCCGGTCGGATTGGTCTCGTCGGGCACGACGGCGTAGTCCACCTCGCCGGCGGAGACCGCCTCGCGCGCGTCGTCGGTGCTGTCGAAGGTGACTGCTGTGAAGTCTTCGCCGAGGGCGGTGATGGTGGCTTCGGTCTGTGCCGTCACCGCGACGTCGTCGGTGGAGGTGAACATCTCGCCGAGGCGGGGACCGAGCACGGAGCCCAGCAGAATCAGCGCCAGCACGATCAGGGTGGGGGTAACGAAGCCCTTGGACTTCAGCCGGGTGGTGATCTCGCGCTTGGCGATCACGGCCACCGCCGTCCAGAACGGGGTGCGTCCGCGGGTGCGGGACGAATCCGATCCGGAAGGCGCGCTGGGACGCGGGGGTGACGTCTGCAGGGTGCTCATCGGATCGTCTCCTTGAAGATGTCATGCAGGGTGTGGTTCACGGTGCCGAAATACTCGACCGCGCCGCGCTGCTGCGCCTGGGTGAGCACCTGGTTCGCCTGCTCGAGCGAGTCGGCAGAGAAGCGGGCCCAGCCGCCGTCGAATTCCAGGACGGTGACGCTGGTGTCTCGGATCCAGCCGGTGTCGGACGCGGAGCGGATCTCCCACTCGGGGGTGGCGGAGGCGCGCAGGATCTCCTCGCGCGTCCCGGCCGCCCGCACTTCGCCGGCGGCGACGATGACGAGCTCGTCGCAGAGCCGCTCGACCAAATCCAGTTGGTGGGAGGAGAAGAGCACCGGGGCTCCGGCATCGGCGGCGTCGCGCAGCACCTCAACGGTGGTTTCGACCGCGACCGGGTCCAGGCCGGAGAAGGGCTCATCGAGCACCAGCGCCACCGGATCATGAATGAGGGCGGCCACGATCTGGGCTCGTTGCTGGTTGCCCAGCGAGAGCTCCTCGAGCTTGTCGTCGGCCCGCTGGTCCAGGTTCAGTCGTTCCAGCAGGTCAGCGCCGCGACGTTTCGCCTCGGCGGCCGGCATGCCGTGCAACTGGGCCAGGTACACCAGCTGCTCCAGCACCTTCATCTTGGGGTAAAGGCCGCGCTCCTCTGGCATGTAGCCCATCGCCGCCCGGTAGTCGGCGGTGATCGGGGAGCCGTCCACCTCGATGGTCCCGGAGTCGGGGGAGAGCACGCCGAGCAGGGTGCGCATGGTCGTGGTCTTGCCTGCGCCGTTGCCGCCGACGAAACCGGTCATCTGGCCTGGCTTGATGTCGAAGGTAACATCCTTCAGGACCTGGTGGTCGCCGAAGCTCTTGTTGATCGACCGTAGTGAAATCATACTTTCAGCCTAGGCAGGCTGGGTCGATCTGGCTTCCACCCCACGGGGGAGACGGGAGGCGGAAATTCTTTCTCAGTTACCGTTGACCACGCCGTGTTCGTAGGCCCAGATCACCGCGTGCAGGCGGTCCTTGACGCCGAGTTTCATCAGGATGTTGGACACGTGGGTCTTCACGGTGGCCGGGGCGACGAAGAGCTCCTCGGCGATCTCCGAGTTCGACTTGCCTTGCGCCACCAGCACCAGGGTGTCGCGCTCGCGCTCCGTGAACCGTGAGAGATCCGGTGCGGAATTCTCGGTGACACTCACCGGTGTCCCCGCAGCGTTTGCCGAGGAGGAGACCGACCCTTCCTCGCGGCCCAAGAATCGGGAGAGCACCCGCCCCGTCACCTCGGGTGCCAGTAGCGAGTCCCCGGCAGCGAGCTTCTGCACCGCGCTGATCAGCTCTTCTGGACCGGCGGTCTTGAGCATGAATCCGCTGGCCCCGGCCTCCAGGGTCTGGAACAGGAACTCGTCGTGGTCGAAGGTCGTCAGGATCAGCACGGCGGATCGTACTCCCTGCGCGGTGAGTCTCCGGGTGGTCTCGATGCCGTCGAGCACCGGCATCTGCACGTCCAGGCAGATCACGTCCGGGTCCAGCTCCCCGACCGCGTCCAGGGCCTCTTGGCCGTTGGAGGCTTCCCCGACCACCACAATGCCCGGCTCGGTGTCCAGGATGGTCGCGAATCCGGTGCGGATCAGCGGCTGGTCATCGACGAGGAGCACTCGGATGGTCGCGGTGTCGGTCATGCGCTCTCCTGTGATTTGAAGGGAACCCGGGCGCGGACGAGCCACCCGCCGCGCGATTTCGGCCCGATGTGGATGGTGGCACCGATGGCGTCGATGCGCTCGCGCATGCCCTGCAGACCGGTGCCGGTGCCCGGGCGGTGCTGGGGCTGGGCGCGACCGTCGTCGGAGACCTCCAGTTCCAGGGCCTCGGTGCCGTAGCGCAGCCGCACGTGCACGGTGGCGGTGGCTCCGGCGTGCTTGCGGGCATTGCTCAGCGCCTCCTGTGCCACCCGGTACAGGGTGAGTTCGACGGCGGGGCCCACGGGCACCGTCTCGCCCACCTGGTCGTAGGTGACGGTCTGGGTGGTGTCGGCGGCGCGCTCAGCGAGCTCCGCCAGATCTTCCAGGCCGGGCAACGGCCCTGCGTTCCCGCCGCTGTCGCGCAGCGTGTACACCAGGGTGCGCAGGTCACCGATCGCCTCCTGCGAGGCCTCCTCAACGTGGACGAGCTGCCCGGTGGCCGCCTCCGTGCGTGGCGGATCGGTGCTCAGCAGCCGTCGGGCGGCCGCGGCGTGCACCCCCATCACGGTCACGTGATGAGCCACGACGTCGTGCAGTTCCCGGGCGATGCGCAGCCGCTCGAACTCCACGGCCTGCTCGGCGATCACCGATTGGGCGGCCTGCAGCTCCTCGTGGGCCCGCTCCAGCTCGAGCCGGTCCATGGCGGAATCCCACGCCCGGTCCCCGAAGATCCAGGCGGCGCCGAAGAACACCAGGTTGATGAGCCACTGCACCAGGATCCCGGACACCATCGGTCCGGACACCGGCACGTCACCGGTGAGGGTCTCCAAGGTCGCCCAGGCGAGCCAGACGGCCATCAGGATGATGATGACGAGACGCACCCAGAACGCGACCCGACGTCGGTGTTCCCAGGCGCCGAGTGCGTAGAGGGCCAGGAAAACCACGACCTGCGCGCTGTTCGCTTCGAACCCGAGGAAGGCGCCCACGCAGAAGTAGACCACGCCGATCAGCGGGGCCACGATCAGCGGATACCGCCGGTAGAACACCAGGGGCAGCGCCAGCAGCCCGGAGCCGAGCATCACACCGGGGGCCGACCACTCCATCTCGGTGTAGAACTCCGAGTAGATGCTGAGGTACCCGGCGAGCATGCCGAAGGCGGCGATGGCGAGCATCACGGTGAGGTCGGTGCGTAGCCAGTTCTCCGGCAGCGGACGGATGCTCTCGCGGGCGGGCTCGGCCATCGGGGGTCCTTCGCGGTCGGGGGCTGCTGAGTTCATCCTAGGTCAGGCTCGCTCGGCGCGGTCGGAGACGACGGGGAGAGGCTCGCGGTCCACGGCGAAGGCCAGGTGCGGCATCTCGACTCCGCGATAGTGCTTCACGAACCGCTGGCGCACCGTCATACCCAGCCGGATGGCCACGTTCATCGATGCCAGGTTCGTGTCGCGGACATGCGCCCACACCCGGTCCGCACCCAGGGTGGTGAAGGCGTAGTCGCGGCAGGCCCGGGCCGCCTCGGTCGCGTAGCCGTGCCCCCAGTGATCCCGGTGGAAGAGGTAGCCGACCTCGTCCACGGTGGTCTCGGGGAGGGCTCCTGGCTGCCGGGTGATCCCGCACTGACCGATGACCTGGCCGGTGGTGCGCAGCTGAACCGCCCAGAGGCCGTACCCGTCGCGCCGATAGCGCTGCCGCATCCGCGACAGCCACGCCTTGACCAGGGCGTCGTCGAAGGCGCCCTCATAGTGGGTCATCGTGATCTCATCCTGCAGGATGGTGTGCAGCGCGGGAAGATCCTCGCCCGTCATCTCCCGCAGCTGGAGCCGGTCGGTGCGCAGGATCATCCGGCCGTCCCCGGCGCCCGGTTTAGCCACGGTGCGCGTCCAGGGTGGCGATGATCCGGTCGCGCAGCTGCTGACTCCGCTCAGAGAAGCCGCGCTGTGCCCGGACGTACGCAGCTTTGCCCTCCGGGGTCTCAATCCGGATTGGCTCGAACCCCCAGTCGGCGAGATCGTAGGGCGAGGCCTGCATGTCCATCACCCGGATCTCCCAGGCCAGTTCGAAGCAATCCGCCAGCAGATCGGAGTCCACCAGCGGCAGCAGTTTGGCCGCCCACTTGTAGAGGTCCATGTTGGCGTGTAGGCAGCCCGGCTGCTCCATCTCCACCATGGAGGCGCGGGTGGGCTGAAGCTGGTTGAATTCGCGGGCCTCCGGGGCGTAGAAGCGAAACGCGTCGAAGTGCGAGCAGGCGATCTGGTGCTGCTCCACCACCGCGTCGGTGCCCTGCGACCCCAGCCGCAGCGGCACGGTCGAGTGCCGGATCCCGTGCACGTCGGAGCGGTAGGCCATCGCCCATTCGTGCAGCCCGAAGCAGCTCAGCCGCGCGGTGCGCTCGCGGGTGGCCGGCAGCAGTCGCAACGCAAAGTCGATCATGGAGGCCCGCTCTTCGCGGAACCGTGCGAGGTCCACCGTCCAGCCACCGTGGGGCAGGCCCGCGTCAGTGTCCGGGGCAACCCGTCGGTAGAACTTCCACTGCGCGTGCGGTGCCGGCTCGTCCTCGGCTGGATCGGCGACGACGACGCCGGGGCCCGGGCGCCAGCGCTTCAGTGCGGCGGGGGAGAGGGAATAGTAAGAGAAGAGGAAGTCGTGGACCGGATGCTTCACGCCGTCGTCGTGCAGGGCGACGAGCGGGTCGGTGTAGGCGCCGATGCGCTCCGCGTGGGCCTCGGCCAGCGGCCGCCACTGCTCGGCACGCAGCACGGACGGGGCCGGCGGGTTCGCGGCGTCCGGGTGCGCTGCGGCGGCAACGGTGGCGGATCCAGGCATGTCTCCCATTGTAGGGACCTCGGATCACCCCTGCTGAGACGGGTGTGCTCCCGTCCGAGGTCCTCGGACGGGAGCACGTGGGGAAGCACTCTGGTTGTTACTGGGCGGGCCAGGGGTTGATCACGCGGCCCCAGGTCGACTTGTTGCCCCAGAGGTTCTGGCGCAGGCCTTCCAGCTGGAGGATCTGGGAATGGTCGACGAAGAGGTTGACCTCGTTGCCATAGTTCTTGATGTACCACTCGAAGACCGGCCCGTCGGCGGCTTCGAACATGATGTTCTCCAGTCCCAAGCCGTTGATGATGGAGGCGGCGGCCGCGGTGTTCCACTCGGTCACGTTCTCGGTGATGCCCTCGGACTCGATCATGATGATCGACGCTCCCGCTTCCAGGGCTGCCTTGCCGCGGTCGATGAGGTCGCCGACATCCTTCTTGGTCTCGGCGGCCAGCTCAGCCTCGCCCGAGTCGCCACCGGAGCCGATCTGGATGCCCAGCTCGGGCTTCGCCTTGAGCCCGGCCTTGACGACCTTCTCCACGAGGCGCTGCAGCCCGGAGGTCGGGAGCATGATGAACCCGGTGGAGATCTCGATGACGTCGAAGCCGACGTTCTTGGCCTCCTTCAGGTAGTGGTCCACCGCGTCTTCGCCGTAGCGCAGCACGGTCTCGATCCAGCCGCCGGAGGAGACGTAAGCATTGTTCTCGTGGGTGATGTCGCTCATCTTCTTGACCTGTTCGGCTGGGGCCAGGGCGAAGGAGCCGCCGGCCCACTTAATGCCGTCCACCCAGTTGCCGGCGACGTCGAAGACGTCCTGGAGGTGACGGGTGCCGAAGGTGGCGTAGTAGGGGGCGCGGATCTCGGTCATGCCGAAGGTGCGCGGCTTCTGCGGCCGGTAGGCGCGCGGGACGAAGTTGAAGGAAGTATCGAAGGGGATTTCGTTGCTCATCTGTTTTCTACCTTTCGTTGAGGCCTGTGGGTCCGATGAACTCAGCGGACGTCAGTCGCGGGTGGTGCTGACCTTGGCCAGCAGCGCGGTCAGATCGGACACCTGATAGTTCTCGATGTTGTGCACGACGGCGGCAATGTCATCGCGCAGTTCCTGTGCGGCAAACGGTGCGGCAAGCCGGTCGTACTTCACCCGGGCGTCCTCCCAGGTCAGCGGGTCGTCGTGGAAGCCCTGGTAGGACTCCTTCACCGAGTGGAACTCGGTGCCGTCCTGCAGGCGCACCGTCAGGTCCGCGGGCATGTGGTCCGGGAACTGGGCGGAGAAATCCGGGTTCTCCTCGATGGCGATCCGGCCCATCAGCGTTTGGACGTCCTCCGCCACGATGCGCTCGGGGGTGTACTGGTCGGGGGTGACCTCGCCGTCGAGCAGGGCCGCAGCGACCATCCACGGCAGGGAATGATCTGCTTCCTCCTTGGTGCGGATGGAGCGCTTGTCGCCTTCCTCACCGCCACCGATGATGTTCCAGGCGACGTCGAAGGTCTTCAGGTGGATGGACTCGACCTGGGTGACGTCGAAGCCCTCGCGGCCGCGGATCTCGATGGCGGCATCCAACGCAGACTGGGAGTGGATCTCGGCGTTGTGCTTTTTCACGATCGTGCGCAGCACCCGCTCCAGATCCTCCTGGGACCAGTCGAGGGTGAAGTCGCCAGCAATGGACTGCTTGAACCCCTTGTTGCCCTCGAAAACCTGGGCCGGTCCGGTGATGCCCTTCGACGCCAGCAGTGCCGACCAGGTGCCCTCCTTGGACACATGCGGGTAGGCCAGGCCCTTCCAATGGCTCAGGTCGCCGGTGCGGGTCACCCGTAGCGCGTTGTTCGCCGTGCCGGCCATGGCCATGGCGTTGGCGGTCTGCTCGGTGCTCAGACCCAGCGCCTTCGCCGCGGAGGCGGCTGCGGCGTAGACGCCCTGTGTGGTGTGGTCGAAGCCCTTGTCGCGCACCGGGGCCTCATCGGAGAGCCGGGTGTGCACCTGGTAGGCCACGGCCATCGCATCGAGGAACGTCTTGCCGGAGGCTCCGACCAATTCGGCGGCGGCCAGGGCCGCCCCCATGTTGTCGGAGGGGTGGTTGGTCTCCTTCTTCGCGAGATACGCGTCCATGAAGTCCAGGTACCGACTCAGCGCGGAATTGAAAAAGGCCACCCGGTCAGCAGAGGTCTTGCCTCCGCCAATCAGTGTGGCCTGTTCGCTGCCGCCCAGATCGTCGAGCAATTCACGGATTGCGACGATGGGCTCTGCATCCAGTGCGCCGATCGCGACGCCGATCGTGTCCAAGATGCGGATCTTCAATTGTTCGACCGCTTCCGGCGACATCGTTGCCGAGTCTGCTTTCGTGACGAATGCTGCCAGGTCGTGTACTTCAGCCATGGAACCTCCTGTGGTCACAGGACCAGAGGCACAGCAGTATTAGCTCTGCCTAAGATCTTTAGATAACACTTAGGAGCGTAATAGGTCACACGCATTTTTTCTATGATGTGAGTCACAGAAGGGTGGGGGCGGCCGGGCTTAACGACGCCGTCCCCCGGAACGGTGCCCGAGGGGGCGCTGATCCGGGGGACGGCGGTGAAGCGAGTTGCGGGGGTCGTGCGCGGTCAGCGCCCGGTGCCTCCGTAGACGGTGGCTTCGACGTCGGTGTCAAGATCGAAAGCCGTGTGCACGGCGCGTACGGCGTCGTCGAGCATGGACTCGCGGGTGACCACGGAAATGCGGATCTCGGAGGTGGAGATCAGCTCCGAGTTCACCCCGGCGTCGCGCAGGGCGCCGAAGAACTTGGCGGAGATGCCGGGGTTGGAGCGCATGCCTGCGCCGATGAGCGAGATCTTGCCGATCTCCTTGTCGAGCTCCAGGTCCTGGAAGCCGATCTCTTCCTGGTGGGCGCGCAGGGCGTCCAGGGCGGAGCGGCCCTCGCTCAGTGGCACGGTGAAGGTGATGTCGGTGACGCCGGATTCCAAGCGGGAGACGTTCTGGACGATCATGTCGATGTTCGCCTTCGAGTCGGCGATGACGTTAAAGATGGCCGCGGCCTTGCCGGGCACATCGGGCACGCCGGCGACGGTGACCTTGGCTTCGGACCGGTCGTGGGCGACTCCGGCGACGATGGGCTGTTCCATGGGCTGGCCTTCCTCGAGGTGAATCGTGTCGTTCGGGTCGGGGATGACCCAGGTGCCTTCGTTGCGGGAGAAGGACGAGCGCACGTGGATCGGCACGCCGAAGCGGCGGGCGTACTCCACGCAGCGCAGGTGCAGGATCTTGGAGCCGGAGGCCGCCATCTCCAGCATCTCCTCGGAGGAGATCTCGTCGATCTTCCGTGCCGAGGAGACGACGCGGGGGTCCGCGGTATAGACGCCGTCGACGTCGGAGTAGATCTCGCAGACGTCGGCCTTCAGGGCCGCTGCCAGGGCCACCGCGGTGGTGTCGGATCCGCCGCGGCCCATGGTGGTGATGTCTTTGGATTCGCGGCTCATGCCCTGGAATCCGGCGACGATGGCGACATCGCCGCGGTCGAGGGCGGACTTCACGCGGTTGGGGGAGACATCAATGATGCGGGCCTGGCCGTGGAGGGAGTCGGTGAACATGCCCGCCTGGGACCCGGTGAAGGACTGCGCGGAGGAGCCGGCGGCGTCGATGGCCATGGCCAGCAAGGACATGGACATGCGCTCACCGGCGGAGAGCAGGATGTCCATTTCGCGTGCGGGAGCGTGATCGGTGATTTCGGCGGCCAAGTCGAGCAGTTCATCGGTGGTGTCACCCATGGCGGAGACCACGGCGACCACCTGGTTGCCGGCTTGCTGTGTTTCGACGATGCGTTCGGCGACGCGCTTGACTCCAGCCGCGTCGGCGACGGAGGAACCGCCGTATTTCTGGACGATCAGGCTCATGCCCGGTTTCACCTCGTGGTTGACAGTACGGACGGATTCCAGTGTACGGTGCGCCCTTGCACAGGCTAATTGGAGGTCGTTATATGCCGTTGTTTCTGCTCTGCGCGAAAGGCGCGCTGTGGCCTAGAGGACGCGGCGGCCTTCGAAGGCGCGGCCGAGGGTGACCTCGTCGGCGTATTCGAGGTCGCCGCCAACGGGCAGGCCGGAGGCGAGACGGGTGACGGTGATCCCGGTGGTGGTCAGCATCCGCGAGAGGTAGGTGGCGGTTGCTTCGCCCTCGAGGTTGGGGTCGGTGGCGATGATGACCTCGGTGATGCTGGCGTCCTGCAGCCGGGTGAGCAGCTCGCGGATGTGCAACTGGTCGGGGCCGATGCCGCCGATGGGATTGATGGCTCCGCCGAGCACGTGGTAGCGGCCGCGGAAGGTGCGGGTGCGTTCGATGGCCATCACGTCTTGGGATTCCTCGACGACGCAGAGCAGGGCCTGGTCGCGCTTCTCATCGCGGCAGATGCTGCAGGTCTCGTGCTCGGAGACGTTGAAGCAGATGGCGCAGAGCTTGACCTTCTCCTTGACGGTGCGGATGGAGTCGGCCAGGCGCAGCATGTCCTCGGTTTCGGATTCGAGGATGTGGAAGGCGATGCGCTGGGCCGATTTGGGACCGATACCGGGGAGACGGCCGAGCTCGTCGATGAGGTCCTGAACTGAGCCGTCGTACACCGTGCGCTACTGCCTTTCGTCTAAATCTTGGGGGAGCCGTCCGGGTTGCGCTCGTCGATGAGCCGCGCATTGAGCAGCCGTTCGACCACGGCTCGCCCGGCGAGTCCGGAGGACTCGATGGTCTCGTCCTCGTCGGAGGGAATCTCCTCGTCCCAGTGTACGGCCGAGTTGGCCCCGGGCCGGGCTGCACCGTTGTTCGGCGCGGTGGCGGAGGAACTCGGCGCGGAGGCACCCGAGGGACCGGGGGCGGAGCCGGTGCGGTACTGCTCCATCATCTGCTGGAAGCGGCTGGCCCTGCGCTGGTGCGGGGTGCCGGCGGATGCGGCGCCGGACTGCCCGTGGGCGTCCTGACTCGGTTCCGGTGCCGGACGCGAGGTGGGCGCCGGTCGGGTGCCGGTGGGTGCTTCTGTGGTGGGCTCGGCCGAGGGCATCGGGGGCACCTGGTCGGCGGCCGCGGGTGCCTGGGAGCGCGGGGCCTCAGAAGGTGTCGGCGCGGCGCCGGAGCGCTGAGGGGCCTCCATCGTCTGGGGAGTCGCTTCTCCCCGCGCTGTCCCGTGCTGTTCACCG
The DNA here is from genome assembly GCA_052084925.1 of Micrococcaceae bacterium. Classification (GTDB taxonomy): domain Bacteria; phylum Actinomycetota; class Actinomycetes; order Actinomycetales; family Micrococcaceae; genus CmP2. The sequence goes on from JBQDEV010000011.1 coordinate 57,879, forward strand.
GTCACCGCGGAGGCCGCAGAGCTCGGAATGGTGGAGCCGAAACGCTGCGAGAATTCGGCGCGCAATTCAGCCTCGGACTTGGCGAACACCGGGATCGAGGCTTCGGAGGGGTCGGTGCGCGGGATGAACCCGGCGAATCCGTCGTCGGCGACCGGCTCGGGTTCGGTCGTTGCTGCGGTGGCTGCCGGTTCTGCTGGCTCTGCCCGGCTGGCGGGGTTGGTCGGCGACGATTCGGGCGCCGGCGACCCGCCCTGCGATGGCGAAGCCGAGGGAGCAACGGCCTGCTGCTGCTCGGCGGCCGTGGACTGGGCGAACTCCTCGGTCTGGGTGAAGTCCGGGATGCCGGGGAACTCGTCGTCCTCGGGGTACCAGCTCTCGTCCTCAGGCGGTTCGAACGGGTAGGGCTCCTCGTCCGGGCGCGGGCCACGGCGCTGCTGTGGCTGCTCCGGGGCGGGAGCCGAGTTCTGAGGAGTCTGGGGAGTCTGCGGGGCGTGCTGCGTCGGCTGCGGTGCCTGAACCGACTGCGGGCGCTGGTCGGCGCGCGCCTCAGTCTCGGGCTCTGGCCGCAGATTTCGCTGGAGTTCCGGCTGGGGGGCTGGCGTTGGTTCAGCGGGGATTTCAGCCGGAGTGACCACCGGAGTCTCTCCGCGCGGCGTCGACTTTGTCGCAGACTCGGGCGCAGATGCGGAGGCAGACTCGGTACGAGGCGCTGAGGCTGACGCTGGTTTTGGCGAAGAGGTCGGCGCAGGTGCTGGCGTTGACACTGGCGCAGGGGCATCGGTGGCAGGGCGCGGCTGTGCGGTGCGGTTCGCCGGGGCCGCCGCAGGACGGCTACCGGCTTTTGGGCCGGAACCACCTGCCGGGGCAGACCCTCCGGTGATCAGGTCCAGCTGGGGCCGGATGCCGAGCACTTGGTGCAGGGCCTCGGAGATCACCTGCTCGCCACCGCGGGCCAGCACCGTATTGCGGGGACCGTCGTTGGAGAAACTCAGGGTGAGCAGCTGTCCGTCGAATCCGGCAACGGAGGCGTTGTCCTTGATGGTCATCCAGATCAGCCGCGAGTGCTGTTCGATATAGCTGATGACCTCAGGCCAGGCACGGCGCACCATTTCCAGCGGCGAAGAGCCCTGCTGCGCTTCGGGTGCCTGTTGCGGGGGCGTGCTCTGCTGAGCCGGCTGTTCTGAGCGAGTCTGCTGCTGCTCGGCCTGCGGGCGCGGGGTCTCGGGTGCTGCCTCTGGTGCTGACGGTGCGGGGTCGGATGGCGCGGGCCGCTGCTGCGGTGCGGGTGTCGACTGTTGTTGCGGCGCCGGAGCAGCCGGCTGCGGTGCGGATTCCGGAGCGGGTCGCGGTGTTGGCGCGGTGTCCTCGGCCGACTGTTGTTGTGCCTGAGTCGAGGCGGGCGCCGGGGTGGCGGGCTGCTCTTGCGGCTGCTGTGGCTGCTGCGCTTCCGGGTGTGCGGCGGCCGAATCCTGAGCCTGAGCTGCATCCCGGCGGACGGCGGCACGCGCGAGGGCAGCACCGGAGAGCCCCTGATGCTCGGACGCCGGTGCGGACGCGGGCGCCGAGCTGGGTGTTGAGCCGGGGACCGGGGCAGGCGCGCTGGGGGCGCCGCCGTAATCGAGGCGCCGCTCGATCCGGTCCAGTCGTGCGGCCAGACCGCGCTCGGTCTCATCGGTGGTGGGCAGCATCAGCCGCGCCATCAGCAGTTCCAGATGCAGCCGGGGGCTGGTCGCCCCGCTCATCTCGGTTAGCCCCAGCGCGGTGATGTCGGCGGCGCGCGAGATCTCGGCCCGACCGAGCTGGGAGGCCTGAGTGTGGAGTCGGCGCAGCTGGTCCTCGGGGATCCCATGCAGCACCGCTTGCGCGGAATCCGGCATCGCCTTGGCGATGATCAGGTCGCGGAAGCGCTCCAGTAGATCTTCGACGAAGCGCCGCGGATCCTGGCCCGACTGAACCACGCGATCGACCACGCGGAACACGGTCTCGGAATCGGTGGCGGCCACGGCGTCCACGACGTCGTCGAGTAGGGACTCCGGGGTGAATCCCAACAGGTTTACGGCCAGGTCGTACGACACACCCTGGTCGCCGGCCCCGGCCATCAGCTGGTCGAGCACCGAGAGCGTATCGCGCACCGAGCCGCCGCCGGCACGCACCACCAGGGAGAGTACTCCCGGGGCCACATTGACGTTCTCCTGGGCGCAGAGCTGCTCGAGGTAGTTCATCAGCGGCTCGGGCGGAACCAGTCGGAAGGGGTAGTGGTGGGTGCGGGAGCGGATGGTGCCGATGACCTTGTCCGGCTCCGTCGTCGCGAAAATGAACTTGATGTGCTCCGGTGGTTCCTCCACGATCTTCAGCAGCGCGTTGAAGCCGGCCGAGGTGACCATGTGGGCCTCGTCGATGATGAAGATCTTGTAGCGGTCCCGTGCGGGAGCGAAGGTGGCCCGTTCGCGGAGGTCGCGGGCATCGTCCACACCGCCGTGCGAGGCGGCGTCGATCTCGATGACGTCGAGGGAACCGGACCCGCCGGTGGCCAGCTCGACGCAGGACTCGCAGGTACCGCACGGGTGCGGGGTGGGTCCCTGGGCGCAGTTCAGGCAGCGGGCGAGGATGCGGGCGGAGGTGGTCTTGCCGCAGCCGCGCGGACCGGAGAAGAGGTAGGCGTGATTCACACGGTTCTTCTGCAGCGCCGTCATCAGGGGCTCGGTGACGTGCTCCTGGCCGATGACAGACTCGAAGGTGTCAGGGCGGTAGCGGCGATACAGTGCGGTGGTCACCTACAGAACCCTACCGGGTTCCCCAGCGGTGTGCATCGTCGATCCGATGCAATCCGGTACGAGCGAAGCGTGGTCGCCACCGTGATTTTCGTCCCATCGAGCGCGAGCGGCTGAGACCGGGGAAGATTCCCGATCGGATTCCGGTTGGCACTCGATGACAGCCCGCCACAGGGCGCCATGATTCGATCGAGAGGTAACCGAGATGACCCAGCAGACCGCGGAACGTTCAGCAGTGACCACCTTGGATGAGCAGGAAATCGACCTGCTCTTCGGCGAGGCCTACACGACCTATGCTTTCAGCGACGAGGAGGTTGATCCTGAACTCGTGGCCCGGGTATACGAAGACGCGCGCTGGGCACCGACCGCAATGAACATTCAGCCGCTGCGTCTGACCGTGGTCCCGGCCGGAGACGCTCGCGCGACGCTGGTCGAGCAGATGGCGGAGGGGAACAAGCAGAAGACGGCGGACGCCCCGATGACCGTGATCGTTGCTTTCGACCCGAACTGGCACGTGCACATGCCGCACCTGGCGCCGCACCGTGAAGGGCTGCGCGAGGATTTCGAGGCCAAGCCGGAGGCCCGGGAATCCATGGGCCGGACCAACGCGCTGCTGCAGGTTGGGTACTTCGTGCTGGCACTGCGCGCCCACGGCCTGCAGGTGGGACCGATGGCCGGATTCAACGCGGCCGGTGTCGACGAGGCATTCCACGCGGAGAACGGGTGGACGACCCTGCTGGCCCTGAACATCGGACACGGCCCCCGCGCCGAGGACGAGACTGCCCAGCGCCCGCGCGCCGGCCGACTGAGCTTCGAACAGGCCGCCCAGGTGCTCTGAACCTGCCGCTAGTCGCTGCCGCCGGGCAAGACCGCCGACCAGCCGACGCGGGTGAGCGGTCAGGCGTTCTGCGCGGTGTTCTCGACGAGGGTCTGCACCCAGCGCTCGGTCGCGCGGGGATGTCCGAAGCGGACGGTCCGCAGCCCGGGGTAGCGGTCCTCGAGGGTGGGTATCACCGGCTTGAGCTTGTTGCGGGTGCGCCACCCCCAGCGCAGGATGTGGTCCTGGTCGGTGAAGATGGTGTGCAGCGGTGGCTCGTAGTTGCCGTTCCAGAGCGGCTGCCGTGTCAGCCGACGGGTCAGCGTGCGACGGGTGAGCCGACGCATCTGCAGCGAGACCGGATAGTCCAGCCACAGCAGGGTGTCCGCACGCGCCACAATTTTGGGCCGCACCTCGCGGTACTGCAGCTCGATGACCCACTGCTCACCGGCGATGAACTCCTCGACTTCGGCGACGAAGTTCTCCCGGCGGGTCCACCCAGGGCCATGATGCAAACTGTCGATCTCGACCCGCGGATACTCCAGAATCTCCGCCAGTCGGTCGCTCAGCGTCGTCTTGCCCGAGCCGCTCACTCCGGCCACGGCGATCCGCTGCGGTGTCCAGTCGAGCGGGTCGTCAGCGGTGCGCATCGGTGCTCTCTCCGCCGTTCTGGTCTTCGCCGTCGAGACCACGGAAGATCCACGGTTGCGTGGGCAGCGCGCTGGGGTCGAAGGCGTCGAGGGCGGCCTCCAGTGACTCCCCGGGCAGGCCGACCGATTCCAGCAGCCGGGCCCGCACGGCGTGGGCGCGCTCGGTGTCGATGGCGCCATCGTCGTCGACGGACCCCAGTATCCCTAGATCTTCGAGCGTGACGGCCCCGTCGCGCTTGGCCAGTCGCTGCCCCTGCTCGTTGAGCACCAGGGGCACATGGGCATACTCGGTGGCAGGGGTCGGCCGCCCCGAAAGGCGCGCCCACAGCCGCGCCAGCCAATCCTGACGTGGGGTGGAACTGAGCAGGTCATCGCCGCGCACCACCTGGTCGATGCCCTGGCTGAGGTCATCGATGACGACGGCGAGGTTATAGGCGTAGGCGCCATCGTTGCGGCGCACCACGAAATCGTCGACGACGGCGCTCACCGAACCATGGAGCACATCGGTCACCTCGTGCACCGGCTTGGCGCCGTCCGTGTCGTTTGCGGCGCGGGCGGCATCGATGCGCAGCGCGGCCGGACGCTCGGCGCGACGCCGGGCCCGTTCATTCTCACTGAGCTCGCGGCAGGTGCCCGGGTAGGCGCCCGGCGGCAGATGCGGGTCAGGGTGCGGGGCTGAGGCGGCTTCGGCGATGTCCTTGCGGGAGCAGTAGCACTCGTAGAGCAGACCGTGCTCGTCGAGCAGGGCGCGAGCCTGATCGTAGAGTCCGGTCCGGTCGGACTGGCGCACCGCGGGTCCATCCCAGCTCAGTCCCATGGCCTCGAGCTCGCGCAACTGCTGGGCCTCGGCCCCGGCGCGCACCCGGTCCAGATCCTCGATGCGTAATAGCACCTCGCGATCGGTACTGCGGGCGAACAGCCACGCCAGCAGGGCAGTGCGCAGGTTGCCCAGATGCAGCTGGCCGGTAGGGCTCGGTGCGTAGCGTCCAGCGCTCATGTCATCTCCCTGGGCAGAGGCGGATGGGGAAACGAAGAGCCCCTCACGCACCTGCCAGAGCCTACTTACCCTTGCTGCATTCCTGCCCTGGGGGAGTTCAGTAAGATGACACCACGTGAGGGGCCGTCCACCATGTTAGCAGTCGCGCTGGGAGTATGCCGCATCGAAGGCTGACTCCGAGGGCTCGAAGGCACTGCTACGCACGAACTCCAGCGCCAGGGGCGCCCCGACCAGTCGGTTCATGCCGGCGTCCTCCCACTCCACGGAGAGTGGACCCTGATAATCGATGGCGTTGAGCATCCGGAAGGCATCGGCCCAGGGCACATCGCCTAAGCCGGTGGAGATGAAGTCCCAGCCGCGTCGCGGATCCGCCCAGGGCAGATGCGAGGCCAGCCGACCGTTGCGCCCGTTGGACATGCGCAGCTTCGTGTCCTTGCAATGCACGTGATAGATCCGATCCCGGAAGTCCCAGAGGAAGCTCACCGGGTCAATGCCCTGCCAGACCATGTGCGAGGGGTCCCAGTTCAGCCCGAACGCCTCACGATGGCCGATCGCTTCCAGGGTGCGCTGGGTGGTCCAATAGTCGTAGGCGATCTCCGAGGGGTGCGGCTCCAGCGCGAAGCGCACCCCCTCCTGGTCGAAGACGTCCATGATCGGATTCCAGCGATCCGCGAAGTCCCGGTAGCCGGCGTCGATGAGCTCCTCGCTGGCCGGCGGGAACATGGCCACATACTTCCAGATCGACGACCCGGTGAAGCCGGTGACCGTGGAGACCCCCAAGCGGGCGGCGGCGCGGGCGGTGACCTTGAGCTCGTCGGCGGCGCGCTGGCGGATACCCTCGGGGTCGCCGTCGCCCCAGATCCGGTCGGGCAAGATGTCCCGGTGCCGGGCATCGATCGGATCGTCGCAGACCGCCTGGCCCTTGAGATGGTTCGAGACGGCGTAGACGCGCAGACCGTTCTGCTCCAGGATATCGAGCCGGTTGCGCACATAGGCGTCGTCCTCGGCAGCGCGCCAGGGATCGAGGTGATCACCCCAGGAGGCGATCTCCAGGCCGTCGTAGCCCCACTGCCCAGCAAGCCGGGCGACTTCCTCGAAGGGCAGATCCGCCCACTGGCCGGTGAATAACGTGACGGGACGTGCCATGGAGATCACTGCTCCTGCGGGATGAGCTGGGCGGAAGGGGAATCGGGGACCGCGGTGAACCGGCTGGAGTGAGCGGCGGAGTCCAGGACGGCGTCCAGGACCCGCTGAACGTGGAGCCCGTCGTCGAAGGACGGGGTGGGAGTTCTTCCGGCATGGATGTCCTCCACGAAGTCCACCACCTGGTGGGTGAAGCCGTGTTCGTAGCCCAGGCCATGGCCGGGTGGCCACCACGCTTCCAGATACGGGTGCACCGGCTCGGTGACCTGGACACGCGTGAACCCGGTGACCTCGGCCGACTGGAAGCGGGGATCGAAGACCTGCAGCACGTTCATCTCCTCGAAGTCGAACGCGACGGCGCCCGAGCTGCCGGTCACCTCGATGCGCAGCGCGTTCTTCCGTCCCCACGCTACCCGGCTGGCTTCCAGGATCACGGGTGCGCCTAAGGTGAGGGTGCCCATCGCCTGGACGGCGTCGTCGACCGTGACCCGACCCAGCGGGCTGTCGGGGGCGTCGGACACCGGACGCTGTGGCACGAAGGTCTGTAGCATGCCGGTCACCCCGGCGAACCGATCCCCGGTGAGGAAGCAGGTCATATCCACCAGGTGCGCCCCGATGTCCCCGAGCGCACCCGACCCGGCACGGTCCTTGTCCAGCCGCCACGTCAGCGGGGACTGGGCGTCGGAGAGCCAATCCTGCAGGTACTGGGCGCGCACCTGGCGCACCGTGCCGATGCGGTCCTCGGCGATCAGCTTCCGTGCCAGCTGCAGAGCGGGGGCGCGCCGGTAGGTGAAGCCCACCATGGCGTGCACCCCCTGCCGCGCGGCCGAGGAGGCGGCTTCGGCCATGCGTTCCGCCTCAGCCACCGTATTGGCCATCGGCTTCTCCACCAGCACGTGCTTGCCGGCCCGCAGTGCGGCCTCGGCGATCTCCGCGTGGCTGTCGCCGGGGGTGCAGATATCGACGACGTCGATGTCGTCTCGGACGATCACCTCCCGCCAGTCCGTGGCCGAGTCCGCCCAGCCCAGCTGTGCCGCGGCCCGAGCCGCGCGCTCGGTGTCCCGCCCCACTAGCACGGTGAGTTCCGGGGTCATCGGTAGCTCGAAGAACCGCGGGGCGGTGCGCCAGGCGTGGGAATGGACGCGACCCATGAAGGCGTGGCCGATCAGGGCCACCCTCAGGACTGGCGGGGAGGTGGTCGACATGGTGGTGCGCTCCTTCCGGGATCAGGATTCGAAGGCGTGCGGCAGGTATTCCTCGACGTTGTCCGAGGTCACCACCGGCGCGTACAGCTGGATCTCGCGCGGCACCTCGACCTGAACCAGGTCGTCGAGCCCGCGTCCCTGGGCCAGCAGCCGGGCCAGTCGGATGCCGTCGGCGGCCTGGGTCGACGGATAGATGACCGTGGCCTCCACCACCGACTCCGGATCCTGGATCTCGCGCATCATATTGGCGGAGCCGGCGCCGCCGACCATGATGAGCTCGTCGCGGTTGGCGTTCTCGATGGCGGCGAGCACGCCCACACCCTGATCGTCGTCGTGGTTCCACAGCGCATCGATCTCGGGGGCCGCCTGCAGCAGGTTCGCGGTGGCGGACTCCCCGCCCTGCACCGTAAAGTCGCCGTCCACGCGGTGCGAGACCTCGAGGTCACATTCGGCCAGGGCGTCGGCAAAGCCGCGGCTGCGGTCCTGGGTCAGCGGTAGGGAGTCAATTCCGGCGACCTCGGCGATCACGGCATCCGAGTCGTCGCCCACGCGCTCGCAGATGTAGTTTCCGGCGGAGACGCCCATGCCGTAGTTGTCACCGAGCACGGTGGTGCGTGCGGCGAATTCGGAGGAGAACTCGCGGTCCACGTTGACCACCGGGATCCCGGCTTCCATCGCCTCGATGGCGACCTCGGTCAAGGCCGCGCCGTCGAAGGGCAGTACCACGATGGCATCCACGCCGTCGTTGATGAACTGTTCGACCTGGCTGATCTGCAGGTTCACGTCGTCGGTGCCCTCGGAGACACGGAGCTCGACGTCGTCGAACTCGTCGCCCTGTTCCTGCGCGGCCTGGGTGATCGCACCCATCCAGCCGTGTCCGGCGGCGGGACCGGAGAACCCGATCACGACGTCGTCGCCGGGTTCCGAGTTGGCGCCGGCCGGAGCTGCGGCCTCAGCGGCCGCGGTGTCGTCGTCGCCGACGGCCTCGGGGTCGTTGGAGAGGCAGCCGGTGAGCATCAGGGTGGCCGATCCCAGGGCGGCGGCGGTGAGCCACCACCGGGGAGCGGGGGATGGTGTGCGGGACATGATTCCTCCTGGGGGAGTGGTGATGAGGGTGAAGGGACGGGGTGTTCGGATGGCGGGCTGGACGGTTAGGTGCGCCGGGACTCGCGGGAGAAGCGCTGCTGGAGCAGCACGGCGACGATGATGATCGCGCCCTTGGCCAGCGACTGCACGGACTGGTCGAGGTTGTTCTGGATGAAGACGTTGGAGAGCACGGCGAAGATGATCACGCCAAGCACGGTGCCCACGATGGTGCCGCGCCCGCCGATCAGCAGGGTTCCGCCGATGACGACGGCGGCGATGGCGTCCAGCTCGTAGAGATAGCCGTGAGTCGATGCACCGGCGGTGGTGCGCGAGAGCATCATCACCGCGCCGATGCCCGCGCACAGGCCGGCCAGGGCGAAGACGTACATGGTGTGTCGGGCGACCTTGATTCCGGCCAGCCGTGCCGCCTCGGCGTTGCCGCCCACGGCGACGGTGCGGCGCCCGAAGGTGGTGCGGTTGAGGAGGAACCAGCCGGCGATGGCGACCAGGATGAAGATCCACACGATCACCGGCAGGCCGAGAATGGAGCGGCGGAAGGCGCTGGTGAATCCGGAGACGTCGACAATCTGAGTCTGCCGACCGGAGATGACCTCGGCGAACCCGCGGGCCGCGACCAGCATGGCCAGGGTCGCGATGAACGGCACCACCTTCCCGTAGGCGATGATGATCCCGTTCACCAGCCCCGCCCCGGTGCCGACCGCCAGCGCGGTGAGCACCAGCAGCAGCCAGTGCACGTCGTTGGCCAGCGCCTGGGTGCCCAGCGTGGTGGCCCACACCGTGGCCAGACCCATCACGGAGCCCACGGAGAGATCGATGCCCCCGGCGGTGATCACGAAGGTGACGCCGATGCTGATCACCCCAATGACGGCAGCCTGGCTGAGGATGGTGGTCAGGTTGGACATGCTGAGGAAGCGGTCACCGCCGGTCACCGCGCCGATGACGACGAGCGCGATCAGCGCCACCACCAGGCCGAGGCTGTGGCCCAGGCTGAGCTGGAAGCGCCGCGGTGAGGTCTGTGCGGCCCCGGCCGGGCTCAGGTCGCGCTCCACATCGGGGGCGGTGTCGGTTGTGGGGGCGGCCGCACCGGTGGGTTCGGTGGTGCTCATGCGCGGGCTCCTTCCATGACCAGGTCCAGGACCCGGTGCTCATCCAATTCCTCAGCCGGGGCCTGGTGCACCACGGTTCCATCGGCGACGACGAGGACCTGATCGGCCAGGCCGAGCACCTCGTCGATCTCGCTCGAGACCAGCACCACGGCAGCCCCTTGTGCTGTCAGCTGGCGTATCAGGGTGTAGATCTCGGCCCGGGCGCCGACGTCGACACCGCGGGTGGGCTCGTCCAGCAGCAGCACCTGACACCCGTGCACCAGCCAGCGGGCCAGCATCGCCTTCTGCTGGTTGCCGCCCGAGAGGGTACGGATGGGCCGATCCACGTTGGACGGCGACAGGTGCAGCGCATCGGCCTGCTCCTGTGCGGCGCGGCGCTCGGCTGCCTCGCTGAGCCAGCCGCCGCGGGCGAACCGGGCGAACGTGGACAGCGTGATGTTGCGATAGACCGGCTCCTCGAGCAGCAGCCCCTGGCTCTTCCGCTCTTCGGGCGCCAGGCCGATCCCGTGGCGCACGGCCGAGCTGATCGATCCGGCCCGCAGTGTCCGGCCTTTCACCTTGACGGTGCCCGCGCTGGAGCGGCGCGCACCGTAGATGGTCTCCAGGATCTCGGAACGGCCCGCGCCCACCAGGCCCGCCAGTCCCACGACTTCGCCGGGGCGCACCCGGAAGCTCACCGCATCAAAGACCCCGGCCACGGCCAAGCCCTCCACCTCGAGGACCGGTTCGCCCTCCAGGGCTCCGGTGGGCGCACCACCGAAATCAGCGACCACCTCGTGGCCGGTCATCAACTCGATCAGATCCGCGGTCGGCGTCTCGGCCACGCTCAGTCCGGTGGCTACAGTGCGACCGTCTTTGAGCACAGTGATGCGATCGCCGATCCGGCGGATCTCCTCCAGTCGGTGCGAGATGTACACGACGGCGACCCCCTGCCGCTGCAGGGTGCGGACCACGCGGAACAGGTTCTCCACCTCTTCGGGATCGAGCACCGCCGAGGGCTCATCCATCACGATGAGCTGCGCGTTGTAGGACAGCGCCCGGGCCATGGAAACCACCTGCTTGCCGGCCGCCGGCAGCCGTCCCACCAGCGTGTGCGGGGAGATCTCCGGATGCCCCAGGCGCGACATCAGCTCCCTGGCTTCGGTGATCGTACGGCGCCGCTGTAGCACCCCGGCGGAGGCGATCTCGTGGCCGAGGAAGATGTTCTCAGCCACCGTGAGGCCATCGACGACGTCGAGCTCCTGATACATCGTCGCCACCCCCAGCTGTAGGGCGGCGGTCGGCGTCGGGATGGTGGTGGAGGAGCCTTTCCACTGGATCTCGCCGCGATCGGGCTGATGCAGACCAGCTAGCGTCTTGATGAGGGTGGACTTGCCCGCGCCGTTCTGGCCGAGCAGGCAGTGCACCTCGCCCGGTCGCACCTCGAGGTCGACCCCATCGAGGGCCTTGGCGCCGGGAAAGTGCTTGACGATGCCGGTCATCCGCAGCAGAGGACCGGACGTGGTATCTGTGACCATGATCACACTGTAAATGGACTTTTGACGAGCGTCAAGCAAAAGATGAGAACTTATCGGCAGGCTTGTGGATTGGTGACAGTCGGAACGGTCGGTGGTTTACTGGCTGTCATGTCTCAGACTCACTTCGCGGATGCCCAGAACGCCGGGGAGCTCCCGCGTTTCGGGGGTTCTGTCGGCCCGCAGGCGGTGATGCCCAGTAGCGCGGGGTCACTATTCCAGCTGCTGCGCGACGGGCAGCCGCGCACCCGCGCCGACCTGGCTGCGGCCACGGGGTTCGCCCGCTCGACGATCGCAGCCCGTGTTGAAGAACTCTTGGAGGTCGGACTGATCGCGCCGACCGGAGCGTCGACGTCCACGGGCGGCCGCCCGCCGGCGACGTTCGCCTTCAATCCTGAGACCCGTGCCGTGCTGGCTGTCGATGTCGGCGTCACGCACGCTCGTGTGGCGGTGACGGATCTGACGAGTCGGATTCTGGTCCAGCGGGAGCGGGAATTGGACATCACGGCGGGCCCCGCGACCGTGCTCGATATCATCGCGGAGACCGCCGAGGGGCTGCTCGCTTCGGTGGGCCGGGATGTGGGGGAGCTGCTCGGAGTAGGCCTGGGTGTACCCGGACCAGTTGAGTTCGAGACGGGTCGACCGACGTCACCGCCGATCATGCCCGGGTGGGACGGCTTCGATATTCCGCACTACCTGCGGCAGCGTTTTCCCGTGCCGATCCTGGTCGACAACGATGTCAACGTCATGGCACTGGGTGAGCATGCCGCAGCGTATTCCGACGTGGCGCACATGATGTTCGTGAAAGTCGCCACGGGTGTGGGTGCCGGACTGATCAGCGCCGGTCAGATACAGCGCGGAGCCCAGGGGGCGGCCGGCGACCTGGGGCACATCGCGGTGCCCGACGGCGACAATAGCCCCTGCCGCTGTGGCAATGCGGGGTGCTTGGAGGCCGCGGCATCCGGACCAGCCATTGCGCGAAAGCTCCGGCATCGAGGGTTCGAAAGTATTGGTCATGCGGAACTGCTCGCGCTCGTGGCCGCAGGGGAGCCTCAGGCGCTCCAGGCGGTTCGCCATGCCGGACGCCAGATCGGCTCCGTGCTTGCTAGCTGCGTCAATCTGCTCAACCCGTCCGTGATCGTCATCGGCGGCAGTATGGCGTTGGCGGGGGACCAGCTGCTGGCCGGGATCCGCGAGAAGGTCTACTCGCGCTCCTTGCCTCTGGCGACGCAGCATCTGCGCATCGTCGGAACGACGACGCACGGTCAGGCAGGCGTCCTCGGGGCCTCGGCGCTGGTGACGCAGCAGATGCTCGCTGCCGAGCAGATCAACGCCCTCGTGGGCTGAGAACGTGTCAGAGGAACGTCACACCCGGTGTTTTGGTTTCTCTTCTTGTTCTCCGCTATGCTGGTATCTGCTCTTGATGCGTTTCCTTGATGAGGCGTTGCAAGAGCGCCAAGGAGGATTCGCCTAGCGGCCTATGGCGCACGCCTGGAACGCGTGTTGGGTTAACGCCCTCAGGGGTTCAAATCCCCTATCCTCCGCCGATGTGAGGCCCGGAATTCCGCCGATGTGCGGGTCCGGGCCTCACCCATTTCCGCAATGTGCTGACTTTCCGCAGTGCCGTTTCCGTGCGCGCGCAGTTGACCCTCTCCACTCACCTCCGTATCTTGTTCGGTGACTCACACCACACATTGGACGTCCGAGGCGAGGAAAGCCGAGACGAATAGTGTGCGAAGGAGAGATCGCCGATGCGAACCGCCCTCAAGAGAATCGCCGCCACTGCCGTTGTGAGCGTGGGGCTCATCGTTCCACTCAGCGCGGCCGGAGCCAATGCCGACAACTCGATCACGCAGACTTACTCCCGCGACCAGGTTCAAGGCTGGAACAACGTCTTCACCGCAACCAGCGCGTGTTCATTCTTCCCGCATCCTTATGTGGCTGCCGCTTGTGCGTTGTCGGGGAGTGCGAACTTCAAATCAGCAATTGGATATGCGGCCCAGAATGACTGCCAGCTGCAGATCATCACCACTCCGAACCCGAACAGCATCGGTTCCTGGGATCGGGCCACTTACGATTACAAGGCGGTGAACTGCCTCAGCTGATGCATCGATTCTGTGGAATGCCCGCGGAGAACGAATCGTTTCTCCGCGGGCATTCGTGTGTTTCCGCCGCGTGAGTCCATGGTGCACAAGCCTTCCCTTTCACGGGCTCATCGACTGTACTGGTGACACTGGCGACAGCACGTCACCACTCGCGAAAGGCGCCCCTATGAGCCGCAAAATCACCGCACACCTCTTTCACTCACTCAACGGCGTGGTGGAGAGCCCCGACCGCTGGCAATTCGACGCCTTCGGTGCCGACGAGGGGCAAATGATGACGGAAATGATCTCCCCGGTCACCGATGTAGTGATCGGGCGACGACTCTGGCAGGAATGGTCTGAATACTGGCCAACTGCCGAAGACCCCTTTGGTGAGTGGATCAACCCGGTACGAAAGCACGTCATTTCGGCGACCCTTCCCGACGATCTTCCGTGGAACAGCGTGCTGGTTCAAGGTGACCCTGCGAGTTATGTTCGTGACCTTCGCGAGCAAGGGGACGGCGGGATCTCCGTGATCGGCGGTATCGATACTGTCCGGTCCCTTTTCGTGGCCGGGCTGGTTGACGAGTTGACGTTGACAACGCATCCGGTGGTGACCAATGAAGGTCGGCGGCTCTTTGATGAAACCGTTCCTGTGACGCGCTTGCAATTGCTGCGCGCGACTCCGACCGCCGCCGGAAATGTTGTGCAGACCTATGCGCTTCGACCGGAGTGAGGGGTGTGTTCTCAGGGGAATCGCTTTATTACTTCCGAAGAATAGAACGAGCATTTCTGCGCAGACAAGAAGTCTTCGCTAGTGATTTCGCTGTCAGCGAACGTTTGGTCACGCGCAGATACCTGGCGACTAATGCCTGACGAGGAGGGAATTATGGGCATTCTCGCAGGTCGCGCTGAGCTTCGTTAATGCGCTCCGATCCCAGTGAAGGGGCGGGTGGAGCGGCCATTGAGGGGTTCCATGAGTGACGCGAGGCACGGTAATTCCAGATTTCTTCCGAGAACGATGCTGGCAAATTTATTTACTCGCTACAGATAACAGTGAGATAAAGATATTTTGACTGAGAATCTGATAATTCTGAAATGTCTTGCTAGTGTTGAAAGGTACTTCTCGTTTGGTCTCATCACTCGTGGGGCGGCTCGTTCTGACCGCATCGCTGAACGGAACGAAAAGTACGTGCGACAAAGTCCAGTGCCGAGCACCAATGCCTTCGTGGCATGACGTGTTGGGGAACTAGTACCGAGTAGACCGAGAAGAGGAGCAGGGGATGACTCAGCAGCAGGCCGAGCGGGCCGCGTCGAGTACCGCTGAACCGGTGGTCCGGGTGCGCAACGTGTACAAGATCTTTGGAAAACGTCCGAAGGAGGTTCTGCGCCGCGTCAAGGCCGGAGAACCTCGCGAGGACCTCAAGGATCTGGGCACCGCAGCCGTGATCGACGCGTCGTTCGACGTGATGCCGGGTGAAATTTTCGTGGTGATGGGACTGTCCGGTTCGGGCAAGTCCACGCTGATCCGCACCCTGAACGCACTCCAACCCGCCACCGACGGCACCGTCGAAGTGATGGGACAGGACCTGGGCAAGTTGTCCAAGAAGCAGTTGCGTGAATTGCGGTCGACGCATATGTCGATGGTGTTCCAGCACTTCGCGCTCTTGCCACACCGCACCGTCCTCGACAACGCCTCCTACGGCCTGGAGATCAAGGGGCAGGGGAAGGCTGAGCGAGAGAAGACCGCCAAGGACGTTCTCGCTCGCGTAGGCCTGGAAGGGTGGGACCACCACTATCCAGGTGAGCTGTCGGGTGGCATGCAGCAACGCGTTGGTCTGGCGCGCGCCTTGGCTTCCGGCAATGACATTCTGCTGATGGATGAGGCGTTCTCTGCCCTGGACCCGCTGATCCGCCGCGAGATGCAGCATGAGCTGGTCACCCTGCAGAAAGAACTCGGCCGCACGATCGTCTTCATCACCCACGACCTGAACGAGGCCATGTTCCTCGGAGACCGGATCGCCGTGATGAAGGACGGCCGCATCGCCCAGATTGGGACGCCGGAGGAGATCCTCGCCCATCCTGCAGACGACTACGTTGCCTCCTTTACCGCTGACGTCGACCGCGGACGTGTTCTCACTGCCGAATCTGTGATGATTCCTGCGCAGGAACTATCCGAGTCCGAACAGCGCGAGTATTCCAGCGCCCGCATCGCCTCCGTGCTCCCAGGGGCGACCTTGCAGGAGATCGTTCCGATCGCAGTGGAAGCCGACGGTCCGCTGGCGGTCGAGGGCGAACGAGGCGGCAAGAAAGTACGCATCGGTTACGTGAAGGTGTCCCAGCTGCTCGAGGCCATGGCACCGCACGAGTCGGTGACCGCGGCACAGCACGAGCCCACCATCGAAACACCACCGGAGGAACAGGGCACCAAACCGGAACCGACGGTCAACGTCACTGAGGAAGGAGGACAGCGATGAACGATTTCCGCATCCCGCTCGGCGACTGGGCCGAGGTTGCGCTCGACTGGATGCTGGGCGTGTTCTCCGGAGTCTTCTCCATCCTTCGTTCCGGCATGCTCAACGCCAACGATTCCCTGGTCTGGCTGTTGTCGACCCCACCCTGGTGGGTCATCGTCATCGTGCTGGCCGGGCTCGGGTGGTGGATCAAATCCTGGAAGCTGGCGCTGGGCACGGTGATCGGTCTGGTGGTGATCCAGGGCGTGAACCAGTGGGACAACGCTATGCAGACTCTCGCCCTTGTGGTTGTAGCGACCCTGATCGCGGCGATCTTGGCGATTCCGCTGGGCATTTTGGCCGCCAGTTCGCAAACCGCGTCCAACATCCTGCGACCGCTCCTGGACTTCATGCAGACCATGCCACCCATGGTTTACCTGATTCCGGCCCTGGTGATCTTCCGTGTCGGTGTTGTTCCGGGCATGGTGGCAACCATCATCTTCGCCATGGTTCCCGGCGTGCGCTTCACTGAACTCGGAATCCGTGGCGTGGACCGAGAGGTTGTCGAAGCTGGTGAGGCCTTCGGCGCCTCGCGCGGTCGTATTCTGCGCCAGATCCAGCTGCCGCTGGCGATGCCGACCATCATGGCCGGCATCAACCAGGTCATCATGCTCTCGCTGTCCATGGTGGTGATCGCCGGCATGGTCGGAGCGGGAGCTCTCGGTGGCCAAGTGGTGGCCTCCCTGAACCGCATCGACGCCGGACTCGGTTTCGAGGCCGGTATTTCCGTGGTGATCCTGGCGATGTATCTGGACCGGATCACCTCATCGAAGAAGAAGGCAACACGCTGACCTGCGTCTCTTCGGACGCGACAACAGAACACTCACTCAACCTATGGAAGGAAGACATCATGACTAAGAAGTCGACCATCTGGAAATCCATCGCCGCGCTTTCTGTAGCCGGGCTGACCCTGACTGCGTGCGGTGACGACGCCGGCAATGGCGGCAACGGCGACAATGGCGAGGCCTCAGGTGAGGGCGGCGAGATCACGATCGCCGTCTTCAACGGCTGGGAGGAAGGTATCGCTGCCTCCGAGCTGTGGAAGTACGTTCTCGAGGAGAACGGCTACACCGTCAACCTTGAATACGCCGATCCTGCACCCGTGTTCTCGGGTCTCTCCACCGGGGACTACGACGCCACACTCGACGTGTGGTTGCCGACGACCCACGCGGAGTACGTTGAGGACTTCGGTGCCGATCTTGAGGAACTCGGTACGTGGAACGAAGAGGCCACCCTGCATCTGGCGGTGAATGAAGACGCCCCGATCGATTCGCTGGCCGAGCTGGCAGATCACGCCGACGAATTCGGCAACCAGATCGTGGGCATCGACCCGGGCGCCGGACTGGTCCAGATCACCGAGAGCGAAGTTATTCCGACCTACGGTCTCGAGGACATGGACTTCACCACCTCCTCGACCCCGGCCATGCTGCAGGAGCTCTCCACCGCAACGGAGAACGGCGAGAACATTGTCGTGACCCTGTGGCGTCCTCACTGGGCCTATGAGGGCTTCCCGATCAAGGACCTCGAGGATCCGGAAGGCGCATTCGGCGACGGAGAGAACATCTCGACCTACGGTCGCGAAGGCTTCTCCGAGGAATTCCCCGAAGTGGCTGAATGGTTCTCGAACTTCGAGATGGACGCTGACACCCTGCACACGCTGGAGAATGTCATGTTCAATGAGAACCAGGACGTCTCCGACTACTCTCCGATCATTGAAGAGTGGGTCGCTGAGAACCAGGAGTTCGTGGACGGCATGACCAGCTGACACCCTGTCACCGGAAACTGATCCGGTAAACAAGCCGCCCGGGGCGATCCAGCTGAGTCTGGTCTCGCGCCCGGGCGGCGTCGTTTCTGGGGTTCCGACTATGATGGAATCACCCGATCTGCTGGTTCAGGAGCCTCATGCCCCCGTCTTCGCGCACGCCCACCATCAAGGACGTCGCCGTTCGCGCCGCCGTCTCCGCCTCGACCGTCTCTCGGGCCTTCTCACGACCCGACATGGTGGCGGAGGCCGCATATCAGCGGGTCATGAAGGCGGCCGAAGAACTCGGATATCAGCCGAACCCGCTCGCCCGCTCGCTGGCACTGCGCCGCACCGGAAACGTGGGACTCATCCTGTCCGATATTGCCAACCCGTACTTCACCCCGCTGGTCAAGCAGGTGCAGCGACGCACTCGAGCCCTGGGCCGATCACTGCTGGTGGCCGACACGGATCAGTCGGATGTCGTGGAGAACGAGCTGGCTGATGCCCTGATTCCGCAGGTGGATGGCCTCATCATGGCGTCCCCGCGCTCACGCCCTGAAGCCCTGCGCGACTATGCAGCCCGCGTGCCCACCGTGGTGGTGGGCTTTCCCGTTGAGGGGGTCCGTTCCGTGGTGCTGCGCACGCGGCCGCAGATGGCGGAGACGCTGGCTCGCCTGAAGCACCTGAACCACGAGCGGGTGGCTTGGCTGCGCGGACCGCTCGAGGCGGCTGTCGCTGATGAGCGAGACCATTTCATGCGTACTGCCGCCGAGGAGTTGGGTATCGAGCTGCTCGAATGGGGGCCCATGCCGATTGCCCAGGAGTCCGGTGCCGCGGTGGTGGATGAACTCCTGGAATCGGGCGTGACCGCAGCCGTGGCCTTCAACGACCAGATCGCCTTCGGGCTGGTGACGGAGCTTCGTCACCGCGGTCTCGGTGTGCCCGGAGACGTGTCGGTGGTGGGTATCGATGATTCGATTCTCGCCCGGCTGTGCGTGCCAGCCTTGACCACCATCCGGGTCCCGATTGCCCGGGGCGGGCTCGAAGCGTTGGAGGCTCTGGACGCGGTGATGAACCTTCCAGACCGACGCATCGCCTCCTTGCGCCCCGTCCACACCGTCATATCCTCCGAGATCGTGGACCGGGCCACCGTGGCCGTGCGGAAGGTGCCGCGCTGACTCGCATTCGGCGACCAGACGAGACGACGCCCCGCAGCGGAATGAACTGCTGCGGGGCGTCGTCATCGCGGTGCGAGCGATGCGGGTGCTTAGCTGGCCGCGGCCACCATCTCAGCCCGTGCTCCGGAGGCGTCGGCATCCGCCGACAGGTACCGCCGGTAGGCCGGAACGGTGAGGAATTCGGGGAACTCCTCAGCCAGTGCGGCCTCGATGAACAGTTCCTTGGCCTCGTCCAGCATGTCCGACTCGGTGCGGGGCAGCTCGGCGAAGGCCTCCTCGGTCAGCTGGCTCACCCACTCCCGGGTCACCGTCCGCTCGGATCCTTCCGAAGTGATGGCGGTGGCGCCGGCATGGATCCACTGCCACAGCTGCGACCGTGAGATCTCGGCGGTGGCGGCATCCTCCATCAGGTTGTGAATGGCTGCTGCGCCGTTGCCCTGGAGCCAGGAGTCCAGGTAGCGGATGCCCACATCGATGTTCATCCGGATCCCCGATTCGGTGATCTCGCCCTCGGTGGCACCCACATTCAGCAGAGCGGCCGCATCCGGGGTGACATCCTCGCGACGACGGGTACGGATCTGGTTGTTGCTCTCGCCCAGCACCTCGTCGAACACCTCCATGGCCACCGGCACCAGATCCGGGTGAGCCACCCACGAGCCGTCGAAGCCGTCCTGAGCCTCCCGGGTCTTGTCAGCGCGCACCTTCTCCAGTGCTGCGGCGTTGGCCTCAGGATCCCGACGGCTCGGGATCTGTGCGGCCATCCCGCCGATCGCGGAAGCACCGCGACGGTGGCAGGCACGCACCAGCTGCTCGGTGTAGGCCCGCATCATCGGCTGGGTCATGGTGACCTGTGCACGGTCGGGGAGCACGTAGTCTGCCCCGCGCTCACGGAACACCTTGATCAGCGAGAAGATGTAGTCCCAGCGTCCGGCGTTCAGTCCGGCAGCGTGGTTGCGCAGCTGGTAGAGGATCTCCTCCATCTGGAAAGCCGCGGTGATCGTCTCGATCAGCACGGTCGCCCGAATGGTTCCCTGCGGGATATCGAGGTAATCCTGTGCTGCCACGAACACGCAGTTCCACCAGCGAGCCTCGAGGTTGTGCTCGAGCTTCGGGAGGTAGAAGTACGGGCCGCGTCCCCGAGCGATCAGCTCCTGGGCGTTGTGGAACAGGTAGAGACCGAAGTCCATGAGTGATCCCGACATCGGCTCGCCGTCGACCAGGATGTGGTCTTCCTCGAGGTGGAGTCCCCGGGGGCGAACGATGATGGTGGGCATATCCTCGAGCTGCTCGGCCTGCAGACGGTAGTCCTTGCCGGCGTCCGAGGTGAAGTCGATCTGCTGACGGATCGCATCATGCAGATTGACCTGCCCGGAAACGGTGTTCTCCCATGACGGCGTCGAGGAGTCCTCGAAGTCTGCCAGCCAGCACCGCGCACCGGAGTTCAGCGCGTTGATCGTCATCTTGCGATCCACCGGACCGGTGATCTCGACTCGACGATCCTTCAGGCCGGGAGCCAGCGAGGCGACTCGCCATGAGTCATCCTCACGGATCTTGCGGGTCTCCGGAAGGAAATCCGGAGTCAGCCCGGCGCTGATGGCCTGACGCATCTGCTCACGGGCGGCGAGCAACTCCAGGCGGCGTGCGTTGAACTTACGGTGCAGGAAGGCCAGGAACTCCAGGGCCTCTGCGGTGAGGACCTCGTCGCGACCGGGCACATAGTGGCCCTGCATGGTCACGTTGTTGATGGTCACTGACGTGTCGATGGGGTACATGGTTCTTTCTCCGATCAGGAATTCATGACGTCGGTGTCATGTGCTTAGTGGAACTGACCGGACTCGGTCGATCCCACCAGAGCAAGGGTGGAAGCATTCGGGTTCAGGGTGGTCGAGATGGCATCGAAGTAACCGGTGCCGACCTCGCGCTGGTGCTTGGTCGCGGTGTAGCCATTGACCTCATCGGCGAACTCGCGCTCCTGCAGCTCGACGTAAGCGGCCATCTGACGCTCCTTGTAGCCGCGAGCCAGATCGAACATCGAGTGGTTCAGGGCGTGGAAGCCGGCCAGGGTGATGAACTGGAAGGTGTAGCCCATCGCGCCCAGCTCGCGCTGGAACTTGGCGATCGTGGCGTCGTCGAGGTTCTTCCTCCAGTTGAACGACGGCGAGCAGTTGTAGGCCAGCATCTGGTCCGGGTGCTCGGCCTTGACGGCCTCGGCGAACTGACGGGCCAGCTCCAGGTCCGGGGTGCCGGTCTCCATCCAGATCAGATCCGAGTAGGGAGCGTAGGCCTTGGCCCGGGCGATGCAGGGCTCGATACCGTTGCGAACCTTGTAGAAGCCCTCCGCGGTGCGCTCGCCGGTGATGAACTCGGCGTCGCGCTCATCGACATCGGAAGTGATCAGCGTGGCTGCCTCGGCGTCGGTGCGGGCGATGATCACGGAGGGAACATCGGCGACGTCAGCGGCCAGACGGGCGGCGTTCAGAGTGCGCACGTGCTGACCGGTGGGGATCAGCACCTTGCCGCCGAGGTGACCGCACTTCTTCTCGGAAGCCAGCTGGTCCTCCCAGTGCACGCCCGAAGCGCCGGAAGCGATCATTGACTTCATCAGCTCGTAAGCGTTCAGCGGGCCACCGAAGCCAGCCTCGGCGTCGGCGACGATCGGGACCAGCCAATCCTCAACCGACTGGATGCCCTCGGAATACTCGATCTGGTCGGCGCGCAACAGGGCGTTGTTGATGCGGCGGACGACCTGCGGCACCGAGTTGGCCGGGTAGAGCGACTGATCCGGGTAGGTATGCCCGGAGAGGTTCGCATCAGCTGCGACCTGCCAGCCGGAGAGGTAAATGGCGCGAAGGCCGGCCTTGACCTGCTGCACGGCCTGGTTGCCGGTCAAGGCGCCCAGTGCGTTGGTGTAGTCGCCGCGGGAGTTCTCATCGGTGAGCTGCTCCCAGAGCTTCTCTGAACCCCGGCGGGCCAGAGTGTGCTCTTCCTGGACGCGACCACGCAGACGGACCACTTCCTCGGCGGTGTAATCGCGCTGGGTGTTGTCCCAGCGGGAGTTGTGATCCCAGTCGTGCTGGATCTGCTCTGCCGAAACGGGAGTGTGCTGTTCCATGATCTGCTCCTTCGATTCTTCCCCTCGATGGGGATCTTGCGGTTGCTATGCACACCACTCTGTCGCCTCTGCAACCCCTCGGGCAGGGGATTCCGAAGAAAAGATCTGCACGGCCTGACGTAAACGAAAAAGAAGCAGACTTTGCGACTCGAAAGCACAGAACGTCGTTAAGGTGAGCTGAATCACGATAAAAACTGGCCTTCTTGACTGAGTGGGCTTCTCCGGGTGTCCGCTCCTACTGAATGACAGAATGGCGGCATGACCTCTTCTGAGCCCCGCGCCGTGTCCGGCCCTAGTGACCGCAGCATCAATCTCAGCCAGACCGGTCAGCAGGCACGCATTCTGCACGATGAGCACGATGACGGCTGGGTGCTCGAGGTGGGCGGGATGATCCAGTCGCATGTGGATCTCGAAGCGCCGCGCCGCATTCGCTACGAGTACCTACGCCGCATCGCCAACGTCTTCGACACCTGCTGGGATGCGGGTGCACCGCTCGAGGTGCTCCATCTGGGTGCCGGTGCCCTCACTCTTCCCCGCTACCTGCAGGCGATGCGCCCGGGGTCTGCCCAGACGGTTGTCGAGCTGGAGCGGGAACTGACCTCGCTGGTGATCTCTGAGTTGCCCTTGCCTGCCGGGACCGAACTCGAGGTGATCGTGGGCGATGCGCGCGTGGAATCGGTGCAGTTGGCCGAAGTCGGGAGACGCTTCGATGCGATTGTGCTGGACATCTACACCGGGCTAGGGGAGGCCGAACACCTCTCGGAGGAATCGTTCTATCGGGAACTGTTCGACATGCTTGCTCCGGAGGGTGTTCTGTTGGTCAATATCGGTGACGACGCGGGACTGCCCTACTTCGCCCGGCAGGCACGCTTGCTGGAGTCCGCCGCAGCCGACCACGGGCATGCCGGTGCCTGGACGCTTGTGGATGCCTCAATGCTGGAACGCCGGCTCGCCGGGAATCTCATCCTGGCCGCGGGTGCCGGAGTCTCGGTGGCGGAGCCCGAGGAACTGCGTTCACGCTTGAGCGCACTCGGCCCGCACCCGGCGGTGGTGTTGAACCCCGCTGAGACGGCGGAGCTGGTTGCGAACCTGGGGCCGGTATCGGGCTGAGTGTCACCAAGTAACTGACATCGAGGTGATCCCGCGGAAAACCCATCCGTTCCACTTCTCGGGTTGTCCGGGGACTTGATTTAACTCCGGGAAACGTTGGTAAAGCGCAGGTACTGCGATTCTTCCAATGGATTCCTGGGCTGCCCACTTGCCTGCGCACTGATGGACTCCGCGGCCGAATGCGAGGTGTGTTCCTTCTGACCGGTCGATGATGAACCGCTCAGGATCGTGGAAACGGCTCTCATCGCGATTCGCTGAGGCCAAAATTGCGCCGACTTGGAGTCCTGAGGGGATTCGGACGCCGTTGAATTCACCCTCCGAAATTGTTTCACGGGTGATCATTCCGATGGGCGTGTACTTTCTGGCGCCCTCAGTGAAGATTCTGTCCCAGATCGACTGATCCTTCTGGGCTTCGGCCACAATGGCAAGGTTCTGCGAGAGCTCGTGCACAGAATTCGTGATCATGTGTTGAGGCTCGTTGATTCCTCCGGAAATAGTCAGCATGACGTTGAGGCGAACAGATTCTTCGGGCAGGCCACCGTCGAGCATTGCAGAAGTGATGGATGAATCCGGTTGGCGGCGAAGGCGGGAGATGGTTTCGTCCAATGCTTCGTGACATTCGTCTCGAGACCGATCGCAACGGCGCCAAATATCTGCGTCGTCCAGGACGTTCCCCGATCCCGCAATGAAGTCGGCACTCCACCGAGCCATGTCGTCAGGCTCCACTGAGTGCATGCCCAGCATGGAGATGAGATTCTTCGCGGCGAGAGGTGCCGCGAAAACGGTATTCAGATCGGCACCGGGCCCCTCCGCTTCCAATGAATCGAGGTAATGGTTGGTGTTCTCAGTGAACATGTCCGTCCAGGATTCCATGATGTTCTTTGGCCTCAGCGGCTTATTCATGGGGCGACGCTCATTCGCATGAGCAGGATCATCTTTGCGGATCAGTGGACGACCATTGAGCGCTTTGACCATGGCAGCGCCTTCGACGTGTGAAGAGAAGATTTCGGGGTGCTCTTCGACGTAACTACACCCTGCATAAGTTGAGAGAACAACCTTGCTGATGGCTGGAACCCATGCGACCGGCGATTCGGACCTCAACCTTTCATAGGCGGGGAATGGGTCAAGGGACATCTTGGAAGGGTCGAGCCAATCTGCGACCGGCAGATCTTGGAGAGCGACATCCTCATGAACAGCTGACATTGGTCCTCCTGCATGTGCGAGCTAGTTTCTTGAGTATGATCTGAGTCACAGCGTCTGCGGGAATAGCTTTCGAATGATTCGAAATGAGGGAATGTGGCTCGAAAATCTGCTGGGGTCTCAGCGGTGCATCGCATGAGACTAGTGTTGGAGTCCTTTACGCCGAATGATTCAGGGCTGACTCTCACGGAAATTGCGCGAAGGACATCAATGCCGGTGAGTTCCGTGCATGGAATTGCGCACCAGTTGGCAGATGAGGGCTTGCTTGAACGTGTTCAAGGAACTTTTGTGCTCGGCGTAAAGCTTTGGGAAATTGCCATACGCGCGCCTGGGACTTTCGGGTTGAGGCAAGCGGCGCTGAGGCCCATGGAGTGGGCGCACTCGCTGATCGGGCATCACGTGCAACTGGGTATTCTCTCTCAGTCGGAGATGCTCTATATCCAGCGGCTATCATCCGAAGATTCTGTTGTGAACTTCACGCAAATCGGCGGACGGCTCCCTTGGTATCGAACTTCGAGCGGGGTCTTATTGGCGGCGCTGAGTGATTCCGAGATCGTCTCCCGGCTCCTCGACGAACCGCCTCGACCTGGCTGGCCGCCGATGCCCATGAGTGCACCTGAGATGAGACAGTGGATTCGTCGCGTCGAGCAGAATCGCTTCGTTGTCACCGAGGGGTTCGTCCATCCGGATGCCACGGCAATCGCCGTTCCGATCATGTCCCCCTGGAACTCTGCGGTTGCTTCGCTTGCAGCGGTCGTGCCGTCAGCAGGTGCGGGTATTGAGTCCGTTGTGACCACTTTGCGTCATGCCGCACGTGAGGCAGGGCAGGCACTTGCTGACACATTAATACGCGACGGTACCTAGTACTTGGGTGAATGTTGTCGCACGGTCTCCACTCGGGCCTCTCTGTGTACTTATTCGAATCATTCGAATGCATCCCTGCTAGCAATGTGATCTATCTCATACTCAATTGCACGGTGAAGGACGCTTTCGCGTCCAACGTACCCGTGAAACAGTTCGAGTGTTTGAGGAGGCGCGATGCCTGTAATTACGTATCACCTAGTCGATGGGTCGACGCGAGAAATAGAAGCGCCCGTTGGGAGCCGGGTCATGCAGGTTGCTTTGTCGAATAACGTGCCTGGGATTATCGGCGAATGCGGCGGTCAGGCAATGTGCGCAACGTGCCACGTGTATGTGCGAGATCCCGGCCTCGGTAGTCTTCCCGCGATGTCTGAAGACGAAGAAGAGATGCTAGACGTTACCGCAGCTCCTCGAGATCCGGAGAGGAGTCGACTGGGGTGCCAGATCACTGTGGAGGCCGGGGACGGAAACCTCGAGGTCGATGTTCCGGAAGTGCAGATCTAAGCGATGGCTACGGTGATCATCGGTGGCGGCCAGGCAGGCGTGCAGGTAGCCGAGTCTCTTCGGACCGGCGGTTACAGCGAAAGAATCTCAGTCGTGGCCGAAGAAACGAGTTGGCCGTACCAGCGTCCACCCCTCTCCAAGGACTGCATGAATGCCACGGGCGGCCTCGAGCCACTCCCATTGAGGCCCGCGAGTTTCTTCACTGATAACTACGTTGACTTCATTCGAGGGACAGCGGCAATTGCTATTGACCGAAATCGTCAGATCGTCCATCTAGCAGACGGTCGACAACTCGAGTATTCGTTTCTGGTGATAGCGACAGGTGCGCGTGTCAGGCCGCTGGGTGTGGCGGGTGCTGACCTTCCCGGAGTTCATCGATTGAGGACTTTGGAAGATGCGACGCGACTTTCTTCTGTGCTTCGGCCCGATACCAAAGTCGTCGTTATTGGTGCCGGATTCATTGGACTGGAGTGTGCAGCGGGCCTACGGTCCCGTCGTTGCGCTGTCACCGTTCTTGAATCGGGACGTCGTCCGATGAAGCGAACCTCTAGCCCTGTGATGAGCGAATGGTTTGCTGATGCGCATCGGTCGGCTGGCATTGATCTCAAGATGGAAGAACGCATTGCCCGCATCGAACCAGCCGACGAGGGGCAGCGGCTGGTTGCGATCTCCATACGGGGAAACCGGTATGAAGGGGACGCCATTATTTGCGGTAACGGGGTTCTCGCGAATGACACCCTAGCCATGGATGCAGGGCTAAAAGTTGATGACGGAATCATCGTTGACTCCTCACTCCGTACGTCGGACCCAAGAATTCTTGCTGTAGGGGACTGCGCACGTTTCCCTAACGCACACACGGGCTCTTTGACTCGGCTGGAATCAGTGCAGAACGCAACAGCACAGGGCCGGCACGCAGCTTTGACGATTCTGGGCAAGGTCGACTCTTTTGCTGCAGTTCCCTGGTTCTGGTCTGTTCAAGGGGCCCACAGATTGCAGATTGCGGGCCTTGTCGGTGAGCACGATCAGCAGGTCACCATCGGGAAACCCCAGGGCGGAAAATTCTCTGTTCTGAACTTTCAACAGGGCTTGTTGACGTCTGTTGAGTCTGTCAACCAGCCGGCAATGCACATGGCCGCCCGCCGGTTGTTCGAGCAATCAGTCCCGATCACTTACAACCAGGCGTCACAACCGGGCTTTACGCTCCCCTCCGCCGCCAAAGTAATGCACCCAACAACTGCTTGAGGTGCGTGACAACAGCTCCATTTTTTGCTGTCCACTCGCTCTACCCACTCGCAACTACATGAGGAGTTATGGAAATGAAACGAATGACACAGGCCGCCGCTGCCATCGGGCTCACATCTATGTTCGTACTATCAGGCTGTGGCGGTCCTGCCGCTAGCGGGCCCGACGATGGCGTCGTAAACGAAGGGGAACTCGTTGACCTAACCCTCGGGATTATCCCGATCGCGCACGCGTCGATCATTCCTTACGGAGTTGAGAACGGAATTTTCGAAGAACATGGCTTGAACGTCACCATCGAGACCGGTCAGGGCGCTGCGGCAATGCTTCCCGCGTTGCAAACAGGACAAATGGACGTGGTTATAGGTAATGCTGCCTCTGTGATGCAGGCCGCCGACCAGGGAATGGATATGCGAGTGGTGTCAGGTTTCGCGAATTCGCTTGAGGAGGGATACGACGTCAACGGTGTCTTGGTTAGGGAAGGGGAAGGTATCCGATCGTGGTCGGATCTCGAAGGCAAGAATGTTGCGACGAATGCGCTGCGGGGTCAGGGGGACCTGACGATTATGGAGTCCGTCGAGGCGGATGGGGGAGACCCGAGCGCTGTGAATTTCATGGAGATCAATTTCCCAGAGATGCAAGCGCAGCTAGAGATAGGCAACGTTGACGCGATTTGGGCTCCCGAACCATTTCAGAGCAATGCCGAGACCACAGATGGTATCGAAATGTTGGGGCACCCCAATCAGATCATCCCCGGGCTGCCCACCGTGGTCGGCTTCAGTACTGGCGATTACGTCGAAAATAACGGTGAGGCGATCGCCCGATTCCAGGCCGCGATGGCCGCTTTAGTGGATCAGTATGTCACCGACCCAACTGGTCCAACGGAAGCGGTCATGGAATTCATGGACGTCCCGGAAGAGGTCGCCGAAGTTACTCTGTTCCTTGACGAATACGACAGTGAGATCCGCACGGAACAGCTCACCGAGCTCGCCGATCTGATGGTGAAGTATGAGTTTATTCAATCCAGCCCGATCGATGACGGCTTCTTCGTCGAATGATGGCAGTCGGCCTGCGGTCGACGGGTTTGAAATCGACCGCAGGCTGATGCGCTGGGTCTGCGACGATTCGCGGACTCCGATTCAGTCAAAAAGGTAGAGTCTTTGCCGAGTTCGGGTCAGGGCTGTCCTCCAAGGTACAAAAATCCCTACAACTTGATTACTCTGTCGTTATGATCTCCACCACATCTTCCTCGCGCACGACTGAGGACATGGGCCTCGACGCGGTGCTGCTGGGACGCCAGCTGAGGCACCTGCGCAATGAATCGGGCAAGACCCTGGACCAGCTGGCTGAGCTGGTGGATGCCACACCGTCCTTCCTCTCCCTGGTGGAGAACGGCAAGCGCGAACCCCGCTTGTCGCTGCTGACCCGACTGGCCGGAATCTATGGCACCACCGTGGATGAGCTACTCACCGCCCAGCCACCGTCGAAGCGCGCGGCATTAGAGATCACGGTGGAGAAGATGCAGCGCTCCGCGCACTACGCCTCGCTGGGTCTGCCGACCATCAAGATCTCCTCGCGCACGCCCACCGAGGTGTTGGAAGTGATCGCCGGACTGCAAGCCGAACTGCGGCGGAAAATGGAAGAACAAGCGGCGACTCCGGAAGAAGCGCGTCGGGCGAACGTGGAGCTGCGTGAAGAGATGCGCGCCTGCAACAACCACTATCCAGAGATCGAGCGGAAGGCCCAGGAACTGCTGGACGCCGTCGGTCATTCGGGTGGCCCGCTGAGCCACCATGCAGCTGCGGATCTTGCCGAGCATCTAGGCTTCTCGGTGCGTTTCGTGCCGAACCTGCCGCACTCCACCCGGTCAGTCACTGATCTGAAGAATATGCGGATTTATCTCTCGCAGTCACGCAGCCCCGACCATGAGCCGCGCTCGGTGCTCCTCCAGGCTATCGGTGCCTATGTGCTCAAGCACGGGGAACCGGAGAGCTACTCGGATTTCCTGCGACAGCGGGTCTACACCAACTACTTCGCCGCCGCCCTGATGATGCCGGAGAAGGAGACGGTGAAGTTCCTCAAGGCAGCCAAAGAGAGACGCGATTTGGCCATCGAGGACCTGCGTGATGCCTATGGAGTGTCCTACGAATCGGCCGCGCACCGGTTCACCAACCTGGTCACCGTGCACCTGGGCATCCGCTGCCACTTCCAGAAGGTGCACGAGTCCGGGATTGTGCACAAGGCGTACGAGAACGACGGCGTGACGTTCCCAGCGGACCATACCGGCGCCATCGAGGGGCAGCAGATCTGTCGGAACTGGACGTCGCGCGAGGTCTTCGGAGTGGTCGACCGGTTCCGGGCGTTCAATCAATACACGGACACTCCCTCGGGCACCTACTGGTGCACCGCCGTGGTCGAAGGGCATTCCTCGGGGTTTTACTCGCTGTCGATCGGGGTGCCGTTCGATGAGGCGAAATGGTTCCGCGGCAAAGAGACGACGTCACGCTCGGTGTCGCGGTGTCCGGAGCGCGGCTGCTGCCGCGAACCCTCTGAACAACTGGAAGCCGACTGGGGTGGGCACGCCTGGCCGGCAGCACGGGCGAACGCGCACCTGCTGGCAGCCATGCCGCCCGGGGCATTTCCCGGTGTCGACGAGGTCGAAGTCTTCGAGTTCCTGGAGGCTCAGGGCGACGAGTGAGCTGAGGGTCCTCGTCTGTGACGTTTCCGAGAAATGTGCAGGTCAGCGTCTTGTTGAGGGTGACATGCGGGTATCGAAGCGAATATCTTTGCAGGTATGAACTCGCGCACCCGCCTTGCGCACACTCTCCGCAAAAAATGGACTCGGATTCGTGACGAGAGCGCTTGGGCGGGTAACAGTAGAAAAAACCTTGCTATGGCGCAGCAGTCTGCGTTGGTGCTTATCGCAACTTTTCCCGCGGCTGTTCTGGTCACGTTACAACCGTCTGAATCGAATCAAATTTGGTTCTGGTCCGGGCTGTCGCTCCTTGTCGCGGGAGTCGTTTTGGTCGCGACCGCTCGCGACGGAGAACTTGAGCGGTGGCGTGAGTTGATTGTCCCTACGCTGGATATCGTCGCGATTGGCATGCTGCGCATCGCCACATGGCCAGATGGTACCCAATTGGCTAGTCTCGTACTTGCTCCAGCCCTGTGGCTCGTGATGCGCTTTCGCGTACGAGGTGTTGCCATCGCGTTTGCGATGATTACGGTGGCCACATCGGTCCCTGCCATCGCGCTGACGGGCGACGTGGCCCTAGCGACAGCGACGCGATTCCTGTTGCTCCCTTTTACGTTTCTTCTCATCGCGACGATGGCGTTGACTCTTTATGCCAACTTGTCTAAAAGCCATTTCTCACTCCAGCGCACGCACCAGCGACTGTCTAAAGTGACGAAGGACTCAGAACAGCAGCGCCGACTCTTCAGCGCGGTCTATTCAAACCTCAACGTCGGGGTGCTCGTTATGGACGCCGACGGCAATGACATCATGGCCAATGATGCTCAGGAGCGACTCCATCGTTTGGTGTCGCCGCCGGGAAACGTAGATCGGACAGAAGCAGGGCACCTGATCTTCGACGCGTCGGGGAAGCAGATTCCAGCAGAGTATCGGCCCGCCCGGCGGGTGATCCGAGGGGAGACCTTCGACGGTGTCCTCATTCATGTCGGCCCTCCGGGACCACACCAGCTGGTGTACAGCGTGACTTCACGACTGGTGCAGACCGGGGATGGCGACGTCGAAGCACGCATCCTGGTGTTCGACGATGTGACCGAGAGATTTCGGTCAGGGCAGGCGCGGGAACAGGTCATCGCGACGGTTTCCCATGAGCTGCGAACACCGCTGACTTCGATTCTCGGTTACACCGACCTGGCCATGGACGAGCTATCCGCCGCGTCAGAAGGTGATCTCGACGGAGTGAAGGACTACCTGGATGTGGTGCAGCGCAACGCGGAGGCGCTTCTTGCTCGGGTCGAGGATCTGCTGCTCCACCAGCAGGCAACCAGCGGCCGCCTCAGCCTCGATATCCGCCCGGCCGACGTGGTGGAACTCGTGGGACGAAGCATCGAATCCTTGCGGGGCCTCGCAGAAGAACGGAGTGTCGAGGTGCGGTTCACTCGGCAGGAACCACTCGAGATGAAAGTCGACGCGCGGCGTCTGAGCCAGGTCATCGACAACCTGCTTTCCAACGCGTTGAAGTACACCGAACCGGGCGGCAATGTCACCCTGAGCGTGGAGGAAAACCAGGACGGGGTTCATCTCAGCGTCGCCGATACTGGTACTGGGATGACCACGACCGAAGTGGAGGAACTCTTCACGCCCTTCTACCGGACCCAAGCGGCTCTGCACTCCGCCGTGGGTGGCGCCGGCCTGGGCCTGCTGGTCTCCCGGGGGATCGCCGAGGCCCATGGCGGCACCCTCACGGTGTGGAGTGAATTCGGCACGGGCTCCACGTTCCACCTCCGGTTGCCGAAGCACGGCCCGGAGACACTCGACGACCACTCAGGAACGAGTACTGACGATGACAGATGAACGCCGGAGACCTCAGGGCAGCCGCTGGATCATGATCGCCGCCTGCGTGCTGTGTCCGCTGTACGGCATCGCGGCATCGATGGTCTTCGTGCTTTCAGGGACCTTCGGCACCTTCGGGGAAGTGCCCTGGCGTGATGTGGCGCTGATCGTCATTTCCGTCATCTCCTCGCTCGCCCTGACCTATATCTCCCTGCTGCTGGTGACCTACGTCCAACACGAGCCTCGCAGCCTCGGTGATCCTGAGACGATGGAATGGCACGTGTTGATTCCCTGCCGGGACGAGGAATCGGTGGTGGCGGAAACCGTTTCCGCCGCCCGCGGATCCTTCCCGAACATGCACGTCTGGGTCATCGACGACGCCTCCGAAGACTCCACGGCGAGGGTCGTACGTGGACTGCAGGACTTCGATGATCGGGTGCATCTCATCTCGCGACGTCTGCCGGACGCCAGGACGGGTAAAGGCGATGCCCTCAATACGGCGTACCGGCGGGTGAGCGAGTTCGTTGGCGATGATCCTGAACGCAGGAACCGGACGATCGTCGGCGTCCTCGACGCCGACGGCTATCTCTCGGACAACACCCTGGACATTTTGGCAGGGAGTGATGCTTTCGGGGAGGCGACGGTCGGGGCCGTGCAGCTGGAAGTGTGGATGAAGAATCGCCAGGACCGTCAGCCGAGACCGATATCCGGTCGACTCAAGAACACCCTGGGCCGATTGCTGGTGCGCCTCCAAGACGTTGAGTTCCGCACCTCGAACTCCGCGATGCAGCTGGTGCGTCTGCGTACGCGCACCGTGGGTATGGGCGGCAACGGACAGTTCACTCGACTCTCCGTGCTGGATGAGCTCACCGTGGAATCAGCGCAGCCGTGGGGGCGCAAGCTCAGCGAGGACTACGAGCTGGGTCTGAACATTCTCGCTCTCGGTCACCGGACCCACTATGTGCGTGGCGCCCACGTCTCCCAGGAGGCCCTGCCTTATCTGCGGCGGTTGCTGACGCAGCGCACGCGGTGGGCGCAAGGGCTGCTGGAGTGCGCGTCGCTGTTGCCGAAACTGCGTCACAGCCACTCGCTGCCGGTGATTGGTTTGGTGGAGATCCAATACGTGATGATGCAAGCGTGGTTGACCATGATCAACCTGGTGCTGGTGCCGACCTTGGTGATTCTGGCGATCGTGGAGAATTCTGCGGTGTTCTGGCAGGACGCCTCGGTGTGGATCACCGTGCTGGCCGCCGTGGTCTTCCTGGTGCTGCCCTACGCCATGTGGGGTCCGCTCTATCGTGCCGTATTGCGGAAAGACCACGAACGACTCGGAGTTCTGGGTGCCATCGGTCTTGGGCTGACCTATCTGGGGTACGTGTATCTGACGTATCTGTACTACCCTCGGGCGATTGGGCGCATGCTGACCGGACGCAACAGCTGGGCAAAGACCCTGCGGAATGCCGATGACCTGCGGGCCCTCGAGCAGCTGGCGCCGGGGCTGGTGTCCACGGCGGTGCCCTTGCTCGACCGGGGCGTGCTGGAGGAACTCGTCGTGGATCTGGATGGTCATCAGGACAGCGCGGTGGAGTTGGTCTCCACCTTCGCGGTGGTCTGGCCGCGGCGCTCCGCGAACCTCCGCGAAGCGGTGGCGGCCGAGCACCCGGTGCGGGCCTCGGACGCGATCGCCAGTATCCGGGTGTCGGCTCAGATGCTCGGGGCACGGCGCCTGGCAGAAACAGCCACGACGGTCTCATCGTTCATTGCCGCGGAGGATTTCGTCAGCGCCCGGAACGCGCTCGCCACGATCGATCAGGTCGGATCGGACACCGTGGAGCACATTCGCGCCGAATTCGTCCGCGCCTAAGCCGAGCAGCGACCGCCTAGCCGAGCAAGGAGCGGAATTGCTCCTTCAACTCGCGCGGACGAAAGGGTTTGGTCAGGAACAGATCGGCGCCCGCCTCGATGCTGGCGCTGCGATCGGAATCGGTGGAGCGGGCACTGATGACGGCGATATGACCCGTGAAGGGTGGCGTCGCACCGCGCAGTCGGCGGACCACCGTTGCGCCGTCGACATCCGGTAAACCGAGGTCCACGGTTACGAGATCGAACGTCCCGGCGGCACACCGCTGGAGCCCGGACTCACCCTCGGGCACGGACTCGACGGTGAAGCCGACCTGGGACAGGCTGATCTCCAGCAGGCGGCGGATATCGTCGTCGTCCTCGATGACGAGTGCCGTGGTGGAGGCGGGCTGCGCGGAAGCGGTGTGCTCGGTCATTCTTTCAGGCTACCCCTGTCGGCTAGTCGTCCGAGGCGTCCGGATCGTGCAGGGCGCGGCGCAGGTTCCGCCCCTCGGCCACGATCTCGTCGTCGCCTTCTTTGAGCTTCTCCACCTTGGCCACCCCGCGCGGCGGTAGTTGGAGGTCCTCCTCGGCCGGCAGCCCGGTTTGCAGTTCGCGGGCCCGCTCGATTTCGACGTCGAGCTCGGCGCCCATCAGCAGCACGATGTTGAACACCCACAGCACGAACAGCAGCGCCATGATGGTACCGATCATGCCGTAGGCGGAGTAGCCGGCGAAGTAGGTCAGGTAGATGATCATCGCGATCCCGGCGAGGGCGATGCCCACCAGGGCGAAGATCGCGCCGATGGACAGCCAGCGGAAGCGCGGGCGTTGCACATTCGGGGTGAAGTGGTAGAGCACCGCGATCAGCCCGATCACGATCAGCAACACCACCGGGTACTTCATCCACTCCCACACCGGAAGGAACGAGTCGGTGAGCGTATTCAGGGTGGACTGCAGTCCCAGCGGTTCCACCAGCGGGGCGAAGAGGGAATCCACCAGCGTCCGGTTCAGTGCCAGGGAGACCAGTACGACGACGACGCCAACCAGCATGGTCAGCGTGACCGCCAGCATGGTCAGGGTCTGGGCCACGAAGCCGCGTCCCTCGGCCACCCCATAGATGGTGTTCATGTTGCGGGAGAACGCCTTGACGTAGCCGGAGGCCGACCACAGTGCGGTGGCGATACCGATGATCAGGGCGATGATGCCGCCGGCGGTGGAATCCATCATGGTCTCCACCAGGTTCAGCACCAGTGGCTGGTAGTCCACCGGGACGGCGTCGGTGACGACGTCGTCGATCATGGTGCGCACCGAGTCCGCGTTCGAGGCCAGCACCAGGGAGAGGATCGAGAAGATCGCCAGCAGCGCCGGTGCCAGCGAGAGCACCATGTAGTAGGTGAGGATCGCCGAGAGGTCGGTGCCGGCGTCCAGACTGAACTTCTTCACGGCACGCTTCAGCGCGTACTTCAGCCCCGGGCCGGTGAGCTTGCGGGCGTCATCGTCCTTGTCGGGGACGGGGAGCTCCTCGTTCTCGAGGGTGCGGTCGATCGTGTCGCGGGTGCCCATGTGAGGTGTGGCCCTTCCGATGGTGAGCGTGTTCCCACACAGTGTAGGAAAAACGACGGCGGCCGGGCACCTTTCGCCTACTGGAGAGTTTCCTCCGTGGGGCGAGAGGCGTCCGACCGCCGTCGTGATCTCAGCCGGTGGCTGTGTCAGCAGATCAGACGTCCACCGACTTCCGCTGTCGCAGACGCCGCCAGGCGGTGAAGATCAGCACCGCGGCCATCAGTCCGTACAGCACCCAGGTGATGGGGCTGGCGACCAGGATGGAGGCGTCGCCACCGGAGGACAGCAGCGCGTTGCGCAGGCTGGTCTCGGCGAGCGGGCCGAGGATGACACCGATCATCACGGGTGCCAGCGGGAATCCGAACCGGCGCATGAAGAACCCGATGATGCCGATGCCCAGCACCAGCAGCAGGTCCACCACGGCAGCCGAGGTGGCGTACACGCCGAGGGCACAAAACACCGTAATGCCGGCGTAGAGGTAGTGCCTCGGAATGAGCAGCAGCTTCGCCCACAGGGGCGCGAACGGCAGGTTCAGGATCAGCAGGACGAACAGCCCGATGAACAGGGATGCCAGCAGCGCCCACACCAGGTCCGCATTGCGCTCGAAGAGCAGCGGGCCGGGCTGCATGCCGTACTGCTGGAACGCTGCCAGCATGATCGCGGCGGTGGCCGAGGTGGGCAGACCCATGGCGAGCAGCGCGCCCATGGCGGTACCGGCGGTCGCGTTACCCGCGGCCTCCGGCGCGGCCACACCACGGATGGCGCCCTTGCCGAACTGCGGGTTCTTGCGACGACGGTCCAGGTTGCGTTCCGCACCGTAGGCCATGAAGGTCGGCACCTCGGCGCCGCCCACCGGGATCACACCGAAGGGCACACCGAAGCTGGCGCCGCGCAGCCAGGCGGGGAACGCCTCGCGGAACTCGGACCAGGACAGGTACGGCCGCCCCTGCATCTTGCGCGTCTTATGCGGTGAGGCGTGGCCGCGCTTGTAAGCCACGTGCAGCACCTCACCCAGGGCGAGCACGCCCACGGTGATGACGATGATACTGATGCCGTCAAACAGGGCCGGAACACCCGAGGTGAAGCGCTGAGTGCCGGAGATCCCGTCGATGCCGACGACGGCGAGGATCAGCCCGAGCATCAGGGAGACGAGCCCCTTGACGATCGAATCCGAGACCACGGAGGCGGAGGCGAGGAAGGCGAAGATCGCCAGGGCGAAGTATTCGGCCGGACCGAACATGATCGCCAAGTCGGCGAGCTTCGGAGCGAAGAACACCACGAGTGTGGTCGCAATCAAACCACCGGTGAAGGCACCGATGGCGGAGGTCGCCAGCGCCTGCGGTGCGCGACCGGCCTGGGCCATTCGATACCCCTCGAAGGAGGTCGCGATCGCCGTGGAGCCACCCGGGGTGTTGACCAGGATCGCCATGGTCGAATCCCCGAAGAGGCCACCGAAGTAGACACCGGCGAACATGATGAACGCGCCGGTCGGGTCGAGGCTGAAGGTGATGGGCAGCAGCAGCGCCACCGCCATCGCCGAGCCGAGGCCCGGCAGTACGCCAACAGCCGTGCCGAGCAGTGCGCCCAGAACGACCCAGAGGAGGTTGATCGGGGTGAAGGCCTGGGAGAAGCCTTCGCCGAGGAGGGAGAGTGCTTCCATTAGAAGATCCCTCCCAGCACGCCGGCGGGCAGGTTCAGGCTCAGGCCCATGGAGAACGCCACCTGGACGGCGGAGGACACCACGAGGCCGATGGCCAGGTCAAGCACGGGACGCTTGGAGCCCAGGGCCCAAGACATCACGCCGAACATGAGCGCGGCCGAGATGATCCAGCCGACCGGCACCAGGATGAGTGTGAACACCAGGAAGGAGGCGACGGCGATGACCACCGCTTTCCAATCGCCCCGGAACGCCACCTCGCGGGTGGTGGGCGCGGGGGCGGCACTTTCCGGATCGGCGTCGACGGTGGTCGGGTCGGCGGCGATTTGGATCGCCACCGTTTCCGGGGCCTCCGGCTTGCGGATCACGTTGATCACCAGGATCGCGCAGAGCGCATAGGTGACCACCGCGAGGATGAGCGGGTAGAACTTCGGCCCCGGGGGCTGTGACGACTCCGGAACGTCCATGGTGAACAGGCCCACGGTGATGTAGAGGGCCAGGGCGAGGGTGAGGCCGGCGACGATCAGGCTACCGCGGCCACCGTAAGCAGCGCGGGCAGCGGAGGGATCGGTGAAGGTCTCGGGCTGTTGTTGTGGTGCCGCGGGTTCGGGCGCCGCGTCGGGCGGGGTCGTCGGACTGTCAGGCATCGTTCACCGCCGCTTTGACCGCAACGACCGGCACGTTGGCGCCGATGATGATTTTCTGGGCCATCGAACCGAGAATCAGTTTGCCGACGCGGGAGCGACGGCGGACGCCGACCACGATGGTGGAGGCGCCGATTTCTTCGGCGGTGTCGAGCAGGTCGCCGGTGGCGTCCGGGCTCTGATGGTCCGGGCCGAGCCAGGACACGGCGAGCCCGTCAAGGGAGACGGTGTCCGGGATCGGCTGGGCGGGGATGTCGTCGTTGTCGCCACTGGAGGGGTGATCCAGGGCGAAGATCACCAGGGGAGCCGAGTCGCGGCTGGCCAGGGTGACTCCGTGCTCGAGGGCGGCGTGGCCCTCGTTCGTCTGGGAGTAGGCAACCAAGATGGTCATAGGTATTCCTTCTTCGAGCGTCAGTGGTGGTTCGTCACGCAGGGATCAGTAGCCGAGTTCGGCCCAGATGTCGTTGACCGTGGTGGTCTCCTCATCCAGGTTCGACACGAAGTCATCGCCGATGAGCGAGGAATCGGTCCACTGATTGCGTTCCAGGGCGTCGGCCCATTCGGGAGACTCGACCATTTCGGAGACAATCTGCTCGAGCTCCTCGCGGTCTTCATCGGAGATTCCCGGGGGAGCGACGATGCCGCGCCAGTTCACCAGGGAGACGTCGTAACCCTGCTCCACCAGTGTGGGGAAGGGGATGCCGTCGATGGGCTCTTCCGCGACGAGGGCGAGGGCCTTGAGACGGCCCGCCTCGATTTGATCCTGGAAGTCGGCGTAACCGGAAACCGAAGCCTTAATGGTGCCCGAGAGCAGCGAGGTGGCGAGTTCGCCACCGCCGGAGTAGGCCATGTAGCTGACCTCGGTGGGGTCGATGCCGGCCTCGGAGGCCAGCTGCGCGATGATCATCTGGTCCAGCGAGCCCAGTGAGCCGCCGCCGAAGGCGAAGCCGCGGGGATCCTGTTCCCAGTCGGCGATGAGGTCATCCACCGAGTCGTAGGGGGCATCCGCGGGGACCACAAGGACGTTGTAGTCGTCGGCCAGGCGTGCGATGGGGGTGACGTCGGAAAGATCGACGTCGGAGCCGTTGATCTTGATGGCGCCGAGCATGGTGATACCCATGACCATCATGGTGGAGGCGTCGCCTTCCATTTCGGTGACCTGGCTGAGACCGATGGTGCCGCCGGCTCCGGGGATGTTCACCACCTGGGCGTTGTTGACGATGCCCTGGGAGCGCAGTGCCTGCTGTGCTTCGCGGGCCGCGCCGTCCCAGCCGCCGCCGGCGCCGGCCGGGGCAATGAGCGTGAGGTTCGAACGGGCATTGGATCCGCCGGCCGAGGCGGAGGCGTCATAGACGCCGAGAACGACGAGAGCGAGGCCGACGATGCTGGCCACGACTCCGACGATCTTCTTCCAGACCGGACGAGAAGGGGATGAGGATGACTCAGGTTGAGAAGGTTCAGCCGGACTGTCGCTGGGCTGTTCAGCGGTCGAAGAGTTTTCGACAGACATCAGGTCTCCTTGACTGGAACGGGATGCTGTTGAGGACAACGAACGGTCCGGGATCGGACCGACGGTGCTTCAGATTATAGGGTATAACCTGTGATCTGCAACACAGTAAGGATAATGTACCGGATCACTGTCAGTGCGCGCGATCCGCGGGGTTGCAGATGTCCAGAATGTGAACTGGGGCACCTGTTGTCGGGCGAATAAATCTAGTCGGTAGTGTCGACCCCGGATCAGCGCTGTGGGGCGGTGTTCTTGTCCAGGGCGTCGATGGCGCGGCGGCCCAGGGAGCCGGCGATATGGGTGCGCATGGCGGCCTCGGCCCGTGCGGCGTCGCCGTCGATGACCGCAGCGGCAATCTCGCGGTGCTCCGCCGCTACGCGGGCGGTGTCCTCGGAGGAGTCGCCGCGGGCGCGGAGTCCGACGAGGCGATAGCGATCGGCTTTGTCCCACAGGCGCTCGAGGACGTCGATGAGCAGCGGGTTGGCCGAGGCCTGGTAGACGGCGCGGTGGAAGGCGCGGTGCGCCGTCATCGCTTCGAGCGCGGCATCGCTGTCGGCGGCGTCGCTGAGTGGTTCGAGCTCCTCGAGGGCGGAACGGATGGCGGCGGCGTCCTGGTCGGTGCGGCGCTCGGCGGCGAGCTTCACGGCCAGGGGGTCGGCTGCTTCGCGAACTTCGTAGAGGTGGCGGGCCTCGTCGGCGGTGACATCGGCGACCCGGGCGTCGCGGTGGGCGGTGAGGTGAATGAAACCCTCGGCGGAGAGTCGGCGCACGGCCTCGCGCAGCGGGGTGGTGGAGACGCCGATCTCCTGGGCGATCTGGGCCTGGGGGATGACGGCGCCGGGTTCCAGCTCGCCGGCGAGGATGCGATCGCGCAATTCGAGGTAGGCGTAGTCGTTCTTGGTCATGATCTGCTGGGGCGTGCGCGCGGAACGGGGGGTCACGGCATCCTCCTGGGGTGATGGGGCGGGGTCCGGCGCGAAGAGTGCGCGGACGCCCGGCGGGTCTCATTGTGAGCCAGATTACCAGCGAGGAGCCGATAGCTGATAACCTACGTCTTATAGGTTATAAGACTTGGAAGGCTGATGCGGAATGACACTGACTCCACGCACGCTCACCGTGCACCGCGACGGTGCCGCCGAGCAGCTCAGCTACCTGGCCGCATCTCAGACCCTCGGCCCGGACTGGCAGCGCTACCCCGTGGTGCTGCGGCATCTCGCGGAGAACGTGGCGCGCTGCGGATCCGGGGCCGACCGGGAACAGATGCTGGCGCGATTGCGGGAATGGATCGAAGCCGGCACCTCTGAGGCGGAAGTGGATTTCACCCCCGGGCGACTGCTGATGCATGACACCACCTCGACTCCGGCGCTGGTTGACATGGCGGCGATGCGCGATGCGGTGGCGGCGTCGGGCGGGGACCCGAACGAGCTGGCGCCGATGCTGCCGGTGGAGGTCTCCGTGGATCACTCCCTGGCCGTGGAGGAGTTCGGCCGGCCGGATGCGCCGTTGCTGAATATCCGCCACGAGATCCGGCGCAATCGCGAGCGCTATCGCTTCTTGAAATGGGCGGCCGGGGCGATGGACACCCTGCACATCAACCCGCCGGGAACCGGCATCATGCACACCATCAACCTGGAGCAGCTGGCCACGGTGGTGACGGTGGAGGAGCGTGAAGGCCAGCGCTGGGTTGTTCCCGATCACATGTTGGGCACGGATTCCCATACCCCGATGATCAACGGCCTGGGCGTGCTGGGCTGGGGGATCGGTGGCGTGGAGGCGGAGACCGTGATGTTCGGCATGCCCAGCACCGTGAAGATCCCCGACGTCGTCGGCGTGCGCCTGACGGGTGAGCTGGGTGCGGGGGCCTTGGCGACGGATTTCGCCCTGGTGGTGACCCAGCGCCTGCGCGAGATCGGGGTGACCGGCGAGATGGTCGAGTTCTACGGTCCCGGTGTGGCGTCTCTGACGGTGGGGGACCGTTCCGTGGTGGCGAACATGGCGCCCGAATACGGGGCGACTACCGGATACTTTCCCGTGGACGAGCATGCGCTGGCGTATCTGGCGCAGACCGGACGTAGCTCGGAGCAGATCGAGCTGGTGCGTGCCTACACCCAGGCCGCGGGCTTCTGGTTCGATCCCGAGGCCGAACCCCGTTACACCCGCAGTATTGAGATCGACCTCTCCGCCATCGTCACCTCGGCGGCCGGGCCTCGACGCCCGCAGGACCGGCTCGACATTGCGGGGATTCCTGCGGCCCTGCACAGCGACGGCCGCGTCGAGTACCAGGGGGATGCCGCAGCCGAGCTGCCCGAGTACCCGGTGGCGCTGGCCTCGATCACCTCCTGCACCAACACCACGGATCCCCGGCTACTGATCGCCGCGGGGCTGCTGGCCAGGCGTGCTCGGGCGCGCGGGCTGACCCCGCCGTCGTGGGTGAAGACCTCGCTGGCACCGGGATCGCCCGCGGCCGCCAGCTACCTGAAACGCTCGGGGCTTACCGAGGACCTCTCTGCCGTGGGCTTCGACATCGTGGGCTTCGGCTGCGCGACCTGTATTGGCAACTCCGGCGGGCTGACCGAGCAGATCGAGCAGGCACGCCAGTCGGGCGTTTCGCGTCCCGTGGCCATGCTCTCCGGCAACCGCAACTTCCCCGGGCGCGTGCACCCCGACCTGGAGCTGGGATTCCTGATGAGTCCGCCCATGGTGGTGGCCTACGGGTTGGCCGGCCGCGCCGATCTGGACCTGACTCGGCAGCCGTTGGGCGAGGATCGGGACGGTGCCCCGGTGCACCTGGGGCAGCTGTGGCCCTCGGCCGAGGAGATCGATGCCGCGCTGGCCGCCGCCATGGACCCCACGGACTTCGCCCGGGACTTCCGCGCTGCCTCGGAGAACAGGCTGTGGCACGAGATCGATGAGCCGACCGGCCCGCTGTTCCCTTGGGATTCCGCGTCGACCATGTTGCGCCCGCCGCCGTTCGCCGAGCCCGGACAGGGTGACCTACTGGGCGCCTACACCGCGCATCCGCTGTTGGTGGTGGGCGATGACATCACCACCGATCACATCTCACCGGCCTCGGCGATCCCGCGGGACAGCTTCGTGGCCGACTTCCTGGTGGCCCGCGGCGAGGATCGGCGCGATCTGAACGTGTTCGCCTCCCGCCGCGGCAACTGGGAGGTGATGGCTCGCGGGGC
Organism: Micrococcaceae bacterium; assembly: GCA_052084925.1. Classification (GTDB taxonomy): domain Bacteria; phylum Actinomycetota; class Actinomycetes; order Actinomycetales; family Micrococcaceae; genus CmP2. Next base: position 99,654 of record JBQDEV010000011.1, read on the forward strand.
GTACTACAACCGCAACGTCGTCAACGGGCTCTGCCCCACCGCGCCGACCGCACACACCGTGTTCGGGCCGACGGGCGAGCAGATGCTGCTGTGGGACGCCGCCGAACGTTACGCCCAGGAGGGGACGCCCGTCGTCGTCGTTGCCGGCGAGCGCTACGGCATGGGCTCCTCGCGCGACTGGGCTGCCAAGGTGCAGCGCCTGCTCGGGGTGCGTGCCGTGTTGGCCGCCAGCTACGAGAGGATCCACCGGTCGAACCTGATCGGCATGGGCATTTTGCCGTTGGTGGTGCCCGCCGAGCACCGGGCGCGCCTCGACGCGATGCGTCCCGGTGAGACAGTGCGCATCGACGCCGCGGCCGAGGAGCTCTCGGTGCGGGGTCTCGTGCAGGTGACCGTTCTGGACGCCTCCGGGGACGAGGCGGATAGCTTCCGGGCCCGGGCCGCCGTCGACACCGAGTTCGAGGTCGAGTTGCTGCGCGCCGGCGGCGTCATCCCCACCATTCTGAACCAGACCCTGGCCACACCGACCCTTCAGGAGCACCACGCATGACCACCCTCGACGCCCAGCCCACCGTGATCCGCACCTCCGACGTCTACGACGAGCGCGGCGAGGAGATGGCTTCGCTGCCGATCCACCTGGAGAACATCGGCGGCCACCGCTACTTCCACGGCCCGGTGCGCACGCTGTGCTGCTTCCAGGACAATGCGCTGCTCAAGCAGATCATCACCGAACCCGGCGGGGGCGCGGTGCTCGTGGTGGACGGCGGCGGCAGTCTCGATTCGGAGCTGCTGGGCGGGTCCATGGCGGGGCAGCTGGCCGAGAACGGCTGGGCCGGGGTGATCGTCTACGGGGCGATCCGCGACCGGCACGAGATCGCCGAGGTCGCCCTGGGCGTGAAGGCGCTGGGCTCGAACCCGCGCAAGTCCGCCAAGCAGGGAACCGGAGAACGCGACGTCGTCGTGACGATTTCCGGCACCGAGTTCGCCCCCGGGGCGATGCTGTACGCCGACGATGACGGGATCCTCGTGGAGCGCGTGTGAACCGCTGAACCGGGCGACGCGAAGTCTGGCGTCGGCAGGCGGGAGCGGTACCATCGGTACAGAGCCCTTGTCCGAATCGATACCGCGTTGTGGCACCCGAGAACCGGGTGCAGCCGAGGAGTGTTCCGTGCGAATCGTTGTGCTGGCCAAGCACGTCCCCGACACCTGGTCAGACCGTCATCTTGACCTGACCACCGGAGTCATCGACCGCCACGGCGGCGAACAGGTCCCCGACGAGATCTCGGAACGAGCGCTGGAAGTGGCGCTGCGCTACCGGGACGCCGCTGAGGGCGGGGAGCCGGTCGAGGTGATCGCGCTGGCCATGGGGCCGGGTGAGGCCTCCGCGATGCTACGCAAGTTGCTGGCCATGGGCGCCGACGAGGCGGTGTTGCTGTCCGACGACGCGCTGGCGGGCGCCGATGCGGTGCGCACCGCCCGGGTGCTGGCCGCCGCCGTGCGCCGACTGGGCGCCGACCTGGTGCTGGCCGGGGATCGTTCCACCGACGGCGGGACCGCGGTGGTGCCCGCGATGATCGCCGAGCTGACCGGCGCCGCCGTGCTGCCGGTGGCCGAGAGCGTGGAGATCGGGACGTCGCGTGTTGAGGTGGTATCTGCCACGGATGGCGCCGTCGTGCGTCTGAGCGCGGGCTACCCGTGCGTGGTGTCGGTGACCGATCAGGTGGGGGAGCCGCGGCTGGTTAAGTTCACCCAGATCATGGCCGCCAAACGTAAACCGCTGCAGACGTGGACTCTCGCCGAGCTGTCCGATCAGGGCGAGCTGACGAGCCCCGCTGCCTCCGTGATGGTGTCTGCTCAGCGACGCGACGCCAAGGAAGCGGGCGTGTTAGTGAACGCTGCTGACGATGACGCCGCGGTGCAGAAGCTCGCCGATTTCCTGTCGTCCCGGCGCCCCAGCTGAACCGACCGTCCACACCGAAGCCAGGGAGAGTGACCCGATGACCAAAGCGAATCCGACGATCGTGGTGGGCGTAGAGACCGACGCCGCATCAACCGTGCACGGCTCTGCCGCCGAACTGCTGGGTGCGGCATCCACGCTGGGCGAGGCCGTGGCGATCGCCGTCGCCCTCCCCGGACAGGCCGCCCACGTGGCGCGTGAGCTGGGCCGCGCTGGCGCCCCCACGGTCGTGATCGTGGAGGATCCTGCGCTGGCCACCACCTTCGGCACCCCACTGTTGGAGGCCCTCGCCGAGGCCGTGGCCGGGTTCGCCCCCGACGCCGTGCTGCTGGCCGCCACCACCGTGTCGAGTGCTGTGGCCGGGCGGCTGGCGATCCGCGTGGCGGGAGCCGTGTGCGCCGACGCCGTGGGGGTTGCCGCACGCGACGGCGAGATCGTGGCGGAACACTCTGTGTTCGGCGGCGACTACGAGACGGTCTCGACCATTGACGGCGGACCGCGGGTGATCACTGTGCGTCTGGGTGCCGTGGAAACGCATGCGCCGGCGGTGGCCGAGCCCAGCGTTCAGGTGCTGGATGCTGCCGCGCCGCAGAGTGTGGCGGGTGCCAGCATCGACGCCTGGGATGCCACCGTATCCACCGGGGACCGCCCGGATCTGCGCTCGGCCCGCACCGTGGTGGCCGGCGGACGCGGTCTCGGCTCCCGCGACGGTTTCGGACTGGCCGAACAGCTGGCCGACGAGTTCCAGGGCGCGATCGGCGCCACCCGCGACGCCGTCGACGACGACTTCGCCCCCGCCACCGCGCAGGTCGGCCAGACCGGTGTGACCGTCTCACCCGAGCTCTACATCGGGCTCGGCATCTCGGGAGCGATCCAGCACCGGTCAGGGATGCAGACCGCGCGCACCATCGTCGCCATCAACACCGACGAGGACGCCCCCATCTTCGAGATCGCCGATTTCGGTGTGGTCGGCGACGTGTTCACCGTGGTGCCCGCGCTACTCGACGAGCTGCGCTCCCGGCGCTGACCGCCACCGAGCCACTGATCGTTCCCCGATGACCGACACCCCGGATCCGCCGCAGCCCCGCCCCTCCCGCATGGGTGGGGTGCGGAAGCCTGCGCCGTCCGGGACATCCGAGCAGTCCGAGCCGGATGTATCGCTCAGCAGAAAAAATGAGGACTCGAACGACCCGAATCTGTCTGCCGAGCGATACACCGGCGCAACAGAGGGTGCTTCGTCGGGGACTCAACCGTCGCGGATGGGACAGCCGCCGCGCTCGTCTCGCATGGGAGCGACTGCCTCGACTGAGTCCGATGTGCCATCGCGGCGTTCGCGGATGGGCGCGGATTCTGAACCAGCGCGTCCATCGCGAATGGGTACTTCGGCTCCGACGGAGCTTGCACCCAAGCCAACCGCTCCGGAATCTGCCCGTGGCTCGCGCATGGGGGCACCAAAGTCGTCCACACCCGCTGAGCCGGCCGCTCCCTCGCGGATGGGGCAGCCCGCTCCGGCTGAGACGTCGAAGCCCGAGCCCACTGAGTCGGCCGTGCCGTCACGGATGGGCCGGACTGCCCCCGCCGAGCCAGATTCATCACTCAGCAGACATGAAACCGGTTCCACAGAGCCCGATATGTCTGCTGAACAACGAATCCGCCCCGGGAGACTCTCGGAGCCGGCCCCGCCAGCGGAGCACCCGGCCGCCGAGTCCGCCCCGGAACCGGCCCCGGAACCGACTCTCGACATCACGGAGTTGCGACCGGGCCGGTGGTCCTGGCTCAAACGCGCAGTCAAAGTGGTCGCCGTCGCCCTCGTCGTGGCCCTGCTGCTGGTGATCGCCGCCCGCTGGCTGCGAACCCTGGACCCGGTGGCCGAGTTCATCGCCGCCTACCCCGGCCACCTCGCCCCGCCCGCCACCGCCGAGCCGGGCTTCCCGGCCTGGCTGCGCTGGCAACACTTCCTGAATTTCTTCTTCATGGTGGTCATCGTGCGCACCGGCTTCGGCCTGCGCTCCGAACGCCCCGCCGCCTACTGGCAAGCCCGCCCGCGAAGCCTCTTCGCCGCCGGCCGTGCCCGCCCACCGAAGATCACGCTCGGCCAGTGGACCCACCAGATGGTCGACGTGGCCTGGGTGCTCAACGGGCTCGTCTTCGTGGTGCTGCTCTTCGCTACCGGGCATTGGGCGCGCATCGTGCCGACCTCCTGGGACGTGATCCCGCACGCGACCTCCGTGATCATCCAGTACCTCTCTCTGGACTGGCCGCTGGAGAACTCATGGGTGCACTACAACGCCGCCCAGCAGCTGGCCTACACGCTCACCGTGTTCGTCGCCGCCCCACTCACCGCCCTCACCGGCTGGCGCGTCTCCACCTGGTGGCCGGATTCCCCGCGGCTGAACCGTCTCTTCCCGCTCGCCGCGGCCCGGCTGGCCCACCGCCCGCTGGCCGTCTACTTCGTGGTGTTCGTGCTCATGCACGTGGGGCTCGTTCTGCTCACCGGCGCCCAACGCAACCTCAACCACATCTTCACCGGCCGCGACGCCGCCGACGGCTGGGGGTTCGCCCTGTTCCTCGGCGCCGTGGCGCTCTCGACGGTCGCGCTGCTGCTCACCCGCGCCCTGTTCACCGCGCCGCTGGCTGCTCGCACCGGGATCGTCACCCGACGCTAGCCCTCCGCACCCGGCAAGTGCCACAGTGAGCACCATGAGCCAACAGCCAGCCGATTCTTCACAGCCAGCCGAGCCCGAACTCACCGTCACCCGCCGCGGCCCTGCCGGGCGTCTCGGCCACCTCGAGCTGAACCGTCCGCGCGCCCTGAACTCGCTGAGCTTTTCCATGGTGCAGCAGGTCGACACCACCCTGCGCGACTGGGCTGACGACGACGTCGTCGAAGCCGTGCTGATCACCGGGGCTGGTGAGCGCGGCCTGTCCGCCGGTGGCGACATCGTCGCCGTCTACCGCCTCCTCACCACCGGGCGCGGGCCTGAGGCCGCACGCTTCTTCTTCGTCGAGTACGGAATGAACCACCGGATTGCCACCTACGCCAAGCCCTACATCGCGCTCATGGACGGGATCGTGCTCGGCGGTGGGCTCGGCGTCTCCGCCCACGGCAGCCACCGGGTGGTCACCGAGCGCACCCGCATCGGCATGCCGGAGGTGGGCATCGGCTTCACCCCCGACGTCGGCCTGTCCTTCCTGCTCTCCCGTGCCCCGGGGCGCACGGGCATGCACCTGGCCCTGACCGGCACCCATGTCACCGGGGCCGACGCGATCTACCTGGGACTCGCCGATCACTACGTGCCCTCGGACCGGCTCGATCAGCTCCGCCGCGACCTCGAGACCGTGGCCCCGGACGAGGCGATCGCCCGCCACGCCACCGAGCCGCCGGAGTCGCACCTGCACGCGCAGCGCACCTGGATCGACCGTTGCTACGCCCCCGAGCGTCTCGTCGACCTCCTCGCCGCACTGGAAGCGGAAGCTGAAGAGAACAACGACGCCCGCTCGGCCGCAGCCACCCTGGCCGCCGTCTCGCCCACCGCCCTCGCCGTCACCCACGCTGCGCAGCTCCGCCTCGCCGAGATCGACTCACTCGCCGAGGCCCTCGCCCAGGAGTACCGGACCGGGGTGCACCTGATGCACGGCCACGACATGGTGGAGGGCATCCGCGCCCAGGTCATCGACAAGGACCGCTCCCCGCGGTGGGACCCGCCCCGTCTGGAACAGATCACCGACGACGACGTCGCAGCCCACTTCGACGCCCCGGCCTCGGGCGACCTCAAAATGCCTCAGGAGTAAGTGATGATGTAATCTTGCTCACATGAATGGGGTGAATGCGCTGATGCGCTAGCCACGCAGCCTGACCTATGCCGCCGACTTCTCTCGATCATCTGGGATCCGACCGAGGCGCCGATGAGGGTGCGTCGGCTGTGCTGACCCGTTTTTCCACGATGGCGGTCCCGGTCGATGACCGGATCACGTTGTGGGAGGAGTACAACGAGGAAGAGCTGTTCGGGCTGCGCTGCAGCAGCCTCTCGGACCGGTCGCTGATGGCGACCCAGACGAATCTGGTGCTCCCGCAGATCCGCATCACGCATATTCAGGGCAACGACCACGTCATCGAGCGGAGCCAGGCCAGCATTCGGGAGCATCCGGCCGATGTGATCATGTTGTGCCTGCTCCTCAAGGGCAACGCCTTCCTCTACGACCGCACCGGCTGTGAGACGCTCACCGCCGGGGAGGCGGTCGTGTATGACACCGAACGCCCCTTCGTCTACGGCTTCGCCACCGACATGCAGATGGTACTGATCGAGGTGCCCAAGAGCCTGATCGACCTCACCGCCACCGACGAGGGTCGCTACGGCCCGCGGGTGTTGCGCTTGAAGAACGGGCCCGCCGAGACCCAGGCCAGTCTCACCGCGCGTGCCGCGTTGGCTCGCATTTCAGGTGAGGCGGAGGTCAACGCCGACTTCGAAGGCTCCATCCTCGACGCTTTCCACCTACTGACCGGCACCGAGGATCAGGCAAACGCCCACATCTATGTGACGTTGGCCCGAGCCTTTATCGGACAGCACCTCCACGAAGACCTTTCGGTGGAGCATGTCGCCCGGCAGATCGGCATCAGCAGCCGTCACCTGACCCGGCTCTTCGCAGAAGACGGCAGCACCCCGGCGCGGTTCGTGACGGAACAGCGCATGGAGCGGGCCGCTACGATGCTCACGCAGAATTCGACGCTGAGCATCGGACAGATCGCGGCGCGCGTTGGCATTGGGCAGCCGGAGCGGTTCAGCCGCGTCTTCAAATCTCATTTCGGGGTCACCCCGCGCGCCTTCCGCGCCGATAGTTGATCCTTTCCGCCACCTTCTTGACGGAACCAGACATCCCCTTGGGGGCTGGTGTGATGCTCACCACGATGAGAGCACGTCCATTGCCTGAAGAGAAGGAACGTGCTGATGAACATCAAGAAATTCCTGGGGATCCTGTCCATTCCCGCCCTCGCGCTGGCCCTGTCCGGCTGTGAATCCGACGCGTCGGCAGAAGATACCGGCGAGAGCGCCGCCGGCATTGATAGCCAAGAGTTGCAGAGCATCGTTGACGACTATTCGGCGCCGCTGGCCGAGGAAGTTCCCGAGTCCAGCGCCCCCATCGCAGAAGACAAGCTGATGGTCTTGATCCCGTGCAACTACGCCTCCGAGGCCTGCGCCCGCGGTGTCGACTCCGCCGAAGAAGCGGCGGAGTCTTTGGGCTGGCAGACCCGCATGATCGATCCGGGCGGAAACCCCGAGAACACGCGTCAGGCCATTGACCAGGCGATTCAGTTGGGGGCCGACGGCATCTTCTTCACCGCCGCTGTCGCCGATCAGCTCGATTCGAATCTTGCTGCGGCGCGGGAGGCCGGCATTGTGCTGATCAACTCCATGTCACCGGCGGATGATCGGTTCGACCTGGAGATCGTGCCGGACGAGGACGCTACCGGGAAGATGTCGGCGGCGGCCATTGCCCTGGACTCAGACGGTGAAGCGAAGATCCTTGTGATCACCGATCCGGCGTTCTCATCGGTGCAGGCCCGCACCGCCGCCTTCGAAACCTGGATGGGGGACCTATGCGAGACCTGCGAGATCGTCGAAACCCTCGAGACCCAGATGACCCAGTTGCAGTCGGGGCTGCCGCCCCAAGTGCAGGCCACCCTCACGGCCAATCCACAGATCGACTACATCTGGACCTACACCGGAGCCGCAACTGTTGCCACCCAGGCCACCGTGGAGCGCAGCGCCAACGGTGAAGATATCAAGATGGTCGCCTTCGACGGAAACGCGGCGAACCTCGACTTCATCGCCAACGACCGCAACCAGTTCCTCGACGTCATCAAACCGATGGAGCACACCGGCTATGTGGCAGTAAACGAGATGAACCGGCTCTTCGATGAAGGCGTGGGTGAGCACGAAACGATCGAGATGCCCAAGCGCCTGGTGACCAAAGAGACGCTGCCGGAGCTGCCCTGGACCGGTGACACTGACTGGCAGCAGGGCTTCCAGCAGTTGTGGGGTGTCAACGAATGACGAGCGCGCTGAGACTGCACCGGGTCTCGAAAACTTTCACGGGGCAGAAAGCACTGGATGAGGTGACGCTGGACATCCCGCGCGGTAAAGTCACCGCCCTGCTCGGCATGAACGGCTCCGGAAAGTCCACCCTGATCAAGATCCTGGCCGGGGTGTACGACCCGGACCCGGGGTCGGCACTAAGCATCGGAGACCGCGAGTATTCGCTGCCGCTCACACCTCAACGTGCGCACGACGCCGGGCTCCGCTTCCTCCATCAGGACCTCGGATTGATCGAGATGCTGACGGTCGCCGACAATTTCGCCCTGGCCGACGGTTTCGCGGCAAAGGGAATGTTCGCCCCGATCAACCGGCGACGTCACCACGACCATGCCGAACGCATTCTGTCGATGCTGGCCGTGGACGTTTCGCCGAACCGGTTGGTTCGTGACCTCTCGCCGTCAGAACGCACCATGGTTGCGATCGCCCGGGCCTTCCAATCCGAGGAGGCCACCGTGGAATCGCTGCGACAGCGGGTGCTGGTGCTCGACGAGCCCACAGCATCGCTACCGGCTCACGAAGCGGATCGCGTTCTCGAGATGGTGGAGTCGCTGCGAGCTCATGGCGGCACGGCCGTCTACGTCAGCCATCGCATCGAAGAAGTGATGCGGGTGGCCGATCAGGTGGCGATCCTGCGCGATGGGCGTCTCGTCGTGGACGAGCCGCTCGGTGAAACGAGCACCTCGGCCCTGGTCGCGAAGATCGTCGGCCGCCAGCTGACTCCCGCCCCACTGCGCGATGCAACGGTCCGCGAGGGCGGTGTGCTGGTAACGGTCAACGATCTGAGCGGTCATCGCCTGCAGGGAGTGAACCTGTCGGTGCGGTCCGGGGAGATCCTCGGCGTGACCGGACTGATGGGCTGCGGCCGCTCGGAACTGGTGCGGGTGCTGGCTGGGGCACAGCAACCGGAAGCCGGATCCATGACCCTCGAGGGTCAGAACTACGCACCCAAGGATCCGGCCGAGGCGATCTTCGCCGGAATCACCTGTGTCCCGCAGAATCGTCGGCGCGACGGCGTGGTCCTGGATCTCAGTGTGGCCGAGAACCTGACGCTCGGACGGGTGAAGCAGTTCGCTCGGTGGGCCGCCGTGGACCGCGACGCGGAGCAGACGCACGTGCAGCGGCTCATGACGGAGTACCTCGTGAAGGCCGCGACGCCGATGGCCTCCGTGCGAACCCTCTCGGGCGGAAACCAACAGAAAGTCGTCGTCGCCCGAGCGGCCAGCTCCCAACCACGGTTGCTGGTCCTGGACGAACCCTCCCAGGGCGTGGACGCGCTCGCGAAACAGGAGATCGCCAATGTCCTGCGCGGCCTGGCAGACACCGGTGTCGCGATTCTCGTGGCCAGCACCGACTACGACGATTTCCCGGGGCTGGTCGATCGGGTCGTGATCCTGGATCGAGGCCGCGTCAGCGGTGAACTCACCGGAGACGACATCAGCGAAGACCACATTGCCCTTGCGATTCAAAGGAACGCCGCATGAGTACCCCTACACATCCCCCTCATCCCTTCCATCCATCTCAGCTCCTGAAGAACTACGGGATCGTCATCTTCTTGGCGCTGATGATCATCGTCTTCTCCGTGATGATGCCTTCCACGTTCGCCACCGCAGGAAACCTGCGCCAGATCCTCGCCGATCAGGCGGTCCCTGGCATCCTGGCGCTCGCGGTCATTCTGCCCCTGGCCGCCGGTGAGTTCGACCTCTCCGTGGGGGCCACGCTCGGAGTCTCGGCCATCACCGGAATCGTGCTGGCCGGTCAGGGACTGCCGACCGCACTGGTGCTGGCGGTCACCGTTGCCGTGGGACTGGGCATCGGGGCCGTGAACGCGTTCATGACTGTGGTCGTGGGCGTGAACTCGTTCATCGCCACCCTGGCCATGTCCACGATCCTGGTCGGTGCGAACTTGTATCTCACCGGCTCCGCGCTGATTACCCACCAGTCCTCCGAGTTCTCCGCGCTCACCACGACCCGGATGCCGGGCGGAATCCAGACGGTGCTGGTGTACTTCATCATCATCGCCGTGGCGATGTGGTTCCTGATCGAGCGCACTCCCTTCGGCCGGTACCTGCGTGCCACCGGTCTGGGACCCGACGCCGCACAGCTCTCCGGAGTCCGGACTCAGCGCTACACGGCGGCTGCCCTGATCGGCGCCGGACTCCTGGCGGGTATCGCCGGCGCACTGCAGGCCTCTCGTTCCTCCAGCGCCACCCCGGACCTCGGCCCGGAGTACTTGCTGCCCGCCTATGCCGCGGCCTTTCTCGGGGCGACGGCGATCCGCGCCGGCTTCTTCAACGTGTGGGGAACCGTCGTCGGGGTTTATCTCCTCGCCGTCGGCGGCAACGGGCTCATCATTCTGGGCGCCCCGACCTGGGTGACGCATGTCTTCAACGGCATCGCGCTGCTGGTCGCGGTCTCGGCCGCCACGTTGGTACAGCGCCGGAAAACGATCGCGAAAACACGGGACATCGCCGACTCCGCCCCCTCAACCACCACACCCGACGCACACTCCGTCTCGGAGAACACTCTGGAAGGAACCCGAACACCATGACACAGCTGGCACAGAACGACGAGGAGATCCAGGCCGCGGGCACGCTGTTGGGAGATGCACGGTGGCGTACCGGGGTCTTCGACGGCACCTGGCGTCGGGGCGCCGGGGAACTGACTCCGATCAAGGAACCCGCCACCGGGCATGACCTGGGCGCGTTTCGCACGGCGAACGCCGCCGATGTCACCGCCAGCGCCCGGGGCGCCGATGCGGCCCAGCCCGCCTGGGCGGAGACGCCAGCCACCGAACGGGCTGCGATCCTGCGGCGAGCCGGCCAGCTCTTCGAGACCCATGCAGAGGAATTGCGCTCCTGGATCATCAAGGAGACCGGAGCGATCGGTGCCAAGGCGGACCTGGAGATCCACATCGCCGCCCAGGAATGCTACGAAGCGGCCGCCCTGTGCACCACGGCGGCGGGCGAGGTGCTCGTGTCCGACGAACCCCGGTGGTCGTTCGCCCGGCGTCGCCCGGCAGGGGTGGTCTCCGTGATCTCACCGTTCAATTTCCCGCTGATCCTCTCGATCCGATCGGTGGCCCCCGCACTCGCGCTGGGCAACACCGTGCTGTTGAAGCCGGACCCGCGCACCACCGTGGCCGGCGGCGTCAGCATCGCCCGGGTCTTCGAAGACGCCGGACTGCCCGCCGGAACCCTGCACCTGTTGCCGGGTGGCGGGGACGTGGGCGCGGCCCTGGTCGAGGCGCCCGAGGTGCGGATCATCTCCTTCACGGGCTCGACAGCGGCCGGCCGCGCTGTGGGCGAGGCCGCGAGCCGACACCTGAAACGCGCGCACCTCGAACTCGGCGGCAACAACGCACTGGTGGTGTTGCCCGGAGCGGACCTCGAGCGGGCCGTCTCCGCCGGCGCCTTCGGCTCGTTCATGCACCAGGGACAGATCTGCATGACCACCGGACGCCACGTGGTGCACGAGTCTGTGGTCGACGAGTACGTGGCGCGACTGGCGGAGAGGGCCGGCAGCCTGCCGCTGGGGGACCCGACACGTCCGGAGACCGTGTTGGGGCCGGTCATCGACAGCGGTCAGCGAGACCGGATCCACAACATCGTCACCCGCTCCCGCAGTGCGGGAGCACGGCTGGTCACCGGAGGCTCGTTCCGTGACCTTTTCTACGAGCCCACGGTACTCGCGGTGGACTCGGTACAGAATCCGGCCTGGTCGGAGGAGATCTTTGGTCCGGTCGCTCCGGTGCTGTCCTTCTCGACGACGCAGGAAGCCATCGACCTGATCAATGGGAGTCCCTACGGGCTGGCCGTCGGGGTACTGGGGGAGATCGGCGCGGCGATGGAGATCGCCGACAAGGTCCGCTCGGGGAAAGTCCATCTCAACGAGCAGACGGTGATGGACGAGGCGAACTCGCCATTCGGTGGCACGGGGGCGTCGGGAACCGGGGCGCGGTTCGGTGGAGCGGCTGCGAACATCGAGGCTTTCACGGAAACCCAGTGGCTGACGATGCGGGCAAACATCGCCCCGTACCCGTTCTGAGCAGTGGTGTGAAGACGGTGTTGCCCGGTGTCTCTCGGTGTCGCGCGTCGGCATCGAGAGGCAGCGGGGCGCCGACGCGGAGGCAAACCCGTGGTTCGGTGGCTCAGACCAGCATCGCGCCGGCGCCGCCCACCACCAGGATCACCAGGGTCGCGCCCGCACCGAGGGCGACCGGCCGCAGCCCCACCGAAGCCAGGGAGCGCAAGTGGACTCCGAGGCCGAGGGCGAACATGGCCATCATCAGCAGGGTCGACTGCACGACGGCGACGACGTCGATGACCGGCTCCGGCACCCAGCCGGTGGTGCGCAGCAGCATCAGGGCGATGAAGCTGAGCACGAACCAGGGCACCAGCGGGGGCCGTCCGGAGGGAGATTCCCGCTGCGTCGCTGCCAGGGCCATCAGGAGGGGCGCCAGCAGCACCACGCGGGCCAGCTTCACGGTGACTGCCACGGCCAGCGCCGTTGCCCCGATCGTGCCGCCGGCGGCCACCACCTGGGCCACCTCGTGGGTCGAGGCACCCACCCAGATACCGGCCGCACGCTCGTCGAGTCCCACCCAACTCGTCAGGGCCGGCACCAGCGGGATCATCAGCGTGCCGAAGAGCACCACCAGTCCCACCGCGGTGGCGACTTTCTCCTTGGAGGCCTTCAGCACCCCCTGCGCTCCGGCCACCGCGGCCGCCCCGCAGATCGAGAACCCGGCGGCCACCAGCAAGGTCAGGTCGCGGTCCACCCGTAGCCACCGCCCGAGCAACACCGTGGCTCCGGCGGTCACGGCCACCGCGGCCACCACGACGGCGATCACCCCGAACCCGAGGTCTAGGATCGCCGTCAGCGACAGTTGCAGCCCCAGCAGCACGATGCCCCAGCGCAGCAGAGTCTTCGCACTCAGCGCGGTGCCCGGGTCGAAGCGTTGCGGTACCGGCGCCAGATTGCGCCACAGAATGCCGATCACGATCGCCAGCAGCATCGGCGGCAGCCCCGGTATGAGCAGGGATGCGCCCCACGCCACGGCGGCCACCGCCGCGCAGAGCAGTACACCGGGAATCTGTCGGGCCGAGATCGTCACCCGATCGAGTCTGCACCGGCCCGGCGGGGAAGTAAAGGACAGGGAAAGAATGGACGCGCGGCAGGTGCCCGGCCGTCGCCGTCGTCGACCCGACCAGGATTCGCCCAGCATCGTTGCGATAGAATGCCACAGTCCCGAATCTCGACAGCTCAAGGAAAACTGACTGCATGGCCACCTATCCTGCCTCGCGGCGCATGTCCCCGGCGGTGCTGATCTCCCTGATCGTGGTCGCCGCCGTGCTGTTGGGTTTGGCCACGCTTACGGTCATCCGCCAGCTCACGCGAGAGGACACCCCCACCACGGTCACGGAGATCCTCAGCGGCCAGTCGATGTCGATCGAGCGCGACACCGGAGCGGACAATATCCGCCTCACCGGCGTCGCCGCCCCGCTGAGTCCCAGCGAGGACGCTCCCGACACCCTGGACACCTGCCTGAGCGAGGAATCCCGGGCCGCCCTGGCCGAGTTCGTCCCCGAAGGCTCCGAGATCGAGCTGTCCCATCCGGGCTACGCGAATGCGCCCGGCGGAGAGACCTGGGGAACGGTGATGTACGACGACGAAGACGTCTCGGTGGCCATGGTCCGCACCGGTCTGGCCGTACCAGCTCCCGACAACGCCATCGACGAGCAGCAGGTCCGCGCGCTCGAGGAAGCCCACCAGGAGGCGAAGGACGCCGAAGCCGGGATCTACTCCGCCGACGCCGACTGCACCCTGCCCGCGCAGATGGCCCCGATCCTGGAGAAGATCCAGGAGATCCCGGAGGGCACCCCGACCTCGATGGACGAGTTCAACGAGATGAACTCCATCTACACCTCCCTGATGACCGAGGCGCAGAAGGCGCGTGCCCTGCTGGCCAACATCCCCACCACCGGCGAATCGGTGAGTGCCTTGGCCTGGGGTGAGGAGAAGTCCGGCTACGCCGACCAGGTGGACGAATCCGTTGCTGCGATCGAGTCGTGGGGCGAGCAGCTTCAGGACTACCGAAACCAGTTCCAGGAAGAGCAGCGCCAGGCCGAAGAAGAAGCCCGCCGTGCCGAAGAAGCGCGTCGCGCCGAGGAAGAAGAGCGCCGGGCTCAAGAAGAGCAGGAAGAACAAGAAGAACAAGACGAGCAGGACGAACAAGACGATGAGTCCGACTCTGATTCTGACTCAGACTCCGATTCTGGTTCCGGTTCTGACTCGGACTCCGACTCTGATTCCGACTCCGACCGGGGCAACCGGGGAGATCGCGGCAACCGCGGCGGCGGCTCCGATTCCGACTCGGGCGGCTCCGACGACTGAGCATCGACTCGGTGACCTCTGCCTGAATACCTCGAGACAGAGGTAATGTGATGGCTATGCCATCGTCCTCCGTCCCCGATTCCCGGGACTCACTCTCCCCAACGCCGGGTTCACGGGCCTGGATCGTGGTCCTGGCCTGCGGCGTCGTCGCTGCCATGCACGTCTGGAAACTCCCCGGGGCGATGGACTACATCCGCGCCGATCTAGGCATGAGCCTGGTGCAGGCCGGCGCCCTGCTGGGGATCGTCCAGGTCGCGTCGATGATTCTCGGGCTGCTGTCCTCCATCTTCTGCGAGCGCATCGGGCTGCGGGCCAGCCTGCTGCTGGGGCTGGCGCTGCTGGCCGTGGCCTCCGCCGGTGGCGCCGCCGCCCACACCACCTGGGTCCTGATGGCCACCCGCGCCGTGGAGGGCATCGGGTTCCTGCTGGTCACAGTGGTGGCCCCACCGCTGATCCGCCGCATCACTCCGACTCCGCGCCTCAACACGGCGATGGGCTGGTGGTCCGCATTCCAGGGCATGGCGGTGTTCGTGGCCGTGTTGGCGTCGACCTTGCTGCTGTCCGGTGCCGAACTCGTGAGCTGGCACGCCTGGTGGCTGATCATGGCGGTGCTCTCGGCCCTGATGATTCCGTTGGCGCTGTGGCGCATTCCCCCCGAGCCCGGCACCGCGGTGCGGGTCGGTGAAGCAGCGCGCCGCATCGGTCGCACCGTGGCCACCTGGATGCCCTGGGTGTGCGCGGTGATCTTCGCCTGCTACACCCTGCAGTGGGGTGCGATCATCGGCTTCCTGCCCACCATTTTCGGTGACGCCGGGGTGCACGGTGTCTGGGTGGGTGCGGCCACCGCCGTCGTGGGTCTCGTCAACGGGGCCGGCAACGTGATCGGCGGGCGACTGCTGCAGCGTGGTGTTTCCCCGCGCCGATTGGTGAGCACGGGAATGGTGGCAATGATCGTGACGACGGTGGTGATCTTCGCCCCGGATTGGACCCGGGTGCCCGGCGGGCTATGGGTACAGCTGAGCGCCGCAGCGGTGTTCTCCGCGGTGGCCGCACTGATCCCGTCGTCGATGACCCGTGTCGGTGTCGAGGCTGCGCCGGCTGAGGGTTCACCGGCGGCCGTGATGGGATTGATGAACCAGGTCTACAACGGGGCGAACTTCGTTGGTCCGGTGTTGCTGACCTCTATCGCCACCGCGGTGGGCGGCTGGCACCTGTCCTGGGTGATGACCGTCTCCGCCGCGCTGATCGGCCTGATGCTGGCGCTGGTCTTCCTGCGGCGTCCGTGGCTGACGCTGAACCTGCGCGGCTGACGCAACCTCAGTCGCAGCCCTCGGGGCCGCAGGCCTGACCCTGCAACGTCGCGTCGTCAGCGCTGTCGCTCGTGCTGCCCTGGGAATCGAGACGGGTCAGGGGAGTGCGCTGTTGGTGCTCGTCGTAGGCCTGGGTGAGCGCCTGCAGGAAGGTCGCCGGCGGTTGGGCGCCGGAGAGCCCGTAGCGTTCGTCGATCACGAAGAACGGCACCCCGGTGACCCCATAGGCGCGCGCCTGGGCGAGATCGGCACGGATCGCCTCTTCCCATATGGGGTCGGTGAGCGCCTCGGTCGCTTGCTCTTCGCTGAGCCCCGATTCCACCCCGATGCGCGTCAGCACACCGGTATCGGCGATGTTCTCTCCGCGCTCGAAATGTGCGGCGAACAGCCGCTCCTCCACCTGGGCGACCGCTTCCGGTGAGACCGCCTTGGCTCGCTGGATGAGTCGGTGTGCCGACCATGAATTAGCGACGACGAGGGCGTCGAAGTCGTAGTCCAGACCCTCATCCTTCGCCTGGGCGGTGACGTGGGCGAGCATCTGCGCCACCTGATCCCGCGGCAGGCCCTTCACCTCGGAGAGGTAGTCTGCCTCGGAACGGTGGTCGTGCTCGGGCAGACTGGGGTCGAGCTGGTAGGAGCCGAACGTGAGGTCGAGCTGGTCACGGTGTTCGAATCCCTGCAGCGCGGTCTGGAAGCGGCGCCAGCCGATATAGCACCAAGGGCAGGCGACGTCGGAGAAAATCTGAACCTTCATGCCTCAGCTAACGCCGCCGCCCGGCCGGCTATTCCGGCTGCTCTTCCGGACGGTGTTCCCTCAGGCGCGCAGCCCGCCCTGCCAGAGCACATCGAAGGGGGTCTGGCCGGTCACGCGCTGGCGGATCCCCGCGGTCACGAACTCCTTGGCCCGGTGTGCGGCGTCCAGTTCGGTGGCGCCCTTGGCGAGCTCGGCGGTGACGGCGGCGGCCAGGGAGCAGCCAGCGCCGGAGACTGCGTGCTCTCCGACCTTCGGCGAGGAGAGCACCTCCAGGGTCGAACCGTCGTAGAACACGTCGACGGCGTCGGGGCCGTCCAGGCGGATGCCGCCCTTGGCCAGCACGGTGGCGCCGGAGGTGTCGTGAATGCGCCGGGCCGCTTCCTTCAGGTCCTCCAGGGAGGCGATGCTCAGCCCGGAGAGCTGCTCGGCCTCGAAGTGGTTCGGGGTGGTGAAGGTGGCCAGCGGCAGCAGCTGGGACTTCAGCGCCTCATCGGTGTCCAGTGCGTGACCGGGCTCTTGGCCCTTGCAGATTAGCACCGGATCCAGCACCACGTTGTCCCAGTCCTGGGTCTTCAGAGCGGCAGCCACCGTGTCGATGGTGGCGGGCGAGCCCATCATGCCCAGCTTGGTGGTCTTCAGCACGCCCGCGTAGTCAGCCTGAATGGCCTCGAGCTGGTCGGCGATGACGGAGGCCTCGACCGGGACGAAGCGGTGGTTCCAGTTGTTCTTCGGGTCGAAGGACACGATGCAAGTCAGGGCGATCATGCCGAAGGCGCCCAGTTCCTGGAACGTGCGCAGGTCGGCTTGGGCGCCGGCGCCTCCGGTGGACTCCGAGCCGGCGATGGTCAGTGCCAGGGCGGGAGTGCTGAGGTCAGCGGCGGTCGTGGAAGCGGCGGTGGTATCGGTCATGGGATCTATCGTAGAACCCTCCCGGCCTCCAGCTCACATCGAGGGACGCTGCGTGTCCTCGTCGTCGAGGGATTCAGCGTCACGGTCCGCGTCGGCGACCGTTTCGGTCTCGTCATCGACGTCGGGTTCGATGACCCGGGTCAGCGGAATCGCGGCGAGCCGACCCAGGGCCAGCAGAATGGCCGCCGGGAACCCGACGAGTGGAATCAGCAACGGTACCAAGCCGCCGGTCTCTGCCAGCAGCACGGCCAGGCCGTAAAGCAGGCCGATGAGTGCGTAGCCCAGCACATGCACGGAGTGGTTGAGCTGATGGCGGAACACCCAGTTGATCAGCAGGGCCAGGGGGAGCCCGATGACGAGTCCGGCAATCCCAACGATGGTCAGCAGCGGGGTGAGGTCGCCCACCTGCTCGCGCACCGGAAGCATGTTGAGCACCAGCACCAGCGCAGCCATCAGCAGGTTCGGCACCAGCCAGGCGACGATCAGCCCGTAGACCGACATGGACAGTCGCGGCAAGGCGGAGGACTCCCGTCGGCGGGAAGGGCGGGAGTGCTTGTATTTCTGGGGGACCGGAGTTGTCATCGAGGCAATCTTAGTCCACCGCGGTGAGGTCGGCGTAGGCAAGTCCGTCCATGAGCTTGCGCGCGGTCGAGACCGAGGCGGTACGCACCACGTCTTTACCCTCGGTCGCCACGATGATGGTGGTCTGCCCGGTGGGATGCTCGACGACGAGGCTTTCCTTCGCGGCTGTCGAGCCCGCAGCGAGAGGGCCCAACACGGTGCCCGGAATCCGCCAGGCTGCTCCCACCGAGGCAGCAGCGAAGACGCCGATCGCTTCGTGCACGCGATGCGGGATGAAGCAGCGCGTCGAGAAATCCCCGCCGTCCTGTGCCGGGGAGACCAAGCACATCTTCGGCACGGTCGCCTCGGTGACGTCGCCCAGCCCCATGGCGCGGCCGGTGATCAGACGAAGTTCTTCGATGGCTGCACCCAGGTCGGCGTCGGCTTCCAGTTCCGCCACGGTCTCGTCGCCGCTGAGCCCGAAGGCAGCGGCGTCGAGCACCACCACGGGCATACCGTTGTCGATGCAGGTGGCCTGAACGCGGGTCGGCATCGGACCGTGCTCGGCGAGGCGGTAGGTGTCCAGTGTCTGGCCCGTGGGGAACAGGGCTCCGGTAGTCCCACCGGCCACATCGCGGTACTCCAGGGTGATGCCCGCGGCGGTGCCGGGCACCCCGACGATGGCGGTGTCTCCCGTGTACCTCACGACTCCACCCGGGGTCTGCACGGTGGCCAGCGCGGTGGAGTCCGAGTTGAGCAGATTGATCTGCACTGTGGTCGTGCCATCTTCCACCGGCACCAGCCCGCGCTCCAGTGCAAACGGGGCGACGCCGGCGAGGATGTTGCCGCAGTTCTGCCGATCGCTCACCACAGCCTGATCGACGCCGACCTGCAGGAAGAGATAGTCCACCGAGCCGTCCGGTTCGCCGTGCTCATCGCGGCCCGCGGAGACGACGGCCACCTTGGAAGTCAGCGGATGGGCCCCGCCGAGACCATCGATCTGACGCCGATCCGGGGAGCCCATCAGACGCAGCAGCAGCCTGTCGCGCTCGGCTGGATCAACGGGGAGATCGTCGGCGAGGAAGTACAGCCCCTTCGACGTTCCCCCGCGCAACTGCATGCACGGCACCTCTGTCCACGACGCTGATTCGGAATTCGACGGCACGGCAGACCTTTCGCTCGAGCGGATTGTCTACAATATTGTGTAACAATCTATGTCACTCTGCCACCCCTCGAGGAGACCTTCGTGAAAACCGCTCGCTCCGTTTCCGCGGCCGACGTCGCACAGTACATTCGGACCTCCATCGCGGCCGGCGAAATGGTCCCCGGGCAGCGTCTTGTCGAGGCTGATCTGGCGGAGACGGTCGGTGCTTCCCGCGGCCACGTGCGCTCCGCGCTAGCCGAACTGACCGTGGAAGGAATCATCGAGCGGATCCAGAATCGCGGTGCGCGAGTCCGGCAGGTCACCCTGGATGAAGCTCTGGAGATCGTCGAAGTTCGCGCCGCCGTGGAGGCGCTGTGCGCGGCGAAAGCCTCGGAAAAGGTGACGGATCAGGAGATCGCCGAGTTGCAGGGCATCGGCGCCGACATGTCCGAAGCGGTGGAAACCGGCAACCAGGCTGCCTACGCGCGCGGAAACGAACTACTACACGCTGCGGTGATTCGCATCGCCGACCAGAAGACCGCCGCGGAAACAATTCAGCGGCTCCAGGCCCAGGCCGTGCGCTACCAGTACCGGCTCTCTGCACAACCGGGGCGCTCGCATGTGTCCCTGCCGGAGCACCTGGCGATCATCGAGTCGGTCTGCTCCCGCAATCCTCTCGCGGCTCGCGATGCGATGCAGGCGCACCTGAGTTCGGTAGCCGACGCCATCCGAGGCGTCGCTGACCCGCACTGAGCATTAGTGCCGGGTCATAATGCATAGGAAGCGACGAGCTGCGACAGCATTCTGACGTCGACGTTGCCTTTGAACTCGAAGCGCACTTTGCCGACGCTGCTGAACCATAGATCGAGCTCCGCGTCGAGGTCAAAAGTGCCGGCGGTCTCGACGGAGAATGCTTGGACTTTCGAGAATGGGAGTGACGTGTAGTCGCGTTTCTTGCCAGTCATCCCCTGAACATTCACGGCGATCACGCGTTTGTTGGTGAAAGCGATGAAATCGCGCGCCCCTTTGAACGCCTGAAGGATCTGTTCGCCTTCGACGAGCAGCGGGGTGAGCTCGCCTGCGAGGGTCTTGGGGTCAATGGCGCTGAGTTTGAAATAGCTGCCGTTCTGGAAGTCAATCATGAGATGAATCATAAGGTAGCCGGGCCATGTCGCGGGGCGGCGCGTCTGACCCGCGAGCATAATTGTCAACAATTTTGGTGGCAATTTTGCACCGTCCGCTCTAAGCTGGTGGTCGACAGATGATTTTCGACCCCGGAGGTAGTGATGTCAGTGCAGTCTCGTGAAGGACAGCGGTTGCTGGTGGTAGGCGCTCACTCGGCGGATTTCGTGTGGCGCTCAGCCGGTGCGATCGCCAAATTCGTCGACGCTGGCGGTGAAGCCACCGTCGTTGCCCTGACGTATGGCGAGCGAGGTGAGTCTGGCGAGCTGT
The DNA here is from genome assembly GCA_052084925.1 of Micrococcaceae bacterium. GTDB lineage: Bacteria > Actinomycetota > Actinomycetes > Actinomycetales > Micrococcaceae > CmP2. The sequence goes on from JBQDEV010000011.1 coordinate 120,229, forward strand.
GGAAACAGGAGGGTCAGACCGAGGAGAACGTGAAGAAAATCCGTCACGGTGAAGCCGAGCGGGCTGCCGCGCACCTTGGCGCCAGCTTCGTGGCCTTCGACCTGGGCGACTACCCGTTGGTCAATGACCACGGTGACATTGAGCGCCTGGCCGAGCTGATGCGCGACTATGCCCCCACTGTCGTGATGACCCACCCGGACAAGGACCCGTTCAACCCCGATCATCCGGTGGCCTATGAAATGGTGCAGAAAGCCCGGCTGATGACCTCCGGAGCGGGTGTCGAATCGGGATTCAAAACGGCTCCGCCCTCGGAATTCTTGATCTTCGAACCGCACCAGCCCGAGCTCTGCGGTTTCACGCCCACGGTCTTCGTCGACATCACCTCGGCCTTCGATCGCAAGAAGGCGGCGATGGCCGAGATGAAAGCCCAGCAGTACCTGCAGTCGTACTACGCCGAGCGGGCCGAGCACCGTGGCAATCATGCCCGCAAGGTCACTGGCAATAAGGAGATCCGTCGGGCCGAGGCGTTCATGCGCGTGGTGCCGAATGTGATCGATACCGTGTGATCTGACTCACTGGTAACGTCGGAAACCGCAGATTTCACAGGAGGACCTATGACCGAGAAGACCGCTACTACTGAGCCCTTGACCGAGGGCGAGCTGCTGGCACGTTTCGCCGAGATTCCGGCCGCGCCCATCAGCGACGGCCAGGATCGGCTGAATGTGATGGACGCGGGGATCAGTTCCGTCTGGCCGAACGCGGGCGCGCGCCTGGTCGGCCGCGCCGTGACCCTCACGGTCGGCGGCGGCGACAACGCCGGCGTCCACGCCGTCGTCGATTCCCTGACCGAGGGCGATGTGCTCGTCATCAACGGTCAGGGGCTGACGCACCGGGCGCTGATCGGCGAGCTGATTGCTTCGCGTGCGAAGAAGCGCGGCTGCCGTGGATTCATCATCGATGGTTGCGTCCGCGACGCCGTGGACCTGCAGGAGATTGACTTCCCGGTCTTCGCCCGCGGCGTCAGCCCGGCCGGTCCCTATCGCAATGGCCCGTACCGCATCGGTGGCCCTGTTGCGGTCGGCAATGTAGCCGTCAGCCCCGGTGATCTGATCATTGGTGACGACGACGGCGTGGTGGTGGTGGCCCGCGACGAGGCCGAAGAAGTGCTCGCTGCAGCACAGGCCAAGGTTGAGGCCGAGGAGAAGCAGCGGGCCGAGATCGGCCTCTGAGCCGCTCATCGCCGTTGACGCAGTTGTTGGCGGGGGCCCCCCCGGGGGCCCGGCGGCCCACCCGGACACAGGGCACGGGGGGGTGGGGGGGGGGGG
>JBQDEV010000011.1:121563-122592 GCA_052084925.1 Micrococcaceae bacterium
GCCTTGTTGGTGGCGGGGTAGAGGCTGGGGGGGTTTCCCGGCAGGTCCCCCCCCCTGGGCGTGTCCGGTTGTGGGCCCGGCCCCCCCCCGGGGGACCGGCCCACAACTGCGTCAACGTGGCCTGGTGTTAGGCGTGCGGGTTCTCCGTGGCATCGGAGTTCTCCACGACCGGGGTGCCGTGGGTGTGGAACGTCGAAATAGTCTTCATGCCCCATGCCTGACCCTTGGCGCGTTCGCCCTGGGTCCACGGAATCGGCTTCCAGTCCGGGGCCAGAATCAGGCGCGATCCCTGGTTGGCCAGCTCGATGCGGTTGCCACCGGGCTCCCAGACATAGAGGAAGAAGCCCTGTTGAATGGCGTGCTTGTAAGGCCCGTATTCAATGAAGATCCCGTTCTCCAGGAAGATATCGGCGGCCTTGAGGATGTCCTCGCGGGTGTCGGAGGCGAAGGCGATGTGATGTAGGCGCCCGGGGGTGCCGGTCCAGTCGTCCGAGTAGACGACGTCGTAGGACTTGTTGCCGTAGGTGAACCAGTGCCCGCCCACATCGCCGTCGTCGAGCTGGATGAATTCGGTGGTGTAGCCGCCGAGTACCTGCTCGGTGAAATCGCAGACGCCGGCCATGTCCGCGGTGAGGTAGTTGATGTGGTCGAGGCGCCGGGCATTGGCGCCGAAGCCCGGGAACATCGCGGCCTGGTTCTTCAAGGCGGGCCGGTCGGAATCGTCGGCCTGGTACCACTCGGTGTCGAAGTAGACCTCCATGAGGTGCTGATCGGGGTCGGTGAACCGGTAGGTGCGACCGCGACCCTGTTCGCCGTCTACCCAGCCCTCACCCTGCCCGGAGGCTTCGATGCGGGCGACGAGTCGATCCAGAGCCTCGTGGCTGTTGGCGCGCCATCCCACGCGGCCGACGCCGGCGTGCTCACGCTCGGAGAGCTTGATGGTGTAGGGCTCGTAATCGTCCCAGCAGTGTAGATATGCGGCTCTTCGCGGTTCGTGGTGAATGACCCTGCTGTGGCGGGTATTCACGC
>JBQDEV010000012.1:0-19531 GCA_052084925.1 Micrococcaceae bacterium
CCCAGTATCGCGCACAAAGCATCGTTCTGATGCTTTTGCGGATGTAGCTCAGTTGGCTAGAGCGCCACCTTGCCAAGGTGGAGGTCGCGAGTTCGAATCTCGTCATCCGCTCAGATCACCCCGTCAGAGTCACCGATCAACGGTGAAGATGGCGGGGATTTTTGATTCTCCGTTCACTCCCCCGAGACACGCCGACCCGACCCCTCAGTGATCTTCATCACCGCGAGGTCAGGCCGACTGGTTGGGTGGGTCTGTGATCTACGCCGACTCGGCCAGCTGGCCCTCGCGAACCAGTGCAGTCATACGGGACACCGTGCGGAAGTACTTCTTCATGTAACCGCTGCCCATCATCTCCTCAGTGAACAGCTGGTCGAAGGGAACACCCGAGGCGATCACCGGAACGTCCTTGTCGTAGAGGCGGTCCGCAAACACCACGAACCGCAGGGCCATCGCCTGCTCGGTGATCGTCTGGACATCGTTGAGCACCAGGATATCAATGTCCTTGACCAAGTCCCGGTAGCGGGAGGGATGCACACGTGACAAGTTGGCCGTCAGCGCGGAGAAATCGTCCTGAGCGACCACAGCGGCGTCGGGGAAGTTCTTCTCCAAGGCACCCTGAAGTTCCTCTGTAGGCAGTGGCGACGGAGCCTCGACGAGGCCGCGGTGGCGATAATCCTCGCCGTCGACGCGCAGGACCTCGAACTGGTCGGAGAGCACCTGAATCTCGCGTTTGAAGTCCTGCGCCGCGAATCGTCCTTCGCCCAGCGCACCCGGCAACGTATTCGAGGTGGCCACCAAACGCACTCCCGCATCGGCCAGCTCGCGCATCAGCCGCGACATCAGCACAGTATCGCCCGGATCATCGAGCTCGAACTCATCGATGCACACCAGGGTGTAGTCCTTCAGGACATCAACCGTTTGTCGGAACGAGAGGGCGCCGACTAGGTTCGTGTATTCGACGAAAGTGCCGAAGGCCTTGGGGCCGGGCACCGCGTGCCAGAGGGAGGCCAGCAGGTGGGTTTTTCCCACACCGAAGCCGCCATCGAGATAAAGACCCGTCGGCTCCGAGGTGGCCTTCTTCTTTCCGCCCTTCAGGAAGCTGAAGAATCCGCCTGAGTCCTTGGATTTGCGGCCTTGAATCGATGCCGCGAATCGCTGCAGCCGCTCAACCGCGGCGGCCTGAGACGGATGCGCCGGATCTGGAATATACGTGTCGAACGACACTTCCCCGAAACGATAGGACGGATGGAATCCCGTGAGCAGTTCTTCGGGGGAAACCAGCGGGCTCCGCTCGGCGAGGTGGACGATCTCGGGCACAGTGAAGTTCCGTTCATGGCTTGAGTGGATTTTCTGGGGGTATGACGCGCCTCAACTCTACAGCGCAGGTACGGAACATCGGGAGTCCTGCACGATGGAAACGTTCCAGGGAATGCACCCGGGGCAGTATGGCGTTGTATGAATCGACTGAGGCGCGCCATCATGTCGTCAACGGCTCCGAGTCCCTAGGCTGGTGGTACTCCCCGGATGCGCCTGGTCCGCCGGACAACGGCAGCCAGGCGGCCTCCAACGCCAACAGAAAGGCATCGTTCTCATGACTTCACTCGACAACGCCGACCGCGCCCCCATCGAGGACAGCGACTATGCCCACCCCGAGAAGCTGGTCTCGACCGAGTGGGTCGCCGCGCACAAGAACGACGCCCACGTCGTGATCCTGGAATCCAACGAAGACACCTTGCTCTACAACACCGGGCACATTCCCGGCGCCCTCAAAATCGATTGGCACACCGAACTCAACGATCCGGTGACCCGAGACTTCGTGGGTCCGGAAGAATTCGCCCGCGTGCTCGGCGCCAAGGGGATTACCCGGGACACCACCGTGGTGTTCTACGGCGACAAGTCCAACTGGTGGGCTGCGTATGCCCTTTGGGTCTTCACCCTCTACGGTCACCCCGACACCCGCCTGATGAACGGCGGACGCGACAAATGGTTGGCCGAAGGCCGTGAGGTCACCAAGGACGTCCCAACGGTGACGTCGGTCGAGTACCCCGTCACCGAGCGTGACGATACGACCGAGCGTGCTTCGCGTGAGGACGCCCTCACGAGCATCGGTACTCTGCCGCTGATCGATGTGCGTTCCTTCCCCGAGTACACCGGCGAGACCACCCATATGGCCGGGTATCCGCAGGAAGGCACTCTGCGTGGAGGTCACATCCCGACGGCGGCATCGGTACCGTGGGCGAAAGCGGCTCAGGAGGACGGCACCTTCAAACCGCGCGCCGAGCTGGAGGCCATCTACCGCGACGAGGCAGGTCTGGGCACCACTGATCAGGTGATCGCGTACTGCCGTATCGGCGAGCGTTCCTCGCACACCTGGTTCGTGCTCCGTCACCTGCTGGGCTACGCTTCGGTCCGCAACTACGACGGATCGTGGACCGAGTGGGGCAACTCGGTGCGCCTGCCGATCGTCGTCGGCGAACAGCCGGGTGACGCGCCCCAGCGATAAACGACATCCCGGTCCCCGACCGGGTTGCAGAGAACCCGAGACACTATGCTGGGGTGCGTCCTAAAACGCACCCCAGCAGTCTTCATTGTCAGTGGAGGAACACACCGTGACCGACGCGTCTATTCCGGCAGCTCTTGCGACCATCTTCGAAGAGTTCCAAGAGGTGCCCGAGGCCGAGCGCCTCGAGCTGCTCTTCGAGCTTTCCGAAGAGCTCCCCGAGGTGCCGAGCAGCTATGCCGGTCACGAAGACCAGATGGAACAGGTGACGGAGTGCCAGACTCCCCTGTTCCTCGCCGTCGAATTCGATGACACGGAGAATCCAGACGATCCGGCCACCACGCTGATCATCTCGGCACCGGCAGAGGCACCGACGACCCGTGGCTTCGGCTCCATCATCGTTCAGGGTCTCTCCGGCCTGCCCGCCTCACAGATTCTGGGCGTTCCCGACGATGTCCCGAACCGGCTCGGACTCAATCGAGCACTGACTCCCCTACGGTTGCGCGGGATGAGTGCACTGCTCGGCCGGATCAAACGCAACATCACCGAACATCTGGCAGGCGCCTGACTCAACGCTTCGGCGCGCGTCCGTTGGTGATTATCGGGCCTTCTTCACCGCTGTGTAGCTGCCCACGTAGTCAGTGCTGGCGTGCCATGACCAGGCATTGAACGAGCACGCCTCGACGATTACCGTGTACCCCTGCTGCTCGTAATTGTGCACGGCCCACTCCAGCTTGTTGTTGCACTCGGTGGCCGAGGCTCCCGTGACTTCGGTGGCGGCTTGTGCGGGTGCAGCGAAAGCCACTCCCCCGAGCACGGCGAGAGCGGCGCTGGCGCCAGCAATACGTTTGGTGAACTTCAAGATCTCGTCCTCTCCGCCGCAGCGGCTTCTCATTGATTTTGGGTTCACGGTCGCCCGAAGTCTGAGATTCAGCTTTGGTGGCAACAGTCACCGAAACTACTGAGGCCACCAAGTCATTCGCAAGGGTTTGTTATCCCACCGTCCAGCTTTTCAGGCACCGTCGTCGTCGCTAGGGCCTGTGATAGTGGGAAAGCGCGAGGATGATGTGAATTCTCTGGGAATCACGCATTCAGCCCCGAGGGACCTCCGCTTGTCGCAATGAGCTCTTCCAACACGGCGTTGCCGGCGCTGAGATTATATGCGTTCAAGGTCATCCAGCTGCCGCGAGCATCGGAACGAAAGTTATGCCGAGAATCAACAACAGTTCACTTATCGTCAGGATGACGAAATGGTCGGTCCTCTAGAGGAATATAGTCGTCCCATGCGGGATCGGCATAGACGTCTGGATACCGGGCGTTAATGAGATCCATCACCTGGCTTACTAGTCGGCCATCGGCTTCACTCATGTCACCATAGCGAACACGGGTGAAGTCATGTCTGGCGGGGATATCAAGCGCCTGGAGGATTTGCGAGTACCGCTTCATCAGTTCGGGCGACTGTATAGTTCCAGTCGGCGTCACTGGTACGTCCAACGTAATTCTCTGGACAGGTTCATTCATCGGATTTACCCGCCTTGGTAACCGTCGAATCGTAAGGTTCTATACTCATGGGTCCGAAGTCCCCGCATCTGTCGCTCACCGTAGCAATTTCGCTGTTCGTGCTAATCCTCCAATAACCAGAACTATTCCCATGTCCAGTGGTCAAATGAAAATGACCCGTGGTGTATTCCGAGTCTTGAGGCACACCATTCAACTGCAACGAAACACTTCCAGGTGAGCTCAAGAACCCTTCCACGATAATACGCTCAGGACTACTAAAGCTATCCGACCACCAGCTTCCGTTACAGCCGCGTGGGCGGGCGGTGCCCATAGAAGTAAGACACCGATAGAGAGGCAGATTGAAGAGAGTTTTGTGCGGGACCCTTCGCATTACACCACTTTCGTTAGTGGCCGAACGGTTACCCGTTACACCTTCGCAGAACCAATCAAATATCGGAAGGGCCAGTGTTTGCATCGTTGTCCCATGCGCCGTGTCACTATGAACCGCAATTGTTCCCGACACCTCAGATGATCCATCCCGCAAGAGTCTGGCACACTCCTACTATTACGGAGTGGATATTCACGCATTCAGCCCCGAGGGACCTCCGCGTGTCGCGATCAGTTCTTCCGACACGGCGTTCTCCACGCTGTGCAGGGCCTCATAGACAGACCTCTCCTGGTCCGAGTTAAGGGTCTCGTATTTTTCCTTGAGGAGATCTGCAACCTTGGGACGGCGGGATTCCGGGGAGAGGCGTTCCAGCAGGCCCGTGACGTGCATCAGGGACAGCAGAGGCCAGGTCACGAGGTCGAGCGGCTCTTCTCGATTGAGCACCACGCCCAATCGTACTTTGAGGTCCAGTTCGTAGAAGGACTCATTCTTGAAGTGACGGGTACGTTTGAAGAGCCCGAAGAGTCTGATCTGCTTGACCTGCACTGCTCCCCGTTCCACCAGGGCCTCGACGACGACGTCGCGCAACCTCCTGGTGGACAGACGGTTCACCCATTGCTCCGCGTCCATGCCTTCGGGGGCGTCCCCAATCAGCGCCAGCACGCGGTCGAGCGGATGTTCCAGGGCATGCTCGGGCTGCCAGCCCTTCGGAGCATCGCCACCGTTCAGGATGGCCGCCGGATCGTCGGCGATCTCGACTCGGTCCTTGGTGATGATGAGCCGGCCGCGCCGCGCTAAGTCCGCAAGTACCGCGCCAGCCAGTCCCACCTGGACGTCGTGTTCGCGGACACGGAATCGTCCGCTGGAATCCAGTGCCAGCAACAGAAAATACTCGGGCAGGTTGAACGCGCGACCCGTGTTCTCGGAAGAGGTCATGGCGCCCATTATTCCCCAGAGGCTCAGGAACCGGCGACAGGATCGCTGTGGAGCTGCTGCCGGACGCGGGCGATACGCTGGCCGACCGTGTAGAGGGAGGCGGCTCCCAGCAGACACAGCACGACCGTGAGCACTATCGGGTGGAGGCCGAGTCCGGTGAAGCCGGTGAAGACCAGGGTGGCGACCATACGTTCGGGGCGCTCCGCGATGCCTACGTCAGCGTCGAGCCCCATGGCTTCGGCTTTGGCGCGCACATAAGAGACCAGCATGCCGCTGACGAGACATACCCCAGCCGCGACGGCGATGACGGGATCGGCCCCGGCACCGAAATACCAGAACATTAGCCCCAGGAACACGGAGGCGTCTTGAACTCGGTCCAGAGTGGAATCCAGGAAGGCACCCCAGGGGCCCGTCTTGCCCGAGAGGCGGGCCATGACCCCGTCGATCAGGTCGGAGAAGACGAACAGGGTTATCACCACGGTGCCCCAGAACAGCTGACCCATCGGGTAGAAGATCAGGGCGGCGAGAGAGACCCCCACGGCACCGATCACGGTGACCATGTTGGGTGTCAGCCGCAGCGCCAGGAGTAGGCGTGCCACGGGCGTGAAGATCCGTGTGAAAAGCGCGCGGGCGTACTTGTTCAGCATGAAGTCAGTCGCCTTGTCCGGTCGCCGACGTCTCTGCCCTGTGTTCACGGTCCCGATCAAAGGTCGCCGCAGCCTCGTCCCATGCCGAGTGTAGCGCAGCGTGGAGCTGGTCGAGGCTGGCCGTGATGTTCTTCGTTTGGGCGATGATCGGCAGGAAATTCCCGTCGCCGTTCCACCGGGGAACAATGTGCTGGTGCAGGTGCGCGGCGATCCCGGCTCCCCCGGCGGTGCCCTGGTTCATTCCCAAGTTGAAACCGGCCGGACGTCCCGTGGACCGCAGCGCGGTCATCCCGATCTGGGTGAGGCGGGCGAACTCGGCGGTCTCTTCGAAGGTGAGGTCCGTGTAATCCGGGACGTGTCGGTAGGGGCAGACCAGCAGGTGGCCCGGGTTGTAGGGGTAGAGGTTCATCACCACGAAGCAGGTGGTGCCGCGGGCGATGATCAGCGACTCCGCATCGTCGCGCTGGGGTGCAGCGCAGAACGGGCAGGACCCTTCATCCTTGACCTGACCCTGACCGCGACTCACATAGGCCAGCCGATGCGGGTTCCACAGGCGATCGAAACCGTCCGGAGTGCCCGGAAGCTCGAAGTCATCGACCCGGCTCTGCTGCGAAGCAGACGTGCCGGGCGCGTCACCGGAGGAAGGCATCGGCTGGCCGGTCATGCTAGGCCGTCGGCTGTCGGTCTCGCACCGCGGACACGATGCGTTGGATGGCGTCCTCGACGGCGACTCCGTTGTCCTGCGTCCCGTCGCGGAAGCGGAAGGAGACCGCACCGGCATCCGCGTCGTCGCCACCAGCGATGAGCACGAAGGGGATCTTCTCCTTGGAGGCGGTGCGGATCTTCTTCGGGAACCGATCGGAACTGGTATCGAGCTCCACACGGATGCCTTCGGCGCGCAGCTTTTCGACCACCTCACCTAGGTAGTCGTTGAAGGCTTCGGCCACGGGAATCGCCCGCACCTGCACAGGTGCCAGCCACGCGGGGAACGCCCCGGCGTAATGCTCGGTGAGCACGCCGAGGAATCGCTCGATCGAGCCGAACAGGGCACGGTGGATCATGACCGGCCGCTGACGGCTGCCGTCCGCGGCCTGGTATTCCAGATCGAAGCGCTCCGGCAGGTTGAAGTCCAGCTGAATGGTGGACATCTGCCAGGTGCGGCCGATGGCGTCGCGGGCTTGCACGGAGATCTTCGGACCATAGAATGCGGCGCCGCCCGGATCCGGGACCAGGTCCAGACCGGAGGCGGTGGCGACCTCTTCCAGGGTGCGGGTGGCCTCTTCCCAAGCGTCGTCGGTGCCCACAAACTTCTCCTCGTCCTTCGTGGACAGCTCCAGGTAGAAGTCGTTGAGACCGTAGTCCTTGAGCAGGTCGAGCACGAAGTTCAACGTGGTGGTCAGCTCGTCCTTCATCTGCTCGCGGGTGCAGTAGATGTGAGCGTCGTCCTGCGTCATGCCGCGGACGCGGGTGAGCCCGTGGATCACACCGGACTTCTCGTAGCGGTAGACGGCACCGAATTCGAACAGCCGCAACGGCAGTTCGCGGTAGGACCGGCCGCGGGAACGGAAGATCAGGTTGTGCATCGGGCAGTTCATCGGCTTGAGGTAGTAGTTCTGCCCCTGCCGGGTGATCTCCCCGGTAATCGGGTCACGCTGCTCATCGATGTGCATGGGCGGGAACATGCCATCGGCATACCAGTCCAGGTGTCCGGAGATCTGGTAGAGATTTTCCTTGGTGATGTGCGGGGTGTAGACGAATTCGTAGCCGGCCTCGGTGTGGCGATGGCGCGAGTAGTCCTCCATCTCCTTGCGGATGATGCCGCCCTTGGGGTGGAACACGGGCAGCCCGGATCCCAGCTCATCGGGGAAGGAGAAGAGGTCCAGCTCGGAGCCGAGCTTGCGGTGATCGCGCCGCTCGGCCTCAGCGATGCGCTCCTGGTAGGCCTTCAGGGCGTCCTTGCTGGGCCAGGCGGTGCCGTAGATGCGCTGGAGCTGCTTGTTCTTCTCGTTGCCGAGCCAGTAGGCGGCAGCGGAGCGGGTCAGCGAGTACGCGTTGGAGATTAGCTTGGTGTTGGGCAGGTGAGGTCCGCGGCAGAGGTCGCACCACACGGTGTCGCCGGACTTGCGGTCGACGTTGTCGTAGAGGGTGATCTCGCCGGCGCCGACCTCGACCGAGGCGCCCTCACCGGCGGTCTCGGCGTCATTCTTCTTACCCAGCAGCTCCAGTTTGTAGGGCTCGGCGGCCATGGCAGCGCGGGCTTCGTCCTCGGTGACGACCCGGCGGGCGAAGGTCTGGTTCGAGTTGATGATCTTCTGCATCACCTTCTCGATCTTCTTCAGGTCCTCCGGGGTGAAGGGGTTTTCGACATCGAAGTCGAAGTAGAACCCGTCGGTGATGTAGGGCCCGATGCCAAGCTTGGCCTCGGGCCAGAGCTGCTGCACCGCCTGGGCCATGACGTGGGCGGTGGAGTGGCGCAGCACGTTCAGGCCGTCAGGGTGGCTGATGTCGACGCCCTGCACCACGGCGCCGTCGCTCAGTGTCCGGGAGAGGTCCTGTAGCTCGCCGTCGACACGCATCACCACGATGGTCTTCTGCTCGGTGAAGAGCTCCGTGCCCGTGGTTCCGGTGGCGACCTCTCGTAGCTGGTCGTCGACGGTGATGCTGATCTGGTTCTCGGGCAAGGGAAGGTCCTCTCCTGGGTTTTCGACGGGGTGCCATACGGTGGACACCACGCGGCCACAGGTCATTCTACGGCAGGTGCGCTGGTTAGTCCGTGGCGATGTCGATCACGAGCCGCGCCGGATCTTCGAGGGTGAAGACCCGGAAGGGACGCTCGGCGTCGAGACCGATGTAGTAGCTGGAGGCGGCTTCGAAGGGCAGGTGGGTGGTGACCCCGGTGGCCACCTCGGTGCTCAGCTCAGTGGTGGTGTAGCCGTTGGCCAGGGCGGCATCGGTGTCGACATCCTCTGGACCGGCGAGTCCGACCGCGTGCACGGCGAGGTAGAGCGGCGCGTCCTGGTCGGCTGGATGGCCGGAGCCCGGAGCCAGTGCCTCGGTGGTGTACTCGGCGAGGAAGCCCGGGTGTCCGCTACCGGCATGGTCGATGACGATGCGGTCGTAGCCTTCGTGGGCGGAGGCGCGCACGCCGGTGGGGAACCAGCCCTCGCTGGTGGTGTCCGTGTCCGGGAAGTTCTCGGTGCTCTGCGGCCCGGTAGTGAAGTCGTCCAGGTCGGGATCGGTGTCGGTCTCCGTGGCCTCCGGGACCGGGGTGTCTGAGGTCTCGGGGGCAGCCGTGGGGCCGGGCGTGTCGGTGTCCTCGGGGCTGGCCGTGGGTGACGCGGTGGTCTCCGTGGTCTCGACGGTGGAGGGTGCCGGCTCTTCGGGCTCATCGGCGCCGGAGCAGGCGCTCAGGGCGAGGGCGGTGATGGCGGTGATGGCGGTGAGCGCGGTCATCGTTGTGAGGCTGCGGGTGCGTCGCTGCGGTGCGGATCCGGAGTGCGTCGTCATGTCTCCAGCGTATCGGGTGTGGGCATCATCTCCCAGGTGTCCGGGTGCGGTACGGGGATTGCCGGCAGGCTGCCGCGTTTCACCGGCCAGGAGCCAGTGGCATGGTGGGGAACGTCGTCGGGGGCATGGGTACGGTCCCGTTGCAGCCAGGCGGTCCATTGGCCCCGGGTGGAGTTCAGGTAGTCGGGGTCGGGCAGGGTATGCGGCTGGTGCAGGTCCCAGGCGCGGATGGCCTGGACGCTGACCGCCCGGGTTCCGGTGCGGCGGGTGGTGCCTTCGATCAGCATCAGCCGGGCTGAGAACAGCATCTCCCCGCTCTGGTGCTGGGCCTCGGTGAAGAAGGAGGTGTCCACGACCCCGGTGCCGTCGTCCACGGAGATGAACACCACGCGTTTACCGCTGCGCATCGGCGGGGTTTGGGTCGCCACCCGCACGCCGGCGATGAGCACCCGTGTCTGAGTACGCAGGGAAAGCAGCTGCTCCGCCGGGGTGACGCCGAGAGCCTGCAGGTAGGGCTCATGAGACTGCATCAGGTGCCCGGTGACATCCAGGGCGGTGAGATCCAGCTCGGAGCGCACCTGCTCCGCTGCGGTGGGGTCGGGGAACAGCGGGGTTAGCGCGGTGAGCTCGGTGTCGGGCAGCTCGAAGCTCAGCTGGCCCTCGATCGGTCGGCTGCGGGGTGCGGAGGTGCGCTGGTGCGTGAGCTGCAAGTGGTGCACCAGGTCGGTGCGCGAGGCTCCGCCGGCGGGGAGCAGGCAGTCCAGGGCGCCGAGTTCGGCGAGTCGCTCCAGACTGCGTCGGGTGGGCCGAGCACGGTCTCGAATATCGGCCAGGCTCGCATAGGGCTGGCCTGCCACCAGCCGGCTCCGTTCGGCCGCGCTGAGCCCGGAGACGGTGTTCAGTGACAGCCGGATGCCCCACCGGCCGCTGTGTTCGATTTCGGGGTGGGCGGGCACCCACTCCATTCGCATCTGCTGGGTGGAGCGATTGATGTCGACCGGCAGCACCGGGATGCCCAGTCGTCGCGCCTCGGCGACCATGAGCCGCCGCGGGTACATGCCCGGATCGTGCTCCAGGATGCCAGCAAAGAACGCTTCGGGGTGGTGGGTCTTCAACCAGGCCGAATGGTAGGTGGGCACGGCGAAGGCTGCTCCATGGGCCTTGCAGAATCCGAAGGAGCCGAACGCCTGGAGCGTGTTCCAGACCGCATCGATCACGTCCAGCGGATAGTGGCGTTTCAGAGATTCTGTGCGAAAGAACGCCTCAACCTCACGTTCTCGCGGGGAGCCGATGGCGCGGCGGAATTCATCGGCCCGGGCCAGTCCGCACTCGGTCATGGTGTCGAAGGTGCGCAGCACCTGTTCGTGGAAGACGGTGACGCCGTGGGTTTCCTCTAGCACCGGTTGCAGGTTCGGGTGCGGGTAGTGTGCGACGTCGTCGCCGTGACGGTAGTCGAGGAAAGGCCGCACCATATCGGATTTCATCGGGCCGGGGCGGAACAGGGAGATATCGATGATCAGGTCGTTGAATTCGGTCGGCCCGAGTTTGCCCAGCAGTTCCCGTTGCCCGGGAGACTCGATCTGGAAGCAGCCCAGGGTGTGCGTGGTGCGGATCATCTCGAAGGTGGGTTCGTCGTCGAGAGGAACGTGCTCCATATCGACGTTCTCACCGGTGGTGCGCTCGATCTCCTGCAGCGTGTAGGCGATGGTCGATTGCATGCGCACCCCCAGCACGTCGAGTTTCAGTAGTCCCATGGGGTCCATGTCGTGCTTGTCGAACTGGCTCATCGGCAGTCCGATGCCGGAGGGCTGCACCGGGGTGCGGTCGAGCAGGGTCCGGTCGCTGAGGATGACGCCGCAGGGATGCATGGAGATATGCCGGGGCAGCCGATCCAGGCGCTCGGTGAGGTCCACCAGCAGATCCAGCTGCGCGTCCCCGCTGGCACGCTGGTGCTGCAGCCGGTCGGAGAATCCGCGCAGCTCCGGCATACGTTCCATCGCCTCGCGGAAGCTGGAGGCGGAGAACCGCCACAGCTGCTTGGCGATCTCGTCGACCCGCTCCGATTCCAGCCCCAGGGCCAGTCCGGCGTCCCGGACCGCCCCGCGAGCCCGGTAGCCGTTCTGCATGCTCATCAAGGTGGTGCGCTCGGTGCCGAAGCGTTCGAAGATCGCGTCGTAGACCTCGTGGCGCCGGGCCGATTCGACGTCGATGTCGATGTCGGGCAGGGTGGAGCGATTTTGGGAGAGGAAGCGCTCGAAGATCAGGTCGTGCTCGATCGGATCCACCGCGGAGATCCGGAGCAGGTGGTTCACCAGCGAGGAGGCCCCCGAGCCGCGGGCCGCCACCCGCACACCCCGCTGCTCGATCATGGCGACGACCTCGGCCACCGTGAGGAAGTAGCTGGCGAAGCCCCGTTCGTTGATGACCTCCAGCTCGCGGTCCAGACGCGTGAGCACCTCGGACTCCCTGGTTGTTCCCGGCCCGAGATGGGGGTAGCGCTGCCCCATTCCGGCCAGGCAGCGCTCGCGCAGCTCCCGGTGGGGGTGCTGCTCCAGCCCGATGACCGAGGCCTCCGGGACGCGCGGGCGCCCCCAGCCGATGTCTCCGGCCGGGTCGATACGGCAGGCCTCCGCCGTGGCGTGGGTGTTGTCCAGCAGCTTCCGGGCCTCGCGCGCCCCGTAGCCGGCGTCGTGCACGATCTCCTGCGCCAGCAGGTGCATCGCCTCCGAGGACTTCAGCCACCCCTGGCCGTTGGGCTGCATATCGGCCACGGTGTCGAGCGAGCTCAGCGCCCGGGCGGCGTCCAGCACATCGGCGGTGGCGGCCCCGTCCGGGCTGGCATAGCGCACCGCATTGGTCAGCACCGCCGGCAGTGCGAGCTCGTGGGCGGCCCGCAGCATCTTGGCGGCGTGCGCGGCGGAGAGCCGCTGGCCCGGAGCTGCCAGATGGCTGACCACCTCTACCCGCACCCCGCCGAGGGGCAGCGCCTTGCGCCAGTGCTTCAGCAGGGCACGCCCGGCGGCGTAACGGCGTGACCCCAGCATCCGCCCGACGTCGGAGTCGGGGCCGATCAGCACGATCAGACGCGGCGCGCCGGCCCCCGCCCCGTCGCCGGGGCCCGGGCTCATCTGTTCGGCGAGTTCGCCCATACTGACCCAAGGGCTGCCTCCGGCCGATCCGCCCCGGGTGTGTGCGTGGGCGGCGGAGATGAGTCGCACCAGCCCGTGATAGCCAGCCCCGCCGTCCTGGCCCCGGGCGAGTACCACCACCCGCCCCGCACTCTGCTCCTCGTTCCAGCGCACCGCCAGCTCCACGCCCACGATCGGCGCGATTCCTGAGGCCAGGCACGCGCTCAGGTGCTTGGCCATCCCGTAGAGGCCGTCCCGGTCGGTGCAGGCCAGCAGCTGGGCCCCCTGCGCGGCCGCAGTCTCGGCAAGATCCTGCGGCCAGGACACCCCGTAGTGCGCGGAGAAGGCGCTGGCCACGTGCAGGTGCGGGAACGGGGTCGAGGAGGCGGGTCCGCTCATGCTGTCTCCCGCAGGGTCAGCGCCGCGGCGTCGTGCACCCGGATCAGCCGCCATCGTCCGGAATCCAGATGATGGGCGACGTCGATGGTCAGCAGCGGCGCGCTACGGGCCCGGCTCAGCCGCACCTGCAGCCGCCACACCTCGTGATCGACCAGCCCGGCGCCGCGACCGCGCTCGGCACGGTGTTCCTCGGCCCACCAGCGACGACGCTCATACCAGCGCCGCGGCGGTGCGGCCACGGTGTAGCTGCGCCCCTGCACCTCCACGTGCAGCGGCATCCCCGTCGTCGTGCAGCTGACTGCGACCGACTCTGTGAAAGTTCCCATGCTGTTCGCCCCTCCATGCCGTGATTCCCCTGGACGCAGACGGCGTCAGGGGTGGCGGTGGGAAGTCTGATCGTTGGGAAGGCCGATCGTCCCCTCCAGTCTAAGGGAACATGCGTACCCCCGCCACTCGGCGAATTTAGAACTGGGGTGTGACACGATAAGCCCGCGGACCCGTAGACTGGCGGTCATGAGTGAGACGACGACCACACAGACCACCCCGGACACCCCCGACGCCATCGCCACCCTGCTCGACGCCGCCCGCATCACCGCGGTGCTACCCGGAGCCCACGGCCGGATCCTGGCCACCGTCCAGCAGCTCAACGGCAAGGGCACCGACTACGTCACCCAACTCCACGAGCTGACCCCCGACGAAACCGCCGCCCCGGGAGCCACCGTCCAGCTGACGCGCTCGGACGAGTCAGTTTCCTCGGTCGCCCCGCTCACCACCGAGGATTCCGACGGTCGTATCTACTTCCTCTCCTCGCGTCCGGCCTCCGAAACCAACCCTGACGCCACCGACCAGTCCCCCGGCTCCTCCCTCTGGGTATTGCCCGGACGCGGCGAGGCGAAGCAGCTGCTCACCCGGCCCTGGGGGTTCCAGCAGATCCAGGTCTCCGAGCGTCACCTGGTGGCCGCCCTGCGGGTGCACACCCAGGCCGAGGACGAAGCCCAGCACGCCGAGCTGGTGGAGCAGCGGGAGACCGCCTCTGTCAGCGGGATTCTGCACACCACCTACCCTTCGCGGTACTGGGACCACGATCTGCCCGCCGGACGCACGGTGCTGGGGGTGGCCGAGCTGCCGCAGACCGCGGACCAGGCCCCCGAGTTCCGCTGGATCTCGCTGCCACAGGGTCGGCTGCTGGACTGGGATCTCAGCCGCGACGGATCGACCGTGGTGGCCACCCTGCAGCAGAACACCGCCGCCAGCGTCGACGCCACCGTGGCCGTGCGCATCGACCTGCCCTCCGGGGCGACCACCGAGCTGACCCGCTCCACCCCCGAGACCTCGCTGAGCACCGGACGCATCAGCCCCGATGGCACGCGCGTGGTGCTGCACCGCTACCAGCGCTGGACCCCGCAACAGAACCTCGAGGTCAGCACCCACCTGCTCCGTCTCGACACACAGGAGCGACAGGAGGGACAAGAAAGACAGGAAACCCGACTGTGGCCGGAGCTGGATCGCTGGGTCGACCCCGTTTGGGCTACCGATCGGCATCTGGCCTCCACCAGTGACGATCTCGGTACCGGTGCGATCTGGTTCGGTACCGACGACGCCGCCGCGCCATCCCGGGTGACGGCGCAGATCGATACCTACGACGACGCGCCGGACGCCCTGGCCACCGCCCGGCACTACACCGGGCTGACCGCCCTGCCTCGGCCCACGGATTCGTCCGCGTTGCATTTCTACGCCCTGGCCGATGGCATCACCGTGGCACCGTCCCCGGTGGTCATCACGGTCACCCCGCACACGTCGAACTCCCCGGACACCGAGCTACTGCCGCTGGCCCACCCTGGCACGCCGCTGCACTCCCCCGGCGCGCTGCGTTCCGTCACCGCCACCGCCGAGGATGGCACCCGACTACGGGCCTGGCTGGTCACCCCCGAGGGTCCCGGGCCGCACCCGCTGGCGGTGCTGGTGCACGGCGGTCCCTGGGGCTCCTGGAATGCCTGGACCTACCGGTGGAACCCGGGTGCCTTCGTCGAGGCCGGCTACGCAGTACTGCTTCCGGATCCGGCCATCTCCACCGGCTACGGCCAGGCGATGATCGACCGCGGCCAGCAGCAGCTCGGCGGCACCCCTTACACCGATATCCTGGCGCTCACCGATGCCGCGATCGCCCGCGAGGAGATCGACGAAACCCGCACCGCCCTGGCCGGCGGATCCTACGGCGGGTACATGGCGAATTGGATGGCAGGGCACACCGGTGAGCGGTTCCGCTGCATCGTCACCCACGCCTCCCTCTGGGACACCACCTCGATGGGCCGCACGACCGATAACGCTGAATGGGATCGGTCGATGGCCGAGCAGTCGGCTGAATATTCGCCGCACCTGTACGCCGAGCACATCCGGGTGCCCCTGCTCGTCATCCACGGCAACCAGGATCACCGGGTGCCGATCGGCCAGGCGCTGGAGCTCTGGCACGCCCTGCACACCCGGGCTCCGCAGTTGCTCGACGACGACGGCGCCACCCGGCACCGCTACCTCTACTACCCCGATGAAGGGCACTGGATCCTCAAGCGCGGCAACGCCGAATCCTGGTACCGCACCGTGCTCGGCTTCCTGGACGATCACGTCCGCGGGCAGAAGACCACCCCGCCGGTGACCCTGGGTTAGCTGAACTGTCCTGGCGGGTGAGCTGCGCGCTCAGGGAACACCCATCGCGGCACCAACCACAGCAGAACCAGCACTCCCAGCAACTCGACCAGGGACTGCACCACGACCGCGACGGCAGCGACCTCGGCACCGGCCGGCAGCGCCAGAGCGATGGGCAGCACCACGAAGGAGTTGCGGGTGGAGAAGGTCATCGTCAGGGTGATCCCCTGGGTGCGCGGCACCCGCATCAGGCGCGCCAGCACCCAGGCGGCCAGCACTGCGGCCGCCAGGTAGCCCAGCGCCACGGCACCGATCCCGACCAGCTCGCCGCGGGCCTCCAGCACGGTCTCCGCCTGGGACGCCCCCACCAGTCCCAGCACCACAGCCAGCAGCGGCACCGGCGCCGTCGTCGCGCGCACCCGAGCGGTGGCCCACCGGGGTCGGCGCCCCACCCACCAGGCGGCACCCGCACCCAGCGCCATCGACCCCAGGATCAGCACCGCGGCCACCCCCAGCGCCCCGGTGGCAGTGTTGGCTTCGGCGCTGCCGGGGATCTCCGGCGCGAAGAGCCACAGATACACCGGAATCAGCACCAGCTGAGCCAGCAGGTTGACCGGAGTCAGGGCGGAAGCCGCTGCGGTATCGCCACCACTGACCTGGGTGAAGGTAATGAACCAGTCGGTGCACGGGGCCACCAGCACCAGCAGCAACCCCCAGCGCAGCACCGGATCCTCCGGTCCCAGCTGTACCAGCGCCACCGCGATCAGCGGCATCACCACCGCGTTGCCCGCCAGCGCGGCCAGCAGGAACCGAGGTTGGGCCAGCACTCTCGGAATCTGCGACCACGGCGTAATGAAGAAGACGATCAGCAACAGCACGGCCAGCACCGGCCAGACCAGCGCCTCCGCCCACGGTCCGACCTCGGGGAGGATGACACCCACGCCTAAGCCCAGCACAACGGCGGTGAGATACCACCAGACCTGGTGGCGCTCGAGCGCCGAGGGGCCGGACCCGGGGTCGGCCGAGGTAGCTCTCATCAAAGTAGCGATTCCTGGGTACCGCCCGCCACCGGCGTGATCAGCTCAGGTCCGTTGTTGCGCACATCGCCCACCGCTGAGGCCACCTCGTCCAGCGTCCAAGTTGCCGCCACCGCAAATGCCTGGTCTCGCACCTGCTCGACCAGCGCCTCGGCCGCCTCCGCAGAGTCCAACTTCTCCGGACTCAACCAGCGGTCCATCATCTCCGGGCCCATCGGCAACGGCAGCCTGTCATGCAGTCTGCCCAGCTCGCTCAGGATCGAGGAGTGGCCGTCGTGCTCTTCGGGGTCCGGGGAGGCACCGGTCAGAATCGTCGTAGACAGCACCCAGGCCGGATCCCCCGCCGCTTCGGCCTCCGGGTCCTTCCACCACTCATACAACCCGGCGAAGAACACCACGGAATCGTCCCCGGGATGCACATAGAACGGGCGCTTTTTCTGCGCGCCCGACGACGAGTCTGACTTCAGCCACTCGTAATAGCCGTCCACCGGCACCGCGCAACGCCGAGCCCGCACCGCCGAACGGAAACTGGGTTTGGTCACCACCGTTTCGGAGCGGGCATTGAACGTCCGCGAGGAGAACGACGGGTCCTTCGCCCACCCCGGCAACAGTCCCCAGCGCGCGCGATGTAGCTCCCGCTGTGGGGCATCCTCCACCAACCGTTCCAGCACGACCGCGATATCCGTCGTCGGTGCCACGTTGTAGCTCTCCGGCAAAGCGAAGTCAGGATCCGGCTGCACCGCGCCAGCCTGCGCCACCAGGTCGCCCATCGCCCGGGCCATCACAAAGCGTCCACACATGTGCCCAGTATGTCAGGACCGCGTCGGCGGGATCACCCCCTGACCAAGGCGTAACCTGTGTCACACACGGTCATCGGCCCCTGCGTCATTCCCGCTGGGCGCTGTGGTGTGATGAGATGAAGAGGAACTGCGACGGCGTCGCCGTCCACCGACCTACAGAACAAGGAGATCCATCCATGTCTCAGACCGTCAAAGGGGTCATCTCCCGCGGCAAGGACCAGCCCGTGGAGATCACCACCATCGTCATCCCCGACCCGGGTCCGGGCGAGGCTGTCGTCGACATTCTGACCTGCGGCGTCTGCCACACCGATCTGCACTACGTTCAGGGCGGCATCGGCGATGAGTACCCTTACCTGCTGGGCCACGAAGCCACCGGCATTGTCTCGGCCATCGGCGACGGCGTCTCCGAAGTGGCCGTGGGCGACAAGGTCATCCTGAACTGGCGTGCCGTCTGCGGCGAATGCCGGGCCTGCCGCAAAGGTGAGCCGAAGTATTGCTTCAACACCCACAACGCCACCCAGAAGATGACCCTGGAGGACGGCACCGAGCTTTCCCCAGCCCTGGGCATCGGTGCGTTCGCCGAGAAGACCCTGGTCGCCGCCGGCCAGTGCACCAAGGTCGAAGGTGTTGAAGATGACCAGAACGCCGCCGTCGGCCTGCTCGGCTGCGGCATCATGGCCGGTATCGGCGCCGCCATCAACACCGGCGAAATCAAGCGCGGCGAGTCCGTCGCCGTCATCGGTTGCGGTGGCGTCGGCACCGCCGCGATAGCCGGCGCCAAGCTCGCCGGTGCTACCACGATCATCGCCGTCGACATCGACCCCCGCAAGCTGGAGAAGGCCCAGTCGCTGGGCGCCACCCATACCGTCAACTCCAAGGAATCCGAAGCGGTTCAGGCCATCCAGGACCTCACCGGCGGCTTCGGCGCGGACGTCGTCATCGACGCCGTGGGCCGCCCGGAAACCTACAAGCAGGCGTTCTACGCACGCGACCTTGCCGGCCGCGTCGTCCTGGTGGGTGTGCCCACTCCGGAGATGACCTTGGAGCTGCCGCTGCTGGATATCTTCGGCCGCGGCGGCTCGCTGAAGTCCTCCTGGTACGGCGACTGCCTGCCGTCCCACGATTTCCAGATGCTCGTCGATCAGTACCGACTGGGCCGACTGGATCTCGACGCCTTCGTTACCGAGACCACCAGCCTGGACGAGATCGACGCCGCATTCGAGAAGATGCACTCCGGTGACGTGCTGCGTTCGGTGGTGGTGCTCTGATGGCACGCATCGATCATCTGGTCACCTCCGGCACCTTCTCCCTCGACGGCGGCACCTGGGAGGTCGACAATAACGTCTGGATCGTCGGCGGCGAGGAACACTGCGTGGTCATCGACCCCGCCCACGACGCCCAAGCCGTGAAGGACGCGGTCGGCGATCGCACCGTGGAAGCCATTCTGCTGACGCACGGTCACGACGACCACATCCGCGCCGTCAAGGAGTTCCGCGGGCTCGTCGACGCCCCGGTGTTGCTGCACGCGGAAGACCGGATGCTTTGGGACTCGGTCTATCCAGACGACGCCCCGGACGGACAGATCCAGGACGGCGACCAGTTCCAGGTCGCCGGCGTCACCCTGCGCGCCCTGCACACCCCGGGGCACTCCCCCGGCTCGGTCTGCTTCTACGCGCCCGACCTGGAGGGCGGCGTCGTCTTCACCGGCGACACTCTGTTCCAGGGCGGCCCGGGTGCCACCGGTCGGTCCTACTCGAGCTTCGAGACCATTATCGAGTCGATTAAGGAGCGGTTGTTCGTGCTACCCACCGAGACCTCGGTGCGTACCGGTCACGGTGATTCCACCACCATCGGCGACGAAGCACCCCACCTGCAGGAATGGATCGACCGCGGCCACTAAACGTGGACGGTGATCTGCCCTCACCTCTCTGAAAACGGCGGTGGGCCGGGGGTGGGTGAGGGGCCCCCCCCGGTATAACCCAACACGGCGGGGGGGGAGCCCCCCGCACCCCCCCGCAGGGGCTGTTAGGTGGGGGCCAAGAAAAACGG
>JBQDEV010000012.1:19541-106277 GCA_052084925.1 Micrococcaceae bacterium
GGATGGGTGCGCCCGCGCCCAAAAACGGGGGCGGGGTCCCGCCCCACCCCACTCTCAACCGGGGGGGGCCCGGGTCTGCGCCCCGGCCCACCGCCGTTAATCACCGAACTCGGCTGTGGCTCAGCCCAGCGCACGCACCGTCTGGAGCTGTTCGGAGCGTCCGAAGAATCCGTTCGCGTCATAGAGCTCGGCGGTGTTGATCCCCAGTCCCTCTGAGGCGACGACGGTCGATGTTGCCAGTCCCAGCCACTCACCCACTGGCTCGCGCACCAGGTGCAGTGTCAGGTCCACGTTGGGGAAAATATAGCCGCCCTTGCCTGCCGGCAGCACCGGCGCCACCCCGTTGGCCGTGTCCGCCAGCGCCATCAGGTTCGCCAGCGAGCTAGTGTGCTCCCCCGCGATGAGTTCGACTCCGCTGGCGATCCAGCCCCGTCCGTTCCCGGCGGCGTGGTCGTCCGCGACGCGGGTCTGCACACTGGCGATGAAGCCGCCCGGCCACTGCTGGAGCCGATCGTCGGTGACGCACTCCTCAACTGGCGCAAGTTTCGTCGGCGACGGCGGGAGCGCTTCGGCGTGCAGCGTCTGGCGCTGTAGCCGCCAGGCCCGCCCGCGCAGCACCGTTCGCCCTCCGGATTCCAGGGTCGATTCGATGAGCTCGATGGTGCGTCCCGGACGCACCGTGCGGGTCGACACACGCTGTTCGCCGTCGTGGAGCTTGCCGAGAATATCGAAGCTCATGCGTCCGGTGACGAAATCGTCCCTCTTATCGTGGGCTTCCAACTCCGAGACCACCAGCCCGGTCACCGGCGCCATGTGTAGCTCGTCCGGCTGCCAGGTCCCCTGTGCGTGTGACGTGGATTCGAAGAGGCTGACCCTGGTCGGGAGAGCGCCTGAGTCCGATTCAGGTGCTGCGGTCCGCCGGAAGTACGCTGTGTCGTCTGTCATGGCCTCATCTTGTCAAAGCCACTCGCCGAATGTCATCTCGGGCTTGAGCTAGGCAGAATCTCGCGACCGTTCGGCTCTTGCCGCGCGGATGGCACTCGAGCGCGAACAATGTTCCCGCTCAGCGCGAGCCATCATCGCTTCGAGCTCCGAATCTTCCCACCCTTTACGTCGCTTCGAGGATGCGAGGCAAAGTCCCCAGCTGCGAATGCCGAGAGTCCCCGTCTCTGACCCCGTCACTCCGATAGGACCAGAAAACAAGAGGCTCGGCCCGCAGATTCTGCGGGCCGAGCCTCTCGTCAGCCCTTTCGGGCATCAGACTAGAGCAGGACTTAGAAGTCCCAGTCGTCGTCTTCGGTGTTCTCTGCCTTACCGATCACATAGGAGGATCCTGACCCGGAGAAGAAGTCATGATTCTCGTCGGCGTTCGGGCTCAGAGAAGACAGGATGGCCGGGTTCACGTTGGTCACCGTGTCCGGGAACATAGCCTCGTAGCCGAGGTTCATGAGCGCCTTGTTGGCGTTGTAGTGCAGGAATTTCTTGACGTCCTCAGCCAGGCCCAGGCGGTCATATATGTCGTGGGTGTACTGCACCTCATTCTCGTACAGCTCATACATCAGCGTGAAGGTGAAATCCTTCAGCTCGTCGCGTCGCTGTGCCGATTCGGCTTCCAGGTTCCGCTGGTACTTGTAACCGATGTAGTACCCGTGAACCGCTTCGTCGCGGATGATCAGTCGGATCAGATCGGCGGTGTTCGTCAGACGAGCCTGCGAGGACAGGTACATCGGCCAGTAGAAGCCCGAATAGAACAGGAAGGACTCGAGCATCACCGAGGCGATCTTGCGCTGCTGCGCATCGTCGCCCTCGTAGTACTTGACGATTTCGCGCGCCTTGGTCTGCAGTTCCTTGTTCTCGCGGGACCAGCGGAATGCTTCATCGATCTGCTTGGTCGACGCCAGGGTCGAGAAGATCGAGGAGTATGACTTCGCGTGCACCGACTCCATGAAGGAGATGTTGGTGTAGACCGCTTCCTCGTGCTGGTTCAGCGCATCCGGGATCAGCGAGATCGCGCCGATGGTGCCCTGAATGGTGTCCAGCATGGTCAAGCCGGTGAACACCTTCATGGTGACGTCGCGCTCGTCTTCGGTGAAGTTTGACCAGGCCTGCAGGTCGTTGGACAGCGGCACTTTCTCGGGCAACCAGAAGTTGGAGGTCAGGCGCTGCCACACCTCCAGGTCCTTCTCGTCCTCGATGCGGTTCCAGTTGATGGCGTTGAACTGTTCGAATGGGTTGTTCTGGGCCTCATCAGCCATGAGCTTCAGCGTCCTTCGTACGACGTCGATCAGTGATGTGTGGATGATCATTGCAGACGGCATGCCGCCCCCGCTGCGGGGAGGCGGCATGCCGACGAAGCAACGTTAGAGCATGCAGGAAACGCAGCCCTCGACTTCGGTGCCTTCCAGAGCCAACTGACGGATGCGGATGTAGTACATCGTCTTGATGCCCTTACGCCAGGCGTAGATCTGAGCCTTGTTCAGATCGCGGGTGGTCGCGGTGTCCTTGAAGAACAAGGTCAGCGACAGACCCTGGTCGACGTGCTGCGTGGCGGCAGCATAGGTGTCGATGATCTTCTCATAGCCGATCTCGTAAGCGTCGTCGTAGTACTCGAGGTTCTCGTTGGTCAAGTACGGAGCCGGGTAGTAGACACGACCCAGCTTGCCTTCCTTGCGGATCTCAATCTTCGACGCCACCGGGTGAATCGACGAGGTGGAGTTGTTGATGTAGGAGATCGAACCGGTCGGAGGAACTGCCTGCAGGTTCTGGTTGTAGATTCCGTGCTTCATCACGGACTCCTTCAGTGCCCGCCAGTCATCCTGCGTGGGGATGTCGACCTTGGCCTCAGCGAACAGCTGCGCGACTCGTTCGGTGGCCGGCGCCCAGTCCTGCTCGGTGTACTTGTCGAAGAACTCGCCGGAGGCGTACTGGGAGTCATCGAACCCACCGAACTTCTCACCGGTCTCCTGAGCGATCAGGTTCGACGCGCGGATCGCGTGGTACACGACCGAATAGAAGTACATGTTCGTGAAGTCGATACCTTCCTCGGACCCGTAGTGAACGTGCTCGCGCGCCAGGTATCCGTGCAGGTTCATCTGTCCCAGACCGATGGCGTGTGAGGAAGAGTTCCCCTTGGCAATGGACGGAACCGAAACGATGTCGGACATGTTCGACACCGCGGTCAGGGCGCGGATCGCGGTCTCGATGGACTGGCCGAAGTTGCCCGAGTCCATCGTCTTGGCGATGTTCATCGACCCCAGGTTGCAGGAGATGTCCTTGCCCACGTGGTCGTAGTTCAGGTCGTCGCTGAAGGTCGACGCGTCAGAGACCTGGAGGATCTCGGAGCACAGGTTCGACATCGAGATACGGCCCTTGATGGGGTTGGCCCGGTTTACGGTGTCCTCGAACACGATGTAGGGGTAACCGGACTCGAACTGGATCTCCGCCAGAGTCTGGAAGAATTCACGGGCGCTGATCTTGGTCTTCTTGATGCGCGCGTCGTCGACCATCTCGTAGTACTTCTCGGTCACCGAAACCTCGGTGAATGCCTTGCCGTAGACGCGCTCGACGTCATAGGGGCTGAAGAGGTACATGTCCTCGTTGCGCTTGGCAAGATCGAAGGTGATGTCAGGAATGACGACGCCCAGCGAGAGGGTCTTGATGCGGATCTTCTCATCCGCGTTCTCGCGCTTGGTGTCCAGGAAGCGGTAGATGTCCGGGTGGTGTGCGTTCAGGTACACCGCGCCGGCGCCCTGACGAGCTCCCAGCTGGTTGGCGTATGAGAAGGAGTCCTCGAGAAGCTTCATCACCGGAACAACGCCGGAGGACTGGTTCTCGATCTGCTTGATCGGGGCACCGTGCTCGCGCAAGTTCGTCAGCGACAGCGCCACGCCGCCGCCGCGCTTGGAAAGCTGCAGCGAGGAGTTGATGCCGCGGGCGATCGACTCCATGTTGTCCTCGACACGTAGCAGGAAGCAGGAGACGAGCTCGCCGCGCTGCTTCTTCCCGGAGTTCAGGAAGGTGGGCGTGGCCGGCTGGAAGCGACCCAAGATGATTTCGTCGACCAGGTTCGTGGCCAGTTCCTCATCACCCTGAGCAAGGTGCAGGGCCACCATGAAGACACGGTCCTCATAGCGCTCCAGGTAGCGCTGGCCGTCAAAGGTCTTCAGCGCGTAGGAGGTGTAGAACTTGAAGGCGCCCAGGAAGGACGGGAAGCGGAACTTGTGCCCGTAGGCGCGCTTCTGCAGCTGGTGCAGGAACTCCTGAGAGTACTGCTCCAGGGTTTCGGCCTCGTAGTAGTCGTTGTCGACCAGGTACTTCAGCTTCTCATCCAGGTCATGGAAGAAGACCGTGTTGTTGTTGACGTGCTGCAGGAAGTACTGCCGTGCCGCAGCGTGATCGGCTTCGAACTGGATCTCGCCGTTCGGGCCGTAGAGATTCAGCATGGCGTTGAGCTCGTGATAGCCGAGATTCTGCCATGCCTGCGGTAGCTGTTTCGCTGACTGAATCAGTTCCTGTTCAGTGAGTGCTGTTGCCAAAATTGTTCCAATCCTTCGCGAACGCGGTCCACATCTCCGGCGGTGCCCATCAGTTCGAACTTGTACAAGACCGGCACCTGGCATTTCGTGGAGACGATGTCTCCGGCCAGGCAATAGGCCTCATAGAAATTTGTGTTGCCCGAGGCGATAACGCCACGGATCAGGTCTCTGTTCCTTGCTACGTTAAGGAACTTGATGACTTGTTTCGGGACCGCCCCCTGCCCGTTCCCGCCACCGTAGGTCGGAAGCATCAGAACGAAAGGCTGTTGGGCGATCAGTGTCGGTTCCCGCGTTTTGAGCGGCAGCCTGGCGGTTTCGTCGGTGTCGAGGCTCAGCTTGCTGACGAATCGATGGGTGTACTCAGAAACTGACGAAAAGTAAATGAGTCGGGCGTGAGTCTCCTGGAGGACCTGGTCCTCCGGGTTCTTCACCATCGATCCGTCGATGACCGGAGTGGTCATGATGGATCTCCCTCCTCGAAGTGGATCAGGCGACGGAGCTGGCGGCGGAGTCAGCCAGAGCGGCGATCTTGTCCGGGCGGAAGCCCGACCAGTGATCCGACTCGGTCATGACGACGGGAGCCTGCATGTAGCCCATGGCACGCACACGCTCCAGCGCATCGGCATCCTGAGACATGTCCACGACGCTGTAGGTGATCCCCTGCTTGTCGAGGGCACGAGCGGTCGCATTGCACTGGACGCAGGCTGGCTTGCTGTAAACGGTGACGGCCATGATGACTACTCCTGGAATCGTTTGGTGTGTTCCGAAAGGGCTCGGGAGGTGTTGACATTCACGGGTGGAACGGGACAACAGATCCCTCAAGCTCTGGTGAAGACCTTTCGGAGTTAATACTACATCTAGGGAAGCAGATCGCAAGCAACCACTAGATGATGTGCTTACACCGATGTGATTTATCGGACGGCTTTCCACAGTGCGTGTGGATGAACACCTCCTTAACGCGGCCCCGGGAATCGCGAGAACACGCGGTTGTCGCCCTTCGATCGGACGCTCATCCACAACCTGTGGAGGCCGGGAACCAGCAGGTGTGCATGAAAAAATCAGTTCCGAGCCTGGCGTGTCTGACTCGAAATTCTCGAACCACCTGATGTGAAGAGAGTCCGATATGGTCATCATTCCCCACTGCATGGACACGATAAGCCGGCTGGGCCAAGGTGAGCCTTACCTTGGCTTTATACTGGGGCCAGCACCTTCACTCCTCACCCTCGACGAAAGCGCGGAACCCAGTGACTACAGTGGCATCGGCCGATCCCGCGCCGCCCACCGTCGTGCCGCCAGCAGAGCGATGGCGAAGCCGCCGCATCCTGGGATTCTTCGTCCTGGTCGGGGGCTTCCTGATCGCAATAGCTGCCAGTATCGCCGTCGGGGCCAATATGCACAGCATCTCAGCTACATGGCAGGGACTCGTTGAGCCCAGTACGTCAGAGATCTCCACCATCGTCTGGTCCTCTCGAGTACCTCGCACCATCCTGGCGGCCGTCGCCGGCGCGGCCTTCGGTGTGTCGGGCGCGCTCATTCAAGCACTCACCCGCAACCCCCTGGCCGATCCAGGCATCCTGGGGGTCAACGCCGGCGCCACCTTCACCGTGTCGCTCGGCGTCGGCATCTTCGGCGTGACCGCGGTGTCCGACTACATCTGGTTCGCGCTGATCGGCGCGGCCGCCGCTACCGTACTGGTCTACTTCATCGGCACCATGGGCCAAGGTTCCGCGAATCCCGTCACACTCGTTCTGGCAGGTGTGGCTCTCGGCGCAGTGCTGGGCGGGTTCAGTACCTTCTTGAGTTTGCTCAGCCCGGAGACCTTCCGTTCGGTTCGGGCCTGGGGCGTCGGCTCGGTGGCCCGGGCGGAGCTGGCCGACGTCGTCCATGTGCTCCCGTTCATTGTGGTCGGGCTGGTGCTCGCTCTCGCGCTCACCGGCTCGCTGAATTCCCTGGCCCTGGGTGACGATCTGGCGGCATCGCTCGGCGTGAAGGTCGGCACCACGCGCGTCCTGGGGGTTCTGGCGGTGACGCTGCTGGCAGGAGCGGCAACGGCGCTGACCGGCGGTGTGGCCTTTGTCGGCCTGATGGTGCCCCACATCGTGCGCTGGTTCACCGGCCCAGACCAGCGCTGGATCCTTGCCTATTCCATTCTTGCCGCACCGGTGCTGGTCTTGCTCGCCGATGTGATCGGACGGGTGATCGCCCCACCCCAGGAGATTCAGGTCGGCATTCTCACCGCGGTCATCGGTGCACCCGTGCTGATTGCTCTGGTGCGTCGGCGGAAGGCGAGTGGACTATGAGTATCGACTTCGGCTACCGGGCCGCCTCGCTGAACAGCTCCCTCGTCTCGGGGCGATACCCCACCCGCGCCCTGATGGTCGCGGCGGTGCTGTTCCTGCTGGGAGCTGCGTTCGCGCTGGTCTCGATCACCCTGGGCGAGTATCCCCTGACCCTGGGGGAAGTCTGGGCCACGTTGCTGGGCAACGGACAGAGCTTCCACGAGACCATCGTGATGAAATGGCGACTGCCCGTAGCCCTGTCCGCCGTGCTCTTCGGCGCACTCCTTGGGATCGGCGGGGCGATCTTCCAGTCGCTGACCCGCAACCCGCTGGGGTCTCCCGACGTGATCGGCTTCGACGCCGGTTCCTATACTGCGGTAGTGATCGCGGTGCTCGTGGTCGGACAACGCAGCTATTGGACCATGGCCGGCGCATCGATCGCGGGCGGTCTGCTCACCGCCTTCGCCGTCTACATCTTGGCCTACCGCAAGGGAATCCAGGGCTTCCGGTTGATCATCGTCGGCGTCGGCGTCGCCGCGGTCCTGGGTTCACTCAACTCCTACCTGATCACCCGGGCCAAGGTGGAAGACGCCATGGTGGTCGGATTCTGGGGCGCCGGATCGCTCAACCGCGTGCACTGGGAGTCGCTGATCCCCACCGCGCTGATCGCCGTCGTCGTCCTCCTTGGCGTCGCCCTGGCCTCACCGGCACTGCAACGACTGGAGATGGGAGACGACGCAGCAATCACCCTGGGCACGCGACCGAACGCCGCGCGGCTGGTGCTGTTAGTGCTCGGCGTGGCGACGACCGCCATTGTCACCGCGGCCGCAGGTCCTATCGGCTTCATCGCACTCGTCGCCCCGCAGCTGGCCCGACGACTCACCGGTGCGGCGGGAGCCGGACTGCTGCCTGCAGCCGCCATGGGCTCCGCCTTGTTGGGCTTCGCTCATATCGTCTCGCTGCTGCTGAGCATGTACGTGGCAGCGGTGCCGGTCGGCCTGGTCACCGTCTGTGTCGGCGGCATCTACCTGCTCTGGCTGCTCGTGCGTGAATCACGTCGCCAGTTCGGCCCGGCGGCCTGATCGCCTTTTGTTGGAAGGAACCAGAACATCATGACCGAACAGATCGCGCGCCTCGTCGTCGACGACGCCACACTGGCCTATGACCAGAGGGTGATCAGTCGGCACCTGTCGACCCATATTCCGGACGGATCATTCACCGCTATCATCGGCCCGAACGGCTGCGGCAAATCGACGCTGCTGCGCGCCCTGGCCCGAGTGCTGCGACCCAGCGACGGCACGGTCTACCTGGATGGCGAAGCCATTCATTCCTACCCGTCGAAGCAGGTGGCCCGCCAACTGGGGTTGCTCCCCCAGACGTCGCTGGCTCCCGATGGCATCCGAGTGGCCGACCTCGTCGCGCGCGGACGAGCACCGTATCAGTCCATGTTCCAGCAATGGCGCCCCTCCGACCGCGACGCCGTCGCTGCCGCATTGGCCGCCACACGGCTGGAGGATCTGTCCTCACGCTTGGTCGACGAGCTCTCAGGCGGTCAGCGTCAACGGGCCTGGGTTGCCATGCTGTTGGCCCAGCAGACACCGATCATGCTGTTGGACGAGCCGACCACCTACCTGGACATCTCGCACCAGTACGAATTGCTTGAGCTCTTGCGGGAGTTCCATGATGAGGGCAAGACGGTCATCACCGTGCTGCATGATCTCAATCAGGCCGCCCGTTATGCGGATCATCTCATCGTGATGAAATCGGGCGAGGTCATCGCCACGGGCCAGCCGCACAAGGTGATCACCGAGACGATGATGCATGACGTCTTCGGGCTGACCTGCCGCGTGGTTCCCGACCCGGTGACGCAGACTCCCATGGTGGTGCCGCTTGATCCCCGCAGCGTCGGTCTCGACCCCCAGCCCGACGCGACCGGCGCCTGAACGGCGAAGATCACGTCTCCGAGTTGACCTCGAGCAGGCGGTCCAGCAGCTGGAGCACACCGTGTTCGTCGTTGGAGGGAATGACGTAGTCGGCGTGGGCGAATAGATCGGGATGAGCGTTAGACACGACGCAGGCAACCCCCGCCGCGTCGAGGAGTTCGACGTCGTTCATGAAGTCCCCGATAGCCAGGACCTCGGACCGCTCCAAGCCCCTTCGCTCCATCAGCTGCCGGAGCCCGTGCCCCTTGTTGGTGTCGATGTTCATCACATCCACCCAATGCGGTGCCGAGTGCACCGTCCGATAGGCGGGACCTAATTGTGCGCGCAGTTGCTGGGTGAGTTCTGCGGCGGCGTCCCCCACATAGACGGCCAGTTTCAGCACCTCGGTGGACACACGATTCAGATCGGGGACCACGGTGAAATGACGATAGTAGGGCTCGGCTGCGGCCAGGTGCCGTGACTCCGTGGACTCCATGTACGCCATCTCGCTGCCACAGACCATCAATGCCACATCGGCGCCTTCGGACCGCAGCGCACGGACTCGGTCGATGAGCTGATCCACGGCCTTCTGATCGATGGGGTGGCGGAACACGACCTCGCCCGCGGATTCGACGATGGCACCGTTCTCTGCGACGAATGAGAATTCCGGGGCCGACTCGAACAGGTACCGCAGGGTGGCCAGCTGCCGCCCGGAGGACGGCACGAAGGTGATTCCGCGATCCCGGAGCCTGCGCGCCGTCTCCCAGAATGCCGACGGGATCCGCCCGCGGGCATCCAGCAGGGTGCCGTCCATATCGCAGGCGACGAGTCGCACCGCAGCCAGGGCCGTCTCATTCTGCTGCAACTGTCGCCAAGGGCGTGGACTCGATGCTTCTTCAATTCCGTTTCGCGTGGTCATCCTCTCCAGGATCTCACCTTCGAGCTCCGGGCACACGCCGATGACGCCGCCCTCTCTCGCCCCAAACACGGCATAGGATGGTGCAGAATCTCATGTCGACCCAGAGAGAATCAGCATGCCTCACCAGATCGGTTTTGATCGACAGCGCTACATCGCCCTCCAGTCTGAGCACATCTCGCAGCGACGCGCTGCGATCGGTGGCCGACTCTACTTGGAAATGGGCGGAAAACTCTTCGACGATCTGCATGCTTCGCGTGTTCTTCCCGGGTTCACCCCCGATAACAAGATCTCGATGCTGGAGCGCCTGCGTGATGATCTGGAGATTCTGATCTGCCTGAACGCTAAAGACTTGCAGCGCCAGAAAGTTCGGGCTGATCTCGGCATCACCTACGAAGACGATGTGCTGCGTCTCATCGATGTCTTCCGGGAGCGGGGATTCCTCGTTCAGCATGTCGTCATCACCCAGCTCGAAGAGGACAACCAGATTGCACTTGCCTTCAGCCGCAAGCTTGAGCGCATGGGCCTCACCGTGGCCCAGCATCGGGTTATTCCCGGATATCCGGCCGATACCGATCGGGTCATCTCCGACGACGGATTCGGCCTCAATGAGCACGCGCATGTGACCCGCGACCTCGTCGTCGTCACCGCTCCGGGTCCGGGTTCGGGCAAACTCGCCACCTGCCTCTCGCAGATCTACCACGACCATCAGAACGGCATCCGCGCCGGCTACGCCAAGTTCGAGACCTTCCCGATCTGGGATCTCCCTCTGGACCACCCGGTGAACCTGGCCTACGAAGCGGCCACGGCCGACCTTGACGACATCAACGTCATCGACCCGTATCACCTGGCTGCCTACGATCAGCAGGTCACCAGTTACAACCGCGACGTCGAGGTCTTTCCGCTGCTCCGATCGATGCTGGAGAGACTCTACGGGTCTTCGCCCTACCAATCCCCTACCGATATGGGCGTGAACCTCGTCGGCTCCTGCATCTCTGACGACGAGGTGTGCCGCGAGGCGTCGCGTCAGGAGATCATCCGGCGTTTCTTCAAGGCACGCGTGGACGAACGGCGCGACAATCTCGACGACGACGTCTCCGCACGGATCCGGGTGGTGCTGACCAAAGTGGGTGCGGAGCCTGAAGACCGTGCCGTGGTGGAACCGGCTCGTGATGTGGCGAAGCGGACTGATTCGCCCGGATCCGCCGTCGAATTGGCTGACGGGACGATCATCACCGGTAAGACCTCTGAGCTTCTGGGTTGCTCGGCAGCGATGCTGCTCAACGCTCTCAAGTATTTGGCGGGCATCGACCACGATGTCCATCTACTATCCCCGGGATCGATCGAGCCGATCCAGTCCTTAAAGACCCGGCATCTCGGCTCACGCAACCCGCGGTTGCACACCGATGAGGTCCTGATCGCCCTGTCCGTGGAAGCCGGCGAGTCCGCCCAGGCACGCGCCGCCCTGGATCAGCTCCAGAACCTGCAGGACTGCGAGGTGCACACCACCACCATCCTGGGCACCGTCGATGAGGGCATCTTCCGAAATCTGGGCATGCTGGTCACCTCGGATGCCGTCTACCAGCGCAAGCAGCTTTACCACAAGCGCTGACACCACCGGATGGATCTCGGAAAGAACCGCACTCCACCGACGTCACGTCCGCCGCAGACCGGTGGCGTTCTCCAGTGGCGCCGTCCATCGGCTCTCCTCGAGGCCAAGGGACGTCTGCTGTGCTGCAGTGCTCCATTCTCAGCTCGTCGTCATCCGAGATCGGCGAACTGAAGCACATTCATCCGTCAACGCCCTTGGTGGCGCGGGCACCGCGCTGATCACGGGGACCCCGACGCGGCAAAATAGCACACGTTTTGGCACATAACCCACATAACCCACACAGCCCAAGTAGGTCTGCCGGAAGCAAAAATGTCCTGGGACATCGTTCACACGATGTCCCAGGACATTTCCTCGGTGGAGGTTAGGGGATTCGAACCCCTGACCTTCTCCATGCCATGGAGACGCGCTACCAACTGCGCCAAACCCCCAAGTGTTTTGCTCCCGTCCGGAAGCAACTCATCTAATATACACATTGGATCAGAGCCGACGCAAATCGAACCTTAGACGTTCTGTTCCGCGAGCTCCCAACGACCTAAATCGGCGCCATCATTGGTGAGAACATGCGCATGACAATTCGCCAGCCGTGACAATTCCGGGTAGGCATCGTCAGAGATTCCAGCCAGTACGGCCGCGGCAGCTCGCAGCGCGCTTCCATGACCGACGACCAGCAAGTGACGAACTGATGACTGGCGTGTCCACCACCCGGTGACAGCCGTGGCGACCCGGTGTCCGGCCTCCCGAGGGGTTTCGCCGTTGACGGGTCCGACGTCGAGATTAGAACTTCGCCAGTCGCGGAAAGTGTGCGGCCACTGCTCACGAATCTGCGGGAAGGTCAGCCCTTCCCAGTCTCCGCCCGCGGTTTCCATGAGGTCATCGACCACGTGCCGTTCCACGGACCGTTCTCCGAGGACGATCTGCGCCGTATCGTAGGCGCGCTGCAAGGGTGAGACCAGAGCTGCATCGAAGGCAGAGCTCCCCCAGCGACCGGCTGCTTCCACAGCTTGGCTCTCGCCCACTGCATTCAGCGGGATGTCGCTTCGGCCTTGATATCGATCTTCGAAGTTCCAGTCGGTCTGACCGTGACGAAGAAGGACCAGTCTCATTCCGTCTCGGTCTCGACGGATCTGGTGGGAAGTTCGAGGTCGATGCGGGGGCTGTCGTTCCACAGCCGGTCGAGCGCATAGAGCGTCCGCTCTTCCTCGTGCTGGACATGGACGACGAAGTGCCCGAAGTCCAGCAGCACCCAGCGACCGGCGTCCGTGCCCTCACGGCGGATCGGTTTGAGATCCTCCTGGTCGCGCAGAGCCTCCTCGATGGCCTCGACGACAGACTTGACCTGCCGGTCCGATTCGGCGGAGGCGAAGAGGAACGCATCGGTGATACCGATACGTTCAGCCACGTCGACCGCGGAGATGTTCTCCGCGAGCTTGTCCGCAGCCGCGGCCGCGGCGGTGATGAGTGCTTTATGGGTGGTCTCAGGAACGGTCACGAATCTCCTTGGTGGTGGAATGAGTGCAGAGCAGAACAGGGAGCTGCCTAACGCAGCATCAGGATCAGCCCAATAATCAGGGTGATGATGCCGACGGCGAAAACGATCGCCGAGACGGTCATGTACGTCCGTTCGCGAGACGTCCATTCCCGAGTGTCCAGCGGGTCGAGACCATGCGCAGCCTGGGCGCCGATCGGTTCGTTGCGTGGCGGCTCAGGTCGCTCGGATGCCGTGACGCTGCGGGTCTGGTCCACGTCGCTGCGTCGACGAGGTGCGGACGCCGATTCCACAGACTCCGGCGTTGGCTCGTCCGGAGTCTCGTGCTCGGGTGCCTGCTCCGCAAGCGCAGTCGGTGATGCTGTTGCAGCATCTGGTTGGGCACCGGCGGTGTCCACCGGCTCGGGCGCAGCCTCATCTCCCGCCGGCGCGACGTTTTCGTCGGTGAACTCTTCCGTCTGATGACGTTCGGCCAGTGCGCGAGCGCGTTCAGCCAGAGCCTGCTGTTCCCGGAGTAGTTCGGGATCAATATGGTGCGGATTCGATACACCGTGCTCTTGGATTTTCTGATTGAGCGCGGCCGCTTCCCGGGCAATCGCTTCACGTTCGGCGTCGATCGAGTTCAGCATCCCCGTATCGGAGATCCCCATGGCCACCTTGAATGACTGGGTGGAGGTGAGTCCGGATTCGTCCCAGACGGGAGTTTCCTGAGTCGAATCGCTGTGGGTCGTGTCGTCGCCCGTCTGTGCGGCGGGTGTCTCTGCGGTGTCGTTCGTGTCTCGGCGACGCAGCTCCCGCAGTTCTCGCCGGGTCAGTGGTCGATCGGCGGTCGGCCCTTCGTCGTACACGTCCTCCAGGGGAGCTTCCTTAACATCCTGGGGCGCAACCACGGGAATGGATGACGTCGCGGTACTGGCATCGCGGGGGTGACTCGTCACGTCGGCGTCGGCACGACGCGAGCGACGCCGCGGGTGATCAGCCGCGTTCACGACCTCGTGGGATGCGGTGGTCGACGGCGCATCGACGGGGCTGTCCGCTGCCCGACGTGAACGTGAGGCGTCCGGTGCGGTTGACTCCGTCTCCTCGAGGTTCGCTACTGGTGCTTCCTCGGTATGTTGCTCTCGACGTCGTCGGAGCTCGCGACGTGAGGGCAACGCATCGGAGTGGTCGGACGGGGTCACGGGTTCACCTCACTAGTACGGGACAGGGCGGGGGCCGGAGGCTGCACAGACTCGGGTCCAGACGCGCCCACTTCGCTAAGGTTCGGAGTATACAGGCCGTACTTGCCGATGTACTGGACGACGCCGTCCGGCACCAGATACCAGACAGGCTTGCCGTCTTCGACTCGGCGACGGCAGTCGGTCGAGGAGATCGCCATCGCGGGGATCTCCATGAGTGAGATATCGGTCTTGCGACCGAAATCGCTGAGCTCGTGGCCGGGGCGGGTCACCCCCACGAAATGGGCCAGGTCCCAGATGCGCTCGACGTCTTTCCACGTCATGATCTGCTCCATGGCGTCGGCGCCGGTGATGAAGAACAGTTCTGCATCGGGTCGTTGCTCTGCCAGGTCACGCAGGGTGTCGGCGGTGTAGGTCGGTCCGGGGCGATCAATATCGACCCGAGACACGGTGAACCGGGGATTCGCCGCCGTCGCGATGACCGTCATCAGGTAGCGATGTTCGGCCGGGGTGACCTTCTGCCCGGATTTCTGCCAGGGCTCGCCGGTGGGGACGAACACTACCTCGTCGAGATCGAACTCGCTGGCGACCTCTGAGGCCGCGACCAGGTGCCCATGATGGATCGGATCGAAGGTTCCGCCCATGATGCCCAGCCGGAAGCGCCGGGGTTCGGCGCGATCAGGCAGATCGCGGACCTTGGTTGCTGCGGCCACGGTGCTCTCAGAGTCGTCGATCGACAGAATAGTGCGTCAGGATCAGTGGTGTGCGCCGTGACCTGCGGACCCGCCGTGGTGGGCGACGTCCGTGGAAGGATCATCGTGGCGCTGCGAGACCGAGCGCAACGACAGCGTGGCCAGCAGAAGGAACATGAAGATCGCAAAGATCGCCACGCCGAAAACCCACGCCGGGAACGGCAGCTCATTGACGATATGGTGTCCATCCTCGGCCAGGACGGTCATCAGATTCAGCATGGTCAGTGATTCTCCCTCAAAGTCGGTGAAAGCCATATCCAGTCTACTGCACGCGTGCGGTAGCGGTGCCTAAGCGCGAGTCTGTCCGTTGCCGCGCAGTACCCACTTGCTCGTGGTGAGCTCCTCCAGACCCATGGGACCGCGGGCATGCATCTTCTGTGTGGAGATGCCGACCTCGGCGCCGAGGCCCAGTTGGCCGCCGTCGGTGAAGCGCGACGAGGCATTCACGATCACGGCCGCGGCATCCACCTGGTCGATGAAGGTCTCTGCATTGCCCAGATCATTGGTGATGATCACCTCGGTGTGCTTCGTGGACCAGGTATTGATGTGCTCGATCGCCTCGTTGAGCGAACTCACCGTGCGCACCGCCATCTCCATCTCCAGGTACTCGGTCCCCCAGTCCTCGTCCGTGGCCGTGGTCGCCTCGGCGCCCTCGGGCAGCCACTGGCGCGCCGCCTCGTCGACGTGGAGCTGGACTCCAGAGCGAACCAGGGTGCGTAGCACTTCACGACCGGCGTCGGCAGCGTCCTGATGCAGCAGCAGCGTCTCGGCGGAGTTGCAGACGGAGACGCGGTGGGTCTTCGCGTTCTTGACGATGGTGGCGGCCATCTCCACCGGCGCGGAGGCGTCTACGAAGACGTGAACATTGCCCTCGCCGGTCTCGATGACGGGGACCCGGGCGTTTTGGACGACGGACTGGATGAGGCCGCGTCCGCCACGGGGAATGAGGACATCCACGCTGCCGCGCTGGGTCATCAGGGCGGTCGCACCTTCACGGCCGAACTCGTCGATGCCCTGAATGACCGCGGGCAGGAAGCCCTGTTTCTCGACAGCTTCGCGCAGGATCGCGATGAGCGCGGTGTTGGTCTTGATCGCCGCGGAGCCACCGCGCAGAATTACGGCGTTGCCCGATTTCAGGGCAATCCCGGCGATATCAACGGTGACGTTGGGACGGGCCTCGTAGATGGCACCCACGATGCCCAGGGGGACGCGAATCTGCTGCATGCGAATGCCGTTGGGCAGATTCTGTCCGCGCAGCACGCTCCCCACCGGATCAGGGAGGGCGGCCAGGTCAACCAGAGCGTCGTTAAGGGCCTGCAGGCGCTCTGGGGTCAGCGTGAGCCGATCGATCATCGATTCGGAGAGGCCGCTGGTGCGGGCGTCAGAGATGTCCTCGGCGTTCTGGTTCAGGATGTACTCCTGATTCTGCAGAATCGTCGATCCCATCACCCGAAGTGTCTCATCCTTACGGGCTCGAGAGGCCGTGGCCAGTTCACGAGCGGCTTCGCGCGCCAGTCGTGACATGGTCAGGATGCGGTTCTCGATGTCAGTGAACTCGGAGGTCATTGGCTCAGTCTAGACCGAGTCGTGCTCGGTCGCAGGAGTCTGACACAATCATCGGCGTGGACGACGACACGGTCGTACTCCGGCCCCAGATCGGCCCGGAGTTCCGCGGTGGAGCGCCCGACCATGGCGGGCAGCTCGCTGGATGAATAGTTCACCAGGCCGCGGGCGATGACCTGTCCGCGTACGTCGGCGATCTCGACCGCGTCACCGGATTCGAAGCGCCCGGACACCCCGGTCATGCCGGCCGGGAGCAGAGACCGGCCGCGATCCACGACGGCTGCGACAGCGCCGTCGTCAATGGTGATCCGTCCTCGGGTCTCGGCCATGAGGCCCAGCCATGCGGCCCGGGCCGATTTGCGGCGCCCGGACACCGCGAACCAGGTGCCGACATCTTCGCCGTCGATGGCCTGTTGGGCGTTCGGCGCCGAGGTTAGCAGCGTGGGTATTCCAGAGCCGGTGGCGATCTCAGCGGCGTCGACCTTGGTGACCATGCCCCCGGTGCCGACTCCGGCGGGCCCGGCCCGGCCGATCGTGATGCCCTCGAGGTCCTGGGAACCGTTCACCGTGGCGATACGGCGGGCGCCCTCGCGGGAGGGCGGTCCGTCGTAGAGGGCATCCACGTCGGAGAGCAAGAGCAACATGTCGGCTTTGATGACGTTGGCCACCAGTGCCGCGAGCCGGTCATTATCTCCAAAGCGGATCTCCTGGGTGGCCACTGCATCGTTCTCGTTGACGATCGGGACGACCCCGAGATCCAGCAACCGGTTCAGCGCACGGAACGCGTTGTTGTACTGGGTGCGCCGCATCAGCTCCTCAGCGGTGAGCAGCACCTGGGCCACAGAAAGCCCGTGCTTCCAGAACGATTCGGAGTACTCGGCCAGCAGCCAGCCCTGGCCCACAGCGGCGGCTGCCTGCTGAGTGGCGAGATCCTTGGGCCGTCGCTGCAGCCCCAGCGGCTTCAGTCCGGCAGCGATGGCTCCGGACGAGACCAGCACCACCTCGCTGCCCTGGCGACGAAGGTCCGCAATGGTCCGCGTCAGCGCGTCAATGGCCTCCTGGCGGACGCCTTCCGAGGAGGTCAGTGAGGATGAGCCGATCTTCAGGACGATCCGTCGGGCACGGCGGATAGTGCCCCGATCCTTCACCGGGTTCACGTTGTTGGGTCTTTTGGTGCTCACGACGCGGTGCGGCCTTCTCTCGTGACGCCTCAGCGATCGTCGTCGGCGTCGTAGTCGGTCCAGACCCCGGTGCGGCGCTCTTCGTCCATCTCCGCGCGCACCCCGGCACGGGCGGCTTTGAGATCCTCGTATTCTTTGCGCTTCTCATCACGAGTGGGTCGTGATGCCTGTTCCATGCGGAGGTCGGATCCACGTGGTCCGGAAAGCACTTCGGAACCGGTGGAGATCGTGGGTTCCCAGTCGAAGACGACACCGGTCTCGTCGTCGCCGATGACCACCGTGTCACCCGGGCGTGCCCCCTCGGTGAACAGCCGATCCTCGACGCCGAGACGGTTCAAGCGATCGGCCAGGTATCCCACGGCCTCATCGTTGGCGAAGTCGGTCTGAGCGACCCACTTCTCCGGCTTGATGCCACGAATGCGGAACAGCGGCTTGAGGTTGCGCTCTTCGCGGCGCAGAGTGAATTCCTCGGGTCGGCCGCCCTTGCGGCGCACGCGCGGTTCGATGGTGACCACCGGAGAGGCCTCGACCGGCACCTGCTTGGCACGGGACTCCTCGACCAGCTGGCCCATCGCATACTTCAGCGGATCCAGACCCTGATGAGCCAGCGCGGACACGTCGAAGACGCGGTAGCCGCGCTCTTCAAGCTGTTCCCGCACCATGTCGGCCATCTCGGTGCCGTCGGGCAGATCCGTCTTGTTGAGGGCCACCAGCCTCGGACGTTCGTGCAGGGGAATGAGATCCTCCGCGGGATGATCCGCCGTGGGCTCCACGGCATAGGCCGCGAGTTCGCTCTCGATCGCTTCCAGGTCGGACAGCGGGTCGCGGTCGCTCTCCAGCGATGCGCAGTCCAAGACGTGCACCAAGGCGGCACACCTCTCGACATGGCGGAGGAATTCGAGGCCCAGTCCCTTGCCCTGCGACGCACCGGGAATCAAGCCGGGCACGTCCGCCACGGTGTAGCGCATTTCGCCCGCCTGCACGACACCCAGGTTGGGTACCAACGTGGTGAACGGGTAATCCGCGATTTTGGGCCGTGCCGCAGACAGTGCGGCGATCAACGACGATTTGCCGGCGGAAGGGAAACCGACCAGGGCGATATCGGCGACGGTCTTGAGCTCAAGTGTGACATCGGCGTGCTCGCCGGGGATACCCAGCAGGGCGAACCCGGGTGCCTTGCGCTTCGGTGAGGCCAGGACGGCATTTCCCAGACCGCCGACGCCTCCGTGAGCGACGACGAACTCGGTACCCTCCCCGACCAGGTCGGCCAGAATATTTCCATCGGCGTCCTTGACGACGGTACCGTCGGGCACCGACAGGCGCAGGGTCTCACCGTTCTTGCCGTGACGGTTATCGCCCTTGCCGGGCTCGCCATTACCCGCCGTGCGGTGCGGCAGGTGGTGGTACGAGAGCAGAGTCGTGGTTTGGGCGTCCACGACGAGGGTGATGTCCCCTCCACTGCCACCGTTTCCGCCATCGGGTCCGCCGAGAGGCTTGAACTTCTCGCGCCGCACGGAGACGCATCCGTGACCGCCGTTGCCAGCGGTGGCGTGCAGGGTGACGCGATCGACGAACGCGGCCATCGGAACTCCTGTGGGTCGGTGTCAGGGGGCGTGCGGGGTGGCGATCTGCAGGGAGATCGCCACCCTGTTAAGACGACAGCGGAGGCGGACCAGCATGGGTCCGCCCCCGCTGGAGCGTATGAGCTGGGCGCTGATTACTCAGCGGCAGCCGGAACGATGTCGACGACCTTGCGTCCACGACGCGAGCCGAAAGCGACGGAGCCAGCTTCCAGTGCGAAGAGGGTGTCGTCCTTGCCGATGCCGACGTTGCGGCCCGGGTGGAACTTGGTGCCACGCTGGCGAACCAGGATCTCGCCGGCGGAGACGGTCTGGCCGCCGTAGCGCTTCACGCCGAGGAACTGTGCGTTCGAGTCGCGGCCGTTCTTGCTGGAGCTGCCAGCTTTCTTATGTGCCATGACATACTTCCTTCGTTGTCAGATTTCGCAGTTACTCGCCGCAGCGATGACTGCGAAGAGCTTACTTGATGTCGGTGACCTTAACGGTGGTCAGCTCAGAACGGTAACCCTGGCGCTTCTTGTACCCGGTCTTGTTCTTGTACTTCTGGATGACAATCTTCTTGCCACGGGAATGCTCGATAACCTCGGCGCTGACCTTGACCTTGGCCAGGTCTTCAGCACCGGAGGTGACCTTGTCGCCATCCACCAGCATCAGAGCGGCAAGCTCAACGGAGCTTCCGGCCTCAGCGGGAACGCGGTCAAGGGTAACGAGGTCTCCCACGGAAACCTTTTCCTGGCGGCCGCCAGCGCGGACAATCGCGTACACCACTTGGGACTCACTTCTCTCGACGTTCAATGTTTACTTACTGTGCGCTCTCGAGCGCGTTGGCTTGTGACCTCATCCGATGGGACCGGGGCAGACCGCCTGGCCTAATCACGGCCGTAGAGCCGGTCATTTCACAAGGGGCGAGACGTCACGGTTTCGCGAGTCTCCGGGCACACCAACACTGTCAGCTATCACAGCACCAGTCATCTATAGTACCCACAGCCCGGCGGCATCACCAAATGGCGCGCCCCGTCCCCGAAGATGTGTCAGGCATCACGTCCAGGGGACGAAATCTCCTCGGCCTTCACCCCGACTCCGAGCATGACCGGAGCGTTCGAGGCACTGGCCTTCTGAGCGGATGCCGAGGAACCGGTGGCCGGCGCTTTGGCGGTCGCGGTGAAGCTCGAGCCCTCGCCCGAACCCTTTGCGTCCTCGGCACTCTGCACGGTGACGTTCGAGCCATCCGAAGACGCGGCCCGACGACGACGCGGACGCGATGCCGTAGCCGTGCCCTGGTCTCGGGTGTGCTTCTCCTTCTGCTCCTCGGCCTGGTCCAGTGCGGAATTCAGCACGGTGAGCTTGTCTCCCGCAGCCGTTGAAGCAGCCTCGTCCTGGGCAGGTTGCGTGGTCGACGTCGAAGAGGCCCGACGCGAGCGACGAGAACGCGACGAGCGCTTTTGCGGTACCTCGACGGCCTCTCCCCCGATGGTCAGGGTGTCCCCGCCAGCGGCCTGATTGGTCGCCGGGGAGTCCTCTTCCTCGGTTGCGGCGGCCCCCAGATGGCTGGCGGCGGCAATGCTGGCCAGGGCGTTGCGGGTCTGCTCGGCGCGAGCCTCCCGTTCGGCGCGCTCCTCCGGGGACTCATCCGCTTCCACCGAGGGCGACGCCTGGTCCTGCGTTGCGGTCGGCTGCTCCGGTGCACTCGACTGCTGATCAGCGGACCCGCGGCGACGACGTCCACGACGCGATCCCGAGGAGGAGCCTTCCTGCTGGTCGCGCTCAGACGATGCCGCATCATTCTGGTTCTGCTGGTTCTGCTGGCGCCCGCCCTGTTCGTTGGGCCGGCCGTTCTGGCGACCACGCCCGGACTTACCCGAACGTGGGTTGCCCTGGGAATCGTGGCTGCGCCGGTGCTCGATGGGCTCATCGTGAATGATGATTCCGCGGCCATTGCAATGGTCGCAGGACTCCGAGAAAACCTCGACGAGTCCGGTGCCCATGCGCTTGCGCGTCATCTGCACCAGGCCCAGGGACGTGACCTCGGCCACCTGGTGCTTGGTCCGGTCACGTCCCAGACACTCCACCATGCGGCGCAGCACGAGGTCGCGGTTGGATTCGAGCACCATGTCAATGAAGTCGATGACGATGATGCCGCCGATATCGCGCAGGCGCAGCTGCCGGACGATTTCCTCGGCCGCCTCCAGGTTGTTCTTGGTGACGGTCTCTTCCAGGTTTCCACCGGAGCCGGTGAACTTGCCGGTGTTGACGTCGACGACGGTCATCGCTTCGGTCCGATCGATCACCAGGGACCCACCCGAAGGCAGGTTAACCTTGCGCTCCAGCGCCTTGTGCAGCTGCTCATCGAGCCGGTGCGCCCCGAAGAGGTCCTGCCCGTCGTGCTCGCTCGGCTCCCATTTCTGCAGGCGATCCAGCAGGTGCGGTGCCACATAGGTGACATAGGCTTCGATGTTGTCCCACACGTCGTCACCCTGGACGACCATGGAGGAGAAGTCCTCGTTGAAAACGTCGCGGACGACCTTGATGGTGAGGTCGGGCTCGGCATAGAGCAGCTCGGGTGCCAGCACCTTCTTGGAGCCGGACTTCGACTCGATGGTGTCCCACTGGGCGCGCAGCCGGTTGATGTCGTGCATCAGCTCGTCCTCGCTGGTGCCCTCCGCGGCGGTGCGCA
Organism: Micrococcaceae bacterium; assembly: GCA_052084925.1. Classification (GTDB taxonomy): domain Bacteria; phylum Actinomycetota; class Actinomycetes; order Actinomycetales; family Micrococcaceae; genus CmP2. The sequence continues at coordinate 41,220 of JBQDEV010000012.1, forward strand.
CGATGACCCCGGCGTTCTCCGGGAGGTGATCCTTGAGGATCTTCTTCAGCCGGTTGCGCTCCACGTCGGGAAGCTTGCGGGAAATCCCGGTCATCGATCCCCCGGGGACGTACACCAGGTAGCGTCCGGGCAGCGAGATCTGGCTGGTGAGGCGGGCGCCCTTGTGCCCCACCGGGTCCTTGGTGACCTGCACGAGCACCGAGTCGCCGGACTTCAGCGCATTCTCGATCTTCTTCGCTTTGCCATCGAGCTGGGCGGCGTCCCAATTGACCTCACCAGCGTAGAGCACGGCGTTGCGGCCGCGGCCGATGTCGATGAAGGCGGCTTCCATGGACGGCAGTACGTTCTGCACCTTGCCCAGGTAGACGTTGCCGATCAGTGAATCCTGGGTCGTGTTGGAGACGAAGTGCTCGGCGAGGACGCCGTCCTCCATCACGGTGATCTGGATGCGCTCCTCGTGCTGGCGCACCATCATCTGCCGGTCCACCGACTCGCGGCGCGCCAAGAATTCAGCTTCGGTGATCACATGACGACGACGCTGCCCACGGTTGTCGCGGCGACGCTGGCGCTTGGCCTCGAGCCGGGTCGAGCCCTTCAGGCTGGTCACGGCGTCGGGGCCGGTGGACGCGGCCTGGCGGGGTGCGCGAACGCGGGTCACCGTGTTCTCGGGATCGCCTTCAGCTCCACCTTCCAGCTCCATGTCAGATTCGCCGCGGCGGCGCTTACGGCGACGCCGGGTCACACCCGAACCAGAGTTCTGCTCGTCTCCGCCTTCGTTGTCGTTGGCACCCTGTCGGCGGTCTGGGGAGTCCGAATCAGAAGAAGCGGAGGAGCCCTGATCGTCAGCGGGTGACGGGGAGTCGCCCTCATTGCGGTTCTGATCCGAGCCACCGGAGCGGCCGCCGCGTGAGCGACGGCGGCGCTGCCGTGAGCCGCTGCGCGACTCACCGTCGCGTTCATCGTCACCGTCATCATCGCGCTGGGCGGTATCGTCCCCGGCGTCCTGCTCCGATGGCTTCTGCTTCGTGGCAGGCGGGAGATGGGAGAAGTCCGGGGCCTGGAACAGCAGATCCATGTCGGTCGCAGCAGGCTGAGCCGCGGAGTTCTCGGGAGTTGATTCAGTTGTCTCGTTCGATGGTGTGGCTGCCATGGCAGCGCCTCCTTGCCCCTCGCTGGGCCACACCCCGCAGCCTGGGGCTGTCCGGTTCGCGTGGTTCGTGGATCGGCCGACGCCGGTGCGGCGTCCCTGTGTGCTCGATACACACCGCGAACTCAAAGTCATGAATGAACTGTCGTGGCAGTCCCCGCTGGATGCGGGGCACTGACCGACAGAACCAACGGCGGCCAGTCCTGGCCCGTCCACCCAGTCGTGGTAAGGGGTCAGCCCGGCCGAAATGCGACCGAGTCTGACCGAGCGCTCGGGGGTCTTGTTCCTCCACCGGCGCTCCGGGTCGTCTCTGGCGGCGCAGCGGCCGTCCGTAGGATCTCGATGACGGTGTGGTCGCCATCGGGTCGATGACCATTCTCTCACAGAACCCCGTTCCCCGCTGGGGACCAGGTCGCCCGCGTATGCTGAAGAGGTGACGACGCATGTGAACACCACTGAGCACAAGACCTCTTCCGCCCCCGTCTACGCCCGGCGTGTCGGGATGGCCTGGACGCTGCTGATCACCGGCCTGATCGGCATGGGGGCCACCATCACCCTGGTGTACGAACGGGTCCAGCTGTGGATGGATCCGAACCATGTGACCAGCTGCGACATCAATCCCTGGGTGTCCTGCGGACAGGTCATGCAGAACTGGCAGGCCACCCTGTTCGGGTTCCCGAACCAGTTCATTGGCATGGTGGCCTTTCCCATCGTGATCACGGTGGCCATGACATTGTTCGCCCGGGCGAGCCTGCCGCGCTGGTACTGGCTGTGCCTGAACCTGGGCGTGGCGCTCGGATTCGTCTTCTGCGTCTGGCTTTGGTCCCAGTCCGTCTTCGTCATCTCCGTGCTCTGCCTGTACTGCATGATCGTCTGGGCCGCCATGATTCCGATGCTGGTGCTGGTGACGGTGCGCAATATGGTGCACGGCGTGCTGCCCGTATCGGAGCGTGCCGCCTCGCTGGCCACCCTGCTGGCGTGGCCGACGATCGTGCTGCTCTACGTGGCTGTGGCCGCCTCGATCCTGCTGCGCTTCTCCAACGCCTTCATCTGATCGGCTCCTGCACATGGGGTCGACGGCGGCATCGCAAGAAGCAGAACCTGACGTTAAACACGGGAGCGCCCCGCCGTGAGACGGGACGCTCGCGCTGTCTTCGGGCTCAGCGGCCCGCGAAGATCGCTCAGCCGAACCAGATCTCGATTTCGCGGTCGGCCGAGAGGGTCGAATCGGAGGCGTGGATCAGATTCTTCTGCACCTTGCCGGGCCAGTCGCGGCCGAGATCGCCGCGGATGGTGCCTGGTGCTGCGACCGTAGGATCGGTCGTGCCGGCCAGGGCGCGGATCCCCTCGATGACGCGGTCTCCTTCGACGATGGCGGCCACCACGGGTCCGGAGGACATGAACTCCAGCAGCGGCTCGTAGAACGGCTTGCCCTGGTGTTCCTCGTAGTGGGCGGCCAGAACCTCGCGATCGGGGGTGGTCATCGCCAGTTCAACGATGGTGTAGCCCTTACGCTCAATACGGCTGAGGATCTCACCGGTGAGGCGGCGCTCGACGCCGTCGGGCTTGATGAGGATCAGGGTACGTTCGGTGGTGCTCACGAATACCTCGTTCTTCCATGACGGCAGCCCGGCATCCACCGGGTGCCTCGGTTCGTTCTGGGGTCCGGTCTCACTATATCCAACGCGGACGGTCGGCTCATTCACCGTGGGCGCGTCGGTACTCTTCCTCGGCTGCTCGACGTCGGGTGTTCTCGAGGTCCATGCTGCGTCCCTTGATCACCGCGTAGGCCCAGGTGGCCACGAAGCCGATCGAAGCCAGGAAGACCATGGGCTCGATGAATCCCAGTGCGAGGAAAAGGACTTGGATCCCCCAGCCGATGCCGTAGCCCACCGGGTGGCGCAACCAGGCACAGGTGGCAATGCAGAGCGTCGCCAAGGTGAGGGTGCCGCCGAGCACCCACCAGGCCCAATCGGCGTCGCGGTTCAGGTTGAACAGGGTCAGCGCCACGAAGAACAGCACGATCGCTTCAAAAGTGAGAACGACGGAGGCGAACATCACCCGCAGCGATCGCTGCTTCTTCACCTGCCCCGGCGTCCAGGCCCGCTGAGCCTTGGTCTCGCGCTGGGGACGCCAGGATTCGTGGCGGGGCGTATCGGAATCGTTCACCCTCAGTTCTCCTCCTCGGAGTCAGAGTCCGGCTCGGCTGCGGGTTCCATCGCTTCGAGGGCGGCCAGCTCGGCGGAGACGTCCATCGGGTCCACGACAACTCCGGCCTCGGCCTGGTCCGGACCGGGACCCAACAGGTCGCGCAGCTGCCCGATGAGCGTAATCGAACCGGTGACCAGGATGCCGCCTCCGACATCGTCGGGGTGGGTTGCAGTGATGTTCTGTGCCTGATCAACCGCCCAGCGCAGGGCGGGAACGACCTCATCGGCGATGTGCACGTCGTCCTCGTCCCAGCCGGCGTCCAGGGCAGTCTCCCCCAGCTCCTCCGCAGGAATCGCCCGGGGAGAATCGGAGCTGGTGACACAGAGCAGTGCGTCGGTGAAGCTCTGCCGCAGCGTGGTGAGGATGCCCAGCGCGTCCTTCTCCTGCAGGACCCCGACGACAAGCACGGTGCGGCTGAATGCGAAGGCCTCCTCGACGGCGGCGGCCGCCACGCGAATGCCCGCGGGATTGTGAGCGGCGTCGATAACGAGGGTGGGACTGGTCTTGAGAACCTCCAGGCGTCCCGGTGAGGACATCAGTCCCAGCGCCTGCAGCACGATGTCTTCGCCCAGGGGTGCCTCGCCGCCGCCAATGAATGCCTCGACCGCGGCCAGTGCTACGGCCAGGTTATCGGCTTGATGCGCGCCGTGCAGTGGGAGCATGAGGTCTGTGTATGTCCCGGCCAGTCCGGCGATGGTGACCTGTTGGCCGCCGACGGCGACGTGGCGGTCGCTGATTCCGAATTCGATGTCCTGGAACCGGAACGAGGCTCCCACCTCGCGGGCCCGGTCCAGCAACACCTGGGCGGCGTCAGGGTCCTGGCGCGAGGAAATGAGGAAGCCGCCGGGCTTGATGATTCCGGCTTTCTCCTCGGCGATCTCGGCTTCGGTGTCGCCCAACAGCTCGGTGTGGTCCAGAGAGATGGGGGTGACCACGGAGACCTGCGCGTCGGCGACGTTGGTGGCGTCGGTGATCCCGCCGAGACCGACCTCCAGGATCATGACGTCCACCGGGGCATCGGCGAAGACGGCGAAGCCCAGGGCGGTCACGGCCTCGAAGTAGGTCAGACGGTTCTCACCGGCCTGGATCAGCTCCGTGTCGACGAGGCTCACCAGGGGCAGGATCTCGTTCCACACCCGGACGAAGTCCTCTTCCGCCACGGGTTCCCCGTCGATGCAGATCCGCTCGGTCACCGAGACCAGATGCGGGGAGGTGTACCGACCGGTGCGCAGCCCGTGGGAGCGCAGCAGGGCCTCGATCATCCGGGCCGTGGAGGTCTTTCCGTTGGTGCCGGTCAGGTGAATAACCGGGGCCGAGTGCTGCGGCTCGCCGAGCAGCTCCATGATTCGGCGCAAGGGCTCCATACGCGGCTCCATGCGGTTTTCCGGTGCCCGGTCGAGCAGGTCGGCGTACACCTCGGCGACGTTGCTGCGCTCATCGGTGATCGTCGGATCTTCCGCGCTCATCATGCTCCTTCGACTCGGGACACCGTGACCTGCACGGATTTGGAGGCGTCGTCGGCCCGGGAGCCGCGCTTGTCCTCGACGCCGCTGTCGACGAACTCGACCTCGGTGCTCAAGGTTTCGGCCGCAATCAGACCCCGGTGCGCGCTGATGTCCTCGATCAGCCCGGCCGGGCCTGCGATCCGAGTGACAATGCGGTCGGCAACGTCGAGTCCGGCGCTCTTGCGCGCCGCCTGCACCGCACGCACGGTGTCACGGGCGGCGCCTTCGGCCGCGAGTGCGTCGTCGACGTCGGTGGCCAGCATCAGGAAGCCGCCGGGGATGACGGAGACGACCTTCTCCCCCTCGGAGGCCTCGGGGTCGACTTGGGTGGCCAGGCTGTACTCGCCCTCGACCAGGTCCACGCCCCCGGCCACGACCGCGCCCTGGTCGTCGATGCTCCAGTCACCGGACTTGGCTGCCTTGATGACAGTCTGCACGTTCTTGCCCAGGCGCGGACCGGCGGCACGGGCGTTGACCACCAGCTGCTGGGTGATGCCGAAGTCCTCCGGGGCGGCCTCGGCGGCGTCGAGCAGGGTCACCGTCTTGACGTTGAGCTCATCGGCGATGATGGTGCGGTAGGCGCCCGCAAGCCCGGCGGCGTCGGGGACGACGACGCTGAGCTCGCGCAGCGGCAGTCGGACGCGGCGCTGGGCGGACTTGCGCAGCGAGGAACCGGCCGAGGTGATGGTGCGCACCAGATCCATGCGCTCCTGCATCCGCTGTGCCTTGGCACCGCTGGGGAACAGGTCGGCGTCGGGGTAGTCGGTGAGGTGCACGGACCGTCCGCCGGTGAGTCCTCGCCAGATCTCCTCTGCCACCAGGGGCATCAGCGGGGCGGCGGCCCGCACCGTGGCCTCGAGTACGGTGTGCAGCACGTCGAAGGCGGCGGCGTCCTCGTCGAAGAAACGGGTGCGCGAACGGCGGATGTACCAGTTGGTGAGCACGTCCACATAGCCACGCAACGCGTCGGTGGCGTCGGAGACCTCGTAGGAGTCCAGCGCGGTCTTCACCTCGCGCAGCATGGTGCCGGTCGCGGCCAGGATGTACTGATCCAGCGGATCCTCGGAGCTGTAGCGTGCCTGGGCGCGATAGCCCTCCGGGCGCGACCCACCGGAGGTGGTGGTGTTGGCATACAGGGTGAAGAAGTGGAAGGCGTTCCACACCGGCAGGATCACCTGACGGGTGGCCTCGCGGATGCCCTCCTCGGTGACGATGAGGTTGCCGCCGCGCAGGATGGGGCTGGCCATCAGGAACCAGCGCATCGCATCCGAGCCATCGCGATCGAGCACCTCGGAGACGTCGGGGTAGTTGCGCAGTGATTTCGACATCTTCTGGCCGTCGGAGCCGAGGACGATTCCGTGGGAGATCACGTTCTTGAACGCCGGCCGGTCGAACAGCGCGGTTGAGAGGATGTGCATGGTGTAGAACCAGCCGCGCGTCTGCCCGATGTATTCGACAATGAAGTCGGCCGGGTGGTGGGTGTCGAACCAGTCCTTGTTCTGCATCGGGTAGTGCACCTGGGCGTAGGGCATTGACCCGGAGTCGAACCACACGTCGAGTACGTCGGGCACCCGGCGCATCATGGACTGCCCGGTGGGATCCTCCGGGTTCGGGCGCACCAGCGCATCGATCCAGGGGCGGTGCAGGTCCACCTCGCCCTCGGCGTTGCGCGGCAGTTCCCCGAACGCTTCCTGGATCTCGTCGATCGAGCCGTAGACCTCGCGACGCGGGTACTCCGGGTTGTCGGATTCCCAGACCGGGATCGGCGAGCCCCAGTAGCGGTTGCGGGAGATCGACCAGTCGCGGGCGTTCTCCAACCAGCGACCGAACTGGCCGTCCTTGACGTTGTCGGGGATCCAGTTGATGTCCTGGTTCAGTTCGACCATGCGCCGTTTGAATTCGGTCACGGAGACGTACCAGGAAGTGATGGCCCGGTAGATCAGCGGTGTGCGGCAGCGCCAGCAGTGCGGGTAGGAGTGCTCGTAGGAGGCTTCGCGCACCAGGGAACCCTGCGCACGCAGAGCCCGGATGATGGTCCGGTTCGCGTCGAAGACCTGTACCCCGGCGATGTCCTTCAGTACACCCCCGCCCACGGTCTCGTCGCCGAAGAGGGGCAGGAAGCGTGCGCCCTCGTCCACGGAGAGGATCACCGGGATGCCGTGGGCCTCGGTCACCCGCTGGTCGTCCTCACCATAGGCGGGAGCCTGGTGCACGATGCCCGTACCGTCGGTGGTGGTCACATAGTCATCGGCGAGGAAGCGGAAGGCCGCCTCGGTGCCGTACTTCTCGACGTCGCTGAAGTAATCGAAGAGCGGTGCGTAGCGCAGTCCGGCCAGGGCCGCGCCTTGATGCCGTTCGGTCACGGCGGCCGCAGCCTCCTCCGCCGACTCGTAGCCCAGGTCTGTGGCGTGGGCGCCGACCAGATCCTCGGCCAGCAGGAATCGGGTGCCGCCCAGCGTGTCCACCGAGCCACCGTTGGGTCCGACTGGAACCACCGCATAGGTGACGTCGGGGCCGACGGCCAGGGCGAGGTTGGTCGGCAGGGTCCAGGGCGTGGTGGTCCAGCCGAGGGCCCGCACCCCGGTCAGCGATGCGCCGGTAGCTGAGTTGATGCCGCCGTCGGGGATCAATCCGGCATCGTCCGGTGCTCCGAGGATCTCGAAGGCGACCGTCACGGAGGGGTCCTGGCGGTTCTGGTAGACGTCGTCGTCCATGCGCAGCTCGTGGTTGGACAGCGGGGTCTCGTCCTTCCAGCAGTACGGCAGCACGCGGAAGCCCTGGTAGGTCAGCCCCTTCTCGTGCAGTGACTTGAACGCCCACAGCACGGACTCCATGAATTCCGGGTTCAGGGTCTTGTAATCGTTCTCGAAGTCGACCCAGCGGGCCTGTCGGTTGACGTAGTTCTTCCACTCTTCCGTGTACTTCAGCACGGAGGCGCGGCAGGCGTCGTTGAACTTGTCGATGCCCATGCTCTCGATCTGAGCCTTGTCGTTCATGCCCAGCTGCTTCATGGCCTCGAGCTCGGCGGGCAGACCGTGTGTATCCCAGCCGAAGCGACGCTCCACCCGCCGACCCTGCTGGGTCTGGTAGCGGGCCACGAGGTCTTTGACGTAGCCAGTCAGCAGGTGGCCGTAGTGGGGCAGGCCGTTGGCGAAGGGCGGACCGTCATAGAAAACGAACTCGTTGGGGCTGCCATCGGTGTTCGCTGCCGGGCGCTGATCGATGGAGGCTTGGAAGGTGCCGTCCTCGTCCCAATAGCGCAGAACGCGCTCTTCGATCTCGGGGAATCGCGGCGTCGCCGGGGTGGTGCCGACGGCGTTGGAGTCAGAACTCGCCAGGGGGTACACGTTGCGCCTTCCATGTTCAGCATCCGTCGCAACGGGGTGTCACGACGTCGACCATCACAGTCTGTGCAAGGACGCGAGCGAACTCACGCGGTACCACCCTGCTTGTTCCACCCGCACCCGGTGCGGGGAGAACCTCTTGTTGCAGCTGTCTCGGGCTGACCCGGCCGGTTCTACTGTGCCTCGTACGCGAGGAGGCGGTTCTTCCGGCAGCTCCCCGGTGATGGCCGGTTCATCGCTTCCAGGTGCATTCTATGCCGTCGCTGCGGCCTCGTGCGAATCTGACGACGGCGTGCGCTGATCCGCCCATTCCAGGGCCGCACCGAGCACTCCGGCACCGGCGATCATCCAGGCGCGTGGACGACGGCTGCCCAGCGCCCGCACCCCCTTCTCGATCCACCGGTCCGCCAGTACGGAGGTGGTCATACCCACCGAGACCACCGCACCGCCGAGCACCATGCCCACGGCCGCTGCCTTGGCAGTACGGGCCGGGCCGACCGTCGGTTCTGCGGGCTGTCCCTCGGTTTCCGTCGGCTCATTTTCGCGGCGTGCCAGCAACAGGCTGGCGCCCATGAGCCCGGCACCGACTCCGGCCGACACCGCGGCGGTTCGGCCCAGGGGCAACCGGCCCAACGGGATCGCGGTACCGGCCGCCGTGAAGAGTCCCATCAGCACCACGGTGCGCGCTCGCTTCGTCGACTGCGCCTGTGCGTCTGCGGCGCTCATGTGCCAGTGCCCCGGATGACCTTGTGCTGGGCCGCCTGGGCCACCGGGCGCATCACGATCTGGTCGAGGTTGATGTGGTGCGGCAGGGTGACCGCGTACACGCAGACATCGGCGACGTCCTCGGCGGTCAGCGGCTTCTCCACACCCGCATAGACGCCGTCGGCCGCCTCCTGGTTGCCGCGCAGTCGCTTGACGGAGAACTCCTCGGTGTGCACCATGCCGGGTAGCACCTCGACGACGCGGATGTTGTGCTCCGCTTCCTCCAGGCGTAGCGCGCCGGTGAGACCGTGGGCGCCGTGCTTGGCTGCGTTGTAGCCACCGCCGCCCTCATAGGAGACCACGCCGGCGGTCGAGGTCAGGTTCAGGATGGTCCCCTGCCCGGATTCCCGCAGCATGGGCAGCAGCGCCTGGGTCACCCGCAGGGTGCCGATCACGTTGACCTGGAACATCCATTCCCAGTCCTCCACGGATCCCGCTCCAACGGTGTCCGTGCCCAGGGCACCGCCGGCGATGTTCAGCAGGGTGTCCGCTCCGCCAGCGCTCTCGATCTCCGCGCGTAGTGCATCCACGGCGGCGGCGTCGGTGACATCGGCAACCACCGGGACGATCACGCCATCAGTACCGGCGGTCTCCGCGACCAGGCTGTCCAGACGTTCCACGCGTCGGGCGACGGCGAAGACGCGCCACCCGATCCGGGCGAGATGAGCCGCCGTGGCGCGGCCGATCCCGGACGAGGCGCCGGTGACGACAGCGGAGTGGGAACGATCGATGGATGCGGACGGGACAGAAGGAGCAGAGGGTTGAGTCATGTCCTCAACCCTAATTGAGTTCCCGGTTGCCTGACGAGGATGCGTCGAAGCGTTCTTCGACATGGTCGAATCAGGTCACCGGAGGCGGGAGGCCGCGGCTTCTATGGGAGAATGGCCACCATGGCTGAATTCAACCCGGGCATAGACGCGCCCGCATCCGTGACCGTTCCCGATCGACCCGGCCTCGAGGGCCTGGAGGACAAGCTCACCGCCCGCTGGCGCTCCGAGGGCACCTACGCCTTCGACCCGCAGACCACGCGCGCCGAGGTGTACTCCATCGACACTCCCCCGCCCACGGCCTCCGGATCGCTGCATGTCGGCCACGTCTTCTCCTACACGCAGACCGACGTCATGGCCCGTTATCAGCGCATGTGCGGCAAGAACGTGTTCTACCCCATGGGGTGGGACGATAACGGCCTGCCGACCGAGCGCCGCGTCCAGAACTACTACGGTGTGCGCTGCGATCCGACTAAGCCCTATATCGAGGGCTACCGTCCCCCGGAGTCGCCAGCGAAGAATCAGCGCGACTGGGACGTGATCTCCCGACAGAACTTCATCGAACTGTGTGAGGAACTGGCGGTCGAGGACGAGAAAGTCTTCGAGAACCTCTTCACCCAATTGGGTCTCTCCGTGGATTGGTCCCTGACCTACCGGACCATCGACGACGTCTCGCGCGCCGTCTCGCAGCGTGCGTTCCTGAAGAATTTCGCCCAGGGCGACGCCTACTTGGCCGAGGCACCCACCATGTGGGATGTCACCTTCCGCACCGCGGTCGCCCAGGCCGAGGTGGAAGACCAGGAGCGCGACGGCGCCTATCACCGGATCGCCTTCCACCGGCACGATGCTGCCGAGACTGCAGACAGCACGATCTGGATCGAGACCACGCGTCCCGAGCTGCTCGCCTCCTGCGTGGCGCTGGTGGCACACCCGGATGACGAGCGCTACCAGTCCCTCTTCGGCAGCACCGTGACCTCCCCGCTCTTCGGCGTCGAGGTCGAGGTGAAGGCGCACCCGCTGGCCCAGCCCGATAAGGGCTCGGGCATTGCGATGATCTGTACCTTCGGCGACTCCACCGACATCACCTGGTGGCGCGAGCTGAACCTGCCGACCCGCGCTCTGATTGGCCGCGATGGCCGTTTCGCCTCCGAGACCCCGGAGTGGATCACGGATGAGACCGGGCGTCAACGCTATGAGCGCCTGGCCGGTGCCACCGTGTTCTCCGCACAGAAAGCTGTCGTGGAGATGCTCGTCGAGACTGGCGAGATGGAGGGCGAGCCGCGGAAGATCACCCACCCCGTGAAGTTCTTCGAGAAGGGCGACAAACCCCTCGAGATCGTGACCTCGCGGCAGTGGTACCTGCGCAATGGCGGTCGCGATACCGATCGTCGGGCGGCACTGATCGAGCGCGGCAACGAGTTCACCTGGCACCCGGGGCACATGCAGGCCCGCTACACCAACTGGATCGAGGGGCTCAACGGGGACTGGCTGGTGTCACGCCAGCGGTTCTTCGGCGTGCCGATCCCGGTCTGGTACCCCCTCGACGAGCAGGGCGAACCAGATTACGAGCACCCCATCGTCCCTGACGACACGGCGCTGCCGATCGATCCGATCGCCCAGCCCGCCCCCGGTTACACGGCCGATCAGCGCGACGTACCGGGCGGGTTCACCGGTGACCCGGATGTGCTCGACACCTGGGCGACGTCGTCGCTGACTCCGCAGATTGTGGGCCGTTGGTCCCGCGATGACGCGTTCTTCGACAACGTTTTCCCCTTCGATCTGCGTCCGCAGGGCCACGACATTATCCGCACCTGGCTCTTTTCGACGGTGGTGCGTGCCGATGCGCTGAACGGCTCCGCGCCGTGGCGCAACACGGCGCTGTCCGGCTGGATCCTGGATCCGGACCGGAAGAAGATGTCCAAGTCCAAGGGCAACGTTGTCGTGCCCTCCGACATTCTGGCGGAGTTCGGCTCGGACGCTGTCCGTTACTGGGCGGCGTCGGCCAAGCTCGGTGCGGACACCGCCTATGAGATCGCGCAGATGAAGATCGGGCGTCGTCTGGCCATCAAGTTGCTCAACGCCTCCAAGTTCGTGTTGAATCTCGGTGCCACAGCCGACTCGGTGGTTCGCAACGCTCAGGACGCCGCCGTTGTCACGAATCCCCTGGATCGGTCGCTGTTGCGCCAGTTGAGCACCACTGTCGAGCAGGCCACCGCCGCTTTCGATCGCTATGACTATGCGCGCGCGCTGGATCTGACGGAAGCCTTCTTCTGGCAGTTCACCGATGACTATGTCGAGCTCATCAAGGATCGGGCCTACGGCGGCCACGGCGAGGCGGAGCAGGAGTCCGTGGTCGCTTCCCTGGCCACCACTCTGGATGCCCTGCTGCGGCTGCTGGCACCGTTCCAGCCCTTCGCCACGGAAGAGGTCTGGGGCTGGTGGCGCACCGGTTCCGTTCACCACACGGCCTGGCCGGGTCATGGCGACTCCGCTGTCGGCATCGCCGCCGCCGGCGCCGAGGGTGACGTCGAGGTCCTCACCGTGGTGGCCCGTGCGCTGGCCGGCATCCGCAAGGCGAAGTCGACGGCGAAGGTCAAACAGCGCACGGCTGTCACCACCGCAACGATCCGCGGCACCGAGGCTCGCCTGGCGCAGTTGCGCGGCGGTGTCTCGGATCTTCAGGCCGCCGGCAATGTGGCGCACGTGGAATACAGTCAGGACCTGAGCGACCCGGAGACAGATCTCGAGGTGACGGACGTCGAGTTGGCTCCGGCCGAGGAGACACCCGGGTCCTGAGTCCGGGAACACCTCCCACCCCGAACAGCACGGCGGCCGCGATCCGAAGATCGCGGCCGCCGTTGTTGTCAGAGGCTGGTGGTCAGTCGAACTGCGGGTCGGTCGAACGGCTCCGCTTCAGCTCGTAGAAGTATTCGTAGGATCCCAGCGCGACAGCACCGTCGAAGATCTTTCCGGCAATCTCGCCGCGCGGGATGCGGGTGAGGACCGGGCCGAAGAAGGCCGTGTCGTTGAAGGCCACCACGGGGGTTCCGACTTCGTCGCCGACCTTGGAGATGCCCTCCTGATGCGAGGCGCGCAGTTCCGTATCGAGAGCATCGGTGCGTGCGGCGTCGAGAAGATCGGCGTCTAGTCCGAGCTCGGACAGGGCATTAGAGACGGCAGACTCATAGTCCTTGTTTCCGTTGTTGTGGATCTCGGTGCCGAGGGCGGTGTAGAACTCGCCGACCTTGTCGTCACCGTGACGCTCACGGACCTGGACCACCGCGCGGGCGGGCAACCAGGCGCGGTCCATCAGCTCGCGGTAGCCCTCGTCGAGGTCGCGTCCCTCGTTGAGCACCGACAGGGACATGATGTGCCAGCGCACCGTGATGTTGCGGACCTGCTCCACTTCCTTGATCCACCGAGAGGTGATCCAGGCGAAGGGGCAGATCGGATCGAACCAGAAATCGACGACTTCGCGGTTCTCGGCAGTGGCTTCAGACATTCGTCCTCCTCGATGATTCACTCCACCACGAACAGCACGTCATGGTGTGGATAGCATCTGCCACAACCGGGTGTCAGGCGGATTTATTCCGGCGCTTGCGCGCGACCTCGTGGGAGATCAGCGTGGGTTCTTCCTCGCCCTTGACGGTCTCTCCGGTGATGACGACCTGGGCGACGTCGTCGCGCGCCGGGAGGTCGAACATCACCGGCTGCAGGACATCTTCCAGGATGGAGCGAAGCCCGCGAGCCCCGGTCCCGCGATCGTTGGCCTGTCCCGCGATGGCCTCGAGGGCCGAACGCTCGAAGACCAACTCGACACCGTCGAGCATGAACATCTTCTGGTACTGCTTCACCAGGGCGTTCTTGGGTTCGGTGAGAACCCGAATCAGGGAGTCCTCATCGAGGTAATCGACGGCGGTCACCACGGGCAGACGGCCGATGAATTCGGGGATCAGACCGAATTTCAGCAGGTCCTCGGGCTGAACATCGGCGTAGGAAGGCGTCTCATTGCTGATGTGGTGCAAGGGGGCTCCGAAGCCGATGCCCTTGCGTCCGGCGCGGGATCCGATGATCTCGTCCAGCCCCGCAAAGGCTCCGGCGACGATGAACAGCACGTTGGTGGTGTCGATCTGCAGGAACTCCTGATGCGGATGCTTGCGGCCACCCTGTGGCGGTACCGAGGCGACGGTACCCTCGAGGATCTTGAGCAGCGCTTGCTGCACTCCCTCACCGGAGACGTCTCGGGTGATGGAGGGGTTCTCTGACTTCCGCGAAATCTTGTCGATCTCGTCGATGTAGATGATCCCCTGCTCCGCCTTCTTCACGTCGTAATCGGCTGCCTGAATCAGCTTGAGCAGGATGTTCTCGACGTCCTCGCCCACGTAGCCGGCCTCCGTCAGCGACGTCGCGTCGGCAACGGCGAAGGGCACGTTGAGCTTCCGGGCCAAGGTCTGGGCCAGATAGGTTTTGCCGGAGCCAGTCGGGCCCACGAGCAGGATGTTGGACTTGCCCACTTCGACGTCAGCCAGATCGGATTCCTGGCCGAAGGGAGTCTTCGGGGCTTCTCCGTTGCGGATCCGCTTGTAGTGGTTGTACACGGCGACGGAGAGTGCACGCTTGGCGGCTGTCTGACCGATGACGTACTGCTCGAGGTGCTCGTAGATCTCGTGGGGCTTCGGCAGCTCGACTTCACCGGATTCAACGACTTCGGTGAGCTCTTCTTCGATGATCTCGTTGCAGAGTTCGATGCATTCGTCGCAGATGTAGACGCCGGGACCGGCGATGAGCTTGCGGACTTGCTTCTGGCTCTTGCCACAGAATGAGCATTTGAGCAGGTCGGCGCTTTCTCCGATGCGTGCCATGCGGGGATCTCCTCAAAACGGGGTACTTCCACAGCATAGTGGGTGGAGAGGTCGAATCGATGAACGTAACGTCCCGGAACACGGCTGTGGCGCACCGGAGCGGTTGTCTCGCGGTGCGCCACAGTCGCGGTGACTCCCGACCAGCGTGTCGGTCGGGCCAGGGGTGTCAGCTGCGCTGAATCTTGCGTGAGGGCAGCACCTCGTCAACGAGCCCGTATTCCAGGGCTCCCTCGGCGGAGAGGAACTTGTCGCGGTCGATGTCGCGGGACACCTCTTCAGGGGACTTATTGCTGTGACGGGCCAGGGTGTGCTCCATCCAGACACGCATCCGGTTGATCTCCTCGGCATGGATAGCGAGATCCGTGGCCGTACCGCGATCTCCGCCCATGGCCGGCTGGTGAATGAGCACCCGAGCGTTCGGCAGCGCCAGGCGCTTGCCGGGGGCGCCGGCGGCCAACAGCACGGCGGCTGCGGAGGCAGCCTGCCCAAGGCAGACCGTCTGCACCTCGGGACGGATGAACTGCATGGTGTCGTAGATGGCGGTCATGGCGGTGAAGGAGCCACCGGGCGAATTGATGTAGAGCGTGATGTCTCGCTCCGAGTCCATCGATTCCAGCACGAGCAGCTGGGCCATGATGTCATCGGCCGAGGCGTCATCCACCTGGGCACCGAGGAATACGATGCGGTCTTCGAACAGCTTCGCGTAGGGGTCCTGACGCTTGAAGCCGTAGGGGGTGCGCTCTTCGAACTGGGGAAGAATATAGCGCGAGCTCGGTGCCGGCACTCCGGCACCGGTCGGCATTCCGGTGGGCATGTGGTTCATGATGTCTCTCCTGAGGGCGACGTCGCGATGGTCGAGAAAGGGTAGGGGGTGGCAAGAACTGGCGTCACTGCTTGACGCCGCCACCACCGGTCACGCTGCCGGAACGCTCGGCGATGTGGTCGAAGAAGCCGTATTCCAGTCCGTCCTGGGCGGTGAACCACTTATCGCGTTCGTTGTCCTTCAGGATGGTCTCGACGGTCTGACCGGTCTGTTCGGCGGTCAGTTCAGCCATGACCTGCTTCATGTGCAGGATCAGCTGCGCCTGGATCCGAATATCAGACTCCGTACCGCCGATGCCGCCCGAGGGCTGGTGCATCAGGATTCGCGCGTGGGGTGTGGCGTAGCGCTTGCCCTTAGTGCCCGAGGACAGCAGGAACTGTCCCATGGACGCAGCGAGGCCGGTAGCCACGGTGACGACGTCGTTGGGAATGTACTGCATGGTGTCGTAGATGGCCATGCCTGCCGTCACCGACCCGCCGGGCGAGTTGATGTAGAGGAAAATGTCCTTCTCCGGATCTTCGGCCGAGAGCAGGAGCATCTGTGAGCAGATGGCATTCGCGTTGTCGTCCCGGACTTCAGAGCCGAGCCAGATGATGCGCTCTTTGAGCAGGCGGTTGTAGATGTAGTCTTCGCGCTGAGCCGGGTCCACCGACTGCATGCGAGGTGTGGGGGACGATTCGGTCATGACGTCCTTACCTTCCTTCAACTGGCTGATGAAACACTTTCGGATCTCCGGGCACTGTATCCGGTGCGGACGATCCGAACGATCTGTATTGACACTACTGTGCCCAACCGTGGTTCGGCACGCATGTTGCCCGCTGTTCGCTGATGGCGGGACCGGGCCCGAGGAACCCGCCTGTCACGACGCAACGAGGGACTCGCTGATCAACTGGTAGTCGATCAACGAGCCCCTCGCTCGCGTTACTCGGTGCTACACCGGATGCCCGGCGCGGCGTCGCAGTATCAGGCGTCAGCGCCCTCGTCTTCAGCCGCCTTCTTCGCGGCAGGCTTCTTGGCAGGAGCCTTCTTTGCCGCGGGCTTCTTAGCGGGAGCCTTCTTAGCGGGAGCCTTCTTGGCGGCAGGCTTCTCTTCAGCCTCGTCGGACTCCTCGGCGCCTTCAGCCTTCTCGGCAGCCTTCTTCGGTGCCGCCTTCTTGGCGGCAGGCTTCTTAGCAGCAGCCTTCTTCGCGGGGGCCTTCTTCTCTTCCTTCGGCTCCTCGGCATCGGCAGACTCGGTTGCCTCAGCGGCATCCTCGTCCTGCTCGCCTGCGGGCTTGACGAAGGAGCTCAGGTCCACGGCGTTGCCGTCGGTGTCGGTGACCTCGGCGAACTCAAGAACCTTGGCAAGCGCCTTGCGGCGGCGGACCTCGCCCATGATGAGCGGAACCTGGCCGGCCTGATCCAGCATCTGCGCGAACTGGTTCGGGTCCATGCCGTACTGCGAAGCGGAAGAGATAATGTATTCGATCAGCTCAGACTGCTCGACACCCACCTCTTCGGTGTCGGCCACGGCATCGAGGATGACCTCGTTGCGGAAGGCCTCGCGGAAGTTCTCCGACACCTCTTCACGGTGATCGGCAGTGTCGTGGTCATCGCCTTCAGAGTGGCCGCCCTGGGAGAAGTGCTGCTCCACCTGCTCTTCGACGACAGAATCCGGAACCGGGACCTCGATGAGTTTCACGAGCTCCTCGAGGACCTTGTCGCGGGCTTCGACGCCCTGCTCAGTGACGGCCTGCTCGGAAGCCTGTTTCTTCAGGTCTTCCTTCAGCTCGGCGATGGTGTCGAATTCGGAGGCCAGCTGAGCGAACTCGTCGTCGGCCTCGGGAAGCTCGCGATCCTTCACAGCGGAGACGACAACCTTGACGGTTGCCTTCTCACCGGAGCGGTCGCCACCGGAAAGGGTGGTTTCGAAGATCGCGTCTTCGTCCGCCGACAGACCCTCGAGCGCCTCGTCGAGTCCCTCGAGCATGGTGCCGGCGCCGACCTGGTACGACAGGTCGTCTGCCTGGTCCACGGTCTCATCGTCGATGGTCGCCGTCAGCGAGATGGTGACGAAGTCATCCTTGGCTGCGGGACGATCGGTCTCCTTCAGGGTCCCGAAGCGCGAGCGCAGATCGTTGAGGGCCTTCTCTTCGTCCTCGGCCGAGGCAGCTGCAGGCTCAACGGTGACCTTGATGCCCTTGTAGTCGGGGAGCTCGATGGTCGGGCGCACGTCCACCTCGGCGGTGAACTTCAGCGGCGCCTCGGCGTCACCTTCTGCACCGGGAGCGGAGGTGATGTCCACCTCAGGACGGTTCAGAGGAGTGATCTCGGCTTCACGCAAAGCTTCTTGGTAGAACCCGTTCAGCCCTTCGTTGATGGCGGTCTCGATGACATAGCCACGGCCGATGCGCTGGTCGATCAGACGATTCGGAACCTTGCCCTTGCGGAAGCCCGGGATCTGGACCTGGTTGGCGATGGTCTTGTACGCCTCGTCGATACTCGGCTTCAGCTCATCGAACGGGACCTCGACGTCCAGCTTCACCCGGGTCGGGTTGAGGGTTTCTGCGGTGCTCTTGACCACGTAAGACTCCTGTGGGATTGATCTTCTTGGTTCCATGGCCGTCGTCCTGGGATCAACGACCATTCTGGCGACCGGACTGCCGATCACCATGATGTCGGGGTGACAGGATTTGAACCTGCGGCCTCACGCTCCCAAAGCGCGCGCTCTACCAAGCTGAGCTACACCCCGTCCGAGGCGGTCCTACGCTGAAACAGTTGCGGTGGCACGCTCATGGCTCAGACAGACCAAGCGGCCCGCGCGAACACCGGCCATCGAATATTCTACGCATAGTTCAACAAGATTTCGCATTTTGCGGATCTTTGCGCTTGTCGGGTATGCTCAATTCCGCTGCATGCAGCTACGGGGATGTAGCTCAATGGTAGAGCCCCAGTCTTCCAAACTGGTGGTGCGGGTTCGATTCCCGTCATCCCCTCCACTGTGAATTACCACGTCAGGCCGGGATTTTTCCCGGCCTGAGTCGTTTCTGTGTGCACTCAGCGGAACTCATCAATCGCAATCAGAATTGCCGCAGACTGTCTCTCGTCAGGTTCAACTCGCTCGTGCCACTTTCGGGACGCCCCATTGCGGAATCCGCCTCGACGGCACGTTATCAACGAGCGAGAAGTGGATTCACAAGTCTCACGACGGTTCGTCCTCGCTACCGCGTCAGTCCCGGCAGATTTCGCTCACCCGCCGGGGACTCACCATGGCAAGGAAGTCTCTACGCGGCCTCGCCGACCTGTGACACGGCGGACTCGGATTCCCGACGATGGATGTCCGCGCACCGGGGAACGGTGGCTTCCACCAGGAGCTGCAGGGCGTGATCACCTCTTGGGACCGCCACGATCCGACCAGCTCCTCCAGCTTCACTTCCCCAAAGACGCAGGGTTTCGTGGACGTCCCCGCGACGAAGGTGTTCCATCGGGAGAACGAGTGGATGCGATCCACCGGCATCTCCACTTGCTGGGAGAAGAGCATTTTCGACCATGACGTTCGCAATTGGACCGGGGAGTACGGTCCGCTCACTCCCTGAGTGCTGGCGTTCAGCAGCCGCAGCCACCCGATCCGGAGCCTCCGCCGCAGCAACCGCCGCCACCACCGGCGGGGGCTCCAACAGGGCTCAGAGGCAGGGAGGCCCGGCCCTGCTGAGCAGATGCGACAGGGACGTCCCCCGAGGCGTCGTCGTCGTCCTTGCGGAATCGGTTGAACACCGACTCGGCTTCCTGACGCGCCGAGCCCTGAGCCGCGAATTCAGCCAGAGAAGTCAGGTGAGACGGGACCTCACGGCCCAGGGACTGCATCGCCTCGACCCAGAGCTTGCCCGAACGGTAGGAGGATCGCACCAGTGGACCCGACATGCAGGCCGCGATTCCCATCCCCTTGGCGACATCGCGCAGACGAAGGAATTCCTGGGGCTTGACCCAACGATCCACCGGATGATGCAGCGGCGAGGGACGCAGGTACTGGGTGACGGTGAGGATATGCACCCCGGCATCGGCCAGATCCCGCATGGTGGACTCGATCTCCTCGGTGGTCTCCCCCATGCCGAGGATGAGGTTCGACTTCGTGATCAGTCCCGCGTCGCGCGCCTTGGAGATGGCGTACAGCGATTTGTCGTAGGAGAACGCCGGGCGGATGGTCTTCATCAGCCGAGGCACGGTCTCCAGGTTGTGCGCGAACACCTCCGGGCGGGCCTCGAACACGGTCTCCAGCGGGGCGTCGCCGCCGCGGAAATCATCGACCAGCAGCTCGACGCCGGTGCCGGGAGTGCGCTCGTGGATGGCGCGGCAGGTCTCGGCGTAGAGCCAGGAGGCTCCGTCTTCCAGATCGTCACGTGCTACGCCGGTCACCGTGACGTAGCGCAGGCCCAGCTGCTCGACCGAGTCGGCCACGCGGTAGGGCTCCTCCTGGTCGTACTCCCCCGGTTTGCCGGTGGCAATGTCACAGAACCCGCAGCGACGGGTGCACACGGCGCCGCCGATAAGGAAGGACGCCTCGCGGTCTTCCCAGCACTCGTAGATATTGGGGCAGTTCGCCTCAGCACAGACTGTGTTCAGTGAGGTTTTGCGCACCTGCTCGCGCATGTTCTGGTACTCGGGACCCACGGTGGCGCGGGTCTTGAGCCATTCGGGACGTTCCTCACGGGGCACCTGGGAGTTACGCGCTTCAATGCGCAGCAGCTTGCGGCCCTCGACCTTGGGAAGTGTTGACACGTCGGTTGCTCCTCTATCGGATGCTGGATGCCGGAAGTTTCTCGGTGCTGGTATCGGCCCCGGTGCCGCGGGCGAGCAGCGGGGCCAACCGATGTTGTAGCGCGGTCGTCAGTGGCTCGACCAGCTCCTGTAGCGAAGTCTCAACGCCCTCGCTGGCCAGGGAAGTGACGGTGGCGTCGTCGATGCCGCACGGCACGATGCCGGAGAAGGCCGAGCTGAAGTCGGTATTCACATTCAGGGAGATCCCGTGCAGGGTGGCGGCGCGACTGATCTTCAGTCCGATGGCGCTGATCTTGCGGTCGGGGTTACGCAACCAGACGCCGGCTCGTCCGTCGATGCGCACGA
Organism: Micrococcaceae bacterium; assembly: GCA_052084925.1. GTDB lineage: Bacteria > Actinomycetota > Actinomycetes > Actinomycetales > Micrococcaceae > CmP2. Next base: position 61,743 of record JBQDEV010000012.1, read on the forward strand.
CGTCGAGACCGCAGTGGTTGCGCAGGGTATCGAGCACGGACCCTTCGACGGCGCGGATGTAGGCATGGAGGTCGACCGGCTCTGTGAGCTTCACAATCGGGTAGACCACCAGCTGACCGGGACCGTGCCACGTGATGGACCCGGCACGATCGGTTTCCACGATCGGCAGGCTGGTGTCCGTGATATCACGGGGACGAGTATGTCGACCCGCCGTGTAGGTGGAGGTGGATTCGAAGACCAGAAACGTATCCGGCTCCGTTCCCTCCGCCACGGCGGCATGGATGGATCGTTGCCGGACATCGGCATCCTGATATGCCGTGAGCCCACGGTCCAAGAGATTCAGCACTCGCACGCCTTCAGCCTAACGCGCCGACGGCGGCAGGGGCACCGCTGATGTCCCGATGTGACTCGGTGTCATCCCCCGAGTCAGTGCTGGCACACCGTGCACCGGTAGAGCTTGCGCTGGGCCATGGCGGAGACGACGATCGATGCGTTGCCGCACACCCGGCAGTCCAAGCCCTGACGCTGGTAGACGTAGTAGGCGTGCTCGGGCCAGGCTTCGCCGAGCGCGATGCCGGGACGGTGTTGGGGATCCGTGGTGATGATACGGCCGTGCTCGACCCCGAGGCCCATGAGGTAGGCCTCGTCATCCCACAGCTCCCGCAGGGTGGCCTCGTCCACGTCTCGCGCCGGACGATACGGATCGATCCCGGCACGGAACAATCCTTCGGCACGGTAGATGTTCCCGATGCCAGCCACCCGGGACTGTTCCATGAGCACGGCGCCGATCGCGGTGCGCGTGGTGGCGCAATGGTCCAGGAACTGCTCGGGATCAGCCTGGGGCCGGAGCGGATCCGGCCCCATGGTCGCGATGGTGGCAGCCATCTCCGCCGGGGTCTGGACCCGGCACACACTGGCCCCGATCAGGTCCGCCCAGCCGTGCTCGGTCACCAGCCGCACCCGGGTCGTCGGGCGAGGCTGCGGCGGTCCGGTGTAGGCGGCGCCGTCGTCGTCGCGCGCGATCTCCTGTTCCCCGATCTTCCGGGGTGCGCCGAGTGAGGAGGCCGCGGTGAAGGTCTCATCTCCGCCCAGGGTCCAGGCCCCGTACATCCCCAGATGCACGTTGAGAATCAGTTCGTGTTCGAACTCGAGGAAGAAATGTTTGCCGTGGGCACGTGCCGCGACCGGGGTGTGCCCGTCCAGAAGCGCAGCACCGTCGGCGAAGCGGCCCTGGGGCGAGCTCACCCGCAACCGGTGCCCCACGAAGGTGTCGGTGAACTGACGCGCGACACGGTGAATCGTGTGCCCCTCGGGCATTATTTCTCGATTCCGTCTGTTCCCAGCTCGTGCCCCGAGATCGCACCAGTGCGCTCATACTCGTGCATCTGCTCAATACGGCGGGTGTGACGCTCCTCCCCCGACCAGGAGGCGGTGAGGAACGCGGTGATGATCTCGAGAGCGTCCTCGGGGGTGTGCTGTCGGCCCCCCACGGCCACGACCTGCGCATTGTTGTGCTCCCGCGCCAACTGTGCGGTGCCGACCGACCACGCCAGGGCGGCACGGATGCCTTCCACCGTGTTCGCGGCCATCTGCTCGCCGTTGCCGGACCCGCCCAGCACAATGCCCAGCGAGTCGGAGCCTGCGTCGCGCTCGATCTTCACGGCCAGGGCCGCATTGATGCAGAACGAAGGGTAATCATCCAGCGCGTCGTACTCCTGTGGCCCGTGATCGACCATCTCGTAGCCGGCATCATGGAGCTGCTCGATGAGGTAACGGCTGAGGTCGAGCCCGGCATGATCAGTGGCGATATGTACGCGCACGGAGGTCTCCTTCGCTGTGGGTTGGGTCACGCTCTGCAGTGGTTTGCGTTTAGAGTGGACTGTTATACCCCAGCGTAGCGACTCCCAGGAGGACATGTGTCTGCAACCCAGCCCGCGTCATCGGCCCTGAACATCACCCGCGAGGAGGCGGCCACCCGCGCCGCCGCCATCTCGGTCGACAGTTATCGGGTCGAGCTTGATCTCACCGGTTCGCAGGACACGTTCGGGTCCACCACCACCGTGCGCTTCACCGCTGGGGAGGACGCCCTGGGCACTTCGACCTTCATTGACTTCGTCTCCGCTGAGATCACCTCGGTGCTGCTCAACGGTGAAGAGCTGGGCGCCGAGGCCTCCGACGGCGTACGCATCACCGTCGGCCCGCTGGCCGCCGAGAACGAGCTGATCATCGCCGGGCGCGGGCTTTACATGAATACCGGCGAGGGACTGCACCGCTTCATCGACCCGGTGGATGAGGAGACCTACCTCTACACCCAGTTCGAGGTCCCTGACTCCCGTCGCATGTTCGCCGTCTTCGAGCAGCCCGATCTGAAGGCCGCCTTCCAGTTCGTTGTCGTAGCACCCGAGCACTGGTCGGTGGTCTCGAACCAGCCGACACCGGCACCGCTGCCGATCGAGCATGTGAACTTCTCCGTGGCCGACCGGGCCTCCGCCGTGCTCTACGAGTTCACGCCGACCCCGCGGATCTCCTCCTACATCACCGCACTGATCGCCGGACCCTACCGTTCGGTGCACTCGGATCTCGCCAGCTCGGATGGCCGACGCATCGATCTAGGCGTCTACTGCCGAGCATCACTGTTCGAGCACCTGGATGAGGAAAACATCTTCACGCTGACCCGTCAGGGCTTCGAGTTCTTCGAGGCGCAGTTCGGCACCGCCTATCCCTTCGAGAAGTACGACCAGCTGTTCGTCCCCGAGTTCAACGCCGGAGCCATGGAGAACGCCGGAGCGGTCACCTTCTTAGAGAACTATGTCTTCCGCGGCACGGTTCCGGAGGCCATGGTCGAGCGTCGTGCCATCACGGTGCTGCACGAGCTCGCGCACATGTGGTTCGGGGATCTGGTCACCATGCGGTGGTGGAACGATCTGTGGCTCAACGAGTCTTTCGCCGAGTTCATGTCCACCCTCGCAGCCGCGGAGAACACGCAGTACACCGGGGCCTGGACCACGTTTTCCTCCATGGAGAAGAACTGGGCCTATCGGCAGGATCAGCTCTCCAGCACCCATCCCATCACCGCTGAGATTCGCGACCTCGACGACGTTCTCGTGAACTTCGACGGCATCACCTACGCCAAAGGCGCCTCCGTGTTGCGGCAGCTGGTGGCCTGGGTCGGGCAGGAGAACTTCATGCAGGGGGTGCGCGCTTACTTCGACAAGCACGCCTGGTCCAATACCGAACTGCCCGACCTGATGAAGGAGCTGGAATCGTCCTCCGGTCGTGATCTCTCGCAGTGGACGCGTCTCTGGCTGGAGACCTCCGGTGTGAACTCCCTGCGGACCGAAGTCGACACCGACGACGCCGGAAATATCACCGAGCTGCGCATCGTGCAGACCGCCCCCTCCGGTGAACCCGGATCCCCCGGGGATCAGGTGCTGCGCCCGCATCGGCTTGCCGTGGGCTTCTACCGCCAGGACGCCGACTCTACAGCCGCCTTGGTCCGCGATGAGCGCTTCGAACTCGACGTGGATGGGGAGGTGACCGTGGTGGCCGACGCCGTGGGGATTCGGCGTCCCGAAGTTATTCTCCTCAACGACGACGACCTGGCCTACGCCAAGATCCGCCTGGACGCCGAGTCATGGGAGCGTGCCGCCGCCGATCTCTCTTCGGTCTCCGCCTCGCTGCCGCGCACCCTGCTCTGGGGTGCCGCCTGGGACACGGCCCGAGACGGCGAGGCCAGTTCAGCATGGTTCGTCGACGTCGTGCTGCGCCACATCGGCGCCGAGACCGATTCCTCGGTGGTGCAGACGCTGCTGCGTCAGCTGGCCACCGCCGTCGCGCAGTTCACCACCGAGGATCGCATCCCCTCGCTCCGCCGCGAGGTGGCGGAACGTCTCTGGGACTTGGCGCAGCAGGCCGAGGCTGGCTCCGATCAGCAGCTCCAGTTCGTGACCGCGTTCGCCGCCCAGGCGCGCGGTGACCAACTGGATCCCGTGCAGGCCCTCTACTCTGGTGACCTCGAGCGGGTGCCCGGCCTCGACCTCACCACGGACCTCAAGTGGGAGCTGCTGACCTCATTGGTGGCCGGTGGACGTGCCGACGAGACCCAGATCGACACCGCGCTGAGCAAGGACGACACCGCTACCGGTGCACTTGCCGCGGCCAAGGCCCGCGCCGCGATCCCCACCCCGGAGGCCAAGCAGCGCGCCTGGGATCAGATTGTGGCCGGGGAGCTGTCGAACTCCACGCAGCGCAGCGTTGTGCTGGGATTCAACCGGGTACACGACCAGGCACTGCTCCATCCCTATGTGGAGGCGTACTTCGCGCAGATCGATCAGCTGTGGGCCTCACGTTCCCACGAGATGGCCGAGACGGCGGCGGTCGGGCTCTTCCCGGGCTGGTCGGTGACCTCAGAGACCGTGCACGCTGCGGAGGCGGCTCGGGATGCCACCGAGTTCGCCGGTCTGCGTCGGGTGCTGCTGGAGGCCACCGATGATCTGCATCGGGCGCTGAACGCTCGACGCGCCTGAGCGGCCGGGTCCCGGGCTCGTCGGGATGCTGACCCAGCGGTAGAGTGTCAGGCGTGGAACATCGCTTTTCTCTGCGCGCAGAATGGACCGGCAATCGCGGCACGGGCACCTCGGGACCGAAGGACTTCGCCCGCGACGTCGTCATCCAGGCTGAGGACCCGGGCGAGATCCTGGGCTCAGCCGCGGCAGCGTTCCATGGAGACTACCGGCGCTGGAACCCCGAGCAACTGCTGCTCGGGGCCCTGGCCGAGTGCCATATCCTCTCGTACCTTTTCGTTGCGATGAGTGCAGGGGTGCGGGTGACGCAGATGAGCTGCCGGGCGGAGCTCACTCTCACCCACACGGCCGAGGGCGGGCAGGTCAGTGCGGCCACGCTGCGCCCTGAGGTTTGGGTTGAGAACGACACCGTGGACCAGGAGCGTCTGGACGCCCTTCATGACGAAGCCCACCGCCAGTGCTTCATCGCGCGGTCCGTGAACTTCCCGGTGACGATCGAACCGCAACGACGACGTCCCGACGACGGGACGAAGCTGCCTGATTTCACCTCCAGGCTGGGCGCACCCATCGCGGTGCTGCGACCCCGGCCGGCCAAGCGACCCAGTCAGGTCACCGGACTGGAGAACCGTCCCGGAGTCAGTGCGTCGGCCCCGGCTGCCCCGTTCCAACGCACCGAGTCCGCTCCCGCGAAACCAGCCCAGGACTCCCCCTCGGCCCGACCTTCGAGCTTCTACGAGCAGATCGGCGGCCGACCGACCTTCGCCCAGCTCTGCAAAGTGTTCTATGAGGGTGTCGCGGAGGATCCGATACTGCGAGAGATGTATCCCGAAGATGATCTCGGTCCCGCCGAGGAGCGTTTGCTGCTGTTCCTCGAGCAATATTGGGGAGGTCCGACGACCTATTCGGAGCAGCGAGGACACCCGCGGTTGCGGATGCGGCATCAGCCCTACCGAGTCGACTTTGACGCCCGCGATCGCTGGCTGAAGCACATGCGCGTCGCCGTCGATTCCCTCGGGCTCCCGCCGTTGCAGGAGGAGACTCTCTGGGATTACCTCGAGCGCGCTGCTCACGCCATGGTTAACGCCTGAGCACAGGTTCGGAACGCTCGGGGCAGGTTCGAGGGATTAGAGCGCCACGGCACGACGGGACAAGATGAAGCCGCGTCGACTGGTGAGGCGCGTCCAGACTCCCGCTCGATGCACGGAGGTACTGCCTCCGGGTTCTAGGAATCCCAGCGTGTAGGCCCCGAGAGCGGCACCGGCCGGGAATTGAGCCTGCTCGAGGTCACCGAGCATCCGGCTCCACACTTGGGCCCTGGCCCGTGCCACCAGCGACTCCCCAGGGTTGGCTGGCAGGGCTTGCGCCAGCTCCTCGATGCCGCTGCGGGCGACGGCGATCACGTCGTCGTCGTCGATCGTGGCTCGGAGTTCCCACCCGTGACGGGGCGGGGTGATGGCCGTCCATGGGACCCGCAGCTGTCGTGGGGGAAACGGGAACCAGGTCGACCCCTGAGATGACATCCGTGCCGTGCGCTCCGTGATCGCATCGAGTTCGAAGACCACGTCGAGTCCGTCCCATGCGCCGGGGTCAAGACCGTCTTCCGGGCGTCGGGCCAGCCGTTGTGCACGCAGACCCAGCACGAGTGGAACCTCGTCGCCGAGCCCGGCAGGGTGCATCACCGAGACCCACGTGGCCAGCATGTCGGAGACGACCTGCAACCGCATCCCGGTGGTGCCGATAGTCTTCGTCCGCGCCGCCAACTGCTCGAGGTCGCCCACCGCCTCAAGGCTCTCCAGCGGCAGTCCGCTGTCGCGGTCGGGGGCATCGGTCAGTGACGCGTCAAACGGGGTTTCGGACATACTGCCATTATGCCCAGACGAACAGCCCAGACGCGTCCCGCTGAAGCGAACGCAGGACAGGCGACGGGCTCTGATGACCGATTCTGACTAGTATTGAGCTGAATCTCACTGTGACCGACAACCTCGAGGACACCTTAGCGCCATGATGAATACGATCCCCTTCCCGGATGATCCGACGGACATCCTGCGTTCCGTGCTGAAGTTGCAGGACGACGGCGTCGATGATTCGGGCTTCCGACTCTTCGTCGGAGACACACCGCCGCAGGCGCGCGGCCGCGTCTTCGGCGGTCAGGTCCTGGCGCAGTCGTTGATCGCGGCTTCGACGACCGTCGACGACGACCGCCTGTTGCACTCCCTGCACAGCTATTTCATCCGGCCCGGCGATGCGCGAGAGCCCATCACGTTCGTCGTGGAATCGCCGCGTGATGGCCGATCCTTCTCGGTGCGCCGCGTCCAAGCCTGGCAGCACGGCAAGGTCATCCTGTCGCTGAATTGCTCGTTCCAGCAGCCTAGCCCGGGGGTCGAGCATCAGGTCTCGATGCCGAAGGGCATCCCCGGGCCCGAAGACCTGCCCACCGCCGCCGATCTGCTCGGCCACCTGGATGTGCCGGTGGCCCAGGAATTCGCCCGGGCCCGGCCCTTCGACGTGCGCCATGTCTACCCTGCCCTGTACCTCCGCCCCGATGATCAGCCGCGGGCGGAGAACATCGTCTGGATGAAGACCTTCACACCGATCACCTTCGACGGCCCGTATTCCTCCGCCAATGCGCAGGCCGCGGCGCTGGCTTACGCCTCCGACTACACCCTGTTGGAGCCCGTGCTACGCCAACACGGTGTCGCCTGGGCGAAACGTGATCTCTCGGTCGCCTCGCTGGATCACTCGATGTGGTTCCATCGCCCGGTCGCCGTGGACGAATGGCTACTCTATGTACAGGAGTCACCCTCGGCACAATCGGCTCGTGGCCTGGGAATCGGCCGGATTTACTCCCGCGACGGCGTGCTGGTGGCGACCGTCGGGCAAGAAGGCATGGTTCGGCTCCCCGAGTTCGCCGACGAGAGCTGAGGTGACGCGAGATCTCTTAACGACCTCTTAACGGGTGTGGCTCCCCCGGCACTGCCGAGGGAGCCACTCCTGTCTCGCGACGAATGGGTCAGTCGCGGGTGAGCTTGCGGTGCGTCACCCGGTGGGGCCGCGCCGCATCCTGTCCGAGGCGCTCCACCTTGTTGGCCTCGTAGGACTCGAAGTTGCCCTCAAACCAGTACCACTTCGAGGGGTTCTCTTCGGTGCCCTCGTAGGCGAGGATGTGGGTCGCAACGCGGTCCAGGAACCAGCGGTCGTGGGAAATGACCACGGCGCAACCCGGAAACTCCAGCAGCGCATTCTCCAGCGAGCCCAGGGTCTCGACGTCGAGGTCGTTGGTGGGCTCATCGAGCAGCAACAGGTTGCCGCCCTCTTTCAGCGTCAGCGCCAGGTTCAACCGGTTGCGCTCACCGCCGGAGAGCACGCCGGCCTTCTTCTGCTGATCCGGACCTTTGAAGCCGAAGGCGGACACGTAAGCGCGGGAGGGCATCTCCACCTGGCCGACGTTGATGTAGTCGAGGCCGTCGGAAACGACCTCCCACAGCGACTTCTCCGAGTCGATGTTGGACCGATTCTGGTCGACGTAGGAGACCTTAACCGAATCGCCGACCGTCAGCTCTCCCCCATCGAGCGGTTCGATGCCGACGATCGTCTTGAACAGGGTGGTCTTGCCGACGCCGTTGGGGCCGATAATGCCGACAATGCCGTTGCGCGGCAGCGAGAAGCTCAGCCCGTCGATGAGCACGCGGTCGCCGAAGCCCTTCTGGATGTTGGACGCCTCGATGACCTGGGAACCCAGGCGCGGGCCCGGGGGAATCTGAATCTCCTCGAAGTCCAGCTTCCGCGTCTTCTCCGCTTCTGCTGCCATCTCCTCATAGCGAGCCAGTCGAGCCTTGGACTTGGCCTGACGCCCCTTGGCGTTCGAGCGCACCCAATCCAGCTCCTCGGCCAGACGCTTGGCCATTTTCGCATCCTTCTTGCCCTGGATTTCCATGCGGGCACGCTTCTTCTCCAGGTACGTGGAGTAATTGCCCTCATAGGGGTACAGGCGACCGCGGTCGACCTCACAGATCCATTCGGCTACGTGATCCAGGAAGTACCGGTCGTGGGTCACGGCCAGGACGGCACCGGGGTAGCTGGCGAGGTGTCCTTCCAACCACTGCACCGATTCGGCGTCCAGGTGGTTGGTGGGCTCATCGAGCAGCAGCAGGTCGGGCTTGGAGAGCAGCAGCTTGCACAGTGCCACACGGCGGCGTTCACCGCCGGAAAGGTGGGTGACGGGAGAATCACCGGGTGGGCAGCGCAACGCGTCCATCGCCTGATCGAGCTGGGAATCGATGTCCCACGCGTCGGCGGCGTCGATCTGCTCCTGCAGCTTTCCCATCTCCGACATCAGCGCGTCGAAGTCTGCGTCCGGGTTGGCCATTTCGTCGGAGATCTGGTTGTAGCGCTGGATCTTCTCGTAGATCTCACCCACGCCCTCCTGGACGTTGCCCAGGACCGTCTTCTCCTCGTTCAACGGCGGTTCCTGCATGAGGATCCCGACCGAGTACCCCGGCGACAGTCGCGCTTCACCGTTCGAGGGCTGATCCAGACCAGCCATGATCTTCAGAATGGTTGATTTGCCGGCGCCGTTGGGGCCGACCATGCCGATCTTGGCTCCAGGGTAGAACGACATCGTCACATCATCGAGGATGAGCTTGTCGCCGACCTTCTTGCGGGCCTTGACCATCGTGTAAATAAATTCCGCCATATCCACCAGGCTAGTCGGTGGCCGCCCGGTTCTGCATACTCCGCGCCCAGACGACCAGAGATAGATCTCTCACTGTCTCGAAGACGCCCCCGAAGTAGACGAACCCGGCGACCACCAACAGCCCGCGATCGACCCGGATACCGGTCAGTGTCGGACCAGATCCTTGTCCCGCGCCAGCGAGTAGACCTCAGCCGCGGCATCGTCGTCATGAGGCACCGGGGAGGGAACGTCCTGCGCACCGAAGTCGTCGTCACGGGCTGCGGACCACGACGCCGTGGATTCCCCGAAATCGAGCCTGGAGGAATCCTCAGTGGACTCCTGGCGGGGAGAACGTTGCAATGACTCGCCCTCAGCCCCAGTCCGAACGAAATCCGTCCAGCCGCGTGAGAGATCATGGCCGACGGATTCGGCCTCGATCTGCACCGTGGTCCCGGTCTTCGGAGCTTCACCCTCCGGCTCCTTCGTCGTCCAGGTGCGTACCGAGAGTCGCCCGGTCACCACCACCGGCTGGCCCTTCGAGAGACTTCGCCGGGCATTGCGAGCCAGCCCCCGGTAGCAATTCACCGTGAACCAACTGGTATTGCCATCGATCCAACGTTCGGACTGCCGGTCGAATCGTCGCTCGGTGCTGGCCACCCGGAACTCCAGCACCTCGGTGCTGCCGTCGGGAAGCACCCGGCTCTTGGGGTCGGCGGCAAGATTTCCACGAATAGTGATGAGCTGACTCATCGCACTCTCCTTTCATCGAGGTCCTCCCAGTACAGGGCCTGCCAGGTTCTCCCGTTGAGGGACTGACCGGATCCTGTGGATGGTACGACCGGTCACATCCGGAACTGGTTTCTGTGGAGGAGGCATCCGGCTCCGCGCAGCGGGTACACTAGTTCATGCTCACGCCCCAGTAGCTCAGCTGGATAGAGCAACGGCCTTCTAATCCGTGGGTCGGGGGTTCGAATCCCTCCTGGGGCACTCGCCGTCCCTGCAACCATCGCAGGGGCTGATCATCGTGAGGAGACCGTGGGGACTCGACCGAAGCCCGGTGCATCGCAGCGCGACGATTCAGCCGTGGCTCCGGCCCCACCGCTGAGCCGACGAACCTGGTTCCATCTGGGGGTCGTCATGGCGGTCGCGGTGGCGGTGTATGTCACGCACTCGGTGTTGCGCTTCCGCAATTTCGAGCCGAAGGGCTATGACCTCGGTATCTTCGACCAAGCGGTCCGGCAGTATGCGCTGTTCAATGCCCCGGTCGTCCCGATCAAGGGTGTCGACTTCCATCTGCTCGGGGACCATTTCCATCCCATCCTGGCCCTGTTGGCCCCGTTCTACTGGATTTGGGACGACCCCCGCATGCTCGGCATCGTGATGGCGCTGGCCCTGGCGTCCTGCGCCATTCCGGTGTACCTGTTCACCCGACGGCGCGCCACCCATACCGCGAGTCTGCTCGCGGCGATTGCGTTGCTCGCCTGGTGGCCGTTCCAAGCCATGGTCAATTGGGAATTCCACGAGGTAACGCTCGGCGTGCCGGTCATGGCCTGGGTGGTCTGGGCCATCGACGCGCGTCGCCCGTGGCTCGCGGCCGGACTATCCCTGATACTGCTCACGGTGCGCGAGGACATGGGCGTCACCCTCATCGCCGTCGCACTGGTGCTGGCGTTGCGCCGAGCCTGGGGAGCTGCGGCTCTGCTCGTGGTGGCCGGCGCCCTCGGGTACTACGTGGCCACCGAGGTCGTGATCCCCCACTACTCCCCCGACGGCGAGTTCGGATACTGGCAGTTCACCGCGCTCGGCCCCGACATGGGCAGCTCGCTGATGTACATGATCACGAATCCGTTCGGGGCGATCGGCGTGCTGTTCGACCATCCGCTCAAGGTCGGTCTGTGGTTACTGCATTTCGTCCCGCTCTGGCTGCTCCCGTTCCTCTCGCCGTACACGCTGATAGCGGCCCCATTGCTGCTCTCGCGGCTGTTCAACGACCGTTTGAACCTGTGGGCGCCGGTGTATCAGTACGACGCCATCATCTCGGTGATCTTCCTGCTAGCGGCCATCGACGGCCTGGGGCGTGTCACCTGCTGGTGGGCTCGACACGGATCCACCCGACAGCGCATGATGACCATCTTCACGGCCTCCGTGCTGGGCTGCGCTGTGGTGGGGACCGCGTTTTTCCCGCAGGTCTTCCCGTTCCATCGCACCGTCTCCGGCGAGCTGTGGACCAAGACCGAGAAGGCGGAGGCGTTCGAGCGGGCCGCTGAGCTCATCCCGGACAATGTCTGCATCGAGGCCGCGGATAATGCGGTCCCCCACCTCGTGGACCGCACCTATGTGAGCCTGCACGGCGTCATCGGAGATGATCTGGCCACTTGGATGATCGTCGACACCGACGTCGAGGAACTTGGGGGCTGGGAACCGCTGACCCCGGATGAGGCCCTGGACCGGGCCGAGGATCTCGGATTCGAGGTCGTGACCGAAGACGACCACGGCGTGTGGGTCCTGCACCGGGATGCCCCGGTGGACACGGTCTGCTCGAGTTACGTGTCTCGGGATTGAGCTGCGGCCACCGCACGGGAGGCCGGCGGTAGCACGAGCGCGTCCGCTGAGCTGCGCACCGTGCCCGCCAAGGGGTCCGAAGATAGGTCCTGGGTCGACTGCGCGGCACCGATCCGTACCGCGGTCTGCCGCACGGTGTCACGTTCCGGGTGGACAATGTCGCGGATGACACTCACACAGATCCAGATGACCGCAGCCATGTGCACGATGATCCCGGATCCGTACCACAGCGCAATCAGCACGTCGTTACCGAATTCTCCGCCCGAGGTGATCCGGGCAGATTCCATCCAGACTCCGCCCCAGTGGTACACCTCGGCGGCCTGCCAGATCCAAAACTGCTTCCAGTTCGGGCGTGCCAGGATCACCAGCGGAATCAACCACATCACGAACTGCGGCGAATACACCTTGCCCAACAGCAGGAACGCCGCGACGATGAGCAGACACAACTGGGCCATCCGCGGACGCTGCCGGGCGGCCAAACCCAGCCACGCGATCCCGAGACAGCACAGGGCGAAGAGCCCGTTCGAGATGAGCGAGAACGCGGAGCCGTCGAGGCCCGTCCAGGTGAAGGCCAGCCACATCGAGGAGAAGGACACGTCGCGGTCGCCGGAGAAGGTATAGAAACGCGACCACTGATCGAACGCGGTCAGCATGAAGGGGACATTGACCGCGAGCCAGGTCGCGACGCCCACCGCGAGGGAGGCGAAGAAGGTTCCGAGTCGGCGGCTGCGCAGACACAGCACCAAGATCGCGCCGAAGAAGAACAGCGGATAGAGCTTCATGGCCGCGCCCAGACCCAACAGGAAGCCCGTGAGCAGGGGCCGATCAGCGCTCCAGGCCCACAGTGCCAGCGCCGCGAGCATCACGGCCCATAGGTCCCAGTTCAGATATCCGGTCAGAATGATGCCCGGGGCCAGAGCCACCAACAGCGCATCCTTGGAGTGTCCCCGCGCCGAGTAGGCGGTGGCCACCACCACGATCATCCAGCACAGGAGGGCACCGGCGGCGTTGATGTCGAAGTACATTAGCGTCCGCTCGTGGCCGTCACCAGAACCGGGCACCAGCCAGGAGGTCACCCCGGCCACCACGGCGAGCAGGGCGGGATACTCCATCCACTGCTCTTCGGGCAACGGGGTGTAAAAGGGGAAGTACCCCTCGGCCAGGCCGCGGGTGGGGAAGAGCTGACCGAAATCCGAGTAGCACATGTGGATGTGCACGTCCGGGGCCGCCCAGCCGTTGACACGGCACCATTGTTTGGTCATCAGAGCGACGATTCCGGCGACGAGGGTGATGCCCAGCAGGAACATCACCCAGCGGCGGTCGGGTGCCCCCGCACGGCTGATCGATCTCGATGTACGGCTCACGCGGGCTCCCTCGTCGTCATGTCAGTTGGATGCTCTCTTGTCCTCATCGCCCGACGACTGTCACGGCGGAAGGGGAACAGGCAGGCGGTGGTGCGATCGAAGATCACCAAGAACACCATACCGGCCACACCCACCACCAGGATGATGCCGCGCACCAGCAGTATCGGAATCCATTGGGCGACCGAGACCTGATCGATCACGCCGACGACCGCCAGCACGATGACCACCAGGTAGACGCTCCAGGACTGCCACTCCATCGTTCCGCGCCAAACGCGGGTCACCGCGTAGATCGGGATCACCCACAGCACGTACCAGGGCTGGATGATCGGGGCGAGCAGGATGGTCACCGTCAGGGCCAGCGCCGTGCACACCAGTGGGTTCATCACCCGACGCCTCAAGGACAGATAAGCGACCAGCCCGAGGGCTGCCACGGTGCCCAGGGTGTAGACGACATCGGCCACCGGACGCAGTCCCGTGCCGAACAACACGTCAAACACCCAGCCGGTACCCAGTCCGAACAGTCCGAAGGGTGCGTAGGGGAACGCCGCATCACCGGAGGTCGACATGGCCGGGATCCAGCCGTACCAGAGCCCGGAGACGGCACCGGCGAGCGTCATCACCGCGCCGACCACCAGCAGGCACCAGCCCCAGGCGGCCGCCCGATGCCGGTACCTCACCCGCGGGTGTCCCGGCCGGTAGAGCATCAGCAGCCCCGCGAAGGGCAGAGCCAGCACCGTCAGTGGCTTGATCGCGATCGACACCCCGATGAGCACCAAACCGAGGGTGCTACTGCCCCATCGGTTGCGGCCGGGACCGATGAGTAGGAACCCCAGCAGCAGCAGACCGGTCATCAACGAATCGTTGTGCACCCCCGCGACCAGGTAGAAGGCTGTCAGCGGGTTCAGTACCGCGATCCACAGGGCCCAGTCCGGGTGCGAGCCGAAGCGACGGGCCAGTCGCGGCACCGCCCACCAGCACAGCACCAGTCCAGACACGGTGATCAGGCGGAAGATGAGGATCGCCGACTCGGGAGTCCCGCCGGTCACCACCCAGATGCCGCGGGCCAGCAACAGGAACAAGGGACCATAGGGCGATGGCGATTCGGCCCAGATTGAGTCTGCGCCCTGCATGAACCACCCTGAGAGCGAAGACACGCCATCCTCATACGGGTTCAGCCCGGTGTGAAGCACCCGCCCCTGGGCCAGATAGGAATACACGTCCCGCGAGAAGATGGGAAAGGCCAGCATCAGCGGCGCCATCCAGGCGATCATCGCCCGGCGCAGGTACAGCCGCGCCTCCGGGTTCGGATCACCCGGGATACTCGACGACGGCGGAATCCGCAGTGTCGGAAGCCGCAGGTCCTGACCGAGTCGTAGCCAGGCACGGATCAGCAGCAAGCAGCCCAGCATCATCGCCACCGCGCTGCCGATCACCCCGCCAATCTCCACCCGCAACGGGTTCAAAAGGGTGGAGTGCGAGAACCAGGACAGCTGGTTTGAGGGCAGCCATCCCACACCCCAGGACCCGACCATGATCAGCAGCGAGCCGATCGTCCCGGCGATGACATGGCGCCGCGGGTGAACGTGACCGGAGGTGCTGAATCCGAGCATCACCGCTCCCCCGCGGTCTCCGCCGTCGTCTCAGTCCTGTTCCGACGACGCCGCGCCCACACCCGGCGCAGTGCGCCGCGCACATGCCAGTCCTCTTTGACGATGCGCGAGGTGAACGGATCCAGGAGCAGGATCCACACCAGGCAGCACCAGGAGATCACGGTCGAGAGGAAGCCCACGAGCCCTTCGATCTCCAGGAACTGCCAGACGAAGAGCTGATCGGCGGCACCGAAGGCGACAAAGAAGGCGACCGTGAAGATCACCCACTTCAGCTGCCAATTGCCGCGGATCCCTGCCACCGCGAAGAACGGCAGCAACCACAGCAAGTACCACGGCTGAATGATCGGCGAAAGCACCACCAGCGCGGCAAAGGCCCAGGTCATCCGCCACAGCAGGTGCTCGTACTTGCCACGGAACATCAGCAGCAGCACGATCAGCACCGAGGCGATGCGGCCGATCAGCTTAAAGGTGTCCAGCACCCAGTAGGTGGGGATCCCGACGGAGGAGAGAATCGCGGAGGCCATATTCGTCAGGATGCCCACCGGCGACCAGGGCACCGAGCCGGTCCCGGTGCCAGCCATCACGGCCAGCCAGCCGAACCCGTAGCCGTTGAGCAGTCCCACGATCACCATGATCACGGCCGCAATGCCGGCGCTCATCCCCCAGTAGACGAAGCGCCGCAGCCAACTGGCGTTGGCCCCGGCCCACCAGAGGGCGATGAACGGCAGAATCACCAGGGTGATGGGCTTGATCCCCACGGATCCCATGACCAGTAGGATCGCGACGATGCCCCGACCCTGCAAGGCGAACCAGACGCCGGCCAGGGCCAGTCCCACCATCAGTGCGTCGTTGTGGCCCGAGGCGATGAAGCTGATAATGAACAGCGGATTGGCGGCGGAGATCCACTGCGCCCGGGCCGCGTCGGTGCCGAAGTGTTCGGCCAGCTTCGGCACGTAATACATGATCAGCAGCACCCCGATCAGGGCGACCACCCGGAACAGGAAAATGGCCGCATCGGGATTATCGGGTCCGGTGAGGGATACCACGGCTGCTTCGATCCAGAGGAACATCGGACCGTAAGGGGTCTCCGACTGGGCCCAGGTGGTGTCGGTGCCCAACTGGAACCAGTTGTTCAGCGTGGAGATCCCGTCCACATACGGGTCCTGCCCGGCCAGCACCAGCCGCCCCTGTCCGATATAGGCGAAGATATCCCGCGAGAAGATCGGCAAACACAGCATCTGCGGGGCGCACCACAGCAGCGTGGCCAAATTCACGGTGCGCAGGGATCGAGGCGGGAACCGGTAGTAGCCCTCATCTCGACTGGTGCGCTGGCGCATCACCAGACCGAGCCGAATCCACGCCCAGAACATCAGCCAACAGCCGAGGGTGAAGACAACAGTTCCGGTGATGACGCCGGTCTCCGTGGTGCGCCACGGCAACAGCCAGTCCCAGCGATGAATCGGTGACGCCGAAGCGAGCCAGCCAATGGAGAAACTGCCCGCGGTGATCGCACAAGAACCCAGGAAACCCACGATGAGAGCAGTCCAGAGCGACGACGACGAAAGGCGTGCGGACGCACTCGTCTCACTCATTACCGGGGGGCTGGCCATGGCTCGCAGAATATCACCGCGGACACCGTCTACCCTGGAAGCAGAACCGTACTCACCTCATCTCGATCTTCAGGAGGAGACGCCTCATCATGACTGAATCCGAATCCGTGCCCCGCCCGATCAACCCCGACGAGAACCTGGTCTGGATCGACTGCGAGATGACGGGACTGCACCCGGAGGTCGACGCCCTGGTGGAGGTGGCGGTGCTCGTCACCGATGCCGAACTGAACGTGCTCGACGAGGGCATCGACATCGTCATCAAGCCCCCGCAGGATGCCGTGGATCAGATGGTGGAGTTCGTGCGCACCATGCACACCAATTCCGGCCTGATCGAGGAATGGGACCGCGGTGCCAGCATCGACGACGCCACACAGCAGGTGCTGGCCTACATCAAGAAGCACTGCCCCAATCCACGCACCGCACTGCTCTCGGGCAACACCATCGGCCAGGACAAGTTGTTCCTCAGCAAGGAGATGCCGGAGGTCATCGAGCACCTACATTACCGGGTGGTGGATGTCTCCACCATCAAGGAACTCTCCCGACGCTGGTACCCCGCCGCCAAGCGCCACGCCCCGGAGAAGACCGGCAACCACCGGGCCCTGGGCGACATCATCGATTCCATCAATGAGCTGCGATATTTCCGTGCAGCCGTGATGGTTGAGTCCCCCGGGCCGTCGAATTCTGAAGCGCGACAGATTCGCGACGGGGTGGATTTCTACACCCCGTAATGCTCCTGACGAGACACCATTTTCGCGGATTGGTTCGTTCTCAAAAATCCGTGTATATTGGTATCCGCTGTCAAAGCGGCGAGACACCGAGAACCACCGCAAGGTGAGAACCGGATTTCGTCTCGCATGGTGGGTATAGCTCAGCTGGTAGAGCGTCTGGTTGTGGTCCAGAAGGTCGCGGGTTCAAGCCCCGTTACTCACCCCAGCAGCAAGGCCCCCGACGTTCGCGTTGGGGGCCTTGCTCATTCCCAGCGAATCTCGTTTCCCTCCACAGAGCGGTATACATCGACGACTACAACCTCTATTACGGAGGCCTCTGCTGGTGTAGGACGGTTCCGAGTAAGAAGTCCCTGACGCCAGATTCATGGCATCGATCTCGCCGATCCACTCACCTTTGCTCGAGGCTACGTGCCGTTGCGCACCGTCAATCCTACGAAGGGCTACCGTGCTGGCAAGCTGGCAGGCGAGTACTCCGATGGGGTGGGAGACCACTGGTCGTATCAAATGCAGCCGCCCGATTGGTACAAGCACCAGTTCCCACCGATGCTCGATCACCGGATCACGAAGCCGTCAGGTTGGTAGTGGCGACAGTTGTACCGCTACAGTGGTTCCATACCACCCGGTACCTTAGGGGCCGGGTTTTCTTCTTGCAGGTCCATCTGTATTCCTTTGCCTCGCTCCCGGCACGGCGCGCCACCGATGTGATGATGCCCCCTCCGGAACTAGGCCGCGGTCTTCAACAGTGTGTCGCTCCCGTAGAACAAGATTCAGCGGACCCGATATGCAATTGTAAATCGAAGAGCCCCCGACGCCAGTGGCGCCGGGGGCTCTTATGTCTTCGCTACGGCAGGTTCGCCACAGCGTAGTCAGCTTCGGCCTCGGTGAACTGATCTCCGTATTCACTGATGAGCTGGTCGCGAATCGCCGCAGGCGACATCGCCATGCCCTCCTGGTAAACCTCAGCACTCGCCAATGCGTTAGCGTTCCAGTCGGCCTCTATATTGTCGATAGCGTACTGAGCCGCTTCGTCAGTGAACTGGTCGCCGTATTCGCTCGTAAGTTGGTCGAAGATTCCTGCTTTGGACATGTTCATCATGTCTGAGTATGTCTCCGCACTCCGCAGAGCGGACTTGTATTCGGACGGGACGTCGGAATCCTCGGCTACCTCCTCAACCGGCTCCGCCGATTCCTCTGGCGCAGCAGGAACGACGTCGGTCTCGGCGGATTCGGTAGCTGTATCCGCTGCCACCGGAGCCGATGCTGGGGATGACGCGTCCACTGCCGCATTGTTTTCAGCCTCGTCAGCGCATGAGGTGAGTCCGAACGCTAAAGCGAGAGCAAGAGTGAATATCGAAGCCTTCTTCATTCTGATTCCAATCCTGGTTTCGTGGTTGTGAGTAGGTGAGTGAGCACCTTCGCTCATCGTATCGGCGCCTCGCGGACGGCTGGTAAAGCGCTCTGTCGCGCACGTCGATGGAACGTAATAAACCACGCGCCATGCCGCCGCCCTAGCGGCATAAACTCCGGCTCATTCTAGGTCTCATAATTCCCGGTTTCACTAGCGAATTCCGTTCTTTTTTCGACTGTCACGAGTGTCGCCAATTCGTTGAAGTACGGCGACGTTCACCAATTAATCCACGATTTGAAGCTCTAATTCAAACACCGTTACTGACCCCAGCAGCAAGGCCCCCGACGTTCGCGTCGGGGCCTTGCTCATTCTCAGCGGATCATTCGATCACGAGAACGCGGTGCGCACCAGGTCTGCGATTTTCGCCAGGGTCGCCTCGTCCATGTCGTCCAGGAACCAGGCCGACGGCTTCAGTAAGGTGTCGGGCTCACGCTCAACCGTGGCCTTCTCGGAGATTCCGAAGGACATCACGCCGTCATCGAGTCGGAAGAACACCAACACCGGGGTGCTCCGTCCCGTGGCGTAGCCGGGCATCCCGTACCAAATACGCGGCTTCACCTTCGGCCCGGCGGACAGGATCGTCTCGTGCAGTTGGGCGCCGATCGAGGCGTAGGGTTCCGGCCATCCGGAAATCTTCTTCAGGACGGCCTGCTGATCCTTCTGGTCTTTGCTCGATGAGTCTTTCGTGGTCGCGGACATCTTGTCCCGCCCTTCTCTCGCGCCGCATTCGCGGCAGGGTGTACACAACGGACCCCGGGGCTCGGGGCCGGTTGCGCAATCTCCGTCGCGGACGCGTCCTAACCGGGGCCAGTCCTCTCCGCGAATGTGTCAGACGAGCACTTCGTCATCGACTGCGCGAGGGCACGGATACGTGCCGTTTCCCACGATAGCAAAACAGCGGATAACCGTCGCGTGAGATACTGCTGGCATGGGTGAGCGCAACACCGTGGTTACGGTCCTGATCGTCATTGTCGCCGTCGTCGTGGCCTGGTGGCTCGTCGGCTTCCTCTGGAGCGCACTGTGGGCGGTGGTCCGACTCGTGTTCGTCGCCATCGTCGCGGTGGTGCTCTACGTGCTCATCAAGGGAGCACTCGACCGTTCCTCTGCGCGCGACTGACCGAATCGGTCCCACCGCCCACTTCTAGGGGTTTGCCCAGCGTCAGCGCACGGAGGCCCCTACACCGGCTCCGCCCTCAGGATCGTCGGAGTCTTCGAGACGACGGCTCTGGGTCCGCCCCGTCAGGGTGCGGCTGGAGCCCACCACGTCGCCGGCCTTCCATTCATCCCATCCGGGTCTTCCTGCCATGAACGTTTCAACCTGTTCCTTGCTGGCGTTAACTTTGGGGTCGTTGTCCAGATAATGCTTCGTCTCCCGGGCAATGAGTCCGGAGAGGATCAGCAGCCCGATGAGGTTCGGCAGTGCCATCAGGCCGTTGGCAATATCGGAGAACGTCCAGACCGCGGCCAGCTCCACAGTGCAACCGAAGTAGACGACGACCGAGAAGACCACGCGGAACGGCATGACACCGCGGCGACCGAAGAGGCGCTCCACGTTGCGCTCACCGTAGTAGGACCAACCGATGATCGTGGTGGAGGCGAAGAGCAGCACGCAGATCGACACCAGCCAGAAGCCGGAGTTACCCGGCAACACGGTGTTGAACGCTTCACCCACCATGAGCGCGGGACTGATCTGGCTGCCGTCGGCACCCGGAGCCTGCCAGACGCCGGTCACCACGAGCATGACGCCGGTGAAGCTGACCAGAATGATGGTATCGATGAAGGTCTGGGTCATCTGGACCAGGCCCTGCTGGGTGGGGTGGCTGGTCTTGGCCGCGGCGGCCGCCATGGCGGCGGAACCGAGTCCGGACTCGTTGGAGAACAGTCCGCGAGACACGCCGGTCTGCACGATCAGGGCGAGGGCAGCTCCAGAGAACCCGCCCACCGCTGAACTACCGGTGAAGGCATCCCCGAAGATGGTGACGAAGGCGGCGGGGATAGCATCGAAGTGGAAGATCAACACGATCGCCTGGGCGACCAGGTACAGCACCACCATGGCGGGAACGATGCTGGCGCTGACACGACCGATGGACTTGATGCCGCCCACCAGCACGATCAGGGTGAACAGGGCCAGCAGCACACCGGTGAGCCAGTGCGGCATGGACCAGGTGTTCTCCAGGTTCTCCGCGATGGAGTTGCCCTGGGTCATGTTGCCGATGCCGAAGCAGGCAATGACGGCGAAGACCGCGAAGGACAGGCCGAGGATCTTGCCGAAGGGTCCCTTGATGCCGCGTTCGAGGTAGTACTGCGGGCCGCCGGACTTCTCACCCTTGGAGTCGGTGGTGCGGAAGCGGACGGCCAGGAAGCACTCCGCATATTTGGTGGCCATGCCGAGCACACCCGTCACCCACATCCAGAACAGGGCGCCGGGACCGCCGATGGCGATCGCGGTGGACACACCCACGATGTTACCGGTGCCGACGGTGGCGGCCATGGCGGTGGCCAGTGCCTGGAACTGGGAGATGTCTCCGGCGTCCTCGTCGGAGCCTTTGCGCTTCATGACCGCGAGTTTCAGCGCCTTGCCGAGTTTATGGAACTGGAGCCCGCGCAGTCGGACGGTCAGGTAGAGACCCGTTCCGACCAGCAGCGGGATGAGTAAGAATTTGCCCCAGACGAAGGAGCTGATGTTGTCCAGATAAGCCTGGACATCAGGGGAAACCATGATGCCTCCGAAACGTGGATGCGCCCTCGATCAGACGAGCACGCGGTGTCAGTGATGAAGGTCATACTAATCGGGCGGCCCTCACATCGATAGGACATCCCCGCGTGTCTGGTGCCTGTTCGTCCAATCTTCACGCCACCGAAACACGGCGTCCTCGGCGCACCAACTATTCGGCGCCGTCGTGATCTAGGTCGTAACGGTCCGGGTCGTCGACGTCGTCGAAGTCGGAATCTTCTGGTGCGGTAAATTCATCGGTCGAATAGTCCTCGCCCACCGCATTCATGTAGTCCAGCCACTGTGGCGCGGCGAGTGTGGAGCCCCAGAAGTCTTCGTGGGCGGTGCCGTTGATGGGCACCCCGGCCAGGGAGGTCAGCCCGGTGTAGCTGCCCACCCAGGAGGCGGTGGCCAGGCCAGAGGTGTAGCCGATGAACCAGGTGGAGGACTCGTTGTTGTTGGTGCCGGTCTTGCCAGCGATGGGGAACTCCGCGTCACCCTCGGCGACCCGCTCCTCGGCAATCAGCCCGAGGGTCTCATTGAGTTGGGCGACCGTGTCGGAGTCGAGTGCCTGCGAGCATTCTTCGGCCGGGACCTCGTAGCTGGTGCCCTCGGCGTCGGTGACCTCGCTAAGGATCCGCGGACGGCAGTACTGGCCGTCGGCGGCGAACGCGGCGAAGGCGGAAGCTTGTGTGAGCGGCGAGATCTCCTCGGCGCCCAGCACGAAGGACGGGTGCGCCGGGTTGAGTGGTTCGCCGTCGTCGGCGCGGTGGATGCCCAGGTCGGTGGTTAGCTCGGTGACGTCACAGACATCTAGTTCGGCCAGGGTGGCCACGGTGGCGGTGTTGATGGACCAGTAGAGACCGTAGTCAACCGTCATCTCCTTGGTCATGTCCTCGATGGCGTTGCCGATGCTCCAACCGTCCTCGTCCGGGATGGCGACTTCTCCCCCGGGTTGGCAGCTGGCATCGAAGGTGGCACCCTGTTCGTATTCGTCGCGGGAGGCATCCACAGTGTCGGTCATGGAGTTGCCGGCGTCGATCCAGGTCGCCGCCACGAAGGGCTTCAACGTCGAGCCAGCCTGGAATCCGTTGCCCCCGCCCATGTTCTGGTCGACATTGAAGTTCAGGGTGGTCGCCCCAGCCCGGTCGGCGGTGGCGTATTCGGTGTTCTGCGCCATCGCGAGGATGCTGCCGGTTCCCGGCTCCACCGTCACCAGCGACGCACCAGCACCCGACGGATCGTCAGCCGGCACGGTCTGAGCGACCTGGGCATCGGCTTCCTGCTGCAGGGTGGCGTCCAGGGTGGTCTGAATCTCGAGTCCGCCGCGGTTGAGCAGCGCCTCACGTTCCTCAACGGTCTCCCCGAAAGCCTCATCGCCCTGGATGGAGCGGACCACGTAGTCGCAGACATAGGGCCCGACCTCGGCGGCTTGGCAGCCGGCTGAGCGCGGGTGGATATCCAGCGCCAGCTCCTGGGCGGCGGCCTCGTCACGCTCATCCTCGGTGATGTAGTCGTTGCGGAGCATTGCCTCCAGCACGGCGCCGCGACGTTGCAAAGCGCCGTCGGGGTTCTCTTCCGGATTCAGTCCGTTCGGATTCTGGATGAGTCCGGCCAGCAGGGCGGACTGGGCCAGGTCAAGCTCGGCGGCGGGTATCCCCCACAGGTACTGGGCTGCCGCTTCCACACCATAGTTGCGTCCACCCAGCAGCACGATGTTGAGGTAGCCGGCCAGGATCTCGTCCTTGCTCATCTCCTCTTCCAGGTCAACCGCGATGCGTGCTTCGTTGAGGCGGTCGGCCACGGTGGTGGTGCCCGACATGGCCAGCTCTTCCTCGCCCGCGAGCTGGTCGGCGTTGAGGATCAGCTGGCTGACGTATTGGTGGGTGATGGTGGAGGCGCCCTGGGTGGTGTCGCTGGTGATATTCGCGGCCGCGGCGCGGGCGATGCCGCGCAGATCGGTACCGTGGTGATCGTAGAAGCGCTCATCCTCGATGGCGACGACGGCGTGCTGGAGGTCCTCGGCCATCTCCTCGATCTCCACCGGCTGCCGGTTCTCCGCGTAGAACGTCGCGATCTCGGTTCCGTCGGAAGCCAGGATCCGCGAGGGGACCCCGATGGAGGCCTCGTCCAGTTCGGCGGGATGCTCGTCCAGGATCTGGTTGCCGGCCTGCGCCATCGTCCCTCCCGTGGAGGCCCACGGCAGGAAGAACCCGGCGACCAACACGCCGCACAGGGCACTGATGCCGAAGAACAGCGCGATCTTCCCGTAGATCGGCACGAGACCGTGCCGTCGCTGGGACGAGGTCATAGGGCACTCCCGACGTCGAGACTACTGGTCGTGAACAGCGTCGCCACATCGGCGGGGACGCGCTCGGCAGTGGACTGTACCGGGTGTGCCCGAGTACTTGCTGAACACGCCCTGGATGTACCGGAGTGGGCTCGATGCCACTCAGGCGCTCAACTGGCCGGCGACTGTGCGCGGGCCACCCCGCGCGATCAAGGTCAGCAGCAGGGAGACGACGACGCCGATCAGGATGCACACCGCCATGGGAACGGCGGAGTCCTCCCCAGCCAGTCCGACCAGCGGGGTCGCGGTGCCGCCGAGCACGAACTGGGCGGCGCCCATCAGCGCGGCTCCCGCACCCCGGGTCGATCGTGTGGTCACAGTGAAGGCCAGGGCGGAGGCGTTGGACATCACCAGTCCGGCGCCGCCGCTGAGCAGGAAGGCGCTGGCGATGAAGGTGGGGATGCTCAGGCTGTCGGTAAACACCAGCAGCGCCATACCGGTCCCGGCGCTGAGCGCCAGCACGTTGCCCAGCAGCAGCATGCGCGCCGGTCCGGTGCGCGGGGCGATGCGGGCGTTGACGAGGTTGGCGATGATGAGCGCGGCGGCCCCGGCCGCGAACGAGAGCCCGTATTCGAACTCGCTCATTCCCAGGATGCGCTGGCCCACGAACGGTGAAGCGGCGACATAGGACATGATGGCCACGAACACCATCGCGAAGGCTCCGACATGGGCCACATAGGTGCGCACCCCCACCAGATCCCACATGGGTCGGTACATCGAGCCCAAACCGCCGGTGCGCCGGTCCTGCACGGGCACCGTCTCAGGGACGCCGACGAGGGTGACGATGAACATCAGGGTAGCGATGACCGCCAGCACGGCAAGAACGCCCCGCCAGCCGAAGAACATCGCCACGACCCCACCCACCAGCGGGGCAATAAGTGGGGCCACGCTGACGACGGTGGAGATCAGGCTGAGCGCGCGGACGGCGGTACTGCCGGAGCTCAGGTCTACCGCGATGGCGCGGGCCAGCACGATGCCGGCGGCTCCGGCGAAACCTTGCACCACACGCAGGATGATGAACACCTGGATGTTCGGGGAGAACACCATCAGGATGGAGGCCAGGGCGAAGAGCAGCATCGCCGCTACCAACACGGGCCGACGCCCCATCCGGTCCGAGAGCGGACCGTGAATCAGTTGTCCGCTGGCGATGCCGGCCATGAAGGCGGTCAGGGTGAGCTGCACCGAGGAGGCAGGAGTTCCCAGCGACGTCGCGATGTCGGTGAATGACGCCAGGTACATATCGGTGGCGAAGGGGCCCACCGCAGCGAGAAACCCGAGCAGACTCAGTAGTCCCGGTCCCAGGTGCGGTCGTGCTCCGTCGTCGGCGTCCGTCCCCCGCTGGGGCCGCGTCGTCATGGGGGTTCTGTGCTCCTCTCGCCCGCCTCACCCAGTGAGAAGGGCCCTGACTGAATATCAGCACTCAGGATAGCCTGGGCAGACACCGCTCGCGCCCGCAGTGTCACTACTCGACGAAGGAGTCTCCCATGTCCGTGGTCAAGATCAATGTCCTCACCGTTGCCGAGGGCCAGCAGGCCGAGCTGGAGCGCCGGTTCGCGGCCCGGCGCAACGAGGTCGGTTCCGTGACCGGTTTCGAAGGATTCCAGCTGCTTCGCCCGGTCGAGGGCGAGGATCGCTACTACGTGGTCACCCAATTCGACACCGAGGAGAACTACCAGCAGTGGCTCGCTCACCGACACAACGCCAAGGCCGAGGCCGGTCCGCGCCCCACCCCGATCTCCACCATGGCCACCACGATGGCCTTTGAGATTGTTGACCTCGAGGCGATAGCCGCAGCTCAGTAGTGCAGTAGCCGGTGTCTCCGGAAATCACGGATCCTGCCCCGCAGTCATTAGACTGTGGGGCAGTATCGTCTCACCGACCGGCACCCCGCAGGAGCATCCACACTATGGCGTACACGCCGAGCATCCGTCCTATCACCATCCACGGCGAACCAGTGCTGCACCGGCGCGCCACCGAGGTGGAAGAGATCGACCAGCGCATCCGCGAGCTGGTCGCCGACATGCATCTCACCCAGGAGGCCGCCCGCGGCGTCGGCCTGGCCGCGCCCCAGGTGGGTGTTGGCTTGCGGATCTTCACCTGGGCTTACGAGGACACCGGGGAGGCCCCGAACCAGGGCGAGGTCATCAATCCGGTCCTCACCCTGCTCGGAAAAGTCTCCCAGGAAGCCCCTGACGCCGATTCCGAGACGGAAGGGTGCCTCTCGGTGCCCGGCTACGGCTTCCCACTCAAGCGCTCCGACCATGTCCGGTTGCAGGGTTTCACCGTGGACGGCGACGAGGTGGACTTCGAGGCGCACGGCTGGTTCGCCCGCATCATGCAGCACGAGCACGACCACCTCGACGGGTATCTCTACGTGAACCGGCTCAAGGACAAGTGGGCGCGGCGCTGGAAGAAGTCGCTGCGCCGTGAGGGCTGGAACGAGCCGGGCCTGACCTGGATGCCCGGCGTGGACGAAGACCCCTTCGGCCATGACGAGGTGGACGACGAGAACGGGATGGACGGCGAGCACCTCCACGACCACGGGGGCGAGGCATCCACGGAGGAATCAGCCCGCGCGTAGGTTTCTCCAGCCCAGCGCAGACCACCACGAGCCGGGGCGGACCACTGAAAAGTGATCCGCCCCGAGTCGTTGCTTCCCCGAAGGGGTCAGACGCGCGGGAAGTGCGGCAGGTCCTCGCCGACCATCTTCTCGATCACGCGGACCACCTGGCAGGAGTAGCCGTACTCGTTGTCGTACCAGACGTAGACGATGGCGTGCGTGCCGTTGTTCACGATCGTCGCCAACCCGTCCACCACGCCGGCGCGGTTCGAGCCGACGAAGTCCGAGGAAACGACCTCCGGCGAGTTGATGTAATCGATCTGGGCGCGCAATTCACCGGTCAGCGACTCGGTACGCAGCAGCGTGTTCAGGTCGTCGGCGGTGGTCGGCTGATCCAGCTCGAGGTTCAGGATCGCCATCGACACGTTCGGGGTGGGGACCCGGATCGCGTTACCGGAGAGCTTGCCCTTGAGCTCCGGCAGGGCCTTGGCCACGGCCTTGGCCGCACCGGTCTCGGTGAGCACCATGTTCAGACCCGCCGAGCGTCCACGACGCGAACCCTTGTGGAAGTTGTCGGTGAGGTTCTGGTCATTGGTGTAGGCGTGCACGGTCTCCACGTGCCCGTGGTCGATGCCGTAGGCGTCGTTGAGCACCTTCAGCACCGGGGTGATGCCGTTGGTGGTGCACGAGGCGGCCGAGACAATCGAATCGGATTCTTGAATATCAGCGTCGTTGACACCGAACACGATGTTCTTGATGTCGCCCTTACCGGGTGCGGTGAGCAGCACCTTGGAGACGCCGGTGGCCTGCAGGTGCTGCCCCAGTCCTTCCTCGTCGCGCCAGCGACCGGTGTTGTCCACCACGATGGCGTTGTTGATGCCGTAGGCGGTGTAGTCCACGGTGGTGGGATCCGAGGAGTAGATCACCTGGATGACGGTGCCGTTGGCGGTGATGGTGTTGTTCGCGGCATCCACGGAGATGGTGCCGTCAAAGGGACCGTGGATCGAGTCGCGGCGCAGCAGCGAGGCGCGCTTGATCAGGTCGTCCTCGGAGTTCTTGCGCACGACGACGGCGCGCAGTCGCAGCGACGAGCCGCCCCCGGCGTGGGAGAGCAGGATGCGGGCCAGCAGGCGACCGATGCGGCCGAAGCCGTAGAGCACCACGTCGCGCGTGGCGCCCACTCCGGCACCCTCTTCCCCGGCCACCTCGGCGAGCTCGGTGTTCAGGAATTCGCGGACGTCACCGCCCGTCGCCTTGTACTTCTTGTTCAGCAGGGCCAGATCGATGGAGCTGGCACCCAGGTTCATCTCGGCCAGGGCGGCGACCAGGGGGTAGGTGTCCTCGATGGGCAGGATCTCCTCGTCGATCTGACGAGCGAAGCGGTGCGCCTTGATGATGTCGATCACCGATTGATGCACCAGGGTGCGCCCGTAGATGGAGGTGACCACATTGTGGTCGCGGTAAAGGGATCCCACCAGCGGGACCATCTTCTCCGCCAGCTCCTCGCGATGGCTCCACGCCTCGAGCTGGCCCTCGGGTGATGCAGTGTTGTCTGCCACAGGTTTTCCTCCCTGACCGGCGACTCTGCCGATCGGTTCGTCAGCTTGTCCTCTCAGTCTAAACGTCACAACACGCCGTGGCCGCATTCTTCTACTCCGGGTCCTGGGCTACCGTGAAGACAGCGCTCCGCGCAGACCATCACCACGACAACGAAGGGCGGGTCATTATGCCGAACAAGTTCACGGTGGGCGCCGGGCTGATCACCGTTGTCGCCGGGCTGGCCGCCCTCGCCCTGATCCTGGACGCGCCGCGGACGGGTCTGACGCTGCTGGCCCTGGCCGTGGCCGGGCTGCCGCCGCTGCTGGTGTGGGGACTGCGCCGTCAGACTGTCCAGCTGCGCGCCGCTCAGACGGTCTCCCACGACGGCGACGCCGCCGCGCTCACCCTCCCCGCCGGGGATGAATCCGATGCGGTGGCTCAGCTGCGGCTGGTGATCGCCCAGCTCGCCGCCGAGGAAATTCAGCTGTCGGCGGCGCGCTCCCGCATGGAGGCACGGCTGACGGAGCTGGAACGGCGACTGTCGCCGGAATCCGACACGTCATGACTGCACCGGACCCCGACCCTTCCGGCGGCGCCGGCCGCCCTGGCGACGTCGACCCGCTCTCTCTGGATCGCACGGTCGGGCAGCGCCAGGCCTTCGGCAAGCACGCAGAGCGCCCGACCCACGCAGCCCAGCAGACCCAGCGCATCCTGGGCGGGGAGCTGGCCCTGCCCCCGCACCCGGTATGGAACGGCGATCTGCACGACTGGAGCGCGGACCCCTTCGGAGATCGGAACTGGCAGTTCCAGTTCCACGCCCTGCGCTGGCTGAACCCCGTGCGCTGGCAGGGCCTCGACGGGGACGCGCAGGCACAGCGCTTCTGGCTGGACACGGTACGTTCCTGGGCGCGGGCGAACATCCCCGCCTCGCGGGCGCCGTCGTCGTTCGCCTGGGTCGATATGGCCGATGGGCTGCGCGCCGTCGAGCTCAGCCTGGGTGCGGTACTGGTGCCCGACGACCAGGAGCACTGGTTCCGCACTGCCCTGGAATATCACCGCGACTGGCTGTCCGAGGAGCAGCACCTGGTGGGCGGCAACCACGGGCTGTTCCAGCATCTGGGTCTGCTGCTGTCGGCTTCGGTGCTGCGCGACGGCGCCGGCCAGCAGCTGGCCCGGGACCGGCTGGAGGCTCAGCTGCGGGACGCCTTCGACGCTCAGGGGGTCAACGAGGAAGGCTCGGCCGCCTATCACCAGTCGAACCTGGTGTGGTGGACCCAGGCGGTGGCCCGGCTGCAGGCCGAGGGACTTGCCCTGGGCGACGACGCTGCACACCGACTGGAGCGGGCCGGAGCGGTGCTGGCCCAGCTGAGCATGCCCTTCGGGTATCTCCCCCAGATCGGCGACTCGGTCCGCGCGAAGGTGCGCACCGGCCTGCACCCGCACGCCGATTTCGCCGCCACCCTGGGCAAGAAGGGGACGCGACCGGACCAGCGGAGACTGCACGCCTCGCGCGGCCTCACCGTGCTGCGCAGCGGTTGGGGGCAGCACCGGGCCCTCAATCGGGAAACACAGGTGGTGGTGCGCCACGGTGCTGAGTTGCATCGGCACTCCCACCAGGATCGGCTCAGCATCCACTACGCCTCCGACGGGCTGCGCTGGTTGGTGGACGGCGGGTTCCACAGCTATCAGCACCACGACCCGGTGCGCGACTTCCTGCGCTCGCGCTCCGCACACAATGTGCCGTACTTCCGGGAGCTGCCGTATCGCTCCCCCGGCGAGGTCCCGGTCGTGGCTGCCCGGTTCAGCGACGACGTCGACGAGCTGGTGCTAATCGACGACGGCCACACCGCGGGGTTGATCCAGCGCCGCATCGTGTACTGCCCGGGTCCCGACTGCCTGGTGGTGATCGATCAGGGACGTGCGGCGGTGTCGACCGCACTGGTGCAGCCCTGGCTGGTCGAGATCGGCGTCGACGTCGAGGTCCAACCGAACGCGGTGGTGCTGCGCGGCACCGTGAATCGGCGCACCCCAGGTGTGCGGATGCAATGGCTGCGCCCCGTGGAGCTGCACGCACACCGCGCGGTCGAGTCCGATCTGCGCGGCTGGGTGGGCACGGCGTGGAAGACCCAGGAGCCCGGCACTCTGGTGACCGCGAGCGCGTCCGGCTGGGAACCGACCCTGCCGGTGGTCATCGCCCCGGAGCTGGAGGCGCCGTTGGAGATCACCACACACGATGCGCTGGCCCTGGAACTGCGCCGCGGCGACCGACGGTGGCGGCTGAGCCTGGACGAGGGGGGCGCGCAACTGGAGTGCTCCTGACCCTGGAACGCTGAGCGGCGGGGGCCGTGGGGCGGGATGGAGCGGACATACGCCGGGTTCTGTCCCGGGGAGCCGTTGCCCGCTCCCCGGTGATGGCCATCCATCTAGGCGCGCCGTTGCCGACGCGCTCGAGCGACCAACCCGGATGCTCCGGCGAGCCGCCGTCAAGCACATCCTGTTCGGTCTTGCACCGGATGGGGTTTACCGAGCCGATCCAGTCACCTGGACCGCTGGTGGTCTCTTACACCACCCTTTCACCCTGACCCCGTGACGGGGCGGTCTACTTTCTGTGGCACTGTCCTGCGGGTTACCCCGAGTGGGCGTTACCCACCATCCTGCTCTGTGGTGCCCGGACGTTCCTCGTACCGTCACGACGCGCGTGCGGCACGCGGCCATCCGCCGCTCCATCCCGGCATCCAGTCTACCGCCGATGCGTCACTCTGGCGGCGGTGCCCGGTGGCGAGCCGCTACAGTGGGGCTGTGCTCATTCTTCTCCCCCCTTCCGAAGGCAAGACGGCGCCCGCAACGGGTGCTCCCCTGGACCTCGATTCCCTGATGCTCCCGGAGCTCAGCGGGGAACGCCACACGTTGCTGGGCACCCTGGAATCTGTGTCTGGCACCCCGAATGCGCTCTCGGTTCTCGGCGTCGGAGAATCCTTGGCTGCGGAAGTGGAGGCCAATCTGCGCCTCACCACCAATCCGGCCGCCCCCGCCCACCGGATCTACACCGGGGTGCTCTACGACGCCCTGGACTACGCCAGCCTTGCGGAGGCGTCCCAGCGCCGGGGCCGGAATTCCGTGGTGATCTTCTCCGGTCTGTTCGGGGTCACCGGGCTGGCCGACCGGCTGCCCGCCTATCGGCTGTCGATGTCGGTGAAGCTGCCCGGCATCGGCCCGCTGGCGGCCTGGTGGCGACCGCGGCTGACTCCGGGGATGAACCTGTTGGCGTCGCACTCCGGAGTGGTCGTCGACTGTCGTTCAGGAGGCTACGCTGCCCAGTGGAAGTCGCCGGCACCGAAGACCCTGGCGGTGGACGTGTTCCAGCTGCGCGACGGCGAGCTGAAGGTGGTCTCGCACTGGGCGAAGCACACCCGGGGTCGGGTGGCGCGTGCCCTGTTGCAGGCGGATGCGCGCCGGGTGCGCACCCCTCAGGCCGTGGTGGAGTACCTGGCGTGGGCGGGCGACGCCGAGAACCCAGAAGCTACAGATCGCTGGAGCGTCACCCATGTGCCCAGCCAAGGATCCAAGCCGGGGGTGCTGCGGGTGATCCTGCCCGGGGGCTGAGGTATGTACCCCGGCAGGCCTTAATCGGCGACGAGCTCCACTTCGAATCCGTCGGGGGACTCCAGATAAGCCGCATAGTGTCGACGTCCCCCGGCGAAGGGGTGGCGGTCCGGGAACATCAGCGTGAAGCCGCGTTCCACCGCCGCCTCCGTCAACGCGTCGACGGCGTCACGGGGCCCGGCGTAGAAGGCGAGATGGTTCAGTCCCGGCTGGCGGCGCTCGTGCGGTGCGTCAGCGACGTCGGGACCGTGCTCGAGCACGATGTACTCCCCCGCCCCCTGGTAGCAGCTGCCCTCGGACCATTCCCCGCTGACCCGGTAACCGAGCTCGGTCAGCAGCCACCCCAGGGTGTCCCGGGCCCGGGCCAGGTCTGGGACCCAGATCTCCACGTGGTGCAGCCGTCCGACGCGCGGGGCTGACTCGTTCTCGACCCGCTCGGCGTCCCCGGTCGGATCGGCCGCGGGGCCGCCGTCAGTATCGGCGCCGTGCTGCACGCTCAGCGCCGACCCCGCTTCGTTCCAGTCGGTACCGGAGGCACCGGCATCCATCGCCTCGTTCGAGAGGCGGTCGGCGTCTTTGTTCTGTTCCCGGGGGATCCATTCGAACCGCACCTGCCCGGGCGGCAGCACGGCGTGAGCGTCCAGGGCGAGTCGCTTCATGTCGGCGTGCTTGATCTTCCACCGCCCCGACATCTGCTCCACCACCAGCTTGGAGTCGAGCCGGGCCAGCACCTTCGCCTCCGGGTTGATACTGCGCGCCAGCGTCAGTCCCGCGATCAGTCCGGAGTACTCCGCCACGTTGTTGGAGGCGGTGCCCAGGGGCTTGGCCTCGATCGCCAGCAGCGCACCGGTGTCGGGATCACGCACCAGGGCGCCGTAACCGGCCACTCCGGGGTTGCCGCGGGAGCCGCCGTCGGCCTCCACGATCAGGTGCGCGGGTGCGGGGGTCACCGGGGCGTCGGGGGTGGGGCTCATGCGGTGGCGTCCTGGCCTTTCAGAGGGGGTGCGGGTGTGGTGTCGACATGGAAGGGTCAAGGTCAGGAACGGATCAGCAGCGCGTCCGTCTCGGGGCAGCGGGCCACCTCGGTGGGGTCCAGGGCCTGGATCGCGTCGAGTTCCACCGGGGACAGCGCCATGCCCGAGGCCCCGGAGACGTTGCCCTCCAGGCGGGCCGCCCCAATTCCGCCGTTCCGCTCCCGCGCCCGGTCGTACGCGCTGGCCAGCGCCTCCGGCAGGCTCTCGGCCAGCTCGGCCCGCTGTTGGAGCAGGGCCTTGCCCCGGGCCGCCACCTGGTGCAACTCCTCGGTGACGGTCTGTTCGCGTTCGCTGGCCTGGTCCCGGGCGGTCTCGAGGCTGGCGCGTGCCGTGGTCAGCGCGTCCTCCGCGGTCTCGGCCGTCTCCATCGCTCCCAATTGGGTTTCCTCATGTTCCTGGAGCAGCGCCTCCAGGGTCTCGAGCTCGTGCCCCATGTTCTGCAGCTCTTTCGCTCCGCCCTGCCCTGCATCCAGTCGTGAGCGAGTCTGATCCCGACGTGCCTGGGTCTTCGCGGCCCGATCCTCTGCTGCCGTGAGTTCCGTGCGGGCGCTGTCGGCGGTCCGGGCGTGCTCGGCGTCCTCCGTTTCCAACGCGGTGACGCGAGCCCTCAGCTCGGCCAGCTGCTCGTCGGCGCGCAGTCGTGTCATCTGTGCGCGGGCTGCGTCGGTGTCGGAATCGAGTTGCTGTAGTTCCAGCAGCCGCTGCTGTTCCTCGAGGGTTGCGGTGAGTGCCATCGTCGCGTCCTTTCTCGTTGCTGCTTGGTCTGCCTGCACTGCCGGAGTTGTTTTCGCAGTGTGCCCGGAAACGCTCAGCGGCCGGGGGTCAGAATGAAGTCCCACGGGTCGGTGTTCACCGACGAGACGGCGCATTCCACCTCGTAGCCCCGGTCCGCGAGCGCCCGCTGGGTGGCCTCGGCGGCATCGGGCAGCCAGAGCCATTCGGAGGCGAAATGGGAGACATCGATCAGATAGGGCCGGTCCCCCGTCAGTCCAGCGGCTTCGCGGGCTTCGGAGGCCGGGTGGTGCCGGAGATCGGCGGTCACATACACGTCAGCCTGGGCGGATCGCACGGCGTCGAACAGGGAATCGCCGGCACCGCCGCACACCGCCACCGTGGACACCAGCCCGCTGGGGTCGCCCGCCACCCGGACCCCGCCCGCAACGGAAGGCATGGCGGAGAAGACGGCGGTGGCGAAGTCCTGCAGTGTCTGGGCAGCGGGCAGCTCTCCGACCCGGCCGATCCCTTCCTCGTCCAATCCGGCGCTGGCCTGCTGCAGCGGCCGGACGTCCTGCAGGTCGAGGATCCGGGCGATGACATCGGACACCCCGCCCACCGCGGAATCGGCGTTGGTGTGTGCGGTGACCAAGGCGCATCCCGATTCGACCAGGGTGTGGATCAGCCGACCTTTGAATCCGGTGGCCGCCACGGAGTGCACGGGCGAGAGTAACAGGGGGTGGTGAGTGATCAGCAGGTCGGCGGCGTGGTGCACAGCCTCGTCTGCCACAGCCTGCACCGGATCGACCGCCCAATGGATGCGGCGGATCGGCGCCTCGGGCCGACCCGCCACCAACCCCGTCGCGTCCCAGTCCTGGGTCAGTGCGGAGGGCCAGAGCTCCTCGAGCGCCTCCAGCACCTCGGACAGGCGTGGGGCTCGCGCGTCGTCGGGACGGTGGTTCCTGCTCGACGAAGATTCGACAGTCATAGCCCCATTCTTGCACCTCCCCCGTCTCGGACGCGGTGAGGCTCTCAGGAATGTTCCGTCACCCCGGTGACTTGTACTGGGTGTGAACATTCTGAATCGACAGACGCCCGAGACCGACACGGTCGAGTTCGACCTGGCCGGAGGTTGCTTCTGGTGTCAGGACGCCATCTACCGGAAGGTCCGCGGGGTCAGCTTCGTGGAGTCCGGCTACACCGGTGGCGCCTGGCCGAATCCCCACTATGACGCCGTGTGCACCGGTCAGACCGGTCATGCCGAAGCAGTGCGCGTGCGCTTCGACCCCGCCGTCGTGCCCGCCGAGGTCATCCTCGACATCTTCTTCGCCTCCCACGACCCGACCACCCTGAACCGTCAGGGCTACGACGTGGGAACGCAGTACCGCTCGGCCATGTTCCCGCGGGACACGTCCCAGGAACAGGTCTTCCGCGAGGCCATCGAGCGCGCTCAGGAACTGTGGCCCGCACCGATCGTCACGGCACTGGAGCAGCCTGCGACCTGGTACCCGGCCGAGGACATCCACCAGGACTTTTACCGCAAGCGCCCCGACGTCGGCTACTGCCAGGTCATCATCAACCCCAAGCTGGCCCGAGTGCGTCAACATTACTCGGCGTGGCTGGAGACATGACGTTCAGGGGCGCCACCGCCTAGATTGGACCAGTGGACACTCTGTGCGACAGCACACTTGCACCATCTCTTATCTGAAAGGACCTCATTCATGGCCTCTCTGCTCAACAACATCACCGAAGCCGTCGGCGGCACCCCGCTGGTCCGCCTGAACCGGGTGGGTCAGGACCTGCCGGGCACCATCGCCGTGAAGGTAGAGTTTTACAACCCGGCGAACTCGGTGAAGGACCGCATCGGTGTGGCGATCGTCGACGCCGCCGAGAAGTCCGGGCAGCTCAAGCCCGGCGGCACCATCGTGGAGGGCACCTCGGGCAACACCGGGATCGCCCTGGCCATGGTGGGCGCGGCCCGAGGATACCGTGTGGTGCTGACCATGCCCGAGACCATGTCCAACGAGCGCCGGGTCATGCTGCGCGCCTACGGCGCCGAGATCGTGCTGACCCCGGGCGCCGATGGCATGCGCGGGGCGGTGGAGAAGGCTCAGCAGATCGTGGCCGAATCCGACAACGCCATCTGGGCTCAACAGTTCGCCAATGAGGCCAACGTCGCCTCCCATTACGAGACCACCGGCCCGGAGATTTGGGACGCCACCGACGGCGCCGTGGACATCCTGGTCTCGGGCATCGGCACCGGCGGCACCATCACCGGCGCCGGTCGGTACCTGCAGGAGCAGAAGAGCGAGGTTAAGGCGGTCGCCGTCGAGCCGGCCGACTCCCCCATCCTTTCCGGTGGCAACCCCGGACCCCACAAGATCCAGGGCATCGGTGCCAACTTCGTTCCTGAGGTCCTGGACACCGAGGTCTACTCCGAGGTCTACACGGCCACCCTCGAGGAGTCCGTGGCCGCAGCCCGCGATCTGGGCGTCAAGGAAGGCATCCTCGGCGGTATCTCCACCGGGGCCATCATCGCCGCCGCCCTGGACCAGGCCAGCCGGGAGGAGAACCGCGACAAGCTCATCGTCGCCATCGTTCCTGACTTCGGTGAGCGCTACATCTCCACCGTGCTCTACGAGGACATCCGCGGCTGACGTCGCAGCATTCCTGGAATACTGACAACGTGCCCGCTGTTGCACCACAACAGCGGGCACGTTCGCGTTCGACACGTGTTTCGCGAACCGACATCACTCATCGGCAGGTAGGCGAAAGGCAAGCATGGGCATCTTCTCGCGCATCAAGGAAGACATCTCGGCGGTGCGCGGGCATGACCCGGCCGCACGAGGAGACCTGGAGGTGGCACTGGTCTACTCCGGTCTGCACGCCGTGTGGATGCACCGGATCTCCCATCGGCTCTGGCAGCAGGAGAAGTTGCGCACCCCGGCACGGGTGCTCTCGCAGATCTCGCGTTCGCTGACCGGGATCGAGATCCATCCCGGCGCCACCATCGGGCGTCGTTTCGTGATCGATCACGGCATGGGCGTGGTGATCGGCGAGACCGCAGAGATCGGCGACGACGTCATGATCTACCACGGTGTCACCCTGGGAGGTCAGTCGCTGGAGAAGATCAAGCGCCACCCCACCCTGCGCGACGGCGTGGTCGTCGGAGCCGGGGCGAAGATCCTGGGCCCCGTGGATATCGGCGCCGGCAGCGCAGTGGGCGCCAACGCAGTGGTCGTCAAGGACACCCCGGCGGATTCCATCGCCACCGGCGTGCCGGCCACATTCCGGGCACGGCGCGGCACCGAGGAGAAGAAGCCCGCGGTCGACCCGGCAGAATACGTCGATCCCGCCATGTGGATCTAGGGCGCATCGAACAGCTCCGAGCGGGCACGGCGCGGTACGGTACGGCTAGGCCCGTGCGGTCAGCCGCTGGCTGGCTTCATCGATGGATTGCAGAGCCGTCGCCACCGTCGCACGGTCTCTCGCGCCCATACGGGTGACGCTGAGAATGCTGCGTGACGGCTTCGCCTTCCCCCGCAGTGGAACCCGCACCACGTCCCAATCGGCGTGCACGCGTGCGGTCCGCGGAATCAGTGAGACGCCCAGCCCCTGCGCGATGAGCGCGTAGCCGGTATCCCATTCGTCGGCATAGTGCGCGATGGTCGGTGAGAATCCCGCCGCCAGAAACGCGGACAGCATCAAGGGGTGATAGGGGCTATCCGGGCGTCCCACGATCCACGCTTCCTCGGCTGCATCCGCCAGCGAGGTCCGCTCACGCTCCGCCAGCGGGTGACCGCGGGGCACCACCAGATCGAGCGGGTCGTCAAAGAGATGGCGTTGGTCGAAGCGATGATCCGTTGTGGCCGGGGCATCCGAGGTGGCTGTGAGCAGCGCCAGGTCAGCCTCGCCCGTGAGCAGTAGATTCAGACACCGTGTCGGATCGGCCTCGATCACGCGGATCACCAGCTGAGGAAAACGGTCCCGCACCCCGGCCGCCGCCGCAGGCAGCAGGTGCGCCGCAGCGGTCGAGAAACCGCACAGCGTGAACACCCGGTTCGCTGTGTCCGCCCCGAGGTCGGCGTAGGCCCGCTCGGTCTGGGCGAAGAGGATCTCGGCGTGACGCAGCAGAATCTTCGCTTCCTCCGTCAACCGCACACCACGTCCCTGGGGGACCAGCAGGGGAACACGCAGTTCCTCGGAGAGCTGGCGCAGCTGATGGGATACCGCCGACGGCGTGTAGCTCAGGGACGCCGCCGCAGCGGTGACGGTGCCGTGATGGGCCACCAGTTGCAGCACGCGCAGTCGTGGATCGATCATGAAAGAATCGTACACAGTACCGGTGCAGAACATTCGCTTTTATTCATAGGAGCGGCTTCGAATACTGGAGCCATGACCGTGATTGGCAGGCGCGCACCGCGCCGTCTCAGCTATCTCCTCTCCTCACCGAAAACCCGTCGTCTCTCCGGCGAGGTTCCCACCACGATCTGGCTGCTGGTGCTGCTCACCGTCGCTGTGTATCTGCCCACCCCGCTGTACCCGATATATCAGCAGGCGCAGGGATTCAGCGACCTCACCCTAACCCTGATCTACGCGACCATGACCGTGATCGGAGCACCCGCGCTGTTGCTATTCGGTCCGGCTGCCGAAGCCCTGGGACAGCGCAATATCATTCTGCTCAGCGTTGCCCTCTCGGCGGTCAGCGCCGCCTGTTTCCTGATCGCAGCCGGACCGGCTTGGCTCTTCGCTGGTCGGGCGGTGCAGGGACTGTCCATCGCGGCGGCCACGGCAGGATGTATTTCGCTGATCATCGATCGCACTCCGACCGAGCGCCGAGTGTGGGCCTCGTTGCTCGTGGCCGGTGCCTTCGTCGGCGGACCCGTGGCGGGCACCGCGGTGGCGGGACTGATGGTGGAGTTCGCGCCTCTGCCCTTGCATTCGCCCTACCTGGTGCTGCTGGCGCTCTTAGCAATCTGCTGGGTCCAGGCGAGTCGACTCACGTCGACCCCCACGATGCTGCTGCGGCAGTGGCGACCGGTCCGGCCCGGAGTGCCCCCCGAGATCCGCACCCGGTTCGCACTGGCGGTGGCGGTGGGGTCCTCGGCCTGGCTGGCCGTGACCCTGTTCCTGTCGATAATTCCGGCACTGTTGCTGCGGTCAGCTGGCATTACCAGTCCAGCGGTCAGTGGCGCCGTGTTGGCGGCCATGCTTGCCTGCTCGATGCTCACGCAACCGCTGGTGGTCCGCTTCTCCGGAGAACGACTGCAGCGCATCGGTCTTCTAGTGCTCCTGGCCAGCCTCGTGGGGCTGGCTCTCGACGGCGGTGGGTCGATCATCCCCACGATGACCTGTGCGGTAGCAGCCGGTCTGGGCCACGGCATGGCGTACAGCGGGGCGACGGCCGCCGTCGACCGGCTGACGACCCCACAGACGCGAGGCTCGGTGAACGCCGCTCTCTACCTGTTCCTCTACCTGGCGACGGGCACCCCGGCGATCGCGGTCGGACTGCTCTCGATGGCAGTGCCCCTCGACCTCGCCCTGTCGGCGATGGCCTGGTTCGGTGCGGCGCTATCGTCTGTGACGCTGGTGCTGCTCTCGCTGCGGCCGCGTCGTCGAATCCACATCGTGATGCGCTCGGAGGGGGTATGCCTCACGCCGTGAGAGTCACCCGGAGACCAGACGGTTCAGGGCCGGTCCCGACAATCGGGGCCGACCCTGAATCATCGCGGTCAACGGTGGCGTGAAGCGGCTAGGCTTCGACCTCGGAACGATCCCCCGACCACAGCGTGTGGAAGGTGCCCTCGCGGTCGATCCGCCGGTAGGTGTGGGCGCCGAAGTAGTCGCGTAGACCCTGGGTCAGGGCCGCGGGCAGACGGTCCTGACGCAGACCGTCGTAGTAGCTCAGCGCCGAGGCGAACACCGGGATTGGCACACCCGCCGCGGAGGCGACGGCCACCACGCGGCGCAGCGCGGGCACGGCCGCACCGATGGCCTCGGCGAAGAACGGCGCGAACAGCAGGTTCGCGGGCTGCTCTGCCGAGGTCGTTCCCGGCTCCGGATGGCGGGCGGTGTCGCGCCCGCCGAAGGCACGCATGATGTCGTCCAGCAGGTCGGCGCGGATGATGCAGCCGTCGCGCCACACAGAAGCGATGGTGCCGATATCCAGGGGCCATCCGTAGTCGGTGGCCGCGGCGCGCAGCATGTCCAGGCCCTGGGCGTAGGACACCAGCTTCGAGGCGTACAGGGCCAGGCGCACGTCTTCGATGAACACCCCGGCATCGTCCAGCTGCAGCTCCTCGGTGCCGGCGACCAGAACCGAGGACGCAACATCGCGCACCTCGCGTTGGGAGCTCAGCGACCGGGCGAACACCGACTCGGCGATCGCGCCGATCGGAGAACCCACGTCGAGTCCAGAGATCGCCGTCCAGCGTCCCGTGCCCTTCTGTCCCGCCTCATCGACGATGACGTCAACCAGCGGACGTCCGGTGGCGGCGTCGACCTGTTCCAGCACCTCGGCGGTGATTTCGATCAGGTAGCTGGCCAGCTCGGTCTCGTTCCAGGCCCGGAAGACACCGACCTGCTCTTGCGGCTCCATGCCGCCGACCTGGCGCAGCAGATCGTAGGCCTCGCCGATCACCTGCATGTCGGCGTATTCGATGCCGTTGTGCACCATCTTCACGTAATGACCGGCGCCATCGGGGCCGATCCAGGCGCAGCAGGGCTCGCCGTCGAAATCAGCGGAGATGGATTCCAGCAGCGGGCCCAGCGCCTCGTAGGACTGCTGGGAGCCGCCCGGCATGATGGCAGGGCCGTTCAGGGCGCCCTCTTCGCCGCCGGAGACACCGACGCCGACAAAGTGCAGTCCGCGCTCGGCCAGTGCGGCCTCCCGGCGTCGGGTGTCTTCGTAGTGAGAGTTGCCCGCGTCGATAACGATGTCGCCGTCGTCGAGCAGATCCACCAGCTGGTCGATGACGGCGTCCACCGGAGCGCCGGCCTTGACCATGATCAGGACACGGCGCGGCGCCTTCAGGCTGCTCACGAGCTCCTGGAGCGATTCGGTGGCCACGAATTCGCCGTCCTCGCCGTGTGCACTGATCAGGTCGTGCGTCTTCTGTGCGGTGCGGTTATGGAGAGCCACGGTGTAGCCGTTGCGTGCGAAGTTCCGGGCGAGGTTCGCGCCCATCACGGCGAGTCCGGTCACACCGATGTCTGCTTGAGCACCGCTCATGTTCACTCCTTCGACGAAGGCGATCGCCTTCTCTGGGTATCGTTTCTACTGCTGTCCAGATTACGCACCCGAGCCATGTTTGGCACGCCGCAGCGCGGTACCAGGGACTAGTCGCCCACGGCCTCGCGACCCCGGCGCACGACGAGCGGGTCGGGGGTACCCACGACCTCGTGGTCCTTGCCCTCATAGTCGTACTGGCTCAAGAAGTAGCGCATCGCGTTCAGCCGGGCCCGCTTCTTGTCATTGGACTTGATGGTGATCCAGGGCGCGTGATCTGTATCAGTGTGCAGGAACATCGCCTCTTTGGCGTCCGTGTAATCCTCCCACCGATCCAAGGACTCCAGGTCCATGGGTGAGAGCTTCCACTGCCGTACCGGATCCAACTGGCGAATGGCGAAGCGGGTGCGCTGTTCCGTCTGGGTCACGGAGAACCAGAATTTGGTGAGGTGAATGCCGTCGTCGACCAGCATCTTCTCGAACAGCGGAGTCTGTTCCATGAACGAGTGGTACTGCTCGTCGGTGCAGAAACCCATCACCCGCTCAACACCAGCCCGGTTGTACCAGGAACGGTCGAAGAGCACGATCTCGCCCTCGGTGGGAAAATGGTCGATGTAGCGCTGGTAGTACCACTCCCCGCGTTCGCGCTCATTGGGCTTGTTCAGGGCCACGGTGCGTGCGGTGCGTGGATTCAGATGCTCGGTGAAGCGCTTGATGGTGCCGCCCTTGCCGGCGGCGTCGCGACCTTCGAAAACCAGGATGAGTCGCTGGCCGGTGTCTTCGCCCCAGTATTGGAGCTTCAGCAGCTCGATCTGCAGCTTGTACTTCTCCAGCTCGTATTCCTCGCGCGTGAGTCGCGTGTCGTACGGGTAGTCTTCCTGCCACGTTTCGACCGCTTTGCCCTGCGGGTCGATCAGGTCCGGGTCAGGAGTGTGACCGTCGGTGATGGTGTATCCGCCCTCGCGCATCTTGTCGATGAACTCGCGAAGATTCTCACGGGGGGAATCCGGACTCAGCAGCTTCATGGGTCTCCTTCACGACGAGCGCGGTGCCCCGGTGGCACCATCTTCTATTCTCTCTTACAACCTGACGACCAGGACAGCATGCGTCGACGTCCTGGTGGAGGGCAGATGGACAGCAAGTGAACGACGCATCATACGCTGTGGTCCTCCACCAGGCGGTTCAGCAGTGCGATCACCCGATCATGGTCCTGGGTGTCGACCGGAGCCAGCAGTTCGCGCTGCAACGATTCCACGGCCGGGCTCAATTCAGCCAGCAGTGCTCGGCCGCTCTCACTCAGCTCGATCAGTCGCTGTCGCTTGTCCTGTCCTGCTCGCCGCTCCACCAGGTTCCGGCGCGCCAAACGCTGGATCACAGACGAACCCGTGGACCGGTCGACTCCCGCCCGTTCCGCGAGATCAGACTGCATCAGGGGCTCGATCGCATCCAGACTGTTCAGCACCGCGAACTGAACCGAGGTGGTCTCACCTGAGACCCTCTGGGCCCACAGTCGCGAATGGCGCTGCTGTGCTAGGCGCAGCACCTGCCCCGGGCGGTCGGGCGCCGCGTCGCCTTCCTGCGCGTCACCCAGCGCGAACCAGCGCGGTAGCGCCCACCGTAGTTCGTCGCCGGTCAACGGTGAGCAGAGTCGCTCCTGAACCCGCTGCACCGAGTCCTGCACCACCCGCACCACCACTGCAGCCGGTGGTCCTGCTTTGATCACCCGCCGCCGTGAATCCAGGGGATGAGGCACTCGCTGCAGCCATCCTTGGGCCTCCAGACGACGCATCATCTCCGCCCCGGTGGAGACATCGAGTCCTGCCCGGCCAGCCACGCTGCCTTGATCACGAATACCCCAGGACTCGTCCCAATCCACGATCGTCTCCAGCACCGCAAACTGCGAGGACGTCAGTTCAGGGTCGACAAGTTCGGCCCAGAGCTCGGCATGGCGCTGCTGTGCCCTGCGCAACAAATGCCCAACTGCTCGACTCAGATCCATAGGCCCTGACCTTTCACGCCGTCCACGGCGCTCCCGTCGCCCTCGAACGTCCACGCGACCACAAGAAAGGCCGCAACAACAACGTATACCAATAAACCACCCTGATCAGCTCTCAAGGAAGGACAACGCCGACGCGGCCGAAAATGTTCACCCTAGAAAGTGGCGCACCTCACGGACAAGGCGTACACTGAATCTAAATTAGTACGTATACAGAAGGTTGACTATGCAGTACCACCTTGAGGGTTACACCTACGGCGATCCCATCATCCAGACCCCCGCTCCCGGCCGTACCGAGGACCAAGGTCCCCTGCCTGCTCACGTGGATGTCCTCATCGTGGGCACGGGGCCTGCCGGAGCCGTCCTGGCGGCTCAGCTCTCCCAGTTTCCCGGCATTACAACGCGTGTTGTCGAACGACGACAGTCTGCCCTGCAGCGCGGCCACGCCGACGGCGTGGCCTGCCGCACGGTGGAGATGTTCAACGCGTTCGACCTCTCCTCGCGCCTGCTGGATGAGGCCTACTGGGTCAACGAGACGACTTTCTGGGCACCGAACCCGCAGAACAGCGCTGAAATAGAACGCACGGACACTATCCAGGACGTCGCCGACGGCCTCAGCGAGTTTCCCCACGTCATCGTCAATCAGGCACGCATGCAGGAGCTGCTGTTCGATCACGCCGCACGGTCCGCCGCTCGCCTCCAGGTCGACTACGGGTACCACTATGTCTCCCAGACCACGGACCTCGACCAGCCCTACCCGGTCACGGTGACTCTTGCGGAAACCGATGAGGAGAACCGGCCCACCGGCGAGACGCGCACGGTACGTGCCCGCTATGTGGTCGGGTGCGACGGCGCCCGGTCTGCAGTGCGCGAATCCATCGGTCGCTCCCTGCAGGGCGACGCGCAGAATCACGCCTGGGGCGTGCTGGATGTGCTCGTGGACACCGATTTCCCCGATATCCGCAAGAAATCGGTCATCCGCTCCGAGCAGGGCTCGATCATCATCATCCCGCGCGAGGGCGGGCACCTGGTTCGGCTCTACGTCGACCTGGGTACCGTCGATCCGACCGACACCGAGTTCCGCACTCGCACCAGTGTGGATGACGTCATCTCCGCAGCCAACCGCATCATGAGCCCGTATACCGTCTCCGTCGCGCATGTGGCCTGGTGGAGCGTCTACGAGGTGGGACAGCGTCTGGCCGATGGCTTCGACGACGTCGACGGTCGCAGCGAGGATGCTCCCCGGATTTTCATCGCCGGCGACGCCTGCCACACCCATTCGGCCAAGGCCGGCCAGGGCATGAACGTCTCGATGCAGGACACGTTCAACCTGGGGTGGAAGCTAGCCGCCGTGTTGCAGGGCCGGGCACCCGCCGAGCTGCTGCACACGTATTCGCAGGAACGACAAGTCACCGCAGCAGAGCTCATTGACTACGACACGAAGTGGTCGAAGATGGTCGGCTCGCGTACGGCCGCAACGACCTCCGAGGACGCCGTCTCGGCCTCGGACGTTCAGCGCCAGTTCGTCGACGGCGGCACGTTCACGGCCGGGTTCGCCACTCACTATCAGCCCGCTTTGCTCACCGGCGGCACCGAGCACCAACACCTGGCCCAGGGATATCCCGTGGGTCAGCGCTTCCATTCCGCCCCGGTGGTCCGCGTCGCCGATGCCCGCCCGCTGCAGCTGGGCCACGTCCATGACGCCGACGGCCGGTTCCGGATCTATCTCTTCGCCGACCGAGACGGCCTTGCTCCGGAGTCGGCCGCGGCACGCTGGTGTCAGCGCTTCGACACCGACCAGGCCTCCGCGCTCAATCGCTTCACTCCCGACGACGCCGAACGCGACTCCGTCTTCGACGTGCGCGCTATCGTTCAGCAGCCGCACCTCGACGTGGATCCGACCGCTCTGCCCGACATACTGCGCCCGCGCAAGGGCCCTTACCAGGTGGTGGACCATGAGAAGGTCTTCTCCGCGGAGTCCACCAACGGCTTCTTGCTCGGAGATATCCCCGGACTGAACGTGACCGAAGACATCTATTCCTTGCGTGACATCGATCGGGACGCCGGGGCAGTCGTCGTCGTCCGCCCGGATCAGTACGTTGCCCAGGTGCTGCCTCTGGATGACGAGTCCGCGCTGAACGACTACTTCGCGGGCTTCCTCCTCGAGCAGGACTGAGTCGAC
Source organism: Micrococcaceae bacterium (assembly GCA_052084925.1). Classification (GTDB taxonomy): domain Bacteria; phylum Actinomycetota; class Actinomycetes; order Actinomycetales; family Micrococcaceae; genus CmP2. The sequence goes on from JBQDEV010000012.1 coordinate 106,139, forward strand.
TCGGGATAACAGAAAACCTCGCGGGGCCGCGCCACAGAAGTGGCGCGGCCCCCCCCGGGTGTTTGGTGGGGGCGACACGGGGAGAAACCAATACCCAAACCGGGGTAAACACTTTATCAAACACCAGAGGAAAAAAACC
>JBQDEV010000013.1:0-88094 GCA_052084925.1 Micrococcaceae bacterium
AGCAGAAAGCCCACGACGCTCTCATCGGGGTCCTGCAAGCCGGACTGAAAGTCCCCCACAACAAACTCCCCGACCAGGGCGGGACCCGGCCTCAAGTACTGGTGACGATTGATCTGCCGCTAATGCTACGGATGATGGTCCAGGCCGGAATCACACCGAAGAATTTCGACCCTGCCTGGCTCACCGACGGCACGCTGCCAGGTTTCGAGCTCAGTCAGGGCGCCTACACCGGGCCCATCAGTCCCGCTAATATCCGCCACCTACTTTGTGAGGCAGAAATCCTGCCCGTGGTCCTCGGCGGGGCCGGACAAATCCTGGACGTGGGCACCAGTGCGAGGTTCTTCGACAAACACTTACGCAAAGCGTTAGTGGCCCGTGATGGCGGGTGCGCCGCCCCTGGCTGCACAGCACCGACCCCGTGGTGCGAAAGCCACCACATCGACCCAGCCCGAGCCCAAGGCCCCACCTCCACCGCCAACGGTGTGCTGTTGTGTCACCATGATCACCGGTTAGCTGACCGCGGTGATTGGCAGATCAGCATCGTGGACGACGTCCCCTGGTTCACCGCGCCACCCTATATTGACCCCGACCAGATACCCCGCCGGAACACCTACTGGCGACCCCTGCGCCAATAGACCGGCGAATATCAGCGAGAATCGTCAGAGATCTAGCCGTGCCCACAGTTCAGGCATCCGTGCGCTCAACTCGAAGAGGCCGAATTTCGCGAACCCACGAAAGAGGCAGACGATGAGCTTCCACGTCCACAGAAGAAGCAACCGGTCTACAACAGAAGAACGGACTGCTTCAGCAGGGTCGTGACCCCGAGAAACAGCCCGTCCTCTCGTCGATTAGCAAACCGATCGGCAACGAAACCTCAGCAGATTACAGCGCTACTTCGACCGTCGATTCTTCCTGCTCTGCGCCGTCCAGGTCCTCGGGACGCTCCACGAACCGCACCATGATCGCTTTGAAGCCCGGGGTGTTGGATTCGCGAGCCACCAGTTCGCGGTGCACCAGCGCGTTCGCCTCCGGATAGTACGCAGCCACACAGCCGCGCGCCGTCGGATAGGCCACGAGCCGGAACCGATCCGCGCGTCGTTCCTCACCCTGGAACACCGAGATCACATCCACCAGTGTCCGATCCTCGAAGCCCATCTCCTTCAGATCCTCCGGATGGATCAGGATCACTCGACGTCCGCCCTTAATCCCGCGATACCGGTCATCGAGACCATAGAAGGTGGTGTTGTACTGATCATGAGAACGCATCGTCTGTAGCACCAGGTGCCCCTCCGGGGGCGTCAGGTACTCCAGCGGGCTCACCGTGAAGTGCGCCTTGCCCGCGGCGGTGGCGAAGCTACGCCGATCGCGCGGCGGGTTCGGAAGTACGAAGCCGTACTTCGTGCGTACCCGGGTATTGAAATCCTCGGTACCCGGAATCACGCGCGAGCAGTGGTCGCGAATGACGTCGTAATCGTCCGCCATGGCCTTCCAGTCCACAATATGGTCCGGACCGAAGATCTCCCGTGCCATCCGAGCCAGGATCACGGGCTCAGCCAGCAGGTGATCCGACACCGGCTGCAGTCGGCCCTGGGTCCGGCTGATCACCGACATCGAGTTCTCCACCGACAGGAACTGCATCCCACCCGGATGCTTGTCATCGAGATCGGTCCGACCCAGCGTGGGCAGAATGATCGACGTCTTGCCGTGGGTGACGTGGGAGCGGTTGGGCTTCGTGGAGATGTGCACGGTCAGCCCGGTACGCCTCAGCCCCTCCTCCATGTAGGCGGTGTCGGAGTTCGCCAGTGCCAGGTTGCCGCCCAGGGAGACGAACACGTCGATCTTGCCGTCATACATCGCTTCCATCGACTCGGTGGAGTCGTAGCCATGCTCGCGCGGCGCCTCGATCCCGAATTCCTGGTCGATCCGCTCCAGCAGCCCCTCGGTCGGCTTCTCCCAGATGCCGAAAGTCCGGTCGCCCTGCACGTTGGAGTGTCCGCGCACGGGGCAGGCGCCGGCACCAGGCTTACCGAAGTTGCCCTGCACCAGCAGCAGGTTGATGATCTCCTTGATGGTGTCCACCGAATGCGGCTGCTGGGTGATGCCCAGCGCCCAGCAGAAGATCGTGGCCTTTGAGCTGGCCAGCATATCCGCGGCCATCTCGATCTCCGAGCGCTGCAGCCCGGTGGCCTCCAGGATCGCGTCCCAGTCCAGCTCGGCTCGTGCGGCAGCGTAGGCCTCGAAATCCAGAGTGGAGGACTCGACGAACTCCCGGTCCACAATGGTGCCCGGCGCCTGAGCTTCCTTCTGCAGCAGCAGGTGCCCCAGCGCCTGGAACAGTGCCAGGTCACCGCCGACTTTGATCTGCAGGAACTCATCCGAGGTCCGCTCGCCGTCGGCCAGCAGTCCCTTCGGGGTCTGCGGGTCCTTGAAGCGCAGTAGTCCGGCCTCCGGCAGCGGGTTCACCGCCACCACTTTGCCGCCGTTCTTGCGGCATTCGGCCAGCGAGCCGAGCATGCGCGGGTGGTTGGTACCCGGGTTCTGCCCGACGACGAAGATCAGCTCCGCCTTCTCCAGGTCTTCCAGGGAGACGGTGCCCTTGCCGATACCGATCGTCGGATTCAGCGCCGAGCCCGAGGACTCGTGGCACATGTTCGAGCAGTCCGGGAGGTTGTTGGTGCCCAGGGACCGGGCGATCAACTGGTACATGAACGCCGTCTCGTTCGGCGTGCGCCCCGAGGTGTAGAAGGTGCAGCGATCCGGCGTCGTCGCGTGCACGTGCTCGGCGATCGTGGAGAACGCCTCGTTCCAGGTGACCGGCTGGTAGTGGGTCTCGCCCTCGCGGATCATCATCGGGTGGGTGATGCGCCCGGACTGGCCCAACCAGTACTCGGTCCTCTGCTCGAGCTCCGCGATCGAGTGCTCCGCCCACCATTCGGGGCTGGCAATGCGGGTGGTGTTCTCCTCGGCCAGGGCCTTGGCACCGTTCTCGCAGAACTCGATCTTCTTGCGGTCACCGGTGATCGACTCGGGCCACGCACAGCCCGGGCAGTCCACGCCGTCGGGCTGATTGATTCGGTACAGCGAGCGCACGGTGCGACTCACGCCCCCCTGGCGCACGCCCCGCTCCAGCGCCACCTCAACGGCCTTCAGTCCGGCGGCGGAGCTCTTCGGCTTCGAAACCTCAAGATCGTTCTCGTCGATATCGTTGAATTCGACGATCCGTCCACGTACGTCAGACATTCTCGACCCCCTCAGGATCTGGACGCGCGATGTCCGATGGCGTGCGCGCCCGATATTGCTCAGTCCTTCGAGGATACGGGATATGGCTCACATCCGCGCCCCTCGCAGGCATTGTTCCGTTGCGGCTAGAAGAACGCGGCCGACTTGATCAGCACCTGAACCAGTGCATACAGCAGACCCACGACGACGACGCCGGTCAGGGCGTAGGCCACCGTCTTGTAGATGCCGCCGGTCGAATGGATCGGCTGATCCCCGCCGTTGCCGTTGGACTCATGCACCTTGGCCGCCTCGACCTCCTCGTCGGAGGCGAAGAACTTCTCCATCACCGGGCGCATCAGCAGGTTGGCCACCAGGCCGACCGCGAGCAGGCCGACCATGATGTAAAGCGACATGATGTAAACATCCGCGCCCTCCGCACCGGCGGCGCGCCGGTTCTCGATCACCATGTTGACGATCAGCGGGCCGGCCACACCGGCCGCCGACCATGCGGTGAGCAGTCGACCGTGGATCGCGCCCACCTGGTAGACCCCGAACATGTCCTTCAGGTACGCCGGGATGGTGGCGAAGCCGCCGCCGTAGAAGGAGAGGATCACCATGGTGGCGATGATGAAGATGATCAGGCTCTGCGCGCCGAACAGCGCGATCACCAGATACATCACGATGCCCACACCCAGGTAGACGATGTAGATGTTCTGGCGCCCGATGAAGTCGGAGACGCTGGACCACAGGAAGCGCCCGGCCATGTTCGCCAGGGACAGCAAGCCCACGAACCCGGCCGCGCTGGCGGCGTCGATCTCGGAGAAAAAGCTCTGAATCATGGGGGCGGCGTTCTCGAGGATGCCGATACCCGCGGTCACATTGGTGAACAGCACGATCCACAGCATCCAGAACTGCGGGGTGCGGATCGACAACTTCGCGGAGACGTTGCCGGAAGTCTGCAGCTTCTTCTTCACCTGCTTCGAAGGGTCCCAGCCGGTGGGCTTCCACTGCGGGTGCGGCAGGCGAATCACGATGGCGCCCAGGGTGATGGCGACGGCGTAGAGGATACCCAGGGTGAGGAACGTCGGCGTCAGGCCCGCGACGAGCTGATCCGGTTCGCTGCCGCCGCCGTAGAACGCCATCAGCGAGTTCGACATCGGGCTGGCCAGCAGCGCACCGCCACCGAAGCCCATGATGGCCAAACCGGTGGCCAGACCTGGCCGGTCGGGGAACCACTTCATCAGGGTGGAGACCGGGGAGATGTAGCCGATGCCCAGGCCGATGCCGCCGATCACGCCGTAGCCGAGGTAGAGCAGCCACAGCTGGCCGGTGGAGATGCCCAGGGTGGAGACCAGGAAGCCCACCACCCAGAACGCTCCGGCGACGACCATGGCCTTGCGGGGACCGGCCCGCTCCACCCAGGTACCGCCCACGGCCGCGGAGATGCCGAGCATGGCGATGGCGACCGAGAATACCCAGCCGATAGCGACGTCGCCGGCGTCGAAGTTGCCCATGAGCGGGGCCTTGAACACGCTGAGCGCGTAGACCTGCCCAATACACAGGTGGATCGCCAGTGCGGCGGCTGGCATCAGCCAGCGGTTAAACGTCGGCGGCGCGATGATGGCTTCGCGATCGAGGATGCGCATGAGACTCTTTCGTGAGGTGTGAACGGTACTGCTCTAATGTGCGTCTGAACTGCGTAAATGCTCGGATCTCATGCCACATCGATCCCAGCTGAACGTCACCTGAAGGTGCTGACGGGAAAACACTACATCGTGTGACGTAACTAACTCCACAGGCAGTGAAGTGCCCGCGGTGTCGCTTTCCGCAAGTACGTCTGCAATGCCCTGTTTGAAACGCATTCGCGGTGATACGCTTCGATTCGTGACAGAATTTCGTATTCGAGAAGCGGCGCGCCTGTTGGGTGTCAGTGACGACACCGTGCGGCGCTGGGTCAACGACGGCAAACTCACCACCGGCACCGACGCCTCCGGGGTTCAGATGGTGGACGGCCGTTCGCTGGCCGAACACGCCAAGCGGCTCGCCGCCGGAACTGACCACGGCGGAAACAGTGGCGGTGGCGATACGGATCCGGTGCGGCGCAGCGCGCGCAATACCTTCACCGGGATCGTCACGAAGGTCGACGTCGACGGGGTGATGGCGGTGGTCGAGATGCATTCCGGCCCGCACCGGCTGGTGTCGATCATGACCCGCGAGGCGGTGGAGGAGCTGGAGCTGGAGATCGGATCCCGCGCCACCGCACTGGTGAAGGCCACGCACGTCGTCGTCGAGACTCCGCGCTGAGCCTGAACCGACGCCGAACGGCCCGCGCCCACTCACCCTTTCACAGCTTCATCTCCTCATCCCTCCACTCACCGACGAAAGAGCGCACCGACCATGGTTCTCACTCACTCACCCCTCGCCCCACGCATGTCTCGCGCCGCTGGCACCCGCACGCGGACAACGCTGCTGGCGGGCCTGCTCAGCGCCGGGCTGCTGCTGACCGCCTGCGGCGGCTCGGGTGACACCGGCACCGACGCCGCCGGCACCACCGAGGCCAGCGCGGATGCCACCACAGACGCCACCTCGGATGCAGCGGCTGCGGAGGTGTCCGGCGAGGTCACGGTGTATGCCGCGGCGTCACTGAAGGGCGCCTTCGACGAGCTCACCGCGGCCTTCGCGGAACAGCACCCCGACGTCACCTTCGCACCCACGGTCTACGACGGCTCCTCCACCCTGGTCACCCAACTCACCGGTGGCGCCCCGGCCGATGTGTTCGCTTCCGCCGATGAGCCCAACATGGACGACGCCGTGTCGGCCGAGCTGACCGCGGACGACCCGGTGCTGTTCGCCACCAACGAGCTGGTCATCGCCGTCGAGCAGGGGAACCCGCTGGGCATCGAATCGCTGGAGGATCTCGCGGACGGGACCGGCGGGGCAGACGCGCCGATCACCGTGATGTGTGCGGCCGAGGTGCCGTGCGGCAACGCTGCCCGGACCCTGCTGGAGGCGAGCGGCGTCGAGCTGACCCCGGCGTCGGAGGAGCAGAACGTGAGCGCCACCCTCTCCAAGGTGGTCAACGGGGAGGCCGACGCGGGGCTGGTGTACCGCACCGACGTGGCCACCACCGACGGCGAGGTGGAAGCGGTGACCATCGACGGCGCGGCCGAGAACCCGAACCGGTACCCGATCACGGTGCTCCAGGATGCTGACGCACCGGAAGCCGCCCAGGCCTTCGTGGACTTCGTGCTCTCCGAGGAGGGCCAGCAGGTGCTGGAGGACTTCGGCTTCGGCGCACCGTGAGCGGGTCGGTGAGCAGTGTGGTGACCCAACGATCAACATGACGGCGACAGCGACGACAGGACGGTGAGAAGACGGTGACGGCGGTGCGCACTTCGCGGTGGCTGTGGATCCCGGCCGGGCTCGGGTTGGTGTTCCTGCTCTTCCCGCTGATCGCGCTGTTGCTGCGCGTGGACTGGGTGCAGGTGCCGGCGGTGCTGGCCACCCCCACCGCGCTGCGGGCGCTCGGACTCTCGCTGGCCACGGCGTCGATCGCGACGGTGTGCTGCGTGCTGATTGGGGTGCCCCTGGCGATTCAGCTCTCCACCCTGCGCGGCTGGGCGGCAACCCTGGTGCGCGGTGTGGTGCTGATGCCGCTGGTGCTGCCGCCGCTGGTGGGCGGACTCGCGCTGCTGATGCTGCTGGGCCGGGGCGGGCTGCTCGGCGACGTGCTGCTGCTGGCCGGGGTGCGGATCCCGTTCACCACCCTCGCCGTCGTGCTGGCCCAAGTGTTCGTGGCGCTGCCGTTCCTGGTGATCTCGGTGGAGGGCGCGTTGCGTAGCGCCGACCCGGATTTCCGGCGCGTGGCCGAAGGGCTGGGGGCGCGGCCAATCACCGTGCTGCGGCGGGTGACCCTGCCGCTGCTGGCCCCGGCGCTGGTGTCGGGAACGGTGCTGAGCTTCACGCGAGCGCTGGGCGAATTCGGCGCCACCGCGATGTTTGCGGGCAACGCGGAGGGGGTCACCCAGACCATCCCGCTGGCCATCTACACCGCGTTCAATGGGTCCGGGGTGGGCCAGGACACCGCCCTCACCCTGGCCCTGCTGCTCATCGCGATCTCCTTCGTGACCCTGGTGCTGCGACTGCCGGATCGGGACGGCAAAGTCGCCGGGTCCGGGAGTGGGCGTGGTGCGCGGGGTGCTGGGCCGGTCGCGGGGCGGTCCGAACGAGCAAACCGGAGCGATACCGCCGTCGATCATCACTCAGCAGACAAAAACGGCGCTCAGGGGGCCGAAAATGTCTGATGAACGACGAATCTCAGAAATGGACAGCGCAGGGCTCGCCTTCGCGGCCGAGGTGCGGCGCGGGGCGTTCGTGATGCGCGCGGAACTGACCGTGGCCCGCGGCGAGACCCTCGGCGTCGTCGGTCCCAATGGTGCGGGAAAGTCCACGCTGCTGGGGGCGATCGCCGGCACGCTGACGCCGCGGGCGGGCGAGATCTCCGTGGCCGGGCGTTCGCTCGCCGATGTGCCGCCGTGGAAGCGCCGGATCGGGTACCTCGAGCAGAAGCCTCGGCTCTTCCCGCACCTCGACGCCGCCGACAACATCAGCTTCGGGTTGCGTTCGCGCGGGGACCGACGGCGCGCCGCACGCGCGGAGGCAGCGCAGTGGCTGCAGCGGATGGGGCTGCCCGGCCGGGACCGCGACCGCCCCTCGGCGTTCTCCGGGGGCCAGCAGCAGCGCATCGCCCTGGCCCGCGCCCTGGCCGCCGCTCCCGAGGTGGTGCTGCTCGACGAGCCGTTCGCCGCGCTCGACGTGACCAGCGCCGTCGCCCTGCGCGAGCTGGTGCGCGAGGAGCTGGACCGGCTGCAGGTACCGGCGCTGATGGTGACCCACGATCCGCAGGACCTGGCCGTACTGGCGGACCGGACCGTCGCGCTGGACCGCGGGCGGCTGGTGGAGTCGGGGGTGCGTGATCCGGCTGGGCTCGGCTCCCTTTCGACGTCGGCTGCGCGCACCGAACTGCGCGGCGTCGTCCAGGCGGATGGCACCGTCGTCGTCGAGGAGCAGTCGAATCTCGCCGCCGGAACCGAGGTGATCCTCCGCGTCGTCAGGGAGCGGCCAGCGGGCTGATCACAGGGACGAGCGGGAGCGGAAGAGCACAGGGACGAGCCCGAGCAGACAAGGGCACCCGGGGCATGAGCTTGAACACGGGTGTTAGCCTGAAGTGTGCCCGAAATTCCTGCGAATGCACGCCGTCTGAACCTCAGCGTCGTCGATCAGCACCGGCGTCCGCTCACGGATCTGCGCATCTCCGTGACCGACCGGTGCAACTTCCGTTGCGTGTATTGCATGCCCAAGGAGATCTTCGGGCGGGACTACCAGTTCCTCGAGCGCGACGAGCTGCTCAGCTTCGAGGAGATCACCCGACTGGTGCGCATCGGCATCCGCCTCGGCGTGCGCAAAGTGCGCCTGACCGGCGGTGAGCCCCTGCTGCGCCGCGGAATCGAGGAGCTCATCGCCCAGCTGGCGGAACTGCGCACCCTCGACGGCGCACCGCTGGACCTGGCGCTGACCACCAATGGCTCCGCGCTGGCTGTGAAAGCGCAGGCTCTAAAGGAGGCCGGGCTCACCCGCGTCACCGTCTCCCTCGACTCGCTGGACAACGAGAAGTTCATGTCGCTCAACGACGTCAAGTTCCCGGTGGAGCGCGTGCTGAAGGGCATCGCCGCCGCCGAGGAGGCCGGACTGGGCCCGGTCAAGATCAACACGGTGGTGAAGCGCTCCGCCAACGATCAGGAGCTGCTCCCACTGGCCGAGCATTTCCGGGGCACGGGCCAGGTGCTGCGGTTCATCGAATACATGGACGTCGGCACCTCCAACGGCTGGGTGCTCGACGAGGTGGTGCCCTCGGCGGAGATCGTGGAGCGGATTTCGGCGGTGCACCCCTTGGACCCGGTGCCGCCGCGCAACCCCGGCGAGACCGCCAAGCGCTGGCGCTATCGTGACGGCGCGGGTGAGATCGGCGTGATTTCCTCGGTCACGCAGCCGTTCTGCGGGGACTGCTCTCGGGCGCGGATCTCCGCGGAGGGGCAGTTGTTTACGTGCCTGTTCGCGTCCGAGGGCTTCGACGTGCGCGCCCTGCTGCGCAATGAGCACGGGGATCACACCGACGACGACGTCGCCGCCGCCCTCCTGGGTCGCTGGCGGGCCCGCACCGACCGCTACTCGGAGCACCGCACCGAGCTGAGCCCGAAGCGCAAGCGGATCGAGATGTCCTACATCGGCGGCTGATCAGAGTCCGACCCACTCGGAGGACCCGGCCTCAAAGTGCTGCCGCTTCCAGATCGGCACCTCATGCTTGATCCGCTCCACCAGCTGCTCGATGGCGGCGAACGCCTCGCCCCGGTGCGCCGACGCTGAGGCTGCCACCAGTGCCGCGTCACCGACCGTCAGCGAACCGATCCGGTGCCAGGCCGCCAGCCGCACCCCGGTACGCTGTTGCTCCTCGGCGACGATGCGCGCCATGAAGTCCTGCACCTGCGGGTGGGCGCTGTAGTCCAGGGAACGCACCGACTCCCCGCCGTCGTGGTTGCGGATCACGCCGTGGAATATCACCACGGCGCCGCAGTCGGGGGCGTCCACCGCGGCACGCACCGCCGCCTCGTCGATGGGGTCCTCGCCCACCCGGGCCAGCGGTTCAGGCAGGGGCTCAGGCAGAGATTCAGACAGGGGGTCGGTCTCAGTGGTCATGATGTTCACCTTTCACCAGGTCGGGGGCGGTCGCGTTCAGGGCCCTGATTCCGCCGCGCAGGTAGCGCACCTGCTCGAATCCGGCGTCGCGTAGCAGCGTGGCCGCCGTGATCGAGCGCGGATCGCGTTCACACTGCACGACGACGCCGCGCCCCGCAGGAGTTTCGTCGCCGGCCAGGCCCGCCGTCAGGTCCGCGAGCGCCGGCAATTGCCGGACCGCCGCCGTGCCCTGAGCGGCGGCGGCTTCCAGCTCGGCCAGCGGCAGCAGCCGGGCGCCAATCACCCTGCGCTGGGCATGTTCTTCGGGGGTGCGGACGTCGAGCACCAGGGGCACAGGATCGGCCGGTTCCCCTGGCAGCGCCTCAGCCAGCTCGGCGGCTAACTGTTCAGCGTCCACACTCGCGGGCGCCGTCGCACCGCCGGCGCAGAACAGCTCGTAGTCGATCAGCCCGGTCACCGGCTCCGCCGCCGGGTCGCGCCGATACCGGATCTCGCGGGTACCGGCGGCGAGCGCGTCGTAGACCAGCACCCGACCGAGCAGCGACTCCCCTACCCCGGCAATCAGCTTCATCGACTCGGTGGCCAGCAGCGAGCCGATGGTGCCGCATAGCCCGGGCAGCACCCCGCCCTCGCCGCAGCTGAGCACGTCTTCGGGCGCCGGCGGCACCGGGAACAGGTCGCGGAATCCGGGCCCGTGCTCATGCCACGCCACCGACACCTGGCCGTGGAACTGCAGGATCGAGCCCCACACCAGCGGTATCCCGGTCAGCTGGGCGGCGTCGTTGCTCAGGTAGCGGGTGGCGAAGTTGTCGCTGCCGTCGATCACCACGTCATAGCCGGCGAACACCTCCAGCGCGTTCACCGAGGTCAACCGGTCCGGGTGCTTCACGATCCGCACTCCCGGGTCCAGCCGCGCAGCCGTGTCCGCCAGCGAATCGAGTTTGGGGCGTCCAACGTCGGCCGTCCCATGGGCGATCTGTCGGTGCAGGTTCGAGAGTTCCACGACGTCGTCGTCGACCACGCCGATGGTGCCGATCCCCGCGCCGACCAGGTAGGGCACGCACGCGGAACCCAGCCCCCCGGCACCGATCACCAACACTCGCGCTGCCGCCAACCGACGCTGGGCCGCCTCCCCGAAACCGGGCAGGCTGATCTGTCGGGCGGCGCGGGCGGACTGCTCCGGACTGAGGGCGGGCGCCGGATCCACCAGCGGGCCGGGATGCACCCCGGACGACGGGGCGGAGGGGTTCTCGGACATGCGGCCATTCTACGGGCGGGCTAGCATGGCAGTATGCCGACCATGACGACGATCCAGCTCACGGTGCGCTATTTCGCCGCCGCCGCCGAGGCCGCGGGCGTCACCGAGGAACAGCTGCGGCTGGCCGAACCCACGCTGGCATCGCTGCGTGCGGAACTCACCCAACGCTACGGGGCGCCGATGGCGAAGGTGCTGCGCAGCGGGTCGTTCCTGGTGGACGGCGTGGTGCGACGCGACGGCGGGGCGCTGACCGCACCCGCATCGGGAGCGCTCACCGTGGACGTGCTGCCGCCGTTCGCCGGCGGATGAGCCCCGTGACCCCGACCAGCCCAACATCGGCGCCACGCACCGTTGAGGACCACGCCGCCGAGGTCGCCGCCCTGCTGGCACCGGTGGTGGCCCGGCTGCACGCGGCCGAACCCGAGCTGCTCCCCCTGGCCGATGCCGCCGGACGTGTGTGCGCCCGTGACCTCACCGCCCCCGAGGACCTGCCGCCCTTCGACAACTCGCAGATGGACGGGTACGCCGTGCGCGTGGCGGACCTGACCACCGCCCCGCAGACCCCGCCGGCCCTGCCTCTCGGCTTCGCTACCGCCGCGGGCGACCCTCCCGCCACGCACGTCCCCGGGACCGCGTCCCCGGTGATGACCGGCGCCCCGATCCCCGCCGGCGCGGACGCGGTGATCCCCGTGGAGGCCACCGTTGAGGGCCGCTTCCCGCCGCTCACCCGGCGCCCGCACCACCCCGCGAGCGCCACCGACGCTGCCACGGCCACCAACACTGCTCCCGGCCCCGACCCGGTCCACATCGGCTTCACCCAGGTCCCTGAGCCGGGCACTTTCATCCGACGCCGCGGTGACGACCTGCGCGCCGGCAGCACCCTGATCTCCGCGGGCACCCGCATTACCCCCGCCCACCTCGGGTCGCTGGCCGCCTCCGGCATCACCACCCTCGGCGTGCGCCCCCGGCCCCGCATCCTGGTCTGCACCACCGGCGACGAACTCACCGACGCCGCGGCCTCAGACCTCACCCCCGGCCGTATCCACGACGCCAACGGCCCCCTGCTCGTGCACCTGCTCACCGACGCCGGAGCCGACGTCACCCTCGCCCGCTGCCCCGACGACCCGGTCGCCCTCCTCACCCTCGTCACCGAGCACGCCGCACACCCCACCACCGCACCCGACCTCGTCGTCACCTCCGGGGGCATCAGCGCCGGCGCCTTCGAGGTCGTCCGCGACACGTTCGAACCGCTGGGCGCCCGCTTCGGCGGCATCGCCATGCAGCCCGGCGGCCCCCAGGGCCTCGGTGCCCTCCAACTCCCCCAACCCACCGGCACACCCGGCGCACCCAGCACCCTCCCGGCCCTGTGCTTCCCCGGCAACCCGGTCTCCACCCTGCTCTCCGCCCTGTTGTTCCTCACCCCCACCCTGCGCGAGCTCGCCGGCCGCCCCGCCCGACCACACACCACCGACCGTCCGCTCGCCACCGACGTCACCTCCCCCGAGCACAAGCTGCAGCTGCGCCGCGCCGTCCTCGAACCCGACGGCTCCGTCACTTGCCTGCCCCCGGGCTCGCACCTGCTGCACGACCTCGCCACCGCCGACCTCATCGCCGAGATCCCCGTTGGCATCAGCCACCTGACCGCCGGAACCCCCGTCACCACCTGGAGCCCCCATGACTGACCCCACTTACGCCCCCGATACCCCTGACACCCCCACCCAGCCAGACCAGCCCGCACAGCTCACCCACCTGCGCACCGACGGCAGTGCCCACATGGTCGACGTCACCCACAAGCCCATCACCCAGCGCACCGCCCGCGCCCAGGCCGTCCTCACCACCACCCCCGACGTGGTCGCGCTCATCGGCTCCGGCGAGCTCCCCAAGGGCGAGGCACTCGGCACCGCCCGCATCGCCGGAATCATGGCCGCCAAGCGCACCTCCGACCTCATCCCGCTGTGCCATCCGCTGCCGCTGAGCAAACTCGCCATCGACTTTGAAACTGACGACGACGCAGCCCAGGTCCGCATCCTCGCCACCGTCACCACCAAGGGCCCCACCGGCGTCGAAATGGAGGCCCTCACCGCGGCTTCCGTCGCTGCGCTCACCCTCTACGACATGATCAAGGCCGTCGACAAGCACGCCGTCATCACCGACACTCGGGTGCTGGCGAAATCCGGCGGCAAATCCGGCGACTGGTCCGTCGAATGAGCACGCAAACAGCCGCCGTCATCGTGGCCTCCACCCGGGCCGCCGCCGGCACCGCCGAAGACACCACCGGCCCCGTGATCCAGGCCTGGCTCACCCAGCGCGGCTTCCACACCGACCCGGCCGGCCCCCACGTGGTTCCCGACGGCGACCCCGTGGGTCACGCACTCCAGAAAGCTCTCGACGACGGAGCGCAGGTGGTCATTACCACCGGCGGCACCGGCGTCTCCCCCACCGACCAGACCCCCGAGCGGGTGGAGCCGTTCTTGGACCTCACCCTCCCCGGGATCATCGAGCAGGTGCGGGCGCGCGGTACGGCCGCCACCCCGATGGCGGTGCTGACCCGCGGCGTCGCCGGATTCGCGGGCACCACCTTCGTCGTCACCCTGCCCGGTTCCCCCTCCGGGGTCCGCGACGGCCTCGCCGTGCTCGATCCGATTCTCACCCACCTGCTCGCCCAGCGCGCCGGCGGAGATCACTGAATACCGGCACTATCCGCAGGTGCAGAATCTCTTCCTCGGACCCTGAGCTCGACCACTCCGCCTTCTCGTTTCCGGTGACCTGCACCGAAGTAAGTACTTTGGCGGTTGTCGGCTCGGAAGAGTAGGCGCCGAACATCGCCTCTAGTCGCGGAAATTGCATTGACGGCACAATAGATACATGACATCTCAAGCTGTTGCGCTGCACGCCGAGGACGAAGTGACACCGGCCAAGGCGGCCCGAATGCTGGGCGTCACGCGGCAGTTCGTCGACAGGTTATGCCGGAACGAAATTTTGCCGTTCCGTCGTTTGCCGAATAGCACCCATCGGCGCATCCGCGTCCAGGATGTCCTTGACCTCGCCACTGAGCGAAAGCAGATGCAGGCAGGATCCGAGAAGATCCGCGAGGTCCTCGACGAGTGATCTGGCGGTCGCTCGGAGAATGTGAGCCGTTGCTCTGATCGGCGTCACGGCGATTCGTGGCCATAATGCGCCGTATCCAGCGAACCCCCTGAGGCGATGTGCGTTTCCGCGCCGTTGATCCGGTCCGTGTTCTGTGCGGACACCGCCAACCATGATCCATCACCCTGCCGCTGCACGGTGAAGCTAATGACTCCCCGACGCCGCTCCGCCTCACGGTCTGAATGAGAGGACTGGCCGGTCAGGGTCCAGGAGGCGTGCACGACGGCGATCTCGGCACTCAGTCGGCGCACCTCCAAACGGCTCAGGGTCATGTGGGACGCACCGAAGATTTTCCGGAACCCGTAATCGTGCGCCGCGCGGATGCGTTCCCGGTCGCGCCACCACAGGCCCACGACGTTCACGAAGTCTGCATCTGCCACGAACAGGTCGGCGATCCCGTCAGCGTCGTGGCGGTTCCACGCCTCGATGAACCGCTCCGCGACGCTCTGCGGGGACTCCTGGTCGTTCATGATTCTCCGCTCCGTTCTGGGCTCACTTCGGAGCTGGTTCTGGCATCAGCTCGGGCGTGAGGTCGGCGGCTTCGACCGCCGGGTGGGCGCTCTGGGCGGCCCGAGCAGCGGTGAAGATCGTGCGGCGGGGATCCCCCGGCAGATCGATACTCGCATCCCGGAGCCCGTCGTCAGCGACCGGGTCCCTTTGATGTTGATATCTGCGACGTTGACGCATCCACCGCAGCACCCACCATTTTTCCTACCTGCATGACAGCGGCTTTGATCTGAACAGGGTCCCCAATGGTGAGGAATTGCAGCATCAGACCATCGAGCGCAGCGAAAACCGCGGCGCAGAATTCATCACTTGCCGGCGAACCACGACGGCGTAGCCCGTCCTGCACTGAGCGCACGTAACTGTCATACAGGCGCCGAGCCGACTCGCGCCGTTCGGGGTGCCGCCTGGCATCGAGAAGCATCTCGAACTGAAAGAGATGCACTTCCGGCTCGGCGGCCACGGAAGCGATGAGGGCATCTGCGTAATGCTCGTTCAGATCCGCAAATAGAACGAGTTCGGTGTTAGTGATCGCCTGCTCGACTGCCCGTTCCATTGTGGAGGTCAAGAGTGCTTCCAATGAGCCGAAGTGATGGTTGATGAGGTTGTGGTTGACCCCAGCCTCCGCGGCGACGGCACGATAGGTGACACCGCGCATTCCCTTACTGGCGACGATGCGCATGACAGCAGACATGAGCGCCTCTCGCCCTTCCCCGTAAGCCAGCCGGTTTACTCCATCATCGCCCATGAATCGAGTCTAAATGCTCCGTCGCTCATGGCGGCGGTATTGAGCCTTCATCCATCTCTTGACGTCCAAACTATACAGACGTACAGTTCTAATTGTGATTCATCACACTCGAGTCGCATCAAGGTGACCAGCCTGATCCGTCAAACCAATCAGGTCTGCCGGTTCGCACCTGGACGTCGCCACTCAGGGCGACCGATCAATGAGAGGTCCTCAGTCATGAGCCACGTAACCCCATCGACGCCACAGAGCGATTCCGATCAGCATTCAATTCCCCATGGGCTACGCGCCAACCGCCTCGGAGTGCTGGCTATTGCCTTCTTCGTCATCGCTGCCGCCGCCCCCATCGCCGCAGTCGTCGGCGCGGGCCCGGTTCTTTTCGCAGCCAGCGGCCCGGCGACACCGGTGATCTATACACTGGCAGCGCTGTTGATTGCCCTGTTTTCCGTTGGATACCTCCGCATGAGCCGGGAGATCACCAGTGCCGCTGGCTTCGTTGCCTATATCGCCAAGGGCCTCAATGCCAAATGGGCAACCGGAGCCGCTGGAATCGCCATTCTGACCTACCTCAGCCTCCAGTCGGGCCTGTGGGCGCAATTCGCCGTCTTTGCACGCCAGATGCTGATTGAGCTCGGCGGACCCGACGTTCCCATCTACGGCTGGCTCCTCGCGGCACTCGCATTGACGACACTTCTGACGATGAGGGGAGTCGATGCGAGCCTAAAAGTACTCGGCGTCATTATCGTTGGAGAGATCCTGGTCATCGCAACCCTCGTCGTGGCGTTGATTGCACAACAAGGGTGGGGCATCTTCAGCTTCGAAGGATTCACAGCGGGTCAGATCCTCGGCCCGGGACTGGGCATCTCGGTGCTGTTCGCCTTCACTTGCTTTACATGCTTCGAAGCGACGGTCGTCTTTTCTGAAGAGGCATCGAACCCTCGGCGGACGATTCCACGCGCACTCTACCTCGTCATCGCATTCGTTGGCGTCTTCTACGCCGTCTCCACCTGGGCCATCAGTGGCGGAATCGGCGCGGACCAAATTCAGGAGGAAGCGGCGACCAACCCTGAGGGACTGGTCTTCGGTCTAGCCGCTTCGAGCGCCGGCCCGTGGTTGAGCACGGCCATGCAGATTCTCGTCGTCACCAGTTTCGTAGCAATGCTGCTGGGGCTGTCCAACATGTTCGCGCGCTACCTCTTCGCTCTCGGCCGGGCAAATGTGCTGCCAGCCTGGCTGGCCCAGACAAGTCAACGAGGAGCACCCGCAGCATCGGCATTCGCTAACGGTGTAGCAGTCCTGTTGATTATCACCGTCTTCATGGTATTCGGTGCCGACCCCATCGGCATCATATTCGCCTGGCTCGTGGCTTTAGGCACCGCAGGATTCATTACCATACTGATCCTTACTTCGGCGGCCATCATCGTGTACTTCGCTCGACAGAAGTCGCAGGACAATCCGTGGGTCACGACGATCGCCCCGGTGCTGGCCTGCTTGGCTTTTCTGCTCATCGGGTACCTCGCCATCGTCAACTATGACGCTCTTCTCGGTGGAGCAGGCGGACTTGCCAAGTGGCTCCTGCTGCTCATTCCGGTCGCATTCACGATCGGCGTCATCCGAGCAGCCCGCAAAAGAACCATCGACTATGAAACATCGGGCGTCTGATCACTTGCAGCAGCCAATACACGATCACCACCAGAAAAGCGAACACCCCACCCCATCGAATGGAGAAGCAACGATCATGTCAACGGAGAATCATCTGAACAGCACCCACGGTTCGCCTGGATACGTTCCGCAGGACGAGTGGCCCGCTGTGACAGCCATGCTGGAGGGCTTCGGCGAGCCGACCCTGCCAGGAAGCGAGAAGCTCTGTGGGAGCACAGTACAGATCACTTTCGACAATGGAGAAACCGTCGATCTTTCGTTCACAGTTGCTGAGATTACCTGGAACATTATCGGAAGAGCAGATACCGGATCGTCCAGCACATACCCCTATCGTGCCGTCGAAGTTCGTAACGAGGTGTTCTACATCGACGTCCTCCAGGGAACAGGCACCTCGATGCACGACATCACCCTGATCATCAATCGCGAGGACGGTCGAGTCACCGTCGCCGATTCATATTTCGTGAATCAAGGTGGCGAAGTGCGTATGAACACCACCTTCCTCTCAGGACGAGTCGCCGACTTCGGCGCGATCCAGCCACGCTCCGCCAGCGACGAACTTACCGGCAAGCGAATCTTCTATCGTTACAGTCCTACAGAGCACTACGAGCACATCTATCTGAATTCGGGCACCTTCGTATGGCATTGCATCCTAGGCGCCGAACAAGGTCTCGGAGATGTCGATCCCATCCGCGTATTCGAGCTCGCCGACGGTGTTGTTCTGTTGTATTGGAGCGAAACCGTCATGCCCGTGGAATCTTTCGTCGTCATCGACCTCACCCAGGAACGCTCCATCGGGAGAATGTTTTGCTGGGACGGACCGACGCTAGCTCCGATGCATCTGCCTTTCGACAGCCGATTCACTGTCCTCAATCAAACCGAGTATCCTGCCGAGTAATCGATGTAGTTAAGTCACCCGCGCTGAGGTTAACGCCGATAGGATCCGAAGCCGTCCACGCGCATGGGGCACCGGAGCCGAGGCGTCGGTCAGCTGTCTTCCGGGCTCGGTTCCGAGCTCAGCTCAGACGTGAGGTCGGCGGCTTCGACCGCGAGCGCGGCACGCACTGCCTCGACCGCCGGGTGGGCACTCTGGGCGGCCCGGGCCGCGGTGAAGATCGTGCGGCGGGGTTCGCCGGGCAGGTCAATGAGCCGCACCCGACCGGCCACACCCTGATGCAGCAGTCCCGGCAGCAGGGCGGCGGCGTTGCCGGTCTCGATGAACCGGATATGGGTGCGCAGATCCGCCGTCTCGTAGCGGACATCGGGCTCGAACCCGGCCAGCCGACAGGCCTGCTCGGCCCAGTGGCGGGTGGCCGCCCCCTGCGGTTCCATGACCCAGGGCAGGTCGCGAAAGTCCTCCAGTTTTTCGGCGTCGTCAAATAACTCTTCTCCCACCCCGCGCGGCGGCACCGCCAACCGGATCGGGTCGCTGAGCAGCAGCTGGCGCTCCAGCCCCGGAAAGTGCTCGGTGGAATGGCCCGGGTACTGCTCGGCGACGACGAGGTCGAAACCGCGCCCCCAGGTTTCCTGCAGCGCCTCGCCCGGCTCGTAGTGCACCACCTCAACCCGCAGCTCCGGGTAATCATGGCGTAGCCGCCGCAGCGCGCCCGGCATCAGGGAGATCATCGCGGTCTGAAAGGCAGCCACGCGCAGGGTGCCGCCCACGACGTCGCGGGCCCGGTGCAGGGCGGATTCCGCGCGCTCCAGGCCGGCGAGCAGCTGCTCCGTCTCGCCTACCAGCACCTCGCCCGGGGCGGTGAGGGTGAGCGTGCGTCCGGTGCGGCGCATCAGCGGAACCCCCGCCTCTCGCTCCAGCACCGCCAACTGCTGGGACACCGCCGAAGGACTGTAATTCAAGGCTTTGGCCACCGCCGCCACGGTGCCCCGATGGTGCAGTTCCCACAGCAGGCGCAGTCGTTTCAGATCCAGCATCGGGCCTCCGTCCGATCGTCCGGTTTTTCTTCATGATACTCGCCACAAACAGTTGCTTTACTTCATGGTGCAAGGCGCTCACACTGGCTTGAGTAGTGATCCACGGCACAGGCCGACCCCTCCCAGCACCCGACACGCCAACAGACACGGAGACCAACGACAGTGAACACCCAGGGAACCCCAGCAGCCACCGTTCGCCCGCAGGACCTCGCCGAGGAGGCCATTGCCCTGGTGCATCGCTGGCTGAGCGAGGCCGAGGAGTATCCGGCCGATCCCTCGGCCGAGCGGTTGGCCGGGGTGCTCAGCGACCCCAACGGCCTGGACTTCACGGTCGGGTTCGTCGACGGCGTGGTGCGCCCCGAGGATTACCGGGCCGCGGCGAAGAAGCTGCAGGAGATCGTCCCGCTCACGCCCAGCTTCCTGCCGGCCCCGATGCGCGGCGCCATCAGCCTGGGTGGTGCGCTGGCCTCCACGCTGCCCGGCGTCGTCGTGCCTACCGCCCGCCGCGTGCTGCGCCAGATGGTCAGCCACCTCATCATCGACGCCTCCGAGAAGAAGCTCGGCCCGGCGATTGCGAAGCTGACCCGTGACGACGTGCGGCTGAACATCAACCTGCTCGGCGAGTACATCCTGGGTGAGGACGAGGCGGCGCGCCGGCTCGAGGGCACCCATAAGCTGCTGGGCCGGGACGACGTCGATTATGTTTCCATCAAGGTCTCCTCCACCGTGGCCCCGCATAACCACTGGAGCTTCGACGACGCGGTGGACCACATCGAGGAGCACCTGGTGCCGCTGTACCAGCGCGCGAATAATGCTGGTCAGCCAGGTTCGGACCGGGGCACCAAGTTCATCAACCTGGACATGGAGGAGTACAAGGACCTCGACCTCACGGTGGCGGTGTTCAAGCGGATCCTGGGCCGCCCCGAGTTCCTGGGGTTGGAGGCCGGCATCGTGCTGCAGACCTACCTGCCGGATGCGCTGGCCGTGATGATCGACCTGCAGGAATGGTCGGCGGCTCGCGTGGCCCGCGGTGGCGCGCCGATCAAGGTGCGCGTGGTGAAGGGCGCGAACCTGCCGATGGAGCAGGTCGACGCCGCCCTGCACGGCTGGCCCGTGGCCACCTGGGGCACCAAGCAGGACTCCGACACCAGCTACAAGGCGGTGCTCGACTACGCGCTCACCGCCGAGCGGACCGCGAATCTGCGGGTCGGTGTGGCCGGGCACAACCTCTTCGACGTCGCCCTGGCGTGGCTGCTCGCTCAGGGGCGCGGCGCCACCGAGGGCATCGAGTTCGAGATGCTGCTGGGCATGGCCACCGGTCAGGCCGAGGCCGTGAAGAAGGACGTCGGCGCGCTGCTGCTCTACACCCCCGTGGTGCACCCGCAGGAATTCGACGTCGCCATCGCCTACCTGATCCGCCGCCTCGAGGAGGGCGCGAGCCAGGAGAACTTCATGTCCGCTCTCTTTGAACTCAACGACAACCAGGCTCTGTTCGACCGGGAGAAGCAGCGCTTCCTGGACTCCCTGGCCGCACTGGAGCGCATCACCGGCGACGGCACTCTCGACTCTTACCAGGTGCCTGCCCCGGGCCGCGGCCAGGACCGGCGGATCACCAGCTCGAACACCGTGGAGCTCAACGACGACGACGTCGAGGCCCGCGTGCAGCAGCGCGTGGAAGCCGGGCGGCGCGGGGAATTCGAGAACACCCCCGACTCCGATCCGGACCTGCCCGGCAACCGCGCCTGGGGGCAAGAGATCGCCGGACGCATGGTCGCCTCCACCCTGGGCACCGAGCTGGTGGACTCCTCGCGGGTGCCGGACGAGACCGCGCTGAACGAGATCGTCGAGCGCGGCGTGGCAGCCTCCGCCCAGTGGCAGGCACTCACCGCCGACGAGCGCGCTGCGATTCTGTACCGCGCCGGCGAGCGCCTGGAGGCCCGCCGCGCGGATCTGCTCGAGGCGATGGGCTCCGAGTGCGGCAAGACCCTGGACCAAGGCGACCCTGAGGTCTCTGAGGCGATTGATTTCGCGAACTACTACGCCATGCTCGGCCAGCAGCTGAGCCAGGTCGAGGGTGCCGAGTACCGGTCCCCGAACCTGATCGCGGTGATCCCGCCGTGGAACTTCCCCGTGGCCATCCCGGCCGGGGGCGTGCTCTCCGCGCTGGCCGCAGGATCCGCCGTCGTCATCAAGCCCGCCGCCGCCTCCGCCCGTTCGGCCGCCGTGATGGTGGAGGCCCTGTGGGAAGCGGGCGTGCCGCGCGAGGTGCTGCAGTTCGTGCAGTTCGATGAGCGCGCCCTCGGCAGCGCCCTGATCGCCGACGAGCGCGTGGACCGGATCATCCTCACCGGCTCCTACGACACCGCCGCGAAGTTCCGCGAGTTCCGCCCCGACGCCCCGATCCTGGCGGAGACCTCCGGCAAGAACGCCATCATCGTCACCCCCAACGCCGACCTCGACCTGGCCGCCAAGGACGTGGTGCAGTCCGCGTTCGGCCACGCCGGGCAGAAGTGCTCCGCGGCCTCGCTGGTGATCCTGGTCGGTTCGGTGGCCACCTCCGAGCGGTTCCGCCGTCAGCTCATCGACGGCGTGCGCTCGCTCACGGTGGGCACTCCGGACCGGCTGGAGACCCAAATGGGCACCGTGATCAACGCCCCCTCTGGCAAGCTGTTGCGCGGTCTCACCACCCTGGGCGAGGGCGAATCCTGGGTGCTCCAGCCCGCCTCCGTTCACTCCGACCACCCGCTGGCTCGCGACCGCAACGGCGAGATCAAACTCTGGACCCCCGGGCTGCGCTCCGGCGTGCGCCGCGGCTCCGAGTACCACCTCACCGAGTATTTCGGCCCGATCTTGGGCGTGATGACTGCGGATACCCTGGAGGAAGCCATCGAGATGGTCAACGAGATCGACTACGGTCTCACCTCGGGGCTGCACTCCCTGGACCGCGACGAGCTGGCCACCTGGCTGGAGACCGTGCAGGCGGGCAACCTTTACGTCAACCGCGGGATCACCGGGGCCATCGTGCGCCGCCAGTCCTTCGGCGGCTGGAAGCGCTCCGCTATTGGTCCGGGCACGAAAGCCGGCGGCCCGAACTACCTGCACGGCCTGGGCGACTGGGTCGACGCGCCGATCCCGTCGCAGAACAACCAGCACGGCCAGCACAGCACCTCGGGCACCCCGGTGGCGCGTCCGGCGGCGGCGCCGTTACTGCGCGCCGTCGAGCAGACCCCGGAGATCGACGACGACGCCACCGCCTGGCTGCGTTCCGCTCTGGCCACGGATGTCCACGCCTGGGAGGACGAGTTCGGCATCGCCCGGGACGCTTCGCAGCTGGGTGTCGAGCGCAACCTGCTGCGCTACCGGCCGGTCCCCGTCGTCGTGCGCCTCGCCGCCGATGCCGCCCTGCACCACGGCGTGCGCGTCATCGCCGCCGGCCTGGCAGCCGAGTCCACCCCGGTCGTTTCCACCGCCGTCGAGCTCCCCACCGCACTGACGACGGCGCTCGCTGCGGCGGGGGTCGACGTGCGCGTGGAAGACAACACCGCCTGGACCGCGCACCTGAGTCGCCTGGCGCAGCGCAGCGGACCCGAGGCTGGCGCCCGGATCCGCCTGGTCACCGGTGCCAACGAAGACTCCCGCGCCGAGGAAGCAGCGCGCATCGTGCACGCCACCGACGGCAAGCCCGATATCGCCGTGTACTCCGGCGACGTCGTCACCGCCGGACGTGTGGAGATGCTGCCGCACCTGCGCGAGCAGGCCGTGTCCCTCACCGCGCACCGCTTCGGCACGCCGCACCGCCTGTCGGAGGGGCTGATCTAACTGAAAACACCCGCACTCGCTACTCTGTCTCTACGAGACCTCATCACCACTCACTATCCATTCGCTCACCGCACCCCGGTGCTGAGCTGACGAAGAGAGAATCATCATGTCCGACCAGATTTGGCTCTATATCGCGCTCGGCGCGTATTTCGCCGCCATGATCCTCATCGGGCTGGCCGCCTACCGGCGCACCAGCGGTCACGAGGGATACATGCTGGGCGACCGCGGCCTGCCCCCGGCGGTGGCCGCCCTCAGTGCTGGCGCCTCCGACATGTCCGGCTGGCTCATCATGGGCCTGCCCGGCGCCATCTACCTCGCCGGTCTCATCGAGGCCTGGATCGCCATCGGGTTGACCCTCGGCGCCTACATCAACTGGCTCGTCGTCGCCCCGCGCTTGCGCGCCTACACCGAGGTCTCGCGGAACTCCATCACCATCCCGAGCTTCTTCGAGAACCGACTGCGCGATCGCTCCCGTGCCTTGCGCATCGTCTCCTCGATCATCATCCTGGTGTTCTTCACCCTCTACGTCTCCTCCGGCATGGTGGCCGGCGGCGTGTTCTTCGAGTCTGCCTTTGGTGGGGACTACCTGTGGGGCATGCTCCTGGTGACGGCGGTGACCCTGGCCTACACCCTCTTCGGCGGGTTCCTGGGCGCCTCCCTGACTGACGTCGTGCAGGGCCTGATGATGGTGGTCGCGCTGATCATCGTGCCCGTGGCCGCCGTGATCGCCGTGGGTGGGCCGAACGAGGCCTACACCCTGATCTCCAGCCTCGAACCGTCCCACTTCGACCTGTTCGGCGGCACCGGGCTCACCTCGGTGACCCTGATCGGTGTGCTCTCCGGCCTGGCCTGGGGCCTGGGCTACCTGGGTCAGCCGCACGTGATCGTCCGCTTCATGGCGCTGCGCAACCCCGGAGAAGCCAAGACCGCACGCCGGATCGGCATCACCTGGCAGATCCTCTCCCTGTCGGGTGCCGTCATCGCCGGTCTCGTCGGTGTCGCATACGTGGCGCAGAACAACATCGACCTGGGCGACCCGGAAACCGTGGTGCTGCTGATGTCGCAGGCACTGCTGCATCCGCTGGTGGCCGGCCTGGTGCTGGCTGCCGTCCTTGCCGCCGTGATGAGCACCTTCTCCAGCCAGCTCATCGTCTGCTCCTCGGCCCTGGTGGAGGACATCTTCAAGGTCATCCGGAAAACTCCTCCCGCCGAGCGGACCCTGGTCACCCTGGGCCGGTTGTGCGTGCTGGCAGTGGCGATCATCGCTGTCCTCCTCGCCCTGGACCCACGCGACTCGATCCTCGGCCTGGTCAGCTTCGCCTGGGCCGGCTTCGGCGCCGCCTTCGGACCCGTGGTGCTGCTGAGCCTGTTCTGGCGCAAGCTCACCAACTGGGGCGCGCTGGCCGCCATGGTGGTCGGCACGGTCACGGTGTTCACCTGGAGCGCGGCCGAGGGCGGGATCTTTGACCTCTACGAGCTGCTGCCCGGCTTCATCTTCGCTGTGATCACCGCGATGGTCGTCAGCCTGGTGACCTACCAGCGCGATGAGGAGATCGAGGCGGAGTTCGATCAGGCCGTGGCCCTGGTGCGCGGCGAGGTTGCCCCTGGCGCCGGCGGCACCCCGGAGGTCCGCCCGGTCGACACCGGAGTCTGATCCCCGCTGATCCAGCGCTAACATCACGCACACCGCTCCCCGGTTCCCGATTCTGCTCAGAGTCGGGAACCGGGGAGTGGCGCATTTAACGAAGGATGCCGAGCGGAACCCCGCACCACAGTGCGACTTTTCACACCGTAATTCACACTCTGACATGCACTCTGGCGAATCGCCACCCATGCCCCATCCAGTCGCTGCCAAGACTCCCAGTAAATTTCTTACTTCTCCGTGTTATCCACAGTCAAAAGAACCCCACTGTCAGATTCATACTCTGAGTTGTACTCTGGTCACATGACCTGGACAGCCATGGACGTGCAGTCCCTCCTCGAGTTGCTGCGATCTCGTCGGGGCGATTCCACGCTGATTGAAGTCAAGCGTGCCGCGGGCGGGATGCCTGACTCCACTGCGGAAACGGTATGCGCCTTCGCCAATATGCCCGACGGCGGCACTCTGATCCTCGGCATCGATGAGCAGCAGAATTTCGCCATCACCGGCGTCGCCGAGCCAGCGCAGTTGGAAGCGGCCATCGTCGACCAGGCACGGTCGTCGATCTCGCCGACTCCGACACTCACGACGGCCACGCTCACGATCAAGGGCAAACAGGTGGTGATCATCGAGGTGTCGCCCCTGCGCCTCGCCGACCGCCCCGCCATGCTCAAGGGACGCGCCTACCTCCGGCAGGCCGACGGGGACTATGTCATGCATGAGCATGAGCTGCGCATGATCGACGTCGAGAAGCTGCTCATGATCGAGCCCAGAAACTACGACAGCCAAGGTGTTCCCGGGCTCACCCGAAACGACCTCGTCCCAGAGCTGGTAGCCGAGTACCTGCGTCAGGCCCGCCTCCGAGACCGTCGCCTCGCGGATCGCGACGATGAAGAGATTCTGCGTCGCACCGGAATCATTATGTCCTCCGGGGAGCCCACACTGGCGGGCCTCTATGCCCTGGGCGACTATCCGCAGGGAGTGTTTCCGAGCCTGACCGTCACCGCCGCCGTGCAGACCAGAAATGATGCGGGACAAACACGCAACCGCGATCTGCAGCACTTCACGGGGCCGCTACCGCTTCTCCTCGATGACGTGCTGGGCTGGTGTAGTCGAAACATCCCCCT
This sequence comes from Micrococcaceae bacterium, assembly GCA_052084925.1. Classification (GTDB taxonomy): domain Bacteria; phylum Actinomycetota; class Actinomycetes; order Actinomycetales; family Micrococcaceae; genus CmP2. Next base: position 25,803 of record JBQDEV010000013.1, read on the forward strand.
GTCGCGCTCCTATCGCTCGGATGGTCATATCCTCGAGCGTCCCGAGCTTCCCTTGACGGCGGTGCGCGAGCTCGTTGCCAATGCACTGGTCCATCGCGATCTCGGACCAAACACCCTCGGCACCGGCAAGAGCGTGCAGATCCGCATCACCCCTGACGCCCTCTTCATCCAGAGCCCCGGCGGCTTGCGTGGCGTCTCCTTGCAGCAGCTGGAAAGTGACGACCACGCGCAGGCGGCAGTAAATCAACGGCTGTACAGCGTCGCACAGAAACTCGTGACTCCGGATGGATTCCCCCTGATCGAGGGAGAAGGCGGCGGCATTCGTGAAGTGTTCCGAGCTGCCCAGGAATTCGGTCTCCCCGCGCCCACCCTGGTCAATACGGGCGTGCAGTTCAAGGCGATGCTATGGTTCCCGGACCCCAGCCCCACGAACGCCTCCGTTCACCTCGCGAATCACACCCAGCGCGGAGCCTCAGTCACTGCGGCCGCAAGGATCGGCACCGAGACCGGCGCAACGCGGAAGCCCACGCCCTCGAAAAACCTTCCCACCCTCCTCGGCGCCCTCGAGGAGCAGGGGTCCGCATCCTTTGCTGAACTGATCGACGGCACGGGGCTCACCCGAGGGCAACTGCGCTACGCCCTGGCTGCCGGCCTCGGGTCCGGCGAAATCCTCATGGTCGGCAAGCACGGCGACCGCACCACGGTCTACCGCCTCGCAGATCAGTGACTGCACCACGTCGGCTCGGATCCGACATTCCTCAGAGCAACGGCAGCAGCTTCTCGCCCAACAACACCGTCGCGATCCCGATCATGGCCACCCCGGAGATCAGCGTCACCCAGCGCGCGGCACGTGGACGCGTCCGCAACACCCGACGCGCCCCGTAGCCCACAAAGAGGTAGACCACGGCGCAGCTGGCCACGTGCACCGAACCCAACAGGCCCATCTGCACCGAGAACGGCAGCGCACCGCTCCGGTCCACAAACTGCGGCAGCAGCGCCAGCAGCAACAAGATCACCTTCGGATTGAGCAGACTCACTCCGGCACCGGTGCCGAGCTGGCGCACCACCGAGGAGGACCTCACAACGACGGCGGCACCCTCCCCATCACGACTCACACCTCTCGTTGAATCACGGGCGGCACTCCGCAGCATCCCGACGCCGAGCCACAGCAAATACCCCGCACCACCCACGGTCAGCACCGTCATCGCCGCGGGCGCCTGAGCCACCAGCGTTCCCACTCCGGCCGCCACCACCCCGATAGCAATAAGATGCCCACTGAGCAATCCGAGCACGCTGGGCAACGGCGAGCGCTGACCGACTCCCGCTGACATGGCGAAGGCCCAATCCGCACCCGGCGTGAGCACGAACAACACGGCCACCAGCCAGAATTGGGCGATCAGGGAGATCTCCATGGCGACGCTCCTTCGTTCGACCTGCGCTGATGTCGAAGATGCTACGGAGATCTACGCGAAATGTGCTGCTGAGTTTGTCGAGAAATTCCGGAACTGGTGGAAGAATCACTCCCATGGATGCCCTTGACCGCGAAATTCTTTCACTCCTGCAGCGTGATGGCCGCATGAGCGTCACCGATGTGGCGTCCCAGGTCGGGCTCAGCCTGTCGGCATGCCACCGTCGAATGCGCGAGCTGGAGCAGTCCGACGCCATCAAGCACTACCGGGCCGTCCTCTCCCCCGACGTCCTGGGGTTGGCCTTCGAGGCCATCGTGTTTGTGACCATGGAGCGTAGCGATATGAGCTCACTGGGTGCTTTCGAAGACGCGGTCGCTCGCCTGCCCAATGTGGTCGAGGCGGAGCGACTGTTCGGGGAACCGGACTTCATGCTCCGCGTGCTCACCCGAGACTTACAGGCCTACCAAGAGTTCTATGATCAGGAACTCGGTTCGCTTCCCGGCGTGCAGAAACTGACCTCAACCCTGGTGATGAAGCGCGTCGGATCAGACCGGATGCTGCCGCTCTGACGCCCGCTCGGACGCTCCACATCAGGGCTTCGTCAGGGCCAGCACCGCTCGGTCCACGGCCCAGACGACGACGCCGAGTATCGCGACGATCCGGAATTCCAGCAGCCACAGCCCGAGACCCGCGCCCAGGAACAGCGCCGCCTCGATCAGCAACGCCGCCCACCCCGGCAACGACACGGCGGCCTTCGGTGAGAGGAACAGCCCCCAGATCACCGATACCGCCACGATCGCCAGGACCGCCACCACCCATCTCCACCCGGAGTCAATCACCGTCCAGGCCATCAACCCCACCGCAGCGAGCAGGCAGAGCTCCAGCGCAAACCGCACCGTCAGTGCCACCCCACGGATCGCCCTCATCCTCGCCCCTCAGCCCGTGTCCAAGGCCGCCAGGCACCGTTTTCCGTCCCGGCGTTGACCTCCGCGAGCCGGGCACTGATCCGTTTCAGGTCCGGCTTCGGCAGGTCCTTGGCGGGGGACTCGCCGCCCTCCCAACCCTGGTCGTCCGGGCGTTCAAGACGGTACCCCACCGTCTGGCCCATCCCGACAGTTACGCCCATGCCCCGTTCGTAGCGGATCTGTGGCAAGCGGGGTGGAGAGACGAATTCGCGCAGCCCTCCAGCCACCACGCCCAGCACGTGGGTCTCCAGCTGTTCCGCCATCGATTCCCAGTCCTCATCGCAGGCATCGCAGCCGCACGTGGGATGGATGAAATCGGCAAGCAGGCCGGCGATCACGAGCACACTGGGGTAGTCCGTCAGCACCACGGTGAGCGGGGCAGCCAGCGGATCGGCAGGCGTCAGCCGCACCGCCCGCACCACGTGCTCCAGCGACGGCGGATGCCGGAAATCCGCGCACACGTGGGCGCCCTCTTCAATACTGACGTCGTAGGTCTCGGCAAGGTGCTCAATCAGCGCCTCGGCCACCGTGTGCAGCGGCGCGAAACGCTCAAGATGGGTCTCGACTTCGTAGCGGTCTTCCGGTGGCTGACCATCGGTGTCGGCCCAACGGTTGCCGTAGTCGATCACCCGGCCCGCTTGGTCATAGAACTCGACCGGTTCGATGTGCGGTCGAATGTAGCCTGTCATACCGATCAGACTACGGCGCGCCCCGCTCCCCGGCATCCTTCAGCATCTCGACCAGATGCAACACATTGAGCTGAACGATGGGGAGTTTTCGCGTCTGCGCAAACACCTCACGGTAACGGACCTCCTGACCGTTCGACCGGTGACGCCGCTCTATATCGGCAAGCAACTCCAGCAGCCCTCCGAGGACGAACTGCACCGTGGATCGCGCCTCCGGCGTGAGCGTATCGAGGTCGAGGTCGAAAGCCGCGGCCCAAATATCGACGAGCGCTCCCTTGAGGATCTCCCGCAGCTCCGCGGTGGAATGCGGTCCGGCGACGATCACCATACGCGCGAAATTCTCGTCGTTCGCGCCCTCGTCGATGAGACGATCGACCTCCTGTGATCCGATCGAGAACCCCTCCGCGATCAGCCGGGGCACCCCCGAGACCATCAGATGGGTGACCGCGCTGTGCGCCAGATCGCCCAGATCCGAGTAGTGGTAGTAGAACGAGTTCCGGTTCACCCCGGCCGCGCGCACGATCGCGCTGATGGTGATCCCCGGATAGGGCGTCTGTCGCAACTCGTTGAAGAACGCCGCCTCGAGTCGCTGCACCGCAGACGGTCCCTGATCCTGCCGCGGTCGCCCCATGAGAAGCACCCCCTCTCCACTGCGAAAACCCTCGTCGCCGGCCAGAAATTGGGCAGCATCGGCGACTCTGTCCGTTTTTATTGTACAGAGTGTCTAATAATCTGGTTCCCGTCAAAGCCGAACTCACGGCGCCTCTGAAAGGACACCCCACGATGGAAAAACTCGGAGCAGGAAAATACGCGCTGCCCGCGCTGGCGGTCGCCCTGGTGGGCTGCGTGATGGCGCTGCTGTTCTACCCCATGCTCAACATGGCACCCAAGGATCTCCCCTTCGCCGTGCTGTCCCTCGATGAGGGTGCTTCCACGCCACAGGGCGAGATCAATGCCGGGGCGATGGTGGTTGAGCAGCTGACCAGTTCCGACACCACGAACGACGACGCCGCTCCGATCGCCTGGACCCAGGTCGACACCCAGGAGGAACTCGACGCCGCCCTGGCGAACAACGAACTCTACGGTGCGCTGACCGTTCCGGCCGATTTCACCCAACAGCAGGCAGCCGCCCAGGCCGAGCAAGCCAGTGCGCCCCGCGTCGACGTCGTGCTCGACCATGCCAAGAGTCCGCTGATGGCCACCCAGCTGCAGACCTCGATGGGCTCCCTCTTCGCCGAGCAGGGCCTGGAAGCCAACATCTCCGTCATCAACACCGGCCCCGCAGATTCCAGCTCCGCCTCACCCATGGCGAGCATGATGAGTCAGCAGATCGGAGTCATGCCGCTGATGATGATGTCACTCATCGGCTCCGTACTGCTCACCCGCCTCTTCCCGCGGGGCGCTGCGTCGTCCACCGGGAGTCGCTTCGCGGTGCTGGGGCGCCAGCTCGGCTACGCCGCCGGAGTCTCACTGCTGGTGGGTCTGGTCTCGGTGTGGCTGCTGAATGGACTCGTCGGTGCTGCCGCACCCTTCTGGACGACGACGCTGTTCCTGTGGCTGGCCAGCATCGCCGTCATGGCCCTCTTCCTCGGCGCCTTCAACCTGGCCACACCGATCGGCGTCCTTGCCGTGCTCGGGCTGCTCATCGGCGGCATGATGACCGGTGTCCTCACCGCCGAGGTGCTGCCGGCTTTCTGGGCCGACTGGATCCAGCCCTGGGCACCGCAGGCGTTCATCGGCGAGGGACTGCGAGACATCCTCTACCGCGGGGCCGAGCTGCTGCCTCGGGGCGGTGGCGGACTGCTGGCTCTGGGCGGCGTGGGTCTCGGCCTGGTGGCCGTGGCCGGGCTCCTCCCTCGGCGTCAGGTCAGGGCCTAACGGTCGCGTCGAGCGTCAGGCCGTGCGGATCGTGCGTCGGCGCACCGCGATCAGACCCACCACCGCGCAAACGACGGTGCCCGCCATCAGCGAAGTGATACCCACGACGTCGAATCCGCTCTCCAGAGGCTGCTCCCCCAACGCCCAATGCCAGGGCGAGACCGCGCTGACGTCGCTCAGGGAATCGATCAGCGGCAGCAGCGCGTGCACGAGGTAGCCCAGGATAAGTACTGCGCACGCGCCGCCGAGCACGGCCCCGGAACGCAGCCCGAGGCCCGCGAGCGCAAGCACCACCGCCGCATGGAACAGAGCCAGCAGGAACAGACTTACCGAGACGGCAAGGACACCGGAGACGTCCAGATCCATCTCCAGCGCCGCGCCGCCGACACCGATGGTCGCGCCGAGCAGAACGCTCACCCCCGCGAGGACCAGGGCGACGGCGAGGAAACGGCTCAGGTACACGCTGAATCGACTTACAGGCAGGGCCAACAGGAGTTCCAGGCGCCCGGCGTCTTCATCGCCCGCCGTCAGGGTGTTCATGTGCAGGATACCGAGCATGCTGATCAGCAGCGGTAGGAACAGAGCATAGAGGTTGCCGTTGAGGAACCCGGCCGGGGACGACAGCGCTTCGAGACCGAGTGCCGCGATCACCTCCGGGGACATCGCCGTGACCAATGAGTCCAAGGATCCCGACTCGTTCATAGCCGGCCACACGGCCAGGACCGACGCGACCAGGATCAGCAGCGCAGCACTCCAGATCAGCGCGCTGCGTCGCTGGGCGCTCAGGCTCCGGGTGAGCAGTTCGGTGTACATCATGCGCCCCTTTCAGTGCCCGTCTCGACCCTTGTTATGGTCTCCGTTTCGGCCCGCGGGGCGGTGTCCTCGGTGCGGTAGTAGGCCAGGAAGGCCGTTTCCAAGTCGGGCTCCGGAGCCGTCAGCGAGGCCAGGTCGTAATCGGAGAGTGCCCGCATCAGCTCACGCGGTGGACCCGACCAGTGGATCTGCAATTCGCCGTTTCGCGGGGAGCGCACCGAGTCGGCGCCCGACAGCGAGGCGAGATCAGCCAGTGCGGGGACCCTGTCGCGGAAGACCACGCGGAATTCTTGGGTCGCCCCGCGACGCAACTCCTCGGTAGTGCCCTCCGCCACCACGGCACCCGCGCGGATCACGACGATGCGGTCGGCGACGCGCTCCACCTCGCTGAGAATGTGCGAGGACAACAGCACGCTGGTGCCTGCGGTCGTCACCTCGTCGAGAATCGACATGAACTCGCTCTGCACCAGCGGGTCCAGGCCATTGGTGGGCTCATCCAGGATCAGCAGCTCAGGGCGGGACATCAGGGCACCGACGAGCGCGAGTTTGCGCCGGTTGCCCGTCGAGAGTCCCCGCACGTGACGATCGACCTGCACCCCCAGTCGCGTGATGAGCGCATCGCGGAAGGACTCGTCCACGCCACCGCGCAGCCTGGCCCAGCTCTTCAGCGTCGCTGCCACCGTCAGCCGATCGTCGAGTCGCAGTTCTCCCGGCGCATAGCCCACCCGCGCTCGCACGGAGTGTCGGCGCAACGGGTCGTTCCCGAAGAGGCGAACGGAACCGGCGCTGGGCTGGGAGAGGCCGAGCATCATCCGGATCGTGGTGCTCTTGCCGGCCCCGTTCGGCCCCAGGAATCCCAGCACGGTGCCGGGCTCGAGCTCCAGGTCCAGGTGATCGACGGCGGTGACGCTGCCGAATCTCTTGGTCAGTTGCTGGCAGTGGATGATCGGAGGCATGGCTACTCCTTGCTCGGGTGCTCCATCGCAGACTGCGCCGCCGTGAGGATGGAGTCATCGGTGTAGAAACCGTGAGTGAACAGTTCCAGCAGGGGAACCGTGATGCGCGCGACGACCTCGGGGGTGAGTTCCTCTTCCCCGCAGGCGCGGGCGAAATGCCGCCCCAGCACCAAGGGGGCGAGGCCGATGAGCGAGAGCAGCAGGGCACTGCCGTGTTGATCGGACTGCGGGCGAATGATCCCGGCTTGCTCCTGTTCCTGCATCCCCTGGAGCGTGCCCTGCAGGATTCCGTCGAAGAGCTCCGCGGCGGCACCGGAATCGTCAGTGGTGAGCAGGCGGGCCAGATAGCGCAGCGCCGGGCCGTAGGCGTCGAGATCGTTCAGCGCCGCCTGAATGGACTCGATGGTCGGTGCGGTTCCGGCGGAGCCGTCGTCCTCCACAGTGAACAGCGCGGTGACATGCGCATTGCACGCGGAGCGCAGACCGTCCTTGTCGCCGAAGTGGTGAATGACGAGCGCGGGGCTAACGTCGGCAGCCTGAGCGATCATTCGCATGCTGGTTCGCTCGAATCCGTGCGTTCCGATGAGCTCGATGGCGGCATTGCGGATACGAGCTCGGGCCGTCAGGTCATCGGAGAAAACTGAACGCATGTTAACTATACTAAACGTTCGTTCAGTCACTGTCGAGAATTTTCTGCCACGATAGAACCCACACTGCAGGGAGGGCGGACACCATGGCGCGCTTGATCTATTCGATGATCGTTTCTATCGACGGATTCGTGACTGATGCACAGGGTCGCTTCGACGATTGGGCACGTCCCGACGAAGAAGTGCTCGAGGCAATCAACCACGACGACGCCCAGGTGGGGACTCTGCTCTACGGCCGTCGCATGTACGAGATGATGGCCGTCTGGGAGACTGATCCGGCAGTGGCGCTGCAGTCACCCGAGTCAGAAGTCTTCGCCCGCTCCTGGCAGTCGAAGGAGAAAGTCGTCTACTCCACGACCCTGGACAGCGTCAGCACGAGGTCCACGCGCCTGGAGCATCGATTCGATCCTGGGCAGGTCCAACATCTCAAGCAATCACGCGACCATGACATGACCGTCGACGGACCGACCCTGGCGGCCGAGGCGTTCCGCCACGGGCTCGTCGACGAACTGCACTTGCTGGTGTGCCCCATCGTGATCGGTGACGGCCTGCGTATGCTGCCGACCTCGAGAATCGACCTGACACTGCACAACGAGCGCCGGTTTAGCAATGGAATGGTCCAACTCAAATACCAGGTCACTCCGTGACCACAGTCTGACCAGACAACGCACCTGCCCTAGGAAACGTCCAGTACTCCACGGTTCCTGACCCGGACGGCGAGCAGAGCGGAACCGATCACAACCAGGCCGCCGATGACGGTCTGCCATCCGATATGTTCCCCGAGGAGCAGTCCCGCCCAGAGGATACTCAGCACCGGTTGCGTCAGCTGAATTTGGCTGACATGCGCCATCGGGCCGATAGCCAGACCGCGATACCAGGCGAAGAAACCGAAGAACATGCTCACCACGGAGAGGTACGCGAAAGCGCCCCATTCAACCGCAGTACCCGTGGGTGGATGCTGGACTACGGCAATACCCGCCAGCAGGATCATCAGCGGCGAGGCGAGCACAAGGGCCCAGGAGATGGTCTGCCACGAACCGAGCACACGGGAGAGCAAGCCGCCCTCTGCATAGCCGATCGCGCACGCGATCACCGCAGCGAACAGCAGTGCATCGGAGGCACGAATGGCGCCGCCACCGCCACTCTGAAGCATCGCAAAGAGGACGGCCGCGGCCGCGCCGAGTGCGGCGGCGGCCCAGAACGAGCGTCCTGGACGCTCGTCCGTGCGCAGGACCGCACAGACTGCAGTAGCGGCAGGCAGGAGCGCGATCACCACAGCGCCATGGCTGGCCGAAGCGTTCGTCAAAGCGAATGAGGTCAGCAGCGGAAATCCGACAACCGCGCCGCCCGCGACAACGCCGACCTGCAACCATTGCCGACCCTGTGGAACTTTCTGTCGGGTGAGAATCAACGCCGCCGCGGCGAGCAATCCAGCGATCACAGCGCGGCCGGACCCCACGAAGAGGGCTGACATGTGCCCGTTCTCGACGGCGATGCGGGTAAACGGCACTGTGAAGGAGAACGCCGTGACGCCGAGCAATCCCCACCCCAAACCAGAACGGGATGTGAGTAGCGGTTTCGCTACTTTTATAGTAGCGGTATCATTAGGTTTCATGTACAACAGTAGCAGTGATCGTGTTGTCGCCGCACTCCGCGAGTGGATCGCCACGGCGACTGCGGGAACGCAGCTACCATCGACGCGCCAACTGGTCACCGAATTCGAGGTCAGCCCGGTCACGGTGCAGAAGGCACTCCGAACGCTCATCGGTCAGGGGCTCATCGAGTCGCGACCGGGCGTCGGAACCTTCGTGCGAGCGATCCGCACCGCACGCCCGAGCAACTATGACTGGCAGACAGCAGCGCTCGGCACACGTCAGAACCCTCCACCCAGTACTCCGTCCGCGTTGCGGACGGTGCCGAACGACGTGATTGGGCTCCATTCGGGCTACCCCGACCGGGATCTCCTCCCTGAGCGACTCGTTCGCGCCGCTTTCGCTCGCGCGGGCCGCAGTGACGCCGCGGTCAGTCGCCCGCCCACCGCAGGGCTGCCAGAACTGCAATCCTGGTTCGCCTCTGAACTCCAGTCAGTGACCCCCGCTGGCCTCGTGTCTCCGGCCGCCAGAGATGTCGTGGTTCTGCCAGGCAGTCAGAGCGGCCTCAGTACGCTTTTCAGGACTCTGGTCGGTCCCGGAAGGCCGCTGCTGGTGGAGTCACCCACCTACTGGGGCGCACTGCTCGCCGCCGCACAAGTCGGGGTGCAGCTCGTCCCAATCCCTTCCGGGCCGAACGGGCCGAGTACAGACGACGTCGCTCGAGCATTCGCGCAAACTGGAGCGCGAGCGTTCTACGCACAACCGAATTTCGCCAATCCCACCGGGAGCCAATGGTCGGTAGAAACGGGTGATGCCGTGCTCGGTATCGTCCAGGAGCACGGTGCATTTCTCATTGAAGATGACTGGGCGCACGATTTCGGGTTTTCGGCTGATGCGGTGCCCGTCGCAGCCCGCGACGACAGCGGGCACGTTGTTTACCTTCGCTCACTCACCAAAAGCGTGTCGCCCGCAGTGCGCGTGGCGGGCCTCATAGCTCGGGGCCCTGCCCGAGATCGTGTCCTCGCCGACACTCAGGCACAATCGATGTACGTCAGCACTGCCTTGCAGGCGGTCGCGCTCGACGTTGTCACCCAACCCGCATGGCGCACTCACTTGCGAGACGTGCATCACCAGCTCCAAGCACGCCGTGACCTGTTGGTTGCAGCGCTGCGCGAGAGCGCACCGGCTACGCACCTCGAGACAGTGCCACGCGGCGGGCTGCACCTCTGGCTGCGTCTACCCGATGAGACGAATCTGCACCAGCTCATCCGCGACTGCGAGGATCAAGGTGTCCTGATTGCGGGAGGCGACGATTGGTTTCCAGCCGAGCCCGCCGGGCGCTACCTGCGCCTTAACTTCTCCGGCCCGAATCCCAGTGCGTTCCCGGAGGCCGCCCGTATCATCGGGCAGAACATCCTTCCGACGCGTCACTAGGCCGAAACGTTCCCGTCCCAGCCCTCAGTCCTCAGTCCTTCTGCACCGGCAACCACACCTCAGCACCGTGTTCGCTGCCGTCCTCGTCGTAGATGATCACGCAGAGTTCGGGGCCGGGCACCGTGCTGTAAGGGTTCGCGGGAAGCCACTTGCCGTAGGCGTCCACCCAGAGCTGCTGAATTGACTCGACGGCCGTGTCGTCGGTCGACAGCACCAGCCAGGTGAGCGCAGGCACCTCGAGCACATCGAGTGGATGCCCGTTGCACACCACCTCACCCGGACCGCTCTCGACTGCCGCGGCCATCCAGAAGTCGAAGCTGCTGCCATCCTCACGGCCTTCCGCAAAGTTTGTGCTCACCGTCAGCGTGCCCTGCGGTTGAACAGTGGCGAGCTCGCCGATCGCGTCGACGGTGGCTCCGCCGACGCCTCTGTAGAAGTCGATCATCGCCTGATTCGGGCCTTCGAACACGATGTTCATGCGCCGTTTGAGGCCGATCAGCGCGAACGGTTTTTTGGCTTCCAACCGGTAGTTCATCTGCTCCGCTCCTTCGATGTTGAGTGTGAACACGAGCCGGGGCTGTGAACGCAGTGTCGCGCCAGCGTCCCGAGCATCTTTGGGTCCCACGCCGTGGAAGGCCCGGAACGCTCTGCTGAATGCGTCAGCGGAGGAGTAGCCGAACCGCACGGCAATATCCTGGACTGCTTCCTTGCCGTCAAGCACGGCAGAAGCTGCGACGGTGAGCCGTCTGCGTCTGATGTACTCGGAAAGGGTCACCCCGGAAAGAACCGAGAACATGCGACGGAAATGAAACTCTGACGTCAGCACCATCCGCGCTAGCTCCGACACCTCGATGTCGCTTTCGAGAGACTCCTCGATGCGTCCGATGGCCGAGTTCCAGCTGTCCATGTCCTCTACTCCTTCCGTTTCCTCCACGCTACGAGCCGCAGAGGCACGGACGTCCGATGATCCATGCCCGATTCAGTCGGGTGACTCGATGCACGTCACTGATCCTACGTAGCTCAGTCGACCTATCCATACGGCCCGGGGACGTCGTCCGATTGCCTAGCTAGCATGCGGCTCCCACCCCTGCTTATCGGTGCCACGGCGTACATTAGAGGCATGTCCATGAATGTCGCGGAAGTCGAGCAGGCGCTCCTCGCTCTTGACGAGCGTGACCGTGCTGCCGTGATTCATCGCGGCCTGCTCAGCTTCGAGACTGAGGATGCGGACACGGATCAAGCCGAGGTCGATACGGCTTGGCAGGTAGAACTTCGCGGGGCCGCGTTCTGGTACGACGACCGAAAGCCAAGGTCCTGGGAGCACCGGCTCGACCACTGAGGCTGAGCCCCCCGAGGGTGCAGACTCAGCATCACCGCTGTGTGCCATCGACGACCCGTCGGCGTCGTGTCAGCGAAGAACACGAGGAACTTCTCAGCAGCATCACAACCAGGTGTCCAAGCCGGACATGGCACAAAGTGGCGTCTTGAACGGACGTCGAAGATCTATCCGTCTCCGGTGATCGCACCCATGAGTGTCGAGGCGATGCCGTCAACATGGGCACCGTAGCGGTCGATGAGCAATGCGTTCATGCCACTGGCCATTGCGCCGCTCACGTCCTGCTCGGCGCTGTCGCCCACGAACAAACACTCATCGGTGGCCACCCCGAGTTCGCTTGCAAGAATGGAAAACGCCTGCGGCTGGGGCTTCTGCACACCGATCCGTTCTGAGGTGCACACCACGTCGATATGCTCGTCGAGTCCAATCATGTTCAGTTTGTCTGTCTGCTGCTCCTCGGTCCCGTTCGTCAGAATCCCAACCCGGTAGCCACGGAAACGCAGATCGCGTACCAGTGACACGCTGTCCGCGAACGGCCTCCAAGCTTCGCGATAGGCCCGCAAGTAGACGTCGAACAAATCATCCAGGTCAGACGGTTCGTGCGGGGCATCTAAACCGAGGGCTGGCAATACCTGGCGCAACCGTTCGCGGCGCTGCTCCTTAAAGCTAAACTGACCGGCCCGCCATCGCTCGAACTGCTCATTTTCAACGCTGAGCCATGTCCTTCGGGTTTTTTCTGACGGTTCGACGCCGAGGCCGTCGACGAAATTGTTCACTGCTACTTCTGCGGCCCCTCGGTGATCGAAGAGAGTGCCGTCCAAGTCAAACCCCACAGCCCGCAGAACACTCATACATCCAGCGTACGATGCAGGAGCCCGGACTTCGCGGATCATCCGCGCCAACGCCTCCGCAACGGATCACCGATACGCACACCGTGTCGTCGAAACCTACTGAGATTGTCGGCGGGCTGACGCCCGCCAAATAAGGCTGACCACCAAGCCGAGAAGCGAAACGCCTGCCACACCAATTCCTACGACCAACCCAGTGACTATCCACGATGGTGCTGGACCCTCGAGCTCCGTCAGAAGTCCAAAGATGCGTATCCGCGGACTCTTCATCATGACTCTCTAATCTCTACCTGTTTCGGCAGAAGATCCTCGGAATCCCCACTGACTCACATCCGGACGCGCAGGGCCGAGGCGGGGCGTGCGGTTCCGAGTATCTTCGCCGCCCACGCGATTGCTGCGCTCGGTCAGCGCAACTAGTGCAAGATGCCGATCGGCGGTCCAGCAAACCAGGCGGCCGCGCTGATCCTTCGTGCGTCCAAGTATTCCGGACTCAGCTAACTCGGTGAGCGCTCGGTGGGCTGCCGCTGGCGACACAGACAGGCGCCTACTCACGGACTCCGCAGTGAGTACCGGATCGGAGGCCAGCGTGTCGATGATGCGCAATACGACCGCATCCCGACGCGGCACCGCAGGCTTCAACCCTCGTTCATCGCGAAAGGAGACGAGACGGTCGTACACATCACGATCGAGCGTAGCGATATCGTCCGCCAGTCTCACCGCATTGCCCGCCGCCTTCTCTGCTGCCTGACAGAAACCAATGACCCACTCATCCAGCGCCGGCGGATCGGCTCGATACCCGATGAGACCGGCGATGTAAGCGTCGGTATCTCCGGCGAAGACGGTGCTGATAGGTATGAGCACGTTCCGTAAAGCGTCCGCACGGCCCAGGATCGTGTGGATGAGCGCACGCCCTGTGCGGCCGTTGCCGTCGACGAAGGGGTGAATCGTTTCGAATTGCGCGTGAGCGATCGCAGCGCGCACCACTGGATTTCCAGCCGTATCCGTCGCGAAGCAAGCCAGGTTTGCCACGAGCCGTGGCACATCGGTCTCGGGAGGCGGCACGAAAGCCGCGCGGAGCGGTGACCACCCCTGCCCGCCGACCCAATTCTGTTCTTTCCGCAGGCCGCGCTCCAGACGCGGCTCGATGACGTGCTGGAGATCCACGATGTCGTCGGTAGTGATCGTGCGGCTACGATCTGCCAGTTCCGCAATAGCCGTTTCCGTCGCTCGCACGTTGGCTACGACGTCCAGTGCCTGGCGGGGCCCGTGGTTCAACAACTCTGCGATGGCGAGACGCTTGGGTGTGACGCGATTCCCCTCGATCCACGACGAGGAGATGGATTCCGAACGGATCAACAGATGATTGAGGTAGCGGCCGCGCTCACCGATCCGTTCATCCGCCCGAGCCAGGACCGCCAGTGCATCTTCAGCCAAACCCTGTGCCTCGACGCCGAGCCTCGGGAGACTCGTGCCGAGTTCATGGGGGACATAGGCCAGGTAACGGCCCGGCTTCCGGTCCTTACGGGTCAGGCCACTCGTGTCCTCAGGAAGCCAGGTCCGCTCGACGTACTCACCCATCGCAGCTCCTCTTCCACCGTGTCTATTTCTACTTTAGATGCTCTAAACGAGAAATGACAGAGAGACGATGACGGTTAGTTGCCAAAACGTGTGCTTTTTAGGGGCCTACTCGCCTGTGTCTACAACGCAGGATCAGGATTGAGATAGACCGGAGCTTCTCTAGCGCGTCACCGGCTGTCCGAAAACGAGAATGACCCCCGGCCGTGGGACAGAGTCCCGGGCCGGGGGCCATTTTCTGATGGTGCGCGAGGGGGGACTTGAACCCCCACGTCCGTAAGGACACTGGCACCTGAAGCCAGCGCGTCTGCCAATTCCGCCACTCGCGCGCGGTGCGTTCGTCATGCGCAACGATTCTTTGCAGACATCGAATCGTGCTGAACAGCGAGATCTATCTTAGCCACAGGATCAACGGATTACCTAATCCGTGATTTCTCGGGCTCCGCAGCGCTCCTCAGGGACCTGTCATCCGGGTCTAGTACGCTTGCCCAGGCTTCCCGAACCTGCGGGAATCACACCTTGCACACTAGTATCGTGAAAGAAACTGCGGAAAGGAGTGCCCCGGTGGGACTTCTGGATAACCTGGAACGCGGCCTCGAGCGGGCTGTGCGATCTGCGTTCTCCGCCGGCGGCTCGCGATCAGTCAAGCCGGTGGAGATCGCCAATGCGCTGCGCCTGGCGATGGACAACGACTCCATTGTCGTGTCGGAAGGCCGCACTCTCGCGCCCAATGTCTTCACGATCTCGTTCAGCCCCGATAACTTCGAGCAGATCCGGCACTGGGGCACCGCCCTGGCCGAGGAGCTCTGCGACGACGCCATCCGCCACGCCAACGAACAGGGCTACACCCTCTCCGGTGGGGTGCGCGTGACCTTCATCGAGGAGGAGTCCGTGCGCTCCGGCAAGATCTCGGTGGAGACGACGACGGAACGCGATGAGGCACCTGTGCCCTCGGCCGCACCTGCACAGGCCCCGACTCCCACTCCGGCGCCTGTTCCGGCACCCGCACCGAGCCAGCCGGCCACCCGTCTGAAGCCCGTGCTCGACGTCGCCGGCACCAAGTACGCCCTGAACTCGGACTCCGTGGTGCTGGGCCGTGCCACCGACGCCGACATCACCCTGGACGACCCAGGCGTCTCCCGCCGTCACCTCGAGGTGACTACTCGCGGCAGCACCATCACCGCAGTGGATCTGGGCTCCACGAACGGTTTTTTCGTCAACGGCCGCAAGGTCCAGGGCTCGGCCACGCTGCGCCACGGCGATTTGATCACGGTCGGCCGACAGCGCATCATCTTCCGTATGCTTCCTGATCGCACCGGAGGTGACCGTTGAGCGAGCTCGCCGTTGCCGCACTCCGCATCGGCCTGCTGGCCGTCATCTGGGTCCTCATCATCGCCGTCGTCGCCTCACAGGGCCGCGACCTGATGGTCGGCCGCCGCAATAAACTCGGCGGCTCCAAGAAGGCCCAGCGCGCCGCCGCCCGTGCCGAAGAAGCAGATAACGCTCCGGCTCCCGCGCCTGAGGATTCCGCACCGCAGACCGGCCAGACCCAGCAGCGCACCCTCGCCTCCCAGCTCGTCGTCACTGAGGGTCCGCTCCAGGGCACCGTCATCGACCTGCACGGCGCCCCGCTCATGCTCGGCCGTGCCGCGGAGGCCGACCTGATTCTCGACGACGACTACGTCTCCGGCCGCCACGCCCGCCTCTTCCCGCAGGGGTCCCGCTGGTTCCTCGAGGACCTCGGCTCCACCAACGGCACCTACGTCAACGGCGCCCAGCTCGCCCGCACCGTGGCCGTGGAACCGGGCACCCCCATCCGCATCGGCAAGACCGTCCTGCAGCTGAGAGCCTGAGTCGATGCCCCTGGTGCTCCACTACGCCGCCCGCTCCGATGTGGGTCGAGTCCGGTCGAAGAACGACGACTCGGCTTATGTGGGGCGCCATCTTGCCGTCGTCGCCGACGGCATGGGCGGACATGTGGGCGGCGACGTCGCCTCGGCCTCCACCGTGCTGGACCTCGCCCCGCTGGACCACACCCACCACGCGGACCCCTCGACCGTGCTGGCCGATGAGATCCAGAACGCGAATCTGATCCTCAACGACCTCGTCAACACCAACCCGAAGCTCGCCGGCATGGGCACCACCTGCACCGCGCTGCTGCTCGAGGGCTCCACCCTGCACCTGGCGCACATCGGGGATTCGCGCGCCTACCGGCTCAAGGACGACGAGTTCGCCCAGATCTCCCGCGACCACACCTTCGTGCAGCGCCTCATCGACGAGGGCCGCCTGGACCCGGCCGAGGCCGAAACCCACCCCCACAAAAACGTGCTGATGCGGGTGCTCGGCGACGTCGATGCCTCCCCTGAACTCGACCTCGCTGTCTACGACGCCGCCCCCGGTGAGCGCTGGCTGCTGTGCTCCGACGGCCTCAACGCGGTGGTGCCCGACCACGTCATCGAGCAGAAGCTGCGCCACGGCACCGACCTGCGCTCCATCGTGCACGAGCTGGTGGACCTCACTCTCGCTGGCGGTGCCCCCGATAACGTCACCATCGTGGTGTTCGAGGTGGCTGAGACGCCCAGCGAAGAGCCCGGCAAAGACGAGGACAGTGAGGACCGGGTCTCCGACACCGCCCGCGCCGCCGCCAGTGCGAGCACCAACGGCAGCGACCACGACACCGTGTCCGCGGCCCTGCTGCGCGAAGATCTCGAATCCCGCCCGCACGAGCTGGTGGGTGCGGCCCAGCTGGCCACCAACACCGATCAGATCCCCATCGTCACCCGGGCCTCCACCCAGAAGCGCGCCGCCACCCTGCTGCACGGCAACGAGGAGGAGCAGCTGGACCGGGCGTCGGCCGGGGCCGTCACCGCTTCCACGCCCGCGTCGTCGGGCGTCAGCGCCGGCACCCGGTCGCCCCAGGCCACCGCGACAGCCTCCGCCTCGACCCCTGGTGCGGCGGGCACCGCCACCTCCAAGACCGACCCTGCCGGTGAAGACACTCCGCGCCGCAAGCCCTGGCGCTCCTGGCCGCTGATCACACTGGCCGCCGTGCTCGCCCTGTTCTTCGTGGGTGCACTCGTGGCCTCCTACCTGTGGACGCAGTCCCAGTACTACGTCGGCGCCGAGGACGACCACGTGGCCATCTATCGCGGCGTCTCCCAGGATCTGGGACCGATCCGGCTCTCCGGCGTCGAGGAAAGCACCGACATCGCCCTGGACCGCCTGCCCGCGTACTCCCGCCAGCGCGTCGAGTCCGGGCTGCCCGCCCAGGATGAGCAGCACGCCCGCGACATCGTGGCCGACCTGCGCGACAATCTGACCCCGGAGGCCCCGCCAGTGGCCACCCCCGAGCCCAGTGACACCGCTTCCCCGAGCCCCGATCCCACCGATTCCAGCCCGAGCCCGTCGCCGACGGACTCGGAGCCGAGCCCGACTTCGACCGCCACCGACCTGCCCTCGCCGATCCCTTCGGTGCCCGGGTCTTCGGCCCAAGTGTCCATCGGCGGCGCCGCCGCCGGAGCGATGGGAGGCAACCGCTGATGACCGACGTGATCTCACCTTCGCGCCCGCGCCGCACCACCGAGCTGGTGCTGCTGATCATCGCCTTGAGCATCTCCACGGGTGCCAACTACCTGGCCCTGATCGGCATGGATCTGCCCGCCGATACCGCCTTCTGGGTGCAGTCCAGCGCCCTGGCCGTGCTCGCCTTGGCCTTCCACGTGTTCCTGCGGGTGCGCGCCAAGTACGCCGACCCTTACATCCTGCCCATCGTCGTCACCCTGAACGGCATCGGCATCGCGATGATCCACCGGCTCGACGTCGCCAACGGCACCAACGCTGCGTCGTCCCAGCTGCTGTGGACCGCCCTGGCGATGATCATGGCCATCGCCCTGCTCTGGTTCCTGCGCGACCACCGCATCCTGCGCAAGTGGACCTACCTGTTCCTCGCCGCCTCCGCTCTGCTGCTCCTGCTTCCGCTGATCCCGGGCCTCGGCATGGAGATCAACGGCGCGCGGATCTGGATCAACGTGGGTATCGGCTCCTTCCAGCCCGGTGAGATCGCCAAGATCACCCTGGCCATCTTCTTCGCCGGATACCTCTCCGCGAACCGCGACCTGATCCTGCTGGCCGGCAAGAAGATCGGGCCGATGACATTCCCCCGCTTCCGCGACATGGCGCCGCTGGTAATCGCCTGGGCTGTCTCCATGGGCGTGCTCGTGTTCCAGCGCGACCTGGGTTCCGCCATCCTCTACTTCTCCCTGTTCATGGCCATGATCTACCTGGCCACCTCGCGTGTGTCCTGGATTGTGCTCGGCGGGGCGTTGGCCCTGGTCGGTGCGGTCGTGGCCGTGCAGATCTTCCCCCACGTCTCCGGGCGCTTCGATGCCTGGCTCAACGCCTTCGCCCCCGAGAACGTGCAGTCGACGTCATTCCAGATCGTGCAAGGGCTGTTCGGCATGGCCTCCGGCGGGCTCGTGGGTACCGGTTTGGGCGGGGGACGCCCGGATCTGATCCTGTACTCGAACTCCGACATGATCGTCGCTTCCCTCGGCGAAGAGCTGGGCTTCATCGGCCTGGCCGCGATCATCGTGCTGTTCGTGCTGCTCGTGACCCGGATGATGCGTGCCGCCCTGGGCGCGCGCGATTCCTTCGGCAAGTTGCTGGCCTCCGGTCTGGCCTTCACGCTGGCCATCCAGTGCTTCGTGGTGATGGGCGGTGTGATGCGGGTGATTCCGCTGACCGGTCTCACCACCCCGTTCATGGCCGCCGGCGGCACCTCGCTGCTGGCCAACTGGCTGATCGTCACCCTCGTGCTGGTGGTCTCACATGCGGCCCGCCGTCCCGTTGTTGTCGGGCCCATGGTCAATGCCTCCGGCGATGGCGCAGGCACCGCCGACCGCGCCGTGTCCACATCGAAACGCGGAGGTGAGGACCAGTGAATCAGGCGATTCGCAATGCCTGGACCGTGACCGTCCTGCTGTTCTTGGTGCTCCTCGGCGCCGCCTCCTACATTCAGGTCATCGGCGCCGAGACCCTGAACAACAACGAGCACAATTCACGCCAGATCTATCAGCAATTCGGCTCCCACCGCGGCCCGATCCTGGTCGACGGGGCCCCGATCGCCGAATCCGTGCCCGCCGATTCGGAGAACTTTGAATACCAGCGTCAGTACAACAACACGGAGCTCTATTCGGGGCTGACCGGGTTCTATTCGCTGAACTACGGCGCGACCGGGTTGGAATCGAAGCTCAATGACGTGCTCTCCGGCACCTCTGACAACCAGTTCGTGGACCGTGCTCGAGCGCTGTTCACCGGCGAGCAGGTCGAAGGCGCTCAGGTCGAGCTGACCATCGACCAGGACATCCAGGAGCTGCTCTACTCCAAGCTGCCCGAGGGTATTTCTGCTTCTGCCGTCGCCACGGACCCCACCACGGGGCGCATTCTCGGCATGGTCTCGCGTCCGAATTACGACACGAACGATCTCGCCGTGCACTCCGGGTCCCAGGCGGCAGCCAACATGGAGGAGATCCAGGCCAGCGGTGCCAGCCCGTATCGGAACAGTGCAACTCAGGATGCGGTTGCTCCTGGATCGACCTTTAAGTTGATCGACACCATCGCCATGTTGGAATCCGGCGACTACACCCCGGACGGCACCCTCGATCTGCCCAACTCGATCGACTTGCCCCAAACAGAGAACACGATCAGCAACTTCGGCGGCGGCATCTGCGCCAATCGCAACAGCGCGGATTTGGGTTGGATCTTCGCACAATCCTGCAACACCCCCTTCGCGACCGCAGCGATGGACCTCGGACAAGACGCGATCCGCGACGTTGCCGAGCGCTTCGGATTCAACCAGAGCTTCGAGATGCCCCTTCCCGTCCAGGGATCCTCGTTCCCGACGGAGGACATCGCCGACGCCACGCTGGCCCAGTCGTCACTCGGCCAGGTCGATGTGCGCGCCAGCGCTCTCCAGATGAATATGGTCGCGGCCGGCATCGCCAACGGCGGCGTCGTCATGAAGCCCCAGCTGGTCGAATCAGTCCGCGGCCCCGACCTGAGCTTGCTCGAGGAATTCGAGCCCGAGGTCTTCAGCGAAGCGACCGATGAAGATATCGCCGCAGACGTGACCGAGATGATGCGCAGGGCAGTCCAAGAGGGTACCGCCTCCACGTCCGGATCCTCCTCCGTCGACTGGGCCGCTAAGACGGGCACAGCGCAGAGGGGCACCAAGAACGACGCGGGCGAAGAAATGGTCAATTCATGGATCACCGCGTTTGCACCCGCGGATGACCCACAGATCGCGGTAACACTTGTATATGAGAACGTTCCGTACAGCACGGGCAGCAGTCTGACGGTGAGCAATATGAAAGACATCATGGAAACGGTGGTGACACAGTGAGGCCGACATCGGGAATCACGCTGGGTGGGCGGTACCAGCTGACCGATCGCATTGCCATTGGCGGCATGGGCGAGGTCTGGAAAGCACGCGACAAGGTCCTGGGGCGCATCACCGCCGTCAAGATCCTCAAGGAGGAGTACACGGGCGACCCCAACTTCCTCCGTCGTTTCCGTGCGGAGGCACAGCACACGGCGTTGCTGAACCACCCCGGCGTCGCCAACGTCTTCGACTACGGCGAGGAAGAGGGCTCCGGTTACCTGGTCATGGAGCTGGTGCCCGGGCAGCCACTGTCCGCCATCCTGGAGCGCGACAAGGTGCTCTCCCCGGACCGCACGCTGAACATCATCGCCCAGACTGCTCGCGCGCTCTCGGCCGCCCACGCTCAGGGGCTCGTGCACCGCGACATCAAACCCGGCAACCTGATCATCGATCAGAGCACCCGGGTCAAAGTCACCGACTTCGGCATCGCCCGCCTCGCCGACCAGGTGCCGCTCACCGCCACCGGCCAGGTCATGGGCACCGCCCAGTACCTGGCGCCCGAGCAGGCCACCGGGCAGCAGGCCACCGGCTCCTCCGACATCTACTCGCTCGGCGTCATCGGCTACGAGTGCCTCGTGGGACGCCGCCCGTTCACCGGGGAATCCCAGATCGCCATCGCCCTGGCCCAGGTCAACGACACCCCGCCGCCGCTGCCCGATTCCATCCCCGAGCCGGTCCGCGCCCTGATCATGTCCATGCTGGCCAAGGACCCGGCTGATCGTCCCGCCGACGCCAACCAGCTGGCCACCGCCGCCGAATCCCTGCGCCGCCAGGACACCGCCGGTGCAGTGAAGGCCGTTCCCGGCATGGCAGCGTTCCTCGCGACTCCGCCGGCGGCAGCCGTACCGGACGAGGACGCCACCCAGGCCATCGCCACCCAGGCTGTGGACTACTCGGGCATGTCCGACACCCACGCCACCCAGGTGATCAGCGACGGCGCTTCGGGCACCGCCTCCGGCACGGCCGCCATGCCCGTGGCACCGATTCCCGGTTCCGACGAATCACCCGCAGAGCGCACCCGCGTGGCCGGTGCTGCACCGCTGCACCAGCAGGACGACACCCTCCCGTCAGAGTCAGACCAGGACGATGATCCGTTCCGCGTCGATCCCGAGGAGCGCAGCAGCACCAAGAAGCGCAGCCCGTGGACCTGGCCGCTGGTCGGCCTGCTGATTCTCGTGCTGTTCACCGTTTTCGGGATGTGGCTGAACAACCGGGGTGGCGACGACGCCGAACCCGAGCCCACGCCCAGCCCCACCGTGTCCGAGACGACCGCCGTCGTCACCGTCAACGCCACCGACTACGTGGGCCGCGACGTCGACGAGGTGCGCACTGAACTCGAGGACCTGGGCTTCCAGGTCACCGCCACCGAGCGCGACGACGAGGCCGAGGCCGGCACCGTGCTCTCGCTCAACCCCACCGGTCAGCTCGACGAGGGCTCCGCCATCGAGGTCATCTACTCCAACGCTGCCCTGCTGGAAGAAGAGACCCCGACACCTACCCCCACGCCGACTCCCACCCCAACTCCCACCGCCACCGTCACCGAGACGCAGGTCCCCACCCCGGAGCCAACCCAGGAACCGACTCAGGAGCCGACGCCGACCCCGACACCGACGCAGGAGCCCACTCCTACCCCGACACCGACTCCCACCCAGGAGCCGACCCCGACCGACGTCGGAACCAACGAGGAATAAGGATCTTCCGTGGCTGACCAACGGATTCTCAACGGCCGATACGAACTCGGCGAGCTGATCGGACGCGGCGGCATGGCCGACGTCTACCAGGGGCGCGACCAGCGCCTCGGGCGCGCCGTCGCCGTGAAGATGATGCGCCCCGATCTGGCCCGGGACCCCCAGTTCCAGTCGCGCTTCCGCCGGGAGGCCCAGTCCTCGGCGTCGCTGAACCACCCCAACATCGTCGCGGTCTTCGACACCGGCGAGGAGGAGCTCACCGACCAGCACCAGCACGAAGTGGCCTGCCCCTTCCTGGTGATGGAATACGTCTCCGGCTCCACCCTGCGTGCCCTGCTGCGCGCCGGCGACGTCAGCATCGATCAGACCGTCACCTGGACCACCGGGGTCCTCGCCGCCGTGGCCTACTCCCACGACCACGGCATCGTTCACCGCGACATCAAGCCCGCCAACGTGATGGTCACCGACGCCGGCCAGGTCAAGGTGATGGACTTCGGCATCGCCCGCGCCCTCTCCGACTCCTCGGCCACCATGACCCAAACGCAAGCAGTGGTCGGCACCGCCCAGTACCTCTCCCCCGAGCAGGCCCGCGGTGAGCAGGTCGACTCCCGCTCCGATCTCTACTCGGTGGGCTGCCTGCTCTTCGAGCTACTCACCGGCCGCCCGCCCTTCGTCGGCGACTCGCCCGTCTCGGTGGCCTACCAGCACGTGCGCGAGGAGCCCCCGGTGGCCTCCGCCATCAACCCCGAGATCAGCCCCGCGCTGGACTCGGTGCTCGCCAAGGCCCTGGCCAAGGACGTCGACGCCCGCTTCCAGTCCGGTGAGGAATTCCGCGCCGCCCTGGCCGCCGCCCACCAGCACAGCACCCTCGTGACTGCCGCAGGTTCGGGTGCCGAGGACCACTCCGACGACGACGCAGCCACCACCGTGCTCGCTGCCGGTGCCGTCGGCGCCGGGGAATCCGATGTCGCCCGGACGCAAGCCTTCTCCGCAGTCCAGGGCTCCTCCTCGGGCCAGCGCACCGGCCACGACGACACCCTGCACGGCCACCAGTTGGCCGCCCATCGCGAGCCCGGCGCCAACCCCGACCACCACGACGGGCATGACGGACACGGCGGGCATGACGACGATGCCGTGTCCTCGGTGATGACCTCGCAGAACGCCCGCGATATCGACCAGCGGGAGCGCAAGTCGAACAAGCGCATCATCATCGCCATCGTCATGATCCTCCTCGCCCTGGGCGCCGTGGCCGGCGGCTGGTGGGTGATGAACGAGATCAACCAGCGCAACATCGAGGCCAACCAGGTCACCGTGCCCGAGGTCGTCGAGATGACCCAGACCGATGCGCAGAACGAACTCACCCGGGCCGGGCTGCGCCCCATCGTCCAGGAAGTCCACGACGACGAGGTTCCCCGTGGCCAGGCCGTCGGCACCGACCCCGAGGCCGGGGAGATCATGCAGCGCGACGAGGAAGTTACCCTCAACATGTCGCTCGGCCCCGACCAGGTGGTCCTGCCTGAGGACCTGCAGGGCGCCTCCGAGGCCACCGCGCGCGACACTCTCGAGGAACTCGGTGTCAGCATCTCCTCGGTGGACTACGTGAACTCGGCGACCATCGAGCGCGACCGTCTCGTCAGCACCAACCCGGAGCTGGGCTCCACCGTGGCCTATGGTTCCTCGGTGGCGTTGCAGATGTCCTCCGGCCAGGTCGAGGTGCCCTCGCTGATGGGTATGACCGCCACGGAAGCCGAAGCCGCACTCGATGAACTGAGTCTCGGCGTTCAGGTCGAGGAGACCGAGGCCGAATCAGCGCCCGGCTCCGGCTTCGACACCGTCACCGATCAGTCGCACGCCGCCGGCGCAGCGGTGGATCAGGGTACCACCATCCGCGTCACGATCACCATCGAGGCGCCGGAGCCCGATCCGGAACCCACCGAATCCCCCAGCCCCACGGAATCCGACGACGAGGAGTCGCCCAGCCCGGACGAGTCCGACGAGGAGTCACCGAGCCCCGACGAGTCCGACGACAACTAACCGCCGCACGGACCGCGCCGGCCTCACGCCCCGGAGCGGTCCAGCAGCGGGGTCTTCTCCGCGGCACGGGCACTCGCGCCGACCACACCCACGGTCTCCAGCCAGTTGCCCAGCATCTGATAGCCGCCCTGAGTCAGCACTGACTCGGGGTGGAACTGCACGCCCCACACCGGCGCGCTGCGATGCGCCACCGCCATCACCACGCCGCCCGGAGTCACCGCCGTGATCTCCAGAACGGACTCGTCCAGGGTGTCGCGCACCACGGCAAGCGAGTGATACCGGGTGGCCGTGAACTTCTCGGGCACCCCGGCGAACATCGGGTGACCGGAGTGCTGTAGCTGCGACGTCTTGCCGTGCATCAGCTCCTCGGCGTGGGTCACCACCGAACCCTGCGCCTCCGCGATCGCCTGATGCCCCAGGCACACCCCGTACAGCGGCTTATCCGCCTCGATCGCCCAGTCCACCAGGCCCATGCTCACCCCGGCCTCGGCCGGCGCTCCGGGTCCCGGTGAGAGCAGCACGCCTGCGCAGTCGGCAGCCAGGGCGTGCACCTGCTCAGCGCTCACCTCGTCATTGCGCACGACGACGGCGTCCGCGCCCAGCTCGCGCAGGTAGCCCACCAGCGTGAACACGAAGCTGTCGTAGTTGTCCACCACCAGAATCCGCACCGGATCCCCGCCGCGCTCCTCGGTGCCGAGGGTGGTGGGCAGCAGCTGTCCGGGGGTGGTCGTCTCAGTCGTCATCTCAGCAGTCATCTCTCATCTATCTCATTCGTCGATGGTCGAGTCGGAGAACGGGCTATACGGCGCCAGCGCCGGGAACACGACCTCCATCAGCAGCAGCACCACCAGGGCCAGGATCACTAGGGTGAAGATCCACTTCACCCACGTCGGTCCCGGCAGCAGTGAAAACAGGTAGGCGTACATGCTTCAGTTCCCTTCCGCAGCCTGTGGTTCGAGTTCCGGGGTGCCGTTCTTCGCCACCGCGTCCGCGATCTCCGCCGGGGGTCCCTGCGAACTGGGCACGAAGGAGACGTACTCGGCGTGCGTGATCATCCGCTCCCGCGTGCTGAACAACGGATGGCACGTGGTGAGTGTCAGCCAACGACCCGCGGCCGGTCCCCCGGGGTCCAGCGGATTCGGATCCAGCACCTCGGTCTGAGTCGGGGCCACAATGTGGTTCTGCACCGTGCGGTACACCCACCAGCCGTTCGCAGTCTGCACGTACATCAGATCGCCCGGAACTACCTGGTCCAGGTCCCACAGGATGGAGCCGTGCGTCTGCCGGTGCCCGGCCAGCGAGAGGTTGCCCTCCTCGCCGGGCAGCGACGCCGTCGAATACCGTCCCATCAGGCCCCGGTCGATCACCTCGGACCCCACGCCATCGGCTACCGGCACCGACCATTCCGCACCCAGCCGCGGCACATAGAGGAATCCCCAGGCGCCGGAACCATCGACGACGGCGGGATCGGCGCCCTCGCCGTCGTAGTCGGCATCGGGCTGCCACTGCTGGACCACTTCCTGGCGCACCGTGTCCTGCTCGCGCCCGGCGGTCACATCCGTCCACCACAGCTCCCACGCCACGAAGAGCAGCAAGAACACACCCACGGTGATGAGCAGCTCGCCCATCACACTCAACACGGTCGGCCGGGGGCGAGGACGACGCCCGCGCCGGCTGCGAGCCCGACGGGTGCCCACGTCCTGCACCGTCGATGCAGACACCGCGGTGTGGGGTGATGACATCTTCTCTCCCAGAGGCTCCAGTAGACTGGGCGACAAGCCCTGCCCTGGCAGGATAGCACCGCGGTGCCACCGGCGCCGCGACGCGAACAACTTGTCCGTTGCCAGTCCCCGTCGAACAGGAACGCCGTGCCAGAGTCGAGATCCCGCAAGTCCGCGAAGAACCGCTCCGATGCCGCCCAGCGCGAGCGCAGCGCCCAACTGGGTTATGACCCCGCCGCGGAAGCGGAGCCCCTGCCCACTTGGTACAAGGTCATCATGTTCGGCCTGATGATCGTCGGGCTGCTGTGGATCTGCCTCTACTACATCAGTCAGGGCGCCCTACCGGCGCAGCCCTTGGGCGGCTGGAACATCGTGGTCGGCTTCGGCATCGCCATCATCGGCTTCCTGATGACCACCCGCTGGCGCTGACCGACCCAGCTTAATGACCGGCCGACCCCACCGTACCGGCCTCGGTCGCTGCCGCCCGAACGCATCAAACACCGTTGTCGGTTCATCCACAACCCACACCCGGGGTGGCTCTGCGTCAGGACATCCGATCCGACGGCTCCGATGCCGCCATCGTTTCCCACTGGTGCCAATCCGGGGAACTACACGCGTGTAATTCCTCCACAATGTGGATATCGCCTGTGGATAAC
Organism: Micrococcaceae bacterium; assembly: GCA_052084925.1. Lineage (GTDB taxonomy): Bacteria > Actinomycetota > Actinomycetes > Actinomycetales > Micrococcaceae > CmP2. Next base: position 52,480 of record JBQDEV010000013.1, read on the forward strand.
ACCGGTGGAATTACACGGGTGGGATTCATTCCACACCTGTGGAGTACTTTGTGGATAACGTGGGGACCGCTTGGGGAGAACGTGTGGACGGCGCTCAGCCGAGTGCGGTGGCCAGCGCCTCAGGCGTGATCTGCGCAGCGCCCACGCCCGTCAGAACCATGAGGACGATGACGATGCCTGCGAGCCCCCACCACTGACGGCGGCGTAAGCGTCGACGGCGTTCAGCGGCCTCTTCGGCGCCCACCAGGGTCTGCCCGCCCTTCGACTGGAACAGCAGCACGGCAGCACAGGCCGCCCCGATGACCAGTCCGCCCACGTGGGCTTGCCAAGAGATCCCCGACCAGACCACGGAGATCACCAGGTTCACGGCGATCAGTGCACCAATGGACACCACTGAGCCGCCGATGCGGCGAATCATCAGGAACAAAGCCGCGAAGAGTCCGTAGACGGCACCCGAGGCGCCGACAACAGGAGCGAAGGGGCTGGAGAGCAGCAGCACTGCGACGGAGCCGCCGAAGGCGCTGATGAGGTAAATCGCCAGGAAGCGGGCCCAGCCCAGGGCCGGCTCCAGGCTGCGGCCCATCATCCACAGGATGGCCATGTTCAGCAGCAGGTGCAGCGGGGATCCCATTGAATGCAGGAACGCGGCGGTGATCATCCGCCACGGTTCGAACCCGACGCCAATAGCCGCAGCGTACTGCGGGTCGAGACTAACCGCAGAGGTGTATATCCCGGCGTACCAGAGAGACTCCGTCACGCCGGTGGAGAATCCCGAGGTGGCCCACTGCGCCACATACGTCAGCCCGCACAACGCGATGAGCACATAGGTAACCAGCGGGATCGGCTGGCCGTGCTTGTCCGTCCAGCGCGCGGGACGGTGCTCGGCGGGCAGATTCCGCCGCGCGGAGGCGACACAGTCCACGCACTGCACGCCGACCTCGGCCGAGCGCTGGCACTGCGGGCAGGCCGGCAGGTTGCAGCGCTGACAGCGGACATAGGACACCCGGTCTGGGTGTCGGGGGCAGACGGGCCGTTGCCCGGACTCTCCGTTCCCGCCGTGCGGGTCCTGCGGATGAGTCGCCCCGAAGTCCTGACCGGGTGTCATCGACGTGCCTGCGCGCTCTCGGGCGCGTGGGCCCGCCTGAATTCCGTCACCGTGAACTAGCCGGCGAGCTCGGAGATCTCGATGGAATCGACCACGACGTCTTCGACCGGCTTGTCGTTCGCGCCGGTGGCCACGCCGTTGAGGGCATCCACGATCTGCTGGGAGGCCTCGTCGTTCACCTCACCGAAGATGGTGTGCTTGCCCTGCAGCCAGGTGGTGGGCACCGAGGTGATGAAGAACTGCGAGCCGTTGGTGCCGCGGCCGTTGCGGATGCCCGCGTTGGCCATGGCCAGCTTGTAAGGCTCGTTGAAGTTGAGGTCCGGGTGGATCTCGTCATCGAATTGGTAGCCCGGGCCGCCGAAACCCTGGCCCAACGGGTCGCCGCCCTGGATCATGAAGTCGCGGATGATCCGGTGGAAGATGGTGCCGTTGTACAGCGGGGTACCGGTGCGCTCTTCGCCGGTTTCCGGGTCGACCCAGGCCTGCTCACCCGTGGCCAGCCCGATGAAGTTCTGGACGGTCTTCGGCGCGTGGTTACCGAACAGGTCCACGACGATGTCGCCCTGGTTGGTGTGGACGATTGCCTGATGCGTTGCGATAGTCATAGAGGTATTCTCGCATTAGAGGCGCTCTCCTCGCTTCCGTCGATCGGCGGGGCGCAGACAATTCGCCCTGAGCCGAATCTTGATGCCCCACACTGGCGATCAGCCGTGGAATCGTCACCTGACTCTGACGTAGTGTAGAAGAAACGCATGTCGACCCCACGGAGGTATTTCAGATGGGAAAGCGCAAGGCTGAGAAGCTCGCCAAGAAGCAGGCCAAGGTCGCAGAGAAGAAGCTGAACGCGTCTGTGGAGCAGGCCAAGTCCTGGGCCGCACCCAAGGTCGAGTCCGCTCTGGCATGGACCGAAGAGCACCTGGGCGATAGCCTCGATCGCGCCGAGAAAGCCGCCTACTCCGCTGTGGACAAGGCCGGGCCGAAGGCCAAGAGCGCGCTGGCGAACCTCAGCGACGCCCTGGACTCCGCTCGCCACAAGGTGCAGGACGAGTACGTTCCCGCTGCCGCTGGCCAGCTCGCCGGTGCCGCTTCAAAGACGTCGCAGGCGTTGCACGACGCCGATATCCCGAAGCCCGTCGCTGAAATGCTGACCAAGGTCACCGGCGACAAGAAGGCGGCCAAGAAGTTGCAGAAGGCCGCGGAGAAGTACGCCAAGTCGGCCGAGAAATCGCTGAAGAAGCAGGCCAAGACCGGCGGCGGTAAGAAGTGGCTCGTCGTTGGTGTTGTAGTGGCTGCCGGTGGCGCCGCCTACGCCGTGTACCAGCTGACCAAGCCGGTCGAGGATCCGTGGAAGAATCCGACGCCGCAGCCGCTGAAGGCTGACACCCCGGCCACCCCGCAGGCCACACAAACCGCGGCACAGCCCGTCGTCACCGATGACACCGAGGGCGGCGCCGAGGAGCAGGTCGACGCACCGGCCCCCAAGCCCGCTGGCTGATCCACCCGGATCCGCACCCGTACCACCGGCAGCCCGCTGACCCCGCACAGGGTCGGCGGGCTGCCGTCGTGTGCGCGGATTCTCCCGGTCAGCTCCTGTCAGCGGATGACCGCGCATGACAGCGCTTGAGCTGTTTTCGGCGTCATCGTTTGTCCGCCACCGCGCTGGCAACGTACGGTGAGAGCAGAAAACCATCCAGAGCGACCGAGAGATCTGGCTCGTCGACGTCGCAGCAACCGTCCCGCCCGGGGTGCTCCCCGCGGACCGGACACGGTGCTACCGCCAGAACCGATGGAATTGAAGGAGTCTCCATGGCCGCACAGCGCCGTCCCCTGATCCTGTCCGCGTTCCTGATGAACACCACCAGCCACATCATTGGCGGGGCCTGGCGGCGGGAGGAGTCCCAGCAGCACCGGTTCAACGAGCTGAGCCTCTGGGTCGACCTGGTGCGCGAGCTCGAGGACGCCGGTTTCGACATCGCCTTCTTCGCCGATGTGGTGGGCCTCTACGGCGACTACGAGGGCGGCTGGGCCTCACACCTGCGCAAAGGGTTGCAGATCCCCTCAAACGACCCACTGGTGCTGATCTCTGCGCTGGCGGCCACCACCCGGCGCATCGGGCTGGCGATGACCTCCTCGGTGATCCAGGCGCACCCGTTCACCTTCGCCCGGCAGCTCTCCACCCTCGACCACCTCTCCGGCGGGCGCGTGGGCTGGAACGTGGTGACCTCGGCACTGGAGAATTCGCACCGCAACTTCGGCGGCGCGGAGCTGACCAGCCACGGCGACCGCTACAACCTGGCCGAGGAATACCTCGACGTCGCCTACAAGCTCTGGGAGGGCTCCTGGGACGACGGCGCACTGCTGCAGGATAAGACGGCGGAGCACTCCCGTGGACGCGGGCTGCACGCGGACCCGGCGAAGGTGGCGAAGATTCACCACGCCTCCGAGAACTACCGGATCGAGGGACCGCACCTCTCCGCCCCCTCACCGCAGCGCACCCCCTACCTCTTCCAGGCCGGGTCCTCCCCGCGCGGCCAGGAGGTGGCAGCCCGGCACGCCGAGGCCACCTTCTCCATGGCTCCGCGCCGCGACATCGCCGCCGCCCACGCCGCCGAGGTGCGCCGTCGTGCCGTGGAATTCGGACGAGCTGCCGAGGACGTGAAGTTTATCCAGGGGCTCTCCTTCGTGATCGGGTCCACGGAGGCGGAAGCGCAGCAGAAGGCGCGGGAGCTCGACGAGGCGATCGACGTGGAGGCGCTGATCGCTCACACCGGCGGGTCGCTGGGCCTGGACCTGGGCTATCTGCCCCTGGACACCCCGATCAACGACATCGAGACCGAGGGCGCGCAGGGGCATCTGGCCGAGATTCGGAAGATGACCAAGGACGGGTCGATGACGCTGCGGGATCTCGCGCATTTCCGCGCCCAGGCGACCCGCGTGGTCGGCACCCCGGAGCAGATCGCCGACGAGCTCGCCGCCTGGCAGGACGCCGGCATCGACGGGGTGAACCTCATCAACTCCTCGATCCCCGGGTCCTACCACGAGTTCATCGAGCACGTGCTGCCAGTGCTGCGGGAGCGCGGCCTGGCCCGCAGCCTCGAGGACGTACAGCGGCTTGCCGATTCCGGGGCCACCCTGCGCGCAGCGGTGACTGGACAGGACCGACTCCCGGACACGCACCCGGCCGCCCGCTACCGGGGCGCATTCGCCGACTACTCGGCCGCGGCAACGGAGCGCAGTCGCGATGAGGTGCTCGGCGGGGAGGCTCAGCTCAGCAATTCGGCTCCGCGGTGACTCCCGCGTGAGTTCCTGCCCGCTGCAGTTCCCCAGACACTCGTCGGTGCGCTTGCCATATCCGCTCGGGCAGTTCTGAGAACTGATGGAGATGTTCTTCTCGGAACCGCATCTCCTGAACCCAGCGATCGAGGTCGAGGTGCAACAGCTGGTCGAGGTCGCTCTCGCTGATCTGAAGTCCACTCCGGTTGAGTTCGCTCACCGTCGGGATCACGCCGACGGGTGTTTCCGAGCCCGTGACCTCCTCGGCGGCATACTGCATGAGCCACACCAGCGCCCGGACATTCTCTCGGAAACCGGGCCACAGGAACCCGCCATCGTCGTTGCGCTGGAACCAGTTCACGTGCGCGAACAAAGGCGGCGATGCGAGCTGGTCCATCATGGTGAGCCAATGCTGCAGGTACTGGGATTCGGGTAGCGACATGAAGGGCCGCATTGACATCGGATCATAGCGCAGCTGTCCGTCGAGGCCATCCGCGGCGAAGGTGGCCTCAGCACCGAGGGTAAAGCCGTCGTAGATGCCCTCAACATAGTCGTCCATCACACGAACCAAGGGTTCCCGATCACGTGTCCGGCCCCCGAAAATGATCGCATCGATCGGCACACCCTGGGGAGCCTCGTAGTCATCGGCGAGGTTCGGCACCTGATCCAACGCGGTGGTGAACCGGGCATTCGGGTGGGCCAGCGCCATTCGGTTCTCCGGTGGCAGTGCCGACGCATCCTCACCATGCCAGCTCACCCATCCTGCCGGATCCGGGGTTGCCTTGGTGCGACCTTCCCACCACACCAGCTGGTCCTCCGGGTGGTAGGCGACGTTGGTGAACATCGCTCCACTGCCCTCGGCGATGGAGGAGATCGCGTTCGGATTGGTCTTCTCGTTGGTGTCACGGGCGACGCCGAAGACGCCGTTCTCGGGATTCATCCCGTACAGACGCCCGTCGGAACCCACCCGTAGCCAGACGATGTCGTCACCATAGAAGTCAATGCGGTACTGGTCGCCTAGGGCGTCGGGAGGCAGAGTCATCGCGAGGTTGGTCTTGCCAGAGGCGCTCGGGAAACCACCGCACACCGTGAAGCGTCGGCCGGTCTGCAGGTCGGTGATGCCGAGCAGCATGAACTGTTCCGCCATGAAGTCCCCCGTCCGCCAGCCGTCGAACGACGCCAGACGCAGGGCGTGGGCGATCTTACCTAGTAGGGCGTTGCCTCCGTACGCCGAACCGTAGTGCAGAATCTCGCGCTCTCGGGGGAAGGTCACGAAATGACGGACGTCACGGTCCGTTCCTTGTTTGAGGGTCTGCAACTCGCCTGTGATGTGCACGCCCCTGACGAAATATCCGGGCACAGCCGCACGGTTGTACGCTTCAACGCCGATCCGGCCCATCAGCATCATCTGCAGCACCACGACGCGACTGTCGGTCAGCTGTATTCCAACCGCGTGTTTCGCCAGCACGGAATCCGTCGGTGCCATCACGTATGGCATGACATAGAGAGTCTTTCCGCGCAGAGACCCCTGCATGAGCTCGCGCAGTTTCGGCCGAAGCGCGGACGAGTCTCGCCAGTTGTTGTAAATCCCTTGATCAGCCGATTGATCCGTGGCCACAAAGGTCCGCTCCTCCGTCCGAGCTGTGTCTTTCGGATGAGATCGGGAATACCAGCGGTCGCCCTTGACCGGGAGAAGTTCACCAGCCTCTCGCGCCTCCTCCAGGAGTCGAGTCCGATCCTGTGGGCCCACCACCTCGATGTGCGACGCCTCGAGGTGCTCCGCCCACGAGCGAACAAACTCGTCGACCGCCGGATCAAGCAAACCTGCCGCTGCCATGACCTCCGCCTGCTGCATTTCTGCCCCTTTCTCGTTCACGTCAATAGACTCTGCTGATCACTATATACGACACGCCGTATCTTTAACTACGGCGTACCGTAGACAGGTTGGAGCGGAACAAGGTACTACTAGATAAAGCACTCATATCACCCTCGGATACTAGATATTGTGTTTCGGTCGAACCCGCGAGCTTGAACCACTGGAGAGAATCCCATGGCAGAATCGTCACCTCACCCTCGATCACCGCTCCCGTTCCGCGAATTGTCCGAAGAGGAATCGAGCGATCTGGTGTACTTCTCGAGCGTCTCCGAGAACACGCACCGGTTCGTTGAACGCCTGAACCACCCCGCCGTTCGCATTCCACTGCGACCCAGGATTGAGGGGATGATCCGCGTCTGTCGCCCCTACGTTCTGATCGTGCCTACCTATGGCAGCGGCTCCCCACGGGGAGCCATTCCGCCTCAGGTCCAAACCTTTCTCAATGATGCGCAGAATCGTGCACTCATCCGCGGGGTCGTGACCGCCGGAAACACCAACTTCGGCAGCGACTACTGCCTGGCTGGCCGTGTCATTTCCGCTAAATGTTCGGTACCCGAGCTCTATCGATTCGAGCTTTTGGGAACCAGCGACGACGTACGGCGCGTCAGCGAAGGCTTGCAGCAGTTCTGGGCGGAGGTGACCACCACCCACGCCACCACACCCAGCAGAACTCCGTGACTAACACGACCGCCTCCACGAAAGGACTACCCCATGACGCAGCACACCACCTCAATCGCTGACGACCTGCTTCAGAACTCCATCACGCCGCCGAACTATCAGAGACATCCCGACAAACCGCTGCGTCCAGTCAATTGGAATCGTGTCCAGGATTCGAAAGATCTCGAGGTCTGGAATCGCGTCACGGCGAATTTCTGGCTCCCCGAGAAGGTCCCGCTGTCGAACGACCTTCCCTCGTGGAACCAGATGTCCACTCAGGACCAACAACTCACCGTCCGCGTCTTCACAGGGCTGACCATGCTCGACACTGTCCAGGCGACGGTGGGAGAGATTGCGCAGATTCAAGATGGCCAGACGGAGCATGAGCAGGCTGTGTACACCAATATCGCTTTCATGCAGGCCGTGCACGCCCGGTCGTATTCTTCGGTCTTCTCCACGCTGTGCTCCACGCCCGAAATCGATGAAGCCTACGCCTGGGCTGTACAGAACAAGCTCCTACAGCAACGCTCGACATCAGTGCTGAAGCACTACTACGGTGACGATCCGCTCAAGCGAAAAGTCGCGTCGACGCTGCTCTCATCCTTGCTGCTGTATGCGGGGTTCTATCTGCCTCTGCATTTCTCGGTCCACGCTCTGCTCACCAACACCGCGGACATGATTCGACTGATCCTTCGTGACAAGGCGATCCATGGCTACTACTCCGGATACAAGTACCAGCGAGGACTGGACCACTGTAGTAATTCCCGACGAGCTGAAATGCACGACTTCACCTTCGAGCTCCTCGAGCACCTCTATGAACTGGAGTTGCAGTACTCAGGTGGCCTCTATGAACCACTCGGCCTCATGGACGACGTCGCCGTCTTCGTGCGCTACAACGCGAACAAGGCGTTGATGAACCTCGGATATCCCGCCCGATTCGAGGCGCACGAAACGGAGGTCAAACCCGAAATTCTGGCCGCTCTCTCACCAGGCTCGGAAGAGAATCACGACTTCTTCTCGGGGTCGGGATCTTCGTACATCATCGGGAAGTCCGAGCACACCGAAGACAGTGACTGGGAGTTCGCCTGATCCGGCAACTGAACGCAGTCGCGATGAGGTGCTCGGCGGGGAGGCTCAGCTCAGCAGTACGGCTCCGCGGTAACCGACGTCGTCGTGTGTCGTCCCGTCCGCGGCCTGACGACTGTGATCCGAACGCTCAGACTCGAGCACGCTCATCGGTTCCAGCTCACCGGGCGCCACGGGCAGCAGGTGCGCGTCGACCCAGGTGTCGCCGGCCTCGGCGGCACACCAGGGGTCCTCGAGCAGGAACATCCCTGAGGCGGTGACCGCGTGCACCAGCACCCAGTGCGGGACGTCGAAGCCGTGCATCCGTTCGGAGGAGATCAGCAGCGCTGCGCGCGACCCAGAGCGCAGGGCCTCGCCGAGCGTGCCCAGGCTCATGCGGTCGGTGCGCACGGGGATCTGAGAGGCCACGGCATCATCGCGGGAGGCCTGCTGCAGGACCGCGCGCCAGTGCCGCTCGGACTCGGAGAGATGACCGACCATGACGGGCGCCCGCGTGTCCAGGCTGACCTGCGGGGATGACGCGGGCCAGGACTCGGCGACCGCCACCGCGAGGGTGAACGGATCACAGGCCGGGAAGTTCGTGGCCCGGCGCCACAGCCGCAGCTCGGCCTCCTCGGTGAGCTGCTCCGATGCCAGGCGCCCGGCCAGGTGCTGGGCGAGCAGGGAGACCACCGAGCCGCAGCTGAAGTGCGTGGACTGGCGGTAGTAGCGGTGCCCGCCAGGGTCCTGGGGTGAGGCGGCCGGATCCAACCAGCACACCGAACCGCGCGCCGGGCCCTCGACCCGGCTGTGGTCCCCGATCGGCTCCGCCAGGGGAACGAACCCCAGCGACCCCGCCCACGCCGGGAGCGGCTCGGTCCAGTGCTCCCAGCTCAGTTTCACTCTGCCTTCGCTGCGGGCCAGCTCCAGGGCGTGCTGCACCACCGCGCGCTGGGCTTCGGTGCTGGTGCCGACGACGTCGACGATTTTCAGGTAGGTGGTGCCGGGCCGGGCCTGCACCAGGGCCACCGCCTGCGCCAGGTTCCCGCGCTCGGCCACGATCAGCCGGGGTCGGTGGCGGGTGCGATCTGCCTCGCCCCATCGTTGGAGTACCGAGGCGGGCACCACCTCCTCCACCTCCTCTGACAGCGCAGTGGGGTCCACATCGAGTACCCGCAGCTCCAGGTCGGGTACGGTGTTGGGCGTCGTCGTCATCGTGAGTTCCTCTCGAGGCGGGCGTCAGGCACTGCGGCGGCTGCGACGCATCAGCCACACGAAATAGGGGGCGCCGATCAGGGCGATCATCAGCCCCGCGGGCAGCTGGGACGGGGCGATCAGCGTGCGCCCGAGGACGTCGGCAAGTCCGGTGAGCGCGGCACCGAGCAGCGCGGACACTGGGATCAGCCGCCCGTGCCGAGCGCCGACGAGACTGCGGGCCAGATGCGGTGCCACCAGCCCCACGAAGCCGACCACACCGACGGCCACCACGGACACCGCCGCAAGCACGGCGGCGACGGTGAGCACGGTGGCCCGGGTGCGCTCCAGACGCAGGCCCAGCAGCCGTGGGGTGTCGTCGTCGACGGCGAGCAGATCCATGCGGCGTCGCAGCGCGAACAGCAGCGGAATCGCGAGCGCCAGCACCACCGCAACGGGGAGCACATCGGGCAAGCGTCGGCCGTAGGTGGTGCCGGAGAGCCAGGTGAAGATCGCCGGGGTGTCATAGGGGTTGGCGCGCAGCAGCAAGAAGGTGGTGATCGCGCTGATCGCGTAGCCGCAGCCGATGCCGACCAGCACGAAACGGTCCGGCAGCAGTCCCCCGCGCCAGGACAGCACGGCCACGACCAGGAAGGTGAGCACCCCGACGGTCACGGCGGAGCCCACCAGCCAGGGGCGACCACCAGGCAGCGCGGCGGTGACCACGAGTACCGCGCCGAGTCCGGCCCCGGCGGTGATGCCCAACAACCCGGGCTCGGCCAGCGGGTTGCGCACGGTGGACTGCACCGCGCATCCCGACAGGGCCAGGGCCGCCCCCGCGCACACCGCACCCAGCACCCGCGGGGCGCGTTCGTCGAGGGCGAAGCCGACCAATCGCGGCGCCTCCCCCTGCAGCCACAGGGTGATGTCTCCCAGCCGCAGCATCAGGCTCCCGGAGAGCAGTCCGCCCACCACCACGACGGCGACGAGAACGAGGGCCAGCACCAGCACGACGACGAAGCGTCGGGTGGAGCGCACCCGAACCCGTGCCTGGTCCGGGTGCCGGGCCGCACCGGCGTCCCGCATCCGTCGGGCCAGCACGATGATCACCACCGCCCCGAGCAGCGCGGTGGGCACCCCCGTCGGGATCGAGGCGGCCCCCTCGGCGGAGAGCACCGCCCGCAGGCCGACGTCCGCGCCGACGACGATGAGTGCGCCGAGCAGGCCGGCGGTCGGCAGCAGCGTCGCATGGTGACGCAGCACCGGCCACCGCGCAGCCAGCAGCCGGGCCAGCACGGGCGCACCGAGACCGACGAACGCGATCGGTCCCGCCAGCGTGACCGCGATCCCGGACAGCAGCACCGCCAGCACCACCGACACGACACGGGTGGAGCGCACGGGCACGCCCAGTGCGGTGGCGGCGTCGTCTCCCAGTCCCAGCGCATCGAGGCGGCGGGCCAGCAGCAGCGCCGCCACCAGCAGCATTCCGATCACCGGCAGCGCCCGCAGCGAATGGTCTACGCTGAGCTGGGCCAACGAACCCGATCCCCAGGCGTAGAGCCCGGTCGTGTTCTCCTTGAACAGGATCAGCAGCATCCCGGTGACGGCCTGCAGGGCCATGGCCATGGCCGAACCGGCGAGGATCAGCCGGGTGGTGGCACCGGCCCCGGCACCGCCGGTAAGTCCCAGTACCATCGCGGCCGCGGCCAGTCCGCCGGCGAACGCCACCAGGGTGTTGGCCCACAGCGGCACCACCACGCCGAAGGCAGCCACCGCCACCAGGGCGCAGTAGGCTCCGGCGGCCACGGCGAGGGTGTCCGGGGAGGCCAGGGCGTTGCGGGTCACCGACTGCAGCAGGGTGCCCGCCACCCCGAGGCCGAACCCGACGGCGAGCCCGGCCAGCAGTCGCGGCAGCCGCGAGCCGAGGAAGATCTGGCCCACCGACACCCCGCCCACGGTCGCGTCCCCGCCGGCCAGGGCGCCGAGCAACTCGGCCGGGCCCACCCCCGAGGTGCCCTGAGTGAGGTGCCACAGCCCAAGGGCGACCACGGCGGTGCACAACAGCCCCAGCAGCCCGGCGGCGCCGAGCCCGGAGCGCAGCCTCACCCGTGCGGGCAACTCCGTGCTCACGCTCAGTCGGTGGCCTCGTCGCTCGCCTCGCCCGATTCCCCGGTGAGGATCTCCACGTAGGCGTCCACCGCCTGCAGGGTGGAGCGCGGACCGCCGGCACCCCACACCGAGGGCGGGAACGCGTAGGCGCGGCCTTCTTGCACGGCGGGCAGGTTCTGCCAGATCTCGTTCTCTTCGAGCGCGGCCACATAGCCGCCGGCGCCCTCATCGTTGGCGTAAATCAGGTTCGCCTCGCCTACCGCGGTCAGCCCCTCCACATCGGTCTGGGCCAAACCGTAGGAGGGGTCCACCCCGCCGTTGCCGTAGGACTCGTTGATCTCCTCGGTCCAGGCCCCGGTCAGCCCGAGCTTCTCGCCGAGTTCGGTGAACAGTGCGCCCTCGCCGTAGGGGCGGATGGTGAGGTTGCTACCGTCGAGCCACCCGTCGAAGAACACGAAGTCGGTGGTCTCCAGTTCGACGTCGGAGACCTGCTCCTCGGCCTCGGCCAAGCGGGCGTCGAAGTCGGCGAGCACCTGGTCGCCGCGTTCGGTGCGCCCGGTGGCCTCGGCAATCTGGCTGAAGGTCTTCTTCATGTTGTCGATCTGGCCGGAGGCGTCGGCCCCCTTGGTCGCCAACACCGGCACGTCGCGGGCCTCGAGCTGGGCGAGGAGCTCATCGTTTTCGTCGTAGGACTCGATAATGATCAGCTCCGGGTCCTGGGCGTAGAGCGCATCCAGGTCCGGCTCGGTCCGGTTGCCGGTGCTCGGGGTATCCTCCGGCAGCGGCTCCGCGGAGATCCAGGTGTTGTACCCTTCCGGGTCGGACACGGCCACCGGCGTCACGCACAGGGTGAGCGCATCCTCGATCTGCTGCCATTCCAGTACCGCGATCCGCTCGGCCGGCTTGTCCAGCTCGACCTCGCGTCCCAGCGCGTCGGTGATCGACACCGGGTCGGTGGAGGTCGCCGTGGTGTCCTCGGCGCAGGATTCCGACGCCGTCGTCGTGGTCGCGGCCGCGTCGTCGACCTCGGTGGTGCCGCAGGCGCTCAGCAGTAATCCGGCGCCCAGGGTCAGGGCGAGGGGCGGGAGTAAGCGAGGGGGAAGTGAACGCATGTCTGTCCTTCGGTTGGTGGGGTAAAAGGGTCAAGAGGGGTGGAAACTCAGGGGAATCAACGACGACGGCGCTGCGGTTCAATGCGCAGCCGGCCGGACTCCGATGCGGTGTGTACCGTCACGGGCAGCTGGTACACCTCGCCGATGGCCTGCGCGGTCAGCACCTGCTGCGGGGGCCCGACGGCGTGCACGCGGCCGGCGGACATCATCACGACAACGTCGGCGATATCGGCAGCCTGGTTGAGATCGTGTAGCACCACGCCGACCGCCACGCCGTGGTCTGAAGCCAGATCCGCCACCAGGTCCAGAATCTCGACCTGATAGCGCAGGTCCAGGTGGTTCGTGGGCTCGTCCAGCAGCAGCACCGCGGTGTCCTGGGCCAGGCAGGAGGCCAGCCACACCCGCTGCATCTCGCCCCCGGAGAGCTCACCCACCGCACGTCCGCGCATCGGTTCCACCCCCGTCAGCGCCAGCGCCCGGGAAATAGCGACCCGATCGGTCTCGGACAGCCCGGCGAAGCGTTTCCGGTAGGGGTAACGACCCCAGGCGACGACGTCGTCGACCGTCATGCCCTGTGGGGAGGGGCGGGACTGGGAGAACAAAGTGACCTCGTGGGCGAACTCCCGCGAGCTGAAGCGGTGCACGTCACGCGCCTCCGCAGACTCGGCGGAGGCGGCGGGGCGCAGTCGGATCTCGCCGGTGTGCACCGGGTGCAGCCGGGCCAGACTGCGCAGCAGGGTCGACTTGCCCGAGCCGTTGGGCCCCACCAGGGCGGTCACGGTGCCTGGGCGCAGCGTGAGGGAGGCATCGCGCACCACCTCGGTCGCACCGTAACGCAACTCCAGATGCTCACCCGCCAACGCGGCGGGCACCTCAGCGGCCGCCGCAACGGGCTGCGCATCGGGTCTGACCTCGGGCATGGTGCGGGCGCCCCTCTCGGTCAGTTAGCTTTGCCTTGCCTTACCGCAGATCAGTATAGAACCCCGCCCGAGTGTCCTCAATCAGGATTCCGAGACATCCGATATGGATTTTCGGACATTCAGTGGCGTGGGTCATCCTGACGGCGATCCCGATAGGCACCCGGGGTCGTCCCCATCAGCCGACGGAACGCCGCGATGAAGGTGGAGGGCTGGCTGTAGCCCAGCACATCCGAGATGTCCTGGATCTCCTCGCCGGCGTCTAACAGCGTCAGGGCGCGCTGGATGCGCAGTGACTGCCGCCAGCGGGCGAACGAGAGCCCAGTGGTCTCCTGGAACGCCCGCGTCACCGTCCGCTCGGAGACCCCGGCCAACTGCGCCCAGTCGGGCAGCGAGCGCTCATCGCCCGGATCCTTGAGCAGCGCCTCCACGATCGGCTGCAGCCGGTGATCCTCCGGCAGCTCCACCGAGAGCGGGCGCTCATCGGCCTCCATCACGTCGAACACCACCCGCTCCGCTCGCGCCCGTGCGGCCTCCTCCAGGTCGGTGCGCGCCAGGTGGTTCAGTAGGGCCTCCAGCACCGGCGTCATCGCCACCACCGTCGGCCCGGGGAACAGTTCCGGGGTACGCTCCGGGTCGAAGAAAGCATCGTGGAACCGCATCCGCGCGGTCAGCCTCCCGCTATGCACGGTGCCGCCGGGCAACCACAGTCCGTGCCCCTCGGGAATCGAGAGCACCCGGGAATCCAACCGGATCGACATCGACCCGTGGCGTCCCCACACCAGCAAATGACGCCGATGCGAATGCGGCTCCCACTCCACCGGAACGTCGGGAACTTCCTGCTCGGAGAGGATCAGCAACCGCTGAGCCGCCTCCGACTTGGGCGGATCCCCTTGACGTACCTCGGTGTTGGGCTCTCGCGTCCACGTGCCCGCGGCACGGCTCGCCGCCGCAAGCGGGGCGCGACGTCGGAGCGGAGCCGGGCGGGACATGGCCTCAGCGTATCCGTTATCGTCGGGGCATGAACGCTTCCGAACCCGCTGTTTCTGCTGCTGTTTCTGCTACTGCTTCTTCGTCCGTTGCACCACCGGCCGATCGGCCCTGCGCCGTGGTCAGCGGCGCCACGAGCGGCATCGGCCGTGCCGTCGTCGCCGAGCTGGTGCACCACGGCTGGCAGGTGGTGGCGTTGGGCCGCAACCAGCAGCGCCTCAACGAGTTAACCGAGCTGAACGAGGACCCGCACAACGCCGAGAATGCCCAGGTCACCCCGGCATCCGTCGACCTGACCAACCTCACCTCCGACGACCTCGATGCGGTGATGCCGCCCCGCGTGGACGCCCTGGTCCATGCCGCCGGGCTCTTGCCCACCGCCTCCATCGAGGAGATCAGCGACGCCGAATGGGAGGAGGTCTTCGCCGTCAACGTCACCGCCGCCATGAAGCTCGCCCGCGCCGCCCTGCCCGCACTGCGCGAGTCGCGCGGCACCATCGTGTTCCTCAACTCGGGCGCCGGTATATTCGATCGGCCGAAGAACACCGTCTACGGTGCCACCAAGCACGCGTTGCACGGATTCGCCAACGGCCTGCGGGCGGATGTGGAGCACGACGGCGTCCGCGTCACCTCGATCTACCCGGGCCCCACCGACACTCCGATGCTCTCCGAACCCAGGGACCGTTCGGTGATGATCCAGCCGACCACGGTCGCCCGGGCCGTCGTCGGAGCGATTCTCGCCAGCGAGGACACCCAGCTCACCGACATCTCCGTCCGCCCCCGCGCCGAACTGAGCTGAACTGAGCTGAACTGAGCTGAGTCCGAAACTCATAACGGACCCCCTCCGTATTATGAGAAACGGCACTTACTCATAAAGAGATCCGGGTGTTTTATGAGAAACTGGTCTAACTCATAATTTTTCGGAGGACTGTGATGACTTCAGCAACCAACTGGCCTTCCTTAGAATTCGAGAAACGTACATGGGAACCAACGGTTCACTCGATGTGGGGTATCTACGCTGAGGAAACGTTGAGGCCGCTACCCTACAAGTCGGCCGTGGTGCCGCCCATCGCTGGCCGCGTCCCGTCCCCGAGTCCCCGTATCCGCGCTGCAGCTGAAGAAGCGGAACGCGAGATCACTCGTTTTGATGCAGAACTCGGAAACAGGATCGCTGATTTCGCCCCCGTGCTGTTGAGATCAGAAGCAGCCTCATCTTCACAGATTGAGAATCTCACCGCTTCCGCTCGAGCTGTCTTCAGCGCTGAACTCGGAATCGGCCGTAGCCGAAATGCCGCTGAGATCGCCGCGAATACCAGGACCATGCGTGCAGCCCTGGATCTTGCGCAGGAACTGTCCACGGCATCCATTCTGGAACTCCACGCGGTGCTCATGGAGCAGCACAAGCGGCACACTCCGGGTGAATGGCGTACCGAGCCCGTCTGGATTGGAAAGACATCGGACAGTCCCGTGGGCGCCGAGTTCGTGGCACCTCACCATGAATATGTTCCCGGCCTGGCCAGCGACCTGGTCGCCTTCATCAATGACCCCACCGTGCCCGCTCTCCTCTCGGCCGCCGTCGGGCACGCCCAATTCGAGACGATCCATCCCTTCACCGATGGCAACGGCCGGACAGGCAGAGCCCTGGTTCAGGCGATGCTAAAACACCGTGGTGTCACGCGGAATGTTGCCGTTCCCGTCTCCGCGGGATTGCTGGCTGACGTTGAGGGATACCACGCTGCACTCACCGCCTACCGCACCGGTGATCTGGACCCGATTGTTCGTGCGTTCGCGGATGCTTCTCTTCGTGCTGTCCACAACGCTCGTCAATTAGTGAAAGACATCGATCAGATACGCGCAGGCTGGAATGAGCGGCTCACGGCAAGGAAAAACTCCAATGCGTGGAAGCTTCTCGATGTACTCGCCCGCCGACCAGTCCTCACCAGTGACCTCGCGGCAACGGAGCTCGGAGTGCAGCAACCCAACGTGTACCCGCCTCTCAGCACCCTTGTTCAGGATGGTATTGCTCAGGCGAAGAACGAGCATCAACTCGGCCCTACGTGGCGCAGTGACGAGATTCTCGCCGCCATCGATGCCTTCGCCACACGTGCCGGACGCCGTTCACGAAGCTGAGCAGAATTCTCCTAAACGGTCGCCTCCTCGGGTACGAACTGCTGTCGAGCGGCGTCCGAGCTGGCCGGTTGTGCCGCTCCGTAGGCAGCAAGCAGCCTGTCGGTGTCGGCCAGTTGTTCTTCCCAGACCGCGCGGACGATGTCGATGACGTCGTTGGTGTCCTGCAACTCCGCGAGATACCGCTGGACTCCCGCGAAACCGTTCGGCGCGGCTTCATGGAGGCGGATCATCGTGATCGCCCGTTTCGACTGCACTCCGTACACGGGAATCTGGGGGCCACGCGGGGCGGAAAGACCAATGAGATACAGCTTCTCCAGTCCTTTCGGCACAATCCCGGCCGCGTAGCGCAGAGGCACCCCATGGGAGCGCTCGATCAGAGACTCGTCGAGGAAGGGCAGGCTGGCGTGGAAGCCGGTGGCCCACAAAATCGTGTCGTACTCCTTCGCGGAGCCATCCACGAAATGCACCGTCTTTCCTTCGAACCGGTCGATGCCGGGCACGATGCCGATGCGCCCGTGATGCACCCAGTACGGCATCAGGGTATTGACCACGGCTTTACCTTCGGCCAAGGAGCGGGTCTTCGGTGAGGGCATGCCCGGATAATTACTGGCCTCGCCAATCGAGACCTTCGACAGCAGCCGAGACAGCAGGTCCACCTCATCGGGGGCGAAATCTGCCAGCCACGGCACCTCCTGGCGGGGCACCCCGAAGTACATCTTGGGTTGGAAATGGGTGCCCTCGCGCATCACCACATCCACCTGGAAGTGGTTCTGAGCGGCGTCGACCGCCAGATCACAGCCGGAGTTGCCGACCCCGACCACGAGAACGCGATCGCCGTCGATGTCGGCGCTGTTCTTGTAGGAACCGGAGTGGATGGTCTTTCCGGTGAACTCGCCCTGGAAATTCGGGACTTTCTGATCCCACAAGTGGCCGTTGCCGACCAGCACTCCGTCGTAGTCTTTCGATTCACCGGTGCTCAGCGTGACGGTCCAGCCGGCCGAGCCCACGGGTCCTTCGGTGGCGATGGGCACCACGGATTCGACAGCGGTGTTGAACTGGATGATGTCGTAGAGGCCCTTCTCTCGGGCGTAGGACTCCAGGTAGGCCACCACTTGCTTGCGGCTCGGAAAGTGCGGGTACTCCGCAGGCATCGGGAAGCCCTCGAAGTGGGTCATATCGCGGGAAGTGATCAGGTGCAGCGCGTCGTAGTCGTGCTGCCAGTGGCCACCGACGCGGTCGGACTTCTCGTAGCAGTCCACCTCGAATCCGGCTTCTCGCAGCTGAACCAGGGCAGACATTCCGGCGGCGCCGCCGCCAATCACGCAGTAACGGGTCATGATGGTCCTCGTCTCTTTCTCAGTCTTGGGTGTTGCTCAGTTGGTGTTTCTGGTTCATCGAGCTCAGCCTGCTCAGATGAAGCCCTCGAATCGGCGTTTGACGATGGATGCGTGGATCCATGTGGTCAGCGTCAGGTAGTCCCACACCGGCTTCTCGGTGGCGCGACTGATGGCCTGGGCATAGGGCGGCATATCGCTGCATTCCAGCAGCAGCGCACCGATGTCGGGGTGCTGGCCCACCAGCGCGATGGCCGCGTTGATCACTTCGGATTCGACGGCCTCCGTGTCCATCCACCCTTGGTCCTCGAGGATTGCCCCGCGAAATGCCGGGGCGTCTTCCAGTCCGGCCACCACGCAGCGGTCCGCCATCGACCCAGCGCCCACCGCGTCGAGCAGCGCGGGATCGAACTTCGCGGAGTTCGCGCAGAGGATGCCCAGAGATTCAGCAGGTCGCAGGGCGGCTGCGATCATCGGCACCTGGCACAAGCTGGAGAGGAAGACCGGCACCGAGACGGCGGCGGAGACCTCCTGCTGGTAGCGCGCGAAGTAGCCGCAGGCTCCCACGATCGCCCGGCAACCGTCTGCTTCGAGCTGAGCGGCGGCCGTGAGAATGGGGTCGAGAACGGAGCGGTCACCACCGATCAGAGCCGGGCTCTCCACTCCCTCCACCACCTGATAGCGGACCGGGAAGTCGAAGGAACCGGCGTTGGCGAGATTTCCCGGGAGCAGGGGATAGCCGGTGTTGAGCACCAGAATCCCGATGACATGACCGCCGAACATCTGCTGGCTCGGCTGGTGCACGATTCCCTGTGGCGCGTTCATCATGCTGCCCCTCGTGCCATGCGCTTCTCCAGCCACGCGATCAACCACATCACCGGCAGGGCGAAAGCTACGAAGATCAGACCGGTCAGCGCGTACACCTTGAGGTAATCGAAGGTAATCATGCTGATCTGGTACGCCTGGCTCATCAGCTCGTTCACGGAGATCGAGTAGGCGAGTGAGGTGGCCTGGAAGGACATTACGGCCAGTCCCATCAGGGCCGGGATCGCCGAGCGCAGCCCCTGCGGAAGGATAATCCGCAGGAACGTGTCCCGTTTGGTAATTCCCAGGGCGTTCGCTGCCTCCCGCTGGGCCGGGGCCACCGATTCGATTCCGGAACGCATGATCTCGGAGGAGTACGCCGACACCGTGTAGGTCAGCGCCACCGCCGCGGCCCAGAAGTTCTCGAAGAGCAGGCCGAGGGAGGGCAACCCGAAGTAGACCATGTACAGCACCACCAGGGCCGGCAGGCCGCGACCGAGCTCCACGATGACCAGGCAAGGAATCCGGATCGCCTTCGACGGGTGCGAGGTGCCCAGCGCCAACAGCAGTCCCAGGATGAACCCGACCACGACGGAAATCGCGGTGAGGCGCAGACTGACCAGCAGGCCCGCGCCCAGTCGGGGCAGGAAATCGATGAGATCCATCAGCCGGCTCCTTTCAGCTTGGCGTCCAGTCTTCGAGCAAAGATCGCGATCGGGATGCTGATAATCAGGTACACCGCTGCCGCCACCAGGAACGGGGCGATGCCGGGAATGTCTGGATTCTGCCGGGCGAACTGCGAGGCGCGGAACACCAGGTCCATCACCCCGATCGTCGAGGCGATGGAGGAGTCCTTCACGAGTGCGAGCAGGAACGTGCTCATCGACGGCAGCACGGTCCTGATCGCTTGGGGGGTCTGGATGCGCAGGAACGTCGTCGTCGGCGTCAGCCCCAGCGCCAGGGACGCCTCAGTCTGCCCCTTCGGCAGCGTGCTGTACCCACCCCGGTACACCTCCGCGAGGTAGGCGCTGGCGATCAGACCCAGCCCGATCACCGCGGCGGTCAGCGAATCCAGCCGGATGCTACCGATTTGCACGCCGAAGTAGATCAGGAACAGCCAGACAATGGGCGGGACCGCCCGGATGATGTCGACCATCAGCCTGATCACCAGTCGTACGACGGTAAACCGCGAGCGCATACCCAACATGATCGGGAATCCGAGGATCGCCCCCGTGGTGAAGGCCAGGGCCGTGACCAGCAGGGTCATGGGGAGGCCGATAATGACGGCCAGGAATGCCTCAGCCATCTCAGCGCTCCAATACGGCATTGAGGAAGCGTCGGGTGCGCTCCTCACGGGGATCGGACATGATCTCCTCGGGGTTGCCCTCTTCGATGATGCCGCCGTCGGCCATCACCACCAGGTGGTCGCCGACATCGCGGGCGAACTGCATCTCGTGGGTGACCACGATCATCGTCATCCCGGTCTCGGCCAAGTCCCGCATCACCGCCAGGACCTCGAGTCCGATCTCCGGGTCCAGGGCCGAGGTGGGCTCGTCGAAGAGCATCGCCTGCGGATTCAGCGCCAGCGCCCGCACGATAGCGATGCGCTGCTGCTGGCCTCCCGAGCACTGGGTGGGATGGTGGTTCGCCTTATCCTTCAGCCCGACGCGACTCAGCAGCGTCAGCGCCCGCTCCTCGGCCTCCTCCCGGCTGCGGCCCAGGATCTTCTCCTGGGGGAAGGTGATGTTGCGCAGCACGGAGAAGTGCGGGAACAGGTTGAAGGACTGGAAGACCATGCCCACCTGGCGCCGCAGCTTCAGCAACTCGGCGTCACGGATCCGCTGATCGGCGTCGATGGTCTGGGATCCCACGGTGATGGTCCCCTGGTCCGGGGTCTCCAGCAGGTTGATGCAGCGCAGCAGCGTGGACTTGCCGGACCCGGAGGGACCGATGAGCGCGGTCACGCTGCCCGGGGCCACCTTCATGGAGATGTCATCGAGCACCAGGTTGGTGCCGAAGCTCTTCGAGAGATGCTTGACCTCGACACCGGCGCGCAGGACGTCGATGGAGGTGGTGAGAATTGATTCGCCCACGACGGGGTACCTTCCGTTCTCTGTATCGTCTGGTCGTCGGGTCAGCCGTTGGTGGTCTGCTCGGCGACATCGGCCGGGACCACGAGGTCTTCAGGGAGGTCCCAGTCGGCGAGGATGCTGGCCAGTGTGCCGTCTTCGCGGTACTGATCGATCAGGGTGCTCAGCGCCTCGGTGAGTTCGGGGTTGTCCTTCGAGACGGGGAAACCGATCTGGGGCTGGTCGGTGGTGATCGCGATACGGTCATCCGGTTCTGCGATCTCCACCGCGTAGTCGGTGTCGCCGTACGCGAAGGTGGCCACGGCATAGCCGTCCAGGGCGCCCTCGAGCCGGCCGGACACCAGATCCTGACGGGTCTCGATGGTGGAGGGGTAGGTCTTCATCTTGCTGCCGAGCACCCCGCTCATGTCCCCCTCCCAGGAGAAGCCTGCCACGCTGCCCACCGCGCTCATGTCTTCGAGCTTGTCCACGGTGGTGGCACCGTCCTCGGAGATGATCGCCATGGAGTCGTAGAACGTCGGGGAGGTGAAGTCCACCTGCTGTGCCCGCTCCGGGGTGATGTACCAGCCGCCGCTGATCATGTCGACGCTGCGCTGGGCGGTGATCATCGGGATCCCGTTGGCGTAGGTGATGACCTCGAACTGTAGGTTCAGGCACTCCTCTTCCGCGATGGCGCGGAGCAGGTCGATCTCGAACCCGTCGGCGTCGCTGTCCTCGTTCTTCGTGTACGGCATGTTCTCGGGCACGCCCACGGTGAGGGTGCCCGCATTGATGGTGGTCAGACCCTCGGTAGCGGGGGTGCAGTCGGAAGCGCCGTCGGTGGTGCCAGCGTCGGCGGAGCACCCCACCAGGAGCAGCGAGGCGATGCCCACGGTGGCGGTGGTATAGACGCCGGCAGAAATATTCTTGGTCAACATGGTTCGTGTCCGTTTCTCTGGTTCGGGTGAGGTGAAGGTGGTGTTCAGGCGGTCAGTCCGCCGTCGATGACGACGTTGGACCCGGTGACGAAGGAGGCTTGGTCGCTGAGCAGGTAGTCGATCAGTGGCGAGATCTCCTCGACGCTGGCGCGACGGCCCAGGGGTGCGGAGCTGCTGGAGCCGCCCTCGGGCTCATCGTTGTTCATCTGGCTGGCGACTCCTCCCGGTGAAATGGCGTTGATGCGCACGGTGGGTGAGAATTCGTGGGCGGCGACCTTGGTGAGGGCGACGACGGCGGCTTTGGAGGCGGAGTAGGCCGCGTAGCCTTTCGACCCGGTCAGGGCGGCGGTCGAGGCGACGTTGACGATGGATCCGCCCCCACCCTCGCGCATCAGCGGCGCCATCGTTTGCACACCGAGGAACGCCCCATGAACGTTGATGCGTTCGTGCAGCGACCAGGTGGCCAGGTCGGTCTCCTCGATCGAGGAGTAGCGCAGAATTCCGGCATTGTTCACGAGCCCGGTCAGTCGGGGCTGGTCCCGTCGGATCTCTTCTGCGAGCTCAGTCCACTGCTCGGGGTCAGAGACGTCCAGGGAGCGATAGTGCGCATCGACCCCGGAGCTACGGAGCACCCCGGTGGTGCGTTCACCCTCGTCATCGAGCACATCGGTGAGGATGACCCGCACCCCTGGACGGCCCAGTCGTGCGGCGTGGGCTGCACCCTGACCGCGTGCGGCGCCGGTGACGACGACGGTGGATTCGGAGGGAAAGATCCTCATGGTTGCTGCTCCTGACGGTGTGGGTAAAGACGTGTGCGCGTTATTGGCGGATGACGGCCGCGCCGGAGAGGGTGATGATCTCTCCGCTCATGAAGGCGGTGTGGCTGGGCTGAGACAAGGTAAGCACCCATTGGGCGATCTCTTCGGGCTGGGCCACCCGCCCGAGGGGAATGCTCGCGGCGGCCTCGGCCATGCGCCCGGTGGCGGCGTTGCCGGGAGTCTCCACCCAACCCGGGGCGATCCCGTTGACGCGGATCCCCTGGGGCGCCAGCTCCAGGGCCAGTGCTTTGGTCAGCATCACCACCGCCGCCTTGGACGCCCCGTAGAACAGCTGCCCCGGGGAGACTTCGAAGGCGTCGACAGAGGCGAAGTTGATCACCGAAGATCCCTCGCCCAGGTACGGTCGGGCCGCGGCGATCACGTTCGCCACCCCGAGCACGTTGATATCGAAGATCCGCCGGTAGGTCTCCTCGTCGTAGGAGTCGAGGCTGGTGGGGGGATAGATGCCGGCGATGTTGGCGACCGCGTCGATCCTCTGTTCCTCGCCCAAGGCACTGGCCAGGGCCTCCTCCACCGCGTCTCGGGTTCGGACGTCAACGACGCGGCTGACGAACGACCCCGCGCCCGGCACCGGCGATTCGGTGTCGGTGACGTCGAGACCGATGACCCGCCAGCCCTGCTCGAGGAAGGCAGCGGTGGTGGCCCGGCCCATCCCGGAGGCGGCGCCGGTGACCACTGCGGTGGGGTTCGTGGAATTCATCTCTGGGGTTCTCCAATGTGTGGTGCGTTACGTTCCCGTAATTGCACCAGTCCAGAGCGACCCAGGGCAATGCTTACTTTATGATGACTGTGCTAGGTTTTACCTATATCGACCATACTGACCGCATGATTTCACCATTTTTCACCGGCACTCACCCGTCGGAGGACACCAGAGTTTTCGCGCGTGAAACACTCCTGACACGCAAGAGGCGCTCAGAACCGTCTCCGACCAATCGTTGTGTTTCTCAACTATCGAGGTATTTCTATGGCCCTGCCGTCCGTCCGACAGCTCGAGTACTTCATCTCCGCAGCGCGCATCGGCACCTTTGCCGGCGCAGCAGCCGAGAACCATATCGCCCAGCCGAGTCTGTCCGAGCAGATCTCGAACCTGGAGCAAAATCTCGGCGTCTCGCTGTTCACCCGGGGATCACGCGGACTGATTCTGACCGATGCCGGGGCCGAACTGGTGCCTCTGGCCGAGGAGGCGCTGCGGAATATCCGCGTG
This sequence comes from Micrococcaceae bacterium, assembly GCA_052084925.1. Lineage (GTDB taxonomy): Bacteria > Actinomycetota > Actinomycetes > Actinomycetales > Micrococcaceae > CmP2. The sequence continues at coordinate 76,096 of JBQDEV010000013.1, forward strand.
TTCTCGGAATGGAGCCGACGCCTGCGGTCCGTCGAGGTGGGGAAGGTGTCCTTCGGGACCTTCAGCAGCGCCCACCTCTACCTGCTCACCGACCTCATCCGCGATTTCCGTCAGCGTCACCCGAAAGTGCGCGTCCAGGTGACCGGGCTGAATTCCTCTGAGGTGGCCGACGGGGTGCGCTCGGGCACCCTGGAAGCCGGACTCGTGCAGCTGCCCGTCGACGCCCGCGATCTGGAGGTGACCCCCGCCGTCTTCACCGACCAGGTGGTCTACGTGTCGAAGAGTCCCATTCCCGGGGACGGCCAGGTCAACGTCAATGAAATCGCCGATCGGCCGATCATCCTTTCGGAATCCAGCTGGTCGAAGACGGACCCCTTGCGCAAGTCCCTCTTGGAGCGCACGCAGCGCACGGGGGAGCACCTGGAGCCGATTATCGAGGTTGAGTTCCAGACCCACGCACTCTCCCTCGCCGCGGAGGGCCTGGGCGACACTTTCGTGTCCTACCACGTGGGCCGCTCGGTCATCGCCGAGCGCGGGTTGCACTGGGCACCGCTGGATCCGCCGCTACTGGAGCACTACGCCTTCATCACCAAGCGCAATGGTGCCATTTCCCCGGCGACCGCAGAATTCATGCGCATCGCCCACCGGCTGATGCAGCGGCTCTCCACGGTCTCCAGCCTCCCACCCGCCGTCAGCTGATCCACACCGCGAGCAGTCCGATCACCACACTGGAGCCGAGCAGCAAGGCGATGCCCCGGGCAGCGAGCTGCTCCTTCACGTGGAACAGGTAGTCGCCCCAGCCGGCACAGTCCTCCGTACCCGGAAACACGATGCGCCGCGGGCGCCACGTGCAGATGATCAGCCAGTCGATGATCACCAGGTCGAAGAGTGCGAAGAGCACCATCACCACCAACGCCATCAGCGCGAACTCCACGAAACCGGCGTCCGGGTGGCTCCACCCCCACGACAGCACGACCAGAGCGATACTCACGAAGAGCACGACGACGAAAACCAGTCCACCGATCAGCCCGGTAACACGCTGACGTCGCGTTGGTTCCGGGGCTCGGCGCTGAATATCTTCAGGGTAGTCGCTGAGGAATCCGTACGGTCCAATCAGTAGCGCGGCGATGAGCACAGCCCCGCTGAGGCAGGTGGCTACAGCACCCCAGCCGAGGGCATGAGCCCACCAGGAGTCGGTGAACAGCATGAGGGCTCCATTCGTCGGATGACCCCTCAATCACCCACCAGCATGCCCGATCCTTGATCGTTAAGCACGGGTCATCTACGAGCCTGGACGGCTCGAAAATACCTCTGGGATTCGACTAATTCCGGCATACCAATCCCCTAAGCGGGGTTCTATGGCTCGAAGAAGCCGGGCGGCTGTCCGGTGATAGCTCATAACATCCGTTGAAATAAGCGGTTCAACGTGAGCAACCCGATTCCGAAGCCTATACATCCGGTTCACCCAGTAATGGACCACCAGCGGATCAGTGTGATGTGGAAAGCTGTGTCGTAGAGCATTTTCCCACAGAGCCCTTTGTTGATCTGGTCCGATGAGCCCCAGTTCCATCCTTTTACTAGGCAATAGCTTTACCCAAGCACCGAATGTAATGTGCGCGACAATATCGTCATGATTTGGTGCCGCACCATGACGAGGGTGCGAGGGGTCACGATCGTTAGAATCGTATCGCGCCCGTTTTTTAGCTGATTCAAACGTTGATTTTCGGGGGCGATTGTTCCGCCCCCTCGGGTTTAGTATCCCGTAGAGCGGTGCAGCAGGTTGCTCCACCCAGTCCGTCCCATATGATCGTTCACCGGATCGCGCTGGTCGCGTTGGATTCCATATCTGCAACTGCTGGTCGATTGAGTTCCTCACGGCCACTTCGACTACTCCAAGGGCCTCATGAATTGCACCCGACAACTCGAGATTCCACCGGTACAGTTGCATCGCGCCGGATGTGGAACCCGCCGCTTGAATATATGGTTCTAGCCGTGGCTTCGATAGGTGATTTGCCACAACAACTTCTATACCCAATTGCCCGCCTACTGTCTTAGAGCTAAACTGTAGGCAGAAGCGAGGGCATGACACCTCGCACAGACATTGAGCCAACCCCCGTCACGTTGTGGCGGGGGCGCTTTATTCTTCGGGCTCGAATTGCCAACAGCACCTGAATCCACATCAGCATCAACAGTAGCGGGGGACGGATTTCTCAACGCGAGATATCCACATGCACGCAAACGACCGTCGGACTTTCGTGAGTCACTGCAGCTGCACCATCACGAGACGTCGCATACTGCTGGTCGACTTCGACAACAACGTCATCGGCCTCGCCTACCAAAACTGTGGAGACGAGGCCGACACTTTATTTCCGCCAGCCGCCGTCGGTGTAGGTCCGGCGCACTACCTCGGAGAAGGGCACCGGGCTGACGTCGACGCCCACGGGGTACTGGCGATGCGGTTGCGCCGAGGACTTTCGCGTACCGCCGTCGGGCTCGCCCCAGATCACCTTCAATTGGTCGCCGATCTCCACCTCGGGGTTCACGATCGCCAACGACAGCGGCCGCTTCTCATTCCAGCTGTATCCGGTGAACATGGACAAGCCCACCACCGCTCCGGACTCATCCACCACCGAGTCGAAGTTGGAAGCACCGTAGTTGGCGTTCGGCAGATCGAAGAACTTATAGGGCAGCTGGTCCTTCTGGTACATCGACGCATGAATGGTGGCGACGTCGTCCCCGTCCCAGGCCAAGGTCACTTTCTTGCGCTGGGCGGCCGGATCGAACTGCTTCAGCGCATCGGCGCCGATGAAGTCGTGGTCGTGCTTGATGAACGAGCCATAGCCCAGCTCCCACGGGGTCGTGTAGTAGCCCTCGATCGAATCGGGAACGTATGACCCGGCGATCGCGGAGTTCGCCTCATAGCTGTCCGCGCCCAGCCAGCGCCGGTAATCGGCCAGCTTGTCCCCGGAGTAGATGCCCGGCAGCGGGGAGGGGATCCAGCCGGATTCCAGGGTGTTGCAGGAATAGGCGCGCGCGCCGGCCGGTTCCAGACCGAATTCGGCCCCGGCGTCGAGAATCGCCTCGCGCACCACGTCGTAGTCCTCGTACGGACCCCACAGCTCCAGGCCGGGGGCTCCTGCCATGCCGTGGCGCAGCGTGCGCACCTGGCGACCCGCCACGTTCATGGTGGACATGGTGAAGAACTTCAGCTGCTCCAGCGGGCCGCCGTTCACCTTCTCGATCACGTCCCAGGCCCTGGGCCCCTGGATCTGGAATCGCCACTCCTCGCGAGAGACTGCCTTGCCCATGGGCCGGGACGGCGAGCGCCGGTCAACCGTGACCTCGACGTTGTAGCCGCCCGTCTCGGCATGGAAGCTCAGCCAGTTCGCCGCGGGAGAGCGGCCCACGTAGACGAATTCCTCCTCCGCCATCCGGAACAAGATCCCATCGCCGATCACATGGCCGTACGGGGTGACCGGGACGTACTGCTTCGCCTTATTCACGGGGAAGTTCGTCACCGAGTTGATCGCGGTGTCCGAAATTAGCCGCAACGCGTCGGGACCGGAGAGATAGAGGTTGTCCATGTGGTGGGTCTGATCAAAGAGCACGGCGGTCTCGCGCCAGGCCTCCACCTCATTGCGCCAGTTCGTGAATTCCGCGGCCACCACCGGGTACACGTAGGCGCCGACCCGGACATTGCGCAGATGCTCGACGACGTCGCCAGACTGATCGAGAACGTCCTGCAAGGACTGATGTGACATGTTCGCGTTCCTCTCCATGACCTGAGGTCACCGCCGATCTGTGCGTGACCTGCCTCACACCAGACTATGAGCGATCGCGGGGCCCCGCTCGGGCCATCGGCACCGATTCGGCCGGGACGTTTGTCGCGGATCGCTGAAGCGCTCAGGCGTCGGGGGAGATCAGCCCGGCGTTGACCGCCAGCAGCGCGGCCTGGGTCCGAGAGCTCAGATTCAGCTTGCCCAGCATGTTGGAGACGTGGGTGCGGGCGGTCCGTTCGGAGATGTGCAGCTGCGCGGCGATGTCTCGATTGGAACGCCCTTCGCCGACCAGCATCAGCACGGCCCGCTCCCGCTGGGTCAGCGAGGAGATCCCACCGGCCGGCGAGCTGAGCATCTGGGTGAGCTTCCGTGCCATTGCCGTGTCGATGAACACCTCATCACGCACCGCGGCCTGAATCGCAGAAGCCACCTCGAACGGTCCGGCGTCCTTGAGCAGGTAGCCGGCGGCCCCGAGCTGCATGGTGGTGTTGAGCCGTTCCGTCTCCCCGAAGCTGGTCAGCACCACCACCTTCACGTCCGGGTAGCGCCGGCGGATCTCCTTCAGCGCGGTGATCCCGTCCATGCGCGGCATCACCAGGTCCAGCAGCACCACGTCGGGCAGCCGCTGGTAGGCACTCAGCTCGGCCAGCTGCTCCAGGGCGTCCTGGCCGTCCACCGCCTCGCCCACCGACTCCAGGTCGTCGAGCACATCAAAGTAGGCAGAGATTCCGCGCCGGGCGACCGCGTGATCGTCAACGATCAGCACCGTGATGACGTCCTGACTCATGATTCCTCCTCGGTGATCGCCACATGGTGCGGAATCAGCGCCCGGACCTCGGTCCCGCGCCCCTGGGGGCCAGCGCCGATCCGGAATTCGCCGTGCCAGCGCTCCACCCGCTCGCGCATGAAATTCAGCCCGTGCCCCGCACCGGTGTCCTCCACCTCGATCGCTGGGCCCGGGGGCTGCTCGTCCCCGTGGTCACGGATCAACAGCTCGAGGGTGCCTTCCGCATCGCGCACCAACTGAATGACGACGACGTCGGGGGCGGCGTGTTTGATCGCATTGTGCACCGCTTCGGCAATCACGAAGTATAGGTCATCGACCAGGGCCGCCTCCAGGGATCCGGCGACCTCATCGAGCTGGATCTCGACGTCGATGCCGGTCTGCCGGTGCGTGGTCGCGCCGAGTTTGGCGACGGCGTCGGCCAGCCCCTCGCCGGTCAGTGCACCGGGCCGCAGCTGCGCCACCAGGCCGCGCAGATCGAGCAGCACCGAGCCGGTGATCTCCTCCAGATCGGTGGCGATCTCTCGAATCCGGGTCATCGCTTCCGGGCGCTGCCCCTCACTGAGCACCTTCAGAGCCTGGGTGAGCATCCCCATGGAGAACACCTGCTGGACCACCGAATCGTGCAGGTCCCGGGCCAGACGCTGCCGCTCTTCGCGCTGCACCGCACTGCGCTCCTGCTCCAGCAGGGAGGCATAATCGATCGCCAGCCCCGCCTGCTCCGCCATCGCCGCCAGGAAGTCGAAGCCGTCGTCGTCGACCTCGGTGCCGGGGGTGAAGAACACGTTGAGGATCCCGATGGTATGCTGCCGCACCGTGATCGGCAGTGACGCGAAATCGTCCCACACCGGGCTGCGATGGTACTCGCGCAGCGGCTCCCAGGCGGGATCCTCCATCACCGTGGCGTAGCGGTGCCGCACCACCACCGGCTCCCCGGTCCGCATGACCTCCAGCATCCGCAGCTCCGCACCCCGACGCTGGCATTCCACCAGGCGGGAGAAGAAGACCCGCTGACCCGAGGCCGCGAACCCGGCCACCCCCAGCATGTGCAGCGTATCGTCCGCGTGCTCGTTGGTGAGTACCTGCACCCCGGCCAGCCCGTCGGCCTGCAGGATCTCCTGGGCCAGGGCCCGGAGCGTAGTCGGCAGAGACCGCTCCGACGCCACTCTGGCTGCGGTGCGCGCCACCGCCGCGGCATGGCGTTCACGACGGCGCACGGCCTCCAGCTCGGCGCGTGCGGAGGCTTCAGGGTGGGCGGTCACGGTGAATCGGCGCTCCTTCGCAGCGGTAATGAGCACAGACTACTCCCTCACACCGTCGTTAGTGCCGGGTGGCGTCCGCGGAGGCCTGGTAGCGGCCCACCGTCAGCACCGCCATGGCACCGAAGCTGATCAACCCCATCACCATCAGGTAGAGGGCGATCGGCGTCGACGTCCCGAAGGCGGCGTACAAACTGGTGCCGATCAGGGGCATGAACCCGCCACCCAGGATCGACCCGATCTGATAGGCCACGGAGGCTCCCGAGTAGCGCACCTCGGCCGGGAAGAGCTCCGCAATCAAGGCGGCCTGCGGTCCGGCCATCAGCGACTGCGCCAGCAGCACCACCGCGAACGCGATCGCGATGCTGTACCACTGCCCGGTATCGACCAGCCAGAAGAACGGGAATGCCCACAGGGTCAGCATCGCCGCGCCCCACAGGAACACCTTCTTCTGGGTGAACCGATCGGCCAGCAGCGCGCCCAAGGCCACGGTCACCAGGTGGCAGACCGCCCCGAAGATGATCAGTGCCAGCATCGTGTTCTGCGAAACCCCGTCCTCCCCGAGGTTCTCCCGGTGCGAGAGCATCCACACCGAGTACATATAACCAATAGCGGGTGGGGCGATCGAGACCACGCCCGCCAGCAGCACGGTGCCGGTGTGCCGCCGGAACAGGTCCAGCATCGGCGCCTTGGCCACCGTCTTCTGATCCTTCATCGTCTTGAATGCCGGGGAATCCTCGACCTGCAGTCGGATCCACAGGGCGATGAGCACCAGCACGGCGCTGAACAGGAACGGGATCCGCCAGCCCCACGCCTGGAACGCCTCGGGAGCCACGATATTGGAGACGACGACGAACACCAGGTTGGCACCGATAATCCCCAACGGTAGCCCCATCTGCGGGAAGGCGCCGTAGAGGGCGCGCCGATTCCGCGGCGAGTACTCCACCGCCATCAGCACCGCCCCGCCCCATTCGCCGCCGACGCCGATCCCCTGGAGGATGCGGAAGGTCACCAGCAGGATCGGTGCCCAGATGCCGATCATGGCGTACGTGGGCAGTAGCCCGATCGCCACCGTCGCCACGCCCATGAGCAGCATCGACACCATCAGCATCGCCTTGCGCCCGATCCGGTCCCCGTAGTGCCCCATGATGAGTCCGCCCAGGGGCCGGGCGAGGAAGCCCACGGCGAAGGTGGCGAAAGCGGCCAGGGTGCCGGCCACCGGGTTGTCATCTGCGGGGAAGAACTGCGGCCCGAAGATCAGGGCGGCCGCGGAGCCGTAGATGAAGAAGTCGTACCACTCGATAGCTGTGCCCACCAGCGAGGCGCTCAGCACCTTGCCGCGCTCCCGAGCAGAGGGCAGGCCGCGCTCCATCTCTCTGCCGTTCAGCAGGGTGGTCTCCTGGTCTCGGGGAGTGTCGGTGGGATGGAGCTCGTTCATCGTGACGGTTCCTCTCTCGATGCCCACGTCTCGCGAACCTCGCTGCGGCAACGCTACTGTGAGCTGTCTCACTGCTGAAGTCTAGGGTTGCCCCCGGCGGCGAAACACGAGAACCTCGACCCGGTCGGACTACGTCGTTTGTCGCGCTTCCCCGCTCACAGGTTCAGCCCGGTCCCGGTGGTCGTTCATTAGCGGCTCGAAGACCCGCAGGCTGTGTCGACGGGAGACCCACACCCACAGCAGAGCGGTCACACCGATCGTCATCGGCAGACTGACCAGCAGCGTCATCGGATCAACCGCACCCTGCTCGAGGGAGGTGGCGCTGAACGGGGCCAGCAGGAAGAGCACGAGGTTGTTGGCGGTGTGCATGACGATGGCGAGTTCGAGACCACCGCTCTTCCACACCAGTGCACCCATGCAGAGGGCGAACACCGCGATATCAATCTGTCCGGCCCAGTCATAGCCGTGTCCGAGCATGAACAGTGGCACCGGGATGAGGATGCCCCAGAGCGGGGAGCGTAGCCAGGTTCCCAGCACCTGCATCGCCAGGCCGCGAAAAACGTACTCTTCCGCCGCGCACTGCAGTGGGGTGAGCAGGACGATGATGATGTACAGCCACAGCGTGCGGCTCGTGGCCTCGGGCCAGGCGACATCGTTCGGCGGGAAGAGAACGTACAGCCCCACCAGGACGACGGCGTAGAGGGGCAGCGTGATCGCGGCGGCGCGCAGGATCATTCCCCAGCGCACCCGTCCCCGCACGGAGTGCAGGATGCCCGGCGCGCGTCCGCCCCACCGCATCCCGAGGAGCACCGCGGGCAGCATCACCACGATGAGTCCGAGCAACAGCAGCAGGTCCATCGGGTTCGACGGGTCGGTGAGGTCCACGGTCGGACGCCAGGTCTCCCCGAACACCCCCTCCTCTGCCATGACCCAGACGACGAACAGCGGAAGGCCGAACGCCACACAAAGACCCGCGGTGGTCAGCGTCGCCAGGAGCGGGCGCCACCATTTTCTGCTCCGCGGGGAGTGCCGCATGAGCCGGTGGTACGGCAAGGCGGCCTGCCGGGCAGTCGAGGGGCCAGCGGAGGTGGCGGGAGGGGCGGTGAGGGTGGTGTCGGTGATCGTCATGCATCCAGCGTCGCGGGAATGCGCCGCCGGCGGATCCTCCCTTCGGTCGGACTTCGAACTCAGTCTCGTCCTTTCGGACGATCCAGACACCGCATCGCCGAACCTATGATGAAGACCATGGCAGCCCAGCGCACCGAGACGACTCCACGTCGACACCGCGATCCGCGTGTCTCCGTCGGCGGTCTTCTCCGCCCCACGCTCACCTCACTGCTGTGCCTGGGCCTCGGGGCGCTCATCTATCTCGTGGGATTCGGATTGACGGTCGACGACGTGGGCGAGGCGGGTCTCGACGCGCTGACCGGTTTCTTGCTTGCGGACCTCGTTCTCGGAGTCGTCGCCTGTATCGCGGTGGGCCCCCTGCGTCGCTCCCTCTGGGGCAACGTGCTGATCATCTGCTGCGGTATGGTCAGCAGCTTCGCGCTGCCCGCCTGGCTGGTGGCCACGAAACGACTCGGCGAACGCCGGATGCTCACCCTGGATCTGGCCGTGGTCGCTGCGATGATGCTCGGGGTCTGGGGCATGTACGCCTGGCAGGATTCGGTGAGTGCGCCCTACCAGTCCGAGGTACCACTCCCTTCGATAGCCACCGCGGCCGTGGCCGGGTTGATTACCGGCTGCGGGCTGCTGTGGGGACGGGTTCGGGGCACTCGAGCCGCGCTCATCGTCTCGTTGCGCGAGCAGGCCAGAACGGCTGAACTGGCCCGGGCGGAGCAGGCGCGTACCCGAGAGGCGGAAAAGCGCCAGGCACAATTCGACGAACGTCGTTCGGTCGCCCGTGACATGCACGACGGCGTCTCCCATCAGCTCTCGATCATTGCCATGCACGCCGGGGCGCTGGCCTCCCGCGACGATCTCGCTCCCGCGCAGATCCGGGAGGCATCACACGTCATCCATCAAGCAGCTCGAGACGCCGGCAGCATGTTGGCCGACATTCTCACCGCACTGCGTGAACCCGTGGAGGCTGAGAATGCTGGGCAGCAGCACCTGCCGACACTGCGCACGCTGCGCTCGGTTCTGGACTCGGCAGCGTCGCGAGGCACGAACATCGTGGTGGAGCGACAGGAGCTCTCGACCGCGGAGTGGGAGCGGCATCCCGCTCGAGCAGCCTCCCTGCTGAGAATGCTGGACGAGGTGCTCGTGAACGCCGGCAAGCACGCCCCCGGTGAACCGGTGTACTTCGACCTGCAGCGCCTCGACACGGCCGTCCTGCTGCGGGTGCGCAATCGTCTCCCCGACGACGTTTTCGAGACGGTGCTGGGCACCGGGAACGGGCTCCTCGGAATCGAGGAGCAGGCAATGTTGCTGGGCGGGCAGGCCCGCTCTGGGCCCACCGCCGATGATCATTTCAGCGTGGAGGTGGAGCTGCCGTGGACCTGACATCAACCGCTCGCATCCGGGTTCTTGTCGTCGACGACGAGACCCTCATGCGGGCCGGTATCCGGCTGATGATCGACGGCGTTCAGGGTATCGAGGTGGTCGGGGAAGCCGCCGACGGAATCGACGCCGTCGCTGCGGTCCGGGATCTCGCCCCCGACGTCGTGTTGATGGATATCCGCATGCCGCGGATGAACGGCATCGAAGCCACCCGAGAACTCACCCGCAAGGCGGCGCGCGCCCGCATCGTCGTACTCACCGCCTTCGACACCGATGACTTTCTCCTCGACGCGCTGCGAGGTGGTGCCGTGTCCTTCCTGCTGAAAGACTCGGCTCCGGAGCGAGTCGTCCAGGCTGTCACGGAGGCCGCTGCTGGCCACCCTCAGGTCTCGACATCCGCTCTCGCCACCTTGGTCGAGCTTGCCGAACGTGGCCGCGGCTCCGTGGCACCTCGAACCGAGAACCTCTCGAGCCGGCCCGTCTCACCGCCAGCCATGGTCACCGTCCGCGAATGGGAGGTGGCCCAGTTCGTCGCCCAGGGCCTCACCAATGCCGACATCGCTGCGGCCCTACACCTCAGTGCCACCACCGTGAAGACTCACCTGGCCAGCCTGTTTGCGAAGCTGCACGTCACCAATCGGGTCCAGCTGGCGATCTACATCCTGGAGCACCAGCAACGGCAGGGCTGACCGGAGCCTGGTGGGAACGAAAAAATCCCGGATCATCGTTTCCGATGACCCGGGATTTCCGTTGGTGGAGCTGCACGTGGTGGTTCTCGACCGCCCCGACCACTACCTCAGTGGTCGGTACGGATCATGCACCATGCTTGGTCGAAGCGATGCTCGGCGAGGTCTGTGGCGCGAATCCAGACCTCGAAGTTCCCGGCATCGCCGAACCAGCCTTCGAAATGTGTCCAGCTCTCCACCGAGAGCAACAGCACATATGAGTCGGAGCCATCGCGTAACGGTCGAACCTCATGGAGAACATCGTGGGCGTACTCACTGCCGGAGTCGCTGTGCCCGTAGAGATGCGAGACAGGGAACACCGGCCCCTTAACTTTCTCTACGCCGCGACGCCATGCCGTCCATGCCGCGTTGGTCTCCTCCTCGACCCGCTCTACCGCGTCGAAAACCGTCTCGTCTGCGTCGACAAAATCGACAGCCCGGGGCACGCTGAACCCGGCCGCGAGCAGCACCGGCTGACATACTTCCTGTGGCACGTCGAGATCGTCCGGTGCATCGACCAGGGGTGGAACGGACTCACCATCGAACGCGACGTGACGGACGAGCCAGCCGCCAGTGCTGTCGTCTTCGGGGTTACCGTATGTGCCGAGGTGATGAAATACCTCCAGGTACCCAGTCTCGGGCAGACGGGGAACAGCTTCAGGCCAATCGGACTCACTGAAATCGGTCGACTCAATGAGCGCTTGCGCTTCGCTCAGCAGGATGGTGGCGATGTGCGCGAGCGGTTCCCCGTCGCCGTTGCGGGGCCATTCAATCGGCCCCAGGGCGGGACCGCCGAGCCAGGAGAGCTCACCAAGTTCGGCCCGTTCGGCGAGGATACGATCCTTGCCCGCCTCGTACTGGTCGAGCAGCAGCAGCGAGAACTTCAGATCATCGGCGAGGAACCCGGCTCCGATCTGAGGTGAGTTCAGCCAGGCGACGATCTGTTCGCGCGACGCGGCAGTGACAGGGGTGCGGGGAAGTTTGGTCATTCTCGTATCTTTCCGAACGGGCGGACTCCGTGGGCTAGGTCAGAATGTTACGCCGCAGTGTTTGAGTAGTGCGATGCCTACCTCATGCGCTGTTCAAGCACTGAAGACGGGCACGGGATTTAACAAGAGCGGGAACGAAAGAATCCCGGATCATCGTTTCCGATGACCCGGGATTTCCGTTGGTGGAGGCAAGGGGACTCGAACCCCTAACCCTCTGCTTGCAAAGCAGATGCGCTACCAATTGCGCCATGCCCCCGTGGGTATTCAGTTATGTGGTGACTCCGCAGCTGCGGTGTCGAGGGAATCCGTGGCGTCTGACCAGATTTCCTTGGTCCGCTCGTTGTCCTTCCAGAAGAAGAACCCGATGCCGACCCCCACTCCCGCACTCACCGCGGCGGCGATCAGTGATTTCTTCACTGCCGACCTCCTGATGTCGTGTGGAGTGAGTGGGCGTACCAAGACTTGAACTTGGGACCTCATCGTTATCAGCGATGCGCTCTAACCGCCTGAGCTATACGCCCTC
>JBQDEV010000014.1:0-86482 GCA_052084925.1 Micrococcaceae bacterium
TACGTCAACGACGCGACGCTCCCCATCACCACGAACCGGGAAGAGCCGTCAAAGGCGTCTTTCACGGACTCGTTGAAGCTCTCGACCATGTCCCCGTGGTCCCCAGCACCCTGGGAGGCCACGACCAGTTCCCAGCCCATCGAGATGATTCCCACGCGCATCTCCCCAAGGCACTCATTCTCGGCACGGGAGGACTCCGCCACCGGTTCGGCCGGGGTTCTGGCAGGTGCGCTGGAGGTCGAGGGTCTCGGGGACACGGAGGACGACGCCGAGGAAGTCGCCGCAGCGTCAACGGTGTCGCTGCCCTGGCTGCACCCTGCGGCGGACAGAGTCACGGCCAGGGCTGCGGCGGACAGAGTGATCGGACGGATGAACTTCATGGGTGCTGCCCTTCTACAGTGCCCGGGGATAGGTGCGCACACCGTCCCCGGACTCAAGCGATGGCGAATCGTGCCGTGATTCGCCGTCCGTGATACCGGAAACACGAAGCGGACAGCCAGGATTCGAACGGCACATGATCAGGTTAGACCCAGGCCCAGACACGTTTAGCTGGCACCTCCCTCCATGACGATCGTCCTTCGGCCATTCGAGTGGCCGATCACCACATTGCTGAACGTGTTCCCTGCTGCTTCGTCACGGACGACGTCCCACCAGCCGAGGGACTTGGAATCGGTCTTCGGCTTGCCGATGGCGCCGATGCGGGTGATGCGAGTAATGCCGGCAGCGTAGGCGCGGGCGTACCGGGCTGAGCGGGGCCTGTAACCCGCGCGGCCGTGGTGGCGGAGCATCCTGACGACAACCACAAGGCCGAGGCCATTCTTGCTGGTGGACCAGAACCCGGACAGGCTCCCCTGGGTGATGGGCACGACGGCGGACTCTCCCGCGGGGTCCGCCCAGAGCTTCCATCCCGGCACGACGAGGACGTTGACAATAGGCAGCGGAACGGACGGATTCACCTCCGGGAGCGCCAGTGCCCTACCTGTGTGCGGGGACCCTGATCACGACTTAGGGGCGTCGTACCAGCGCACGACACCGTTGGCGGAGTGTGCAGCCATGATGGCCTGCGTGGCATCGGACAGGGCGGACGCTGCCTGCCGGAGCTGTTCGGCGGCGGTCACGGTGCCGGTGGCGCCGTCTCCGCGGTCGTCCTCTCCCTCGTAGTGGGTGCCGTCAGCCACACCGTCATGCCAGGTGGCGAGTTGCTGGCAGACCTGGGCAAGGTGGTCGGTGGTGGCGTTCAGCTCTCCCAGCAAGCGGTACGAGTCGCTGGGGACCGGGACGGTGCGGGTGGAGTGTGCCAGGTCACGGGCGGCTTGCTCCAGTTCGGCGGCGAGGTCGGCCTGACGGTGGTCTTCATTGATGGCCATCGGTATTACTCCCTATCGGTTGGGTCTACTGCTGCGTGGGATTGGTCCAGAGGTACCGTTACCGTCCACCGCCCTTCAGATGCGGCCGCTGGTCGCCAGTCTAAGGAGCACGGCGGACACCGGATGGGACGGCGGGGCAGTCATCGGGCCCGCCGCCCCGGGCTCATCCACGCCTCGGGCTAGTCAACAGGTCCAGGGCGTCGAACCGTCCCTGCATCATGTCCGCCCCAGTTCCGTTGTGGCCTGCTTGGCCAGTTCTTCGATCTTGTCTGGGCGGAAGCCGGACCAGTGATCCTCGTCGGTGATCACGACGGGGGCCTGCATGTAACCCAGGGCCCGAATCCGCTCCAGGGCCGCGGCGTCCTGAGACAGGTCCACGGTCTCGTAGGCGATGCCCTTCTTCTCGAGGGCGCGGTAGGTGGCGTTGCACTGCACGCAGGTGGGCTTGCTGTAAACGGTCACGGTGGTCATGGTCTTGTCCTCTCGGGTGGAACTCTCACGCTCAGGGCCCGCGGATCAGGTCAGGGTCGATACCCTCGCCGAACTCGGCACCGGGGAAGCACCGCGGGTGGATGCCGCTAGTGACTTGCTCGCGGAGTCGGGGATCGAGCTCGGGCAGGGCGTCCTGGACGGGCTGACCGTCCATCAGAGCGTCGGCCTCCGGTTGGGGGACGGTGATCCATCCCTGCTGTCGGCAGAACTGGCACACGGGGGTCAGGATGTCGGCATAGCCCTCTTGCATGCTGTCGTAAATCGCGTGGTGACTCATCACGGTTTCCTCTTGCCGTGGGGGTGTGGGTTGTTCCTCTCCCCCGTTGTTTTTTGCCTGCTGGCGAAACGAAGTGAGCTGCCCCGGACGGAGCCGGCATCAACCCGTAGGGCGGTGGAGGAGGAAAGCTTTGGGAGGAAATAAGCGACCGAGGAACGAGGGAGCGCCGACCCAAGGTTTTCGGGGGAACCGGCCCCGGAGCGCTAGCGGAGGGGCTTGTGCCGGTGGAGCCGGGGCGCATAATCCGAAGGACAGCAGGCAAAAAACGTCAGGACCGGCCCGCCAGGGCCGGTGTCTTGGTCCGCCGCCGTTCCGGCGGACCAAGACAGACAGCCGGCCGCGGCAGCGGCCGCCCGAATGTGGTGTTCCGAGCGAGCGAGGAGCACCACAGACTCTCAAGCCTCAGGAGGGAGTCTGATGTTCGAGCGTCGGTCGTGGACACATAGGCTGACGGGGTGATGATCACCTCTTTCATTGAGCCGATTCCCGCGGACCAGTCCGGCGGCACTGAGCGGAAGATCGATCAAATCTCCGTTGAAGCATCTACATACGAAGCTGGCGTCGAAGAACTGCGGAAGACGGTTCCTGACGGGTGGAGAATCATGAATTTCCGGCGGGACTGACCGGAGGATTCTTCCAAGCGGTCACGGCCCCCTGGTTCCCTGGCCGCCCATTTAGGCTCGTGAGTATGAAGCTCGAGCGGCGGCCGCACCCGGAATGGGTGTTGATGGCAGACCGGGGCGTCCCCTTGAGTGTGATTGCTCGACTGAACGACGTGAACCCGAAGTACGTCCGTGATTACGTGACTCGGCGGGGTGAGGCACTGAGAGGCGGCCCTGCTCCCTCGCCATTGGTGTTGCACGATCGGCCGAGGCCACGGCCCGCGAGGCTCCCCGACCCCGACCGGCGGTGGCGGGCACGACTCTCCGAGTTCGAAGCATTTCTAGCAACCCACCAGCGTCGACCTCACATTTCCCGCAAGGCTACGGACCGTTCGATGGGCACGGAGTGGTCGTTGTCGCATTGGCTGACAACGCAGCGTGCCGCCGACCGTGGCGGCGCCCTGGCGGAGCATAGGGCCCGTGCTCTGGATCGAGTCTTGCCGTCCTGGCGGATGGATGATCGGGCCATTGAGTATGAGGCTCAGTGGCGGCTCCGCCTGGTGGAGTTGGTGAGCTTTGCGGCCCTGGCGGGTCGATATCCTCAGCACCGAGACCGTCTCCAGCACGCGGGCCTCGTTTCCTGGCTGGCGGCGCAGCGGTTAGCTGCACGTCAGGGCATGCTCGATCAGAGTCGTGAGTGGTGGTTGGATCGCCAGGTTCCAGGCTGGCGCGCGCGCCACGAAGCATGAGCGGCTACAGCGGCTCATCACACTTCGCTTGGTTCCGAACCGTCCACTGTCTTGATCCTCCACTCCCCCGTCCGGTCTTGCATCACGTCCAGAGTGACCAGCTGTGATCGGTCGCCACCGATGCGCACCTGCACCCGCATCATGGGCATATCGACCACGATTCGATCGCGAGGCTCCCACGCGTCGTTCCACCACGGGGCTCGGCCGTGCCAGGCCTCGTACTGGACCACGGTCCACCTTCGGCCGCGGTAGATG
Organism: Micrococcaceae bacterium; assembly: GCA_052084925.1. Classification (GTDB taxonomy): domain Bacteria; phylum Actinomycetota; class Actinomycetes; order Actinomycetales; family Micrococcaceae; genus CmP2. Next base: position 3,743 of record JBQDEV010000014.1, read on the forward strand.
ACCGTCCTCAGGGTGCCGGCGTCGAAGCAGAGCCCGACTACAGGGAGATGAGCGAGGAGCCGAAAGCCTCTGACGTTAGGTTCCGTCGTCGGCGGTTCCGGCAAGGCCACAAGTCCAGGCATAGGGCCAGCAGGCACGCCAGATTCAGGTTCTTCCGCTGCAGCCTGAGCGCCTGAGGGCCTCTTCCTGGGGACAGTTGAGCGCCTCCCTGAGCCTCGAACGGCTGCCGCGAGGCCCTGCCCGTAAATCCCCGTTCCAGATCCGCCGCCGCGTTTCACCCATGACATGTCGCCAGGATAGAACCTGGCGTGGACGACATAGGAGCCGCACGACTTGTCCGGCCGGTGGTTAAAGGGGCCGGCCCCGGGCGACGATTCCCGGGGCCGGCGGAGGGTACCCACGGAGGTGGGCACGTGTGTGGGGCGGTCAGGTGCGGGCGGTCCATCCGTGGATGGTCGGCCCACCGTGAGCCAGGGCAAGATCTGTGCGCTGCGGGGAGGCTGCGGCCTCCTCGTCAGCGTCGGTGTAGGCCTCGATGAAGGCTTCGAGGGTGCTGGTGGTCATGCTGCCTCCCGGGGTTGAGTGCCGGGGAGTTTCGGTAGTGCCCCGCCGGGCGGGCGGGGGGCTACCGGCACCCTCGGCCGGCGTGATGCCGCTCATGCTAGCCGGGAGGACGGACAGGCCGCCGGGCCCGGGGGCTGTCCTGTGGACAACCCCCCGGGCCGCGACGTTGGTTAGCGTCCCTTGTTCGCGGACCAAGCGCGCGCCGGGTCCTTAGCGACCGGCGGCACCATGGGGCTACTGGTCAGCCGGGTCATGAGCCAGGCGAACCGGTTGTGTTCGTCCGCTTGGTGGGCGGCTTCGGCTGTCTCCCCGGAGGGTGTGCCCCGGCCCTGAAGCCAGTATGTGTGGGCCAGCAGGGCGAGCATGTGGGAGGCCTCCGATGCGGTAGAACGGGTGATGAGGTCCCGCAGGGCGTCTTGCCCCGCCTCGGTCCGGGGCCAGTCCACGCGGGCCAGATCACCACGGAAGACGGATTCCATGGACTCTTGGGTGTCCTCCGCGCCGTACATGTCGGCCAGCATCCGGTCCCTCGGCTCGGCCAGGGTCAGTGCGGCCCGCACGGTGGTCTCCTGCCCCTCGGTCAGGGCCTGCCCGTCGAGGCGGGCGGCCCACAGGGCGCGGGCCTCGCGGATCCCTGCCTCGTGGTCTCCGGCCAGCAGGCGGGCCTTCTCGGCCAGCGTGTCGGTGGCGTCCAGTCCTGCCGGGACGGGCAGGACGGGCACGCCGTCACGCTCGGTGTGTTGCATGGCCGCCCACAAGCCGATAACGGATTCTCCCGGAGTCCACTCCCCTGCTTCGCCGTCGGTGATGGTGTAGCGGTCCCCGGTGACGGTCGCGATCTGGTGCACGGGCAGGCCGCGCTGTTCCAATTCGGCCGCGAGTGCTTCGGTCGTGGCCTGCTCAGCGTCAAACCCCATCACCAGGGCACCGTCCGCGACGGCCTCCGATGAGTTGGCCAGCATCGCCTGGGCGATGACTCGGGCCGGTGCATTGCTGGCGTCCATCCGCAACACCGGCCCGAGCGTGTTTTCCTGCATCAGCAGGAGCACAAGCGAGTGGCGGGGTCGCCACCCGAGCACAGCGGCGGCGTAGTCCAGCACATCGGTGACGGCAGTGGCGGTAAATATCTTCTTGTCCATTGTTCCTCCGTGGGTTGGTGAGGGGGTCGCGGTGCCTGCCCCGCGCTTTCGTCGTCCCCCCGTTGTTTTTTGCCTGCTGGCGAAACGAAGTGAGCTGCCCCGGACGGAGCCGGCATCAACCCGTAGGGCGGTGGAGGAGGAAAGCTTTGGGAGGAAATAAGCGACCGAGGAACGAGGGAGCGCCGACCCAAGGTTTTCGGGGGAACCGGCCCCGGAGCGCTAGCGGAGGGGCTTGTGCCGGTGGAGCCGGGGCGCATAATCCGAAGGACAGCAGGCAAAAAACGTCAGGACCGGCCCGCCAGGGCCGGCCGTCTTGGTCCGCCGCCGTTCCGGCGGACCAAGACCAACAGCCGGCCGCCTGCGGCCGACCGATTGTGGGATTCCGAGCGCGCGAGGAACCCCACCGGGACGTCACGGTGAGGGTCGAGCGACTAGGGCGTGTCTCCCTATGTGCGTAGCCAGGTGAGGATGGCGCAAAGGGGTGACGGCGGCGCGGTAGGTGATCGCGAGCTTGTCGTAGCGGGTGGCCAGTCCGCGCCACTGTTTGGCCAGGGCGAAGTAGCGTTCCACGACGTTGCGGCCGCGATAGGCCTGTGCGTCGAAGGCCGGTGGGCGTCCTCCGCGGCTCCCGCGCCTGGCACGGGCAGCGATCTGGTCGCGCTTCTCGGGGATCACCGCGGAGATTCTTCGTCGTCGCAGTTCGGTGCGGATCACCCCGGTGGCGTAGGCCCGGTCCGCGATCACCGCCTCGGGACGGGATCGTGCTCGTCCGCCACCGGTCCGCGGGACGTGGATTTCGGCCAGCACCTGGGTGAGCATTGCCCCGTCGTTGCGCTGGCCACCGGTGATGACCGCGGCCAGCGGCCGGCCCCGCCCGTCGACCACTTGGTGGATCTTGGTGGTCAGTCCGCCGCGGGAGCGGCCGATGCCGTGGCCGGGCGGTTCAACCTCGGTCAGTGGCAGTTTCTTGTGATTCGCCCCGGCCCCCTGTGTCCTGGTCCGGGCGGGTGGTGTTCGTGGCGTGCTGGTGGGCACGGGCGATGGTGGCATCGACCGAGACTGACCAGTCGATCATCTCTGCCGCGTCGGCCTCGGCCAGCACGTGGGTCAGGACCCGGTCCCAGGTGCCGTCCGCGGCGTAGCGGCGGTGCCGCTTCCACACCGTCTGCCAGGGGCCGAACTGCTCCCGGGGCAGGTCCCGCCACGGGATCCCGGTCCGGTACCGGTAGGCGATGCCCTCCACCACCCGGCGGTGATCACCGAACGGGTGGCCCCGCCGGCCCTGGTTCGAGGGCAGCAACGGCTCGATCCGCTCCCACTGCTCGTCCGTGAATACCTGATACCGCGACCCCGTTGACCTCACCCGACCAGACTGCCGCGAGCCTCACCACAGATAAGGGAGACACGCCCTAGTTGCTGTGACGCGGCGCCGTCCTGCCAGCGTGCTCGGTGACGGCGTGCATTCCATCGACGAGCTCGTCGCCGAGAAGAACAAGCGTCGACGCAACATACACCAGAAGCTGAAGCTCGACCCGGAAGCGGTTCAGTACTTGGGCCGTCGCGGTTTCACGCCCGCTTCAGTACCGAGCGACGGTGAACGGATTTATCTTCTCGGAGCGTCGAATATCCACCGTGGCGGGGATGCCATCGATGCCACCGACGATCTGTCCGCCGACGAGATCGCCCAGGTCGAGAAAGCTGCAGCCCAATTTCCCGGATTGCGGCTGGGTGCCCTCGATGTGCTGCTTCCCCGCGACGGCGCAAAGGGTCCGTTGTCCATCCTGGAGGTCAACGCCAACCCGATGATTTCCATGCACCACCTGCCCTGGGAAGGGCAGCCCCGTAACGTGGCCGGGGTGATTCTCGAGGCGATGTTCCCTCAGACGGCTTTGACCGGCGACGCTGAGTCGGAGATCAGCTGAGTCGCCGCCGTCGAGGCGCGCAAGCCGCGTACCAGTCCTCGAACACCGAGGGTCGAGAGCATGGCCACGATCTCCACATCACCGCTAAACCGCAGTTCGATCTGACCGTCGCTGAGGTCTCTCACAGCGTGGCCAGCGTCGGCTCCGAGCAGCTTGGAGATCCTGCCGTTCAGCCGCCGCATGAACCGCTCGGGCTCAACGACACCGGTGAAGGTGGTACTGGTGGTGACGTCCCGTAACGGTTCGGAGTAGGAGACACCGGCGCGGGTGAGGTAGTGGCGCACGATCTGACGTGTGACGCCTCCGCCGAGGGAGTGCTCATACATGTCTAGCTCAGGGGATGCGGACAGCATCATGATGGCGGTATTCGACTCGATGGCGTCCTTTCGGAGATCCTGCACCATCATGAGCACCTCACCGTGTTCCACCCCAGGAATGGAACGCAATGCCGCCACGGCCTGCGTGCGGATCCCTGGATGAAGGTCCTCGACCCGTAACGGGCGAGTGCTTTCGTCCGAGGCCAGTTCACCGATGACAGCAGCGATCACATCGGTGCCGACCACGAGGAATCTCACGAATTGTCCCTCGGGGATCTCCTGGATCCACGCGGTGGAGACGGTGTTCTCTTTGTCCTGATAACGTCCGTTGGTCTTGCGCTGAATGAGCGCCAGTGCTTCCTTCATCTCGTCATCCGAGGAAACGATACGGCGCAGCTTGTTCGTCTGCGGGCTGTTCGCGGGACGCACCAACACCGGGTATCCGACGGAAGCAGCATGTCGTGTGGCACGCCGCAGTTGCTTGCTGGTGCAGCGAATGCCAGACGCGACCGGCAGATGGTGAACGTCGAGCATCTCGCGGACGGTACGCGCGTGCTGGATGAAAGAGCTGCCCGTCAGCGTGCTGCCCGGCCCTTGCAGACCGATGAATCCCAACTCCGATACGGGCTCTCCACCACGGACGCCGACCACCGTGCTGCGCGGCAGACGCATTGTCGAGACACCGTGTGCGAGCAGCTCAGACTCCACAGCCCAGTTGGCTCGCTCGTTGACAGTGAGCCGGCTCAATGTACGTGTCCAAATGCTCTGGTCAACCGTCTGGCTCATGCTCGAACCTCGAATCCTTCGGTGTAGTGGCGCTGAACGTGAGTGGTCTCCACGCGATGGATACGGATGCCGATATCACTGCGGCTCAAAGCCGTGATCAGTGCCGAGGCCCCGTCCAGCGATCCGCTGATCTCACATTCAATCAGTGTGCGATCCCACTGCCGCGCCCAACCGGAGAGGCCGCGCGTGGTGACCTTGGTGCTCACCCACTGCATCACGTCACTGTTCCGGGAGAACTCACCGTGAATCAACAGTCGCAGGTCCAGGTTCTCGGCTGAGTCCACGTTCATGGTGGCTTGGTGAGCGCGACCGACAAAGCGGACGATCTCACGGGAAACACGGGTTCGTTCGCCTAACATCGGGAACTCGTGGGAAGTCTGGGCCGGAGAGGCGTTGAGTTCGAGGATGCCCGCGCGCTGCTGGTCGACAGGCGTGCCCGGTTCGGGGACGATGAAGTCCACGCCGGCCAGCGCGAGCCCGGGGACTGCACGCACTGCGGCAGCAGCCGTCTCCAGGATGCTGGGATGCATCTGCGAGAGCATTTCCGCCGACTCCCCGCCTTGGTGGAAACTCGGACTGATCGTGTAGATCGCCTGCTCCCCAGCTGGCAGAACCGTGTCGAAGGTGTAGCCCTGCCGCTCCAATTGCAGCGCGGCTTTCTCTCCGAAACTGATGCGACGAGAACGCAAATGCGGGTTCTTCATCCGCGCCTCATGCTTCTGTAGCATCAGCTCACCGATGGTCAGCTGCCCGTCGCCTTGCACGGCACCCGGCCGTCGTTCCACCACAGACAGCACTTTGTCCCGCAGCGAGAGCACTCTGAACTCACGCCCGTCGAAATGCTGCTCCACCACCACTCCGGCTCGTGCCAGCGGTGTGTCCTCAAGACGCTGGAAGGCCCAGCGCAGTTCCTGGGCATCACGAACCCCAGGGATGACGCCGCGACCGCCAGTACCTCGCAGTGGCTTGAACACCACCGGGTAGCCGAGAGAGTCAGCATAAGCGACTGCGGCGTCGACCTGAGCGATCTCGAAGCGGCGCCCTTGGGGAACCGGCACTCCAGCGGCGTGCAGCAGGTCACGGGTGGTCTGTTTGTCGCTCGTCACGCCGGAGCCGACCAGTGTGGACAGGTTGGTCCGGGTCCAGGTGAAGGAGATCGTGGCACCCTTCGCATCGCGCGCCATGAAATCCACGGGAGACGTACGAATGGTCTCCAAACCGAGCCCCAGAGCTTCCTTCTCCAGGATGTGATTATCCAGTTGGATCTCGCGAAAGCCCTGCAGGTGCTTTACCGGATACTCGTTGACGTCATTCAGCAACGGTGACGGCGCTGGGGCCGGATACCAGGCATGGTCGACGATGAAGGGAGCGACCTTGTCGTAGGCCAGAGCCGCGCCCAGGCCGGGACGTCGACTGGTCACATGAGTCGTGGTGCCTCGATAGACGCGGGCCAGCGGCTCAGTGATTCGGTCTTCCATGTTCCCCGGTGGAAGCGAGCTGAGGAAGTCGAGCTTCGGCATAGCCCGTGCCAGCTGGTGGATGGTCCAGGTGGTGAGGTCGCTGGTGCCGATCATCGCACCGATATAGATGTCCACATCCGGATTCAACTCGATGGCACGCTCGGCTGCGTCCAGGCTGGCAATCAGCCCACCCGCCTTGCAGATTTTGATATTGATGGATCGGCAGCCACCGAGGCCGTGGAATCGTTCGACGTCTGCCGCGTCCCACAGGCTTTCGTCCGGCATGATCCGGATCTCTCCGCGTCCAGTCCCGGCCGTCAATTCATCAGCCTCGCGCTGGAGAACGGGCAAGACATCGCCCTCGTCTTTGTGGACCGGCTGTTCGAGAATCAGCACCTCGGGCAGCTCTTCAGCGGCGATCGCGTCCGCCAGACTGGCAATGAACGTCCGCGCCGCATCTGGCGTGAGGCTCTCATTAAGATCCATCCAGAGCGGCTTGGGCGTTTCCAAGTCAATGTTGGCCGAGTGAATGATCTTGAGTACGGCCAAATCCTTATCGGGCCGACCCCGCCCTTTAAGCCGATTGATGGGGAAACGAGTGGACTGTTTGGCAGTCTTTCGGCGCAACTGCTCCTCGGTGTTCTCCGTCGACATCGTCGAAGCATTCGCCGTGACCTTGTCACGTTGCACGCCACCGAGGACCTCAGCAATCGACACGTCCAGGGCCTGAGCTGCCAGATCCAGTAGCGCGACCTCGATTCCCAGCAAGCTGCCGCGGAACGGGTGCTGACGGTTCACCTTGGTGCTGTTCTTGACCGCAAGCTGCGTGAGATCCTGCATGATCGCCCGAATCGATGCCTTCGCCGTTTCCGGTGATCCGACCTGTATTTCAACGCCCTGAACCGCTTCAACGGCCTTCTGGAAGAAAACCCAGGCCTTCGTCTTGGTGATGTCGCCGCTGAGGTGATTGCGCGGTTGCGCTTCGCCCACGCCAACAAAGTGCTCGCCATCGACGTGGGAATGCAGCTGCACGATGAAGTTCGTCGACGCCTTCACCACGTAGCGCGCCGTTCCGAACGGGTTCTTCAGCGGCATCCGATAGTTCAGCGCATGGGAACGCTCGATCACGATGGTCTTGCCTGAGCTCACTGAATGACATCCTCACGTCTGCGCGATACCCCCTCGACGTGACGGTTTTCACATCACGCGGTACGCGCAGTATTCTACTTGACTTGTTTACTGATCCAGGTCGGCACGCATGGCAACGTGGCCCTGCGCCCCGCGGTCCAGGATCACCTCGATCATCTCGGCGATCCGACCGGGATCTCCTTCGAGTCTGGCCGTGACCCGCCCCAATGTCTCGTCTAGCGACACCGGATGGGCGGTGACATCCCACACGGAACCCACCCGTTCCAGCGCGGCCATGAACTGCCGCGGGTCCACCACGCCGAAGAACCGCGCCTCCGGAGTAATAGTCCTCTCCGACACCGCAGGCAGGTCAACCACGCCCAGTCCGGAGCTGAGGAGTTGCTGTGCCAGCCGATGAGCCCGTTCAGGTTCAATGCCGTGCTGTACCTCCAGCCACGGACGTTCGGACACCTCCACCACCACCGGGGAGTCGCCATCGCCCTCCGACGAGGCAGTGGGCACCACCACGTCCACGCTAAGCACCGATACCCCGGGAATCGCGCGAGACACATCCGCCGCCAGTGCGCGGGCACCTTCAGGCCACTGGCCTTCAGCTAACGGCACGGCACGCCCCGACCAGGGTCCGCCAGGACAAGCGATGACATCAATGACCTCACGGTCCAGCACGAGCAGACGAACGTAGTCTCCACGAAGCTCTTCCTGGATGTAGAACCGGTAGCCCGGAGGCACGGTGACTTTGCCATTCTTCATCCCGGCCTTGCGCAGCTCGGTGATCCCATAGGAGGCCTGCGTGCTGTCCGGGCGCTGTTCCGGTGGGGTCAGCAGCGTGTCGATAGCTTGGCGCAGCTGCTCCTGGTTCTGAATGCCACGCACCACGTCGATCGTGCTGTCGCCCAACGCAGGCTTCACCACCACCGGGTATCCATGCTTGTCGCCATAGCGCAGCGCGGCTTTCTTGCTGTAGCCCACCGAGAAGGTGGCTCCGCGGGGGATCCGGATCCCCGCCTTCTCTAGGAGCCCACGCCCCATGCGAAGGTCCTGGGTGAAGGTCACGCCGGAGAGCGTGGACGCTTGAGGCAGCCCGTGCGTGAACGAGGTCGAAAGTGTTCCATCCGAGGAACGTACCTCCAGAACCTGGCGCGGGTAGAGTCGCGTACTCAAGCCAGCAGCCAGCGCGGCTCGGTGGATCTCCACCCCGTCGCGGAGGCCACTCCCGATGGACTGGTCGACGAAGTCTGCTGCAGCGGTCTGGGGACTCATCAGTGCACCGGCTCCTCAGTGGTCTGCGCACGTGGCTCATCGTTCTGACGTGTACGTTTCGGCGGCACCTGCTCGATTTCGGCCAGCGACTCCGGGCTGAGTTCGCTCAGGTCGGGCTGTTCTCTCACCTCGAAGCCTTCGGTCAGTTCTGCGTCGGACACGGGGATAACGCGCGCGTCATACGATTCGGGCAGCGCGCGGCCCGGCCCCAAAACGCACGCCGCAACCAGCGGAGTAACGCGATTAGTCGGACCGTGCAGCACCGCTTCCACCGTGCGCCGGTTGATGCGCCGCACCCAACCGCGCAGACCGGACTGCTCCGCATGGCGTCGCAACCAGCTACGGAACCCGACCTTGGAGACGCGTCCCCGAATGGTCAGGTGCACGGTCAACTCGCTGACCGGCGCGTGCGCCTCGAGTCCCCGTTGAGCGATGGTGAGCTCCATCAGCTTCTCGGCGACAGGGCGCCCGGTACCGAACATCGGGTACTCACAGTTGCCGATCGCGGCGTGAGCGTTGAGCTCGATGATGGCCGCATCCTGCTCATCCAATGCTTTGCTCGGATCTTCCAGCAGGAAGTCCACGCCGCAGTACTGCATGCCGGGGATCGCAGCGACCGCACGCTGGCAGGCATCGATGATGCTGGGATGGAGGGTGTCGAAAACATCGATCGAATCCGCACCCTGAGAGATGTTGGCTGTATTCGAGAGCATCACTTCTTCGCCCTCCGGAAGCACCGAGTCCAGGGTCAGGCCGAGCCTCTCCAGCTGGTGCGCCATGGTGCCGTCGAATTTCGCGGGGCGAGTCCAGAGGTGCGGGTTGCTGCGCCGGGCCACATTCCGGTTGATCAGCAATTCGGCGATCGTACTGCGTCCGTCACCATGAGCCGAGGCCGGCTTGCGCTGAATCGCTCCGACGACCTCACCGCCGACGACCAGGATGCGGTGATCTCGACCGCGCACGTGCTTCTCCACGATGAAATCCTGACCGCCGAATTGACTGTCTGACATCAAGGTGAAAGCATCTTCCAGCTGTTCCGGGGTCTCGATGCCGGCGATGACACCGATACCGCGAATACCCATGGAGGGCTTGACCACCACGGGAAAACCGATCAGGTCGACGAAGCGACGGGCACTATCGAAGTCTCCGTTACGGAAGGTGCGCCCTTGGGGGGTTGGCACCCCTGCCTGCTCCAGCATCAACCGGGTGGCTTCCTTGTGTGTGCACACGGAGATCGCCACCGCCGAGGAGACAGGGCTCCGACTCCACTTGAAAGTCACTGGCGGGTGAACACCGTCAGACGCGGCGAAGGCGCTCTTGGAGTACCGGGTGATGGAGAGACCACGGGCCAGTGCGTGCTTCTCCAGCAAATATCCTTTGGTACCGTTCGGGCCCAGGGGCCGCACATCCTCGAAGTGCGGGTAACGCGCCGGCAACCGTCCCTCGTTACGTGGTGCGGGAAGCGGTGGGAAGCGCACCCCGCGACGCAGGTCGGTCACCACCGCCGTGTAATCAATGCGCAGCCCATTGCCGGGCAGCTCTCGCGGAGATTCCCGTAACGGACCGATCTCAGCGTCCAGGTCCGAACCTTCGCTGCGATCGGCCCGGCCCTCGGACTTTCTCATCGCCTGCCGGACATCGACGGAGTCCTCGCCGCTCTGGGTCGAGGAGGTCTCGTCGTCCGCTTCATCGTCGTCCTCTGCGGCTCGATATTCAGTGTCGATATCGGAACCGGTGCTCTCCCCGAATTCGTGGCGCAGGGTGTCGGAATCGTCGTCATTATCTTGAGAATCATCCGCCTCATCGAACCCGTCCTCCCAGAGGGCCAGTGGCATCGCGCTGTGCGGGAATCCGGCGACGTTGATGCCGTGCACCTGAGGCAGCGCCACCGCAAGATGGCGCAGCAAGGAACTGGTGATACGGCTGGCACCGGCCATCCTGGTCAGCGTCACCACCGTGTCCGGGTTGAGCTGCACCGCGAGGTCCGCGAGCGCGATCGACTCGAGCAGTCCGCCTGCCTGGGCGGGCCGGATGTTGATGGCACGGAGACCGCCGAGCTTGCGCAGGCGTCCCAGGCTGTGCTGGTCCCAGATAGATTCGTCGCCCATGATGACCAGGTCCAGGTCGTCCCGGCCAGCGGAACGGAACCGCTCGTCGGCCCGTTTCTGCAGCTTCGGCAAGTGGTCAGCGAATTTCATCATCACCGGCTGCTCCACCAGGACCTGCCGGGGCAGATGTCCTTCGAGCATGCTGGTGGCGAGGAGATCGATCATCTCCGTGGCGCGGGCACGGTCGAGAGCACCGTGCATCTCGAGCCACAGCGGCTTGTCCGCCTGGCCCACGCTACGCGATCGACTCACGGTGGCCACGATCTCGAGGAAGTCCACATTCTCGTCGATCTCTTCCGTACCGTTGATACGGATCCACTCGTAGCGCTCTCGCTGTCCTAGCAACTCTTTGCGCAACGACTTCAATGAAGCGGTCGATTCCATGGCGGCCGGAGTACCCGGCGCCGAGTCACGGACGCGGCCGAGCAAGGCGAAGAGTGGAACCCCCAAGGCACGAGCGAAAGCATCCAGGAGGGCAGATTCAATGGCGAGCATCGTCCCGCGGAACGGCCGTTTCTGTACCGGGTCAATCTTGCGTTCGTGGGCCAGCCGGTCGACCTCGACCATGATGCCCCGCACCTGGTCCAGTGTTGCTGCTGGATCGCTGAGGGTGAGTTCCCGGCCTTCGAGCTGTTCCAAGACCTCTTCGACCAGCGACCAGGACAATTCGCTGTAGTCGGCGGTGAGTTCGGCTCGCGGCTGTCCCTCACCGATACCCATCACGGTGGCACCCTCGGCGTCCGTGAGCTGGAACTGCACGATGTAGTTGGACTTCACCTGCCGCGTTCCGGGGACCCGATACGAGAGCCCCCGCGATTGTGCGATCGTGATCGTCCCTGGCTGCAGACCGGCGGCAGGCGTCGGCGACAGAGCGGTGGCGGAGACAGGTTTCATGCGCGGCAGGCTCATCTGTAGTTCACGTTAGAGCACGTCAGCGTGCCCTGGGGATCTGGTGTCATCGTACCCCGGCCATCACGGCAATTCCGGAAGTCACTGCCTCTGAGGTGATGGATGGGACGCGGCACCATCGAGGGCGTCATCACCGAGATCGGCCAAGGTTTGGCCTCGTTGCAGCAGCACGGTGTCGTAAGGGTGAGACACGAACACCGTGCACCCCTGCGCACGAATGGCGTCGGCGAACACTCGATTGGTGGCCGGGCCGCGGCGCACGAAACCGAGCGCGATGGCGGTCTCGCGATGAAACACCATGGTGCCCAGCGCCGGGACCTGGTCGAAGCGCAACTGTTTGGCACCGGCGTGCACGACGCTGCGTTGCTGTTCTTCGTTCCATACGCACCAGCTGGCTTTGCCCACCAGGTGCGATCCGGAATGTTGAAGGGCCTGCACCTGGTCCGTCAGGTAGTCGCGTCCATACAGCCCGGTCTCCTCAACGACTGCGATGACACTGCCATGAGCATGCTGAACACCCAAATTGAGACGGTCCCCGGCGGTGGGGCGCGGCGGGGAGACCACTACGCGCACCGGGATGTCCCACTTGGCCACGGAATCGCGTGCCGCCTGTTCATAGAGCGGATCAATGACCAGCAGCGGGTCGATCCGGGCATAACTTTGTCGCTGCAGATTCTGCAGCGTGGTGTCGAGGTTCTTGGCGTGGCGGGAGATGATGATCGCCGTGACCAGCGGCTCTGGCTCGATAGGCAGATGCAGGAAGTCAAGGAAGCGGCATGCTTGCACTACAGGAGCATGTGCGACGACCGCGTTGCGACGACGCGCGACCTCTTCAGCAGGGGCTCGCTCGTCGTCTGAGAACGGCGCCGTCAGCTCAGCCGCAGCGTCGATGACGGGCTCGATCAGGAACGCGCGTTCGGTCCCCACCTGGCTCAAGGCCAGTTCGTAGAGTTTCGGGGATTCCGCGGCGATCTGGCTGACTACCGCCGCCACGGGGCTGTCGAGGTCGCTGGGGCGCATCACTCGCAACACCGTGGGTACGGCGGCCGACTCGCAGGCGATGAGCATATCGAGCAGCTCGGGACGAATGCTCAGCTCGGAGCCTTCCGCGGTAACGATAATGGCGTCCAGCCCGCGAGACAACTCGGTCGCGATATCCGCACCGTCTAGGTCGATGGCGGTTCCGACGCCCTCCGGAAGTGCGGGCGTTCCGAGATGGCCGATCCGCAGATGGGAATAGGGGCGCGGCAAGGAGGGCAGCAGGGACAGCTCAGCCATGTGCTTTCCTCCCCCACGGGATCTCCGTGGAATCCAGTCGGTTCCCGTACTCATTCAGCCAGAGCGCGAGCATGGCCAGCCCACGGATCAGGTGCTGAGGTTTGGTCTTCGCCAACTGATCCGACCATTCGGGAGTCTCGGCAGTCCGCATCCGCTCCGACAGCAACTCGGCAACTGGGCTGTTCAGCATCAGGTTCCGGTACCACTCGGCGGCGGCCCGGCTGGCTCCGCGGCGCACATGCTGCCGTCGCCCAGTGAGGTCCGCGGCGGTGAGCCTATCGGTGAGCCGATCGTCGGCGCGCGTCAGCAGATCCGGATACCAAATGCCGTCCAGTTTGCTCTGGTGCGGAACCCGCAGTGCCAGGGAGATCACGTCATCGTCCATGATCGGCATGACCGTGGGCTGAGCTCCGCCCAGCACCCGCGATGGTGCCAGGCTGATACCCGGCAGTGTGCGGGTGAGATACGCCGTGATGGTGGCGCCATTGGGGTGCTCTGCATAGGTGCGCGCGATCGGGTCGAAGTCGGCACGGGAGCGATCGATGAGTTCATCCGCCACACCGGGAGCGAGGATGTCGTCTGCGGAGTCCAGGTAGCGGGCCATCCGCGCGAACCGGGTATCTACAAGCCGCAAGGGACTGGGCGAGGAGTCCAAGATCTCCTGGCTATCGGGAAACCCTCCTCCGAGGAAGACACCGCCGCCCAGGCCGTCGAGGATCGTACCTGGATGCTGGCGCAGCTCGTTCGCGACCGGCATCAGCCAGATGTGGAAGGACGCCATGAAATCGACCGTGCGGGCGTAGCTGAGAACGTCATCGGCGAAGCGGTCATGGCGGCCGGGGACGATGCGCTGGCGCACACCCAGAACGCCCGCGACCCGGGCAGCAACCAGCTCCTCCAGGGTAGTTCCGGTATCTGACGAGGTCGTCCACGCCGTGAGGTCATCGGTGTGCTGCGCCGCCAGTGCGGTGAGCAGCCGAGAATCGCGCCCTCCGGAGAGCATGGGGTTCAGGGGACCGTCTAGACGAGTGATGCTGGCGCGCAGTGCGTCCAGGACCTCCCCTGTGACGGTCTGCGGCTCAAGGTCCAGATCGACCTCCACGGATTCCCATGCCCAAGGTTCAGCTGTCACCTGCCACCGTTGTCCCTCGACGCGGGCGGATTCTGCGGGCTGGAGGCGTTGGATGCCAGCGAAGGGAGTGCGCCCGACCAGCGGTGCGCCCAGGGCGAGGATCTCTGCCCAGGCGTCCCAATCGGGGGTCAGTGGCGCGTCGGTGGGGCCGAGGTGATTGATCAGCTCGGAAAGATGGCCCGATCGCACCGGCGTGTCACCTGCGCGGCTGAGGAAGACAGGCTCGACCCCGGAGCTGGACGCTGCGACGGGTTCGGCGGAGCTGGGAAGGTGTCTCACTGCTATCATGATAGCGCCGTCGGCCCGTTCGTCCGGTGACTGGCGAGCCCCCTCCTCCACCCAGAAGGTAGCGACACTCCATGGATCGACCCGGCCACAGCCTCTCCGCCGCGAAGATTCGGCTCTCGAGAGCCCTGAACCGCCCCTCCTCGGTCACGGCGGCTCTGACAGAGACGGTAGGCAAAGCACTGCAGTCGGCGTCGGAGACGCGCACCTCGATTCGCAAGAAGCTGCGCACGTGGGAGGACTACCGCAAGTTCCTCCGCAAGGAGTTCCGCTGGGACGCTCCCTTGAGCGAACGCCGCCCACTGTGGTGGCGCAAGGGATTCCTCTCCCGCTCGGTCACTCTCTACGACCTCGAGCACAACGACCCCAGTGAATACGTCACCGATGTGCAGCGCTACACCCGCACGAAGCGCATGGTGCACACGGCGCTCCAGGAGATCCTGGACAACAAGTTCGCCTTCTTCCTGCTGGTGAACCAGCTGGGACTCAAGTCCGATGTGGTGCCCTTGCTCGGCTTGTACGTGCGCGGCGCGGTACACATCTTCCCCAATGACGACCGAGTCTCCTTGCAGAAATTCCTGCAGACCCGCCTAGAGGTGAACCAGCGCGTCTTCGTGAAGCCCCTGCGCGGAGCGGAAGGCCGACTGGTGCGTGCGATCACCCGCACTGCGACCGGCTACCGGATGAACGGCGAGGATGTCACCGTCGCGGAGATCCGCGCGTGGATCGAGGAACAGAAGAAGCCGATGCTCTTCGAGCGCGGCATCGTCCAGCACGAGGCCCAGGCGGCACTCAACCCGAGTGCGACGAATACCCTGCGTCTGCTGACAATGCCCGATGTCTCCAACAACAAGGAACCGTTCATCGCCGTAGCGGTGCAGCGCATCGGGACCTCCCAGTCGAACCACGTCGACAACTGGACCCAGGGTGGGCTCAGCGCCAAGATCGACCTGAAGACCGGCACGCTGAGCTGCGCCGGCCAACTGCCGGACGGACGCGAGCAGAAGTGGTTCACCCACCACCCCGACACCGGCTCACAAATCGAAGGCGCTCAGGTGCCCTACTGGGACGAGGTGCGCACGCTCATCACCGAGGCGGCCCGACGCCTGACATTCATGGAGTACATCGGCTGGGACGTGATCATCAGCCCCACCGGCCCCGTGATCCTCGAGGCGAACATCAACTCCGGGATGAACGTGCTCCAGGTCCACGGGCCGCTGCTGAAGGATCCGCGCGTGCACGCCTACTTCGCCAAGCGCGGCGTCATCTGAGCTGACCCCGTCTGGTCTGGGCTCAGCCAAACAGGCCGGCGTAGAGTCGGCCCACTTCACGGAGCACACGCTCGGCGTCCTGCTCGGTGAAACTCACCCGGCCGATCTGATCCACATCGAGGATCCAAGCGCCCGGCTGCGCCCCGGGCCGCAGTGATCCTGCCGGACTGGTTTCATTCGACGCCGCGCCATCGACCAGTACCGCTGGCCCCGAACCGCGCAATGCATCGGCGCAGGCGTAGGCAACGCCGCGCAAAAAGTGGTCGTCACTGTTCTCCGCCGGCGTCTCCTCGCGGAGCTCGGCGATTCCCCAGCCAGCGTTTTCCAGAGATCGGCGCAGAGCATCGGTGAGCAGGCCCCGGTCGTCCACCACCACGCCATGCTCACGAGCACGGAGCAGTTCGGCCACGACCGTGCTGATCCTGTCGCGAGAGATGAAGCTACGGGTTGAGCGCGGCTGCTCAGATTCCTGGATGTGCGACCATCCGCCTCGATAACCCGGGTTCACCTCGGTCGACTCGGGCAAGTCCTGGTCAAACAGACCGAGCGCAGCGTTCAGCAACGGTTGCTGGGCGTTGTAGGCGCGAGCGATGTCCTGGAGCAGGTCCCGGGCGTGCGGTGCACTCGACGGAGCGATCACGAAGGACGCGCCGAAGTAACGCTGGGCGGCCCACACCTGATCAGCAGCCGAGGCCAACCAGTTTGTGTCATGCTGACGCAGCCAGTACCGCTCGGGCAGAATTTGCTCGGTCGGCCAGTCGCTGCGGGTCAACGCCGTGGAGTGATAATCATCCGTCACCAACACGGCACGGAACCCGTTGGTCGACATGCGGATCAGGTCCAGCGCTTCAGCGAAGTTCGCATGCAGGTGCCGTGTTGCCGAGGTCAGCACCACGAGCACCGCAGGCACCCCGCGGTACCGGTCCGGGCGGTGCGCATCGTAGGGGGCGAATTCGGTGCGCCCTGAAACCTCTTGCGCGCGGACGCCATAGGTCGCGGTGCACCATTCCTCCAGGCTCTGACTCCAGGTCAGCGTGTCTGGATGCTGTCGTGCCATGCTCACGAGGCTCCTCCGATGATGATCGACGGGTCGGTGGTCACCGTCGGGAAATGGCGTTCCGCCTCCAAACGTGCGCTCTGCAAGACACTCTGATCAGACTCGGCGGCCAGGGGCCGCTGCACCCACACTTTGGCCACGGGGCGTTCGGCCAGGCTCTCGATCACCGAGGTCGGCGGGAGCACGCCGTCATAAACCGCGGTCTCCACGTCGAGGCTGTCCATGAGTCGGCGCATCCGGTGGCCTAGATACCCTTCCCAGTCGGCGGCGTCCATATTCAGACGTGCTGCCGAAGGCAGGTAGCTGACCTCGTGGCCGTTCAGCGCAGACGGCGGGCTCGAGGCCACGACGGCGACATGGAGCAGGGGGTTGCGTTCCAGAGCCGTGACGTAGGCGGAGACGCGCTCATCGTGGGCATCGCCGTCGACCAGCGCGAGCGTCGGCCCCGAGGGATTCCCCGGGTTCTCCGCGCCGTGAGTCGGCTGTGCCTCGTTCTCGGCCTCGCGGGGCTTGACCCCCAGCTCGGCCAAACGGCGCAGGTGCATTTCGGGTGAGAAGGAACGGGCGAATTCCTGAGCACGCCGTGACTGGGCCAGGAACTTGTCGAGATCTCCGTAGTACTCGTCGATGATTCCCTGCACCTCGCGGGGCTTGGCATACAGGGCTGAATCACCGAAGAGCTCTTCCATGTACGGAGGCATGATCGCCACGCAGCCGGCCGCCAGGGCCTCCATAGCCGCCCGGCCGAAGGCTTCCTTCAGGTCCGGGTGGTGCATGTACACCCAGAAGTCGATGCCCTGCAGGAACACTGCGGGGTCTTCCCCTCCGAAGGGGATCACCTCCCAATTCTCGGGCACATAGCCCACCAGCTTCTCGGCAACCTGGGCGCCGCCGAGCACCCGCACGTCGTACTGAGTCGAGTCCGGGTAGGCGGCGAGGATATCGCGGCCAGTAGAGGGCCATTTTCCGGGCTGGGGCCGGGAATGACGTCCGATCACCGGGCGCGACCCGAGGAAGCCGGTGCGGGGCTCGTCCTGGATCGGCAGCGAGAAGATGTTCACCCAGTCCTCGTCGCGGAATGGTACTTCGGTGGTCTGCTGCAGCATGGTGCCGCGCACCACCGGCCCGATCGGTGCCCAAATCGGGTCAACACCGAAGAGCTCGCGGACTTTCGCATCCGTGGCTTTGACGTCGTAGTGCTGGGTGCCGCCGGAGTCGATGGCCGCATGGTTGGCGACGATGATGACGTGATCGGCGGTAATGTTCTCCATCCGGCTCCGGGTAGAGAACACGACGGTGGGGTGGCGCAGAATCAGCAGCCGGGCGTGCAGCTTCGAATGCGGGGTCGCTAGCCGGACGTGGGGTAGGCCCACGACGCGACGGATGTGCTGGCTCCACGGCAGAGCGTAGTTCGTGACCGAGCCGACGATGTGGATCAGCGCCGTGCTGATGCCAGCATCCGACTGAGCACGCACCTCCTCGGCCACACTGGAGGTGGTGCCTCCGGGCAACCTCAGGTCAGAGGCGAGGATGACGTCGACATCGTAGGGTGTAGCGTCTGTCATCGGCGCCCTTCCTGGTGTGTGCGAGCGGCGATGCTGCGAGGCTCGACGGCGACGTTCGGCATATCTGCCAGACTCTGCCGTAGATCTGCATGTGCGAGATGGCTCTTGACCTGGTTCAGCGAGCGCTGCAAGTCTCGGGTGGCCGCAGCCAGCGTTTCCAGTTGCGCGCGCAAGTCACGGTTCTCGGCTCGCAGCTCGTCGAGACCGTCGGCGACACTGTGCGAAGTCGCCTCAGCGATGCGCTGGTAGAGTTCCTCATTCTGCAGCCAGAAGTCCTTCAGCTCGTCGAAGGTCTGCACGTGGCGAACCTCGAGCGGGCCTTCGAACTCCTCGATCGGGTGCACGCCGGGTTCGGCGCTGCGGACTCCGTCCACGGGCAGTATCTCAACACGGTGCACGATCACCCGACCGGTGCCGGTGAGTCGGATGGTGATCACCAGTCGCTGCGCGTCCGGGTGCGCCACGTAGAGCACGCGCTGTCCGGCTTCGATCGGGCTGCGCGTCAGCAAGACTCCTTCGGCGTCGAATTCATGCAGCACCAGCTGTGCGACGAGCCGACCACCAATTTCTGCCGTCAGACCGACCTGGTAGGCCCGGTCGTCCTCCAGGGCGACGCCGCGGTTGCCGCCGAGCTTCTTGAGGTCGCTGACTTTGGCCCGCAGCAGCAGGTGCATCGGGTGCTTCTCAAGCTTCTGGAGTGCCAGACGTCCGTCGTCGTCCCGACTCACCTCCACGATGGAGGGGTTACTGATCCGCCATTGGTTGTCCCACCGGTCCAGGGCGTCGAATCCCAGCAGCGGGAACTGTTCGCCCTGGATCACGTTGTCGTCACCTGCACTCCCAATCGCTCCAAACGTCGAAGATACGCTTCTCTGGTGCACTCATCCTCGATGAACGCTCGGCCGCGTCGCTGCTGTTCGGCATAGCGACCCTCGTCCCATAGCTCAGCGATGACATTCTGCACCTGATCTGGTTCAGCGTACACCGCACCGTCCTTGAACACGGGGCGGAAATGCTCAGGAAGCACGCACACCACACCGTGGCTCATCGCCTCCAGGATGGCCATGCCGAACGCCTCCAGCCAGCCATCGCTGTGGAAGTAGACGAAGAAGTCGAGCTTCTCGTTCAGATACTCGTTGACGTCGATCTCGTTGAAGACGTAGATCTCCCAGTTCTTGGGTCGCCGCGGCATGAACCCCTTCTGGGTGGGCACCTTGGTGCCACCCAGAATGCACACCTGCGCCGAGCCGTCGGTGGGATAGACCTGCTGGAACACCTCGCGCTTCGACGGCCACTTCGCGGCGTCGTCACGAGCGTGCCGGCCGATGACAGGCTGGCCCGAGTGGAATCGGTTCCGGTCGATGCCATCCTTCAATTCGATAATGCCCTTCCAGGTCATCCCGGATAGGTCAGAAGCTGGCATCAGCGGCTCGACCATGGCACTGATCTGCTCGCTCTGCGGCGCCCACACGGGGCGCACCCCGAAGAATCGCTCGACGTTGCGGGTCACCGTGCCCATGTCGTAACTGCGGCGTTCGCCGCTGGGCTCATAGGGCGGGTGGTTGGCGACGATCACGATGCGTCCCGCGTTCAGCCCAGAACGACCGTCCGGCACCGACTGCACGGCAGTGGGCCAGCGGATCACCAGCAGGTCGGTCTCGTTCACGGCGTCGAGGGAGAGCCGGTCGATCTGCCCGGTGAACACCAGGTCGTCGATCTTGCGGTTGAACTGCCGCTTCGCTGCCGAGGGGATCAGCCCGTTCTGCAGCGGGATGACTCCGACCTTGAGTCCGGCGCTGAGGCACACGGTGATCTCGTTGAACAGCGAGGTGGAGTTCCCCGCCAGGAAGCCGAACTCCGATGCGAACACCACGTCGTACTTGCCCAGCTCCTTCGACCGGCTCGGCAAATACACCTCAGGAGCGACGAAGGGACGTTCCTCGGGTGTCTTAGCCAGGTACGGAGAGGCTTCCTCTTCGCGGATGGCGCGGTGCCAGCTCTTGTAGGAGCGCAGGTAGGCACGGCGGTCGGGGGCCAGGTAACCCACGCCCATGTCATCGCGCGTGAGGTTTCCGCCTTCCATCAGGGCGAAGGCCAGTGGGGCGTCGATGATCGGCTCGATCTTGATGCCGTAGTAGTTCTCGATGCGGGATTTGTATTCGGAATCGCCCGACTTCCGCACCGTGTCCCAGTAGCCGAGGTCGTTCACCACAGGATCGCGGCGGAACATGATCGAAGGCAGGGACGGGTAGAAGACTTTGCCGGTGGCCGAGCGCAGCTTCATGGTCAGGTGCTCGTCGACCCGCACCCAGTTGGTCATGTTCGCTACCCGATCCGGGTGCTCCATGAGGTCTCGCACCTGCAGCTCGATCTGTTGCGGGTGGTGCCAGTCGTCCTTGTCCGCGATGGTGATCAGCTCTCCACGGGACAGATCGATCCCATCGTTGCGCACCGAGTAAGAGCCGCGGTTGGTCTCGTTGAAGATCAGCCGGATGCGGTCATCGAGGGCGGCCAGTGCCTCCAGTTGCTCTCGATACGGGGTGGGGTTCCCCTCAGCGTCGACCGCTGGGGAGCAGTCGTCCATCAGCAGGATCTCGATGTTGGTCCAGGTCTGGGCCAGCAGCGAGCGCACCGCCACGTCCGTGGCTGCAGAAGGCTCGTAGATCGGCATCAGCACGGTAACGAGCGGTCCCTGATCAGCATCCTCGGCCGGGGGCAGCGAGGAGCGCACCGAGAAGAAGCTGACGTCGGAGTCGAACTCGATGCCTTCCGCACCACCCTGCTCCATCAGTCGGTTGAACTCTGCCAGCCAGGTGTCGCGACCGTGCCGTACGTCTCCCACGTGCGGGTTCAGCGCGTTGAGGGCCATCAGCCGCTGTGAGTATTCGTGTCCCGGGTCGGGGTCGCTGGAGGTCAGCAGCCGGTGAGACTCGTCGAATTCGCCGCGCCAGTGCAACAGCTCTCCATAGAAGGAACGGTTCGGGCCGGTCACCTCTGCGAGACCGCGCCAGTCTTCCACCATCGAGTACAGGGTGAGGGCATCTAGGTAGTCGGTGTCATCTCGCGGTGCAGCGAAGAGATACCGGGCCAGGGACAGCATCCCTGTCTTCCAGTTGTCGGCCTGCAGGTTTTCGCGCGCTTGGTCTCGGAACAGTTCGATGCGGTAGGACTCGAGCACCCCGTGAAGCTGATCGAAGTCGTACCGGCCCTTGGTGGCGGCGTAGGCGAGGATGTCGCGGGCTCCGCCGTTCCGGTTGCGGATCGCGTTCTGGGTGAACCAGTGTATGCGCCCGGAGTTCGTGCGCAGTTCTTCAACCCAGTACCAGACGGCGCCCGACGCCGGGTTGAGGGTGGCTCCCGGCAGCTCGTGCAGGGACGCCATGGCCTGTTCGAGCTTCTTCAGGCTCAGATCCGCCTTGGACTTCTGGTGGGTGCGCAAGAACTCTCGATAGAACTTCTTGCGTCCGGCGCGACGGGCGTTCTTCCACAGTTCGAGCACTGCGCTGGACGAACGCGACTGGCGTGCCAGGTCCATCAGGAACTCATCGGTGGGATCGAAGCTCTCTTCTTCCCACAGGATCTCGTCAATCGGACCGTGAGACACCCGCAAACGCAGGTGCTTCGGACCCTCCGTGAGCGCTTCGGGAGGCAACGGCATCCAGTATCCGGCGCGTTTGACGCCATAGCCGGCGATAGCTCTCTTGCTGCGGCCCGTGGTCTCCACGCCAGCCAGCTCCCGTGCACCAGAGTCGGTGATCTCCTCGAGGACGATCTGTGCGGGATACTGCAGCGACGCCGTGTGGAATGCCCAACCGCTGAACGCACCGTTCAGCTGGGTCTCCGAGCGCAGAAATTCGCCGCGCAGGTTCTGGTCGATGGTCTCAGGGAGATCCTGCGGGCGACGCCCGGCCTCGCCTCCAAGTCGCAGATCGTAGGTCTCTGCGAGGTCCTTACCCGTATCGAATAGGCTCAGGTGCTCCGGAATGACGCTCCCGTGCGGCAGCTCGCCGGCGAAGCGGTGCTGTTCCTGTGCCTGCGGCGCTGATTCGTCGTGTTCCACCGCATGCAGCACCGCTATGGAGTCCCCCAGCCGTAGGTCCACCCGCCGGTGGCCCACAGGCCCCTTGAGGGTTACGGATGCGTAGGATCCCGTGAATGCCAGTTCCACGACTTTGGTGCCACGGCGCACGGAGAGATCTTCGACCCAGTTATAGAACGTGTCGGGGCGTCCTTCTTTGATGCGTTCAGCTTCATGCCGTGCCATCCACGCGTGTTCTGCAGCCAGCACGATATCCTCGTCGAGCAGCGACACCCAGGAGCCGTCGGCGTCACGGGCATGCACCTGGATCTGGTGGGCGGCGTCGTCGAAGAAATCCGCCGGAACCTGGGTGCCGAATTGATGCTTCAGCGGAGCTGTCAGGTCGATGCGGCCGTGCTTCCACGGCAGCTTCTTCATCTCGGCTTTGCCCTCGAAGACCGTGACATCGTTCACGGTGATACGCACGTCGGTGGCGGCCAGGTCGGTATCGCCAGCTACGGCCCATCCCGCTATCTGGCCGGAAGGGGTGACTAGGAACTCGCCACGGACAGTGGATCCGGATACGCGCCGATCCGGGGCCTGGACGCGGGCCTTCTCCAGGACCGTGCCGGAGCCGCGGTGGACCAATCGAACCTCGCGTTCGGTGCCGTCCCAGAACTGCGGCGGAAGGCTCCCCAGGAAGCCGACGTTGCGGGTGTGGAAGTCGGTGGCGGGCAATTCACCTCGGAAGATTGAGCACTTCAGGGTGTCGACTGCTTCGCCGTCGATCACGAGGTCCAGCACCGGCTTCGCCTGGTCGGCATCCGGATCATAGAACCAGCCGCTAAGCCGGTGCGCTTGGAAATTGACGACTTTGTACTTCATGGTCTGGCTCAGTCCTCGTCCTGTGCTGTTGCTTCGGCGCTGAAGAACTCTCGCAGCCGTGGGTCGTTCCATTCTTCGGGCGCACGGTAGAACCCACCCAGCTGGCGAATCAGCCGCCGGCATTGCGGGAGGTCCTGCTCTGCCACCCGCGGGAGTTTGCCCAGGAACCAGTTCCGGAAGAACGGCTCCAGGCGGGTCTCGTTGTAGTGGTCCTGCAATCCGATCTCGGCGAGCCATGCTGCCCGCAAGCGCTCCAGCTCGACGTACTTTCGGTAGAAGCCAATGCCTACGGTGTTCACCACCGAGTTCTGCACAGCGGCGAAATAGGTGTGCACGATCTCCTCAGTAATCGCGATCTTCCGCGCGGAGTGGAACAGCTGCTGGAAGAAGAACGTGTCCTGGCCCTGGCAGCCTTCGACCTGGGTGATGCCCAGGCCGCGCAACCACTCGGTGCGTGCCACGATGGTCTGAATGCGCACCGGCGCGTATTTGAGTCGCGAGAGCGCGCCCTCGACCACGGTGCCATCGTCGTGGACGAGTGGTCGCAGCATCTTCGCGTGGTCGATCTCGACTCGCCGTTTGTGCTGGACTACCGCGTTGCCCACTGAGAAGTCGTAGTCGCCCTGTTTCACCAACTCGAGAAGCCGCGCATAGCCGTCGTTGCTCTGCTCATCGTCCGGGTCGAGGTTGGTCACGTACGGGGTGCGAACCATGTCGAGTCCCTTGTTGCGGGGTCGTGAGGCACTGCCGGAGCCACCGGGCGGGAACCGGTAGGCGCGCACGTTCGCGTACTGCGCCTCGAGCTGATCAACGATCCTAATGGTCTCGGGGTCGGTGGAGCCATCATCGACCAAAAGGATCTCGGCGTTCGGGAACACGCTGGAGCGGCGTAGCGACTCAAAGCACTTGTCTCGCAGGTGGGGGCCGTTGTTGTAGATCGGCACCAGGATGGAAAGCTCAGGATCGGATACCGGGTTCATCGTTGCCCGATGAGCCAGCACCGCGTCCGAGGCGATGTTCAGCGTCTGCTCGATGCTTGTCTCGGCGTCGGCCAGGGATTGGTCTGGCCGGACCCAGACCGCGTGCGGGGAGTCATCGACAAGCTCGCGGTCGTTCCGGTACTCGTAGAGCGGTTCCTCGGAATCCAAGTGGTGGACGATGACCGCATCAGCGTCCGAGTAGCGGTAGGCGCAGACGATGTCGGCGATCAGGTTCGGCCCGACACTGCTTTTCGACGTTAGCCGCACATGGACGTCACCGTACTTGGAGCCATGGGCCTGATCGTCTTGGCCAGAGGGGACATGCTCGATCGGGCCACCGTAGGTCTGGCTTTCCACGAAGGTGGCGAATCCTGCCTCACTGAGTCCGCTGACGAGCACACGATGCAAAGGTTGCTGCGGAGCGAGACCCACCGCATCGAGGAGCTGCCCGATGCGGTCGGCTGCAGTGTTGGAGCTGAAGGCCGCCCGGATGCCGGCGACCTGCGCTTCACGGATGGTCTCGGGTGACAGCTGCTCGACGATCTGAGCCACGTCCACGGGGCCATCGGGCATTTGCACGTGGGGGAACTGGGTATTCACCCCGGCGTTGTAGTTCGAGAGGATCATGGTCCCGGTGGCTTGAAGCTCGAGTAAGCGTCGATCGAAAGCAGTCTGGCTTTCGGCATCGGCGTTCAGCGCCACACCCAGGGGCAGCAGTCGTTGCAGCTGGGCAGTCTGCTCAGTCGACAGCGCAGGGTGCAAGTGGGGCAAATAGCGATCCGGGTAGCGCGCTTCCAGTCCGACCTCGGTGTCCTCGAGCAGGGCGTCGAGGATGGTGAGGTCTGCCCCCGCTTGCACCAGTCCGTCGAGGATGTGCTCACCGGCGAAGCGTCGCTCGGGATACTCGACTCGATCCCAGGGGCCGGAAAGCAGGAAGCTGTGTTCCTCGTGTCTCATGCATCCCAGCGGGTGATGCTGGCGGGGGTTGACGCCTAGAGGCAGCACGTGGACCGGGGCACCGGTGCGCAGGATCTTCTCATAGGCCGGGACCGACTCTGCTGCGGTTGTGAAGACGTGATCGGCATGGACGGCAAAGCGGCGGAAGTGGGTGAATCCGAGGGGATCCTCGGTGGACCAGAACGCGACAGGGACGCCCCGATCGCGTGCTCCGCGCATGATGGATTTCACCACCAGGTCGCGCAGGGGTGACCGCAGATCGGCCAACCCGGACCAGGCGTCGTCGATGCCCACCCAGGTGGAGGTGACCAGCAAGAGATCGATTTCGGCCAGCTGCTGCGCGTAGTTCTCCGGGGTGATCGCCACCAGCTCTACGGAGCCCTCCAGCGTGGAGATGAGCTCCTGATCTGCGATGATGCCGATGCGAGTTCCATACAGTCGATCCCAGTGCGGTGAAAGCACACTGGGCAGTTGTGCGGCATCGGTGAGCCAGTCGCTCACCTTCCGTTGTACCGGTGCAGCGATGGCCTGCTGACGTTCCAGGTAGTCCTGCGCGTTCGCTGCGGGCCAGGGTGAGGTCTCGTCAGCTTCTGCTGCGTGGCGAAAGTAGGGGGAGGCCACATGATCCGAGAGTGCCCGGTGGTGATCGCGCAGTTCTCCGAGATCATGTTTGCGCTGAGCGATGGAGCTCAGCCGTTGCGCCAAGGTACCGGCGCGCAAGTCGGCGGTGTCCACCGCATTCATGAGGGACGCACCACGCGAGCTACTCGGCGACGCAGCTGGCGATAGCGGTGCTTCAGCGTCGATTCATTCCCCTGAGACGTTGAGTTGCTCTTCGCCGTGGTGTTGTCCGGTGCATCTCCCCGGCGCAGTGCCTGCAGCTCCGCCTGCGCGGCGGCTGCGGCGACACGGGCCGAGGACAGCTCGAATCGCAGATCGGCGTTCTGAGCTTCGAGGTTCTCCACCTTGCCCTGCAGTGCTGCGGCGGTGGCTGATTCGGCGGTGGTCTGCTGATCGTGCGTCTGCAACGCGTCCACCTGCTTGATGAGGATCTCCTCGCGCCCATACGCGGCGAGAAGTTCCTGAGACAGCTCCTCCACGCGGGTCACCAGGTCTGCGACCACGTCGGCTGTCTCTGCGGCTGCGGCGTCCAGGTGGGTGGATGAATCGGCGGTCAAGCTCACTCCAAGATCTGATCCGGGAATCGTCGTGGGAGAAATCCGACAGAAATCCGTGAATTCTCCTTGAAATCTGAGGATACCAGCCACCTTGTGCGCATTCTCGAAGGCGATGGCATCTCTACAGCTCACTGGTCGAGGTGGAACTCCAGGGCGTCACGCACGGCAGAAGACAGCTGGGGCGCGTGCGGCTCGGATCGACGGTAATGGACTAACAGCTCCCGGGCCAACTCGTGGTTGCCGAGCCGCTGTGCCTGGCGGATGGCCTGGCGCACCGATCGACGGGGCACCTGATCGTCGTCGATCTCCTCGAGGGTGACGGCTGCGGCGTCCATGTTGCCCAGGGCCAGGTCCAGCACCAAGCGAGCGCGCACCGCGATGTCGTCGGGCACCTCTACTTCGAGCTCATCCCAGCGCTCACGCGACGTCGTCGAAAGCAGGCTGATCTGCCGCGCCACTGGGTCCTCACTACGCTTGAGGGTACGGATACCCCGGTTCACCGCGTCAACCAATGCCACGCTCGGCACGAGGAAGGCTGCTGCGTCAGCATCAATGGCGGCGTCCAGAGGCAGGGATGAGGCGAGGCTCATCAGCGGCTGGGTTGCTGACCCCTTGGCCGAGGTCAGTCCACGATTAATCTCCGTGAACAGCTCCAGGGCGTCCAGATGGGCCGGGTCGGCGTCCACGGCATCGTGCAGGGCCTCCCGTGCCGCCCACACATGCCCTTGCAGAAACGCCTGCGCCCCGTATTCGCAGGATACTCGGGCGTCATTGCCGAGTGTGGCCCGGGTGCGGCGCAGCAGCTCGAGCGACGACAGACGATGCCCGACGCCCCAGAGGTGGATTGCTTCGTCGAGAGCCACGCTGCGGGCCATTGCCACGTCGAGTACTTGCACCGCTGGGGGGTTTTGCATTCTGATTCCTCGAATCCTCGGAGCGCTCAGCTGTCGTGGAGATCGTCGTCGACCACCACGTGCCGAGCATTCATCCCGTACGATTCGATGACGCCGTTGGCATAGAGCTCAACGTCTTCCACATCCCAAGTGTGGCTGTGGCTTCCGCGCATCTGCATGAAGTTGAAGCGATCAGCGGCATAAATGCGCGCCCCACGCTCCTCAGCCGACTTGAGGAAGCGTGTGTCTTCACCCCGACGTACCGGGGAGAACTGCACCTTCCGGAACAGATCGCCTTTGCCTACGAAGGTGGCGCCGGCGATGAAGTTCGTGAACATGTTCTCCTGGCCCGGGTTACGCAACACGATGGCGTCGTCGGTCTGGGAGTACATGTAAACGGCCAGCTTGCCCACTAGGTCAGCGCCGGAGTATTTCAGGGCGTTGATGCTATCGGAAAGGTAGTGGGCGGCATAGAAGTCATCATCATCGAATTTGGCGATCACGTCACCATCGGCCGTCTTGACCAGTCGGTTCAGACAGACACCCAGGGAGTCGTTCTTGTGGGCGTGCAGCAGCGTGAAGTTCTCGATACCGTGGTCACGGGCGTAGGACTCGAGCTCCTTCTTCTGTGCATCGAAACCATGGGTGAGCAGCACCAGCTCCAGGTTGTCCTTCTGCTTCTGCGCGGACACGGAATCAATGGCCTGGAAGAGGAACTGCGGTCGGTTCGTCGAGACGATGGCGCTGACACTGGGCTGTTCCAGGAACGGAGAGTCGCTGCGCAGCCCTGTGGCCTGAAGGATCTTCGCGGTGCGGTGCGCGTACGTATGCTCTTCCCAAATCCGGCGCTGAGCGCGGTGCACGGTACGGTCACGCAGTTGCGAAGAGTTGAGCATCGCACGCAGGGTGTAGGCAGCAGTGGCTTCATCGCGGACGACCGGCACTTCGTTGTCACGGAAGAACTTCGGAATAGCGGCAGATTCTGTCGACACCACTGGTGTCCCCGAGGCAATGATCTCGAAAACCCGCCGCGCACACATCGAAGGACTGTCGGTCACCGAGTTGACGTTGAGGAACACCTTGTAGGCCCGGTATGCGGCGAGCATCTTCTCGTAGGGCAGCGCGCCGACCACATGCTTCTTGAAAGGCAGGGGGAATTGGTACTTCTCGTCACCGCCGTGGTGACGAGAGAAAATATCGAAAGAATAGACACCGCGCTCGAAAACGCGCACTGCCGCACCCAGCAGCATGTGCATTTGTTCGCGGCGCTCCTTGTACTTGTGTGAGAAGTACATGCCAGCGAAGGCCATGTCGTTTTGGTTGTGCAGCCCCCTAATGCGCACCGGGTTGTGAATGGAGGGCTGAGCGGCGAAGCTCAGGGAGTCGACCCGATCATGGCCCAGTAGTTCCCTATACTTCGGGATCAGGTTCGAGTCCGAAGTGAAGACCACGTCGAAAAGCTTGGCCGTGGGCAGGAAGTCCTCAAAGTGCGGCGGGTCTTCTTTATTCCAGAACACCGTGGGCACGGCCATGGCTTTGCAGTAGTTGACGAGCTCGAGCACGGCAGGCCGCGGAGCGTGGCTCCCGGTGAGGTGATACTGCCAGGCTCCGCCATTGCCGGCCCAGGCAGATTCCACGAAGAGCAGATCAATGGGTTCGCGGACCAGCTCTTCTCGCCATCGCTGCGGAGTGAGTACCACCATCTCGAACTCGGGACCCCAGGCTGCCAACGAGAATTCGTCAAGAATGACACCTACGCGTAATCCAGGGAAAGATTTCGGTCGTTGCAGCGGGGTGACCGCGGGGTAGTACTCGTCGATTCGCTGTGGCGAGGAGCCCACCGTGGACGCCGGAATGCTGTAATCCGGGAAGTGATACTTGCTCCGCCGTCGCCATTCTCGATACTGGGAGTATCCGCCCTGGCGCCAGTGCCAAAGGCCTTTTCGAAGGCGCTTGAGCGGAGTCGACATGGTGCTGGGAGCCCCTCGCGGTTTGTCCAATAGGTCCATCGACCACGCGAAGAACCGGCTACTACTTCACGTGCCGATTCGGTCTGATCGAGTCGATTCATCGGCGAGTCTATCGCAGATAGGGTTACCTCACCGCCGAGGAAGGCGAATATCTCATCGCCTGATTCTCCCTCATCAACCCGAACATGGCGGCAGCACAACGGCGCGCCTATGCGATACTAAGTTTCATGACCGACGCGTTAATGGACACTCCCCGCCGTGATCGCCCGCGGAAGAAGAGCCGCAAAGGCCTGATCGCCATCCTGATCGCCCTGCTGCTGTTCATCGGAGCCATCGTGTTCATTGCGTGGAGCCTGTTCGGTCGACTGGGCGATATCGAGACCATCGACAATGCCTTCCCCGAAGAGTCTCTGCGTCCTGCCGCAGTAGAGCCTCCGGATGGCGAGGACGCCCCGCTGAACATTCTGCTGTTGGGCTCAGATACCCGCGCTGATACGTCGACTTCGTTGCTGTCCGATATTGGCAGCCGCGCGGACACGATCATGGTGGCGCACATCCCCTCGGATCGCGAGTCGGTGCAGATCATGTCGATCATGCGTGACTCCTGGGTGGAAATCCCCGGGCACGGCAACGCGAAGGTCAATGCCGCCATGGCTTACGGCGGTGTCCCACTGATGGTTCAGACCGTGGAAGGCCTGATCGATCAGCGCATCGACCATGTGGCCGTGGCCGACTTCAACGGCTTCAAGAACATCACCGACGCCCTGGGGGGCGTCACCGTGAACAACCCGCGCGCCTTCACCGCGTCTTCCCCGGTAAACATCCCGTTCGAGGCCGGTCAGATCACCCTGAATGGTGATGAGGCCCTGGCATTCGTGCGCGAGCGCAAGTCCTTCTCCGACGGTGACTACACCCGAGTGGCAAACCAACAGCTGTTCCTGCAGTCCATGGCAGGCCAGGTACTCTCCCGCGAGACCATGACCAACCCGTCGCGTCTTTCCGACCTGATCGGCGCCACGACTCCTTATGTGGCCCTGGACAATGAGCTCGGACTAACGAAGATGATTCAGCTGGGCAGCTCCATGTCATCTACGCGAGCCTCGGATATCTCCAGCTTCACGATGCCCACCAACGGTACCGGCCGCGAAGGCGGCGGACAGTCCGTGGTGTACGTGGACTGGGACGAGCTGGAGAACGTGCGGACTCGCTTCGCCGAGGATGACCTCGTCGGATACGAGCCCGCCGCGTACTGACCCGCTACCGCTGGGGCCAGTGGCCGCGGGCGGCCATGACCTCGGCGAGGGCGGCACCGTTATCGGTAACTAGCCCATCGACCCCGAGGGCGAGAAGCCGCTCCATCTCGGCGGGATCGTCCACCACCCAAACGTGCACGGCCAGGCCCACCTGGTGGCAGCGCTCCACGAACTGAGACGTGACCACCGGAATCACCCCGGACCGCACGGGCACCTGTACCGCGTGCAGATCGACGTCGCGCCGCAACCGCTCCACCACCCTGCGGAACAGCGGCAGCGGCAACCGGTGCGTGAACACAAGGGTGGCCACCGCACGCACTCCCCCGGAATGGGCGATGGGCAGGTCGCTGCACCCGGTCAGCCGGCGGGCATGATCGCGGTAGGCGATCCGATGGGCGTCATCAAAGGACGCCACCAGCACCCGGTGCCACGCCTCGTGCCGGTGCACGACGGAGGCCACCGCTTCGGCTGAGGCGGCATCCTTCAGGTCCACGTTGAGGTGGATGTGCGGGTAGGCGGCAAGCAGGTCCTCGAACAGCAGCAGCGGCTCCCCGGTGGCGCCCGAACCCAGTTCACCGGGGTGCTCCCCCACCACCCGGAACTGGCCGAGCTCATCCCAGGTGTGGTCGGAAAGGTTCCCGTGACCGGTGGTGATCCGCTCCAGGGTTTCGTCGTGGAAGACCACGGCGGCGCCATCAGCGGTGGTGCGCACGTCCAGCTCCAGGTAGCCGAATCCCCGGTCGACTGCGGCACTGAACGCGGCCAGGGTGTTCTCCCGGCGCGGGTCGGCGCCGCGGTGGGCCAGGGCGAGTGGCCAGCCGTGGCGGCCGGGTAGCGAGTCGGTGAGGTAGCGGGGCATGGGCGTCCGGCCTTTCGGGACTCGGGTGGCGTGGATCAGGTGGGCAGGGTGATCAGGTGCTCGATGGCGCGGGCCACGCCGTCGTCATCACAGGCGCCGGCCACCGCATCGGCGGCATTGATCAGCTGGGGGTGCGCCGAGGCGACCGCGTAACCGGTGCCGGCCCAGGTGATCATCTCCAGGTCGTTGAGCATGTCGCCGAAGGCTGCGACTTCCTCGGCGGCGACCCCGAGGGAGTTCGTGTAGTCGGCGAGGGTGAGTGCCTTGTTCACGTCGGGACGGCTGATCTCCAGCAGCGGCAACCCGGGGGCGGAGTGGGTGACGGAGACCAGCTCTCCGACGAGGTCGCGCACGGTGGCCAGGAACGAGTCCGGCTGCACTTCGGCGGCCTTGACCAGGAACTTCACCACTTCGGGGTGCTCGCCCAGTGCGCTGATCACCGGGTCGGCGAGGGTGAACTCGGGCGCGGCGGTGTCGTCGTCGGGAGATTCCGGGTGCTGGCGCCGGGAGCGGCGGCTGGACTCGTAGAGCTCGGTCTCCATGACGAACCCGCTGAGGGTTTCCAGGCCGAAGCTGGTGTGCGGCACGGAGGCGCTGATGAGTTCGTGCACGGTGCGCACCGTTTCTCCGGCCATGGGGTGGGCTTCGATGACCTTGTCGGCGACGACATCGTAGATCACCGCGCCGTTGGAGCAGATGATGGGTCCGGCCAGACCGAGGGTGTCGGCGAGCCCGGAGAGCCAGCGCATGGGACGCCCGGTGACAAAGACGACCTGGATACCGGCCTCGCGGGCGGCGGTGAAGGCTTCGATGGTGCGCTGGGAGATGTGGCCGGTGCGGGTGTGGCGGTAGCTGATGACGGTGCCATCGAGATCGGTGGCGATCAGGCTGGGGCGCACCAGGGGGTGGCCGGCGGCGGAGCGCTCCAGGTGGGCGCCGTGCGGGCTCAGTCCAGTGTTGGGCGCACCGGCGATGCTGGAGGACGCGCGGGAGGAGGGACGGGGGCGCTGGGGGTTCACGGGCGCCTCCGGGCCCCGTCCGCGGTGTCGCCGGTGTTGGAGTGGGCAGCGACCGCGGCGTCGAGTTCGTCGCGCGAGGGCGGGTCGGCACCGGGGCGCGAGGAGGTGATGGCCGCGGCTTGGGCGGCGAAGGCGAGCACGGAGGCGACCTCGGCCTGGGGCAGCTCGCGCAACTGAGGGCGGGCGGCGGCACCGAGCAGGCCGCGATCGTGCAGGGCGACCAGCAGGGCGGAGGTGAAGGAGTCTCCGGCGCCCACGGTGTCAGCGACCTCCACGGGGACGATGGGCTGCTCCCAGGTGCCTTCGGCGGTGGCGCAGAGGATGTCGGTGGCGCCGCGGGTGACCACCACGATGGCCGGGCCGAGTGCCTGCCAGTTCACCACGATCTGCTGGAGGGTGAGTTCCGGGTAGAGCCAGTGCAGGTCCTCGTCGGAGGCGTGCACGACGTCCGCGAGCGCAGCGGATTCTTCGGCGCGGGCGCGGGAGGCGGCCCGGTCGGGAATGATGGAGGGCCGGCAGTTGGGGTCATAGGAGATAGTGGCGGTGGGGTGCAGCCGGCGCAGCATTTCCATAACGGTCACCGCCCCGGGGGCGAGCATGGTGGCGATGGAGCCCATGTGCAGGTGAGCGAGGTCTTGCTGACCGTCGAGCTGATCCATCACCGTGCGGAAGCGCTCCCACAGTTCGTCGGGACCGGGCAAGGTCCAGTCGAGCTCGAACTCATAAGTGGCCGCCCCAGTGGGGTCCAGCCGGGCGGTGGCGACGGAGGAGGAGAGCTCATCGGCGTCGAGCACGGAGTGAACCTGGTTGGTCTCGAGGTGGTGCTGGATGACCTGGCCGTGATCGTCGGTGCCGTAGCGTCCGGCGAAGAGCACGGTCTCACCGAGACGGGCCAGACCCACCGCGACGTTCAGGGGGCTCCCGCCGGGGTGAGCTCGGGGAACAGCGGTGTCCGAAACCACCACATCTACCAGTGCCTCACCGATCACGCCCACATAGTCACTCACTCGTTAAACGGTACCCTACGGCCCGGAAACCTCGGCCTCCGATACACGGCGGCGTAGTCTCTTGTCATGGACGTCGAGTGGATTCCCGACACCGCGCTCACTCAGGTCATTCTGCTGCTCTGTGCCTTCGTGCTCTCCGGGGTGATCGGGGTGGAGCGCGAGATCCGACAGAAGTCGGCTGGAGCGCGGACTCACCTCCTCGTCGGGATGGGCTCGGCACTGTTCACCCTGGTCTCCGGATACGGCTTTGCTGCCGTTCTCGGTGGATCCGACCTTCCGGACCCGTCCCGCATCGCGGCGCAGATCGTGACGGGAATCGGCTTCCTGGGCGCCGGCGTGATCTTCGTGCGCAAGAACATTGTTTCTGGGCTCACCACAGCGGCATCGATCTGGGTCACCGCTGCCGTGGGCATGGCGTGCGGGGCGGGGATGCCCCTGGTCGCTACCGTCACCGTGGCGTTGTATCTGCTCTCCGTGACCGTGGTTAACGCCGTGATTCGGCGCATCCCTCACGCCCAACGCTCGCGCGCGTTCACCATCCGCTACGCCGACGGCCAGGGCGTGCTGCGCGATATCCTGGTGCTCGCTTCTGATGAGGGCTACGAAGCGACCCTCGCACGAACGACCCGGTACCAGGACGACCAGGGCCGGTATACCGTGGAGGCCTCGCTACGCTTCACTCGTCGGCAGGGGACGGTCGATGCGGACTTGCCGACCCGGTTAAGCGAAGTGCCCGGGGTCGTCGAGATTCACGCCATCGACGAGGAACATGACTAGCCCAAGGTCATATGGTGAGGGAGACTGCTACTCGCAGCCGACACCATCCCGGTCACGGTCGAATTTCTGCTGCCAACCCGGGTCTCCGGGGCGAATGGGTGCGGCACCCGCTGCACGCACAGCATCACAGTTCTGGTAGTACACATTGGCGTCCTGCGCCGGGGCCGGCGCGGGTGCTGGTGCTGGTGCGGGTGCAGAGTTCTGCCGTTGCGCTTCTGCCGCCGCTTGTCGTTCGCGTTCTGCAGCAGCTTCTTCACGCTCGCGCGCTTCCTCAGCTTCCGCTTCGGCTTGCAGCCGCTGCTCTTCCTCGATCCGTTGGCGTTCGGCTTCTTCTTCCTTCTTGCGCTGTTCCTCGGCCTCTTCTTTCTTGCGCTGCTCTTCCGCTTCGATCTCATCCTGAGCCTCATCCAACTGCTGCTGGTATGAACGCAACGACGCCATGTCGTCGTCGAGGCTCTTCGCGAAGGCGTCCTGCTCAGCTGCGTACAACGCTGTCAGAACTGGGAAGTCGTCCTGTGCGATCACGCGGACATCGTCTCGCACCTCGTCAGCGAGGGCGAGCAGGGCGACACTTTCGGACCGCGCTGATTGAATGCCCGGAAGATCATCGGGTACCGAGGCCACCAAGAGGGCGACCTCGGCCCCCACCTCGCTGACCTGCTGGGGAAGTGAACACTCCAGCGCAGGATCGAAGAGACCTTCTTCCGCGGTGCGAGCTGATTCCTCGCGTTCCTGCACGGCGTCGAAGAAGGCCTCGTTCGGGTCCTGGTGCA
The DNA here is from genome assembly GCA_052084925.1 of Micrococcaceae bacterium. Taxonomy (GTDB): domain Bacteria; phylum Actinomycetota; class Actinomycetes; order Actinomycetales; family Micrococcaceae; genus CmP2. The sequence continues at coordinate 38,514 of JBQDEV010000014.1, forward strand.
CAGCGACCCCGAAGCCCGCAGCGGCGACCGACGCGTTCACGAGCTCGCCGTCGAGGAATACCCCTGCCAGTACTCGGCCCTCATCGTCTTCGGCCTCAAGGTCGTACTCCAGCTCAACCTCGGTTCCGGCGCTGAGCATGCCCTCCAAGAATTCGGCCGATTCCTGCCCCAAACACTGCACGGCTGTCTGATCATGCGTGACCGGCGGAGTGGCAACGTTCAGGAGCCGAACATCGCGCTCTTCACCACTGAGCTCCACACGCACCGTCGTGCCGTCAATGACATCAACGACGGACGCCGTTGCCCGCTCATCGTCATCACCCCCGGTCGCCGCAATGGCGCTACCCACAAGAACGATCGATGCCACAGCACCGGCCGAGATCCACACCTTGGTGCTTCTTTTTCGCAACATGACCTACTCCGATACCCATCAGCAAGCGCCGCACATCACCGTGATACTGCGGAAGGAAAGACTAGTGTGAGTGTAACCTGAACATTTTCTGTATTCCACCTGTAAAGATTATCGACGTCGATGGTGACGCCAGCAGACTGTAGTGATCCGTACCGCGGGTGTGACAGCATGTGCACCACTCGTTCCGAATCGGAGGTCGTCGCCACATGGACGAAGCAATGGAACAGCAGCGCCTGGGCGAGGAGTCCATCTCGCCCAGCCCGCGGCCGCGGCGGGTGCTGGTGCTCGGTGCGACCGGATACGTCGGCGGGCGGCTGGTTCCGCGGCTGCTGCAGGCCGGGCACGACGTCAGCGTGGCGGTGCGGTCCCCGGAGAAGGTGCGCGCCACTCCCTGGGGTGCGGCGGTGTCGGTGCACCAGGTGGATCTGGACGAGGACCCGCGCCAGCACCCGGCGCTGGCTGAGGCGCTGGAAGATCAGGACGTCGTCTACTATCTCGTGCATTCCATGGGTGGCGGCAGCGACTTCGAGGAGCAGGAGGCGCGGACGGCCGAACGCCTCGCGGCTGCCGCACATGAGGCGGGGGTGCAGCGGATCGTGTATCTGGGCGGGTTGCACCCCGAGGGCGCCGAGCTCTCGCCGCATATGCGCTCCCGGGCCGCCGTGGCACGGATCCTGCTGGACAGTCCCGTGGACACGATCGCGTTCCAGGCCGGCATCATCATCGGCTCCGGCTCTGCTTCCTTTGAGATGATTCGCCACCTGGCCCGCACGCTGCGGCTCATGCCAGCACCGGACTGGGTGGCGAACCGGGTGGAACCACTGGGCATTCGCGACGTCCTTTACTATCTGCTCGCCGCGGCGGACGTGCCGGGCAGCATCAACGCCACCCTGGACGTGGGCAACCGTCAGACACTGACCTACGCCCAGGTGATGAAGACCTTCGCGAAGGTGGCCGGGCTCGCACCGCGGCACGTTATCGCGCTCCCCATCCCGGCGCCCACCCTCTCCGGCATGTGGGTGGGGCTGGTGACCCCGCTGCCGATGAGCCTGACCATCCCGCTGGTGCAGTCGCTGCAGCTCGACGCGGTGGCCGGGGATCGCCGGGTGGATGAGCTGATTCCGCCGCCAGCCTCCGGGTTCTTGACGTTCGAGGAGGCGGTGACCCTGGCCCTGCGCCGGGAACGGGAAGGAGCCGTGGACACCACCTGGGATGCCGATGTTGGACCCCTGGATCAGGCGGCAGCCAGCCTGCCCAACGATCCCCAGTGGGCGGGTCACCCGGTGTACGAGGACGCCCGCAGCGTGACCACCACCGAGGCGTCGGCGGAGGCGGTGTGGCGCGTGATTGAGGGCATCGGCGGAACCAACGGCTGGTACTCCTGGCCGCTGGCCTGGCGGGTGCGTGGGGTGTGGGACAAGCTCGTGGGCGGGGCCGGCCTGAATCGAGGACGGCGACTGCCCGACGTGCTGCGCGTGGGCGACCCGGTGGACTGGTGGCGCGTGGTGGACCTGGAGCCGGGGCGCTCTCTGACGCTGCGCGCCGAGATGAAGGTCGCGGGCGAAGCGTGGCTGGAGTTCACGGTGCGCGAGAGTCAGCAGGGCACCGAGCTGGCGCAACGGGCGGTGTTCTACCCCACGAACGTGCGCGGCACCCTGTACTGGTACTCCATGGCGCCGTTCCATCGGTTCATCTTCCCCACCATGTTGGAGCGCATCGTCGCCACCGCCGCAGCAGCGTCCCAGCATGACGCCAGACCCCCGGCAGGGGAGGAACGATCATGACACGAACCCTGTTGTGGTTCAGAGACGACCTGCGCGTCGAAGACCATCCAGCGCTGACCTTCGCTGTGCACACCGCCGGCGATGACGGCGATGTTGTCGCCCTCTATGTCCTGGATGACGAGACTCCGGGCATCCGCCCTCTGGGCGGTGCCGCTCGCTGGTGGCTACACCACGCACTCTCATCGCTGGCAGACCGGCTACGTGACCTGGGGATTCCCCTACTGATCCGTCGCGGTCCGGCGGCTCAGCAGGTCCCTGACGTGGCGCAGGCGACCAGCAGCACCGGTGCGGTGTGGACGCGACGCTATGGCGGCCCCGAGCGCGAAACCGATGCCAGTGTGAAAGAGAACCTCCGCGAACAGGGGTTCACAGCCCACAGCTTCCCCGGGTCGCTCTTGCAGGAGCCCTGGACCATCCGCACCGGAGGAGGCGGACCCTACCGCGTGTTCACCCCGTTCTATCAGAACCTCAGCGACCGGCCCCTGCGCGAGCTGCTGCCCATTCCGCAGCCGGTGGCCGAGTATTCCAGCGTGCAGTCCAGCCTGGCGGGGGCGGGCGTCAGCCTCGGCGCCGTCGACGACCTCGACCTTCTCCAGACCCGGCCTGACTGGGCGGGCGGCTTGCGTGATCACTGGACCCCTACGGAGGAGGGTGGTCAACAGCGGCTGAGAGAATTCGTCCAGCATGAAGGGGATACCTACACCCGGGCCCGTGATGTGCCCGGCGTGCAGGGCACATCACTCTTGTCTCCCTTCTTGCGCTTCGGACAGGTGAGTCCGCTCTCCGCGTGGGTGGCGTCTTCCGACCTCGATCACGAACCCAGCGCGTCGACCTTCCGCAATGAGCTCGGGTGGCGCGAGTTCTGTTGGCACTTGCTGTACCACTTCCCTGACCTTCCGGAGAAGAATCTCCGCGCTCAGTTCGACGCCTATCCGTGGCGGACTCAGGCTCAAGAACCGGATGTTTTTCGTGCCTGGTCCGCAGGTGAGACCGGCTTTCCCTTCGTCGATGCGGGCATGCGAGAACTCTGGCAGACCGGACACATGCACAATCGGGTCCGCATGGCCGCGGCCAGCCTGCTGGTGAAGAACCTCGGGATCCACTGGCGCGAGGGCGAAGCGTGGTTCTGGGACACGCTCGTGGACGCCGATGCCGCGTCCAACCCTGCCAATTGGCAATGGGTGGCCGGCTCGGGCGCGGACGCCGCCCCGTTCTTTCGCATCTTCAACCCCGAACGCCAGCGCGAACGATTCGATCCGGACGACGTGTATGTCCGGCGGTGGGTGCCGGAATTCGGCTCGGAGGACTACCCCGATCCCCTGGTCGATCTTCGAGCCTCGCGGCAGCAGGCGCTGGCTGAATATCAGCAGCTCAGCGGAGGTTCCGGTTGATCTCCGGCGTGTGTAGCGTGAGCACGACGTTCGCCCCTCAACAAAGGAGACTCTGATGTCCGAACAGGCCCTGAATCGTGAGACCGTGCTCGACGTGATGCGCTCAGAGCGTTTCGTGATGTTGTCGACCGCCACCCGCGAGGGAAAGATCGTCTCGCACCCGATGGCTCCTCAGCAGGTTACTGATGAGGCCGAGGTGTGGTTCATCATTGGCCGAGAGAGCGATCAGTCCCAGGCGATCCGGGCGAACCCGCAGGTGAACCTTGCATTCGCAGAAGCTGGTTCGTGGCTGTCGCTAGCCGGGACCGCGGAGTTCGTCGACGACCAAGCGAAGATCGACGAACTCTGGACCGAGCAGGCGGGCGCCTACTTCGAGCAGGGCCGCCAGGATCCCAACGTGACCTTGCTGAAGGTCACCGGCGATTCAGCACAGTTCTGGGGCGTGCCCGGTGGTGCCGTGGGCACGACGCTGAAGCTGATCGGCGCCAAGATCACGGGCAAGAAGCCGGACGGTGCCAGCGGCACCGTCGAACTCTAAGTTGTCTACCACCACCACGAGCAGGCAGGACCTGGCCGTCATCGGTCTGATCAATCTCATTCCTTGACCGCGCGCTCGGCGATCTGCACGTCGAGCGGGAAGTCGACGGGGGCGCCGCCGAACAGTAGCCGGCCCGCCGCGGCGGCGGCCTCACGTACAGCCTCGGCCGCCTCCTCGGCCAGGGCCGCCGGGGTGTGCACGATGACCTCGTCGTGCAGGAAGAACACCAGGTGCGGGCAATGCTCGAAGGCAGGGCCTGAGGCGGTGGCTCGCGGACCGTCGGTGACGGGGTCGATCCGGGCCAGGCGCAGCCGCAGGTCGGCGATCCAGGAGAGCGCCCATTCGGCAGCGGTACCCTGCACCACGAAGTTGCGGGTGAACCGGCCCTGGGTGCGGGACGCGTTGCGGGCGGCGCGCTCATCGGACGGGCTGGCTTCGACGTCGGAGGCGCGATCATGCAGCCGACGCCAGCCGGGGCTCGGGGCCGGGGAGGATCGGCCCCACCAGGTGGAGACGATGCCGCCGTTCTCGCCGGTGCGGGCCGCCTCATCGACGACGCGCATGGCGGCGGGGAAGACTTTGCGTAGCTGCGGGACGACGGTGCCGGAGACGCCGGTGGTGCCGCCGTAGAGGGCGCCGAGCATGCCGATCTTGGCGTCCTGGCGGGTGGGGACGATGTTCTGCTCGACGATGCCGGAGTAGAGATCGCGACGCCAGCCGGCCTGGGCCATGGCGCGATCGCCCGCCATGGCGGCCAGCACCCGCGGCTCCAGCTGCGCGACGTCAGCGGAGACGAGCAGCCAGCCGGGGTCGGCGCGCAGGGCGGGACGCAGCAGCCGGGGCAGCTGCAGGGCTCCCCCGCCGGCGGCGGCCCAGCGCCCGGTGACCACGCCGCCGGGCACGTAGACCGGGTGGTACCGGCCCGCGCGCACCCATTCGTCGAGCCAGGTCCAACCATTAGCAGAGAGCAGCCGGGCCAGCTTCTTGTACTCCAGCAGCGGCTCGATGACGGGGTGGTCTTGCTCCTCGAGCTCCCATTTGGAGGTGGAGTCCACGCTGATCCCGGCCCGATGCAGTGCGCGCAGCAGCTGGGTGTGCGAATCGATGCTCAGCTGCGGAGCGTTCAGAGCCTCGCGCACCTGCTCGGCCAGCTCGACCATGCGGGAGGGCTTGTGCCCGGGCTGGGGCCGAGGGCCGAGCGCCTCGGTGAGGATGCGCTGGTGTTCGGCGACGTCCCACGGGGTGCCGGCCGCCCCCATCTCCACGGCGGCGAGCGCCCCGGCTGACTCGGCGGCCAGCAGCAGCTGCAGCGCACCGGGGTGGGTGCTGGAGGCCAGTGCGGTGCGCTGCCGGTGGAACTCCTCCAGGGCGGCGCCGAGGTCGTGTGGGACGGCGGTGTCGCTGGGTCCGGCGTCGTAGTCGAACAACACGGAGTCGGGTTCGGTCTCGGCGACGATGCTGGGGCCGGCGTCCCACCGGGTGTCGGCTATGAGATCCGCGCGCTCGCGCACCGTGGTCGAGTCCCGCAGGATCGCGTGAGCCAGGCGCAGGTCATGGCAGCGGGTGACGGTGACCCCGGCAGCCACCAGCTGTGGGTACCAGTGCGGGGCATCGCTCCACACCCAGCGCAGCCCCTCGGTCTCCGCCTCAATGCGGGCCACCCGCTCGGACAGCTGCCCACGATCGACATCGTGGCGGTCGATTTCTTCGCCCGTCGCCGCCAGGGTTACCACTGAGATGCGTCCCTGCTCACCGGTGCCGAGGACACACCAGCGCGGAGTAGGAACGTCAGGGCTCGGCATGGGCCCAGTCTACGTTTGTGCATGACCACAACCCGCGCACCTCGCCTACTGAACCTCGAGCAGGGTTCCTACTGACCTTTGAGCAGGATTCTTACTGACCCTTGGACATCATCCGCACGGCACCTTGGGCCTCATCGAGGTGCGAAAGTCGCATCCCTAGACAGCCGACTACGTGCGACTGACCCCACATTTCCCAGTTATGGGCAGTCCGGCACGGAGCCAATTAGACTAGGAGCTAATCGACCCCCTCCCAAGCCTCTCCTCGATGCTCACATGGGAGGGGCCTCGTTTTCCCGGGGAGTGTTGAATGAAACTGGGCCTGACCTTCGCGTAGCAGAGCTACGTCAAGCACCGAGTAGCACAAGAGGAACCACGGCAACGCCGTCCTTCCGCCGATAGGCGTACTTTCCCGTGGTGATAATCATCAGGTCTGCCACGTCGTCCTTCAGTTGCTCTTTCAGCCACAACAGGTGCTTCACGTCGCTGGAATCGACCGAAGCCGCAAGTTTGACTTCAATTCCGACCACCTGTCCATCACGTCCCTCCACGATCAGGTCAACTTCACGGTCGCCGTTTCGTGTGCGGAGATGACCCACCCGCGCTCGTGCCGCCTGCGCTGCGACCTTGACACTCAATGTCACCAAGGACTCGAATAACGGGCCCGCCATATGAGCGCCCCTAGGCGAGGACAGTTTCTTCGCACTGAGGTTGAGCAGTCGCACCGCTAAAGCCGGGTCGGCAAGTTGGTGCTTAGGTGCCTGTTGCAATCGAGCAAACGGGTTCACGCTTGGGCTCCACCCAGGAGTCGGGTCCAAAAGCCACAACTGAGTCAGATGATCACGGTAAGTGATCGTCGTCGCTTTCGCGGGCTGGTAGCCGTCACCAGCCGTGGTGGCATCCAGAATCTCTGAGTATTTGGTCGTGCTCGACGAGGCCGCGGCGTACGCGGCGAGCCAGCGCCGCAGAACTTCAGGTCGCCTAGACGTAAAACCGAGGTCTGGCAGGTCGCGGTCGATGACCCGCTGAACATAGGCTTCGAGCAAGTCTTCTCGAAACACTTCTGGACGTGAGGTGATGCCTGGAAAACCGCTAGCTTCGATGGCTTCCATATAGTCAGCGAGACCAAATTCCGTCGCGCCTCCAACGTCCGATCCTTCACCTTGTAGTAGGGCTTTCAAGCTCACCGTCGGGGAGACGTCACCTCGTTCGTAGAGGGCCATGGGCCGCATCCTCAGGGAAAGGATCCGCCCGGCCCCGCTGTGCGTTCCTTGACTGGAGGCCGGCGTGGCACTGCCAGTCAACAGAAAACTGCCAGGAGGAGCCTGGTCGTCGACCTGGCGCCGGACGGCGTCCCACACCGGCGGCAGCTTCTGCCATTCGTCAATCAGCGTGGTCCCGTCGGCATGGCTCGAGAAAGACAGGTCAGCGCTTAATAGAGACCGCTGATCCTCATCATCCAACATCCATACCGATGCCGCCCGGCGTCGAGCAGTAGCCGTCTTCCCGACGCCTTTGGGGCCTTCAATAGCTATTGCCGGAGCCACCTCCAGCAGCTCATCTAGCTCGGAATCAAGGGTTCTCGGAGAGTAACTCACCCTTCTACTATACCTCGAGCAGGGTTTCTACTGTACCTTGAGCAGACTTTCTACTGACCTTTGAGCAGGATTCCTACTGACCTTCCAGCAGAACGTCAGCGTCGGGAGGGGATCTGCGATCAGTTCACTCGCCGGGCGCGCAGGACGACATCGTGAACATGGTGAGCCGGACCGTCACGCCGCAGGTTAACCAGCCCACGCACCATTGGCTTGCCCTCGCGGACCAGGGTGACCACACACGAGTCCTCCGGCCCACCGATGACGACCGAATCTCAGGCGATGCAGGCTATTTCCAGTGCAGTCGGCAGTCGAGACGCGGTCATTCAGACTGGGACGCGAGCTACCCATCGCTCGAGTTGTTCAGTCACGTTGGGCGCATCGCGGACCAGGGTCGTCCTCCATGACAACTGACCGTCGTTTTGCAGCCTGCCGATCAGCGTGATGGGATGCACACTCAAGGCATCTGCTTGCGCCTGCGCCCAGGCCATACTTGGCCGATCAGGGACCACCGGAAGCGGACCCGAAATGGCCAGCTCCCCGGCAAGCTGATCGGCAGCGGCTTCCTCATTCCGGCCATCCAAGGACAAATCATCCACGATGACGCTACCGTCGACTGAGACATGCCCCAGCAAGACGTGGGCCGTTTCATGGAGGATCGTGAAGAGCACCTTGTCCAGCCTCTTCCACCTGCCCGAAATCCCGACCACCGGCGTTTTCTCGACCATCAACGCGCAGCCATCGAGCTTTCCACCAGGAAAAGCTTCTACATAGATCAGCTTCACCCCTGCCTCAGCGAACGCCGCCTGGAAGTCAGCGAATTCTTCCGGGTGACGCGCTCGGGTCGATAGTCGCTCTGCCACGTCGCGAAGCAGATCCGGGGAGTATTCTCCGACTTCGAACTCCCGCGAACCGGCCATGACGCACGCTACCCACGCCCGTTGCATGACAGACACTGCTTCGTCCGAATTGCTTCGCCGCGCAGCGAATTGAATCGCTGGCTCTTCCTCGAGACTATGCATTCCCAAGAGTTCCAGGACTTCCTTCGACTGCTCCGCTGGATCCGATGCGCCGATATAACCACGCTTCTTCAAGAGAGCAACGGGGGCTAGCTCGCGCAGCCTGGCCCTCACCTTCACTCCGTCGAGGCTCTCCTGCGTTTGAGAATCCTGGGATTGCTTCCAGAGAAAGTAGGAGTCTTGAAGATTGAGCCAGAATTCGGCGCTTGTGCCGAGAGCTGCAGCAATCTGTGCGGCCGATTCTCGAGTAATTTCCTTCTTCCCCGAGACAATCTCGGATACGAACTGTGCTGGTCGTCCGAGAACCTCCGCGAAATCAGCCTGAGTCCAGCCGCGCGCGTCGAGCTCATCAGCGAGATGTTCTCCCGCGGGGAAGACCTCGGCGGCCATTGGCGTAGCCATGACCATCACGCTCCTTCAGTGATAATCGACCATTTCGATGACAATGACCATTCGGCCTTCGTCATCTGTCTGGAATTTGATGATGAGCCTGAACTGATCGTTCAGGCGGATGGACGAGGTTCCGGCTCGGTCACCTTTGAGCTTTTCCAGCCGGAGGGACCTCATCGCATAGAGATCTCGTTCGTCAGTGGCTGAGCGCAGGACCTGAATCTTTTTGCGGTAGGCCTTGATGATGTCTGAGCCCCAACGTCGTGGCGCATAGGTGGCATCCTCCGCCAGACGACGAAGACCGTCGTCTTCGAAGACAACTCGCAAGCGCTCCACCTCACCCAGTCCAACGCGGTCAGGCCTCGGCTATGACAACGTCAACCTTGCATACTCAACATCATAGATTCACCCCATGCATGAAGTATATCATCAGAGTAGTTTCAAGTAGGCGTGAACCCTCTAAACTATCCAACGTGTCTACCACTCACTCCGCACCTACCGGTTCCGATTCACGCTCCGTGCTCGACAAGCTCGGCCTGAAGTGGACGGTGCACGGCGACGGCTGGCATATCCGCCCCTCCGACGTCGTCACCCCCAACGAGCGCCTGGCCTGGCCGAACACCTTCGGCGTGGGCATCCAGCACGTGATGGCTATGTTCGGCGCCACCGTGTTGGTGCCGACGATCACCGGGTTCCCGCCGGCCGCCGCCCTGTTCTTCTCCGGTGTGGGCACCCTGCTGTTCCTGCTGCTGACCCAGGGCAAGGTGCCCAGCTACCTGGGCTCCTCCTTCGCGTTCATCGCGCCCATCACCGCGGCCACCTCCCAGCACGGCATGGCCGGGGCGCTCGGCGGGGTGCTCATGGCGGGCGTGCTGCTGTTCCTGGTCGGCGTCGTCGTGCAGTGGGTGGGCACCGGGTGGATCCACGCCCTGATGCCCCCGGTGGTGATGGGCACCATCGTCGCCCTCATCGGGCTGAACCTGGCGTCCGCGACCACCGCCGGCATGGAGGAGCTCACCCTCACCACCTTCGCCACCATGGGCGCCATCGTGCTCGCCGCGGTGCTGTTCAAGGGGCTACTGGGGCGGCTCTCGATTCTGGTGGGCATCGTGGTGGGCTACCTGGTGGCCCTGGCGCAGGGGCAGGTGGACTTCGAGCCGATCCGCGAGGCCGGAATTATCGGGCTGCCGCCGTTCCAGACCCCGGAGTTCCACTTCAATGTGGCTTTCCTGTTCCTGCCGGTGGTGTTCGTGCTGGTGGCCGAGAACATCGGGCACGTGCGCACGGTGGGTCTGATGACCCGCCGTGATCTGACCCCCTCCTACGGCCGCGCCCTGATGGCCGACGGTCTGGCCACCACACTCTCCGGTTTCGGCGGCGGCGTCGGCAACACCACCTACGCGGAGAACATCGGCGTGATGGCGTCCTCGCGCGTGTACTCGACGGCGGCCTACTGGGTGGCCGGTTTCACCGCGATCGCCCTGGCGTTCTTCCCGAAGTTCGGCGCACTGATCGCCACCATTCCCGCTGGCGTAGCCGCCGGGGCCGGGATCATCCTCTACGGAATGATCGGCATCATGGGTGCCCGCATCTGGGTGCAGAACAAGGTCGACTTCTCCAACACCATCTTCCTGATGACCGCCGGTTCGGGGCTGATCATCGCGATCGCCGATCCGACCATCGTGGTGGGCGGCGCCGAGTTCGGCGGCATCGCCCTGGGCACTGCCGCCACCGTGGTGATCTACCACGTGATGACCGTGATCGCCCGCCTGCGCGGCTCCGAGCCCGTCTCCCAGGACGACGAGGACAGCTACTCGGCCACCGAGCCCGGCAAGCTGGGCTGAGCCCACCTCACCTTGCACCTTCAGAGCAGTAGCGGTGCCAGCGCGGAGAGAACGAGCAGCACGATCCCGCCGCCGATTCTGGAGGAGATGGAGAGGAACGGCAGCAGATTGAGGCGCTGAGATGCCTGCAGTACGGCCAGGTCACCACTGGAGCCGAAGTCGGCCAGTCCCAGACCAGCAGCAATCGCGGACTCGATGATGTACAGCCGCACCAACCAGCCGACCACGCTCGCAACGACAATCGCGATCAGCACACTCAACAGCGTCAGCGCCATGTAGCCGACGTCGGTAAGGCGGGCGACGACTTCACTGATGTTGATGGCTACGACGCTCAGCGACACCAGAATCGCTGGGATCATCGCGTTCGCGACGAAGACATACCAGAGGTTCGCCGACTCCTCGATGTAGCGCGGCAGCGGCACGAAGAGCTTGAGGCACGCACAGATCAGAATGAGGAAGACATAGGCGTGCAGGGCGGGTACCACCGTGCTGAGGAAGCTGGAGATCACGAACAGGATGCCCGCGAGTGCAAGGCCGGTCACGCCGAACTTGATCGACGTCCCCGTGCGCTCCAGCGGGGTCTTGGCATCGGCCAGATCATCGCGAACTCCACGTGCGAGATCGCCTTTGCCGTTGAGCCCCGGGAACTTATCGCCCCAGCGCTTCCCCGCCATGTTCATTCCGCCGGCTGCAATGATGCACATGATGTTCGCGACGGCCACGGCCGGGACCAGCATCGTGAGGTACATGCCTGCGTCGCCGCCCTGCTGTCCGGCGATAATCTCAGAGATCGGAATCGCCCCAGCTGCGACACCACCGGCCAGCACAGGTCCGGCAATATAGAACACCGCGTAGCCTGCACCCATGCCGGTGATCCAGCCGATGAGTCCGATGACCGTGAAACACACGGCGATAACGGAGAGCATCGGTACCAAAATGCGTGACCCGGCTTTGACAAGCATCTTCTTGGGCATGCCCAAGATGCTTCCGGTGATCAGTGCCGCAACGACGAACTCACCGAAACCGGAGACCTCGTAAAAGCTGGTGATGGACTCTTCCAGGCTCGCGGGGAAGATGCCAGCGAACTGAGCGATCGCGGGCACGAGGATGCAGAGGATCACTCCCCCGCCCACGAAGTTGAAGATCGGGATCTTGCTCCCGATCCACATCAGTGTCCCACCAAGTGTCATCACGATGGCGAAAGCCGCAGTCATACCCGTGTCGGCCGGCGTCAACGCAGCCAACGTGAGGACGAGGGCCGTGAGGATCAAGAACGCCGGGACCGGGATTCCCAGAATTCCCTTCCACTCCGGCAGCGGCGGCAACTGCGTCTGGGGTGCATCGGTATCCGCTTCTCGTGTACTCAATGTCGTGTGGTTGTTGGTTGCCATGGGGACTCCTGACCTGCCATGAGAGGTTCGCGCCTCAAGACCGATTGCATACAACTTGCAAACACTCGCTGGCCTGAATCGCGCTATGACTTTATTTTGAGCCGATTGATGTGTGCCCTGGATCACAGGTATAGTCAGGATCGTACACAATAATAGAATTTGTGCACAACAGCAGAATCATCGTGGAACAGGAGCAGTCGATGGATCACCCCCTCACGGCCGATGGTGCGCCGGAGTCCGAGAAGCGCGGCCCCCTCGAGGGGATCAGAGTCATCGAAATGGGGCAGCTCATTGCTGGACCCTTCTGCGGTCAGATGCTGGGTGACCTCGGCGCAGACGTGATCAAGATCGAAGAACCGACCCGAGGCGACCCCATGCGCCAATGGGGCCAGGCCACGGTGGAAGGGGATTCCTTCTGGTGGTCCGTGCTGGGGCGGAACAAGCGCTCGGTGACACTGAATCTCCGCGATCAGGAAGGCCAGGCCATCGCCAAAAATCTCATTGCCTCGGCCGATCTCGTGTTGGAGAATTTCCGACCAGGGTCCCTGGAAAAATGGGGCATGGACTACGAGTCACTCTCGGCTGCGAACCCCGGACTGATCATGGTGCGCGTCTCCGGGTTCGGACAGACGGGCCCCTATGCGGAACAAGCTGGCTATGGTTCCATCGGGGAAGCCATGGGCGGCATGCGCTACATCGTGGGCAATCCCGAACTGCCGCCGTCCCGCGTCGGCATCTCCATCGGAGACACCCTTGCGGGCATGTTCGCCACGATGGGTGCACTCGCTGCGATCACGGAGCGTCATCGCAGTGGCCGCGGCCAGATCGTCGATTCCTCGATCTACGAGTCCGTCCTGGGCGTGATGGAATCACTCGTCCCGGACTGGACCATGGGCGGCGTTCAACGAGAGCGCACCGGCGCGATCCTGCCCAAGATCGCCCCCAGCAACGTCTACCCGACCCGCGGCGGAGAGTGGATTATCATCGCGGCAAACCAAGACACGGTCTTCAAGCGTCTGTGCGCTGCCATGGGCAACCCAGAGATGGCAGATGACCCCCGCTATGCCACCCATGTCGCCCGCGGTGAGCATCAGGCACAGCTGGACGAGCTCGTGGGCCAGTTCTCGGCCGCTCACGACGCAGACGACCTCATCGCCCTGCTCAACGAGCACTCAGTCCCCGTCGGGAAGATCTTCAAGGTGGCCGACATGGTCAAGGACCCCCAATTCCAGGCACGCGGCTCCCTGGTCGATGTCGAACACGAACAGCACGGAAAGATTCGCATGCAGAATGCGTTCCCGCGCCTGAGCCGCACAGATTCTGCCGTGCGCTGGTCTGGTCCTCCCCTGGGCCATCACACCGACGAAGTCCTGGCAGAAATCAACATCGATGCCCACCGCATCGCTGAACTGCGGGCACAAGGAGTGATTCGCTGATGTGGAATCTGCCGACCGCTGCCCGCGTGATCGACGTAGGTCTCCGCGATGGCCTTCAAGCGATCCCGGAGCCTCTAGCCCTTCAAGACAAACTGGACATCGTGGAGCGGCTGATTCGCGCCGGGGTCCGCGAGATCGAGGTGTGCTCGTTCGCGCACCCGAGGGTTCTGCCGCAACTGGCCGACGCGGAAGAGCTCCTACGCGAGATTCCGCGGATCCCTGGCGTTCGGTACCGTGCGCTGGCTCCGAACCTGCGAGGTGCTCAGCGGGCCTCCGAGTGCGAACTCGACGAATTGGCCATCGTCGTCCCCGCCGAAGACGGGATGGCAGTCAAGAATCAAGGAAAGACGACGCGCGCCCTACTCAATGATGTCGCCCAGATCGGCAAGCTCACGCAGGCGAGTGGCCAGGACTTCATCGTCGCCGTCGCCTGCGCATTCTTTTCCCCCACCTACGGTGCTGTGTCTGCCGAACAGCGACGCGCGGTCATCACCGCCGCATCGGAGGCTGGAGCATCGGGGGTGTATCTCGCCACGACAACCGGACAGGAACATCCCCGCGAAGTCTACGAAGGCGTCCTGCAAACCCGACAGGAGTTCCCTCACCTCACCGTCGGCGTTCATCTCCACAATCGCAACGGTTTCGCCTCCGCTAACGCACTGGCCGCGCTCTCGGCCGGCGCGGACTGGCTCGAAACATCATTCGCCGCGCTCGGAGGCGACCTGTGGTTCCCGGGGGACCCTACTGTGCTGGGGAACATGGCCACGGAAGACCTAGTCCACCTCCTCGATGGTATGAATATTGAAACGGGAATCGACCTCGACGGCATCCGCCAGATTTCGGACACGGTCTACAATCTGACCGGTTTCCCCCGCAGTTCCTTCGTCGCACGCGGCGGAACGCGACAAGATCTTGCCCTGGCCTCGTGGGGTGACGAGTAACGACAAGTGAGTGACAGCATGAAAACCACTGGAGCACAGCGCACCGAAGCCATCACCCAGTCCGTCTTGGACTTGATCACGAGCGGATACTTCGAGACCGGCGGCTGGCTCCGCGAGGTCGAGATCGCCAGCGCACTCGGAGTGTCCAGAACCCCGGTTCGGGATGCACTGCGCGAATTGGCCGGTGCCGGTGTCGTCGTCCTCGAGCAGCATCGGGGCGCACGGTTGCGGAGCTACCCTCCTGAGAAGATTGAAGAGATCTATCGCACCCGGGCCATGGTGGAATCCACGGTCACCGCGGCGGCGATTCCCCTGCTGACCGACGACGACATCGCCCACCTCAAGGACTTGGCCGCGCAGATGCGCGAGCTCGCTTCGAGCAGCGAGAATCGAGCAGAACTCGCGAGGCTGAATCGGGAGTTCCACGCCTATATTTTTGCGCATTCAGGCGACCACCCACTCGAAGCCACCGCGCATCATCTCCTTGTTCCCATGATCGTCACCAAGGTGATGCACTCCTACGACGAGACGAAAATCCGCCGCAGCATGGAAGAGCACGAAGATCTGATCGCCGCAGCTGAGCTGAAGGACCGGGAATGGGCCGAGGCCATCATGCGTGCCCATATCCTCGGTGGCCTCAGCTCATTCAAGCGGAGCCTGCTGGAAGAACGCCGGAATACCGAGTAGCGCTTTTCAGCGGCACCGCTGCCGAATCAGTCACAGCTTCGACACAGCAGTGACCGGAGCAGGCAACAGCGTGGGTGCCTAGCGTGGGGCTCATGATCGAATCAGCAGCCACCTCGTCCTCGTCCACCGAAGCCCCGACCCGTACGTCTCGCCCCTGGTTCGCCCGGGCCCGGCTGGCCGCCACCTCCCTGGTGCTGGCCGGCGGACTGGCCCTGGCCGGATGCGCGGCGAGCGCGACCACGACCGACGTCGAGACGGTCGCCACCACCACCGTGACCAGCACCGACACGACCTCCAGCACGGCCGCAGAAACCGCCACGGATTCTTCCACCGGCACCACCGCGGAGACCATTGCCGACACTGCCGCCGCGGCCGAGGCGTTCCTGGCCACCCTCAGCGAGGAGCAGCAGGAAGCGGTGCTCTACGACTACGACGACGAGACCAAATCGACGTCGTGGTCCAACTTCCCGGTCACCTTCATCGACCGCGCCGGGCTCAACCTCACTGACCTCACCGAGGAGCAACAGCAAGCGGCCCTGGCGGTGTTGGAGACGCTGCTCAGCGACGACGCCTACGCCACCATCGAGGGCATCATGGGCGGAGACGAATACCTCAACGAGAACAGCTCCACCACCGAGGACTCCCTGGGGCAGTACTACATCGCCTTCTTCGGCGACCCCTCCGATACGGAGGCCTGGGCGCTACAGTTCGGCGGCCATCACCTCGGCGTCAACGCGGATCTGAACGGCGCCGAGGAGACCCTGACCTTCGCGCCCACGCACCTGGGCATCCAGCCCGCCGTGTACACCAACGACGACGGCGAGGAGGTCCAGCCCTTCGACGAGATCTACACCGACGCGTTCGCCTTCTACGACTCGCTCACCGCCGACCAGCAGGCGACGCTGACTTCGGGCGAGGTCACGATGTGCTCCCCCGGCGACACCTGCGACTTCGCCACCGGGACGGGACTGAGCGGCAGCGACCTCACGGAGGAACAGCGGGAGCTGTTGCTGGAGGTCATCGCGCACTGGGCGGGGATGGCCGCCGACGACGAATCCAACAACGCAGCCCTGGCGGAAATTGACGCCACGCTCGACGAGACCGTGATCGCCTGGTCCGGGGAGACGACCTACGACATGAGCACCGGCGACGGGATCTCGTTCTCCATCTCCGGGCCGAACGTGTACTTGGCCTTCCAGGCGCAGAACGGTTCCGCCGGGGCAGACGTCGACGGTGTGACCACCTCCGGTTGGGGTCACGTGCACACCATCTACCTCGACCCCACGAACGACTACGCGAACTCGGTGACCCAGCAGGCGAGCGCCGGCATGGGTGGCGGCCCCGGCGGCGACGGCGGCCCGAGCTTCTAGCAGCGGCACATCAACGCTCCACCCTAGACGCACGAATGCCGTACCCCTCGACGGGTACGGCATTCGGCAATGCGGGTTAGCGGTTAGGCTATCCTGCACTCTCAGTCTAACGAGAGCCAATAGGGCACACATGACGATCATGTCCACCATTCGCGAATGGACACGTCCGGGCGTTACGTAGATGTCACTCGGATATTTGCAACAAAGCCTCGACCGGGCCGAGCCCTTGATCTTCAAGCTTTTGTGCGTGTATCCGGACGACCTCCAAGTAATTTCGGACGTTCTCCTCATCGAATCGGGACGTCGGTCCGCTAAGTGAGAGCGCTACAACCGCACCGTTTTCGCATCGAACGGGAAACGACAGAGAGGAGGCACCTGACTCCCTTTCACCGTGAGACAGCGCAAACCCGTTCGAACGGTAGTAGTTGAGTTTTTCCTCGTGTTCTGACCTCGAAACCTCACCGCTTTCCAACAAGATGGACACAACCTCCACTGGAGCGTCCTCGAGGAGAATCACTCCTGACGAGCCTGCTGTCAGGGGAAGCGGTACACCCATGCGGACGACACTACGAACAGTGCGGCTACCCTCGGCTTGACCGATAGAAACACGCTTTGTTCCCTGCCGAACATAAATGTTGGCAGACTCTCCGGTTTCGTCGCGGAGCGCCCGGACAACATCCAACGCTTCCTCAGTCACTGACCACGCATCTTGGACAACCTGGAACCAACGCAAAGCTCCCGGCCCGACCTGGTAGGTGCTTTCCGCAATCTGCTGAACGAATCCATACCCCTCGAGGGTGGAAAGTATTCGCAGAACAGTCGTCCGGGGAATCTTCGTCAGACGCGCCAGGTCGCGTACATGACGATGCGGATTGTCTTTGTCGAAATGCTGCAAAATCTCGAAAGCCCTGCTGATGCTCCGCACGGAGTCAGAGTGACTATTCGCCTCCGGCGGCGTTGGACCGGCTTTCTCAGACATTGATGATCTCCCCTGTTAATTGATCTGGGACCAGACTACTGGCCTCCATCTGCCCCTGAAGCCTCCCCGCTTTCAACCCGTGTCACAACCGATCAGTCCGTCTAGTGGATTCTATTGACTACTAGTTGGACAGCTGTATAGAGTGTGGGTCAGGTCACAGCTAGGGAGGATTGGCAATGTCAAGACAAGAAACAACGGAACCGGCGATCAGAATCGTCGATGCCATCAAGCAGTACGGCGAAATGCGCGCTCTAGATCAGGTGTCGCTGGACGTCGCTCCTGGCGAAGTGGTCGCGGTGGTCGGTCCGAGCGGTTCAGGAAAATCGACATTGTGTAGATCCATCAATGGTCTCGCCGCCCTAGATGCTGGAGAGGTTCAGATCTTTGGAACGCGCCTGCCCACGCCAGGGCCGAGCCTTCAGCAAGTCCGGCAAGACGTAGGGATGGTCTTCCAACAGTTCAACTTGTTCTCACACCTCACCATTCTTGAGAACCTGCTTCTTGCCCCGCGACTGACAGGACGAGGCAAAAAGGATCATAGAGAGCAACGCGCTCGGCAGCTTCTTGACCGAGTGGGCGTCGCGGCCCAAGCGGATAAGCGCCCCGCCCAGCTTTCGGGCGGACAGCAACAACGTGTCGCCATTGCGCGGGCGCTGATGATGGACCCTCGCGTGATGCTCTTCGACGAACCCACGTCGGCTCTCGACCCGGAGATGGTCAGCGAAGTCCTTGACGTCATGAAGGATCTCGCAGTACAGGGCATGACCATGGTGGTCGTCACACATGAGATGGGATTCGCCAAATCTGCTGCCGACCGGGTGATCTTCATGGATCAGGGACGCGTGATCGAAGACGCGAACCCGATCGATTTCTTTGAGAATCCTCAATCGAACCGAGCTTCAGACTTCCTCGGCAAAGTCTTGAACCACTGAGCTGCGGCTGGAAGAGAAGGAACTTAGGATGAGAAATCAAACCACCCGACGTGCAGGTGCCGTCGCTGCTATTTGCGCAGCCTCCGCCATGGTAGTCACAGGATGCTTCGGCACCGGGACTACAGACGGACCCTCAGTGAATACAACAGCGACTTTCGAGCCTGGGACGTCGATGCAGGAGATCTCAGATCGAGGAACTATCCGAATCGGTACAAAATTCGATCTGCCAACCATTGGCGCCAAGAATCTGCGGGGTGAGGTCGAAGGCTTCGACATCAAGATTGGGCAGCTTGTCGCAGCAGAGCTGGGGATACCAGCAGATCAGATTGAATGGGTAGAAACCGTATCTGCAAATAGGGAGCCTTACCTCCAACAGAACAAAGTTGACTTGGTCGTTGCCTACTACGCGATCACCCCGTCTCGCGAAGAGGTAGTCACTTTTGCCGGACCTTATCTTGAAGGCGGTCTGGATTTTCTTGTCAAAGAGGGAAACCCACAAGGCATCAGCGGACCTGAGGACGCCAGTGGCAACACGATCTGCGGGCAGTCTGGAAGCACCGGGCCGGCCTACCTCCATGAGCACCATCCTGAGGTCCGCCTCGTTGAATTCGACACGATGAGCAAATGCGTCGATGCACTCAAACAAGGTCAGGTAGATGGTGTGGTTCAGGCGAACCACGTTCTTCTCGCGGCGATGCAAAAGGAACCGGGTGAATTCGAACTGGTCGGGGAACAGTTCGATCCGACGGCCTTTGGGATCGGGATCCCCAAAGGTGACACGGAGATGTGTGGCTTTGTGAATGAAGTCCTTCAAGACGCCTTTGAATCAGGCGCCTACGAAGAGGCCTGGCAAGAGACAGTTGGTGAGGCTGCGCCCGACGGAGAATCGCCTGAGCAGCCAAATCTGTCGGCGTGTAAGTGAGGTTGTGCCATGGAGAACTTACAATCTGCATTGCCCGTTCTATGGGACGGCTTCCTCGTCACGCTTCAGATAATTATCATCTCGTCCCTCGGAGCCCTTGTACTCGGCACTCTTCTCGGTTTGTCTCGAGTGAGTCCATTTCCGAGTCTGAAGTGGTTGTCGTTTGGATACGTGCTCATCGTGAGGAACGTCCCGGCCGTGATGATGTTCTTCGTCGCGGTATTCATCTTGCCCCAGACTGGGGTCAGGCTTCCTTACTTCTGGCTCGGAGTGATCGCGTTAACGTGCTACTTCGCAGTCTTCGTTTCAGACGCAGTGATGTCCGGTTTCCAAGCAGTCGACCGGGGCCAGATCGAGGCCGCACGTGCGCTGGGCATCCGTGACACAGACACGATGAATCGCGTGATTTTGCCGCAAGCCGTTCGTTCTGTCGTCCCGCCGTTGACTGTCGTCATCGTACAACTGGTCAAAGTGTCCGCGGTTGCTGGCGCCTTCGGTGTGGCTGAGCTGTTCATGCAGCTTGGCACGGCCATCAACGACTATCCCTCAATTGTCATTCTGTTGCTTGTGGCGGCTTCAATCCTCTACTTGCTCATAACTATCCCGTTGGGCCGATTCGCAGTCCTCCTGGAAACACGGATGAAGGTGGCGCATCGATGAAGAATCTCCATGAAGCTCCGTTGACGGATCGCCAACGATGGGTCGACAAGTCAATTTGGGCGATCGCCGTCGTTGGGCTCGCTCTCGTCGTCATCTTGCTGGGACAGCAGAACTTCTGGCACCCAGACCGATGGCTGATCCTCTTCAACACGGATTTGTTGCTCTTGCTCCTCGACGGTGCCGTCAAAACCCTGTGGGTCGCCGTTGTCAGCTTGGCGATAAGCCTCGTTGTTGCCGTCATCATCGCTCGAGCGAATTACTCACGTTTCCGCTGGGTCAGATACTGCACGATCGGTTATGTCGAAGTTTTCCGAGGGCTGCCGCTCCTCCTATTGATCTTCTTCCTCTACCTGGGGTTGCCAGCCTTGGGAGTTCCCATCAGCACCTTCTGGGCATTATGCGTCGGTATTGCACTCTTCACCTCGGCGAATCTGGCTGAAATTTTGAGGGGCGGCGTTGACTCCCTAGGGTTCGGTCAACGTGAAGCCGCTGAATCCTTGGGCATGTCCGAGAACTCCGTGTTTATCAGAGTGCTCCTACCCCAGGCGACCAGGAATATGCTTCCCGCGGGTATTGCCCAACTGGTGATCCTCGTCAAGGAAACTTCTCTTGGATTCATCATTGGATATACCGAGCTGCTGCGAAACGGTCGCACCGCTGTCGAGTATCTGGGGAGCGGATTCGCTCCCGCCGTCTATCTCCTGGTTGCAGTTATCTTCATCGCCATCAATTTGGGATTGACCATTCTTGCTCGCCGTGTGGGGCGCGAGAAGCAACTCCCGAAGGTTCAGCGAACTTCCCCCACGGCTACAGAACCAGGTAGCTCCTTGTCAGCAGCCGAACCCAATATTCATACGCCTCTCGACGAGGCTAAGAGCTCAACCCGTTAGGAGAGCCCATGTCTTACGCAGGTACTACCGCCCCGGAAGTTGAGTTGGAAGAGCAGCCAAAGTCGGCCCAAGGGGAAGGAGCGCTCCTCGAAGGTATTACGGTGCTCGATTTCACCAACGTTCTCTCCGGCCCGTTCTCCACTTACCAGCTCGGTCTTTTCGGGGCGAACGTCATCAAGATCGAAGCTCCGGAACGGGGCGACCTTGCGCGCCGGTTGGGCGCCGCCCCGGAACTCAATGAGAAGGGGTTTGGGGCCTCGTTTTTAGCTCAGAACAGTGGAAAACGATCACTTGCGGTGAACCTCAAGACCCCCGGCGGTTTGGCCTTGATCAAGCGTCTTGTTCAAGTGTCAGACGTGGTCATCGAAAATTTTAGACCTGGTGTGATGGATCGATTGGGAATCGGGTGGGAACATCTTCGAGAGATCAACCCGAAATTGATCTACTGCTCAATCTCCGGATACGGACAAACAGGACCGCTACGAACGGCGCCCGCCTACGATCAAATCATCCAAGGCAAAGCTGGGATGATGAGTGTGACGGGCACCGAGGAATCAGGACCACTCAGGGCGGGCTTTCCCGTGGCAGACACGTTGGGTGGCATGGCGGCTGCCTTCGGCGTTGCTTCAGCTCTCGTGAGACGAGAACGAACCGGAGTCGGAGCTTACCTGGATGTGTCCATGCTGGAATCTGCGCTCACGGCCATGGGGTGGGTCGTCTCCAACAAGCTCATCGCAGAAAAGGACCCCGTCCAGATGGGCAATGACAATTTCACGGCGTCCCCTTCGGGCACCTTCAGCACTCGTGATGGGCAGATCAATATCGCAGCCAACGAGGACCGACAATTTCACGCACTCTGTAAGGCCATCGGCCGAGATGATCTTGTTGCCAACGAAGCCTATGCCGACCGTCGTGCACGTCTCGCCAACCGCGCGAATCTTTCCAGAGAGCTGAACGCTGCTCTAGGTAGAGAATCCACTGCGTACTGGGTTGACGTACTGTCCGCGAAGGGAGTTCCTTCCGGAGAAGTGGCAACCGTCTCGGAAGCGCTTGAGTCCGAGCAAATTAAGGCGCGAGGATTCGTCCACGAAGTGGAAAGTCCTATAGGTCGAAAACATTCTGTTCGCGTCCTCGGAAGTCCGATTACCGTTGACCGTGAGCCGTGCGCTCCTGCCGGAAAATCCCCTGCGCTGGGAGAGACCACTGACGCGCTACTGAGCTCCCTGGGAGTCCTCCCGGAGCAGATCGCGGAGCTTCGCAAGGAGGGAGCAATTTGAGCCAGCATCTCAACGACACCGAAAATATAGTGACCGATCAGCGAGTATCGGAATGGTGGGACACTGCGATTACTCACATTCAGCCCAACCACATCGGATTGCGCGGGTACCCGATCGAAGAACTTATCGAGCAGGGCACATTCGTGGAAACGATCTGGTTGCTGCTCAAAGGTGAGTTGCCCGAGCCCTCTCAGGTCCGCCTACTTGAGGCGGCCCTGGTTTCATCTGTCGACCATGGTCCACAAGCGCCTTCTATCGCGGCAGCTCGTATGGCAGCGACGACCGGGGTGGGTCTCAACAATGCTGTCGCAACAGGGATCAATTTACTAGGTGACGTCCATGGCGGAGCCGGGCAGCAATGCGTCGACCTTCTTCACCGGATTCGAGAACTGGCGACGGCAAATGGCATTGAAATCGAAGCGGCTGCACAACTGGTAGTTGACGAGTACAAGGCTGAGAAGAATTTCATTCCGGGCTTCGGGCATCGGTTTCACCAGCGAGATCCCCGACGCGCCCCGCTCCTCGGGTTGGTCGCGAGTCAGGTCGACAAGGGAACGTTCGAAGGATGGGCGCTCCGTGCGGGATTAGCTATCGAATCGGCCCTGGCGAAGGACCCTTCCAAGTCCATTCCGATGAACATCGACGGTGCCACGGCCGTGATTTATGCCGAGCTTGGTTTTAGCCCCGATCTGGCCCGAGGTCTCTTCGTACTCTCCCGTGGGGTGGGCATCCTTGCCCACGCATTCGAAGAATCGACGTCGGGGGCTCGAATCAAAGGACCGATTCCCAAGTCCTACCTCGCCGCATACTCGGGGCCAGGCGAACGACACGTGCCGGAGCGAAGGGATGCATCAGTTGAATAACTTTCCTTCGTACAGAGAACTTTCAGAACGGAAAGATGCGCCGCGGGGCTCAACTTGGGGACTCTTCGGTTCAGATGATTGTCGCGGTACACTCAACCTCATCGGCTCTGATGAAATCACAGCGGCGTCCAAACTAGTACGCGAAGGCCGATCCTTTGGACTGGACTATCCTCTGGATACTTTCGACCCGCCACTCGCGGCGACTCGTAAACTGCCGGAGCAGTCGGTTTTCTCACGACATCAAGCCCACCGTGACGAATTCTTGACGCTCTACACACAGGCGTCAAGCCAAATCGATGGATTGCGCCATCGACGACACGCGAGCCATGGGTTCTACAACGGTTGGTCCGATGCAGACGTCGACGACCATTCTGCGCTTGGCGTCAGCGCGTGGGGAGATCCAGGAATCGTTGGACGTGGAGTACTCGTTGATTTAGAAGGACACTACGAGTCGACTGGGCGAGAAATTCGACATCAACAAGGTCATCGATTCACTTTGAAGGACCTCAGCGATACTTGCGAACAGGGTGGTCTGAATATTGCCAAGGGCGACATGCTTGTATTCAATACGGGATGGTCTGCCTGGTATCTCAATCTGAGCTTGGCACAACGAGCCGAGGTTCGTCGCCACAAGCACTTTTCCGGATTCGAGCAAGATCGAAAACTGATCGAGTGGTGCTGGGATCATGGAGTCGCAGGCCTTTTCTCCGATAGTTACGCTCTCGAGGCGTTGCCCGCGAACCCAGACTCAGACTTCGCCGACAACCTTGACCACGGCATGATGCACCAAGAGCTTCTCGCGCTCATGGGCTACCCGATCGGAGAACTCTGGCGAGTTGATGACCTTGCGAGGCATTGCCGGGCCACTGGTCGATACGAGTTCATGCTGACGCTCAAGCCGCTCAACATGCCCGGTGGAGTGGGATCACCGTGCAATGCGATCGCATTGATGTGAACTCGTCGTTTGGACCTGCACGTTGCAGAGCCGAGCTTCTAGCGTCGGCGGCCGCGGGTGCCCTTCTTCGGGCTGTTCTTCGCGCCATTCTTGCCGGCGCCGCGGTTGCTGTTCCCCGCAGGACGGCCAGCGTGTTTGCCTGATTTCTGCGCCGCAGACTGCTTCTGCTGCTGGTTCGCCTCGGGTACCGCGGAGCTGCGCGAGGACGAGGGGCGCCGCCCGCGGGCCACACCGATGAAGTCCTGCACGAGCTCCGAGTCCAGGTCGCGGCGCCAGGCCAGGGCCACCTGCCAGCCGAGGTGGGCCTCATCCGGGACCAGTGGCAGGGTCACCAGGTCGCGGCGGCCGAACATCCGGGCCACCGAGGCCGGCAGCACGGTGTAGCCGGCACCGGAGGCCACGATCTCTAGGGCCATTCGCTCCCCCGCACCCGGCTGTTCCGGGGCGTCCAGGGGATCAGCATCGGAGGCGAGCGCCGGGGCGAAATCCGCCGGATTCACGGCAGCCTCGTCAAGCGCCTCGAGCTCCTCAGCGGGCAGCGGCCCATCCGCGTCTGGATCCCAGGCGGCGAGCACGTGGTCCCGGCCCACACAGACCACCGGCTGCTCCTCATACAGGGTGACCACGTGCACCTGCTCCGGGCCGACGTCGAGACTCCGGAGGTGCTCGGTGGCGGTGCTATCCAGCCGCCAGCGCAGATATCCCAGTTGCGGGATGCCGCGCGGGGCCGCGCCGTCCTCGGGGGTGCGCAGGTGCAGCGCCTGGGCGGAGGAGTCCTGATTCACCAGCTGCACGGCCCGGTGCCGGGAGGTGAAGCGGTCCACCCATTTCGACGGGGTGGCGCCCGGAATCGTGACGATGAACAGGGTTTCGGCAACGGTGTTCTCGGCAGCTCCGGACACATCAGTCATGCACCCAGCGTAATAGCTCGAATGGCTCGTCACTGATCGAGGTTCGGGAAAGCCCGGTATTCCGTCGCCTTTGGAATGGGCATGTTTCCTGAACATCGGCGCCTATCAAACGAAGTGGATACAGCAGCGGGCGCGGCCGAGAGGGAATCTCTCGACCGCGCCCGCTGCGCGTCAGATGCGGTGATGAGCCTGAGTGAAGGCCTCTATCAGGCGGCGTCGCCGGGAAGAACGAAGGAAGCGTCGATCTCGATCTTCACCTTGTCGCCCACCAGCACGCCACCGGCCTCGAGGGCAGCGTTCCAGGTCAGGCCGAACTCCTTGCGGGAGATCTCGCCCTTGGCCTCGAAGCCAGCGCGGGTCATGCCGAAGGGATCGACGGTCTGGCCGCCGAATTCGCCTTTGAGCTCCACGGTCTGGGTGTTGCCCAGGATCTGCAGGTCGCCAACCAGGGTGAACTCTTCGCCGTCGAAGTCCTTGATCTCGGTGGAGACGAAGGTCATGTGGGGGTGGTTCTCGACGTCGAAGAAGTCGGCCGACTTCAGGTGGCCGTCGCGGTTCTCGTCGCGGGTGTTGATCGAAGCCAGGTCGACGGTGACGTCAATCTTGGAGTCGGAGAAGTTCTCGCCCACCACAGCGGAGCCGCTGACGGTGTTGAACGAGCCGCGCACCTTGGAGATGCCGGCGTGGCGAACGATGAAGTTCACCTCGGAGTGGGAGATGTCGAGGTTCCAGGTGCCTGCGGTCAGCTGAGCCAT
The DNA here is from genome assembly GCA_052084925.1 of Micrococcaceae bacterium. Lineage (GTDB taxonomy): Bacteria > Actinomycetota > Actinomycetes > Actinomycetales > Micrococcaceae > CmP2. Next base: position 64,255 of record JBQDEV010000014.1, read on the forward strand.
GATGTTGTCCTCCTTGAAGAACGTCTGGGGTATTTCAAAATTGTACGAACACCGAGCATAACCATGATGCCCTGCGGATCTATTCCCTGTCCGCGAAAAATTCTTGAATAATTTTTCGCGCGGCCCGATCAGGGCAGTTCGCCGACCCCGGCGGCGCAGGCCCCGCGGCCCAGATGCGGCAGTTCGGCGATGCTGTTCTGCCCGGCCCACTGATAGCCAATCGCACCCTGCACGTAGGGCTCAGCCGCCTTGAGTTGCTCCTCCACCCGGTCGCGCGTGGAATCCTCGCGGGAGTCGGAATCACCACCGCCGGGCGTCATCGCCTCGATGGTGACGTAGAGGTGCTCGGCGTCGACCTCCTGCAGGGCGGCGAAGTAGTCCTCCATGGTGTGAGCGTGATCGTCCGAGTCATCCGCATCCAGGGCGGTGGTGCCCACACCGAGCCCGTCCTGCGGGGCCACGAGGATGGTGGAATCCTGCCCCAGGTCCAGCAGCTTCTGGTAGCCATCCGCGGCGGTGGCCGGGTCCAGGGTGGCGGCGTCGGAGCGTCCCTCCAGATAGGGGGCGATGAGCACGGTGGCACCGGAGTCGACGTCGTCGATGATTTCTACCTGGCGGCCGTAGTAGTCGGTCACCGGGTTCCAGTGGTCGGCGTCGGTCAGCGGCATCTCCATGGCGAGGTAATACCCGTCGGCGCCGCGCTCCTGATAGGCGCGCACGAACAGCTCGTTGAATCCGTCGACGACGTCGGCGTACTCGTTATCCGGAAGCCAGGTATCGCCCTCGGTGCGCATCTGCGGGACCGGCAGCCCGAGGTAACCCTGGGCGTCGAGCTCGGGGGCTGTGCGCAGCAGGGAGTGGAACGGATCGTTGCCGTCCTCGCTGGTGGTGATGACCACGGCATCGTCGCCGACGGAGACCAGCCCGTACTCGGTATCGCCGTCGTGGATGAGGTCGTCCTCGTCGAGCAGGCCGGTGTCTTCCCAGCTCATCTCCACGGTGTAGCGGTAGAGGTCGGGGGCGTCACCATCACCGCGATCTTCGAGGGCCTCGCGCACCCGCTCGGGGTATTCGTCGGCGTCGACGGGGCGGATCCAGCCACCGAAGGTCACCGCATCAGTGCCCATGAGTTCAAGCCGCTCCGCGGTGGCGTCGTCACTGTTTTGGGGTGACATAAATCCGGCGACGAAGCGGGCGTCCACCCGACAGACCGGCGGCGGCTCCGAGGGGCTAGGACCGGCCGTGATTTCCGGCGCGCTGGGAGATTCCTCCGCCTGGTTCTGGTCACCACTGGTGTCATCGTCGCCATCGTTGCCGCCGGTGGCCAGCGAGATGGCCAGCCAGGCCAACAGCACGACCGTGAGCGCAATGGCGGTGAGCGCCACCCCGGCGCGCAGCGAACGGGACCGAGCGGGAGGGGTGACAGGCATGTCCCCAGTTCATCACGACGACGACCGGCGGCGACAGTTCTGAGGCCGCGCCGCCCGCGCCCGAAGCACGTGAGATGCGCGACATCCGGGCTCGGGGATGCTAGACTGAATCACCTTCGAAATAATGATTCAGGAGGTGAGTCATGACCAACCTGACCGCAGCTGTCAGCAGCGCACTCGCTCACAGCGGGTTGTCTCAACGAGCACTCGCCGAGAAAACTGGCATCTCTCAATCCACACTGAGCAGAATCTTGGATGGCTCCCGCCCCGCCAAAATGCCCGAGATCATCCTGATGGCTGATGCCCTCGGATGCACGGTCGCTCAGCTCACCGGAACCGGAGTCGCCGACCGAGTCGAGTGCGCGGCTCGGGCCACCAACGGATCGAGCATGAACACCATGCGACAGCGGCTCCTGCACTTCATGGAACTCGACGCTTATCTCGATGATCAGGCGATCCACGCGCCGTGACATCTTCAACGACAGAACAGCAGGCACGAGATGCTGCCGAACGGTTCCGCGCCGATCACAAGCTCGGCGTCCAACCGCTCGGCGACCTGGTCGCGCTCATCGAACAATCGACGGGACATGATGTCGCTGTACTCGACGCGGACCCTGATGAACACGGCCTCACCATGCGCGACCCAGCGCGCGGCACCGTGTTCATCGGGGTAGCGCGCACGCCGCACCCGATGCGGCAGCGCAGCACGCTGGCGCACGAGCTGGCGCATCTGATCTTCGGCGATCAATCCGTCGACCTTGCAGAGCGCTCCCCCGAAGAATCGCGCGCCGATGCTTTCGCCCGACACTTACTGGTCCCGCAGCAAGGCCTCAAGGAGTTCTTGGGTGAGGTGGCCGTTGCCTCAGAGTCCACCCTGTCTGACGTCGTGCAGCGATTTCTCGTCTCCCCAGCCATCGCTGCCATTGCGATGAGGGACGCCGGATATATTTCCGCAGGTACCGCGGCGGAGTGGAGGAACATCAGCACCCCAGCGATCGCCACGCGATTCGGCTGGCAGGACCAGTACCTTGCCCTCCAGCGAGAGTCGCAGCGGCCCCGCGCTCCACAAGCCCTGGTGGCACGAGCCATTGCCGGATACGCCGAAGGCGTGGTGAGCGCGCAAACGATCGCCACCCTGCGCGGTGTCGGTGAGGGTCAGATTGTCGAAGAATTGCGCCAGATCGGCATTCTTCCCCCGACCTACGACGACCAGGACTTCGAGATTGCAGACCTGCCCACCGTAGAGGTCGACCTCACCGGCTTGGAGGTTGATGGTGAGGACGCATGAACCAGCGGCCCATCATGGACGCCGGCCCCGGCCTCAACTTCTTCTCGGTCAATAAGGAGCGCCTACTTTTCGCAACCCTGGGACCGCTCGCCATTCCAGAGATCGTCGAACGAGAGATCCTCAGAAAATCCCTTGCTGAGCCTCGCTTCAAAGCCGCCGAGCGCGTCCTTGCGAAAATTCCGCCACGATTACTCGAAGTCATTTCCGACGACGCAACGGATGAGCTCGCCGTTGCCGTCAGTCGCATCACAGGTATGCCCTTCCACGACCGAATGCGCACGAAAAAAGACTTGGGCGAGATCATGGTCGTAGCCCACGCCACCCTCGCCGCAGAACGTGGAGCCGACGTGCTGGTCTTGATCGATGATGGCGGCGGACGCCGCATCGCCTCGAAGGAAGCAGCGCGCCTTCAACGGCAACGCGAGCACGATCCGAACCTGGGGAGCATCGGTCTGGTGAGCACTTCCACCGTCCTTCGAAATGCCGCCGGCACGGAGCACCTACCGGATAAGTCAGTCCTGCGCACTCTTTATGCAAGGCTCCGCCAGCTCGATGATGGACTACCTCCACTCGAGACAACGGATCTACTGGACCTGGACCGCTGGAATTGAACTGACGCGCCGGACGATCGGTGGGCGATCGCCCGGCGCGACGTCGGGGTGAAAGACCAGATCAGTTGCTGGGTGGGGCGCCGCCGGGGCCGCCCTGTCCCATCTCGCCCATCTCCCCGGGAGCCCCACCGGGGCCGCCCTCGCCACCGCCGCCGGGCATTCCGCCGGCCTCGGGCTCGGTGGAGGTGTCGATCGGCACGTCGATGCGCACGGTGTAGCCGGAGGACACCGACCCGGAGATCTCCGGCACCTGCAGCTCCCAACCATCGGAGAACACATTGTCGGTCTCGAGGGTGACCCCGCTGAGGTTCTGCGCGGAGCCGGTGTAGCGGGAATCGGCGTACACCGCGCTGGACTCGGCTTCCGGCAGGGCGATCTGCGAGGTCAGCACCGCATTGGTGGCATCGGTGATCGAGTCGATATCGGGGAACACCTCGAAGTGGATGTGCGGCCAGCGCCCGGCGTAGCAGCCCGGGAAGATCGTGGTGAAGGTGACCGTGCCGTCGTCACCGACCACCTGCACCCCGCGCAAGTAGGTCTCGTCTTCCAGCCCGGTGGAGTACATCGAATACTCACCCACGGCGTCACAGTGCCACACATAGACGGCAGCACCGGTCATCGGCCCGTTGTCGTTCACCATGTCCACAATGTTCATGGTCAGGGTCATCTGCACGCCGTCGGCGGTGGACCCGCCATCGATGCTGGAGCGAATGTCCGAACGCTCCACCCCGGAGATCTCCAGAACGTCCTGACCGTTGGAGCCATCGCCCGGGTAGGGTCCGGCGGTTTCGCCCGGCATCTCCTCGGTGAACTCGGTGGCAGACGCGGACGACGACGCCGAGGCAGAGGCGGAGGCCGTTGCTGAGGCACTGGAGCCAGAGGTGGATGAGCTGGACGTCGGGGCACAGGCGGCCAGGGCCAGGGCCCCGGCACCGATCCCGAAGACGCCCAGGGCGCGGCGCCGGGAAATCGCCGTCGTCAGGTCGAACGCCAGCCCCTGATCCTCGACGTCCTCATGGGGGCGATCCAGCGGGCGGCCTTCGAAGGTGGTCGTTCGGCTTTCGGCGCCGTTCGCACTGACGTCATCGGCGTCGTGTTCTGAGGCGGCAGGGTAGGCGGTGAACTTCTGGTTGGTCCGGGAGCGGAAGAGCGGGGTCATGGTGCGGTCCTTTCAGACGGTCGAGATGACGTGTCTGAGCCAGCATCCCGCCGCGGCTGAGCACCGCACTGTGGGGTGGCTATGCCGAACCTGTGAGCCTCAGCCGGCGGACCGCGAGCGCTCCAGGGCCTCCAGCCCGTCGAGGATCAGCTCGAGCCCGAAACTGAACTCGTCCTCCACCATGGCGCTGGCTTCACTGTTCTCACCGTTTTCACCGTCGTTCGCTGACGGCGCCGCGCCCACATAGTGCCCCCCGGCCAGCAGCGGATGCAGGTGCGGGAACCGCTCGGCGGTGATGACCTCGCCCATCAGCTCCGCACCCTCCGGGGAGAACACCACGGTGCCCTCCTGGGCCAGGCTCTGCTCGAGCTCCACCATGGAGGCCACGAATTGGGAGACGCTGAGGATCACGCCGACCTTCTCGCCGTCGTCGATGTCGAGGTCGGCCAGGGACCCCAGCCCGAGATCGGCCGCCCGGGTGGACTGCGGCATCAGCACGGAGACCTGCCCGCGGGGAATGCCCAGCACCCAGGGGTGGGCCCGGTAGGCCTCGCGGATCAGCAGCGCCCAGGTGCGCAGTCCCGGGCGCCAGCCGGTGGGGAGCTCGATCTTCTTCGGCAGCGCGCTGGCGGCGTCCTGCATCAGCAGCAGCAGCTCGTCCTTGCTGGACACGTAGCGGTAGAGCGACATGGTGGTGAAGCCCAGCGACCGGGCCACGGCCTGCATGGTGACGGCGGGCAGGCCGTCGGCGTCGGCGATGGTCATGGCGGCCTCGACGATCCGTTCGTGACTCAGCCCGCGACTCGGTCCGCGCTGGGGGGTCTCCTGCATGCCCCAGGCGATCGCGATGGCGCGCGGTAGCCCGGTTTCGGTGGTGTCAGCCATGCCCGTCATTGTCTCACGCGGCGGCGGGGCACCCTCGGTGACTGGCGCTGCTCGCGGTGACTGTGTACGTCATCTACAGTTTGTGTCATACTCTGTATATGTCATACACAGATACACCGCTGCTCGAGGTCACCCACCTCACGAAACGCTACGGATCCCGGCCCGTGCTCGACGACCTCAGCCTCCGCCTCCCGCCGGGGATCCACGCGCTGCTCGGCCCGAACGGTGCGGGCAAGACGACGCTGGTGAACATCCTCTCCACCCTGGTGCCCTTCGACGCCGGGCAGGCGCGGGTGCTCGGACTCGACCCGCGGACGCAGCGCCGGCAGCTGCAGGGCCTGATTTCGGTGACCGGCCAATACGCCGCCGTCGACCAGCGCCTCACCGGTGAGGAGAACATCCTGATGATGGGCCAGCTCTTCGGCCTCTCCCGCGCGGAGACCCGACGCCGCGGACGCCGGCTGCTCGAGCGGTTCGACCTGGAGGCGGCGGCGTCGCGATCGGTGTCCACCTATTCGGGCGGGATGCGCCGCAAACTGGATCTGGCGGCGTCGCTCATCGCGCAGCCGCGGCTGATCTTCCTGGACGAGCCGACCACCGGGTTGGACACGCACTCCCGGCTCGCCCTCTGGGACGAGATCACCGGGCTGGCCCGGGCGGGCACCTCCGTGTTCCTTACGACCCAGTACCTGGAGGAGGCCGAGGCGCTGGCCGAGCAGATCCTGGTGCTGCACCGCGGCGGGATCGTGGCAGAGGGCACCGCCGCCGCGCTCAAGGAGCAGGTGGGGGCGACCAGCCTGGAGGGCGTGTTCCTCGCCCTCACCGGGTCTGCCGACGACGGCACACCGGCGAGCGCGCAGCACCACACGAAGGAGAGTGCGGCATGAACGGCGCGAGCTTCACCACCGCCCTGCGGGTGTTCTCCGCGCGCAGCCTCAAGCACTCGTTCCGCGACGGGGAGTCGCTGCTGATGGCCGTGCTGCTGCCCCTGATGCTGATGCTGGTGTTCACCTTCATTCTGGGCGGGGCCATGAACGTCACGCCCGCGGATTCAGTGGGCGCGGCGGGGGCTGCGGGATCGTCGGGGACAGCGGGATCGGCCGGCGAGGCCCGGGGTGCCTATCTCGCGTACGTGCTGCCGGCGATCGCGCTCACCGCCGCCGGATTCGGCGCCTCCTACACCGCCGTCGTCGTCTCCAATGATGTGAACACCGGGTTCATGAACCGGCTGCGGACCATGCCGTTCCCAGTGGTGACCGTGCTGCTGGGGCACACCGTTTCCTCGCTGGTACGAAACCTGATGGCCACCGCGGTGGTGGTGGCTGCGGCTTTTGCCCTCGGCTTCCGCACCACGGCGTCCCCGGTGCAGGTGCTGACGGCGATCGGGCTGATCATGCTGTGGATCCTGGTGATCACCTGCGTGTTCACGCTGCTGGGCCTGGTGTCCGGGTCGGCGGAATCCGCAAGTGGGTACGGGTTCATGCTGCTGTTCCTGCCCTACATTTCCTCCGGGTTTGCCCCGGTGGAGACGATGCCGGGGTGGCTGCAGGGCTTCGCCGGGTACCAGCCGATGACGCCGATCATTGACGCCTCCCGCGCCCTGTTCACCGGGGAGCCCTGGTCGGTGCTGGCCGGGGACCTGCTGGTGGGCGCGGCGTGGTGCGCGGGGTTCATCGCGGTCTCGCTGGCGCTCATCGCCGTCGTGTTCCCGCGCAAAGTGGCCCGGTAACTGCGCGACCCGCGGGCCGGCGCGCAACCGGCGCGCAATATCCGGCACGGAACGGGCCTGGCGGCGGGGTCAAGGCGTGAGTGCGGCGCAGCATGACGGCACCCTTGCGGGGCCCCGGGGAGCCCGGTTTAGCGTCGTCGCATGTTCTCCGTCGACCATCACCTCCCCCACCGCCGGCCCGAGGCCACCGCAACCGGGCCGGACGAGCGCTACGAGTTCCTCCGCGTGGACTACACCGACCCGCTCGGCGCCCCGCTGCTGACCGATCTGGAGCGCGAATACGATGCGCGGTACGGCATCTCCGTGCTCGGCGAGCCCGCCCGGGCCGAGATTCTGCGCTATTCACCGCACCTCTTCGCCCCGCCGCAGGGCACCTTCCTGCTGCTGTTACACGACGGCGAGGTGGTCTCCGGCGGCGCGTTCATGCCGCACCACGAGCAGGTCGCCGAGGTGAAGCGGGTGTGGACGCGGGCCGATCAGCGCGGGCGCGGCCTGGCCGGTCGGGTGCTCGCGGAGCTCGAGCGGCGCGCGCTGGAACAGGGCTACACCGGTTTCTACCTGACCACCGGGCCCCGTCAGCCCGAAGCGCGCGCCCTGTACCTGCGCCACGGCTATGTGCCACTATTCGACGCCGGGCTCAGCGATGAGGAGATCCGCGAGATCGGCGCCCCGCTGCCCTTCGTCAAGGACCTCGTCGCCGCACGAGTTGCGGGGGCCGCCGCTGGCGTTACCGCAGGAGGCTCAGCATGACCACGGTAATCGACCAGCACGAGGACCGGAACGAGAATCAGCAGACGACGGGACCGGCATCCACAACAGCTGCGACCCCAGCGCCGGAACGCCACGTCCCGGTGGTGGTGCCCCTGAAGCACTGGGCCCGCTGGACGCTTAGCGCCGTCGCCGTGTTCCTGCTCGCCCAGCTGGTGTGGACGTTCTTCACCAACGAGCAGTGGCGCTGGCCGATCTTCGCGGAGTACTTCTTCAACGACGCCGTGCTGCGCGGCATCCGGCTCACGCTCTGGCTCACCGCGGTGTCCGCCGTCGTCGGTTTTCTCTTGGGCGCCCTGCTCGCCCTGGCGCGGCTGTCGACCTCGGCACTGCTCAACGCCTTCGCCTGGGGGTTCATCTGGTTCTTCCGCTCCGTGCCGCTGATCGTGCAGCTGGTGATCTGGTACAACCTGGCTACCTGTTCCCCACCCTGGGGATCGGCTGGCCGTTCACCTACGATTTCTGGCTGGTCGAATTCGACACGGTGCGGCTGATCTCCTCGACCTCGGCGGCGCTGCTCGGGCTCTCGCTGCACCAGGCTGCGTACTCCGCAGAGATCATCCGGGGCGGGCTGCTCTCGGTGGACGCCGGGCAGCTGGAGGCCGCGAAGGCGCTGGGGATTCCGCGGGGCCGCCGGTTCTTCCGGATCGTGCTGCCCCAGGCGGCGCGCGCTATTCTGCCCAACGCGTTCAACGAGGTGATCGGACTGCTGAAGGGCACCTCTGTGGTGTTCATCGTCGCACTGCCCGAGCTGTTCTACACGGTGCAGGTCATCTACAACCGCACCTCCCAGGTGATCCCGCTGCTGCTGGTCGCCGCCGTCTGGTACACGATCTTCACCACGGTGCTCAGCATCGGCCAGTACTACCTGGAGCGGTTCTTCGCCCGCGGCTCCGCCCGGGAACTGCCGCCCACCCCGATCCAGCGAGCGCGCCGGGCACTTGGTCGCGCGCTGGCCCGTCGGCCCCGCCGCCACGAGAGGACGTCACCATGACCGAGATCCAGTCGACGACGCAGGCTCCGGCACCTGCCCGGGAGCATGCTCCGCACCGTGGCGGGCGGGTAGACATCACCGGCGTCCACAAGTCCTACGGGCCCCGGGAAGTGCTCCACGACCTGAGTTTCACCGTGGAGCCGGGGCAGGTGGTCGCTCTGCTGGGCCCCTCCGGCTCTGGGAAGTCCACGCTGCTGCGCGCCATCAATCACCTGGAGACGATCGACGCCGGGACCATCACCCTCGACGGCGACTACATCGGCTACCGGCAGCGCGGCAACAAGCTCTACGAGCTGCGCGAGGCCGAGGTGCTGCGACGGCGCACCCGGGTGGGCATGGTGTTCCAGAACTTCAACCTGTTCCCGCACCTGACCGCGCTGGAGAACATCATGGAGGCCCCGCGCGCGCTGAAACGGGCCACCAAAGCCCAGGCCGCCGAGCAGGCCCGCACCCTGCTGCGACGGGTCGGCCTCGCCGAGCACGCCCACCACTACCCGCGCCAACTCTCGGGCGGGCAGCAGCAGCGGGTGGCCATCGCCCGGGCACTCGCCCTGGACCCCGAGGTGCTGCTCTTCGACGAACCGACCTCGGCCCTGGACCCGGAGCTGGTGGGTGAGGTACTCAGCGTGATCCGCGCCCTGGCCCAGGGCGGGCGCACCCTGATCATCGTCACCCATGAGATCGGGTTCGCCGCCGACGTCGCCGATCACGTCATCTTCCTCGACCACGGGCGGATCGTCGAGCAGGGTGCGCCGGAGCAGGTGCTGCGTGCCCCGGCCCAGCAGCGGACCCAGGAGTTCCTCGACTGGGTGATCTGAGCCGGGCCCCTCTGTTCGCAGTTCCCCTCCCCTTCTCCTTTGCTCCCCTTACCTTCCCCTTTTCCCCTTCCCTTCATCCACTCACGTTCCATCACAGACAGGACATCTCCATGAACACTCGCTCGCTCCGCCCCAGCTCGCACCATCGCTCCCGCCGCCGCAACGGATCCCTCGCCACCTTCGGCATCGGTCTGCTCGCCGTCATCGGACTCACCGCATGCACCTCAGCCACCGGCACCGTCGGGTCGGAGTCTGATGACACCCCGGCCGTGGAGTCGCCGTTCGACCTGAGCTCGTCCAGCACCGAGGAGCGGGTGCGGATCGACCCGGTGCCCGAGGCCATCGAGGCGCTGGAGGCCAGCGGGTTCGACCCGATTCAGGACGGCAAGTTCACGGTCGCGCACTCTGCCTACGAGCCGCCGCTGGGTTTCCTCGCCGAGGACGACAACCGCACCCTGCTGGGGGTGGAGCCCGATATCGCCCAGCTCGTCGCCGACGGACTGGACCTGGAGTACGCCCCCGAGAACGTGGCCTGGGCCGACTGGCCGCTGGGGGTGGAGTCCGGAAAGTATGACGTCGTCGTCTCCAATGTCACCGTGACCGAGGAACGCAAAGACATCTTCGATTTCGCGGTGCACCGCAACGACGTCATTGCCTTCGCGGTGGCCGCTGACAGCGAGATCGAAGCCATCGAGTCCGCCGAGGATGTGGCGGGGCTGAAGGTGATCGTTGGTAGCGGCACCAACCAGGAGAAGATCCTGCTCGACTGGTTCGCCGAGAACGAGGAGAACGGGCTGGAGCCCGGGGAGGCGGTGTATTACGACGACAACGCGGCCGCGAACTTGGCGATCGCCTCCGGCCGCGCCGACGCTTTCCTCGGGCCGAACCCCACCGCAGCCTACCGGGTGGCGACCACCGGGGAGACGAAGATCGTGGGCACGCTCAACGGCGGCTTCCCGGAGACCGCGCAGATCGGGGTGACGACGGCGAAGGACAACGGGCTGATCGAGGCGGTGGCCCTCGTGCTGGACCACGCCATCGCCAGCGGCGAGTATGCCGAGGTGCTGGACCGCTGGGAGCTGGGCGAGGAAGCCGTGGAGGAAGCGCTCATCAACCCTGCGGGGCTGCCGCGGCCGTAGTCAGCGATGCAGGTTTGCTCCTACACGGTGCCCGACTTCGCACTTGATGGTCGCATTCAGAGTGACCCCGAGTCTTAGACCCGGTTCCCCTCGGCCCAGGTCCGCCGAGTCTGCCCCGCGCACCGCCATCACCGGCACCCCTCTAAAGTGGCATCAGTCTTCGTCGTCGAAGTCGTTGGTGTGGTGGTCGTGATCTGCAGTGCCGCGCTTCCAGTACCCGTCGACGACGACCTGCTTCTTCGGCAGCCCCAACTCACGGCGCAGATACCGGCGGATCGGTTTCATCGTGCCGGTCTCCCCGGCGGCGAACGCATACACGGTGTCCAGGTCGGCAGGAATCGGGATCGTACGCAGGGCCGTCTCCAAGGCGCTGCCATGACCGGGTGCGACGGGTGCGGTGTGTCGGTGCACCCACCGCAGATCCAGCGAAGCACCCGCCCCGGGGGTGAGGAGCTGTTCCTCGGCGGCGTCGGCCACTTCGATCACCGCGGTCACGTGCGAGCCGTCGGGGGCCTCCTCGATGAGCCGGGCGATCGCGGGCAGCGCGGTGTCGTCGCCGGCGGCGAGGTAGTGGCCGTAGTTTTCCGGTAGCAGCCAATTCGCTCGCGGACCCATCACCACTAGCTCGTCCCCAGGTTGGGCGTCTCGTGCCCAGAGTCCTGCGACGCCGTGCTCGTGAATCACGAAGTCGAGGGTGAGTTCCTTCGCCTCGGTGTCGAAAGCGCGCGGGGTGTAGTCGCGGCGGATTGGGTCCCCGTCAACACTGTCGGGCTCCCACTCGTCGTCCCCGACCTCGCGGTAGGCCTCGATCTTTCCGGTCTTCGGGTGAGGGAAGTACACCTTGACGTGGTCGTTGCACGCAAATCGGCGGAAGGGAAAGCCTTCGGCCAGTACGTCCCCGGTTAGCACGATCCGCCGATACCGAAGGGTGATCTCCTCGATCCGTTCCACACGCAGGTCACGGCGGATGATCTTGGGTTGGAAGCTGAGCTGCTGTTCGCCGGTGAGATTGGGGCCGGTAAAGGTGGGTCGTTCGCGGGTGCTCATGCGTGGGACTCCTAGTGTTGAGGTGAAGAAGAATTCTCGGTCTGGGATGGATCTGCGTCGGCGGGCTGTGGAGACGGTTCGACCGGGTGCACAGCTGCGGTGCGGGAGTCCAACGGCACCACGGTGGGGGTGCCGGTGATCGGGTCAGGCATCACCAAAGCCCGCAACCCGAACACCTCCTCGATCAACTCTGCGCTGATCACCCCATCCGGTGCCCCGGTGGTCACGATCTGCCCGTCCTTCATCACGATCAGATGATCGGCATACCGGGCGGCCTGATTCAGATCATGCAGCACCGCCACCAGGGTCTTCCCGTCGCCGTGGAAACCACGGAACAGTTCCATCAGCTCGTACTGGTGGGCGATGTCCAAGAACGTGGTCGGCTCGTCCAGCAGCATGATCGGGGTGTCCTGGGCCAGCAGCATCGCCACCCACACCCGTTGCCGCTGCCCACCCGACAGTTCGTCGACCAGGCGGCCGGACAGCCCGGTCAGCCGCGTCGCCTCCAGAGCCCGGGCGACCGCGTCCTCGTCGGACTCACGCCACTGCTGGAACAGGTTCTGATACGGGGCGCGGCCGCGGGCGACGAGGTCGGCCACCCGGATCCCGTCCGGAGCCAGAGACGTCTGCGGCAACAGACCCAGACGCCGGGCGACGTCCTTGGACTTGTAGGAGCCGATCGCCTTGCCATCCAGCAGCACCCGCCCCGCGGAGGGTGTCAGCACGCGGGCGATGCCTCGCAGCAGGGTCGACTTCCCGCATCCGTTGGGGCCGATGATCGCGGTAAACGACCCATCCGGGATCGCTACCGACAGTTCGCGGGAGATGGTGCGTTTGTCGTAACCGATCGTGGCGTCCTCGACGACAACACGGGCAGGCGTGGGCCCGCCGACCGGTTGCGGTGTGGTGGTCTCGGGCATGTGGCCGTCCTGTGTGGTCATCGGGGTGTGCCGTACTGTGTGCGGGCTTCTCGGATGAGCAGCCAGATGAGGTAGATACCGCCCAGGCAGACGGTGATCAGGCCCACGGGGATGGGCCGGTAGGTCTGGGAGGCGATAAGCGACAACATGTGCGCCGATGTCAACAGTGCGGCACCCATGGCGGCAGCACCCAGCAGGCTCACCCCCGGGGAGCGGGTGAGTCGTCGGGCCAACTGGGGTGCGACCAGGGCGATAAACCCAATCGGGCCGGCCGCGGCGGTGACGAGGGCGACGGTCGCCACGCCGGTGACCATCAGCCCGAGACGAACCAGATTCGGTCGAGTGCCGTGAGTGATGGCGGCATCGTCACCGAGCTCTAGGCGCCGCAGTGCGGGGGAAAGCAGGGCCGCGGCCGCCACGATCACGGCGGCGATCATCAGCGAGGGCACCATGGACGACCATGACACCCTGGTGATGGATCCTGCGCCCCAGAAACCGACCGTCATCGCGTCGTCGATGTCCGCCCGGGTGATCAGGTAGGCGTTGAGCGAGCCGAGCATCGCGCTGACACCGATACCGACGATGATGAGTCGAAACCCTTGGATGCCGCGGCGGTAGGCCAGCATGTACACCACAAATGCGGTGGCCAAGCCTCCGAGGATCGCCGCGGCAGCGACATTCCAGTAACTCCCGGCGCCGAAGACCAGCATGGTGATAACGACGGCGGTGTAGGAGCCCGCGTCGAAACCGATCACATCCGGTGAACCCAGTGGGTTGCGGGTCAGGGATTGGAAGATCGCCCCGCCGATGCCCAGCAGGGCTCCGAAGACCACGGCCGCGATCGCGACCGGCAGCCGCCACTCCATGACGATCGTGCGCTGGAACGACTCACCGCCTCCGGCGAGGATGCCAATCACCCGATCAAGGGAGATCCTGTAGTCACCCAGGGTGATCGCGATGAACGCCACCACGGCGGCGAGGGTGAACAGGATGGCTGAGACCACGACCAAGCGCACCGGGATCCGCGCGGAGAAGCCACGGGCGCGGACCGTGCGGGTGGTGTACCCGAACTCGACCGGGCTCCGGGTCTCGGTGTCGCGGTCGGTGTCGGTGTCGGTGTCGGTCGAAGCGTTGGTCGTAGTCATAGTCCGCTCGCCTTCTTCCGTCGCACCAGGGCGATCAGTACCGGGGCGCCGATGATTGCTGTGACGATGCCGACCTCGATCTCCCCTGGGTGTCCCAGCACCCGGCCCAGGGTGTCGGCGGTCAGGATGAGCACCGGGGCGGCCAGCGCGGAGTAGAGGATAATCCATCGCTGATCAGGGCCGACGAGCCAGCGCACGATGTGTGGCACCATCAGCCCAATGAAGCCGATGCCGCCAGTCAGTGCGGTAGCGCCACCGGCGAGCAGGGTCACCGCGATGATGCCCAGCACACGAGTCCGTCCGACCTTGGTGCCCAGTGAAGCGGCCAAGTCATCACCCAAAGCGATGGAATTTAACGCCCCCGACAGCATGACGGCGATCAGCATGCCCGCCACCAAGAACGGCACCACGCTCATGGTGTCATCCAGTGATGTCCGCGCGATCGACCCCAGGCCCCAATTCCGGATTGACCGGAACGTATCGGGGTCCAGTAGCGTCAAGAACGTCGAGAACCCGCCCAGCACCGCGGCCAGCGCGACACCGGCCAGCACCAGCGTCACCGGAGCTGCGGCACCACGCCCCGCTGAGCCGATCAGATACACCAGGATCGTGGCGGCGGCCGCCCCGAGGAACGCGAACCAGATGTACCCGGTGATCCCCGACAGGCCGAACAGCCCGACGCCAACGGTCACCGCGAACCCGGCTCCGGCGTTGACCCCGAGGATACCGGGGTCGGCCAGTGGGTTGCGGGTCAGCGCCTGGATCAGCGCCCCGGCCACACCGAACGCCGCACCGACCAGAGTTCCCACCACGGTTCGCGGCCAGCGCTGGTCCCAGACGATGATGTCCGCCCCCGACCCGTCGCGGTCCCACAGCACGCCCCAGACCTGGCCGTAGGACAGCGGGTTTGCGCCGTGCGCCAAGCTTGCGATCACTGCGAAACACAGTGCAACCAGGATCAAGAGCAGCCCCACGGCACGGCGGCCGTGCAGCCAACGCCGGCCCCGGTTGGCCTGTGTTTCATGACCGCGATCGGTAGATGACGACGCAGGTGCGCTGATGGACACGGCTCACCTCGTTCAACGTCTCCGCCGGGGTCGGAGCCAGGAAACTCTCGGGTCGTCCCGACTCCGACCTCGGCGTGCAGGTTCTGGAATTCACCTCAGCTGAGGTCGATTTCCGCCAGCCACTGGTTAGCTATCACGTCGACTCCCCACGGCAGGCTCAGCGGGCTAGCCCCATTGCGCATCACCCATACCGCGTTCGGCAGCTCCGTCCCGTCTGCCGAGACCACGTTGCCCGCATCGTTGAACGTGAGCGGGACGTAACGGCCCTCGCTCACCGCCGGAATCGACTGGAACAGGGCATCCGCCTCGCGCGCCTCGCGGGTCTCGTCGTCTGCGTGGATCACCAGCAGCACGTCGGCGTCCAGAAGCTCCTGGTTCTCCTCGGAGATCACGGAGTCGTCGCTGAAGTTCTCCGCCAACGGGTTCGGCTCGAAGCCCAGATCGAGCATGATGCTCTCGGCGAAGCTTCCGGCTGCCGTGTAGTACTCCAGGCCATACTCAGATCCATAGTCATATGCCATGGTGATGGTCTTGCCCTCGAACTCCGGATGGTCCGCTGCGGTCTCGGCGATGGCGTTCTCGGCCTCGGTGATCAGCTCCTCCGCGGCCTCGCTCAGATCCAGTGCCTCGCCGACCAGCCGCTGGGTGTCCCGCCAGTCGTAGAGGAATCCCTCCAGTTCCTCCGCTCCGACGATCGGGGCGATGTCGCTGAGCTGATCGAAGACGTCGTCAAGCGGCACTCCGTTCACGGCGACGATCAGATCCGGGTTGGTCGCAGCGATCGCCTCGACATTGACCGGGTCGCGACGTGTGGCGGTGTCCACATACTCGATCTGCGAGTGCCAGTCCTGATCCCGCCATTCCCACTCCTCGTCGGTGATCGCGTAGACGGGCGTCACACCGAGCGACTCCAGAGCATCGAGATTCGTGTTAAAACCGATGGTCGCGATCCGCTCAGGGCGCTCCTCCAACACAGTGTCCCCAGCATGCGTCGTCAGCGTCAACGGATACTCTGTCGTCCCCTCCGCCGCCGGAACGAGACTCGCAGAGTCGTTCCCTTCAGAATCGGTACCGGTCGATCCGTCGTCGGTGTTGGCGCACCCGGCAAGTGCAAACAAAGCAACCATCATGGCCGCTGGTACCGTGTACCGTCTGATTCGGCGTGGCGTAGCGTCGATCATTGATGTCCTCTCTGAGTGAGCGTGTACCTGCCTGAATGCCACGATGTGGAGCGGCTCGGGAGGCAGAACTCATTAAAGAGTAGGAGAGGCTAACCTTTATTGGTCTGCAGTTCTCGGCGTTGTTGATGCAGTACTGGGCAACCTAACCACGGCAGCGACTCTTCGAACATGAGGTACAAGGGTGAAATCATACGGAACGGAAGAAGGCGAGTCCCGGGAAGTTTTCGTTCCCGCGGTTTGCTTCGAGAATCAGACCGAGCACGAATGGCACATTCTGCTCTGGCAAGCACGCGGGGAATCAGACATCCTGGTCGGCGACGAACACCACCGGTTGAAAGCCGGGCACGCGGCCTGGGTCCCGGTGCGCACCCGACACTCTCTCCGGACAGAAAGGAACTCGGTGGTCGTGCCCTTACCTTTCGACGTGAAAACGACGGCCACGACGTTGAAGGAGCCGGGGATCATCCGGGTCGACCGCGACCTGCGCACCCTGTTCTTGGCCTTCCGGCAGTCAATGCACCCCTTGGTGAGGCCCGAGGCGAACATCGGGCGTCAGATTCTCAGCCTCATCGAACGCAACCCGGTGCTGGTCACAGCTCTGCCGATGCCGAGCACCAGGGCCGCCCTGATCGTCGCCGAAACCCTGCGGTTTAACCCCGGCGACGATCGCAGCGTCGAAGAGCTCGCCACTTCCGCCCACGCCTCCGTGAGCAAGATCGAACGTGCATTCCGAGCCGAGACCGGTATGACGCTCCGACAGTGGCGGATCGAGAACCGGATGGAAGCGGCAAGCATCCTGCTGCGCTCGACGATCAACCTGAATGCGGTCGCCCAGCGCGTCGGCTACACCAACCTCAGCGCCTTCGGTCGCGTATTCAAAGGCCATTTCGGCATGACGCCGAGCGAATACATCCGCCGATTTCGAACCGAGTGAAACACCACAGTACTGACATCGACCGCACGTCCTACGATCCCCGGCACTCATCTGAAGCACCTCGCCCGCGCTGGTTGCCACCAGCCACAGCTAGGCCCTCTGGCCGGACTAACGCCGCCGGATCAGATCAGGCCCCAAGCCCGGATTCATAACTGAACAGACAAAACGAGCGGTTTCGAGGCCGATTTTGTCTGCTCAGTTATGAATTTCACTGTTCGGCAGGGCGTCCGGGTCGCTACCCCTGGTACTCCCACTTCTCGGCGAGGGCGGTGACCCGTGCCTGGAGCTCGTCGAAGTCGGGCGCCTCGTCGGTGGCGGAGCCCGCCTGCGCTTGCCCCAGTGCCAGGCCGACGAGGAACGTGGTCAGCGGGGCGGCCGGGCGAGCAACCCCGTGGGCGACGTCGCGGGCGATGTCCAGGACCTTGCCGATCGGCACCACCTCCGGATCGAGTCCGAGCTCGGGGGCGACTTCGGCAAGCCAGTCGTTCAGGGCCGAGGGCGGCAGGTGCTTGTTGTTGGACGTGCCGGGTTTGTTGGACGTGCTCATGGGGTGACTTCTCCTTCGGTGCGGTCAGTGATGGTCGGGTGTGCGCCGGTGCCTGTACTCGGGTCGACGACGGCGCGGGCGCGGATCAGGTCGTCCGGCTCGTCGATGTCCGCGGTGTCGGTGCTGGGCGCGGGGATCTCGGTGAGGCGCAGCTCCCCGGCGCGGAACAGCCGGCGCAGCGACAGGTCCGCGAGCGTCGTCGTCCTGGCAGTCAGCGCCTGCACGCCGCGGCGCAGGGCGGCGGTGCGGTACAGACCGGCCAGCCACTGCGGGTAGCCGTCGTCGTCGCGCAGCACGAACCCGTCGGTGTCGTCAGCGCCGGAATCACTCCGGGCGTCGTCGTCTATTCCATCCGCAGGGGGGCGCAGCGTCTCGCTCAGGGTGCGGCACACGGTGTCGGGGTGTTCGAGGTCGCAGGACAGCAGCAACGTCCACTCCGCGCTGACGTGGGGCAACGCGGTGGCCAGCGCCGCCAGCGGGCCAGAATGCGGGGGATTTTCGCGCACCACGAGGCTGCCCGGGGCGCGGGTATGCTCAGGCCCGACGACGACGACGTGCCCGGCACCCTGGGCGCGGGCGGCGGCAGCGGCGCGGTCGACCAGGCGTTCGCCGTCGATCCGCAGGCTGGCCTTGTCCACTCCGCCGAGCCGGCTGCCCCGACCCCCGGCGAGAATCACGGCATCGAATGGTGCGGCGTCGAGTGTCATGACCCCACCAGGATCACGGGGACGGTCTCGCCGGCGCGGATGTCGCCGCGGTCCTCGGCCACCAGCGCGTAGCCGTCGGCCGTGCCGTGCCCGCCCACCGCATGGGAAACTCCGCGCGGGTTCACCGCGGGCACGCAGCGCAGCTGAGGGGCGTCGTCTGCCGCGTCGTCACCGTTCCTCCCCGTCTGCTCGAGGCGCACCGGCAGCACCTGGAGCCGTCCGAGGGCGCCGCGCCAGTCCGTCCCGGCCACGGCGCTGAGCCGCGGGCGCTCGGTGCGGGCCGCGCCCAGCATGCCGAGCAGCGTGGGGCGCACGAACAGCTCGAAGCTCACGGCCGCGCTCACCGGGTTGCCGGGCAGGGCGATCACCAGGGTGCCGTCACCGAGCAGGCCCGCGCGCTGGGGCGCCCCCGGCCGCACGGCCACCTCCGCACCGCGCACTCCGGGCTCGGGTTCCAGGGCGATGCGCACCACGTCGTGGGTACCCGGCCCGATCCCGCCGGTGGTGAGGATGACGTCGACTTCCCGACACAGCTCGGCGAGCAGGGCGCGCACCCCGGCGGCGTCGTCGTGGGAATGCCGTACCGCCACCGGCTCACACCCGAGTTCGCGGAGCAGACCGGCAATGAGCACCGAGTTCGACTCTGGGATCTGCCCGCGCTGCGGGGCCTCGCCCGGGGCGCGGAGTTCGGACCCGGTGACGACGACGGCGACGCGGGGGGCGGCGTGCACGCGGATGCGGTCCAACCCGGCGGCAGCGAGAGCCGACTGGCGGGCGGCGGTGAGCCGGGTGCCGGCGGGGGCGAGCACGCTGCCGGCACGGGTGTCCTCCCCGGCGCGGCGGATATTCGCGCCCACCGGGACGGGCGCGAGGATCTCCACCCGCTCGTTGGCCCAGGTGTCTGGTTTGCTGTCGGCGGGACCTTCAGTGCTGGAGGGAGTGTCGGGACCGTCCTGGGCATCCGCGCTGCGAGTCCGCTCCACCGGGATCACGGCGTCGGCGTCGGTGGGCACCGCCGCCCCGGTCATGATCCGCACCGCGCACCCGGCCGGGATCTCCGGGTCGGCACTGCTGCCGGCGGGCACCTCCCCCAGCACGCGCAGCGTCACCCTGCCAGGCCCAACCGCCACACCAGCTCCACCGGCACCTGCCACATCCACCGCGCGCACCGCGTACCCATCCATCGCCGAATTCGCCCACAGCGGCAGGTCGTAGCGGGACACCGCGTCCTCGGCGAGCACCCGCCCCAGCGCCTCCGCGCCGGCCACCGCCACCTCGACCACCGGAGTCGGCGCGGCCTGCGTGCTCAGCCACTGCCGCCAGTCTTCCGCGGAGACCCGTCCGTTGTCGTTCTTCACCACACCACCTGCAGAGTCCGTTGCACCGTGCCGTATCGCCCGGTGCCCCCATGCTATCCAGCCGCACCCCGTTTCAGCGGCCCGGCGGTGTCTGTCTCGCGCTCTGGGGCCGAACGGGGCACACTGGTGTCATGTCCCGCATCGCAGCCCGTCGCCGTGTCACCCGCATCACCGTCGGAGAAAAGCGCTCCCAGCGCCCCGACAACCTCGCCGGGGAGGAACCGCTCGAGCTGCGGGTGGGCGGCACTCCGCTCGCCGTCACCATGCGCACCCCGGGTCACGACGTCGAACTGTCCACCGGATTCCTGGTCTCCGAGGGCGTCATCTCCGCGCAGGGAGAGCTGGCCTCCGCCATGTACTGCGCGGGCGCGACGGTCGACGACCTGAACACCTACAACGTGCTGGACCTGACCCTGGCCCCCAGCGTGGCCCCGCCCGACCCCTCCGTGGAGCGCAATTTCTACACCACCAGCTCCTGCGGGGTGTGCGGCAAGGCCAGCATCGATGCGGTGGCGACGACGTCGAAGTTCGAGGTGCGCCGCGATCCGCTGGTCATCGAAGCCGAGTTGCTCTCGACCTTCCCGGAGATCCTGCGCGACCAGCAGGCTGTTTTTGAGCGCACCGGCGGGCTACACGCGGCGGGGCTCTTCGATGGCACCACCGGGGAGATGCTGGTGCTGCGCGAGGACGTCGGGCGGCACAACGCGGTGGACAAGGTGGTCGGCTGGGCGCTGCAGCAGGGACTGCTTCCGGCGCGCGGACACGTGCTGATGGTGTCGGGGCGGGCCAGTTTCGAGCTCACCCAGAAGGCCCTGATGGCGGGGATCCCGATGCTGGCGGCGGTGTCGGCGCCGTCATCGCTGGCGGTGGATCTGGCCGACGACGCCGGAATCACCATCGTCGGGTTCCTGCGTGGCCGGTCCATGGTCGTCTACACCCGCGACGACCGCGTGATCGATTCCAGCTTCCCCGGCTGAGTTACCCAACCCCACCTCCCCCGGCTGAACTACCCTCGAAACACACCCATACCGAGCAGGCGGCACTCCAGACCGGCTCAACCGACCCGACCTACCCGACCGACGCTGCCTGACTTGCCCTGCCTGATCTGCCCAGGCTTGCTCTCAGCGCTGAACGGCGTCGGAACCTACCCCACAGGTTCCGGCGCCGTTGCCGTCCCTGCACCCATTTGGCCTTTGAACATCGACCTCGCCCTGACGCGTCCGAGTCTGGATGCGTCGGCTCTCGTCGACCTGGCCATGACACGCCCAATCAATCACTCCGGGCCCACGTGCACGGGACCTAAGCACACCCATTGACCCCGACTTCCCCTCACATCCAGCACAGACTCGCCCACCACCTTAGGGAACGCGTGTCCCATCCCTGTGGAAGACCCAACACCCGCACCACCGCGCCAAGCCAAAGAAAAACAAGGCAAACTTCTCCACAACCTCAAGCACAGCTTCCATTTACGTGAGATATCAACTACACTTGAATGTAGAACACACGTACACTTAAAGTAGGGGATTACTGGAAGGAGGACAGGGCCATGACCGACACCACCACGCGTACGACCTCACCTGCCCTGCTCCCCTTGCTGGATGCGCTCGATGAACTCTCCACCGCCGACTTGGGTACCTTGCTCAATCAGGGGCTCACCACCCTGAGCCGGCGGGTCTCCTCCGCCGAAGCCAGGGAAGAGTTCAGCCTCTACCAGCGCCAGAACCCCGACACGTCCCAAGACTGGGGTACCTCCTTCCTCGACCACGCCGACACCCGAACAAAGCCCGGGTCCAAGCAAGACCCTCAAGGGGAGATCACTATTGAAGACCCCGCTGGGTCACTACCGGTGATGATTGAACAAGCCGCCACCCTGGGCCGACTCTGCGAAAACATCGAGACCGCACTGGCCCGGGTCGTGGACCAAGTCTTCGCCACTCATGAGCAGCGCCTGGAACTGCTGGGCCTCCCTACCGGGCGGGTGGTGCATAAAAACGCCTCTGAGTTCCTCAGACATCACACCCACTGCGCGTTCGGGGTCGCGAAACAACGCATCCGACTCGGTAATAAGATCTTCCCGCGTACTGATATCACTGCTTTCACCGGTGACCCTTCCACTGTGGTGGCTGAGCTGCCCCAGGTGGGGGAAGCCAGCACCGAAGGTGAGATCACCGCTAAAGCAGTGAAAGCCATCGTCGACGACCTCGAAGCTATTGAGGAACAAGCCCAATCGGTGAACACCGACCCCGAGGATCTCGAGGAGCTGCTCCAAGAAGGTGAAGAAGTTCTCGTTGAACAGGCCAGGGTCTTTGACGACAACCAATTCGCGCACTACGCGGCAGGGTGGAAAGACCGCACCGAAGCCAAAATCAACCCCGACGGGCAAGCACCCGACGACCAAGAAGCACAGAAGAAACGCGGCTTCCGCCGCGTGCGCCGGGCAGGGAAGCTCAGTGTCTGGCAATGCACCACCGACCAAGCAGGCAGCGAACTCTTCGAAACCC
>JBQDEV010000015.1:0-73260 GCA_052084925.1 Micrococcaceae bacterium
TGCCAGCTTCTGCAGACGGGCCCGCTCAGAACGTACCCGTGCCCGAGCTACCCGAAGAAGCCAAAGAGCAGAGCATCGAAGGCGCTGAAGCCACCCTCGAATACTGGTGGAAGACTCTCGAATATCTCTACCTCACCGGCGATTCTGAACCCCTCGAGAACGTTTCAGACTCCAACTGCGTCACATGCAACAACAACGCCAAGAATTGGACAGCTCTATACGCAGACGATCATTGGATCGTACTTGATGACGCATCAGAGATTCGCGACGTCGAAACCGTACTTGATGATGACGCGCTTTCGGCCGACATTCGTTATGGTCTTGACCCTTCTCATGCGAGTACGTATACCCCCGACAGTGAGCTCCTTGACGAAAGCTTTACCCAGGATCCGAATCAGCGCTGGAGGGCAGAAGTCGCGTTCAACACCACATCGTTGCGGTGGGAAGTGTACGAAACTTCTCCGGACACCCAGGACGGTTGATCAGCATGGCCTCACACTTGCGAATTCGAAAGGTCCTCATAGGTGCCATAGCCATGGCCACATTCATCGGCATGTCCGAGTCCCTTGCTTTCGGTTCTGGAGCGACACGTGAATGGGAAGTGTTTTCTGAATCCACGTCCAATAGCTCGATGAGCGTCGGTGCCGAAGCTCGATATACAACACCGAGCCAAACAACGAATCAGTACTCTTCGAACGCCAGGAACGCTCAATCAGACGCGTCATCACAGGCCAGCGGTGGCAGCGGCGGCAATGGTGGTTCGAAGTACGCGTCTCGGCAGGACAGCGATCATCCCAGCACGCAGACGCTCCCTGAGAATCACGTCAGCAATCAAGCAGCACCACCCGACGCCCACGGACGGAAACGGCCCCAGAACACTTACATCAACGGTATGAACACAGCCCTGTGCAACACCGGCGAAACCGTCCCAGCCCAAGTCGGGGACCGAGCCCTCGTCGACGGCGGACTAGCCCTCTGCCGAGTAGACACCCCCGACCCCGTAGAACCAGCCATCCCCGCAGCCGCGGCACCAGCCCAACAACCAGCAGCCCAACCCGCCGCAGCAGTAGTCGAAGAGCCCGTTCTCCCGGTGGTGACCCTGAACGATCTGCAGACCATGTTTGCCCCGGAGTCCGAGATCATCATGGACCAGAACGGGTTCGGACTGATCAACGCCCACACCAATGTTTACGCCTCGACCTACCGGCCTCAGACTCAGTCGCAGGAGATGCTCGGCTACCAGGTCACACTGAGGATCACCCCGGTGAGTTGGGTGTGGAGTTTCGGCGACGGCGCCACTCTGACGACTGATGTTCCCGGGCACCCGCAGGACCGGTTCAACGAAGAGACTCCGACTAGTCATGTCTATTCTGAGACCGGGACATTCCCGGTGAATCTCACCACCACCTACGAGGGCGACTATCAGATCGAAGGTGGGGCCTGGATCCCGGTGGCGGGCACGATGAGCATCGACGCCGAAACGCAACAAGCCGACATCTGGCGGGCTAAGACCCGCAACGTGGCCGAGCCCTGTACCCCCGGATCCACCGCCTGGGGCTGCACCGGCTGATACCTGAGCATCCTCAGGCGCGAATTACCCGTTCCGGTTCAGAAACGACAGGACGCACCACCCCGAAGGGCAGTGCGTCCTGTCGTTTTAACGGCGCTCTAGACGCTGACCGGATTCGTCAGCGCGGTGTTTCAGAGAGCGTCGATGATGGCGTTCAGCGTCGCCGACGGGCGCATCGAGGCGGAGACGAGCTCCTGCTTCGGGTAGTAGTACCCGGCGATGTCGACGGGTGCACCCTGAACGGTGCTCAGCTCCTCGACGATCTGCTGCTCGTTGGCACGCAGCTGCTCGGCGACGGGCTTGATCCGCTCGGCCAACTCGGCGTCGTCAGTCTGTGCCGCCAGTTCCTCGGCCCAGTACAGGCCCAGGTAGAAGTGCGAGCCGCGGTTATCGATCTCGCCGACCTTGCGCGAGGGCGAACGACCGTCTTCCAGCACCTTGCCGGTGGCACGATCCAGGGTATCGGCCAGCACCTGAGCGCGCTGGTTGCCGTTGGAGGCAGCCTCGTGCTCGAAGGACACGGCCAACGCCAAGAACTCACCGAGGGAATCCCAGCGCAGGTGATTCTCTTCCACGAACTGCTGCACGTGCTTCGGTGCGGAGCCGCCAGCGCCGGTCTCGAAGAGCCCGCCGCCGTTGATCAGCGGAACGATCGAGAGCATCTTCGCCGAGGTACCCAGCTCCAGGATCGGGAACAGGTCGGTGAGGTAGTCGCGCAGCACGTTGCCGGTCACCGAGATGGTGTCCTCGCCGCGGCGGATGCGCTCCACCGACAGCTTCGTGGCTTCTTCCGGGGCCAGGATGCGCAAGTCCAGACCGTCGGTGTCCAGGTCCTCGAGGTACTCGTTGACCTTGGAGATCAGGTTGGCATCGTGGGCGCGGTTCTCATCGAGCCAGAACACGGTGGGGGTGCCGGTGGCGCGGGCGCGGTTGACGGCGAGCTTGACCCAGTCGCGGACCGGCACGTCCTTGGTCTGGCAGGCGCGCCAGATGTCACCGGCCTCGACGTCGTGGCTAAACAGCACCTCACCGGCAGAGTTCACGACCTCGACGGTGCCAGCGGTCTCCAAGATAAAGGTCTTGTCATGCGAGCCGTATTCCTCGGCCTTCTTCGCCATCAGACCGACGTTGGGAACGGTGCCCATGGTGGTCGGATCGTAGGCACCGTTGGCACGGCAATCGTCGATGACAACCTGGTAAACACCGGCGTAGGAGGAATCCGGGAGTACGGCCAGGGTGTCCTGCTCGGCGTCGTCCTTGTTCCACATCTTGCCGCCGCCGCGGATCATCGCCGGCATGGAGGCGTCCACGATCACGTCGGAGGGGACGTGCAGGTTGGTGATGCCCTTGTGCGAGTTCACCTGGGCCAGCGCCGGACCCTCTTCGTACGCCTTCGCGATCTCGGCACGGACGCCCTCAGCCACCTCGGCGTCGAGCTGGTCCAGCCCGCCCTCGATGGCGGCCAGGCCGTTGTTCACGGACAGACCTGCGGCGGCCAGCTGTTCGCCGTACTTCTCGAACACGGCCGGGAAGTACGCCTTGACGACGTGGCCGAAGATCACTGGGTCGGAGACCTTCATCATGGTGGCCTTCAGGTGAGCGGAGAAGAGCACGCCCTCCTGCTTGGCCCGCTCCACCTGCTCGGCGAGGAAGGCATCGAGGGCGGCGGCCGACATGAACGTGCCGTCGACAATCTCGTTCTTGAGGACCTTCAGTCCGTCCTTCAGCACAGTGGTGGTGCCTGAAGCGTCGGTGTGGCGGATGGTGAGGACATCGTCCTGGGCGATGATGGCGGACTTCTCGTTGGAGAAGAAATCGTTGCCGGACATGGTGGCGACGTTGGTCTTGGAGTCAGCGGACCAGGCGCCCATCGAATGCGGGAACTTGCGGGCGAAGTTCTTCACCGACTGCGGGGCGCGGCGATCCGAGTTGCCCTCGCGCAGCACCGGGTTCACGGCGGAGCCCTTCACGGAGTCGTACCGGGCGCGGATGTCTTTCTCGGCGTCGGTCTTCGGCTCTTCCGGGTAGGCGGGCAGGTCGTAGCCTGCGGCCCGGAGTTCCTTCACGGTGGCCAGCAGCTGCGGCACCGAGGCGGAGATGTTGGGAAGCTTGATGACGTTGGCTTCCGGTTCCTTCACCAAGTCGCCCAACTCGCCCAGGGCGTCGGTGACGCGCTGGTCCTCGGGCAACAGGTCGTTGAACGCGGCCAGGACGCGACCGGCCAGGGAGATGTCAGCGGTCTCCAGCTCGATGTCCGCGGTGGCCGCGAAAGCCCGCACCACCGGAAGCAGGGACGCTGTGGCCAGCATCGGTGCTTCGTCGGTGTGGGTGTAGATGATTTTCGACATAGATCGGTTCTCCTCTATTCACTGGGGATCCGTGCAGCACGGCGGTGTCACAGTCACCGTCAAATTTACCCGAGCGGGGCGCTCCACGCGATCTGCGTCGTGCTCTCGTCACAGATCCTGCGGTGAACGGAGTGCGCGAGAGTGATCAGCGGTATCCGAGAGGACGGGAACAGGCGGAGCAAAACCGGGACGAACCGGTCCGAGCGAGTTCACACAGGGACGAACAGGAACGATCAGGGACCAGCCGGGACGGCGCCCTCGAAATCCGCCGTCGTCGTCGTTATGCTCATCC
Source organism: Micrococcaceae bacterium (assembly GCA_052084925.1). Taxonomy (GTDB): domain Bacteria; phylum Actinomycetota; class Actinomycetes; order Actinomycetales; family Micrococcaceae; genus CmP2. The sequence continues at coordinate 4,211 of JBQDEV010000015.1, forward strand.
GTATGACACAGCCTCCATACTCTTCCGGTTCAGAGTCCGACCCGACCCCGTCTGACGGCGCCTCGGGCACGCCCAGCTGGTACGACTCGACGTCGGGCACGGGCGGCTCGTCGGAGCAAAACCCGTATGAGTCGGTGCCGCCGTACACCTCCCAGGGCGCCGGGAACCAGCCCGGCGACGGGTACGCCGCCCCGAATTACGCGGCGGGGCAGAACTACGCGGCGGGGCAGCCCGGACAATACGGGCAGTACGGCCAGACTGGCCAGTACGGTCAGTACGGCAACCCTCAGGAGGGACAGTCCGCAGCCACCACCTCGCTGGTGCTCGGCATTATCGGCCTCTTCGCCTTCGGCATCATTCTCGGCCCGTTGGCGATCTTCTTCGCCGGCAAGGCCGAGCGCAATGGTGTTCCGGCCACGGCGGGGAAGGTGATCGGCTGGATCGTGACCATTCTGTGGGCTCTCGGCGTCGTCTTCATCATTCTCTCGATCGTGTTCGGTCTGTTCCTCGCCGGGTCCGGCGGAGGCTACAGCTACTGACACGCGTCGAGTTCCGGGGCGAGAGCTTCCCCGGGTCTGATGTGCTCGGGTGAGTGCAGTTGGGTTCAGATGCCGAGGATGAGCCGGGCGATGAGGAAGTAGACGATCAGTCCCAGCGCGTCCACCACGGTGGAGATGAACGGGTTGGAGAACACCGCAGGATCGACCCCGATTTTCTTCGCCAGCAGCGGCATCAGTGACCCGACCGAGGCGGCCAGCGTGCACACGGCGAGCAGGGTGGAGCCGATGACCGCACCCAGCGACCAGGAGTAGACGAGCCCCGCCACGAGCAGACCGAGGGCGCCCAGGGTGCCGCCGAGGGAGAGCCCGACGAGCAGTTCGCGGCGCAGTACCCGCAGCACGTCCCGCGGTCGCACATCCCCCAGTGCCAGGGCGCGGGTGACGGTGGTGGCTGCTTGGTTGCCGGTGTTGCCGCCGGTGCCGATGAGCAGCGGCACGAACAGGGAGAGCACCACCATGGTTTCCAGGGTCTCTTCGAAGACCTCGAGCACCTGCACCGTGAGGATGGCGCCGATCGCGAGCACGAGCAGCCAGACGATGCGGGCGCGGAACAGGCGCTTGACCGGGGTGGACAGGTAGGGCTGCGCGAGCGGGGTGGAGCCACCGGCACGCTGCGAGTCCTCGGATTCCTCCTCCTCCAGAATGTCGAACGCCTCGTCCACGGTGAGCAGCCCGACGATGCGGTGTGTCTCATCTGTGATCGGCAGGGCGAGCAGGTCGTGTTCGGAACAGAGTCGGGCGGCCGTCTCGTCGTCCTCGCTGGCCAGCACGGCCAGCACCTCGGTGTCCATCAGGGTCTCGATCCGGGACTCCTGATCCGCGGTGACGAGCCGGGACAGCTCGATCATCCCGCGCAATTTGTGCCCGTGACCGACCACAGGCAGTCGGGCGATGAACCGCTGACGTCGCTCGGGGATACCCGCCTCACGCACCGCTTCCAGAGCCCGGGCCGCCGTCCAGTCCGGACGCAGCTCGATGAGCACCGGACGCATGCGCCGTCCCACCGACCCAGCCGGATAGCCGAGCACGGTGCCGGCGCTGGCACGCTGACTGCCCGGCAGGCTGGCCAGCAACTGCTGCGCCACCTCGGCGGGCATCTCATCGAGCAGTCGGGCCTGACCGGGGGCCTGCAGCTGGCCGAAGAGCTCCTGGACGTCGTCGTCCTGCAGCCCCTCGATGAGGTCGCGTTGCTGCCGCGGCTCGATGGCGGCGAACACCTCGACCGCGACGTCCTTGTCGAGCAGCCGGAACACCACCGGAGCCCCCTTGGGGTCGGTGCGGTCCAGGAACCGCTCGACCTGGGGTGCGCTGAATTCGCGCAACAGGGCTCCGGCGCGTGGCCAGTCACCCTTGCGCAGCGCCTCGCGCACACCGAGTTCCTGGGTGTCCAGGCTCGGCAGCGCCCCGGTGTGCAGGCTCACGGTGGGTTGCTCAGCGGGCTGAACAGCGGGCTGCTCAGCCGATTCACCAGCAGGCTGGCCCGTCGGATCGTCACTGCTGGACATCGTCATCCTTGAACATCATCACCCGTGGAAGAAGTGGCGCGCCCCGGTGAAGTACATCGTGATCCCAGCTTGCTCTGCTGCGGCGATCACGTCCTCGTCACGGATGGACCCACCGGGCTGGACGACGGCGCGCACTCCGGCGTCGATCAGGATCTGCAGTCCGTCGGCGAAGGGGAAGAACGCGTCCGAGGCGGCCACCGCACCGCGGGCCCGCTCGGGTGCCCCGGCACCGGAGACGTTTTCGGCACCTCCGGCCGTGGAGATCTCGGTAGCGGAGCTGGAGGACTGGCTGTCGGTCTGGTTTCCGGTCTGTGCCGCTCCCAGGGTGTTGGCGCGCTCGACGGCGAGCCGGCAGGAATCCAGGCGGTTGACCTGGCCCATGCCGATGCCCACGGTGGCGGCATCGTCGGCCAGCAGCACCGCGTTGGACTTGGCCGCCCGGACCGCACGCCAGGCGAAGCTCAGGTCGCGCAGGGTGGCCTCATCGGCGGGAGCACCGGCCGCCAGGGTCCAGTTCGCCGCGTCGTCGCCGTCGGCGTCAAGAGCGTCACGGGTCTGCAGCAACATGCCGCCGGAGATCTGCTTGTACTCGACGTCGTCCTGCGCGAAGCCTTCCGGCAGGCGCAACAGGCGCAGATTCTTCTTGGCGGAGAGGATCTCCAGGGCTTCCTCCGAGAACCCGGGGGCGATGACCACCTCGGTGAAGATGTCCTTCACGGCGGCGGCCATTCCGGCGGTGACCTCACGGTTGGCGGCAATGACCCCACCGAACGCAGACACCGGGTCGCAGGCGTGCGCTTTCCCATGGGCCTCAGCCAGCGGATCCTCGGCGTCGGGCGATGCCACGGCCACACCGCAGGGGTTGGCGTGCTTGATGATCGCCACGGCCGGATCGGCAAAGTCAAAAGCGGCGCGCAGGGCGGCGTCGGCGTCGGCGTAGTTGTTGTAGCTCATCGGCTTGCCCTGCAGCAGATCGGCCTGGGCGATGCCCGGGGCGGCAGCCTGCTCCACATAGAGTGCGGCGTTCTGGTGCGGATTTTCGCCGTAGCGTAGCGATTCGGCGCGCTCCAGAGACACCCCGGCGTAGGGCGGGAAGGCCGGGGTCTGTGCCGCTGCCTCCGCATCGGATTCCCCCGCTCCGCTCTCGGTCAGGTCGCCGAACTGGGCTGCGGTCCACGCGGCGACGGCGTTGTCGTACGCCGCGGTGTGGGCGAACGCCAGCGAGGCCAGGCGCTGCCGGGTGCGCAGCGAGAACCCGCCCTGCTGAGCGGCCGTCACGACGTCATCGTAGCGTGCCGGGTCCACCACGATGGCCACCGAGGGATGGTTCTTCGCGGCGGCACGCACCATGGAGGGTCCGCCGATATCGATCTGCTCGATGACCTCGTCCTGCCCCGCCCCGGAGGCCACGGTGTCGACGAAGGGGTAAAGGTTGACGATCACCAGGTCGAAGGGGGCGACGTCGAGGTCACGCAGCTGGGCCACGTGGTCCTCGCGGCGGCGGTCGGCCAGGATGCCGGCGTGGACGCGCGGGTGCAGGGTCTTCACGCGCCCGTCCAGGCATTCCTGGAAGCCGGTGACCTCGGAGACCTCGGTGACGGGCACCCCGGCGCCAGCGATCCGCTTCGCCGTGGATCCGGTCGACACCAGCTCAACACCCGCCTCATGCAGGCCGCGGGCCAGCGGCTCCAGCCCGGTCTTGTCATACACCGAGATGAGCGCGCGTTTGAAGGGGACGTGATCCAGAGTGATGCTCACGAGAAATTCTCCTGTGGGGTGAACGGGTGCGGGCGGAACAGCGTGTCCGCGAGTGCCGAATTCAGTCTATGCCAGGTCGGTGCGGCGTCAGGTCGAGCTCCCCGATCATGGCGGACGGGCGGTGCTGCTGGGCCCGGTGCAGCGCGGCGAGGGCGTCGAGCACCATCGCCCGCTCCTCGACCTTGATCCGCTCGTGCACCTCGGACTCGGACTCCCCCGGGTGAATGCGCACGGCACGCTGGTCCAGGATGCGCCCCGTGTCGACTCCGGCGTCGACCAGGTGCAAGGTGGTGCCGGTGATCTTCACCCCGGCCGCGAGCGCATCGCGCACGCCGTGGGCCCCGGGGAAAGAGGGCAGCAGAGCCGGATGGGTGTTCACGAATCGGCCGGCGAATCGGTCAATGAACTCCGAGCCCACGATCCGCATCAGCCCGGAACTCAGCACCAGGTCGGGATCATATTCGGCGACGGCGTCGCTCAGGGCTACCGTCCAGGCGGAGCGGTTCGGGTAATCTGCGTAGTCCAGCACGAACGTCTCCAGACCGGCGTCGCGGGCCCGCACCAGACCATAAGCGTCCGGGGTGTCCGATCCCACGGCGCTGATCTGAATCGGCAGAGCGCCAGAGGAGACGGCGTCGAACACCGCTTGGGCATTGCTGCCCGAACCTGAGAGCAGAATCACGATACGCATGGACCCTATGATCTCATTCGATGCCGTCAGCAAACGGTATCCCGCCCGGGGCGCCGCCCGCTCGGCTGATGTGACCCGCCCCGCCGTCGATGATGTCAGCCTGCAGATTCCCCGCGGGCAGATCACGGTGCTGGCCGGATCTTCGGGCTCCGGGAAGACCACCCTGCTGCGGATGGTGAACCGCATGGTCGAGCCCAGCTCGGGCCGGGTGCTGGTCGACGGCGACGACGTGGCCGGGCTCAACCCGGTGTCCCTGCGGCGTCGGATCGGCTATGTCATGCAGAACGCGGGGCTACTCCCCCACCACACGGTGGCGCAGAACATCACGGTGGTTCCTCAGCTCACCGGCGCCGACCGGGCCGAGCAGCGCAGCATCGTGGCGGAGATGATGGAGCTGGTCGAGCTGGATCCGTCCTTATCTTCCCGCTACCCCAGCGAGCTCTCCGGTGGGCAGGCCCAGCGTGTGGGCGTGGCGCGCGGGCTGGCCGGGCGCCCCGAGATTCTGCTGATGGACGAGCCCTTCGGCGCGGTGGACCCGCTGGTGCGCTCCGGATTGCAAGCCCAGTTGCGGTCGTTGCAGCGCCGGCTGGGCACCACCGTCGTCTTCGTCACCCATGACATGGATGAGGCGCTGCGGCTGGGTGACCACATTGTGTTGTTGGGGGCCGCCGCCCAGATCGAGCAACAAGGCACGGGCGAGGAGTTCGTGACGCGTCCCGCCAACGATTTCGTCCGCGGGTTCTTGGGGTTGCAGGGTGGCGGCCGCGAGCTGTTCACCCGCACCGGAGCGGACGGGTCCGTCGTCGTCGTGGATGCGCACGGGCGCCCCGCCGGAGTGCTCGCCGCCGAACCGGAGACCTCATGAGCTGGGTGCTCGACAACCTGGGGCTGATCGGCGAGCGCACCTGGGTGCACCTGCTGACGTCGCTGCCCGCTATCGGTGCGGCACTGCTGATTTCACTGCCGCTGGGGTGGCTGGCGCACCGGGTGCGACCCCTGAACTCCGGGATCCTCACCACCGCCGGACTCCTCTACGCCATCCCGTCGCTGCCGCTGTTCATCGCCCTGCCGGTGGTGCTGGGCACCGGACTGCGCGACGTCACCAACGTCATCATTGCCCTGACTCTGTACGGGGTGGCGCTGTTAGTGCGCTCGGTGGCGGAGGGCTTCGATTCGGTCCCGGCCGAGGCCCGGCTGGCGGCGGTGGCCCTGGGGTATCCGCCGCTGCGCCGGGTGCTCGCCGTTGAACTGCCCCTGGCCGCCCCGGTGATCATCACCGGGCTGCGGGTGGTCTCCGTGTCCACCCTGTCGCTGTGCACGGTGGGTGCGGTGCTGGGCATCCCCTCACTCGGGATGCTGTTCACCGACGGCTTCCAGCGCTCCATCATCCCTGAACTACTCACCGGCATCGTGATGACCCTGGTGCTCGCCGCGCTCCTCGACGTCGCCCTGGTGCTGGCCGGCCGAGCGCTCACCCCCTGGCGTCGGACCGGATCGGGGGCGGCAGCATGATCAACGAGACCCTGGCCTGGCTGAGTGATCCGGACAACTGGACGGGAACCGGCGGCATCGCCCGACGCAGTCTGGAACACCTGCAGTACACCGGCGCCGTCGTCGTGCTCGCCCTGCTCATCGCGGTGCCACTGGGCTGGTGGATCGGCCACACCCGACGCTTCTCGGGCGTCGTCGTCGGGGTCTCCGCCGCCGCCCGCGCCCTGCCCACCCTGGGCCTGATCACCTTGTTCGCGGTGCTGATGGGTATCGGCGTGCTTCCGCCGCTGGCCGCTCTGGTGATCCTGGCGGTGCCCTCGGTGCTGGCCGGGGCGTTCAGCGGGTTCGACACGGTGGATCCGCGGGTGGTCGACGCCGCGCGCGCCCAGGGGTTCACCACCGCCCAGATCGTGCTGCGCATCGAGATCCCGCTGGGATTGCCGCTGCTGCTGGCCGGGATCCGCACCGCCACCCTCCAGGTGATGTCCACCGCCACCCTGGCTGCCTATGTCGGGGCCGGTGGGCTCGGGCGTTTCGTGTTCCTGGGACTGAACACCCAGCAGTACGCGATGATGCTCGGTGCCTCGGTGATGGTCATCGCGCTGACCCTGGTCATCGACCTGGCTCTGGCCGGGGTGCAGCGCGCCGTCTCCCCACACGGGGTACGACCGGCCCGCGCCGCGCGGTAGCGCTCAATATGCAGTGTCACTCGATCATGGCGTGACCGGTGCACCGAACCGTACAGTGGTTCACCATGAGCCTCCACGACGTCGCCTCCTCCGTCACCGCTTCCGCCGCCGCATCGGCCCGGGCCGAAACTTCCGCACCACTGCGCTCCCGGAACCGGCGCCGGGTGCGCGCCTGGCAGCTGGTGACCGCCACGCTGGCCTCCGCCGCGCTGCTGACGGCGTGTGGCGGCGGTTCGGATCCCTTGGCCGACGACGACGCCGCGGGCACCGCCACCGCCGAGGCGACTGACGCCAACGGCGAGGCCAACGGAGACGCCGGCGCCAGCAACGATCCGGATGCGATCGCGATCGGCTCGCAGGCGTACTATTCGAACGAGATCATCGCCGAGCTGTACGCCCAGGCACTGGAGGCCGGCGGCTTCACGGTGGACCGGCAGTACCAGATCGGCCAGCGCGAGGTGTACCTGCCCGAGCTGGAGTCCGGCGACATCGACGTCATTCCCGACTACACCGGCAACCTGCTGCAGTACTACGACGAGGACGCCGCCGCCGAGGCGGGCTCCCCCGAGGATGTCTTCGCCGCACTCGACGACGCCCTGCCCGAGGAACTGCGGGTGCTGCAGTACGCGGAGGCCACCGATCAGGATTCCTACACGGTCACCGCCGAGACCGCCGAAGAGTACGACCTGAGCAGCATCGGCGACTTGACCGCACTGGACCAGCCGGTCTCGATCGCCGCGAACTCCGAGTTCGAGTCGCGGCCCTACGGTCCCTCCGGCGCCGAGGAGGTCTACGGGGTGCAGCTGGAACTGACCCCGGTGGAGGACTCCGGTGGTCCGCTCACGGTTTCCGCGCTGACCGACGGCACGGTGCAGGTGGCCGACATCTACACCGCCTCCCCCGCCATCGCCGAGAATGATCTGGTCGTGCTGGAGGACCCCGAGAGCCTCATCCTGCCGCAGAACGTAGTTCCGGTCACCGGATCCGAGCTGGACCCGGATGCCGCCGCGATCATCGAGGATGTGCAGCGCCGCCTGACCGTGGAGGCCCTGATCGAGTTGAATGCGCAGTCGGTATCGGAGCAGGCTTCCTCAGCGGACCTGGCAACGCAGTGGCTGGACGAACAGGGGCTAAGCTGAGTCAATGACGACTCCCGCGCCGCCCACGACTGAGCCCGCGTCGCCCCCAGATGAGACCGTGCGCCGAGCGCGCACCCTGTTGCTGGCGCTCTTCGGCTGCCTGATCGGCACCTATTTCGCCTCCACCCTCACCCTGCCCGCCAAGGCGCTGGCGCTGCCCTTCGCCGTCGCCGGCATCGTGTTCGGGGTGCTGGCCTTGCGTCGGGTGGCCAAGGCCGGAGTGTCCATGCTGCTGCCCACCGCCGCCACCGCGGGCATGCTGGGCTGTCTGCTCTTCGCCGGGCTGGTGGTCGCGCAGATGGTGTTCTGGGAGGCCACCGTGGCCTTCGAGTCCTGTGTCAGTGGCGCGCTCACCGATCGCGCGCTGCACCAGTGCTCGGCGGAGTACAACACCGGGCTCGGCATCGGCGCTCCCTGAGGTCACACTCTCGGAGATCACACGTCCTGGGATCGCACTCCCCGAGATCAGTCGCCGGCGTCAGATTTTTCGACGTCGTCCATGGTCTCGTCGGCCTCATCCGTCTCTGGGCCGACATAGCGGTCTCGCTCGCCCCAGGGCGCGATCAGATAACCAATCATGGCGCCCACCGCCAGTTGCGCTCCCAGCAGCAGGGCCGCGATCCACGCCGTCGGCCCCACCTCGGTGAACTTCCCGATCGCCCAGGATCCGCCCGAGAGCAGGAACGGCAGATACGACACGACGGCGACGGCGATCCCGACCAGCAGCCCCAGCACGATGGTGGAGAGCCCGAGCGCCGCCACCGGCTGCGCAATGCGGGCCCGGAACCAGTCTTCCAGGTGGTTCTCGCCCTCGCGGAACAGCCACCAGCCGGCCACAATGCCAGCGGCCACGGGAAGCAGCAGCAGCCACCAGGTCGACTCCAACGACTGTCCGGTCGGAATCGCCGAGAGCAGGGGAATAGCAGGCTGCGCACCCACGGTGGACCCGCTCGGTGCCACCAGCGACCCGGCTCCGGCCAGGAAACCGGCACCGGTGAGATACGACAGCGTCCACATCCCCACATTCGGCATGATCCCCAGCTGAATCACGGTGAGACTGGACCCGCCGATCACCCCGGAGCCCAGCCGCTGGTACACATCGGTGATGCTCGCCCACTGCAGCATCAGCTGCACGCTGAGCAGCACCGAGGCCAGAGCGTAAGCGGCGAAAACCCCGACGACGGCGGCGCGCAGCACCGACCAGAAATAGCTCCCGGTCCAGCGCGAGACCTGCGAGGTGCGCTCGAGCCAGCCGGTGGCGTCCTTGCCCAGCAGCCCGGTCCAGGTGCCGGCCTCGCGGCGGGCGCCGACGAGCAGCGCCAGCGTCATCCACGCCATCGGGATCAGTGCCCCGGCGGCCAGGTTGATCGTGACTTCCGGGGTGGACACCAGGGAGGTCAGCGCCAGTCCGGCCAGCGCCCAGGTGAGCACCGCCCCTACTAACGGCTGCCAGAACATCGACGACGTTGTACAAGCACGGAACAGTCGGCGCCCAGCACGGAACCCGAACAGCAGCGGGATCAGGACCCCGGCCCAGCCGAGGAACCACCAGGTACCGGTGATCGGCTCGGCGCCGTCGATGGCGATACTCAGCTGCAGCGGCACCCCGTGCGTGCCCAGCCAGATCTGACCGGCGAGCGCACCCACGGTCTCCAGGGGCATGTCGCGGAAGGCACCCAGCCACCACATGCTGCACAGCGGCACCACGATCAGCGCGATCGGGAACAGCACGGCGAAAAGCGCTTCGACGCCGCCCTGCAGCCACAGGGGCATCGGCAGAGCGGCACGGGGGGTGCGAGCAGTACGGTTCATCACCGTCCATGGTGCCACCCCCACCCGCGTGAGCCGGTGAAGGGCGCGCGGTTCGTCATGCCCATAGCCCACCCGGTGAGCGTGCTGTACTGTGGGAGGGCTGTGACAATGGTTGTCTCCGCCCGGAAGGGGACCATTGTGCTGCCTTCCTCGCCGCGAGACACGATCGACCAACTGATTGTGAGGAATGCCACGATGGAAGCAAGCTTGGAGAAGCTGCGCGAAGAGGTGCTGCATCGCAACCCGGGCGAGACGGAATTCCACCAGGCCGTCACTGAGGTCCTGGAGGCATTGGAGCCGGTGGTGGACCGCCACCCCGAGTACGTCGAGCATGGGATCCTGCGCCGGATGTGCGAGCCCGAGCGACAGATCATCTTCCGGGTACCCTGGGTCGACGACAACGGCGAAGTGCAGATCAACCGCGGCTTCCGCGTCGAGTTCAACTCCGCACTGGGTCCGTATAAGGGCGGCCTGCGCTTCCATCCCTCGGTCTACCTGGGCATCATCAAGTTCCTCGGCTTCGAGCAGGTCTACAAGAACGCCCTGACCGGGATGCCCATCGGCGGCGGCAAGGGCGGTTCCGACTTCAACCCGGCGGGACGCTCCGACGGCGAAGTTATGCGCTTCTGCCAGTCGTTCATGACCGAGCTCTACCGCCACATCGGCGAGTACACCGACGTCCCCGCCGGTGACGTGGGCGTCGGTGCCCGCGAGATCGGTTACCTGTTCGGGCAGTACAAGCGCCTGACGAACCGGTTCGAGGCCGGCGTGCTGACCGGCAAGGGCCTCACCTGGGGCGGCTCGCTGGTGCGCACCGAGGCCACCGGCTACGGTGCGGTGATGTTCGCCAACTCCATGCTGGGCACCAAGGGCGAGTCGATGGACGGCCAGAAGGTGCTGATCTCCGGTTCCGGCAACGTCGCCATCTACGCCGCCGCCAAGGCGCAGTCGCTGGGTGCCACCGTGCTCACCGCCTCCGATTCCTCCGGCTATGTGGTGGACGAGGATGGGCTGGACCTGGACCTGCTCAAGCAGATCAAGGAGGTCGAGCGCGGCCGCATCTCCGAGTACGCTCAGCGTCGCGGCGGTCGCTCCCGCTATGTCGAGGGCGGCTCCGTGTGGGACGTGCCCGGCACCGTGGCCATCCCCTCGGCCACCCAGAATGAGCTCGACGACGCGGCGGCCCGCACGCTGATCAAAAACGGCGTCAAGGCTGTCTCCGAGGGCGCGAACATGCCCTCCACCCAGAAGGCCACCGAGCTGTTCCTGGACTCCGGCACCCTGTTCGGCCCGGGCAAGGCCGCCAACGCCGGCGGCGTGGCCACCTCCGCCCTGGAGATGCAGCAGAACGCCAGCCGCGACTCTTGGACCTTCGAATACACCCATGACCGCCTCGAGGCGATCATGGCGGACGTGCACGACCGTTGCATGGCCACCGCCGAGGAGTACGGCGCTCCCGGGAACTACGTGGTGGGCGCCAACATCGCCGGCTTCCTCAAGGTGGCCGATGCGATGATCGCCCAGGGCATCGTCTGATCGGACACTCTGGGGCCATAGCTCTGGGAGCACACACAACGACGTCGCCGCTCTCCCCTACACGGGAGGCGGCGACGTCGTCGTTTAAGAGAAAGACAGCGACGGTCAGAGTAAGCCAGAGAAGGTCAGCGAAGGTCAGCCCGGCAGGTGCGGCTCAAGGGCGGCGCGCTGCTGCGGGCTCAGCCGCACCGGACGGCCGGAGGCGCCGTCAACGAAGACCATGGTGGTGGTCGCGCTCACGCACACCTGCTCGGTCACCGGGTCAACGAGGTCGTAGCCGATGACGACGGAGGCGCCCTTGACGGCGAGCACCCGCACGCGCACCTGGACCGCCACCGTGCGGTACTCCAGCTGCCGGCGATAGCTCACCGTGTGCTCGGCGATCAGCGTCAGCACACCCTCGGGGACCCCGGCCAGCAGATCGATCGGCGCGGGCTGGCCGCCTGGTGCCCCGGTTCCGGCAGGCACCCCGAACACGGCGATGCGCGCTTCCTCGAGCACGGAGAGGATGCGCGCGTTGTTGATGTGGCCGTAGGCGTCCATGTCGCCCCACCGCAGCGGGATGGAGACCGTGAGGCCCGTATGCTCAACCATCGACGTCGGCCTCGGAGAAGTCCTGGGTGAACAGCGGGAAATCCATCTGCAGCCGCTCCACCGATTCGGTCTCCTCGGTGCGCACGCTGTGCGGCCAGGCCTGGGGCGAACCCGTGCCATGGTCCGGGTTCAGGATGCCCAGTTCTTCGAGCTGCAGGGTCAGTGCGGCGCCGTCGGGTCCGTAAACCCAGGGCACGCCCGGAGTGGTGTGCCGGGTCTCGGCCGCGCGGCCACCGGCCAGCAGCGCCTCCGAGGGGGTAAGCTGCCGGATCACAATCGCCCGGACGCGGCCCGGGTGCCGCCGCGCGAAGGAGGCGTAGATCTCCGGGTCGTGCTGGCCGTCGTCGCCCACCAGAATCCACTGGGTCTCCGGGAAGTCCTCGCTGAGCCGGTCCAGCGCCTCGTGTTTGTGCTCCATGCCCGAACGGAACACCCGGTCCTCGGTGGGCCCCCAGCTGGTCAGCAGCAGCGGACCCAGCGGGTAGAGGTTGCGCGTCAGGAAGCGGGTGAGCGCCTGGGCCACATTCCACGCACCGGTGGACACGTAGAACGCCGGGGAGGAGTTCTCCAGGTCCAGCAGCCGGTTCAGCAGCACCGACATCCCGGGGGTGGGGGTGCGAGCGTGCTCGTCGAGCACGAAGGAGTTCCAGCTGGCCAGCAGCGGGCGCGGCAGCGCGGTGACCACGATCGTGTCGTCGATGTCGCAGATCACGCCCTGCCGGGCCGCCTCGTCCACCACGATCACGTCGACGCTGGAGCTATCTCCACCGGCCACGTGCACCTGCGCCGTCGTCCAACCGGGGCTCAGCTGCGCCGGGATCACCGCGTCGATGACCCCGTTGCGGTCGGCGCGCACCGGATACCGATGCCCGGCAACCTCGACGTCGACCTGGTGGAACGCCAGCGGGGGCGAGATGAAGTTGCGCCAGCCACGCACGCCGTCTTTGATGACGGGGGCGAGCCGGCGGCCATTGACGAATTCCTCGCCCGGGGCCAGGATGACCCGGGCGAGGACGCGCACCCAGGAGGTGGTCCCGTACCCGGTGAAGGAGAGGATGGTCGGTTCATCGCCTGCGGCTTGGCGACGGCGACGACGGTAGCGCTGCCAATGGCCATACACCCAGGCGGGCAGCTGATCAGGTCCGGGCATGCCTCCAGCCTATCGCGCCGGGGAGCCGGTCACCGACGACACACGTCGTTCGTTGACGCTAGACCGTGCGCCGCAACGGGACTTCCCGGATGAGCAGCACCGCAACCAGGGCGGGGGTGGCGATCAGCGCGGCCGCCAGGAACATGGGTCCGGCCCCGGCGGCGTAGCCGTCCATGAGCTGGGAGGCGGTGGCGGCCGTCGCCACGTGCACGGCCATCACCGCGCCCATCACCGAATTGCCCAGTGCCCCGCCCACGGTGCGGAAGAACGCGATGGCTGCTGACGCTGCCCCGATGTGGTGTACCGTCACCGTGTTCTGCACCGCGAGCATCAGGTTCTGGATGACCATGCCCACCCCGAGTCCGATCAGCGCGATCTTCACCCCGATCAGCCAGAACGGGGTGGTCGCGTCCACGGCGGAGAGCCAGTAGGCGGCGGCGATGGCCAGCCCGGAGCCCAGCACCAGGTAGATCTTCCACCGCCCGTAGCGGGTAATAAGCTGACCGGTCACGGTGGTGCCGATCAGGTTGCCGAAAATCAGCGGCAGCGTCAGCATCCCCGAGGCGGTCGGCCCCAGCCCACGCCCGTTCTGGAAATAGAGACCCAAATAAGCAGGGATCGAGATCATCAGCACGGCCAGGGTCAGCGAGGCGATGATGGCCAGCAGTGTGGTGCGGGAGCGGAAGATCCTGGGGTCCATCACCGGCTCGGCCACCCGGCGCTCCACCATGATCAGCCCGGTCACCCCCGCCAGTACGGTGAGCACCAGCAGGGCGGAGGGCCAGGAGACGACGTCGAAGAACGCCGGGTTGCCGGCGAAGGAGAGCCACAGCATTCCGGCGATGGTCGCCGCCGCCAGCAGGGTGGCGCCCAGCCAGTCGATGCGCACCGGACGCGGTGGTCGCGGCGCCAGGTTCAGCGTCTTGCCGATGATCACCATGGCCACCAGCGCCACCGGGATCCCCGCCCAGAACGTCCAGCGCCAGCCGGCCGTCTCCACGAGGAGCCCGCCGATGAGCGGTCCGGCGGCGGTTGCCGTCGCCATGGTGGCTCCCATGTATCCGGCGTAGCGGCCGCGCTCCCGCGGGGCGATGATGGTGCCCATGATGGCCATGGTCAGGGCGGCCAGCCCGCCCACACCGACCCCCTGGATCACCCGCCCCAGGATCAGCACGCCCATGGTGCCGCCGAGTCCGGCCACCAGGGAGCCGAGGGTGAAGATCCCCAGCGCCGTCTGGAACAACCGCTTCTTGTCGAACAGGTCGGCCAGCTTGCCCCAGATCGGGGTGGTCGCCGCGTTCGCCAGGAGGGTGCCGGTGAGCACCCAGGAGTATTCCAGCTGCGTGCCGTCGAGTTCCCGGACGATCACCGGCAGCGCGGTGACGATGATGTTGATGGAGAGCATGGCGGCGAAGAAGCCGGCCAGCAGTCCGGTCAGCGCCCGCAGCACCTCCCGGTGGCTCATCGGTTCATCGGCGGAGGCAACGGCGTCAGCCATGCAGCGCCCCCGCCGGTGGGGTGCCCTCGGCCCGATCGGCCAGGTTCGTCTGCACCGTGGCGATGAGCTCCTCCATCGCGGCCACGGTGGCGTGCACGGTGGCGTCGTCCAGGCCGGTGAGCGAGGAGCGCACGATCTCCACCCGGCGGGCGCGCAGCGCCAGGGCCAGCTCGACCCCGTCCTCGGTGAGACTGAGCCGCTGGGATCGGGCATCGTCCGGGTCCGTCTGTCGCCGCAGCAGGCCGCGGGCTTCCAGATCGGCCACCAGGCGCGAGGTGGGTGCCTTGTCGATGCCGAGCCAGACGGCCAGGTCCTTGGAGCGGCTCGGGCCCTGGCGGCGCAGGTAGAGCAGCATCATCTGCGCGGCCGGTCCAGGGTCGCCGTCCTCCTGATGTGTGCGGAACCCCCAGCGCAGCAGCCGGTGGAAGCGCGAGAGCGTGGTGAACAGCTCGTCGGCGGTGGATTCGGACACGGACATGGTCGGTCTCCCCCTGCGGGTGGTCTCAGCGGCACGCATTGTCGGCAGTTTGGTTGCTCTTAGCAACTAACTCTAGGGGGTGGACCCGTCGGTGGCAAGAGCCCGGACGAAGCCGATGAGTAGACTGGGCGATGTGACCGACGACGCCGCATCCCCCGACATCCGCGCCACCGCGTTGATGGGCCTGGCACGCGAGGCCGCACGCAGCGCCGCCCCGGCACTGCTCGAGGCGTTCCGCGCTCCGCAGGACCACCTCGGCGTCACCACGAAGTCCAACGACCACGACGTCGTCACGCTCCTGGATCGCGCCACCGAAGACCTCCTCGTCGCCCGGCTCACCGAGGCACTGCCCGGCTCCCGGGTCCTCGGCGAAGAAGGAGGGGTGCGCGGCGGGAAGCCCGCGGATGCCGACACGGCAGCCGACGGTGGAGCCGACCGCGCGGTCGACGTCGAATGGATCATCGACCCGATTGACGGCACCTCGAATTTCGTGCACGGCTTCGTCCCGTTCTCGATCTCCATCGCGGCGGCAGTGCACGGCACGGTGCGCGCCGGCGTGGTGCTGGATCCGGTGAACGGGCTGGAATTCTCGGCCGACGACGACGGCGCCTACCTCAATGGTGCCCCGCTGACCCCGCGGCCCGCCCCGGACAGCGAGCGCCGGTACAATCTGGTCACTTCCTTCCCCTCGGCGGAGAATCTCGCGCATCAGCCCGCCCGCTGCCTCGAGCTGTTCGGGCGGCTGGTGCAGGACTACGCCACGCTGCGCCGCACCGTCTCGGGTGCCATGGAGCTCTGCTACACCGCCGCCGGCTGGTCCGACGTCACCCTGGCGCTGGCCACCCATCCGTGGGACATCGCCGCCGGGCAGCTCATTCTGACCCGCGCCGGCGGCACCGTGCACGGGCGCGGATACCCCGCCGAGGTGGCCGGCCGTCTCGCACCGCATCTGGCCCCGCATCTGCTGGGTGTCGCCCCCGGACGCACGACAGCAGCCGCGCTCGAGCAGTTCGAGCAGATCGTGGCCGCCGTCGAGCCCGCACCTGAACCCGCATCCTCAACCAGCCGCGCACTCGCGGACCTCACCCCGATCACGGAGGCACCATGAACCTGATGTTTGACCACCCCGACGACGAGCCCGTGCTGATCCTCGACGACGAGCGCTCCTGGAAGCTGCTCACCCACACCCGGCACGCCCGGGTGGCGTTCCAGGGCGAGGAGCGCCTGGAGATCTTCCCGGTGAATATCCTCGCCGAGGCGCCCGTGGTCTATTTCCGCACCGCCCCCGGCTCCAAGCTCACCGCTGCGGAGCACAGCACCGGCATCGCGCTGGAGGCCGACGGCATGCTGCCCGACCAGGGCTGGTCGGTGGTGGCGCGCGGCCTGGCGCGGGTGCTCACCGACGACGACGAGATCCGCCGGGTTCGTCGCCTCGGGCTCACCCCCTGGGTCCCCACTTACAAGGACTACATTGTGGCCGTGGAGGTCACCGAGATCAGCGGGCGCCACTTCCAGTTCGGCCCGCACCCCGAGCGCGAAGACGGTTAGTCTTCACAGCACCCAGACGGCCCCCAGTGCGCTCAGCGCCAGCACGATCACCAAGGTGGTCATCCACAGCACGGCCCAGACATCGGCGCGCACTCGTTCTGAGGTGATGCCGTGCGATTGCGTGGTGTACCGGGCCCGCTGCGAGAAATGAATGCCGCCAGCGGCCGCCGCGCACAACAGGGCCGGGGCGAACGTGATCAGGCCCTGCTCGGGGTACCAGCGCAGGAAGAACAGTGCGGTCACGCACAGCGCCATCAGGGTCCGCGACCAGCTCATCACGGTGCGCTCCGGTTGTAGCCCCGGATCCGCGTGCCGCGAGTGCGCCGTCGTCGTCACACCATCACCATGATGAACACGACGGCGGCTGCCATCGCGGTGCCCAGGGCGAGCAGCGGGGCCAGCACCGGCAGCGGTAGCGCCCGCCCGCGGCGCATGGCCCGCTCCACGCGGATCCAACGGAACACCGCACTGAAGGCGATTACCGCGGCTAGCACCAGCAGGATCGAGCCCAGCACCCGGCGCGTCATCTCATCGAAGAGTGCCCCGGTGAAGGCCTCCACGGCGACGCCTCCGGCCAGCAGCGCCAGCGAGGTGCGGATCCAGGCGAGGAAGGTCCGCTCGTTGGCCAGGGTGAAGCGCGGGTCGGGTTCATCTCCCCCGGCCAGCAGCCGCTGCGCCACGGTGGACCGTGGCGGGGGCGTATCAGAGGACGTACTCATGGCATCAGCCTACTCGTATCTCAGCATCCGAATCCCGACTGGGTCCCACGGCCGCGCGCGAGTAAACTCCGAGGTTGGCGGGGCCGGTTCCCCGTCGCCGTCTCCGATCGCTCCGACGTCAGTGAGGACCATGTCCACCCCCGATTCTTCCGCCGCCACCCCCGCTGCCCGTCAGCCGAGCCCGGAGCAGATCAAGCGCTGGCGGCGTTACCTCTCCGACGAGATCGTGGAGGGCCAGATCTACCGCGACATCGCCGCCCGCAAGTCCGGCCCCGACCGGGAGATCCTGCTGGGGCTGGCCGAGGCCGAGAAGCGGCACGAGAATCATTGGCGCACCCTGCTGGGCTCCCACGCCGAGCATCCGCCACGGCCCTCCCTGCGCAGGGTCCTGCTGCGCTGGCTGGCACGGCTCTTCGGCTCCGTGTTCGTGCTGGCACTCATCCAGCGCGCCGAATCCGATTCCCCCTACACCCGGGATAAGGACGCCCCCGAGGGCATGGCCGCCGATGAGGCCATCCACGAGGAGGTGGTGCGCGGGCTGGCTGCCCGCGGACGCGAACAACTGGCCGGCAACTTCCGTGCCGCCGTCTTCGGGGCCAACGATGGGCTCGTCTCCAACCTGGCCCTGGTGATGGGCATCGGCGCGACCAGCGTCTCCACCGAAGTGGTGCTCTTCACCGGACTGGCCGGGCTGCTGGCCGGGGCGCTGTCGATGGGTGCTGGCGAATTCGTCTCCGTGCGCTCCCAGCGCGAGCTGCTGGAGGCCTCCGCTCCCACCCAGATCACCCTCGACGCCGCCAGTCATCTGGATTTGGACCAGAACGAGTTGGAGCTGGTCTACCGGGCGCGCGGCATGAACGAGGCGGAGGCCCACCACCGTGCCCAGGAGCGACTCGGCTACTTCACCTGCGACTGCAACCCCAGCTACTCGGCCCGCCCCGACGGCTCCCAGGGACCGGTGGACCACTCGGACGAACACGCCGAGATCGGCAACGCCTGGGGTGCGGCCGCCTCCAGCTTCTGCTTCTTCGCCTCCGGAGCCATCATCCCGGTGCTGCCCTTCCTGCTCGGCGCCACCGGCATCACCGCCCTGCTGTGGGCGATGGCTTTGGTTTCCGTCGCACTGCTCGGAACCGGCGGTGTCGTCGGCCTGCTCTCGGGGGCGTCCCCGCTCAAGCGAGCCCTGCGGCAGCTGCTCATCGGCCTCGGCGCCGCCATCGCCACCTATCTGCTGGGGCTGCTCTTCGACGTCTCCATCGCCTAGGGAACCTGACCTACTCCCCCTGTTTTCCCCCCTGTTCATCTTGTGTCCTAATGTTCCCTCGCTGGTTTTGCACCCCGTTAGAGTGGATCGCATGACCATGATGATCACCGACCTGACTTCGCCGCGCCTGCTCGCCGGACGCCCGGTGCGCCCCATCGGCCTGGGCTGCATGAACCTCAACCACGGATACACCCGTTTTCTCGACGACGCCGCCGCCGTCGACCTGCTGGTACGGGCCGTCACGGAGGCCGGGGTCGACCACCTCGATACCGCGACCCTGTACGGGGGCGGGCGCAATGAGGAACTCGTCGGTCGGGCAGTGGCCACCACCACCTCGCAGGGTCGGCTCCGGGACCGGGTGCTGCTGGCCTCAAAGTGCGGGCTGACGAAAACCGGGGATCGGCGCATCGATGGCCGTCCGGAGACGCTGCGCGCCCAGGTCGACGCCTCACTACAACGGTTACAGACCGACCACATCGACTTGTACTACCTGCACCGCCTGGACCCACAGGTTCCGGTGGAGGAATCGGCCGGGGCGCTGGCCGAGATGATCCAGCAGGGCAAAATCGGCGCCTACGGGCTCTCCGAGGTGTCCGCCTCGACGCTGCGCCGGGCCCAGGAGGTGCATCCGGTCGCCGCCGTGCAGAACGAGTACTCGCTGTGGACGCGCAACCCGGAGTGGGGCTTGCTCGAGGCTTGCCGCGAAACCGGCACCGTGCTGGTGGCCTTCTCTCCGGTTGCTCGCGGTTTCCTGTCCGATGCACCCCCGCGGATCGAGGATTTCGCGCACACCGATGTGCGCCGCACCATGCCCCGGTTCTCGGAGGAGAACTATCCGCAGAACCTGCGCCTGCTCGAGTCCCTGACCGAGCAGGCCCGCCAGCACGGGACCTCCGTGGCCGCGCTCTCCCTGGCCTGGGTGCTCGCCCAGGGCGAGAACGTCGTCGCCATCCCGGGCACCACGAGCTGGGAGCACCTGCTCGAGGATCAGTCGGCGGAGCAGCTGAGCCTGAACCCGGTGGAGGTGCGGCGTCTGGGCGATATCGTGAACCACTCCACGGTCCACGGGCACCGCTACGCCGAGAAGGCCCGGTCCACCATCGACACCGAGGACGCTCCGGCGTGAGCCTGAACGACGCCGTGCGCTCGGCGCCCGCACATCCGGATCACGAAGATCCCTGGGCGCTGCAGTTGGTGGTCCACCGGGTCAAGGCCGACCCGGCACAGCATCGGGACGTGCTGGCCGCCGCCGCCACCGCGGTGGTCCGCCTCCTCGACGACACCCGCACCCACGACGGCGGTCTGTGGGCGTCAGCGGTGGCGCATTGGCGCGCGGGCTGGATCCGCAAGGTCACCCGCCGGGCCGAGAACAAGCGCTGGGAGGATGTTCAGGCGCTGCCCGGCGTCACCGTTTCCCTGGACACCGTGCCGCCCGCGGAAGTCCGTGCCATCGTGCCGGGACCGCTGGCTCCCCTGCCGCCGGAGCTGAAGAAGCTGCAGGTGGGCGGCACCGAGTTCCCGCGCACCGAGGAGTCAGCACCCGCCGAAGATCCCGCGGCGGGACCCACATCAGAACCGAGGCAGACCCACGACGACGCGGTCGTCACCGTGATGATGGCTCCCGTGCTGGGCCTGTCCACCGGCAAAGCCGCCGCGCAGGCCGGTCATGCCGCTCAGCTGGCCTACGAGCGACTGCGTACGGTCGCAGCCGGGCAGGGTCCTGAGGCGGAAACCGCGGCCTCGTTGCTGCAGCGCTGGCGAGACCAGGAGTTCCGGGTGCGGGTGCTGGAGGCCGATGAACTGCGCTGGGCGAGTACGACCGCCCCGGTCCAGGTCATCGATGCGGGACTGACCGAGGTCAACGGGCCCACCGAAACCGCCCGAGCCCTCTGGTAGGTTTACAGATTCAGCCGATGTTGGGTGGTACTCACCATGCTAGGAAGAATGAAAGTAGCAACGATCGCCGTGTTGGGTTCGTTGATATGCCTCACTGTGGTGGCTTGCGCCCAGGGGAACCAAACGACCTCCGGTGCCAGTTCATCATCCCAACGTGACTCCGCATCCTCCAACAGTTCAGGGCGTTTCCAGCTCATGGAAACTCAGAGCGATCTCGAGAATCTCCGCAGCGTGCAGTGGGACGACTGGGAATTGCACGAAACTGACACCATTCGGTTGTACTTCGTTGCCGAACCCCGGGAATGCTACGCCGTCATGCCAACGGTAGAAATGACCCAAGAGAGCGTCATCGTCAACTTGCAGGTCGGAACAATACCCGGTGCAGGGGAATGCACCGCAGACCTCAAGGAATCTGCCGTTGACATCACACTTGATCAAGAACTAGGGAGTCGCAGCGTCGTGTCGTCTTCTCGATGAGGAATACTGTCGTCGATCGCGCCCTCCGCTCCTCCAAAAAGTCGAGTTCTCTCACCGGAGTAGCTTGCGGCGACGATCGTTGTACGGCATGCTGACTTCGCAGAAACGACCGGGCGCCCGGGCCCGGCTCGTGATGAGCCAGTCCCGGGCGCCCGGTCGTTGTCGCGGTGGATCAGCCGCGGTTCTGCAGGATCTCGCGCATCAGCTGAGCGGTTTCGGAGGGGGTCTTACCCACCTTCACGCCCGCGGCCTCGAGAGCTTCCTTCTTGGCCTCCGCGGTGCCTGAGGAGCCGGAGACGATGGCGCCGGCGTGGCCCATGGTCTTGCCCTCGGGAGCGGTGAAGCCAGCCACGTAGCCGACGACCGGCTTGGTGACGTTGGCCTTGATGAAGTCCGCGGCACGCTCCTCGGCGTCGCCACCGATCTCGCCGATCATCACGATGGCTTCGGTCTCCGGGTCCGCCTCGAACGCAGCCAGGGCGTCGATGTGGGTGGTACCGATGACCGGGTCGCCGCCGATGCCGATGGCGGTGGAGAAGCCGAAGTCACGCAGCTCGTACATCATCTGGTAGGTCAAGGTCCCCGACTTGGACACCAGGCCGATGGGGCCGGATCCGGTGATGTTCGCCGGGGTGATGCCTGCCAGGGCCTGACCCGGAGTGATCACGCCGGGGCAGTTCGGGCCGATGATGCGGGTGGTGGGCTTGCCCTCGGCGTCGGTCTTGGACTCGGCCAGAGCGTAGAACTCAGCCGAATCCTGGACCGGGATGCCTTCGGTGATGACGACGAGCAGCGGAATCTCTGCCTCGATCGCCTCCACGGCGGCGTCCTTGGCGAACTTCGGAGGCACGAAGGCCACCGACACGTCCGCGCCGGTCTTCTCCATGGCCTCGGCCACGGAACCGAAGACGGGCAGGTCAACCTCGTAGCCCTCGGAGTGGGTGTGGGTCACGGTGGTGCCCGCCTTGCGAGCGTTCACGCCGCCCACAATGTTGGTCCCGGCCTTGAGCATCAGGGCGGTGTGCTTGGTGCCTTCGCCGCCGGTGATGCCCTGGACGATGACCTTGGAATCCTTGTTCAGGTAGATAGACATGGGGTGTGGTCCGTCCTTACGTGCTTACTTGTTGGCCAGCTCGGCGGCCTTGTCGGCGCCTTCGTCCATCGTGGTGGCCAGGGTGACGAGCGGGTGGTTGGCGTCGGCCAGGATCTGGCGGCCTTCCTCCACGTTGTTGCCGTCCAGGCGGACGACGAGCGGCTTGGTGGCGGAATCGCCGAGGATCTCCAGCGCCTTGACGATGCCGTTAGCCACGGCGTCGCAGGAGGTGATGCCGCCGAAGACGTTGACGAACACGGACTTGACCTGCTCGTCGCCGAGGATGACGTCGAGGCCGTTGGCCATGACCTCAGCCGAGGCACCGCCGCCGATGTCCAGGAAGTTGGCGGGCTTCACGTTGCCGTGGTTCTCGCCGGCGTAGGCGACGACGTCGAGGGTCGACATCACCAGGCCTGCGCCGTTACCGATGATGCCCACCTGGCCGTCGAGCTTGACGTAGTTGAGGTCGCTCTCCTTGGCCTTGGCCTCCAGCGGATCCTCGGTGCGCTTATCAACCAGGGCGCCGTGGCCTTCCTGGCGGAATTCGGCGTTCTCGTCGAGGGATACCTTGCCGTCGAGGGCGAGGATCTGACCGTCGCCGGTCTTCACCAACGGGTTCACCTCGACCAGGGTGGCGTCTTCGCCGTCGAACACGTCCCAGAGCTTGACGATGACGTCGGCCACCGGGCCGCGCAGTTCCTCGGGGAAGTTCGCCTCGGCCACGATCTTCGCGGCGGTGTCGGCGTCGATGCCAGTCAGGGCGGAGACGGGAACCTTGGCCAGGGCCTCAGGACGCTCCACTGCGAGCTGTTCGATCTCCATGCCGCCTTCCACCGAGCACATGGCCAGGTAGGTGCGGTTGGCGCGATCCAGGAGCACGGAGAAGTAGTATTCCTCCGCGATGTCGGCACCCTGGGCGATCATCACCTGGTGCACGGTGTGCCCCTTGATGTCCATGCCGAGGATGGCCTTCGCGTGCTCGTAGGCTTCGTCGGCGGTCTTCGCGACCTTGACGCCACCGGCCTTGCCGCGACCGCCGACTTTGACCTGAGCCTTCACGACGGTGACTCCGCCGATCTTCTCGGCCGCAGCCTTGGCTTCTTCCGGGGTTTGCGCCACGATGCCGGCCAGCACGGGTACACCGTGTGCCTCGAACATATCGCGTGCCTGGTACTCATACAGGTCCACGGGAATTAAGTCCTTCTGCCTTGACTATAGGGATGATGAGCGCTGGTTCGGGGAACGCCCCGAATCATGCGCGCTCAAGAAGGATCCGGACACGCCGGATCGTCCTCTCCAACCTTAGACCAGACGGGCCGAGTTTGCAGGGTTTCGGCCGGGATGCGACGGATCGTTCAGGACTCGATCCGAGACAGCGGTGCGTAGCGCAGCAGCAGCCGCTTCTCGGTGCCACCGAAGACCACCGTGGCGACCGTCTTGTCGCCGGTTCCGGTCAGGGCTGTGACCTGGCCTTCTCCGAAGCTGACGTGACTGACGCGGTCACCGACGGACAGCGAGATCATCTCCTTGCCTTCGTCGACACGACGCCGAGTTCCCCCGGTAGCAGAACGAGCCGCAGGACGGATCACCTCGCGGTTGCCCTCCTCGTCGCGGGCGCCGCCGTAGTTCGATTTCGAGGTCGACGCTCCCCAATGCGAACCGGTGAACCGCTGGTTGTAGCGCGAGCCCGGTGAGGCGAAGCCACCGATGGAGCCGCCGCCGAAGGAACCCGGGTTCGTCCGGCCCACGCGTTCCCACTCGATGAGGTCTTCCGGGATCTCGCCGAGGAACTGGCTCGGCGGGTTGAACTGGTGCTGCCCCCACAGCGAACGCGCCTCGGCGCGGGAGAGGAAGAGCCGCTTCCGGGCCCGGGTCAGGCCCACGTAGGCCAGGCGGCGCTCTTCGGCGAGCTCCTTCTCATCGGTCATGGACCGGGCATGCGGAAACACCCCATGCTCCATGCCGGTGAGGAACACCACCGGGAACTCCAGGCCCTTGGCGGTGTGCAGGGTCATCAGCGTGACCTGACCGAGTTGGTCTGCCAGGCGCTCCCCCTCGTCGTCAGGAGCGGAGGGCAGCTGGTCGGCGTCCGCTACCAAGGCCACCTGCTCGAGGAACTCACCCAGGGTGCCCTGGAGGTGGGTCTTCTCGAATTCGCGCACCACGGCCACGAGCTCACCGAGGTTATCGGCACGGGATTCATCCTGCAGGTCCTCGGATTCGCGCAGGTTCTGCAGCATTCCGGTCTGCTCCAGCACCGCTTCCAGCACGGTGGCCGGCCCTTGCGTCGAGGCGATTTCCGTGAGGTCGTCCATCAGCTGCACGAACCCGACAATGGATTTCACCGACCGGGTGGCCACCCCGGGCGCCTCTTGGGCCCGGCGCAGTGCTTCCATGAACGTGATCCGTTCCCGCTGCTGCAGCGCCGCCACCGCACCTTCGGCACGGTCGCCGATGCCACGCTTGGGCTCGTTGAGGATCCGGCGCAGGTTCACGTCGTCGTCGGGGTTGTCGATCACCCGCAGATAGGCCAGCGCGTCCTTGATCTCCTTGCGATCGTAGAAGCGGGTGCCTCCGACGACGCGGTACGGGATGCCCTTGGCAATCAGGCGCTCTTCCAGTGAACGCGACTGGGCGTTGGTCCGGTAGAACACAGCAATATCGGCGGGACGGATCCCGTCGGAGTCCATCAGCTCATCGACTTTGCCGGCGATCCATTCCGCCTCCGAGGTCTCGGATTCGGCGGCATAGCCGACGATCTTCTCCCCCGGCCCCTCGGCGGTCCACAGGTTCTTCTTGGTCCGTGCCGGGTTCTTCGAGATCACGGCGTTGGCCGCATCGAGGATCGTCTGGGTCGAGCGGTAGTTCTGTTCGAGTTTGATGGTGGTCGCATCCGTGTAGTCCTGCTCGAATTCGACGATGTTGCGGATGTCGGCACCACGGAAGGCATAGATGGACTGGTCGGAGTCACCGACCACGGTCAGTTGCCCGCCCGGGGTTTCCACGCCTTGTGGCTCCTGGGCCGGACCGGTGAGCAGGCGCACCAGTCGGTATTGGGCGTGGTTGGTGTCCTGGTACTCATCCACGAGCACGTACCGGAACCGACGACGGTAGTTGTCCAGCACGCCGGGGAAGGCTTCAAACATGTGGACCGTGGTGGCGATCAGATCGTCGAAGTCCATCGCGTTGGCCTGACGCAGCCGGGAGGCGTACTCGGAATACACCGTAGCCACCGCCTGGTTGTATGGATCTGCCGCCGCGGTGGAGGCGAACGAGTCCGCGTCGATGAGTTCGTTCTTCAACGCGCTGATCTTGTTCAGCAGTGCCTTGGGTGCGAAGCGCTTCGGATCCAGATCGTTGAGCTTGGCGATGGTGGTCACCAGGCGCAGCGAATCGGCCGAGTCGTAGATCGAGAAGTTCGATTTGAGTCCCACATTCGTGGCCTCGCGGCGCAGGATGCGCACGCAGGACGAGTGAAAGGTGGAGATCCACATCTGCTGAGCCGCGGCACCAATGAGGGAGGTGATGCGCTCGCGCATCTCGGCGGCGGCCTTGTTGGTGAAGGTGATCGCCATGAACTCATGCGGACGCGCTGCCCCGGTGGCCAGTAACCAGGCGATGCGGTGTGTCAGCACGCGGGTCTTGCCCGATCCGGCCCCGGCGACGATCAGCAGCGGCCCGGCGGCATGCTGCACCGCCTGGGCCTGCGGGTCGTTGAGACCCTGGACGAGCTCACCGTCCGGGGTCGACCGCGGCGCCGAGGCCGCCGGCTGCGCGGTGAACTCCGGGTCGGCCAGCGAGGCTCCCGGACGCGCGGTGAATGCGGGCAAGAAACCGGGCAATGAAGTTTGATGATCCTGAGCCATGATGCCCACCAGTCTAGTGCCCCGCTGCGGTCGTCCGGCGCTGAGACCGCGTTGTCCACAGGAACGCTCGGACAGATCCCCGTAGAATGGTGGGGCAATGCGGATCGCGTTGCGGATCTTGCACCCGGAGGTACAGTGGCACGCTCGAAGGACAACCGACCGAATCGGCCCGAACGGCCCCGAGTCACGGTGTCACAGGCGCGGGACGACCTGCAGCGCTCAGGTCAGCAGCAAGGTAGCCCCGGGATGCTCATCATTGCCCTGTTGGGCACCTTGGCGTTCATCGCGTTCTATTATCACGGTCTCGTCCTGGACCAGATGACGCAGCTCAGCAACGGGCTGCCCATGCTCGATCACCGCTTCACCGGATACTCGCTCGACGACGTCACCGCCCTGGCCACCGTGATGGACGAGGATGCCCTGGGCCAGCTGAATTGGGTGCACAAGACCGCGGGGATCATCTTCCCCCTAACCGTCGCGCTGGCCGTCTCCGTGGTGGGCGCCTGGTCGCTGCGCAGCGTGCCGCTGCGGTGGGTGACTCTGGGTGCTGGTGTTATCTTCGCCGTCGTGGATATCTGGGAGAACGCGGCCATCGAGCGCGCTCTGCACGAGCTGACGGCCGACGCCGTCGCCACAGCCAGCCTGCTGACGCAGCTCCGCTGGGTCCTCTTGGTGGTGCTGATGGTCTGGCTCGTGCTCCTGCTCATCCGGCGCTTCCAACAGCGCGGTTCTGTAGACTAGTGCGGTGCGCCTCAGTAGCTCAGGGGATAGAGCAACCCTCTCCTAAAGGGTAGGTCGTAGGTTCGAATCCTATCTGGGGCACGACCGATCACTCCTGCCGTAGACAGCCCCGACGCTGATCCACCCCGCAGGTTGCTGACCGCAACGATGAGGTAGAGAAGTTGTCTTCACGGCCCAACGTTCACCAGACCACACCGCTGAGCTCTTACGATCCCGTCTCCGAGATCGATGCCCTCTTCGGCGACATTATCCAGGACGGTCCCGGCGCTGCCATCGGGGTCTACCATCAGGGCCGCTTGGTCTACTCGCAGGGATACGGACAGGCGAACCTGGAATCCGGCCAGCACATCACCGCACAAACCCAGTTCCACGCGGCCAGTCTCTCGAAGCAGTTCACGGCGTTCGCCATCTCGATCTTGGCCCGAGAAGGCGCCCTCAGCCTCGACGATGAGGTTCACCACTACCTGCCCTTCGTTCCCAACGTCGGACACCGGATCACCCTTCGGCATCTGCTGTTCCACACCAGCGGATTGCGCGATTACCTCATGCTGGCACTCCTGAGCGGACATGGCTCTGAGAGCCGCATCAGCCAGCAACAGGTCCTGAATCTGGTGGCACGCCAGCGCACACTCAATTTCACTCCCGGATCCGAGTACGGGTACAGCAACACCGGGTACACCCTACTTGCCGAAATCGTCCGTCTCGTCAGTGGCAGGACGCTGAGAGAGTTTACAACCGAGCAGATCTTCACTCGCCTGGGGATGCACCGTACGTTCTTCTTCGACGACGTCACCGAGATCGTGCCGGGACGAGCGCTCTCCTACAGTGTGCAACGGGATGCGGGCGGGCAATCCAGGGACACGTGGTCGGCGTCTGCACTCATGTTGGACAATGTCGGATCCACTGGCCTCTATACGACAGTGACGGATCTGGCTCGCTGGGCAGGACACCTCACCGCGCCCACGATCGGTATCGAAGGACTGATGGACCAGTTCCGGTCTGCTGGCGCCCTCGACGACGGCACGCCCATCTCCTATGGGTTCGGTCTCGAGCACTCGGAGCTTGCCGGACGTCGGATGCTCAGCCACAGCGGAGCCGACGCCGCGTTCCGCTCCATTTTCGCGTACCTACCCGATCATGATTTCGCCGTGGCGATTCTGGCGAATACCGAGCTCAATCTCATGAATCAGGTCCTAGCCGTGACCGAAATGAATTTGCCATCAGGCCCGTCCGTGCCGGAGAGTGTTGTCCTTCCTCCGGATCCAGACGCCGATCTCCACCAATTTGTGGGGACCTATCGCCAGGACCACGGCGTCTCATGCCGACTTACTGTTCAAGACGACCAGCTCATGTATCAAGTCGGGTCCCGAGCTCCTCAAGCACTTGTCATCCGGGCTGATGGCTCAGTCGATTTCGGTGAACCTGCCGGAATTCGCATGAGCCCTGTGCGGGATACGAAGCGGGACATCATCGGGCTGGACGTACCGCGCCCCGGATTCGGTCGGCCTCTTCGGCTGTCGCGTGTCACGACACCTCAGACCGCTGTCACCGACCTGAATGAATACGTTGGAGATTATCGCAGTCCAGAACTGGACACGATTTACAGCATCAACGCGGACGACCATCAGCTCGTGGTTCATCACCTGTGGTCGCATCGGCCTAAGCGTCTCGCCTTGGTCCAGCCCGATCGTTTCGAGGCCGAAGGTGACCGATTCAAACGCGAGTTGAGATGGGTCCTTCACTTTCAACGGGACCGTGACAACACCATCACGGGGTTGGTCTTGCACACGGCAGGCGAACGGAATATTCGCTTTGACCGGTTGAACACCGCACATCCGGTTCTTCCTACGGCGAGTACGCCGGCGTGGGGTGCATGGACCTAAGACTCAGCGATCAGCTGAGAACTGCGTCAAGTAGGTCAGTGCCGCCCGTTGCGACCGTTCGAAATCGGCCTGGCCGCTCCCCTCAGCACGCCCGATAGCGTAGCCGGCCAGGAACCCGGCGAGGGCGTGCTGGTCCTCCACAGGGGAGCCTTCCGGCGCGTCCTCGTCAGAGCGCTCGTCGAGGACGGCCAGCAGCTGGGCAAGTCGTTGGCGGTCGACAGTCACGTCACCGAGCTCCATCGCCGATGCTGCCTCGGTGAACCAGGTAGGAAGATCCGTCATAACCACAGTCTACGGCGGACAGCGAAAGACCCCCTCCACAGAGTGGAGGGGGTCTTTCGTGCAGTCGTCACCCGGCCATCATTCCGGGGTGTTGGCTGTCGTCAGATCAGCCAACGTAGGTGTAGTAACCCATCAGAGGGTTGCGGTTCACGGAGTGCAGGATGGTGCCCACGGAGGGGTTCTGTGCGCCGATCATCTGGCCATTGCCGACGTAGATGCCCACGTGGCTGCCGCCGTTCTGGAAGACCAGGTCACCGGGCTGCGGGTTCGAGGTACGCACGAACTGGCCTGAGTTGCGGATCGCGGAAGTCTGCGAGGGGATGCTGATGCCGGCCTGGGCGTAGGCCCACGCGGTGAATCCGGAGCAGTCCCAGCCGCCGGGGCCCTTGCCGCCGAAGACATAAGGCTGGCCGACGCCCGAGTAAGCGGCCGACACGACGGCGCCGAGGCTACCGGAGGCGCTGGAGGCCGGAGCTTCCTGCTCGACGGTCTCAGCAGCTTCGTTGGAGGAAGTCTGAACGGTCTCTTCCGACTGCTGAGTCGAGGAAGAGGTGGTGTTGTTCGAGGTGGTGGCCTGCTGACCAACGTTCTCGTTGGTGACCGGGGTCAGGTCCTCTTCCGGCTCCGGCTCGGGAGCGGGAGTGGAGGACACGGAGGCGCGCTCGATGGTGATTTCGGCGTCGGCCTCGGCCACGGTGAGGGTGGTTGCTTTGGAAGCGCGCTCCAGGTCTACGTTGGCAGCCGGCAGGATGCTGGTGTCGCGTGCGGTCGGCGCCGGTGCGGCGTTGACGGCAGGAGCGCCGAGGGTCAGGACCATGGTCGATGCGGCAGCAACGACAGCGGTCTGGCGCCCGAAGTTACCGGCGTTAGCGGTCACGGCCTTGGACATGGCGTCCAGGGTGAAGTTCGACGCGGGGGTTGCGCGGTGGCGGGCGACAGAAGAGCGCTTCGACACGATGGGGACCTCTCTCAGGTGCTCTCAGGCCATAGGCCTGCCCCCGCCATGATGGTGATTGACGACTGCTTTTTCATCGTGAGCCGCGGGGGTTCAGCAAGCTCGTGATGCTCGGCCCGGGAACGTCTCCGGCCTGGGCACCGCTTCAGCGTATATCAAACCGATACCGTATGTCACGTTGAGATAACGGCGCGGTGGAAAAACATCACCGCCGACTGCCAACTTCCGCAGAATTCCGCCAGTATTCGGCAGTTATCAATCGTGATCTTTGTCGTGATCTTCGTGGCGGAAGGGCGTGTCGGCCGGGTCAGATCCTCCGAAAACACGGCACCGGCGCCGCATAAAGCGACGCCGGTGAGAGGTGCTTCGCTCCCCTGTGGGCGAGCTTGCCGAGCTGGAGTTAGGCGCGCACTACGCGAATGTGATGAGCCGTCTCCTCCGAGATCTCCAGACCTTCGTCGGAGAAGTCCTCGCGAGAATCGTCCAGAGCGACCGCAGGTCCGGGTTCGATCGTGCGCACTGCGACGTAACCATCGGAGGGGCTGGCCTTGATGACGGCCCCGGGGCGGATGCCGGCCGCAGCCAGCTGAGCCAACAGCTCGGGATCGGTCTGGATCGCTTCGGTGAGCAGCAGAATGCGAAAGGTGCCGGGGGTGGTGAGCGCGACGGTTAGGTGCTCGCCTTCGTAGCGGGTGGGGCCTTCCCCGGTGTCGGGTCCGCCGATTTCGCCCAGACCGGGGATCGGGTTACCGAAGGGCGAGTAGATCGGCTGCTTAAGCAGATCGACGAGTCGACGCTCGACCTGATCGCTCATGACGTGTTCCCAGCGGCATGCCTCTTCGTGGACGTAGGGCCAGTCCAGTCCGATGACGTCTGAGAGCAGGCGCTCGGCGAGACGGTGCTTGCGCATAACCTTCGATGCGGTGTCCAGGCCGGTGTCCGTTAGCTCCAGATGTCGATCGCCCGCAACCTTGACCAGTCCGTCTCGCTCCATGCGGGCGATCGTCTGAGACACAGTGGGACCGGAATGATCCAGGCGCTCCGCGATGCGAGCGCGCA
Source organism: Micrococcaceae bacterium (assembly GCA_052084925.1). Lineage (GTDB taxonomy): Bacteria > Actinomycetota > Actinomycetes > Actinomycetales > Micrococcaceae > CmP2. The sequence goes on from JBQDEV010000015.1 coordinate 34,895, forward strand.
GGGGGGTGATGCCTTCCTCCTGCAACTCGTAGATCGTGCGCAGGTACATCTCGGTTGTGTCGATCAAGTCGGTCATGGTCGCCTATGCTCCTCGTCACCGTGGGAACCCCGGGTGTGGTGGTTCCGAGAACGACCGCCGTCCGACCTTCAGGGGGTCAGTCGGCGGCCAAATAGTATCGTGATCATCCTACCCATGCAGGGCGAAAATGTTCACTGGTCAGTTCCTCGGTATTCGCGCAGAGCGACATATAAGGGGACAAGATCGCCAAGAGAGCCCGTTGTCCGTTCTGAGCAGGGACAATGGGAACGGCGCGGAGCCGACACAGAGACGACTCTGCCCGGCCGACAACGGACAAGCACAAGAAGGAGCACCGGTGAGCACCTCTCCCGTCACCATCCCCGACAATCTTCTCCCCCGTGACGGACGCTTCGGAGCAGGCCCCTCCAAGGTCCGTCCGGAGCAGGTCACGGCACTGAGCGGGGCCGGAGCGCACCTGCTGGGCACCTCCCACCGACAGTCCCCCGTCAAGAACCTGGTGGGCTCGGTCCGCGAGGGGATCTCCGAGCTGTTCTCCGCGCCCGAAGGCTATGAGGTCATCATGGGCGTCGGCGGGTCGACCGCCTTCTGGGATGCCGCATCGTTCGGCCTCGTGCGCGCCAAGGCACAGCACCTAAGCTTCGGCGAGTTCGGCTCGAAGTTCGCCAAGGCCACCGACAAGGCGCCCTTCCTCGAGGCCTCCACCATCCTGACCGCAGAGCCAGGCACCCGCCCCGAGGCGCGCGCCGAGCAGGGCGTCGACGTCTACGCCTGGCCGCACAATGAGACCTCGACCGGTGTGGCGGCTCCGGTGCAGCGCGTCTCCGGTGCCGACGCTGACTCCCTGGTGCTTGTGGACGCCACCTCCGGCGCTGGCGGCCTTCCGGTGGATGTCGCGGAGTCGGACGTCTATTACTTCGCTCCACAGAAGAACTTCGCCTCCGATGGCGGACTCTGGCTGGCGCTGTTCTCCCCGGCGGCGCTGGCGCGCGTCGAGGAGATTTCGGCCTCGGGCCGTTGGATCCCGGACTTCCTGGATCTGAAGACCGCCGTCGACAACTCCGTGAAGAACCAGACCTACAACACCCCGGCGCTGGCCACCCTGGTCATGCTCGATGAGCAGCTGTCCTGGATGAACAGCAACGGCGGCTTGGACTTCACCACTGCCCGCACCCGGGACTCCTCCGACCGGATCTACACCTGGGCCGAGCAGTCGAGTTTCGCGACCCCGTTCGTGACCCGTCCGGAGGACCGTTCACAGGTCATCGTGACCGTCGACTTCGATGACTCGGTGGATGCCGCACAGGTTGCCTCCATCCTGCGTGCCCACGGCGTGGTGGACACGGAGCCCTACCGCAAGCTCGGTCGCAACCAGTTGCGCATCGCGACCTTCGCCGCGATCGATCCCGAGGACGTCTCAGCACTGCTGAACTGCATCGACCACGTGGTCACGCAACTGAGCAGCTGAACGGATCCGGGCTGACCGGCCCGCGCGCGGGCCGAGAGAAGTCCTCAACGCGAAGGGGGTCGAACGCCACTTCAACGGGCGTTCGACCCCTTCGCTGTGTGGAGACACGGTTGCTTCGCTACTCGGCGGCCACGTCCCCGACGGGCTCAGCAGCGTCGGCGTTCTGGGATTTCTGGGCCTTCTCGGCTTTTCGCGCAGCCTTCTGCTCGGCCTTCTTCTTTGCCTTCTTGGCAGCCTTCTTCTTCGCAGCCTTCGCAGCCTTCTTCGCGGCCTTGGCTGCCTCGTCGTCCGGTTCCTCAGCGGCGAGATCAGCGTCGGCGGAGCGAGGGGCGTCGGCAGAGGAGTCCTTCTTCTTGCTCCGACCGCCCTTGCCCTGTCCCTTGCCGTCCCGGGACTTGTTCTTCTTGCCCTTGTTCTTGCTCTGATCGCTCTTGCCGCGGCCGGGACCGTCGGCAGACTCTCCCGACGGCGATTCTTCGGAGTCGGAATCGGAGCCAGCGTCGGAGTCGGCAGTATCGGCGTCGGCGTCATCGGTTTCACCGCGGAACTCGGCCAGTGCCTTCTCCGGGTCTTGCCCCTCGGCGATCGCACGCAGTCGCACGCGCTCCTCCTCGGAGGCGCGCTCGGACCACGGCACCCACGGGGGCGAGAGCAGCGCGCCCTCGCCGGGCAGCATGCCCAGCTCGCACACGGTCAGCGTCTTGCTGCGCGGGGCCCGGGCCAGGGTGCAGAACCACTCCCAGCCGCGGTAGCCGCGCACATGGGCGACGAAACGGTGGGTGACCACCCGGTCGTCGTCGGCGACGGCACTGACGTGTTCGCCGATCTCGGCCGGATCGATCGTCTCGAGCAGCGCCCCGCGGGCTGTTTCGACCGCCTCGGCCAGCATCTCGTCGAGTTTGGGACGACGGCGACCGGAGCGGACCGGACCCAGGGTCGGGTTCTCCAGGACGGCGGTGTCAGTGGTCTCTGCGGGTTCAGGCATCGAGATCGTCCGCAACCTTCCTCAGGACTTGAGCGAGTTTCTCGGACTGCGAGCGCGGCGGGTACTTGCCCTTGCGTAGCGAGGTGGACGCGGAATCCAGCCAGCGGATCAGGTCATCCATCATGGTGGCCATGTCCTGTGGCTGGGGTCGCTGGTTGCGCACCACCGAGGTGCCGCGATCGATCACCGTGGCGGACAGCGCCTGCAGGCCGCGACGACCTTCGGCGATGCCGAACTCCATGCGGGTGCCGGCACGCAACTCGGTCACCCCGCTGGGCAGGGCCGAGGAGGGCAGGTGTACTTCCTGACCTTCGTCGCTCTGCAGAAATCCGAAACCCTTCTTCGAATCGTAGAACTTCACTTTGCCGGTGGGCATCTTCTTCATTTCCTCTGACGTACTTGTGGTGACACGGTCCACCGTCAGCGCGCGCGGGACTGAGCTGCGCCGGTGGCCGGCACCCTGCGTCGCGCCGCAGTGGCCGCTGGCTGAGGCGGAATCGTCGTCACGCCCCGCAGCGGGAGAGTCTGTAGTTCAGACAAGGATACCCCCTGGCAGGGTTCGGCGTAGACTGAACAGATGACCACACCGACCACACCACGCCACAGCACCACCCCGGCCATGCCCTCCGCGGCAGCCCCCAGCGCCACCCCGGTGCCGCTGGCACTGCGGGTGCTGCTCTGGGTCGGCGTCGTGATCACGTTGGCTTCCTTCGCGGCCACCCTGACACTGCTGGTGGTCTACTTCGTGGGTACTGCGCAGCTTCCCGCGCTGTTCTGGCTGGCGCTGTTCGCCTTCCCCGTCGGTTTCACGCTGATCCTCATCTACCTCGTGGCGGCCGCGCTGCTGCGCCGTCGGCAGGCGTGAGACGGATTCCGACCCGTTTCCTCGCCACATTGGCCGTCGTGCCACCGGCCTCGTGATGACCACCCTGCTGGAGCATCTGACAGCACTCAGCGACGGCCAGCTGCGCTTGCTGTTCCGCCATCGCCCCGACCTGGGCATTCCGGGTGTGGCCGATTTCTCGGGGCTGGCCACCCGCGCCTCGACGCAGATCTCCGTGTTGCGGGCCCTGGAGCGGCTCAACGAACCACAGCTGCAGGTGCTCACGGCCGCCGTGGTGCATTCGGCCGGATCCGCGAGTGTGACCGACCTGAGCGCGCTGCTCGCCCCGGAGCCCGCGGAGCACCAGGAGCAGGTGGCCGCCACGGTGGCAGAGTTGCTGGAGCGCGCCCTGCTGCTGCCCGCGACGGATCAGGCTGGCTCCGAGCACTGGGCGGTGCCCGGTCCGGTGCGCCGCGCACTGGGACCGTACCCCGGGGACCTGGGTCGCCCGGCCGCTGCGTTAGGCGTGAATAAGCCGGTGTGCTCCCGTGAGGAGATCGACCAGCGGATCACCGAGCACCCTGCGGTGGAGCCCGACGACGTCGCCCGACTCCAGCACGCTCTCGAGGTGCTCGCCCACTCCCCCGTGGCGCGGGTACCGGACCCGGCGGGCCAGGTGCTCACCGTGTTGCTCGACACCGGGATCCTGGTGCCCACCGAAACCCACGGCACCGCCGAACTGCCGCGCGAAACGGGGCTGGCGGCCCGAGGCGGCACCCTGCATCGTTCGTTCTCCACGACGCCGCCGTCCACCGGGGTGACTGCGGTGCTGCCGATGCTGATCGCCAACGCCGCCGCCGCGTCCATCTCCGACCTGCTGCGGGCGATGACCGCTCTGGTACGGGTGGTCGGCGCGGGGCGCGGAGTGCCCACCCTGCGCACCGGCGGGATCGGGGTGCGGGAGGTCCAGAACGTGGCGCGCCGGCTCGACACCGACGTCGAAGACGCCGCCTGGTTGCTCGAAGCGGCCGCGGCCTCCGACATCATCGCTCTGAACCCCGACACTTCGCACTGGGAGTCCCGCTACACCACCGCCACCTGGTCCCGGTTGCCGCGGCACCGACAGTGGCAGCTACTGGTCGCCGGCTGGCTGAGCAGTCAGCGCGCGCCGTGGTCGGCACCGGTGATCGCTCCGGCTCCACAGGGGTCGTCGTCAGCCTCAGCGTCAGCAACGTCAACAGCAACAGCAGCCACGCCCGGGCGCGCACTGGCCCCGGATCGCACCCGAGCCGACGCGCCGCGACTGCGCCAGGGGCTGCTCGAGGCCGCCGGGCTCCTCGACGCCCGCCACCCGAACACCGCGGTGGTCGACGGGTTGGAGGCCTTCCGCCACTGGCAGGCCCCGCGCGCCGCCGCCCGCACCCAGGCCTTCACCGCACCACTGGCCACCGAGGCCACCCGACTGGGGCTGTTCGGCGCTCAGGCCCTCACTGCGCCCGGCCGGGCGCTGGCCCTCGCCGACACCGCGAGCCCCGCCGTCACCGAGGATGCTTCCGGGCTGGAGGCGGCCGCCGCCGCGGTGGCCGAGCTGCTGCCGGCCCCGATCCGCACGCTGCGTCTGCAGGCCGATCTCACCGCCGTGGCCCCGGGGTTCCTCGACCCCGAACTGACAGCCCGGCTGGAGCGCTTCGCCGACGACGAGGGCGATGGCACCGCCGCCGTCTTCCGCTTCTCCGCCAACACGATCCGCCGGGGACTCGACGCCGGCCTGAGTGCGGATGCCATGCTGGAGCTGCTCACCGACCATTCCGGGGACCCGGTGCCGCAGACTCTGCGCTATCTCATCGACGACACCGCCCGGCGCCATTTGGCCCTGGCCGTGCACCGCGGCGGTGCGGTGCTGACGGTGGAGGACCCGGCCACGCTGACCACCCTGCTCGCCCTGCCCGAGCTGGCGCCCGCCGGACTGCGCCGCCTCAGCGACACGGTGGCGCTCAGTCGACTCGACGACGGCGACCTCCATGACCTGCTCGCCGAGACCGGGCATCGGGCGGCCCGTCCCACCGCGGCGCCCCAGACCCTGCGCCCGGCGCCGTCCCCGGACCCGAGCGGACCGGTGGCCGCCCCCAGCTTCCCCGCCTCCTCGGCGGTCACCATCACCACCCAGCGGCTCACCGACGACGATCTCGACGCCCAGATCCGGCAGCTGCGCACCGCCCCGCACCGGCCCACCCCCTCCGGTTCCGGCCCCGAGGAACTCATCGCCGGACTCACCGAGGCCGCCCATCAGCGCCGCGAGCTCACCGTGACCACCGCCGACCGCCACGGCGCCCACCTGACCCGCAGGCTGCTGCCCACCGCGGTCAGTGAGGGGCGGCTGCGCGGTCGGGATCTGCAGCACGACACCGACGTCGTCGTCCCGCTACACCGCGTGGTCTCGGCCGAGCCCACCGCTGCACCCACCACCGTGTCCCCGTCCGTCCCCGTCGAGGAGAACCCGTGAACGAGTCCACCGGCGCCCTGATCGTCCAGTCCGACAAGACCGTGCTGCTGGAGGTCGACCACCCGGTTGCCAGCGAGGCACGGGGCGAACTCGCCAGCTTCGCCGAGCTCGAGCGCGCCCCCGAGCATGTGCACACCTACCGGATCACCGATCTGGGGCTGTGGAATGCCCGCGCCGCCGGGGTCGACGCCGAGCAGGTGCTGGACGTGCTGTTGCGCCACTCCCGCTATCCCGTCCCGCATTCACTGCTGATGGACATTGCCGACGTCATGTCCCGCTACGGGCGGCTGCGGCTGGAGCGCGACGAGCAGCATGGGCTGGTCATGCGCACCACCGACTATCCGGTGCTCGAAGAAGTGCTGCACGCCAAGAAGACGGCTGATCTGTTCGGACCGCGCATCGACGCGCACACCGTGGTCGTCCACTCCGCCGCCCGCGGCCAACTCAAGCAGGCGCTCATCAAGATCGGCTGGCCCGCCGAGGATCTCGCCGGCTACGTGGACGGCACCCCGCACCCCATCGGGCTCACCGCCAGTACCCCGGACACCGAAAGCACCTCAGGCAGTTCAGAATCCGGCTGGCAGCTACGCCCCTACCAGCAACTCGCCGTCGAGAACTTCTGGGCGGGCGGCTCCGGCGTCGTCGTGCTGCCCTGCGGCGCAGGCAAGACCCTGGTCGGTGCCGCCACCATGGCCACCTCCTCGACCACCACGCTGATCCTGGTCACCAACACCGTCTCCGCCCGTCAGTGGAAAGCGGAACTATTAGCCCGCACCACGCTCACCGAATCCGAGATCGGTGAATACTCGGGCTCCGTCAAAGAGGTCCGCCCCGTCACCATCGCCACCTACCAGGTGCTCACCACCAAGCGCGGCGGTATGTATCCGCACCTGGAGCTCGTCGACGGCAACGACTGGGGGCTGATCATCTACGACGAGGTGCACCTGCTGCCCGCCCCGATCTTCCGGATGACCGCGGACCTCCAAGCCCGACGACGCCTCGGCCTGACTGCAACGCTCGTCCGCGAGGACGGCCGTGAGGCCGAGGTGTTCTCGCTGATCGGCCCCAAGCGCTACGACGCCCCGTGGAAGGACATCGAGGCGCAAGGCTATATCGCCCCGGCCGTGTGCACCGAGGTGCGGGTGGACCTGCCGAATGATGAGCGGGTCACCTACGCGATGGCCGAAGACGCCGACAAATACCGGCTCGGCGCCACCTCCGAGGTGAAACTGCCCCTGGTGCGTGCCCTGGCCGAACGTCACTCCGGCGAACAGCTGCTCGTCATCGGGCAGTATCTGGACCAGCTGCGCGAGATCGCCGAGCTGCTCGATGCCCCGCTCATCACCGGGGACACCTCGGTGAAGGTCCGCCAGCAGCACTTCGACGCGTTCCGCGACGGTGACGAGCAGGTGCTGGTGGTCTCCAAGGTGGCGAACTTCTCCCTGGACCTGCCCGAGGCCACCGTCGCCATCCAGGTCTCCGGCGCCTACGGCTCCCGCCAAGAAGAAGCGCAGCGGCTAGGTCGGCTGCTGCGTCCGAAACAGGACGGTCGCTCCGCGCACTTCTACACCGTCGTCACCCGCGACACCCTCGACCAGGAGTACGCCGCCAAGCGCCAGCGGTTCCTCGCCGAGCAGGGGTACGCCTACTCGATCGTCGACGCCGACGACGTCACCAGCGCCTGATCGCGTTCAGCTGAAGTCACAGCTTCGACCAGCTGACATCTAGCCAATGCACAGCTTTCACCGTCACACTTAACGACATGAACACAGACAATCCCGAAGCCAAGCTGCTCGTCGTCGATGACGAACCCAATATCCGCGAGCTGCTCTCCACATCCCTGCGCTTCGCCGGGTTCGAGGTGGTCGCCGCCGCCAACGGTCGCGAGGCACTTGCCGCGGCCGAGCAGGAGCAGCCCGATCTGGCCGTGCTCGACGTGATGCTGCCCGACATGGACGGTTTCACCGTCACCCGCAAGCTGCGCGCCGCCGGCAAGCACTTCCCAGTGCTCTTCCTCACCGCCCGCGATGACACCGAAGACAAGGTCACCGGACTGACCGTGGGCGGCGACGACTACGTCACCAAGCCCTTCTCCCTCGACGAGGTCGTGGCCCGCATCCGCGCGGTGCTGCGCCGCACCGCCTCGCTGGAAGACGACGAGGCCATCCTGCGCGTGGACGATCTGGAGCTCGACGACGACGCCCACGAGGTGCGCCGGGCCGGGGAGATCATCGATCTCTCCCCCACCGAGTTCAAGCTGTTGCGCTACCTGATGATGAACCCGAACCGGGTGCTCTCGAAGTCGCAGATTCTCGACCATGTCTGGGAGTACGACTTCAACGGGGATGCCTCGATCGTGGAGTCCTACATCTCCTACCTGCGGCGCAAGATCGACCGTAAGGACCTGCCGAACATGATCCAGACCAAGCGCGGCGTGGGCTATCTGCTGCGGTCGGCGGACAAACGCTAGTCTTGGCGTCCTCCACCAAGCAGATTCCGGCGCGCCCGAGCCGTCCACCTCGGGTGCGCCGTGGTTTTGCGCCCCTGCGCTGGGTCACCACCACCTGGCGTGCGGCCTCGCTGCGCACCCAGCTGGTGGTCATCACCTCCGTGCTGATGATGGCCACGGTGTTTATCACGGCCCTGCTCACCAGCTCCCTGTACCGACAGGAGCTGATGCGCCAGATCGACGAGGACATCCACGCCAACGCCGGAGCCGTCTCCACCTTCCTGATCACCCTGGGCAGCTCCAGCCAGCTCGACAGCGAGTCCGTGCAGCAGTCCATCGTCCGGTTCTACGCTGAGGCCTGGGACAACGAGGGCAACGTCACCGTCGCCATCCGCACCCGGGCCGACTCCCCGGAGATCCCGCCGCTCACCGAAGAACAAGTCAATGCTCACGGCACCGAGGCCTACAACGTGCCCGGCACCACCGACGACTCCCGCGGCTGGCGCGTGCAGCTCTACCGTCTGGAATCCGGGGCCGGTTCCATCGCCATCGCCCTGCCGCTGGACACCGTCTATGAGTCCGCCGACCGGGTGACGACCCTGGTGGTGACCATCGGCCTGCTCGCCACCCTGGGCGCCTCCCTGATCGCCTACACGGTGGTGACCCGCGCCTTCGGCCCCTTTAACCGGGTGGAGCGCACCGCGGCAGCCATTGCGGCCGGGGACCTCTCCCAGCGCATCACCAACGGCCCACCCGACACCGAGGTCGGGCGCCTCTCCCGCTCCTTGAACGCCATGCTCGCCCGCATCGAGACGGCCTTCCGCGCCAAGGAGGTCTCCGAGGACAAGATGCGCCGGTTCATCCAGGATGCCTCCCACGAGCTGCGCACCCCGCTGGTCACCATCCGCGGCTACTCCGAGCTGTACCGGCACGGCGGCATCGTCAAACCCGACGACGTCGCCACCGCGATGAGCCGCATCGAGTCCGAATCCACCCGGATGACCCAGCTGGTGGAGGACCTGCTGACCCTGGCCCGCCTCGACGAGCAGCGCCCGCTGAACCGCGACCCGCTGGACCTGCTGATGCTGGCCACCGACGCCGTTGTCGACACCCGGGTCAACGCCCCGGAGCGGACGATCTCCCTGGTGGGCATCGACTCCGACCTCCCCGCCTCCGCTCCCACCAGCGGCGATGAGCACAAGCTGCGCCAGGTGATCGTCAACCTGGTCACCAACGCCCTGCGCTACACCCCGGAAGGCACCCCGTTGGAGATCGCGGTCGGCACCGTGGACGTGCTCTCGGGACTCGACGGCGACGGCTCCGCCGGCGCGCTGAGCGCGGATCGCGGGGTGGCCCGGGACGCGGTCATCGAGATCCGAGATCATGGCCCCGGCATCTCGGAGGAGGACGCCAACCGGATCTTCGAACGGTTCTATCGCGCCGACACCTCCCGGCACCGCGAGACCGGCGGCACCGGGCTCGGCCTGGCGATTGTCGCTGCCATCATCGCCCAGCACGACGGTTCCGTCCGGCTCAGCGAGACCTCCGGAGGCGGTGCCACCATGTCGGTGCGTTTGCCCTGGCACCCCATAGACGATGCCGACGATTCCGACGACCTTGACGACACAGACGATCCGGATGACGCAGACGATCCGGATGAAGCTGGCCAGACTCCCCGGAACGGCTCTTCCACAGGGTCCTGAACCGGGGGGCTTCTCCCCCGCTCGTCCCCTGCCTCCCCGACGGTGCGCCCGCCGCCTCTAGCGTGGTGGTGAGAACGGACAGCCCGTTCCGCGACGACGTTTCAGGAGAGACTCATGGCACTGGTTCAGATCGACACCGACGACCTTCTCGCAAAATCCTCCGCCGTGGAGGGTTCCATCGGCCGCCTGCAGACCGAGGTGAACACGATGGAAGCGCACCTGCGTCAGCTGCAGGACACCTGGCGGGGCCAGGCCTCGAACAATTTCCAGTCGGTGCTCACCCAGTGGCGGGCCACCCAGGCACGAGTCGAGGAATCCCTGACCCAGATCCGGCAGGCGATGGGCCATGCCGCGGACCAATACCTGCAGACGGAGACCGCGAACGCCTCCATGTTCCGCGGATAGCGTCATCGGGGCGCCACCGACGCCCTGATTGCCCCGCGCTGGGGCGAACGCCATGGTTCCGGCCTGCAACCTCGGTAGGCTGGGACCATGGCAGTTCTCATCGATCCAGCACGGTGGCCGGCACACGGCACCGTCTTCTCCCATCTGGTCTCAGATGAATCGCTGGACGAGCTGCACCGCTTCGCCCGCGCCAATGACGTCGCCCTGCGCGCCTTCGACGGCGACCACTACGACGTGCCCGTGGAAATGTACGGGGATCTCGTCGCTGCCGGCGCCCTGGAGGTCTCCGGCGGCGAGCTGGTTCGCCGCCTCGTCGCCTCCGGTCTGCGCATCCCCGCCGCACAGCGGCCCAGCAAGCTGCAGAAGATCCTGCACCAGCGCTTCGATCGGCTCTTCCCCGGCACCTCGGAGCTGGACCGCGATCCGATCGCCACAGGGCTGATCGAGCGCTGGCGCGAACCGCACCGGCACTACCACGACCTCTCCCACCTGCTCGCCGTGCTCAAAGCGCTGGACGTCCTGGAGCGACAGGGCGAATCGTTCGGCCCCTACCCGCGGGCCGTCAAGCTTGCGGCGTGGTTTCACGATGCGATCTACCTGGGCAGTCCGGCCCGGCCCCCGGGACAGGATGAGGAGGACTCCGCCCGGCTGGCCGAGCGCACCTTGCCCGAACTGGGGCTGCCGGCCGCCGAGCTCATCGAGACGGCCCGGCTGGTGCGGCTGACCTTCACCCACGACCCTCACGAAGACGATCCTGGTGGCCAGGTGCTCTGTGACGCTGACCTGGAGGTGCTGGGACGCAACCCGGGCGCCTACGGCCGCTACCGCGATGCCGTCCGGCAGGACTTCGCCCATATCCCCGACGACCAGTTCTTCGCAGGCCGGGAGAAGGTGCTGCGCTCATTGCTGGCGCAGAACCCGATCTTCAACACCCGCACCGGGATCAAGCGCTGGGAGCGACAGGCGCGCAAGAATCTCATCGCCGAGCTCTACCCCAGCGGCAAGGCCCGGAAGAAGTCGGACGAACCCACGGCGACCGTCCCGGAATCCGAGTCTGGGGACACACCGAGCGACGCGCCTCAGCAGGACGACAACGACTAAGTCGTCCCGGCCGCACCGGGTGCCCGACGGCGGCTTCACAACGATGGTTTAACGACGGTGGCCCGCACTCCGTTCAGGAGTGCGGGCCACTGTTGGTGATCCTCGGGTCAGCGAGGCGTCATCCGTGATCAGCTGATCACATCATGCCGCCCATGCCGCCCATCGGGTCCATGCCTTCGCCACCGCCGGCCGGAGCCTTCTCGGGCTTGTCGGCGACGACAGCTTCGGTGGTCAGGAACAGACCAGCGATGGAGGCGGCGTTCTGCAGTGCAGAGCGGGTCACCTTCACCGGGTCGTTCACGCCGGCTTTGAGCAGGTTCTCGTACTCGCCGGTGGCGGCGTTCAGGCCTTCACCGTCGGCCAGGGACTGGACGCGGTCCACCACAACGCCGGGCTCGAGGCCAGCGTTCAGGGCGATTTGCTTCAGCGGTGCCTCGACGGCAACCTTGACGATGTTGGCGCCGGTGGCCTCGTCGCCTTCCAATTTCAGACCGTCCAGCACCTTGGCGCCAGCCTGGATCAGGGCCACGCCGCCGCCGGCGACGATGCCCTCTTCCACGGCAGCCTTGGCGTTGCGCACAGCGTCCTCGATGCGGTGCTTGCGCTCCTTGAGCTCCACCTCGGTGGCGGCACCGGCCTTGATGACGGCCACACCGCCGGCCAGCTTCGCCAGGCGCTCCTGGAGCTTCTCGCGGTCGTAGTCGGAGTCGGTGTTCTCGATCTCGGCACGGATCTGAGCCACACGGCCGGAGATCTGCTCGGCGTCGCCGGCACCCTCGACGATGGTGGTCTCGTCCTTGGTCACCACGACCTTGCGGGCGGTGCCGAGCACGGAAACATCGGCGTTGTCCAGGGACAGGCCGACCTCTTCGGAGATGACCTGGCCACCGGTGAGGATGGCGATGTCAGCCAGCATGGCCTTGCGGCGGTCGCCGAAGCCCGGTGCCTTCACGGCCACGGACTTGAAGGTGCCGCGGATCTTGTTGACGACCAGGGTGGCCAGGGCTTCGCCCTCGACGTCCTCGGCGATGATCAGCAGCGGCTTGCCGGACTGCATGACCTTCTCCAGCAGGGAGACCATGTCCTTGACGTTGGAGATCTTCGAGTTGACGATCAGGATGTAGGGGTCCTCCAGGACGGCTTCCTGGCGGTCGGTGTCGGAGACGAAGTAACCGGAGATGTAGCCCTTGTCGAAGCGCATGCCCTCGGTCAGTTCGAGGTCCAGCCCGAAGGTGTTGGACTCCTCAACGGTGATGACGCCTTCCTTGCCGACCTTGTCCAGGGCCTCGGCGATGAGCTCGCCGATCTGGGTGTCAGCGGCGGAGATGGACGCGGTCGCGGCGATCTGCTCCTTGGTCTCGATCTCCACAGCGGAGTCGAGCAGCTGGGCGGTGACGGCTTCGACAGCCTTGTCGATACCGCGACGCAGGGCAATCGGGTCGGCACCGGCGGCCACGTTGCGCAGGCCTTCCTTGACCAGGGCCTGAGCCAGCACGGTAGCGGTGGTGGTGCCGTCGCCTGCGACGTCGTCCGTCTTCTTGGCCACTTCCTTGACCAGCTCGGCGCCGATCTTCTCGTAGGGATCCTCGAGCTCGATCTCCTTGGCGATGGACACGCCATCGTTGGTGATGGTGGGGGCGCCCCACTTCTTCTCGAGGACGACGTTGCGGCCGCGCGGGCCCAAGGTCACCTTCACGGCGTCGGCAAGGGTGTTGAGACCCTTCTCCAGGCCGCGGCGAGCCTCTTCATCAAATGCAATGGTCTTGACCATTTGTCGCAGTCCTTTCTGGACGGGTCTTGATGTAGGTACCTCGGCCCGAGTCAGCGCCCGCGACGGCTGGTCGACGCACTGGTAATCGACCCAACTAACTCGAGATAGCCCTGGCAGTCAGAGCCCGAGAGTGCTAACCCCATTTTTAGCACTCACCCCAGACGAGTGCAAGTGCCTGGGGCTGAGAGCGAACCCTCGCAGATCAACCGGAGTAATCGTCGCCGAGCACCACAACGATGTTGGCGAACGAGGGTTCCTGAACGGCGGTGATACCCAGCTGATCCGCAATCGCCTGGGCGGTGGCTTCGTCGTCGGCGTAGAACACCACCGAGGAGGTGATGGCGGAGCCCTGCCAGTTCGCGGTGACCGGCACATTGAATCCCGCCGCGGTCAGTTCTTGGGAAGCCAGTCCGGCCAGGCCCTGGGTCATGGTCGCGTTGTAGACCTCGATGCCTTGGCTGTAATCGACATCGGCGGCACCGGTCGGGTCCGGATCCTCTCCACCCTCGGGATCCTCCACGCTGCCCTCGGGGGCGCTGGCGTCGTCGCCGGCGTCGCCCTCGAGATCTGTCTCGTTCTCGTCGGTGGTGCCAGCGTCGCCGGTCTCGCCTGCGTCATCAGCGTCGGCGTCGGCGGACGCTGAGGGGTCGGCCGGGGCCTCTGTGGTCTGGTCGTCGCCCGGGGAGGCGGCGCCGAACCAGTCGGTGCGTAGTTGGGGCAACAGCAGGAAGGCAACGATGCCGACCACCAGTGCCAGAGCCGCCGCGATGATCAGCACATTGAGCCCGGTGTTGGACTCGGGCTTGGCGACGGCGGCGCGGTGGGCACCGACCTGGTCGGTGTATTCCGGGACGTCATCGTAGTGGTCCTGCGGATACTTGGTCATGAGCTCCCCTGCTCTGGACTGCCGTGGGCACGGAATCGGGTCGATCTGAGTCTACGCAATCGTCGCACCACGAGGGGTTTATAGGCCAGGGCGCGTTCGTCGTCGAGCAATCGGGCGAGAATCTGATAGTAGGTGGTCGCCGAGAGTCCGAATGTATCGCGAATGGCCTGGTCCTTGGCCCCTTGGTAGGTGAAACGCTGTTCCTCGAAGGCGAGGATGCTCCGGTCCCGCTCAGAGAGCTCAGAGCCGGGCATGGGTCGCTCCTCGGAGAATCGGTGATCAGCATATCGACTGGTGTCGGTGATCCTCCATTTTACGCGCTCGGGCCGAGGACACCGTCCCGAGTGCTTCGCTACGCTGGACGGATGCTGATCTCTGACGTGCGCGAACCCTTGGACCCGGGCTGGGATGCGGCCCTGGCGGAGCAGACCGAGACCTTCGCCACCCTGGCCGAGTCGCTCCGAGAACGCCATGAGGCCGGAGAGCAGGTGCTGCCCGCTCCGGAGAACATTCTGCGCGTTTTCCGGCAGCCCTTCGATGAGGTCAAGGTGCTGATCCTGGGACAAGACCCCTACCCCACCCCGGGGCATCCGGTGGGGATGAGCTTCTCGGTGGCCCGCAATGTGCGGCCGCTGGCACGATCGCTGACGAATATCTACCGGGAGCTCAACGATGATCTGGGCATTGCTCCGGCCGAGCACGGGGACCTCATCTCGTGGGCGCAGCAGGGGGTAGCCCTGCTGAACCGGGTACTGACCGTGCAGGCCGGTGCACCGGGCTCGCACCGTGGCCTGGGGTGGGAACAGATCACCGAGGCGGCCGTGCGCGCGCTGGCGGCTCGCGAGCGGCCGCTGGTGGCCCTGCTGTGGGGCAACGACGCCCGCAAGATGGCCCCGCTCTTGAACGCTGGCGCCCGCACGCTGGTGATCGAGTCGGCGCACCCGTCGCCGCTGTCGGCGCGCCGCGGATTCTTCGGCTCGCGACCATTCTCGCGGGCCAACGAGTTCCTTTCGGCCCAGGGCGTGGATCCCGTGGACTGGCAGGTGCACTGAGGCGCGGCTCAGCGACGCCCGATGCGGCGGCGCTCGTTACCCTGCAGCTTCGAGGTGAGCGGGCGGGCCAGAGTGTCACCCAGCACCGACCCGGCAGCCACGGCCAGGATGACGATGGAGGCCATCACCATTCCGACGATGCCGCTGACCGCGCCGGTGTTCATCGCGATTTCGTACATGGAGCGGAAGATCGCCAGACCGGGTAGCAGGAACAGCACCGAGGGCACGGCGATCACCAGCTGGGGCGCGCCAAGCCGCAGCGCGACCATACGGGCCAGGAAGCCGATGATCACGGCAGCCGCCGCCGGAGAGATCACCGGTCCCAGTCCCAGGAAGAGCGCGAATTCGTAGCCGATGAAGCCCAGGGTGGACACGATGCCGGTGGGCAGCAGCAGTCGCCATTCGGATTGTTCGGCTGCGGCCACGCCGGCGGAGGCGAAGAACACCAGGATGCCGAGCATCCACACCGGGTACCAGTAGTTCGGCGCGGCGGTGACGTCTACCTCGGGCACGCCCAACTGGGAGGCGGAGACGGCGGCGAAAACGATGCCGCCGACCATGGCCACGTAGGTGAGCACGGCGGAGACGAAACGACCGGCGGCCGTGATCGGGAAGCCGTTGATACCGTCCTGCACGGCCGAGACGAAGCGACCCGAGGGCAGCATAATCATCAGGATCCCGGCCACCACGGTGGCGGGGTCCTTGAACACGTCCATCGAGAACAGACCCAGGGAAATCACGGTGGCCATGAAGCCACCAAGCATCGTGGTGAAGAATTCCGGGGCACGCAGCCGGGCCATCCCGTACATCGAGACCACCACGACCACGGTCGACACCAGGGTGACGAGCCCGGCGAGCGGGCTGCCACCGATGTAGAGCACGAACAGGGCAGCGAACACCGCATTAGCAGCTACCGTCATCCACGGCCGGAAGGGCTTGCGCCGGTGCCGAATCTCGGCCAGCTGGCGCTCAGCGTCTTCTCGGGTCGTGTCGCCGGCGGCGATGGAGGAGACGAGCCGGTGCAGGAATGCCAGACCCGCGTAGTTCTGCGACCAGGAGCGCACCACGCGCTGCAGCGTGTACGGCGTCTCCCCCGGAGGCGCGTAGTTCAGCGAGAAGGCCTGGTTGGTGATGTCGATTTCGGTCTCGTGCACCCCGTAGGCCTGGGTGACCACGATGATCGAGGTCTCTACCTCCAGCGCGCCGGCGCCGAAACGGAACATGGTCTCCCCCAGCTTCATGGCGAAGTCGAGGGTGTTGCGAATATCGGCCGCTTCAGCAGCTTTCTGATATTCCTTACGGGCGGCCGCGGCGAACGGGCTGGTTTCCAGTCGGCTCACCAGGTTCATCACCTGAGTCGGCATCCGCTCCCGGTACGGTGCGGTCGCCGGTTCGTCGCGACGGCGAGGTCGGCGCTCGGGCAGACGTAGCCCGCGGGACCTACGGGTGCCGTTCGGCTCAGTGGGGGTCTGCGTTTTGCGCGTCCGTGACCGGCCCGGGGTGGGCAGCTCGGGGGCGGGAATCACCGGCAGCGCGCCCACGGTGGGCGTCGGTTCTGGGGCGGCGCTCGGCAGGGTGTAGAGGTCGTGGGGTTCCGTGGTCGGCGTCTCCGTCGTCGACAGTGCAGCCGTCGGTGCCGGCTCCGGGCCGAATCCGTCGGAGGGGTCCATCTGGGGGGCCTGAGCATCCGGGTTGGGCAGGGTGACGGCCGGACGGATGACGGGCACGGTGATCTGCCCGGTGGACGGCTCCGGCTCCGGGGCGGCCTCGGTCGTCAGACCGAACGGCCCCTCGTCGTTGGACGCTGCTGTGGGGTGCTCTTCGCGGGTCATTCGACCACCTCCTGTCGGGTCACTTGCGGCCGTCGTCGGGCCGCGGGTCCGTGAGGGACCATCTCTGATTTCTGTGTCGTGACGCCATCGCGGCTATGAACCACGAGCGACGGGGAATGGAATATTCACGGGCTGACGACCCGCTCTTAACGAGATCAGGACCCCTTGTAAAGGGCCCTGATGGGTGGTGGATCTTACTGGACTCGAACCAGCGACCTCTCGCGTGTGAAGCGAACGCTCTAACCAACTGAGCTAAAGATCCAAGCGACTTAGTGAGTTTAGCAGAGAACTAAGGCCTGCAGAAAATCCGCGGCGTCCAAGAAACGCGTCCGTCATCACCCCGAGCACACGCATAGGATGACGCTATGCCCGCAACCCCCTCCGAGCTCGAACGGAACCCGGACGAGCCTTCGCTGTGGTCCCATCCTGCTTTCCGCACCGGAGCCTCCGTCGCCGTGGCCACCGGACTCTACGGCATCTCCTTCGGTGCGCTGGCCGTGGCCGCCGGATTGACGGTGTGGCAGACCATCGCCCTGAGCGCGCTGATGTTCACGGGCGGATCCCAGTTCGCGTTCATCGGGGTCCTCGCCGGGGGCTCCGGGGCCCAACTCGGCGGGGCGGCCACCGGTGCCGCCTCACTGCTGGGCGTGCGCAACGCCGTCTACGGCATGCAGATGAAGGCCCTGCTCCGGCCCCGCCCGGCGCTGCGCCCGGTGGCAGCGCACGTGACCATTGACGAGTCAGCCGCCACCGCCGCCGCACAGTCAGACCGGCGCGGAACCGCCATCGGATTCTGGAGCGCCGGAGTCGGCGTCTACATACTGTGGAACGCTTTCACCATCGTCGGAGCACTGGCCGGCACCGCACTCGGCGACCCGGCCAGCTGGGGCCTGGATGGGGCAGCCACCGCGGCGATGCTCGGGCTGCTCTGGCCCCGACTGCGCAGCGGGAACACCTGGGCCCTGGCCGTCACCGCCGCGCTGGTCACCTCCATCACTCTGCCCATGCTTCCGGCAGGACTGCCGATTCTGATCGCCGCCGCGATCGCCGGTGCCTGGGGTTGGTTCATCTCCGAGCCCCGGCCCCGGGCCGAAATTTTGCGGGAGGAGACCTCATGAGCCTCTGGTTCTGGATTCTGTTGGCCAGTGCGATCGCCTTCGCCACCAAATTGGTGGGCTATCTGATGCCGCAGTCCTGGCTCGAGCACGAGCGCGTGCTGCGCACCGCGAACGCGGTCACGATCGGGCTGCTCGCCGCCCTGGTCGCCATGAATGCCCTGGGCGATGGCACCTCGTTGAGCGCGGATTCCCGGATCGGCGCCCTCATTGCCGCGGCCGTGGCTCTGATCCTCCGGGCGCCATTCCTGGTGGTCGTGCTCGTCGGTGCGATCGCGGCAGCCGGGCTGCGCCTGCTCGGCTTCCCCTAATTCTCGGCCAGCTCAGGGAGACCAGCTCAGCGAGAAACGGCGTCACCCCTTGCGGCGGCGTGAGCCTCCGGTCGAGTGCGACGGCAACCAGTCCTGGCCGAAAACCCGGCCCCGCAGGGTCTTCAGCCCTGCTGCGTCGTCACTGATCAGCCCGCGAGCGCGCAGCTCCGGGCTAACGTGTTCGGCGAAGGCACGCAGGTCCACATGGCGCAGGGCGTAGTCGACATTGAACCCGTCCACCCCGGCCTCAGTGATCCACCGTTCCAGCTCGTCGACAACGGTCTTTCCCGAGCCGATGATCACCGGCCCGCGAGCACCGATAGCCATGTACGCAGCCAGGTCCGCGACCGTCCACTGGCGGTCGGGATCCATGGAGGTGAACGACTGCAGCGCGGAGCGGTTCCCCTCGATGTGGACTTCCTCAATCACGTCGTCCGGGGACAGCTGCGCGAGATCGAGCCCCGTCCACCCGGCGAACAGGGCCAAGGCGGCGTCTTCGTCGACGTAGCGGGTGTAGTCACGGTAGCGGTGCTGCGCTTCTTCGTCGGTTTCGGCGGCGATCACGGTGATCGAGGTGATCAGCCGCACCTCGTCCCGGCTGCGGCCCGTGGTCGCCAACCGCTGCTCAACCTGGTCCACGAGTTGGCGCACATTGGCCGGCGAGGTACCCGAGAAGAACAGCGCTTCGGCGTGCTTGACGGCGAAGTCCAGTCCTCGCGGGGAGGATCCGGCTTGGAAGATCAGCGGGGTCCGTTGCGGGCCGGGAGTGACCAGTGCGGGCCCGGGCACGGAGAACCACTGCCCTTGGTGGTCGATCGCGTGCACCTTGTCCGGGTCGAGAAAGGTGTTCGTGGCGGCATCGTTCACCACGGCGTCGGGTTCGATGGAGGCTTCCCAGAGCCCGTAGACGACGTCCATGTACTCGTCTGCCCGGTCATAGCGCTCGTCGTGGCGCATCAGCTCCTCGGCCCCCAGATTGCGCAGGGCCGACTGCTGGTAGCCGGTGACGATGTTCCAGCCGATCCGGCCACCGGTGAGATGGTCGAGGGTGGCAAAGGTGCGTGCCAGCAAATAAGGCGGCAGATAGGACACGTTCGCCGTCACGCCAAAGCCGATCCGTTCCGTGGCCGCGGCCAGAGCGCTAATCAGCAGCAGCGGATCGAGCGCCGGATACTGCATGCCGGCCTGGATCGCGGTACGTCCGGAGCCGTCGTAGACGTCGTAGACCCCGGCCACATCGGCGAAGAACACCGTGTCGAACCCTGCGGATTCCAGCAAACGCACGTGGTCGACCCAGAAACTCAGGTCGGTGAACTGGTCGGGGCGAGCATCGGGGTGCCGCCAGAGTCCAGAGGTCTGATGGGTGGGGACCATCATGTCGAGCGCACTGAGGAACATGGCTCTCATTGTCACACGGTGACTCACCTGACCAGCACACGCGCTCGCTAGTGACGGCTCCGATCGGCCTAGAATGGCGGTGCACCCTATGGACTCGCACGGAGGAGGAACGATGACGGATTCCCGTCGCGACGACCGTTCCGACCGTGCCGCGCATCGTGCCTGGCAGCACCGGTACGGCCAGCTCGTCGAAGAGCTGCTCGCCTCCGAGACGTGCACGTGCACCTGGGCCACGCAGCGCATCCGGCAGTGGGGCGGAACATATCTGGATCACCACTACCGGACCGAGTCCGACCCGCAATGCCCGCAGCACGGACATGAGCACGCCTCATGGTGGCTGCGCTGAGTCCAGCATGAGGCGTGCTCGGTGGTGATGATTCCGGCCGGTGCTTAGAGCAGCACGGCCCCGAGGATCCACACGGTGATGAACGCGGCAATGCCTTCGAGCCCGGAGGCCACGGTCAGCGTGCGGTATGCGGTGCCCACAGGGATCCGGCTGAGCTGCGAGACCACCCAGAAGAACGAATCGTTGGCGTGGGAGACCACCATCGACCCGGCTCCGATCGCCAGCACGGTCAGCACCATCCCGAGGTCGGAGTCGAGACCCAGCGACGGCAGCAGCGGCGCGAGCATTGCGGAGGTCGTGACCAGGGCAACGGTGGACGAACCTTGTGCGGTCTTC
This sequence comes from Micrococcaceae bacterium, assembly GCA_052084925.1. Classification (GTDB taxonomy): domain Bacteria; phylum Actinomycetota; class Actinomycetes; order Actinomycetales; family Micrococcaceae; genus CmP2. The sequence continues at coordinate 55,416 of JBQDEV010000015.1, forward strand.
AGGGCCGCGGCGATCAGGAACGGCACCAGCAGTCCCAGTCCCAGCGAGCTCAAACCGTCCGCCAGGAAGTCGGTGAGTCGCGAGCCGCCGAGCACCGCACCGAAGGCAGCACCGGCACCGGTGATGAAGATGATGGGACCGGAAACGGTGATGGCCTCGGAGATCTGCGTGTTGAACTGTTCGAGTTTGCCCTTGCCGCGCAGCAGCAACACCGCAGCGGCGGTACCCAGGATGAGCGCGATCAGCGGGGTACCGACGAAGACGATAATCTCGGTCGCCAGGTTATCGCCGAATGGCTGGGAGGGCAGCTTCGCGATCGAGGACAGCATGATGAGGACCAGAGGCAGCACGATCGGGAAGAACGACGCCGCTGCCGAGGGCAGCCGTCCGTAGCTGGCGCGCAGTTCCTCATAAGTCTTGTTGTCCAGATCGGCGTCGGTCTTCGGTTCCAGCAGCGGCAACTCGCTCTTCGAGAAGCGCTGGGCGTAAAGCAAACCCACCATGGCGGCCACCAGGGCGACGGGCAGACCGACCAGGATCAGGAAACCGAGATTGTCCGAGATGCCGATATTCTCCGCTGCGGCCAACGGACCGGGTGTGGGCGGCACCAGCGTGTGAGTGGCATACAGGCCGGTCATCAGCGCGATCGAGGTGGCGATGTGTGAGACCCCGGTGCGCACGGTGATGGCTTTACGCAGCGAATTCAGGATCACGTAACCGGAGTCGCAGAACACCGGGATGGAAACGATGTAACCCACGAGGCTCATCGTGAGGTTGGGGAATCGCGGCCCCAAGACGCGCACGAGGAAATCGGCCATGGCAATCGCCGCGCCGGAGCGCTCCAGGATCGCGCCGAGCATCGTACCGATCAGGATCACCAGACCGATGTTGCCGATGGTGCTGCCGAAGGCGCCGCCGATGGTGGTGAAGACTTCGTCCATCGGCACGGAGTAGGCGAAGGCGGCGATGATGGCGGCGCCGAGCAGGGCGAGGAAGGGGCTGACCTTCCAGCGTGCGGTGACCAGCACGATGCCGATCACCAACAGGATCAGAACAATGAGTTCGTACATCTCGGGTTCCTTACTTCAAGGGGTACTTCACGAAGGTGGTCGTTCGAGTGATGGAGTGCGGGCGGATCAGGTTTCTGTCAGGGCGTGAGCAGTAGTCGCGTGACCTGATAGGCGGTCCAGGTCAGGTTCTCGGCGGTCTGGGGAGCCATATCTTCCAGCGACCCTGGCCCGCGTCCGATGGAGAAGGCCGCGGTGACTCCGCTCGCCCGGAGCGCGTCGTCGTCGACGGCGACCTGGCCCGCCAGGACAACCAGAGGCACTCCGGGCGCGGTGAGCTGGCGGACGCCGTGAATCACTTTCCCGTCCAGGGACTGAGTGTCGAATCGCCCTTCACCCGTGAACACGAGGTTGGCTTGACTGACCTTCTCGGCGGCCGAGAGCGCGTCGCTGACCATCTCCCATCCGGGAACCAGCTCCACCGTGAAGAAGGCGTAGAGCAGGGCCGCCATGCCCCCGGCGGCGCCGAGGCCGGCGACACCGTCGAGGTTCTTGCCGCCGGCACCAGTGACGACCTCGGCCAGGTGCTCCAGACACCGATCGAGATGCTCGACGACCCCTGGGGTCGCGCCTTTCTGCGGCCCAAAAATATGGGCCGCGCCGTGGAGTCCGGTCAACGGATTCGTCACGTCGGTGGCGATCCGCCACGTCACCGTCTTCACGCGAGGGTCCACCTCGGAGAGATCAATGGTGGCCAGGTCGAGCAATGCTCCGCCGCCATCCGGCAGTTCTTCGCCGGAGGCATCGAGGAATCGGGCACCCAACTCACGCAGCAGACCGGTTCCGGCGTCGGTGGTAGCCGAGCCTCCGATAGTCAGCAGAATCTCGTCAACGCCCTGATCGAGAGCTGCGAGTACCAGGGTGCCCACGCCTCTCGTCGTTGCTTCCGCTGGCCGCAGCGGCACATCGCTCACGGCCGCTAACCCGTTGGCTTGTGCGGCTTCGATCAGTCCGGTGCGGCTATCGGGCGAGATCGCGTATTCGGCATCGCAGGGCCGTCCGATCGCGTCGGTGGTTGCGCAAGCGTGGGCCGGGGTCCCCCACGCGGCGAGCACCGCGTCCAGCGTGCCCTCTCCCCCATCGGCGAAAGGCAGTTCATCGACGATAACTTCCCGCTGGACCTCAGCGGCCGCGCGCGTCACCCCGCGCGCGATGGCAGCAGCGACGCGACGTGCGTCGAGCGTGCCTTTGAAGGAATCCGGAATGACCGCAACGCGCTGCGGTGATCGTCGGTCGGCATAGTTCATCCCGGCAGGCTATGACACAGCTCACACACATTTCGACGTGCGAATAGACCATATCTACTCGCACGTCAGCGACCGAATATGTGCACATCGCCTACAGCGGCTCGGGCATAGACCCCCATGAGCAAGGCCGTCAGATCGGCACCAATCCGGGGATCGTATCCCGTTCTGTTGACGATCTGCTCGACCCGCTGAGCCATGGTGTTGCGATGGATATACAGCCCCACGGCAGCGGCGTGGGTGGATGAGTGCTCGCCCAGGGCGAGAACCGTCAAGCACTGTTCCAGAGTCAGCGCCTCGACCGATTCGGCGCGGTCCTTCACCGCGGCTCGAGGCATGTGCGCCACGGCGGAAGCGATCTCCCACCGCCAGCCAGGCGATTCGACCGCGTCAGCGGACTCGACGTTTTCGACCGAGGAGGCCATCGCCGGAAAGAGTCCAGGAAATGCGCAAGCATGGCGCAACATCACGGCCTGCGCCTGGAGACGCTTGATCGAGGTGGTGGCAGGGAGCGCGATGAGCCGCTCCTGAACTGGTTTTGTCTTCGGTGACTTCGCGGCACCGGATCGCACCGTCCACACCGCGCCATAGAGTTCGGCGACCACCACGCCCTTTGCCCGGTTCAGGCGTCGGAGCTGCCCACGAGACGTTGCCGGAGGAACAGTGCTCATCGGATCCGATGGGTCAATGGTCAGTTCGACGGCGAGTGTCCACGGCGGGTGCATCGACAGAGCCGAGATGCGCGTGGTGAGTAGTTCTTCGTCCGTAGCGCCAGAGCTGAGCGCGGCGATAAAGTCGTGCGCCAACGTCTCCCGCTGCATATCGTCGTCGATCTGCCGTTCCTGGGTCAGCAGCAGCTCCACCGTCAAGGCGATCAACTCGGCCGTCGAACGAACATCATCAGGGTTACCGGTCAGCCCCACCACCCCACGCACAGCACCGTCGTACCAGAGTGGGATGTTGACGCCAGGACGGACTCCCGAGGTGTCATCTCGGTCCCAAATCTCGACGGGCTCTTGGGCAACCACAGCATCGAGTGCTCCCGCATGATGAGTGCCAACCCGCTCAGGGTCCACGGCGGCGATGATCACCCCGTGCGAGTCCATGATGTTGATGTTGTGACGCACCGTGGGCTTGATCGTGTCGATCACGTGCTGCGCCATGTCACGAGTCATCAGCTCCGAAGCATGCTTCTTCATTTCATGAACGGTATCAGCGCACGATGCGAGCAACAGTGATCGACCGCAGAATTGCCAATAGTCGGTTGAACAGCGAATCACACTGTGTTTTCGACCCTGCACCACATCCCGTTAAGGAGTTGTCGAGAACAATTGCTACCGCGATTGACCCCCAGGTAGACGGTTCACCCCAGATCCTTGATTTTCCGGGCATCTCTGCCCCTCACACGGCCCGATTTCACGTCAAGGATTGCATGGTTTGCATGTATCAGGTCCCGGCCAGGTTCCTGCTCTTGATAGCCGACCGCAGATCCGTCAGGGGTTTACGTGGGGTTTATGAGAGGCTCGTCGCGCTCCCTCCCCCATCGTCAGGTACGACTCGAATCAAGAGCTCGGGAACACCGCCTTGAACGATGACGGCACGCGTGAATCGTTGAGACCCTTGGGCGAAGACGGAGCGAGAGACTCGGTCGAGTCCTGCCCCGCCCTTCCGATGTCACGGCATGATCTCAGACTCGATGCGCCCAACGTTCACAAGAAAGCTTGTGAACCGGTTCGCGGGAAAAGTTGTTGAGTGACGAGAAGTCGGAACGTGAAGAGTAACGACCTGGCGTGACGTGAGCTCGTTGATGTTGCCGTCATGCGAGAGCAACGCCAGTGGGATCCGTCAATTCCTTAGCAAAAAGTGAGGGTATTGACGCATGTCAGGATCGGCGTCTTTGAACCTTTGGAAGCACTGCCACAGCGAAGTGGCGTAACACCTAATGCACCCCGTGATGACTTGCTTATCTCAGGTTGATGCAGAGTCTCTAGCTCAGACAGCATCCCATGCCGTGAGAAAAATAGGTTCTACCGCCTTAGACGAAAGCCCGGCTTCCTTCAGTAATTCCGCAGCCAGTGTTCCCACAAGCAACGCGACCATGTGATGCGTGCTGAGATCTCCATGCTGTATTGGCGGTGTGTCCAGACCGACCCGATCAGCTTCGGTCTTCGGCGCGTAGGCAACTGCCAGGTGTGCTGTCGCATGCGTGTACTGAGTCTCCTCACGCCAAGCGGTGTACAAGCCGAGCGTGATGGGCACTGCTTTCGCTGCGTCGGTGACGGCTTTCACCTGTTGCTTCAGGTCCTTGTCTTCCATCATGTCTGCTACGACGCTCTCCATTGCACTGAGATCGATATCGTGGTCGTAACCCATCTCTTTAAGCGTGTCGAAGAAGCCGCTTGTGAGGTTCTTTTCTCGGGCAATGAACGTTTCGAGCACCGCCCCGCGCTTGTCTACTTCCAGCGTTCGGAGCCAGAGCAGGCGGAACGCGATCTCTGCGAATGCGCGACGGTTCGGCGCGGCCGCGTGAGCGAGCCCCTGAGCTGTCAGCGTTGCGATCACGCGGGATTGGTCATACGCTGCCCGCATCCAGCCGATAATGAACTGAGAGTCGTACGCTGCTGGAACATAGGAGAGGTCAAGGGCCAACATTTGCTCGGCCGTCGCGATGATGCGGGCTGCCTCTTGTTGCAGCGGGCTCAGGCGCGCCGCTCGCCGTTCCGCTTTTGCTCGCCGTCCGCTCATGCTTTCAACGTTACCCGTAGGCTGGTGCTCAGCGGGGCTTCCCCAGTTCAGTCTCCTGGCTGTTATCCGTGATGACATCGACAGCTGAGAACCCGATGCCTACCTGCACTTTGGATAGGGCCTCGACCGGTAGGGCTGAACGGATCGACCGGATCCGGGCGTTGTCAGATCTGACTCGCACCGGATTCCGTCGTATGAGAATTAGTCGGGAGTTCGATGCCGCTCGCTCCCGTGCGCCCGTGTGTCGAAGTCAATGACTCCGTGATTGCGGTCATGGCTGCGCCTCTAGTATACGAACTGGATCGACTTCAGGAGCAACCGTTCGTAGTAGTGCTCGCTTGCGTCCCAGGAAAACATGGACGGTGTCCTTTGGCTCGATCTGAGACTCTCAACCTGCCTCTTGGAGGCTTCCCCACCCATCGCCTTCGAGATTTCCTTCGTCGAGGCCCCGGGGAACATGGGGAGGCTAAGTAGAAGAATCGCACGAGCTGTCTCGTGCTCGGGTTGGTGACCGCCTTGCTCGATCAGCACCCTTGCCCGATCCAGAAGCCCACGTTTTAGGGCGCTATTCGAGTCAGGGTTCTGGAACCTGCGAAGTAGAGTGAGTACGCCAAATACATCAAGGTCGCCGATCTTCTTCCCTCGACGCTCGAGGAACGATAGCAAGGTCTCCTCGGGGATCTTCGGATCTACGAATATGAGGCAGTCCAGGAGGAGTAAGGTGTGCGCTCCGAATGAAGCCTCGTCCTGCACCGCATTAAGCTGCGCAATGATCTCTCGGGCAACTTTGTCGGAAAACTGATCGGTCTCAAGCTTTCCCAACCCGTTCACCTTCAGCTCACCCATAGAAGCTGCCACCATCCGTGTCAGTTTCACACTGTGCGACACCGAAGGAGCACCCGAGTAGATGAAGATTGCAACGTCCAAGACAGCCACAAGGTACTGAACGAGCTTCAACCGAGTTGCATGGATCGTTTTGGGATCTCCGGCTTCGACCGCCGCGTTCAGACACTTCCGGAACGCTCGGACACTCTTGTCCCTACGACGCCCGAGTTCGTACAGGTAGGAGTTTGCCAACTCACCGTGCTCAAGACCCGTATCCATGAGGAGAGCCTTGTAGTCAAGGATCGCTTTGCCGGACGGAAAGTACAGGCTGGCTTTCGTCGGTCCAATGTCGGGATCGTACTCATAGTGCGTACGCCGTTTGAGATCCTCGCGGATTCTCACCTTCGCAACAGACATATGGGATTGCAGCGGCGTATCGAAGTGACGCTGCTTCTGTTCGTTAAGGTGCAGTTTGAAGGTAGACAGCTGCGCAGCAAGAATCTCCTCGACGCGAGAAGCCATGTGAGGATCAGCCAGGAAGACGAAATAATCGTCCACGTATCGCATGACTTCGTAATTGGTCCCACGATTCAGACCAATACTTGCCAGCTCTCGTTCGATCCTTACGTCTACTTCTTGCAGGATGATCTCAGCGAATACTCGCGAAAGCTCAGGTCCGATGATGATCCCGCTGGTCTCGGCATAGTTGACGTACTGCATGAGGTGATCAAATTTGTCGCCAAACGTTTCCTTGGTACCACGCCTATTTTTGCTGGCGCGGACGCCGTTGGTGACCCATGAGACGGTGTGTGTATAAACGCTGTCGAAGCACTTGGAGACGTCTGCGCGCATAAGGTGGGGATATTTGCGTTCGCAGGCCTGGAATTCCGGCGACGAGTAGAAGCGGTTGATGTTGTTGTATCTACGGTAGCTGAAGTATGAGGAAACGTGCGTGTACTCGAGGTCGGATTGCTCGACGCCGTATGATTCTCGATCGATGATGCCGTCAAAAATCGAGCTTGTCTTGGCTTGAAGTCTTGCGACCCTGTGAGGGTGCCTGATTGAGAAGCTACTTCGGTTCGTGTAATAAAGGATCGAGTCTCGGTGCTCGTGAATAAATGACGCCATTTGCACCATCGAGTGAGGGTGCGGGACCGATAGCTCTCGCGACTTTCCGTTGTTGCGTCGTGATCGGAACTTGTAGGGGTGCCGAAGGTCGCAGTTTTTCTTGCCGCCACCACTGAGGTTGAACTCGATTGTCTTGTTGTCGTCAAGGAGGCAGCCCGAGCCTAGGCTGATCGGATCGAAGATGAACTCGAGCCAGGATTTCTCAGCCTCACTGAGCCTCGATTTCAGTACGGTGAACTTGTTCTCTCCGGTCCAGTTGAATTTGAGCCACCGAAGAAATTCGTATAGTCGCGTGATGTCGAATGGGATCGGCACCTCGTAGGGCAGAATCTCGGATGTCAGCGCACGTAGCGGGTCGCGCTTGGCTACGCGATACTTCATCGAGCTCTTCCTTTCCAGATGCTCACGATCTGCTCGATTCGCTTCTGTCGGAACCTGAGAAATGTGTGGTTTGCAAACATCTCAACGAACGAGATTTGCGCCATACGATCATTCATCTTCTTGGGCATCTTCGAGGCGTTGCTCTCGAGGAACGTTTGAAGAATCTCATCGAGTTCTGAGAGCTCATCTGCATCGGGAGCGAGCGCGCTGTTGGAGAAGTAAAGTCCGATAGCGACGTTACTCTTCGAGTTCAGGAGTTTGGTGTTTCCCGCGAGATACCGCACGCGATCGAGGAGCAGGCCGTTGTGCCCATCGTTGGGAGAGGCTGGGTTCGGCGAGGTGTCTAACCAGACTTGCAGTGCCTTCTCAAGCCTCAAAACACGTCGCGCCTTGCGCTTTGTTGTCAGACCGGTAGTGAGACTGCCTCCGGCACGACAGAAGCGGTATCCGAGGTATTCGAGCTCCGTATTCGAAGGATAGTCTCCGCTCTCGCTGGTGACGAAATCCATCGTCTTTTCTTCGTTGAGAGCAAGCTGGAGCTCGTTCAACTCGGTAACGACTGCGTTCTTCACCTCAATGAGATGGTTCTCGCTTTCGAGGACCATGATCACGTCGTCTACATAACGTGCGTAGAACAGAACCCCTGGGTGCGTTTTTAGCTTGGAGTCGAAACGACTGAGATACAGCTCTGCGAGGTGTGAGCTGAGTCCGACGCCTCGCGGTAGCCCGATATTGGACCCTTGAAGTGCTTCGTATTCACTGAGCAAGCGATTGACAAGCTGGATGGTGACTCTGTCGAGATCGGCATAAATGGCAAGGCGTTCAGTGAGCACGCTGTGGGGTATGGACTCGAAGAACTCCTTGACATCAACTTTGTAGATGGCATGGAGATACCCCTTACCGAGAGCTGCCTGGAGTGCTCGCACGATGCTGTTGCGGCTGGGGGCGTCTAATCGTGCAGCGCGCTTGACAGCATCTGCCGCTTGCTTCGCAGGGTAAGCGATGTACGTCTCAGGGGCGATGCGATAGGTGCGTCTCTGCTTGGGCCCAACCCGGGGACCTTCTCTTAGAGCAAATGTGAACTCGTCTGCGGACAGCCGTTCTTCAAATTCGAGAAGAGCCTTTTGCATGGCCGCTTCAACAGCCTCGTCGCGTTCTTTACGCAGTTCTTGCCTGTCTTCGCTGTAGTTTTTTCGTGCGTCGTCGCGAGCCTGTTTGTCTTCAAGTCGAGTGATCTCCTCCAGAAATCGCTCGCGCCTCTCTCGTAACGCCCGGGTCACACGTCGAACGTGCGGGTCAATGCGGCTGATGTCCCGCCCACGGCGGTTCTCACTCTCGGCCAGCTCGATGAAGCTGCGAAGCGTGTACGGGATTTTCTTCACGAAGCTACCTCGATCCTCGATCTGCCCCCAGGAACACAGATGTGGACGTGAGCGAACAGAGACTCTCGCCGCTGTTGCTTGGCGTCCCACCACTCTGCACTGGGTGCTTCCGTCCCAGCGCTCCTCAACTCAACCGCTGCGGGCTCAGTCATCGACGTCCTCCTTACGGCTACGGTGAGACCGGTCATCGCGCACGCTCTCAGCGCTTATTGCACCCGCAGCTTCCCAGGCGTGAGAGGCAGGGATCCATCGCAGATCAGAGACGTCGTCCACGATGGCGGGCTCCGCGAAGGCCACACACGTTTTGAGCAGATCGTCAAATCTCTCTGGCGTGGACTGTTCAAGCCGCTGTTTCCTTCGCCAGATCCCCCACTTCCGCTGCGCCAGGGCAGGCATCCCCGAAAGGAGCAGGGAGAGTTCCTCAAGCTCAACCTGACGATAGCGAGCAACAACACCGATCGCCTCTTGGAGGTCCGTACCTTCAACGGTTCGGCTCCGGGCGATCGCGGCGATGTCGGTGAATTCGCGCCAACGTGTGTTCTGCTCACCGCGTTCGAGCGCGGTGACGATCTTCTCCGCGAGCACCATGTGATCGGGATATCCCAGGAGCCGCAGTGTCCCACCCAAAAGGAGTGGGAGGACCGCTTCTGTGGGTGCAGGCCAGATCGGGTCACCGAAGTTCACATCAATGTGCAGCGCAACCTGTGCTGTTGACAGCCGGGCAGTTATCTTGACCCGCACGCCGTTGTAGTCTGCTTCGTCACGGATCTGCTCTCCGCTGACGGAGTTCTCATCGAATTCGAGCCCGTCGTTACGCTGGACCGCGAGGATGTTGCAGACGCGCTGTTCGACCTCGGAGATGTCGTTCGTGAACCCTCGCGCGGCGAAATCGATGTCTCGCGTCGGTCGGCGTTCGGCGAACGCTGCCAAGAGCACGCCGCCCTTGAGGACAAAGTCTGCGGCGGACTCCGATGCTGCCAGCCGTGCGAGAAAACCTTCCAGCGCATAGAGGGTGATGTATTCAGCAGGGTCACGGTTCTGCCGCCGGGCGAGGTTGCGCAGATCGTTGTATGCGCGCCCTGCTGGTGTATCTCTGGAGGGTGTCGGGGGCGTCACAGGAGCACCTCCAGTGCTTGACGTATCCGAGGCAATGCTTTCGGGAACCATCCTGCAACCTTGAGTAGCCGCGCGGGCGTGTTTCCTCTCCGGCGAAGCCACCGTCTCAACGCCTCGTGTGCGACATCGCTGCCTTCTTGGTGCATGAGCCGGAAGCAGTCGACGATGGTCCGCTCCGCCGAATAGATAGCAACCCCTGCTCCTTCTCCGGCGTCAACGTGTTCTCGTCCGATCTGAAAGGTCTTCGGGTCGAAGCTATGCCAACTTACGTTCTTCAGCCCGGCTGGCTGGTGGGTTCCGCGTGGCAACGCGATGTCGGAAGCGAAAGGGATCGCATCGCTCAGATCATGGTGCACGAGAGCGCTCGTCAGGCACAGTGTCGCGTCGTCGCGCAACGCGGTCGCAGCGGCGAGCGCAGTGAAGGCTGGCGGGATGGCCTCAGGTCGCACGTAGACGCCACGCCCCACGCGCTCGATCTCGTCACGGTCGAGCAGCGAGTAGACCTGGTCCTTGCTGAGCCCCGCTGCGCGCGCGTCCTCCAGCGTGAACGCAGCAGCAAGCTCGTTCTTCGACACGGCATCCTCCTAACTCCCAACACATCAAGCGTATCTGTTGGCAGTTAGGAGAGCAAGAGGATCTATCGTTGGCGCGTCCAGCTTCCGCGACGGAAAGCGCCGTTAAAGGCAGTGGCACGCGGGCGGACGCGGGTGAGCCCTGCCCCGGGCAGTGTTTCAACCCCGAGCGTCAGTCAGTTGAACTGGAACGTCCGGTAAGAGCTCTGCACGTTGAAACGGCGACCCTCCTTCCGTCGCTGAAGGAACCCCGCGACTGTGTCAATGTCTCTCGGGCGCATGCCCAATTCCCGGCACTTTGCGCGCACTTGCTCGACGGTGATCGGAACCCAGCGATCCGGCCGATTCATCATGTCCGCCTTGAGCTTGTGTTCTTCGTTCCACTTCAATCCTGACGAGTACCCAGCCGCCATAGAGGCAATGTGCTCGAGAATTCCCTCGACCCCGTTCGGTAGAGGCTCTCGCTCCTGAGCATCGGCTTCCCGAGTCGTCGGCGGCAGAGTTGAGTCGCGCAGAAGTTGCGCGGGGTTGGCATCTTCGACCCATTCCACTGTCTCTTCCTCGTTCCACTCAATAACGGCAAGCGCATCCGCCTCAACACCCCACAGTTCGTTCAGGTGCTTACGATCAGGCCAGGCATAGAGGACTCGATGTCCAGCAAGAGCCCCAGTCGAGAGTCCTCGCCAGCTCAGGTGCAGCACCCCAGGTCGGGTGACCAAGCGTTTCAGGCTGTCGCCGTGGAACTGCTTCTGCGGTGTGACAACCACGACCGACCCGCCGGGCTGCTCGAGCAGCCATTTGATCGCGCGCATGTTCTGTGGTTCGCGGGATGTCTCACCTTCACTCAATCGAGAGATAGCTACGGGAAACTGGTAAGCGCTGGAAGTCATTGCGCATCTCCTTACGTCGGGTTTGGAATGCCCACGCTAATTGCAGCCTCCGACATTCCCTGACAGGAGGATCATCACTCAACGCTGATAGGTCAATCGCTTGTCGATCCTATTGCCATCAGCTTGCCTTCCCGAATGCTTGTTCCAGGAACTCGGCTGTGATCGGGTTCACTGCCTCGTTGCGGCGAATGTAGTGCTCTCTCGTGATCGATGGGTCGCTGTGGCCGAGGAGTTCGGAGGCAAGCTGCAGTCCTCCGATTTCGTTGATCGCTGTTGCGGCGGTCCGGCGGAAGCGGTGCGGGGTCACGTCTGCGACCCCGGCTTTATCCATGACGTCGCGGAGCTGCCTGCGGACGTTGTTGGTCGTGTGCGGCGTCCCGACACGGGTCGCGAACAGCAGCGCGTCCGGGTGTGTGAAGCGGATCTTCTTGAGTCGCGCTTTGATCGCACGGAGCGCGAACCCTGGTAGGGCGACTCGTCGAACAGAGCGGGCCGTCTTGGGGTGATCCTGTCGGTGCGTGGGCTCGCCTTTACGACTCACGATCGTTCCCGAGATCCGCACGGACGGGATCGGAGCGTCCAGATCAAGGTCTCCGAGTCGGATCGCGAGGAGCTCTCCGATGCGGGCGGAGGTACCGAGCATGACTTCGACGATCTGCCCCAGTTGCCCATCCGGCTTCGGGCCTGCCTTGATCAGGCGTTGCTCCCACGCGCTGATGCCAGTGCGGATGGCTTTGAGCTCGTCCCAGGTGAAGATGTCCGGGGTGCGTGCGGGGCGGCGGAGCCGGGAGACATGGTCCATCGGGTTGCGCGGGATGACTTCGTGCCGCACCGCGAGCGAAAGGACGAGGCGGAGAACGACTCGGGCTTGACGTGCCCGGTTGTAGCTCTTCTTCGCGAGTTGCTTGAGGAAGTAGTCGCAGCGTGCCACTCCGATCTCGCGGAGCGTGACCTCTTTGAAGAACGGCAAGACGAGGGTGCGCATGTTGCGCTCGTAGAGCAGCCTGGTCGTTGGCGAGAGCCGATCCTCGAGATGCATGTCTTCAAGCCAATAGGACACGAGCGCCGGGAAGGAACTGTCTGCGCTCATCCCCGAGAACCCTGGATGGAAGAGATCTCGTTCGGAGAGCTTCTTCTTCAGCGCGCGCTCCGCGCTGGGCCTGGTCGCACCGGTGACTTGGACGTGTCGCCCCTTCCCATCCCAGTCGCGGTATCGCGTGCGAGCGACGTATCGTCCACCGTCGGTGCGGCGGGTGGTGATGATGCCGAAGGTTCCGATCGGAGTGCGGGGTCTAGCCACGAACGCGCACCTCCGCGACCTCGTGAGGGATCGGCCAACCTGGAGACTCTGCGCTGTGGAGTTGCTGTTGCATCATTCAATTTTGGGATGCTGCCCATACTTCCTGCGCGCGCCCCTCGCTGAGAGGAGCAGATCGCTGAGGTGGTGCAGCACTACCTCGACGGCCGCAGCAGGCACGATATCGCAGCCGAGTTCAGGGTCAGAACAGCGACAATCTGGCGAACGCCCAAAGGTGAGAGCGGCGAGTCACGACCGTTAACCTGCAGGAGGAAGGCCGACCGGTGAAATTGCGCATACCTCTATTCTTCGCGGGTCGACCGGGCGAAGCTCGGAGTTCCTCAACGATGAACCGAAAGACGTGTGGCGTGCTCTTAACCTTCGTCGAGATCGATAGAAAAGTGTAGTCGTTGACCAAGGATGCTGCCGGTTTCGTCACCATCGTGGAGTCTGAGCACGATCGCGTCATCGAAGATCGCTCGGTCAGTGAACTCGCCCCAGGGAACGTGATCGCTATTTACTGTGAGGAGGTGCTGGTAGCCATACTCAGTCGCTGACGCAGCAGCAATTTCAATGGCTCGAGCGGTCTGTCTCTCATCGACGTCGGCGAAGATCGCGCTGTCATGGATGAGGAAGCCAGGGCCTCGGTCGTCGCTCGCGAGATCTTCGCTCAATGCGATGTCGTAAGCGAAGATGGCCATCAGGTGGACGCCCCCCGATCCGGTCTTCGGGAGCACCACCTTGAACTGCATGCCGCTCTTTCCTGGGGACACGCGTAGGTCGGCAGGTTCGCCGTAAAGAGCTTCCATGATCTCGCCGAACCGGGCAACGATCCCTGCGCGACGCTCGAATCTCTCCTGCATGTCGAGTTTCGTCCGAGTGACAAGGTCGAGTTCGTCAGATTTCAGCTTGGACTTACGGTCGCTCAGATCGCGGAGGGTTTGGATCTGCTCTTCCACCTGGGCAACTTCAACTTGTGATTCGGCGAGGCTGCGCTGCAGTGCAACGAGGTCGTCGAGCGCTCCACCGGTTCGCAGAAGCTGCATGTCTTGCTCTTGCTGCTCAGCGAGACGTGCTTGCTCGCTCTCACGCTGCAGGATTCGTTCACGGAGCCGACGGGTCTCTTCTGCGAGGTAGGCCGCGCGGTTTGTAGTGATCTGCCCCTGGAACTCCGCTGCTTCATCAAGGCTACGGACGATTGCGTCGCCTAGGACGATGCCAGCTTCGGCGAAGAGCCGTTCGACGTTGAGGTCGCTCGAGGTGAACTCGTCCTGCACCTGCGACTCATACAGTGCGAGCTGCTGCCGATCCGCAAAGTTCTCATTGCCGAGGGCTTTGATTCGCTGGGTGCTGTCCTGAACCCGCGACTCAATGTCTCGGTATTCGGGTAGGACTGAGAAGGTACTGATGTCCTTCGTCAGTCTTTCTGCGCGACGTTGGAGCCGCACGAGCTGCGGTTCCAACGCTGCGATGCGCGATTCAATCGAGTTGTCTGGATCGTCGGCGAGCGCGACGCGTGCCTTGCGGTCCCGGAGGTTCGCCCATTCCTTTGCGAATCGCCAGTCGAGGTTCAGCAGGTAGGCGTTTTCTGCCTGCACTGCTTCGGCGGCCTGGTTCGCGAGGGTGCTGAACGGTCCGAGCAGGGAGTCAGCACGAAACCGAGCGAAGTGGCGTATGAGGCTGCGGAACGTGGGCGGGTCCGCAGGCATCCCGTCGCGAACGAAGCATTCACGTCCAAGCCAGTTGGTCCACTTGCGAGTGCCCACTGTTGCGGTGCCGTCGTCAGCGAGATCCTTCTGCTCGACAATCCCTGCAGCGACCACGCCGCCTTCGAGGTGGATCTGACCGGAGGTATCTGGGCTGCGCGATGCCAGCACAGTGACCCCGGCTCGGGTAGTTAAGGACAGCGTGAAGTACCAGTTGTTGCCCCTCATCTGTTCGAGGCGGTCGCTCATATTCGCGCCCAGGCAAAAGTCGATGAGCGCGATGGCGGTAGTCTTACCGAGCCCGTTTCGCGAGTCGGTCTTCGTGGCTTCTTTGGCGCGATCTGCAACGACGATGTTGAGTCCATCGTTGAAGCTGATTGACCGGAACCCCGAGAAACTCGCAGTGAGCGAATTCAAGCGCATGTCAAACTTCCCATCGGAGAACGCCAGAATTGATGGTGACTGCACCGATCATGAAGAGCAGCGTCAGCGCTTCGGTGAACGAGTCGAAAGATGCATCCGTTGCGCTGCTTCGGTAGGCGTGCCAGAGCTCGCTAACCGTCGGGTTGCTGTCGCGTAGGGGCAGGATAGTCGCTGCGCGACCGAGGATGCTATCCGAAGCGGGCACGTATTTGGTCGGGAGGATCATCATGCCGGTGCCTCGAAGACATCGCACACCTGGAACAAGTGGCAGAGGACTGCTGCGGCCGCTGCATGCAACACGAAGAGCCGACCTCCATCTGTCTGGGGAGAGATGGCGCTGCTGGCACCGAAGTCAATCAGTGAGAGGAAAAGTGCGTCACCCTTCGCGCCGCTGGCAACGAGTCGGTCATACTCGCTAACAAATCCTGCTCGCAGCCGTTCCGGGAAGCGTGAGGAGAGCTGTGCCTGACGGCGGATGTACTCGGCTACCTGAGGAGCCTGAGCGAGCCCGATGTTCATTGTGGGGCGAATAGCGTCAGTGAGCTCGTTCGTGTCCATCTTCGTCTGCGGTGGCACTGCGATCATCGGAGTCGATGGAAGGTCGATGTCGCCGTCCGCGAAGGCGTTGCAGACGATCTGTAGCTCCGCGAACGACACCTGCGTCGCCCCAGCCGACAGCCGATCAGTGACTGCTTTTTCGGCTGCGCGCTTCCACTCTTTGAGCGTCTCGACCGGATAGTCCGAATCGATCTTGTCGACGAGGCTGTGATGGTGCGCGCAGAGGACGAGCAGATTCGGATAGCTATCTCGCTGTGCGGGGGTGAGTGCGGGATTAGGACGAGGTCCGTCGTCTGAGGATCCTTCGATGTGCGCAATCTGACCGAGGATCACAGGGCCGTCAGTCTTGAACTCAACGATAGCCGAGCCGCAGTTCGGGTACGGGCAGAAGTGACCCGACGTGAGGAACAGTTGTTTCAAGGTCAAGTGCGAGTAGTTCCGTGCCACCTGACCTCCCCGTCTGGTTGCGTGATTCTGGTACGACGCGGCGAGCCCACGTAGGGACTCGCCATGTCCCATCCTCTCATGTGTCCGAACTCGCAAGAGCCACGCTCTGGTACTGTCCGCGTGTGATTCCTCGGTGACGAGCGCGCCGCAGGAATCCGTCGGGTATGGAGCTTACAAGCCGTTCGACTGCGGAGCCTCAATCGGCGACGCGAGCTTGCCGCACCTCGCGGAGGCGAGCGCTGGCGAGAAGGGCGAGGCTGACGGGGCCGATCCAAAGAAACTTCAGCCCGTTCCAGAGCAGCAGGAGGAAAAGCGGGTAGAGCCACTTACTCCAGCCCTGCTCGATGAGTCCGGTGCAGGTGGCTGCGATCATCAGGTAGACGACCCCGAGGAACATCGCGGGGATTCCCCATTTGAGGCCGCGTCGGGTGCGCAGCGTGTCGAGCAAGATGTTGGTGGGCATCCAGCGGCGCATGAAGATGCGGGTGTGGATGCTGGCGTTCCAGAGCCGGTTCAGGAGCATGATGTGGGCCTCACTTTCGCACGCAGGACTATCGCGGTGTGGCTGGTCCTGAGTGGTTGAGTGCCCGAGATACCTCGCGAACGGTCTGCGTCACCCCATAGTGCAGGGGTCGGCGCGTGGTTGCTCCTGCCACTATCAGAATCCCCACCACTTCAGTAAGAAGGAAGATCTCGAGAGCTGAGGCGCTTCTGCGTCGCGGTGTCTACAGCCTGCGCTCGTCTCGTCGCTGAGCGATCTCTCGGGTGTGGTCGTCTGAAGCTTGGTTCAGGCGCGTGAGGGTGTCGCAGGTGTGTTCGTAGTCGAGGCGTTGCGCGTCATCGGCGGGTACCGGCCCGAGAGCGCTTGTCGAGGTGTTTCCCCTCCGGTCACGGTATGCGGCGACCGCGCGAACTCTATGTTGCAAGGTTCCCTGGTCGAAGATGAAGCGCCCTGGGTTTAGTTCCGAGTCTCTTGAAGGAGAATTGGTACATGCCCAAGAAATTCACCACAGAGTTCCGCGATCGTGCAGTGCGCATGGTTTTTGAACGTCAAGCAGCTGAAGGCGGCCCCAGGCAGGCCTCGGTCCGGGTCGTCGCCGAATCGCTTGGATGCGGCCCAGAGACCCTGCGGAACTGGTGCCGTAAAGCAGAAGCTACTGACCCCGCGGTAGTGCCGCTTACTGGTGGCCACAGTCTAAGAAGAAGAGAATCGACAACTACGTCGCGAACTAGCTGAAACACGACGGGCTAATGAAATTCTCAAGAAGACCTCGGCTTTTTTCGCAGCGGAACTCGACCGCCCCACGACGAAATGATCCGGTTCATCGATGAGTACCGTGATCGCTTCTCCGGTCGAGGCCATCTGCCGCACTCTGAGTGCAACGCAGGGTGGGTTCATCACTTCTCGCGGCTACCGAGCAGCGAAGGCTCGCCCCGCTTGCCAACGAAGCGTGCGTGACTCGGTCATGATCGAGGAACTCAAACGAATCTATGCGGAGAACTATCACGTCTATGGGTACCGCAAGTTGTGGCATGCCATGCGTCGAGCTGGTAGGGACGTGGGCCGGGATCAAGTGGCCCGACTCATGAGAATCGCTGGGCTACGGGGCATCAGGCGTGGCAGGAAGCCGGTCACGACCAAACCGAGCCCGGTCCCGGACCATCGGCCAGATCTCGTGAAGCGGCAGTTCAGCGCTGCGTCTCCGCACAGGTTGTGGGTTGCAGATATCACTTATGTGCGGATCCTGAACGGGTTCTGCTACACCGCGTTCATTACTGATGCTTGCACTCGCAAGATCGTCGGCTGGTCCGTCTCAGCGAGATTGGACACGCAGTCGCTGCCGATGCAGGCTCTAGAACACGCGTTGCTGAGCACGTCAGCCAGGTTGCGGGATGGGCGTTTGGTTCACCATTCAGATCGCGGCGTTCAGTACGTCAGTTTGGCCTACACCGAGACTCTGGCGGATTACGGAGTTAGCGCCTCGGTTGGTTCGGTTGGGGATTCCTACGACTGTCAGTCTCTTTCTACCTGATCCCGCGAGGATTGGGGAGTCCCGGCCGACG
>JBQDEV010000016.1:0-54344 GCA_052084925.1 Micrococcaceae bacterium
AGGGTTGGGCCCAGTACATTGTTGTACTGGGCCCAACTTGTTTAACCACCCACCCAACCAGGTGGAGGATGAAGGGGTGCCACGGAGCCGCTGTGAGGCTCGGGTATCCTGGACTGATGTTGTGGGGTGCTGCCGTGCAGGCCCCCGAATCCAAGGGAGAGGATATTCCTTTAATGGAGAACCGATCAGGTTCCGGACGCTCATACGGCGGTCGACAGGGTTCTGGACGGACCGGCCAAGGGCAGCGGTCCTCGTTCAAACGCGATCAGGATCAGCGCGGCGGTAAGCGTCCATTCCAACAGCGTCGCGATGGCGACTCCTCTCGACAGCAGGGCAGTGGATACAGAGGTCCGCGAAGCGACGAAGCTCCTCGTGAAAAGATCCTCAACCCGCGGGACCTGCGCAGCGCGAACCGATCCGACCGCGGTCGCTCTCCCGACATCGATGAAGACATTACGGGCAAGGAGCTCGATCGTCCCGTCCTGCGCGAGATTGGGTCACTCGATGAGAAGAACCAGCCGTGGGTTGCCAAGCACCTGGTCATGGCCGGACGACTGCTCAACATCGACCCGCAACTCGCCTTCGAACATGCTCTTGCGGCTTCCCGGCGGGGTGGCCGAATCGGATGTGTTCGGGAAGCCGTCGCCTTGACCGCCTACGCCGCGGGCGACTACGCCGAAGCCCTGCGCGAATTCCGCACCTATCGTCGCATCACCGGAGACCAGCAGCACCTCGCTGCCATTGTGGACTGTGAGCGTGCCCTGGGGCGGCCGGAGAAGGCGCTGGAATCAGCAGCCGAGGCCGACCTGACCAAGCTGAGCTCGGCCGGCCGCGTCGATCTTGCTCTGGTGCTCTCCGGCATTCATGATGACCTCGGTGACTTTTCATCCGCCCTTGCCGCGCTGGAGATACCCGAACTCAACCCCAAGCGTGCGTTCCCCTACAGCCCGGCCCTGTTCTCCAGCTACGCCGACGCACTAGACGCTGCAGGCCGCGGAAGCGAGAGCGAGCGGTGGCGGCGCCTGGCTTTGGCAGCCGATGAAGCACTAGGCCAAGGATTCTTTGCTGAACCCGAGATCGTCGACTTCGACGGGGAACCGAATCAGGAACATCCCCGAGCACGGGACATTATTCCACCGGCGGGCCGCCGCTCGGATGCTCCTGCAGAGAATGATCCTGATTCCCCGGACAGCGCATTAGCTCCGTCCGACGAGCAGGAACCAGACGAGCAGGGAACCGACGAGGAGCCCCAGGAGAAGGAATGAGTTCGGCAGGAGTGTTCTTCAACGGATACGACGGTCTACTCTGTGACCTCGACGGTGTGGTCTACGCGGGAGCCGGAGCCATTCCCGGAGCAGTGGAGGCACTGAACACTCTGACGGATCGGGGCGTGCGCATCGCCTTCGTGACGAACAACGCCTCTCGTTCCCCCGCCGACGTTGCCGCACATCTGCGGGATCTTGGCGTCGTCGTGACCGAAGATACGCAGGTGCTCGGATCCGCCAGCGCGGGCGTTGCCCTGCTTCAGCAGCATGTACCCCTGTCGCAGGACACGGACGGTTCTGGACCCGATGTTCTCGTCGCGGGGTCGGCACATCTGTCGGATCTCGTCGCCGACGCCGGATATACATTGACGACCGACGCGTCCACCTCGCCCTCCGCCGTCATCCAGGGATTTGAGCCCGGCATTGGCTGGAGCACCCTGGCGCAGGCCAGCTACGCCATCCAGAACGGTGCGGTATGGATCGCCACCAACCTGGATCTCACCATTCCGCGGGCGGAGGGAAGAGCTCCGGGGAACGGGTCGCTGGTCAACGCGGTGGCGACGGCTTGTGGACGAGGGCCTGACATGAGCGCGGGCAAACCCGAGCCGGTGATGTTCCAGTTGGCTGCCGAACAGTGGGGCATGGAACGACCGCTGGTGGTGGGGGACCGGCTCGATACTGATATCGAGGGTGGGAATCGCGCCGGATTCGATACGGCCCTGGTCCTCACCGGGATTCACCAATCAGAGGATGCGGACCGGGCGGATAGCACACGCACACCCACGCATATCATCTCGGGTCTAGACGAACTGCTCCGAAAAGGCTGACCCGATGAGCGAATACCAGCAGCGGGCCGAGCAAATCGTCCGTCGTCTCGAAGGCCGCACCGAGCTGCTCCCGGCCGAAGAACTCGAAACCTTCCGTTCCGTCCTGGACGACCTCACCGCCATGATGAACGAACAGGACACGCTCCCTGGCACCGGATCGTCCTCATGACGATGCGTCTGGACCGGGCGATGGTCGAGCGTGGTTTGGCTCGGTCTCGCAGCGAGGCGGCGGACCTGATCGCCTCCGGCATCGTGACGGTGCAGGGCGGGCCGGTGATCAAGGCCGCAACCAAGGTCTCAGCCGAAGCGCGGATTGAGGTGACGGACGACCAGCCTCGCTATGTTTCGCGCGCCGGCCGAAAGCTGGCCGGCGCCCTCGACGTGTTCAAGGACATTGATCCGACCGGACGGCGTTGCCTGGACGCCGGCGCCTCCACCGGCGGCTTCACGGACGTGCTGCTGCGTCGTGGTGCCGACCGCGTCCTCGCCGTCGACGTCGGGCACGAACAACTAGTGGACTCCTTGAGTAGCCACCCGCGCGTCGACGTCCACGAAGGTCTCAACATCCGGGAGATCACCCCCGAACTCGTCGGCGGGCCGGTGGACCTGGTCGTGTCGGACCTGTCGTTCATCTCCCTGCAATTGACCGTCGGGCCCCTGGCGGGGATGTGTCTCCCCTCAGCCGATCTGGTGCTGATGGTCAAACCTCAATTCGAGGTGGGACGCTCGGCGCTGCCGCGCACCGGTGTCGTCACCGACCCGGAGGCGCGACGTGCCGCGGTGCACGGTGTCATCGCCGCCGCCCGCGCGGTGGGACTCGAACCCGTGGCGGCCGCCGGATCCACCGTTGCCGGCCAAGACGGCAATCTCGAGTTCTTCCTGCATCTGCGGCATTCCGCGGTGCCGGGGGACTCCTCCACCGAGGCGTGGCTGGACGCGCAGAACATCGACTGGACGAACGCCGGTGGATAACATTCGGTGGGGTTCGCCGATCGGGATACCCTGGGACAGCAGGTTTCTGCACGAGCCCACGGACCGGTGACGAAAGGATCGATCATGGCCCGCCGCATACTGGTACTGGCCCATACGGGCCGCGAAGATGCGATGCGCGCTGCGCTGCAGACCGCCTCGATGCTCGTGGAGGCGGGGCTGACCCCGGTGATGTTGGAGCGCGACGCCCACGCCGCCCGCGAAGCAGTGGGCTCCGGTGCCGTCCAACATGAGATGGTGGAGGTCGAGGTCCTGGGCCGGGACACCACCCTGGCCGAGGTCGACCTGGGCGTGGTGCTCGGCGGAGACGGATCCGTGCTGCGCGCCGCGGAACTAGTGCGGGAATCGTCGCTGCCCCTGCTCGCGGTGAATCTCGGGCATGTGGGGTTCCTCGCGGAATCCGAGCGGACCGACCTGGCGCGCACGGTCCAGGCCGTCGTCGAGAAGAACTATCGCGTGGAGGAGCGGCTCACCGTCGACGTGAAGGTGTTCTCCGGCGCCGAGTTGGTGGCACACACCTGGGCACTGAACGAAGCCTCGATCGAGAAGACCAACCGGGAACGGATGCTGGAGGTGGTGATCGCCATCGACGGCGGCCCGATCTCCACCTACGGCTGTGACGGGGTCGTGCTGGCCACCCCCACCGGATCGACCGCCTACGCCTTCTCCGCTGGCGGGCCCGTGGTGTGGCCGGAGGTACAGGCCCTGCTGATGGTGCCGCTGTCGGCCCACGCACTATTCTCCCGCCCCCTGGTGGTCTCACCGGACTCCGTGATCAGTGTCGACGTCCTGCAACGCACCAACGAGTCGGGTGTGCTGTGGTGCGACGGTCGACGCACGGTGGAGCTGCCCCTGGGCGCCCGCGTGGAGGTCACCCGCTCGACTAAGCCCGTGCGGCTCGCCCGGCTGACCACCACGCCGTTCTCCGAACGGCTGGTGCGCAAATTCGATCTGCCCACCCAGGGCTGGCGGGGCAACGTTTCGGACGCCGATCGGGCCGAGATGGCTGCGCGCGATCTGGCGCGGGCCGAAGCCGAAGCCTGGGAAGCGCACATGGCGGATTCGCGCGGCGTCCAGGTGGTGGAACCGCACCATCTGGCACCCCGGCCCGGGGTGGTGCCCCCGCCGACTGCCGCTCTGCCGGTGCTCAGCAAGGCGGACGAGCAGGTGCCGCTGGTGACCCGGGAACAGCTGCGAGATGCCGAAGCGCGGAAGGACGACGAGAATGCTTGAGTACCTGACGATCTCCTCGCTGGGCGTGATCGGTCAGGCCCATGTGGAGTTCGACCCCGGATTCACGGTGGTCACCGGCGAGACCGGCGCGGGCAAGACCATGGTGGTGACCGCGTTGAACTTGCTGACCGGCGCCCGCGCCGACGCGGGCGCCATCCGCCGGGGCGCGGACCGCGCCAGCGTGGAGGCCGGCCTGGTCCTGGCCGCGGATCATCCGGCGCTGGAGACCACCGAAGAGGCCGGCGGCGTCGTCGATCGCGAGGACGGCGGCACCGCTCAGGGCACGGCCTCGGTGGTGATCACACGCAGCATCACCGAGAACTCCGGCTCGACCCGCTCGCGGGCCACCGCCGGTGGGCGCGGGGTACCGGTGGCACTGCTCGGCGAACTCGGCGCCCAGGCCGTAGCCGTGCACGGACAGACCGATCAGCTGCGGCTGCGCTCCACGGCCGCGCAACGACACGCACTGGATGCCTTCGGAGGTGCCGAACTCGCCCGTGCGCTGCAGGACTACGCTGCGCTGTATCGGCAGTGGCGGGAGGCCCAATCGCTACTGGCCGAGATCTCCGAGAACCAGCAGGACCGGGCCCGTGAGGCAGACGCCCTGCAACGCGCGCTCGAGGAGATCGACGAGGCGGCGCTCTCCAACGGCGAGGACGAGGAAGTGCGGCAGCGAATCCAGCGCCTGGAGAACGTGGAGGAACTGCGCGGTGCCGCGCTGACCGCCCGGACCGGGCTCTCCGGCTCCGATGATGACCTGGACGCCCCCTCGGCGGAAGCCCTGGTCGAAGCGGCCCGTCAGGCGCTGCTGCAGGCCCCCGAGGACGAGGCGCTCGTGCAGGCTGCCCAACGCTTGGGTGAGGCCGGGATCGTACTGGCGGACATCTCCGCCGAACTGGCCGCTTATGCCGCAGGACTCGACGACGAGGGCCCGACCGAACTGGATGCCGCCCAATCCCGACTCGCGGAGCTGACCCGACTGATGCGCCTGTACGGCCCCGAGGTCTCCGACGTCATCGCCTACGCGGAGACCCACCGCCCGCGCCTGGACGAGCTGCAGGGCGACACCGATCGTCTCGACGAACTGGCCGAGGGCGTGCAACGGCTGGAAACTGACGTCGTGGCGCAGGCCGCCACGGTGAGTCAGCTGCGTCGCGCAGCCGGGGAACGGCTGGCCGAGCACGTCACCACGGAGCTGAACGCCCTGTCGATGCCTTCGGCCCGATTCCATGTTCAGGTGGAACCAGCGACGGAACCCGGACCCCACGGCGCCGATGAGGTCGCTCTGCTGCTGCAACCGCACCCCGGATCCGACCCGCGCCCGCTGGGCAAGGGCGCCTCCGGCGGCGAGCTCTCCCGAGTCATGCTGGCTCTGGAAGTGGTGCTGGCCGCAACCGACCCGGTACCCACCTTCGTCTTTGACGAGGTCGACGCTGGGGTGGGCGGCGAGGCCGCGGTGCAGATCGGTCAGCGCCTGGCTCGGCTGGCTCTGCACGTCCAAGTTATCGTCGTCACCCATTTGCCCCAGGTGGCCGCCTTCGCCGACAAACACCTGCGGGTGGTCAAGGACGCCGATCCGGACGCCGGATTCACCACCTCCGACGTCACCGTCCTGGAGGGCGAGGACCGCGTCAGTGAACTGGCCCGCATGCTCGCCGGGCATGCCGACTCCGATGCGGCGCGCGAACATGCCCGCGAGCTTCTCACGCGCGCCTGATCCGGTGTAGAGTGAAAGTCCGTGGTTCAAAGACACTCGCGTAACTCGGATCAGTCCATCGCTACCCGTCAGATTTTCGTCACGGGGGGTGTCGCATCGTCCCTGGGCAAGGGACTGACCGCGTCCTCTCTCGGTAACCTGCTTCGCGCACGCGGCCTCAGCGTGACCATGCAGAAACTCGACCCCTACCTCAACGTCGACCCCGGCACCATGAACCCGTTTCAGCACGGGGAAGTCTTCGTCACCGAAGACGGCGCCGAAACCGACCTCGACATCGGCCACTACGAGCGGTTCCTCGATGAGGACCTCGACGGGCTGAACAACGTCACCACCGGTCAGATCTACTCGA
This sequence comes from Micrococcaceae bacterium, assembly GCA_052084925.1. Lineage (GTDB taxonomy): Bacteria > Actinomycetota > Actinomycetes > Actinomycetales > Micrococcaceae > CmP2. The sequence continues at coordinate 6,382 of JBQDEV010000016.1, forward strand.
CCGTGATCGACAAAGAACGCCGCGGCGACTACCTGGGTGACACCGTCCAGGTGATCCCGCACATCACCGATGAGATCAAGCGCCGCATGCGCCTTCCCGCCGAGAGCGAGACCGCCCCGGACGTCATCATCACCGAAATCGGCGGCACGGTGGGCGACATCGAGTCTCAGCCGTTCCTGGAAGCCGCACGCCAGGTGCGCCAGGACCTGGGCCGCAACAACGTCTTCTTCATCCACGTTTCCCTGGTGCCCTACATTGGCCCCTCGCAGGAGCTGAAGACCAAGCCTACCCAGCACTCGGTGGCCGCCCTGCGCTCGATCGGCATCCAGCCGGACGCTATCGTGATCCGCTCGGATCGGCCGGTGCCCGGCGACGTCCGCGACAAGATCGGCCGGATGTGCGACGTCGACCAGGACGCCGTCATCAACTGCGCCGACGCCCCCTCCATCTACGACATCCCGCGGATCATTCACGAGCAGTCCCTGGACGCCTATGTGGTGCAGTCCCTGGACCTGAAGTTCAAGGACGTCGACTGGAGCCGATGGGACACCGTGCTGGACGCCGTGCACCATCCTCAGCACGCGCTGGAGGTGGCGCTGGTGGGCAAGTACATCGATCTGCCCGACGCCTACCTCTCGGTGACGGAGGCGCTGCGTGCCGGCGGCTTCGCCCACGGCGCACGGGTGACCCTGCGCTGGGTTCCCGCCGATGAGTGCGCGACCGAGGAAGGCGCGGCACAGGCCCTGACCGGGGTCGACGCGATCTGCGTTCCCGGTGGGTTCGGCGTGCGCGGCCTCGATGGCAAGATCGGTGCCCTGCGTCATGCTCGCACCCGCGGCATTCCCACCCTGGGACTGTGCCTGGGCCTGCAGTCGATGGTGATCGAGTATGCCCGCAACGTGCTGAAGATCGAGGGGGCGTCCTCCACCGAGTTCGACCCCGAGACAGCCGACCCGGTGATCGCCACCATGGCCGAGCAGGAGCAGTTCGTGGAGGGCGCCGGGAACCTCGGCGGCACCATGCGGCTCGGCTCGTACCCGGCGACGCTGACCGAAGGATCGCTCGTGGCTCAGGCCTACGGCTCCACCCAGGTCACCGAGCGTCACCGCCACCGCTACGAGGTGAACAACTCCTACCGACAGCGTCTCGAAGCGTCCGGGCTGCGTATCTCCGGAACCTCCCCGGACGGGAATCTCGTGGAGTTCGTCGAGCTGCCGGCCGAGACGCATCCGTACTACGTCTCCACTCAGGCTCACCCCGAGTTCAAGTCCCGACCGACCGCCGCGCACCCGCTGTTCGCCGGTCTGATCCGTGCCGGACTGGATTACCAGCGGGCGCGGGCAACGGAGTGACCATGGTTGGGAGCCAGCAGGGCGTGAGCGACGTCGAGCGGCAGGTCGAAGTCCACGATCGTCACACCGCATTCGACGGTGCGATCTGGTCGGTGCAACGCGAGACCTTCGCCCTGGGAGACGAACAGCTGATGCGTGAATTCGTGGAACACCCCGGCGCCGTCGCCGTGGTCGCTCTCGACGAGCACGATCGCGTCTGCCTGATCCGGCAGTACCGGCACCCCGTGCGCGCCGAACTCTGGGAGATCCCGGCCGGCCTCCTCGACGTGCCGGGGGAGTCCCTGGAGGATGCGGCCCGCCGCGAACTCGCCGAAGAGGCAGATCTGCGTGCGGATCACTGGTCGGTGCTGATTGATCATTACCCCACACCGGGCTCGTCCTCGGAATCCATCCGCATCTTCCTGGCCCGTGGCCTCCATGAGATTCCCGCGGATGAACGCCACGAGCGAGAAGCCGAAGAGGCACAGATGATCCAGCGCTGGGTTCCCCTCGACGAGGTGGTCAGCACCGCGTTGGGTGGGGGACTGGGCAACGCCAACACGCTCATCGGGGTCATGGCCGCCCGCCTGCGGTCAGAGGATACCGACCCAACGCGACCATGACCTCGCTGCAGCGGGCCACCGACGCCTACCTGGATCACCTGGCCGTGGAGCGCGGACTCAGCGCGAACACGCTGGCCGCTTACCGCCGCGACACCGCTCGCTACCTGCGGTACTTGGATGCCCAGCGCGTGAACGCACCGGAATCCATCACCACCCATCACGTGACCGGGTTCTTGCAGGCGGTCTCTTCGGGCACGGACGGCGGCAGCCCGTTGAGCGCACGGTCGGCGGCCCGCACCCTGGTGGCCGTGCGCGGATTGCACCGGTTCTGGCTACTCGAAGATCTCGTCGCCGCCGACGTTGCCGCGGACGTGACCCCACCTCAACCCGGCCAGCGACTGCCCAATGCGCTGAGCATCGATCAGGTCTCCACGCTGCTCGAGGCCGTTGGCACCGACACTCCGGCGGGTCTGCGCGACCGGGCGCTGCTGGAATTCCTCTACGCCACCGGAGCTCGGATCTCGGAAGCCGTGGGGCTCGACGTCGACGACATCAGCACCGCCGTCGGAGCGGACACCGCTGACAACTCGGACGACGGTCCCGCACTGGTGCGGCTCTTCGGCAAAGGCTCCAAAGAGCGCATCGTCCCGCTCGGGTCCTACGCCGCCGCCGCGCTGGACGCCTGGCTGGTGCGTGGCCGCCCCGGGATCGTAGCCCGCTCGGGGACCTCCTCGCGGAGCACGACCGCATCCACCCGCACCTCCACGGCGGCCCTGTTCGTCAACCAGCGCGGTGGGCGGCTCTCCCGGCAATCGGCCTGGACGATCCTGCAACGCGCGGCCGAACGGGCGGGCCTTGACGTCGAGGTGTCACCCCACACGATGCGACATTCCTTCGCCACGCATCTGCTCCAGGGCGGGGCTGACGTGAGGGTGGTTCAGGAACTGCTGGGCCACGCCTCGGTCACCACCACGCAGGTGTACACCCTGGTGACAGTGGATACGCTGCGCGAAATCTACGCGTCGAGCCACCCTCGCGCTCAGGGATAGAAAGTGGTTACGTGGTGGTCATGAGCACCTAGGAGGTCACCATGTCCACCCACGACTCAGCTCTGACACGTCCGCTGCGCCTGACGGCGCTGACCGCCGTCGTCGGCCTCGTTGCCGTCGGTTGCACCGCAGAACCGGACCCCGACCCCACCGCCACCGAGACGGTCACCGCCACGGCGGACCCCACCTCGTCCGAGGACCCGGAACCCACCGAGGACACCAGCTCGGAGCCCAGCGAAACTGACGCACCAACAGAAACCTTCACCACTCAGGGCGGCACCTTCAGCTTCGACGTACCCACGGACTGGACCGCAGAAACTACGGAGTATCAGACCGACAACGTTGAGGAGCTCACCGGAGTGCCCTACGAGGTCGTCGACATCTCTAGCCCACAGGGAGACATATCCATCAGCGTGGCCGTACACAACGGTCCGACCTCGGGTGACGGCTGGCGCTCGCAGTACTGGGAGTTGCTGGACGCCGAAGAACTCACGGATCTACCCCTGCACGAGGCCCGGCAACACAATTATCTGCGCACCGGACTCGAATGGCTCGGCGAGGACGACGAAAACATCGACCCGGAGCAGATGGGCTGGGACGGCGGTGACTACCGGATGACCATGAGCGTGGTCAGCCAGGATGAGGACCTCCAGCCCGGCGAGACTGATCAGCAAGTGCGTCTGGCCGGTTGGGCCTACTGGACCCCGCTACCCGGAGACTGGCAAGGCGAGACGTCCTTCATTGGCGTTACTTTCAGCCAGGAACTCATCGAATCGCTGACAGGCGAGACGGAGCAAGACGCTGCAGTGGCCGCCTTCCAGGAGAACGAGTGGTATCAGACCACCCGCGACATCCTGGCTTCAATGCACTACGAAGAACCGGCCGAAGAGGACCTGCCGATACTCGAATAGGCCCTATCCCCGAGGGGACGAACAGGACCAACTGCACGTGAGAAGTACTAGAACACGGCGAAAAAGAGAGGTCATCATGGCTGATCCCACCACTCCACTGACGGTACATCGTTCCCGAGCTCTCGGAGGCCTCGCGGTCCTCTCCGTGCTGGGTCTGACACTCGGGGCCTGCTCTAGTGACGCCGACGCCGGGTCGGAGACCACCGCCACCGCGGAAGTCACGGAAACGGTCACCCCATCAGCTGAAACTGAACAACCGGAACCGGACGACACCGAAGGGAGCGAAGAAGGCCAAGAAGACGAGGACTCGGGCGACGCTGGCGACACCGAGACCTTTACCTCCCAGGGCGGGACCTTCAGTTTCGAGGTGCCTGCCGATTGGTCTGCGGAAACGGTCGAATACAATCCGGAGAACGCAGAGACCCAAGGTGTCCCTGATGAGCTCATCCTGATCACCAGCCCGAAGGGCGACATCGAGATCAACGTGAGTGCACACACCGGGCCGACCTCGGGTGACGGCTGGCGCTCGCAGCACTGGCAGGTCGCCGACGTCGAGGAACTCACCGACCTGCCGTTGCATGAACAGCACGACCACAACTACTTCCGCACCGACGAGGAATGGCTCGGTGAAGACGACGCTGAGGTGGATCCAGGCTCGATGGGGTGGAACTCGGACGACTACCGTCTGATCAGCAAGGTCGTCAGCCAGAGTGAAGAAGTCTCTGTCGGGGACGACGATTTTGACCTGCGCCAAAACGGCTGGTCGTACTGGACTCCGTTGCCCGCAGACTGGGCGGGGGAGACCACCTTCATCTCGGTGATCTTCAGTCAGGAACTCATCGAAGGGCTCACAGGGGAATCTGGGCAGGAGGCAGCGGTGCCCGCCTTCCTGGAAAACGAGTGGTATCAGACCACCCAGGACATTCTCACCTCGGTCCAGTACGAGGAACCGGTCGAAGACGACCTGCCGTTAACTGAGTAAACCGAAACGAGAAATGATTGTGACCACCAGAATCACCATCCCGATGCGGTCGCTACGTCTCCTGGCCTGCGCATCCATCGTCGGACTCGGACTCAGCGCGTGTTCTTCCGATGCTGAGGGTGAGCCCGAACCGAGCGAGACCGTCACCGTGACCGCCGAGCCCTCGGAATCAGGGCCGACCGAATCAGAATCTGCTGGGTCATCGGAAGATCCCAGCGAGGATCCTTCGGAATCTGTGGATGCGGGGGAGACCCCGGCCACGGAGTCCTTCACCTCGCAGGGCGGCACTTTCACCTTCGAGATCCCCGAAGGGTGGACGGCCGAGACAACCGAATATAACGCCGGAGTCGTCCAGTCAAATGGTGTTCCGCATGAGCTGGTGATCATCTCCAGCCCCTTGGGCGATATCGAAATCTACGCTCGCCTTCACGCGGGTGCGATCGACGGAGACGGGTGGTCCGCGCAGCATTGGCAGACCGTCGATGTGGAAGAGCTTGATCTGCCGGTTCGAGCCGACGACGAACACGTCTACTTGAGTAGCGGTGCGCAGTGGTTGGGTGAACAAGACCAGGACATTGATCGTGAGGCGATGGGATGGGACGCCGGAGACTACCGACTCGTCACTTCAGTCACCTCAACGACAGGCGACGTGGCGGTGGGCGACGACGAAAAGGTCGGCTGGGCATATCTGTCCCCTTTGTCCGGAAACTATGAGGGCATCACCAACATCATCTTCGTGCATTTCAGCCAGGAGCTCATGGAGTATCTGACCAGTGAATCTGGTCGAGAAGACACCATTACCGCCTTCCTCGACAACGAGTGGTACCAGACGACTACCGATATTCTCCGGTCGATCGAGTACCACGAGCCAGCCGAAGACGATCTGCCGTTGACCGAGTGAATCGAAACGAGAAATGATTGTGACCTCCAAAATCACTACCCCGCTGCGGTCGCTGCGTCTACTGACCTTCGCATCCATCGTCGGGCTCGGACTCACCGCCTGCTCCTCCGACGCTGAAGGTGAGCCCGAACCGAGCGAGACCGTCACCGTGACCGCCGAGCCTACTGAAGCGGATCCCAGCGAATCTGAGTCGGACCATGCGGAGTCCTCGGAGGAGCCCGATGAGGACGCTTCGGAGACTGCTGGTTCGGGGGACACCTCGGCGACGGAGACCTTCACCTCGCAGGGCGGCACCTATACTTTCGAGATCCCTGAAGGGTGGACGGCCGAGACGACCGAGTACGACGCCAGCTCCAATGAATTCAATGGGGTTGCGAAAGAATCCGTGCGTATTGCGAGTCCGCTGGGAGACATCGAAGTCTTTTCCCGGCTCCATGCCGGTCCTGTTGACGCGGATGGTTGGCGCTCACAACACTGGCAGACCGTTGACCTCGAAGAGCACGAACTGCCAAAGACTGACGGCGCCGAGCACGTCTACCTTCGGAGCAATGTTGAGTGGTTGGGCGAGAATGACGTCGACGTCGATCATGAGCGCAGCGGCTGGGGAGACAACGAGTATCGCCTTAACGTCAGCATCATCTCCACGGAAGTCTCCTTGGCGGAAGGCGATTCTGATCCCGCAGATCGGGAAGGCTGGGCGTACGTTGCACCTCTTCCAGGGAATTACGAAGGCGGTGTCGCGTTCATTGGTGCAGTTTTTGACCAAGAACTCATGGAGTATCTGACCGGTGCATCGGGTCGCGAGGACACGGTGGCTGCTTTCCTCGAGAACGAGTGGTACCAGACGGCCATGGATATTCTTCGGTCGGTCGAGTACCGCGAACCGGCCGCGGAAGACCTACCTTTCACCGAGTGAGCTCACCCCTCATCGGAGGGCTATCGTTCCTCGTCGACAGGGATCCAGCGGTACTCGTATTCGGGCCGACCGGGCACCCCATAGCGTTGAGTCTTCTCCGCGTGTCCCTGTCGGTGCAGGTACTCCAGGTATCGGCGCGCCGTGACTCGTGATGAGCCAGCCATCTGGGCGGCTTCACCCGCGCTGAGAGCCGAACTGGCTTCGGAGAGGATCTCGATCATGGTGGCCAGGGACGCCTCGGACAGTCCCTTCGGCAACGACACCGCGGGACGTGTCGCGCTCGGTGCCGCAGCGAGGGCTTCATCGATCTGCGACTGGGTCAGCTCTGCGTGCGGATCATTAAGGCGCTCGATCCTCCCGCGGAAGACATCGATACGCTGGGCGAATTCGGCGAAACCGAAGGGCTTCACCAGGTACTGGACGACGCCCAAAGACATAGCTTGACGAATGGTGGGGACCTCCGTCGCAGCCGTCATGGCGATGACGTCCCCGGCGAAACCGGCGGCGCGCAATTGTCGCAGCACCTCGAGCCCATGACCATCGGGCAGGTGCATGTCGAGGAGGACGAGGTCCACGTGGAATTGACCGTACGTCCGTTGTTGGTGGTGCAGAAAGGCCAACGCTGACCGCACCGTGTGTGCCACCTGCGTCACCTCAAACGAACCCAGTCGAGCCAGGTAGTCGACGTAGGTCTGAGCTGTGAGCCGCTCGTCCTCGAGTACGAGCACGCGATGGTCAGTCATGCGGTTCGCTTGCGTGGTTTTGTCCGGTGCGATCCGCTCTCCAAGGAAGCTCCACGGTGAACACCGTCCCGGAATCGCGGACCAGCTCGACACTGCCACCCAGTCGATGCACCGTTTGCTGGACGAGTGCCAAGCCCAGACCCCGTCCCAACTGATCGGAGGGCTTCGACGACCAGCCCAGCTCGAAGATCTGGTCTTCGTGTTCCGCGTCGGGGCCTTCACCGCCATCGGCGACCTGCAGACTCAGCCAGCCGTTCTCGGAGAGCACCTCGACATCGATCCAGCGGTGCTCCGGATCGGCGAGATCGTCGACCGCATCGATGGCGTTGTCGATCAGATTTCCGGCGACGGTGATCAGATCGGTGGCCGAGATCCCGCTGGGACCTTCTGCGCGCAGTCGAACTGTGAAAGTGATGCCCCGTTCCCCGGCCTGGGCAGACTTGGCGATCAGCAGTGCCTGAATGTCCGGTTCCTGAGCGCCGGCCTGGTTGAAGATCTCCTGGTCCGCGAGATGGGACGAGGTTTGGCCGAGCAACTGCTTGGCCCGATCGACCTCGTTGAGCTCCAACAGTGACAGCACGGTGTGGAGCTGATTGGCATGCTCGTGTGTCTGGGCGCGCAAAGCACTGGAAAGGGAGCGGGTAGCTTCCAGCTCGTGGTTCATCTGCTGGACGTCGGTGTGATCGAAAAGGGTGACCACGCGTCCGCCGCGGCCGGTGGTGGTCCCGTGCTGGTTGACCACCAGAATTCGTCCGGCGCAGCTATACAGTTCGTCAGAGGTCTCCCGGGCCGATTCGAAGAGCGCCTGCAGTGCTTCCGGCAGTCCCAGTTCGGCGATGGTGCGGAAATGGGGGTCGGCTGTGTCATGGGGTGGCAGGTTCAACAGTTCTGCCGCGCGATCGTTGTAGGTGCGCACGCGATGATCGGGGGAGAGCAGCATGATGCCCTCGGAAGCGTGGTGTAGGGAGGTGTCGGCGAAGCGGAACTGTTCGGCCAATTGCTCGGGCCCGAGACCATAGGTCACCCGGGTGAGATAGCGGTGCAGGAACCAGGAGACGCCCAACCCGATCGCCACCATGAACCCGGTCATGATCAGCAGGCGCGGAATGCGGGCATCGACTATGACGTCAAGCTCGGACACCGTCTGTCCCGCAGCCACCACGCCGACCACTTCGCCGTCGACCCAGACGGGGCTGATGGCACGAACGGACGGGCCGGCGTCGCCGGTCACCGAGGTTTCGATATGGTCTCTGCCCTCCACCGCCGGATGGATCTCGCCTGAATATTTGCTTCCGACCCAGTTTGGTTGCCAGTGGGAAAGTCGGGTGCCATCGAGGTCCATGAACGTGATCCAGGAGACCTCCGCCTGATCCATCATCGCCAGGGCGAGTGGCTGCAGTGATTCTTCGGGATGTTTCTCGAGGAAGGCCTGCTGCACACTCTCGCTCTCAGCAGCAACGTGCGTGGTCGCCAGCACGTGGTCGGTCTGGAGTCGATACACCGTCTCGCGGGTCTGCGAGTACGTGAGCCAGGCAGCGAAAGCACACAGCACCAGAATGGCCAGCACTTGGGCAAGCGCCAGTCGCGCGGCGATGCTCATGGTTTTCATGGCTGCTCCGGTAACTCGTGGGGCGGTGACCCGCGTGGCAGGTCCGCATTCCATTGTGGACCACACCGCTGGAAAGTGTGATCTCGCTCATGAACTTTATGAACGCAATGGTGATTCGACGCACTCCTACCGTGATCATCGTTACAGCACTTCAGCGACCGTGAGCCATTTTTCACGTCCGGACGCTGTCCACTGTATTCATCTGTACTCACACGATCAGGAGTGATCCATGGCGGAGAACATCGTAGCCGAGGCGAGGGACTATCCCGAACCGCAGGCTAAGAAGGCTCGAGCGAAGAAGGACCGTACCCACTGGCTCTACATCATGGTCATCGCCTCGGTGGTTCTGGGCGCAACCGTCGGGCTGATCTTCCCGGAGTTCGGCAAGTCGCTCAAGCCGCTCGGCGATGGCTTCGTCTCGCTGATCAAGATGATGATCGGCCCGGTGATCTTCTGCACCATCGTGCTGGGCATCGGATCCATTGCCAAAGCCGCAACCGTCGGCAAAGTGGGCGGCATGGCGCTGCTGTACTTCATCACCATGTCCACCTTCGCCCTGGCCATTGGCCTGGTGGTGGGCAACCTGGTGCACCCGGGTGAGGGCTTGGCTCTGACCCCGTATGATCCCTCGGCCCCGACCGAGATGAACTCCACCGTGCAGTTCCTGCTCGACATCATCCCCGGCTCCGTGCCAGTGCTCCCCGTGCTCTTCGTGGCCCTGCTGGTCGGGTTCGCCCTGCAGCAGATGGGGGAGGCCGGCCGTCCGGTTCTCAAGGCACTGACCCTCGTCCAGGGGCTGGTCTTCCGCATCCTGATGATGATCATGTGGATCGCGCCTCTGGGTGCCTTCGGCGCGATCGCTGCCGTCGTCGGCTCCACGGGCTGGGCTGCCATTGGTGCCATGGCACTGCTGATGGGTGCGTTCTACGCCACCTGCATCCTCTTCATCGTCTGCGTGCTGGGCACCGTGCTGCGCGTCGTCACCGGAGTCTCGATCTTCAAGCTGATGAAGTACCTGGGTCGGGAGTACCTGCTGATCTTCGCTACCTCGTCTTCCGAGTCGGCGCTGCCGCGACTGATCGCGAAGATGGAGCACGCTGGCGTGTCCAAGCCGGTGGTGGGCGTGACCGTGCCCACCGGATACTCGTTCAACCTCGACGGAACTGCGATCTACCTGACCATGGCCGCCATGTTCGTGGCCAACGCCATGGGCATGAACATGAATCTGGGCGAGCAGATCGGACTGCTGGTGTTCATGATCATCGCGTCCAAGGGCGCTGCCGGCGTGACCGGTGCCGGGCTGGCAACCCTCGCCGCCGGTCTGCAGGCGCACCAGCCGGCGTTGTTGGGCGGGATGGGCGTGATCGTGGGTATCGATAAGTTCATGTCGGAGGCCCGCGCCCTGACGAACTTCACCGGCAACGCGGTCGCCACCTTGCTGATCGGCAAGTGGGTCGGTGAATTCGATCCGGAGCAGGCTCACGCTGTTCTCAACGGTGAGCGGAAGTTCGACGAATCCCAGGTCGTCAATCACGGACTGGAAGAATTCGACGCCGCCGAGTCACCGACCGCGGCGGAGCAGGCCTTCGAGGGTGCACCGCAGTCATCGCTGAACGTCGCGATGGCCGGGGAGCCGCGCCGCTGACCCTCATCATCTGAGGCGACCGACAGAAACGCCCGCCCTCTCTTAGCGGAGAGGGCGGGCGTCGTCGTATCTCGGCGCTACGGGCGAAGCGATCAGCTCACGTCACGCTCGTCTGGTCCGTTGTAGGCCGAAAGCGGGCGGATCAGGGAGTTACTGGCGCGCTGCTCCATGATGTGGGCGGTCCACCCGGTCACCCGCGAGGCGATGAACAGGGGAGTGAACAAGTCCGTGTCGAAGCCCATCAGATGGTAGGTCGGTCCGGCCGGGTAGTCGAGGTTGGGTAAGATGTCCTTGGCCTCGGCCATCGCCTGCTCCAAACCGTTGTACAACCCGAGCAGTTCGTGCCGATCGTAGTGATCGATCATGGCATCCAGGGCCTGCTTCATGGTCGGCACCCGGGAATCGCCGCTCTTGTAGACACGGTGACCAAAGCCCATGATCTTCTTCTTCTCGGCCAGCGCCTGCTCCATCCAGGCGGTGGCGCGCTCGCGGGCTTCGGACTCTGATTCCTCGGGGCGGATGCCGATCTCGTTGAAGGTGTGCATCACGGCCTCGTTGGCACCGCCATGCAGCGGTCCCTTCAGCGCGCCGATCGCGCCCACGACCGCGGAATGCAGGTCTGACAAGGTGGAGGTGATGACGCGGGCGGTGAAGGTCGAAGCGTTGAAGGAGTGCTCGGCGTAGAGAACCATCGAGACGCGGAACGCGTCAACGACCGGTTCCGGTGCCTCCTCACCGAAGGTCATCCACAGGAAGTTCTGAGAATAGTCGAGATCGTCGCGGGGCTCGATCGGTTCGGTCGGGCCGCCTGCCCGGCGTCGTCGTTGTTCATAGGCGACCACGGCGGGCAGGGTCGCGAAGAGTCGCTCTGCTTTGGCCTGTTCGGCCTCGGGCGAGGAATCTTCGGAGGCCGGGTCTTGGGCGCCGAGGATGGAGACGGCGGTGCGCACGGCGTCCATCGGGTGTGTGGTGACGGGCAACCGGTCCAGGGCGGCTTTCACATTGTCATTGAGGGGGCGGTGCTTTCGTTCGGTGGAGCGCAGTTCCGCCAGCTGCTCCTCGGTGGGCAACTCGCCATGCCAGAGCAGATGCGCGACTGCTTCAAACGGCTGGGTCGCGGCCAGCTGCTGCACAGGGTAGCCGCGATAGAGCAGCGAATTGGTGTCAGGGTTGACCTTGGAGATCGCGGTGGTGTCCACCACGACTCCGGCGAGGCCCTTGCGGATCTCCGATTCTGCGGTCATGACTGCTCCTTCTCTGCAGTGCCCGTCTCCACGGTTCCGCGGGCGGGGACCTGGAAGTTGAAGACGGAGGTGTCGAAATGGTTGTAGTCGGCGTAGTCCACGAGCTCGTAGAGTCGCGCACGGGTCTGCATCTGCCCCACCTGGGATTGCTGGGTTCCTTCCGCGCTGATGGCGTCGAGTACCCGTTCCGCTGCGCCCATGGCCGAACGCAACAAGGTCACCGGGTAGATCACCATCGCCACTCCAGCTTCCGCCAGTTGCTCGCGGGTGAACAGGTCTGACTGGCCGAACTCGGTCATGTTCGCCAAGACCGGGATGTCCAGCTCAGCCATGGCCTCGCAGACGCGAGCGAATTCGCCCAGATCCTTCAGAGCCTCGGGGAACACGGCGTCAGCTCCGGCGTCGACGAGTGCGCGCATCCTCTCGATGGCGGCGTCGAGCCCTTCGGTGGCACGCAGGTCAGTGCGTGCCATGATCAGGAAGTTCTCATCCCGTCGGGCATCCGCAGCAGCACGGATGCGCCGGGTCGCGGTGTGCTCATCGACCATGATCTTGCCATCGAGGTGACCGCAGCGCTTCGGGTTGATCTGGTCTTCGATATGACATCCGGCCAGCCCGGCGTTCTCGAATTCCTGGATGGTGCGTGCCACGTTCATGGGTTCACCGAAACCGGTGTCGGCATCGATGAGGGCCGGAAGATCCGTGACGCGCGCTATCTGAGCCCCGCGAGCCGCGACCTCGGTCAAGGTGGTCAACCCGATATCGGGCAGGCCCAGCTCGTTGGCGAGGACCGCGCCGGAGATGTAAACCCCGGGGAAGTCCTTGTCCTGGATGAGCTTCGCGCTCAACGGAGTGAAGGCTCCCGGGAAGGGTGCTGCGGCGCCGGGCTGCAGCATCTGACGCAGCCGAACCCGCTTCTGTTCGGCGGTGGTGCGGGCGTAGAGCATCTCAGAACAATCCCTTCGGGGAGGTGGCCAGGTCGATCACGCCGGGTGCCGCCGTGATGTTGAGCTGGTTCAGTTCTCCTGCGCCCAGCGACGCGGTGCGCTGCACGACGTCGAGGAAGCGGGCGATCTCGTCCTCGGTGACCAAGCCTTCGGCCAGGCTACGGAACTTGTGGATGTACTGCTCGCGTCCGAAGGGCCGCGCTCCGAGCGGGTGTGCATCGGCCACGGCGATCTCGTCGCGGATGACGGTGCCGTCGGTCAGCGTGATTTCCACGGCGCCGCCGAAGGCCTTCTCCTGCAGATCCAGGGAGTGGTAGCGGCGCGTCCACTCCGGGTCTTCCTCGGTGACGACCTTGTGCCACAGCTCCACGGTGTCGGGTCGTCCCGCCCGCTCCGGCGAGTAGGACTCCACATGGTGCCAGGCGCCATCCTGCAGGGCCACGGTGAAGATGTAGGGGATCGAATGGTCCAAGGTTTCGCGTGAGGCAGTCGGCGAGTACTTCTGCGGATCATTGGCGCCGGTGCCGATCACGTAGTGGGTGTGATGGGAGGTCTTGATGAGGATGGACTCCACTTGGGACGGGTCGGTCACTTCCGGGTGTTCGGTGTGCAGCTTCCGGGCCAGGTCGATCCAGGCCTGGGCCTGGTACTCGGCGGAGTGTTCCTTGGTGTAGGTGTCGAGAATGGAGCGCTTGGCTTCGCCCTCGGCAGGCAGAGGCACCTCGTAGCGGGCTTCCGGACCGTCGAGCAGCCAGGCGATCACGCCGTCTTCGCCTTCATAGATCGGCACCGGTGAGGTCTGTCCCCGCAGAGCACGGTCCACGGCTTCCACGGCCATCTTGCCGGCAAAGGCCGGAGCGTGGGCCTTCCACGTGGAGATCTCGCCCTTGCGTGACTGGCGAGTGGCGGTGGTGGTGTGCAGTCCCTGACCGATGGCCTGGAAGATGGTTTCGGCATCCAGCCCCAGCAGAGTGCCAATACCGGCCGCGGCGGAGGGACCCAGGTGCGCAACGTGGTCGATCTTGTGGGCATGCAGGCAGATCGCACGCACCAGGTCGACCTGGAGCTCGTAACCGGTGGCGATACCGCGGATGAGATCAGTACCGGTGGAACCGGCGTGCTGGGCCACCGCGAGAATCGGAGGAGTATTGTCTCCGGGATGGGAGTACTCGGCGGCGAGGAACGTGTCGTGGTAATCGAGTTCACGCACGGCAACCCCGTTGGCCCAGGCAGCCCACTCGGGGGAGTAGGCGCCATCGATGCCGAAGATCTGGGCACCGGAGCCGCCAGCGGTGGCCGGGTGAGTCGTGGCCTGTGCTCGAGCCGCGACAATCGGTCCGCGGTTCAGTGAGGCGATGGCGACGGAGGCGTTGTCGATGATTCGGTTAATGATCATCTCCTCAACCTCGGGTTCCACGGCGACGGGGTCGACAGCAACCTCGGCCATCTTCCACGCCAACTGATCGGCGCGTTGCAGGTTCTCTTCGGAACGGTGGACGCGCACGGAATGATTGATCATCGCTGATCCTCTCTTGCAGGGGTTCTCAGGGTCTTGTCGGTATCGGTATCGCTGTCATCGTTGATGCGCCGCCGCAGATGCTCCAGCGCCATCTGCAGGTGTAGTCGCGAGGCGGCCTCGGCCAGATCCGGGGATCCGTCGGCGATGGCTTCGGCCACGCGCGCGTGTTCGCCGGCGGAGGCTGCGAGTCGCGCCGGATCATGCTGGGAGAGCCGGCGCAGCCGGGCCAGGTGAAGACGCAAACCCGTCAGAATCTGCACGAGGTAGGGGTTGGCGCAGGCATCGTCGACCGCGCGATCGAGCTGCCGGGTTAGCTCGTAGTAGTCCTCGACCTCGGGCTGTTCGGCATCGTTCCATTGCTGTTCGGCGTCGCGGAATCGGTGAGCCAGGTTCCGAAACGCTGGGCGGAACTCCGAGTCATCGGTGGCGGGCTCCCGGAGGGCAGCTGCAGCGCGGCGGACTGCCAATGGCTCCACGGCGAGACGAATATCGAACAGCTCATCGGCCACGTGCATGCTAATGAGGGTCACCGTCATGCCGCGACCGCGATGGCTGGCGACGAGCCCGTCGGCCTGAAGCCGGTTCAGAGCCTCTCGCACGGGAGTGCGCGAGACTCCCAGGCGTTCGGACTGCTCGACCTCGGTAAGTACCGTGCCAGGTTCCAGTTGCGCGGACATAATCTCGTCCCGGAGTTGAGTGTAAGCACGATCACTGGCCCGCATGCCTTCAGTGTATACATAGAGGCGGTGAAATAGCGATGATGTTCGCGAGATCGACGTTATTCACGCTGGCGTGTATACATCGGACTGCGGGGAAGTCTCACCCTCAACATGAACTCCGGGCAGAGCTTCACGCTGGAGTTGAACCTCAAGGCTCGCCGTGAACACGTCTTAAAATCCCCGCGCTCACGAATGCGGCGTTAGTGTTGAATCAGAGTCTTTGCCACCGACATGTCAGGAGTAGGTCGCGCGTGACTGATTCGCAGGAACCGTTGCCAGTCATGATGATCACGGGAGATCCGGTCATCGGGCCCACGGGTCGACCCAAGCATGATTTCCCGGCGCCGCCGGTGTTGTCCTCCCATGGCCCTGCCCGGGTGATCTCCATGGTCAACCAGAAGGGCGGGGTCGGCAAGACAACCTCGACGATCAATCTCGGTGCCGCCCTGGCCGAATACGGGCGCAAAGTGCTGATGGTCGATTTCGACCCGCAGGGTGCACTGTCGGCCGGACTCGGAACTAGCCCGCACGAGATGGACGTGACGGTCTACAACGTCATGATGGAACGAGAGGTTACCGCGCGCGACGCCATCCTCTCCACTAACTTCAAAAACATCGATCTGCTGCCGGCCAATATCGACCTGTCGGCTGCGGAGGTGCAGCTGGTTAATGAAGTGGCCCGTGAGCAAGTGCTCGAGCGCGCCCTGCGCCAGGTGCGCGACGACTATGACGTGATCCTGATCGACTGCCAGCCCTCCTTGGGTCTGCTGACGATTAACGCGCTGACGGCATCGCACGGCGTCATCATCCCGTTGACCGCTGAGTTCTTCGCCCTGCGCGCGGTCGCGTTGCTGGTGGAGACCATCGAGAAGGTCCAGGACCGGCTGAACCCGGACCTGGTCATCGATGGGGTGCTGGCCACCATGTTCGACGCCCGGACCCTGCATTCCAAGGAAGTGGTGGGGCGGTTGGTCGAGGCCTTCGGTGACAAGGTTTTCGAGACGGTGATCAAGCGCACGATTAAGTTCGCCGACGCCACCGTGGCCGCAGAGCCCATGGCCACGTTCGCTGCAACGCACCCGGGCGCGAAGGCCTATCAGCAGCTGGCGCGCGAGCTGATCTCGCGCGGAGGTGCCCCGTAGGTCACTGACGTTCAGCGCTGACCACGCTGCCGTGTATACATTCTGAGCGGACTCCGCTGAGATTCTCGGCAGACTCTGCGTTGCAGGGGTTCCGCTGTATACATGAGGGGTCGACAGTGGGTGGCATCGTTCCTTAGAGTGGCCGCATGACTAGTGAGCTGAATCACATGCGGTCCGCAGGGAACTACCGAGATGTCTACCGTCGCTCTGTCGAGGATCCAGAGGCATTCTGGCTCGACGCCGCCGCTCAGATCGACTGGATCACCGCGCCCACGCGCGCCGTCGACGACAGCGACGCACCGCTGTATCGCTGGTTTCCCGATGGTGTGCTCAACACCGCCTACAACTGCCTAGACCGACACGTCGCGGCAGGCCGGGGCGATCAGCCGGCGCTCATCCACGACGCACCGCTGGCTCCGGACGGCCAGCAGCGCACGGTGTACACCTACGCCGAGCTGACCGAGGAGGTCTCCCGGTGCGCAGGCATGCTGCGTGACGCCGGCGTCGGAGCTGGCGATCGCGTGGTGGTCTACCTGCCGATGATCCCCGCCGCCGCGATCACCATGCTCGCCTGTGCACGTCTGGGCGCTGTGCACTCCATGGTGTTCGGCGGATTCGCCCCGAAAGAGCTGGCCGCTCGTATCAATGACGCCCGACCTGCGGCGGTGGTCACCGCCACCGGAGGTGTGGAACCAACCCGTCGGATCGAATACCTCCCGGCCGTGGCCGAAGCTCTCCGCCTGTCCGACCACACCGTAAACACGGTGGTCGTCAAACACCGAGACGGCTTTGAGACGGAGATAGACGACGTGGCCTCAGAGCTCCCCGCCACCCGGTGGCTCGACTGGGACGACGCCATCGTGTCTGCGGGTCTGGTGGATCCGGTGCCCGTGCGCGCCACCGATCCGCTCTACATCCTTTACACCTCTGGGACCACTGGTGCTCCCAAAGGCGTGGTGCGCGACCACGGCGGTCATGCGGTGGCGCTGCGTTGGTCGATGGAGAACATCTACGACGTCGGACCGGGGCAGGTCATGTGCACCGCCTCGGACGTCGGCTGGGTGGTGGGACATTCCTACATCGTCTACGCGCCCCTGTTGGCCGGAGCCACCTCGATCCTCTATGAGGGCAAACCGGTAGGGACGCCCGACGCCGGAGCATTCTGGCGACTGGTCGAGGACTACGGGGCCCGTTCATTCTTCACTGCCCCGACCGCGCTGCGGGCCGTGCGCAAAATGGACCCCGAAGGTCAGCTGGTGGCTGGACATGACCTGTCGAGTCTGAAGGCCCTGTTCGTGGCAGGGGAGCGACTCGACCCCGAGACCCAGCGCTGGGCCGCGGAGCTTTTGGGCGTTCCCGTCGTGGACAACTGGTGGCAGACCGAGACCGGCTGGCCGATCGGCGCCAACCCCGTGGGGCTGGAACCGCTGCCCATCAAAGAGGGATCCTGCACGGTTCCCTCCCCGGGGTATGCAGTCGAGGTGCTCGACGCCCTCGGAGATCCGGTCGGCCCGGGCGAGGAAGGCAACATCTGCCTGAAGCTGCCGATGGCCCCGGGTAATCTGAGCACGCTATGGGGCAACGACCAGCGCTTCATCGATTCCTACCTCTCCACTTTCGACGGCTACTACGCCACCGGTGATTCCGGGTACATCGATGACGACGGGTACCTGTTCGTGATGGGCCGCACCGACGACGTCATCAACGTCTCCGGCCATCGACTCTCCACCGGCGCCCTGGAACAGGCACTGGCGGTGCATCCGGCGGTGGCCGAGTGTGCCGTGATCGGGCTGAACGATCAGCTCAAGGGACAGCGCCCCTCCGGGTATGTGGTGCTGAAATCCGGTGTCGACGTCCCGGAGGCCGACTCCGCAGAGGAAGAGGAGCTGCTGGCACAGCTGCGTGCCACGGTCAGGGACGCGGTCGGAGCGGTGGCCGACTTCAAGGACGTCGCCGTCGTCGAAGCACTGCCGAAGACCCGCTCGGGGAAGATTCTGCGCAAGACCATGCGGCAGATGGCCGACGGCGACGAGGTGAAGGTTCCCTCCACCATCGAGGACGCCGCGGTGCTCGACGCGCTCGAACCGATCCTGCGCCGCACCCGCTGACCGGTACGATACTGACAAGGACCGGAACCAGGACCGGAACGAGACCGACGACAGCGAACGGCAGGCAGGAGGGGATCATGGCGGAGGATTCCACCGCGCTCATCGACGCCGATACCGTCGACGACGTCGCCACCGGGTTCCTCGTCACCCTGCCCAACTTCAACGGCCCCTTCGACCTACTGCTCTCGCTGATCGCCCGGCGCCGGATGGACATTACCGAGATCGCCCTGGCCGAGGTCACCGACGAGTTCCTCTCCTATGTCAGAACGCTGGAGACCACTGAGGCCGCACTCGATCAGTCCAGCGCATTCATCGTCGTCGCCTCCACCCTGCTGGACCTCAAGACCGCACGGCTGTTGCCCGCCGGATTCTCGGATCCCGAAGAGGAGCTGGCCTTGCTCGAGGCCAAGGACCTGCTCTTCGCCCGGCTGCTGCAGTACAAGGCATTCAAGGACGCCGCCGCGCTGATGAATCAGCGCCTGGAGCGCGAGACCGCGACCACACCCCGCCAGGTGGCCCTCGATCCGCAGCTGTTGGCCGTGCTGCCCGAACTCGTGTGGACAATGACCGCGGAACAGTTCGGCGAACTCGCCCACGAGGTGCTCGCCCGACCCGCGCAGACCGCCGAGACCGTCGGGGTGGAGCACCTGCATGCCCCCGCCGTGTCGGTGCAGGAGCAAACCGGCATCATGGCCCACCGGCTCGCTGCCGCCGGCCACCTGAGCTTCAGCGAGCTGATCGCCGACGCCGAGACGACCGCCGTGGTGGTGGCCCGCTTCCTCGGCCTGCTCGAGATGTTCCGCGACCGGGTGGTGCAGCTGGACCAGGAGATACCGCTGGGCGGGATCACGGTGCAGTGGGCGCCGGAATCATGACCGAACCGGACGAATCCCGACTGCGGGCGGACCTCGAAGCCGTGCTCATGGTGATCGACGAGCCGGCCACCGTCGACCAGCTCGCCCAAGCGGTCTCGCTACCATCCACCCAGGTGCGCACGGTCCTGCGCGACCTTGCCGCCGACTACGACGGCCTGACCGGTGGACCGCGCAGGGGCTTCCAGCTGCGGGAGATCGCCGGCGGGTGGCGCATCTACTCCCGGTCTGACCACGCCTCGGTGGTGGAGCGGTTCATGGTCGACGGCGGCACCGCGAAACTCAGCCAGGCCGCCCTCGAGACGCTCGCCGTCGTCGCCTATCTGCAGCCGGCCACGCGCTCGCGGGTGGCCGGGATCCGCGGGGTGAACTCGGATTCGGTGATGCGCACCCTGCTCAGCCGGGGACTGGTCGCCGAGACCGGACAGGACCCCCACACCGGTGCCACCCTGTATTCCACCACCGGGTACTTCCTGGAAGTGCTGGGGCTGGACTCGGTGGAGGAACTGCCGAAACTCTCGCCCCTACTGCCCGGGCTGGCGGATCTCGACGAGTTCCCCGCCGAGACGTAGCACCTTGGCCCCGGGCGCCCGGGGCCGATTCACAGTCGTGGCCCAGGGATGAGACAATAGAGCGGTATGCCCACTTCTCGGGCACCCACCGATCTCAAGAACCAGGATTTTTCATGAGCAACCGCAAGCCGAGAGGCTCCGGTCCAGGGAATTCTCCCCGCCGTGCCTCCTCCCGCCGTACACCCGCCACCGGCCGCAAGGGCGGCCCGTTCAGCGGAGCCGAGTATGACCGCACGCTCGGTGCGGCCCGGAACGTGAAGAAGAACCGTCCCACCGGGGAACAAGCCGAGCAGAACTTCTCCCAGGTGCACACCCCCGAAGGTGAGCGCCTGCAGAAGGTGCTCGCCGGTGCCGGAGTGGCCTCGCGCCGCGTGTGCGAGGACCTGATCGCCGAGGGGCGCGTGGAGGTCGACGGCGTAATCGTCACCGAGCTCGGTGTGCGCGTCGACCCGGCCACCGCGGTGATCCACGTCGACGGCATCCGGGTGCGTGCCTCCACCCAGCAGGTCTACTACGCGTTCAATAAGCCCCGCGGCGTCATCTCCACCATGGAGGACCCGGAGGGCCGCCCCTGCATCGCCGACTACGTCAAGGACACCCGGGAGCGCCTGTTCCACGTGGGCCGCCTCGACAACGAGACCGAAGGGCTGCTGGTTCTGACCAACGACGGCGAACTGGCCAACCGGCTGGCACACCCGCGTTACAACATCGCTAAGACCTACCTGGTGCAGGTCAAAGGTCCGCTGGACAAGGGCATCGGCAAGCAGCTGCGCGAAGGCGTGGAACTGGAAGACGGCTTCGCGAAAGTTGACTCCTTCCGTGTGGTCGACTCCACCCCCGGCCACGTGTTGGTGGAAGTGGTGCTGCACTCCGGGAAGAACCGGGTGGTGCGCCGCATGTTCAAGGAGGTCGGCTACCCCGTGCAGCGCCTGGTGCGCGTGGCGATGGGACCGATCGTCCTGGGCAACCAGAAGCAGGGCACCGTGCGTCCGCTCAACGATCAGGAGATCGGGCACCTGATGTCGGCGGTCAAGCTGTGACCCCCAGCCCCGCCGAAGACACGGCAGCGCTGGAGAAGGTCACCCAGACCACCCAGGCCCGCCATGCGATTCCCACCCCGGTGTTGATCCGCGGCACCGGACTGCTCGGTACCTCCATCGGTCTGGGCCTGCGGGCCGCCGGGCTCGAGGTGCTGCTTTCCGACCCGTCGCCCTCGGCCCAGGCCGTGGCCCAGGACATCGGCGCCGGAACCATCCTGAGTATCGAGTCCAACGACGACGCCGATGGCCCGGCCGCCCGGCCGGGCACCGTGGTTGTCGCCGCGCCACCGGATGTGGCCGGCGAGGAGATCATCCGCTCCCTGCAGACCTACCCGCGCGCTGTTGTCCTGGACATTGCCTCCGTGAAGGGGGCGATCGCCGAGCAGGTGCATCGCGCGGTGATCGACCAGCGCATCACCGCTTCACAGGCCAGCCGCTACGTGGGCACCCACCCGATGGCCGGGCGCGAGCGCTCCGGTCCGGTGGCCGCCCGTGGCGCGCTGTTCACCGCTGCCCCATGGGTGATCTGCGCCGAAGACTCCACGCAGCCCGCCTCCGTGGCCGCCGCCGAAGACCTGGCGCGGCTGCTGGGAGCCACCGTGTTCACCATGACCGCGGCCGAGCACGACGACTCCGTCGCTCTGATCTCGCACCTGCCACAGATCGCCGCCTCGCTGCTGGCGTCCCGGCTGCAGGACACCTCCACCCTGGCGCTGTCCCTGGCCGGAAATGGGCTGCGCGACACCACCCGGATCGCGGCATCGGACCCGCAACTGTGGGTGCAGATCCTCACCGCCAACGCCCCGCAGATCGCACCGATCCTGCACGGGATGCGCGCGGATCTAGACCGGCTGATCCACACCCTGGAGCAGCCGACGGCGGAGGGATCTCGCCTCGACGTCGCCCAGCTGATCTCCGAGGGTAACCGCGGGCAGGCCCGGATCCCTGGCAAGCACGGGGCCCCGCCTCAGGCCTTCTCGTTGGTCACCGTCCTGGTGGACGACACCCCGGGACAGATCGTGGCGGTGCTCACCGACGTGGCCGAGGCCGGGATCAACCTAGAAGACCTGCGTCTCGACCACTCGGCCGGCTATGAGGTCGGCATGCTCGAGATCTCGGTCGTCCCCGGACGCAAGAACGAGCTGATCGAGGAACTGACGAACCGCGGATGGAAGGTGGTCTGAGCATGAATACTCCCGAATCAACACCGCAGGACCACCTGGTTATCGCCCTGGACGGGCCCTCCGGCTCGGGTAAGTCCTCCGTGTCGAAACAGGTGGCGCGCGCCCTGGGCGCGGCCTACCTCGACACCGGTGCGATGTACCGTGCCGCAGCCTGGTGGGCCCGCCACAGCGGACTCGACCTCAGCTCGGACAGTGTTGACCCGAATGCCGTGACCGAGGCGGTAGAGCAGATGCCGCTGGTTATCTCCACCGATCCGGATCACGAGCGCGTCGTCGTCGCCGCATCGGAGATCACCGAGGAGATCCGCAGCCCGCAGATCTCCGCGTTGGTTTCCACAGTGGCCACCAACCGTGACGCCCGAGCGATCCTGGTGCGCCGCCAGCGTGAGCTGATCGACCAGGCCGGGCGCATCGTCGCCGAGGGCCGCGATATCACCACCGTGGTCGCACCGGACGCCCAGGCCCGTATCCTGCTGACCGCCTCGGAACAGGTACGCCTTGCTCGACGGGGCGCCCAGCTGACTGAATCTGGTTCCGACGTGACGGAGACGGAGCTCTCGGCACAGGTCGCCGGACGCGATGCCAAGGACTCCACTGTGGTGGATTTCATGACCCCCGCGGAGGGTGTGGCCCTCGTGGACTCCTCCGCATTGACTTTTGAAGAGACAGTGCAGGCCGTGCTCGAGACGATCGAGACGCAAACCGCACCACCGCGCAGCGACGCTGCGCCGACACGTACGGAGAAACACCATGACTGAACGCCCCGACAATCAAGGATCCGGCGAGACCGCAGCCGAGGAATACCAGCCGACTGGCGAAGATCAGGTCGCTGAACGCCTGGCCGCGATGACCGAAGACGAACAGCAAGCGCGCGCCGAAGCGTTCCGCGCCGGGCTCGAGGAATACGAACTCGAGGCCGATGACGCCGCTCTGCTGGCCGACTGGGACGGCAATGACGTCGAGTCCGAACCGGAGATCATCCCTCCGGTGCTGGCCATCGTCGGTCGCCCGAATGTCGGCAAGTCCACCCTCGTTAACCGCATCATCGGCCGACGTGAAGCCGTTGTTGAGGACGTTCCCGGTGTGACCCGCGACCGGGTCAGCTACGCGGCGGAATGGAACGGCAAGGACTTCACCCTCGTCGACACCGGCGGCTGGGAGCACGACGCCAAGGGCATCCACGCCCGGGTGGCCGAACAGGCCGAGCGCGCCGTCGAAGTCGCCGACGCTGTGGCTTTCGTCGTGGACGCCACCGTGGGCATCACAGCAACTGACGAAGCAGTCGTGAAGATGCTGCGGCGCTCCGGTAAACAGGTCATCCTCGTCGCCAATAAGGTCGATGACATGGCGCAGGAAGCCGAAGCTGCACAGCTATGGGGCTTGGGCTTCGACTACCCTTACCCGGTCTCTGCCATCCACGGTCGAGGGACCGGCGATTTCCTGGATCGCGTCATCGAGGTGCTGCCGGAGGAATCTGAGTTCGGGCACCTGCTCAACCTCGACGGCCCGCGCCGCATCGCCCTGGTGGGTCGACCGAACGTGGGTAAGTCCTCGCTGCTGAACAAGCTCGCCGGCGAAAACCGCGTGGTGGTGGACGAAACCGCCGGAACCACGCGTGACCCGGTGGATGAGTACATCGAGCTCGGCGGCAAGCCGTGGCGCTTTGTCGATACCGCCGGCATTCGGCGCCGTCAACACATGGCTTCCGGTTCTGACTACTACGCCTCGCTGCGCACCCAGTCGGCCCTGGATAAGGCGGAGGTGGCCGTGGTGCTGCTGGAGTCCTCCGAGGTGCTCTCGGAGCAGGACGTGCGCATCATTCAGATGGTGCTGGATTCCGGGCGCGCCATGGTGCTGGCCTTCAACAAGTGGGACCTGATGGAGGATGACCGCCGGTTCTACCTGGAGCGGGAGATCGACCTCGATCTGCAGCATGTGACCTGGGCTCCCCGGGTGAACCTCTCGGCGAAGACCGGGTGGCACAAGGATCGGCTGGTGCCCGCCCTGGAGACCGCCCTGGAGTCCTGGGATACGCGCATCCCCACCGGTAAGCTGAACTCCTTCCTCGGTGAGCTGGTCGCAGCCCATCCGCACCCGGTGCGCGGTGGCAAGCAGCCGCGCATCCTCTTCGCCACCCAGGTGTCCACACAGCCGCCGAAGTTCGTGCTATTCACCACCGGCTTCCTGGAGCCCGGCTACCGCCGCTTTATCCAGCGCCGACTGCGAGAGACCTTCGGTTTCCACGGCAGCCCGATCGAGATCGGTATGCGCGTGCGAGAAAAGCGCAAGCGCCGCTGAAACTCAACTCTGGCTTGAGGCCGGGCAACGGGGTCACTCTAGAACTATGGATTCAATCGCTGTTCTGAGTGACCTCGCTGCCCGGCCTCTGCAGGCTCTGGACTACTTCTGGGACGAGCTGGACCCGGTGCGGATCAATGATCACCCCGGTGGTCATCCAAACTCCATCGCCTGGCTACTTTGGCACTCGGCTCGTGAGACGGACGCACAGATCGCCCCATTATCTGGCACCTCGGAAGTCTGGACGGCTCAAGGGTACGCGCAGCGCTTCGGCTTCGACGGTCAGGACCTCGGCGCCCTCGACATGGGGTATGGCCAAAACTCAGCCGCTGCTGAAGCGATCACCGTGCCAGCAACGCAGGAGGGAAAGCGTCTGCTGCGCGAGTACCTGGAGACGGTGTACCGACATCTGGGGGAGTGGATCCCGACGCTGAGCGCATCCGATCTCGACCGGGTGATCGATCATCACTACGATCCGCCTGTGACTCTGGGCGTACGGGTGATCAGCGTGATCGACGATGCTGTCCAGCACATCGGCCAAGCGGCACACATCGCGGGCATGCCGCATCGGGAAGTCTTGAACTGATCTCAGCTCAGCCGTCGCTGATAGTCGGCCCGTTCAGACTGATCAGTTTCGAGCACCTGATGAGGAACCATGCGACGAGTGATCGCATCGTTGACCCGTTGCGGCATTAACTGCACGAAGGCAGCGAGATGTTGCGCGTAGCCCGGCACAGACACCGCGAACCGGGGTCTGACCAAGACCTCCATCACCGACTCCGCCACCGTTTCCGCTGACAATCGGGCGACGGCACCTGAGGAGGTTCCTGCAGCAAGAGGCGTGTCGACGACGCCGGGCATAATCGCGCTGACCTGGATTCCGGATCCGCGCTGTTCCTCCCGCAAGGCCTTCAAATATCCCAGGAGACCGTGTTTCGTTGCGGCATAGGTGGCTTCCCCGGGAGTGGCGAGTACCGAGGCGAGTGATGCCAAAGTTACTAGGTGTCCGGCCCGCCCGGATCCGTCTTTGTACTTGAGAAAATGTGTCACCGCGGCGCGGGCAACGTTTATGGCACCAACAAGATTGACTCGGATCTGCTGTTCCGTGGCGCGTCGGGGCTCCTCCAACGCAGACCCCACCCACATCACGCCGGCGGAATTAATCACCGCGTCGACCCCTCCCAGGGTCGTCCAGGCATATTCCATCAGACGGGCAACGGAGGCCACATCGGTGACATCGACGTCGGTTGCGGTGCACCTCGTCGACATCCCTGGCGACAACTCGGAGACGAGATCATGTACGGCGGCGATGTTGTTATCTGCGGCCACGACGTGAACGTCGCGTGCCAGCAACGCGAGGACGATCGCGCGTCCGATCCCGCTGGCGGCGCCGATCACCACGACCTGCCGAGGTGGGGGAGAGACACGACTCTTCAGCATGAGCAGGAGACCTCTTTCACGGAACAGTATGTGACTGTAAGGTAACTCACATGTTCATCGTCGTCGAGTGATGACGACGCCAGAGGAATCGAGGGGCCTTCATGACGCACTCCGTCCGTTCAATCGCGGTGATCGGGGCGGGTGCCTCTGGGATCGCGGCGCTCAAGTCGCTGAAAGACGCGGGACTGGATGCCACGGCGTTCGAAGCATCTGACGCCATCGGCGGCAACTGGGTGCTGGACCATCCCACGGGCCACTCGGGTGCCTACACCACGCTGGCCACGAACACCTCGAAGCCGCGCATGCAGTACTCCGAATACCCGATGCCCGAGGAATACCCCGATTTCCCCCGCCATGATCAGGTCGCTGCCTACTTCAATGACTATGCGGACGCCTTTGAAATTCGCGATCATATCCGGTTCAACACGAGCGTCGATCATGTACGTCTGCCGCAGGAGGAAGGGGAACCGTTCGCCCTGACTCTCGATGGTAGAGACGAGGCTGAGTACTTCGATGCGCTCATGGTGGCCAATGGGCATCACTGGCAACCGCAGTGGCCAGAGTCGATGCCACTCGGAGCTGATGATTTCGGCGGTGAGCTCATGCACGCCCACGACTATCGGGACCCGTCACAACTGGCGGGAAAGCGCATCGTTGTGGTGGGAATGGGAAACTCTGCAACCGATATTGCGGTGGATGCCTCCCATCATGGCGAACAGACATGGCTGTCGGTGCGTCGTGGAGCCCACATCATCCCGAAGTATGTGCTGGGCAAGCCCTTTGACCAGGTAGGTGTCCTTCCTGGTCTTCCGGACACCCTCCGGTGGTCGTTCTCGCGGAAGGTACTGCGAGCCATCACCGGCGAGATGACTCGCTACGGGCTACCGAAACCAGACCACAAGATGTTTGAAGCCCACCCCACGGTCTCGAACCGGATTCTCGATCGGCTGGCGCACGGCCTGATCACAGTGAAGCCGGTGATCGAGCGCTTCGACGGCGACCAGGTGGTCTTCTCCAACGGCGAGAGGATCACAGCCGACCTGGTGGTGTTCTGTACCGGCTACCAAGTCACCTTCCCCTTCTTCGACACAGACTTCCTTGACCCGTCGGGCGACAATCGGATGGATCTGTATCTGCGAGTGTTTCACCCGGACCAGCCACGGCTGTCGTTCATCGGCTTGGTTCAGCCGCTGGGGTCGATCATTCCGCTGGCGGAGATGCAGACCAAGCTGGTTGCCGCCTACTTGGCTGGGGACTATCAGCTGCCACCGGTGGACACTCAGCGCGAGGAAATCAAGGAGTACCGACAGTGGTTGGAACAACGGTTCGTTGCCTCCAAGCGGCATACACTCCAAGTTGACTTCGACGACTACCTGCGAGTGCTGCGCGACAATAAAGGCGGACGTGTGACTTCAGGTCCACGCTCTCTTGTCTCAGCCGTCATGCGCCGGTGAACTGAGGGCCTTCACATACTGAAGAGCGCATGCACATCGGGCACTAGCTGGCGACCGCCGAGTCCGTCCAGCTCCATGAGCACGGCAGTGCCGGCTACTTTCGCACCCATCTTCTCGATCAGTGCGCGTCCGGCGGCGAGTGTTCCGCCCGTCGCCAGCACATCGTCCAAGAGCAGCACCCGCATCCCCGGGGTGATGTCTTCGGAAGCCTCGATCGTTGCCGTCCCATATTCCAGGTCGTAGTTGACGGAGGCTGCAGGTCGGGGGAGTTTGCCTGCCTTGCGCAACGGCGCCAGCCCCACTCCAGCCACCACGGCCGCGCTGCCAGCGAGCAGGAATCCGCGCGCTTCCACCCCTGCGACCAGGTCGAACTGGCCCGAGAACGGTTCAATAAGGGCTTCCACACAGTCGCGCAGAGCCTGAGCATCCGCCATGAGGGGTGTGATGTCGCGGAACTGCACACCCGATTTCGGATAGTCCGGAATGGTGCGAATCAACGAGCGGGCGGCTTCGATCTCGGGTGACAGTTGCGTGGAACAAGACATGTCTCCACTGTAATGGTGAACAACACGTCGTCGCGTTTCGCCGTTCTCGTTCACCGTGATGTAAGCTAACTCAGGTGAAAGATGCTGATGGCATCTGAATCACGGGCATTGGCGCAGCTTGGTAGCGCGCTTGACTGGGGGTCAAGTGCGGTAGCGGCTGGTTCAGCCCGAAAAGTGAACAACGGGATGTGGCGCAGCTTGGTAGCGCACCTGACTGGGGGTCAGGGGGTCGCAGGTTCAAATCCTGTCATCCCGACAGAAAAGCCCAGGTGAGAGCGTGTTTCTCGCCTGGGCTTCGTCGTGTCTGTGGTTCTCTTCGGAGGGGTTTATGGAAGCATCCGACCGTGGCTGCTGATGCCCTTCGAGACGCGGCAGCTGGGGTTGTTGTGACGAGCCGGGACCTGGCCGGGACCTGGAGCCCGATTTCGCCTCGATCCGCGACCGTTTCATCGGCTCGGCGCGGCCGTCCTACGGGTCTTGGCAGGAGCTTCGCGGGTGGGCTCATCTTGTCCGTCGAGGAAGGCGTTCGCGCGGGCGGCGGCGTCGGTGAGGTGTCGGGTGTCGGGGTGGAGGTAGCCGCGGGTGGTCTCGATGGACTTGTGGCCGAGGATGCCTTGGAGGACGTGGAGGGGGATGCCGGCGTCGGCGAGCCAGGTTGCTCCGGTGTGACGGAGCCCGTGCCGGGTGAGGCTCGGCAGCTCGAGTTCGGTGACGAGCTGATCCCATTTCGTCGCGTCCCTGACGGAGGCGGTGGTGAGTACGCCGCCGCGAGGTCCGGTCAGCAACCGGTCCTCGGGCTCACGGCCTGCGGTGAGGCGCTCAAGCACAGGGGTGAGCGCTTGCAGGATCGGGACGTGACGGATGTCTCGTCCTTTGGTCTGTTTGGTGACGAGACCGCCTGCGCCTGGGTAGGTTTGGCGGCGGATCGTGACGATCCGTTGGTCCCAGTCGATGTCGCCGGCTTGGAGGCCTGAGATCTCGGAGCCGCGGGCGGCGAGGAGGGCGCAGAGCATCACGAAGTCGGAATAGCTCTGATGCACCTCCCCACACCGGTCCGCGAGCGTTGTGAGCGTGGCGAGGTCTTTGAGCGCGTGGATGCGCGGTGACTGGTCGTTCTCTTTCAAGTTGAGGGCTGACTTGCCGAGGGAGCGCCGTGAGCGGTTGCGGGCGGGGTTGCTGGGCAGGAGGTCGTCGCGGACGGCTTCGTCGAGGACGCGGACGAGGGGTGCGATGGTGTTTTTGATCGTCGACGCGGAGTGTTGGGTTTCCCACTGGTCGATGGTGCGGTCGATCATCCCGGCCGTGATCTGCGACAACGGCAGGTGCCCGAGGGCGGGGAGGACACGGAGGCGGAGCCCGAGCTTGTAGCCGTCGACGGTGGAGGTGGGGTCAAGGCCTCGCTGCCATCGGTCGCCGATCATCTCGACGTAGTCAGAGAGCAGGATGCGTTTGTCGATCCCGAGCTCAGCGGAGGCCTGCAGATACTCGAAGAACTCTTCCGCGGCCTCCTGATCAGGGACGACGAGTGCGCGGGTGACCCTTTTGCGGGTGTGGGGGTCGATCCAGCGGGCGCGAGCACGGATCCCGGAGGCGCGGTGCTCGAGATCGGTCGTGACCTTCACCCCGATCGGTGGCACCGGGGGAGGGGCGGTCGGTTCAGACGTGCTCATCGGTATCGAGGGAGGCGAGCCAATGCTCGACCTGTTCGATGCGGTACCTGGTCACGCCGCCGATCCGGATGAACGGCGGCCCCTTCTTCTCTGCCCGCCACCTCGACAGCGTCGACTCCGAGACCCGCAGAAACGCGGCAACCTCGTGACTGTTTCGTAGCGGTGAGACGAGCACATCGACTGGCTGTTCGGTCATGGCTGCTCGCTCCATTCGATGTTCACGATCTCCCGGATCGTCGCGTCCTGCTCCGCAGTCCTCGCCTTGACCTGTTCCTCGACGAACGCGAGGAAGTCCTTCGTCCGCGCCGCGACGGGGCGCTCGGTGGTGTCGGGCTCTGTCCAGTCCTCGGATTCACCGCCGGGCCAGGATGTTATGCGGGTTGGCCGGTCGCGGTCGAGGCGGGTGCCGGAGATCGTGACCCAGTCCCGCAGCCGCTCACGGGCGAGGCTGAAGTCGTGGTGCCAGGCGAGCGCCTGATTGCCCTTCGCTTGCGGGTCGAAGCAGAACAGCCAGTGCTGGCGCAGGGCAGAGAGTTCCCAGAGGAGTTCGGGGTGCCGGTGCCACATCGGCGGGAGCACCTGGGCGGGGAGGCCGTAGGTGTGACGGAGCCAGTCCACCCACCCGTTGAGCTCGAGAAGCTCGGCCTCGAGGTCGGCGGGTGGGAGGGTTCGCCAGTTGATCGGCCGCGCCACCGCGGTGAGTGACTTCGCCAGGTCCGCCTGGAACGTCTGCTTCGCGAACGCTCTCGCTTTCTCAGCGACCTCGGCGGGGAGCCCGGACAGGTCGAACCCGTCGAAGTCAGGCCCCTGCTCGACCGGATCCGAGCCCGACGGATCGGGATCGGGCAGGTCAGGTGGTGTGAGATTGTCGGTGGTCATCAGAAAGCTCCCGGAACATGACGAGGCGAAGAAGGAGAGCCGCGGAGGACGCGGCGAAGCGAGGGCGGGTGCGGCGACTAGGCGGAGGTGGTGGCGAGGGCTGGTCGCCGCCCCGCGGCTTATCGAGCGACCGCCTCGCGCTGCACGGACGCAGCGCTCGTCGCGGCGGGTGGCTCCGGGTCGAGCTGTGCTTCCCGGTCGGCGAGAGCCTGCTGCATCTGTTCCCGCGCGGGGGTCTCGCGGTGCGGGGTGTCGCGTTCGGGCGGGGTGCGGTCGACGGTGTAGCGGGTGATGTTGTTGTCGTGCCCGATCCGGGACGCGACGAACTGCTCCCGTTCGGTGCCGTCGCCCCCGGTGTAGGTGAGGGCTTCTCCTTCGGCGATGAAGTTGTCGCCCTTGCGGAACTGCTCATGCGCGAGCTCCGCGGAGCGCCGGAACATCACCAGGTCGGTGAATTCCGGGTCGAGTTGGGTGAATGTGCCGTCCTGTTCGAAGCGGGCCTGGGGTTGCCCGACGCGCATGTAGACGCGGGCGTCACCGTTGCTTGTGAACGTCAGCTCCGGGTCTGTGGCGACGAATCCGGAGAGGGACTGCTTGGTGCGGATGGTCATCAGCGGGTACTCCTATCGGTCTCACACCCGCAACTGCGGGGTCACCGGACAGGTACGAACCCCACCCTGAAGCTGTGCCCCGCTATCGGGCACCGCCCTGGAGCAGTTGCTCGACCTCGCCCCGGTCCGCCCGGAGCTGCTTCGCGTCCGCACGGGATGGCCAGGGACGCAGATTCGTGATGATGGGGCGTGCGGTGCGGAGCATCACCACCCCGGTCCCGAACGGGAGCGTGCGGAGCACGTCCGGGGGCAGGATCGGCACCCGGCGGATCGACCGCTGTGACGAGTGCGCCCCGTAAGCGTCCGTCGTGACGCTGTCGGTGGTCTCGTCCCGGTCCCCGATCAATGTGGAGAGGTCTTGGAGGTCGCGGCTGTTGGAGGCTCCGCCGAGGATGATCTTGACGATGGAGGCGTCCCAGATCGCGTTCGCCTGGTTCTCTCCCCACTTCTCCCGCGCCTGCGCAAGGGACTGCAGGACCGGGAGTGGTGTGATGCCGGTGCCGCCGCCTTCCGCCATCAACGTCGGCAGCGACGGGAGCGGTGCGAGGTTCCCGATCTCATCCAGCGCCAGCAACAGCGGCGGGTCCATGCGGGCACCGGGTGAGCGTGCGGCGATCTTCCTTGCGGTTTCGACGAGGTCTTCGATGAACGCCGCGACCAACGCCGACGACGCCCCGGCTCCGGCACCCGTGGCGAGGAGGTAGAGGGTGCCGTTGCCGAGGAGAAACTCCTCCGGATCGAACTCCTCACCCGGCCCTGGGGAGACGGCGTCCAGGACGCGAGGGTCGGCGAGGGCAGAGAACGCGAGGGACACGCCCTGCCAGATCGAGTCGCGCGTGCGAGGGTCTGCCTGCACCATCGCATCCAAACTGTCCGCCCACCCTTCTGCCGCTCCCGGATGCGAGGAGAGGATACGGACGGCGTCGGCAGCCAGAGTCGGGTTCAGCGCCCACTGATACAGGGTCTTCGCGTCCCTGCCGTCGAGGGCGGCGGCATGAAGGAGCGCTTGGATCGCCGCGGTGGTCTTCCCTTCCCAGAACCCTGCGTCCTGGACCCCGCCGAACCCTGTGGCGGTGGCGAAGCCTTTCGCGCGGATCATCGCCGTGAGCGGGTCCTGGCAGCCACGCACCGGTGACCACCGCATCCCCGCAGGGAGCCCTGGGGCGAGCTGCTGAGGGTCGAATACCGCGACCTTCCCCTTCTGCCCGCGTGCCTTCAAGGTCGCGGTGAGGTTGTCCGGGCGGGTGCTGGTGGTGATGACGGCGCCGGGTGCGTCGAGGATCGCGTTGATCACCACATGCAACCCCTTCCCCGAACGGGGCGGCCCGATCAGCAGGATCGAGTCCTCGACTGTCGCCCAGACTTGTCCGCCCTTCCCGGTGCCGAGGAGATACCCGACCTCCTCGGGGCGCGCTTTTTCGGTGAGCGAGGGCCGCAACGTCGCAGCCTTCTTCACCAGCGCTTTCGGTGACGCGACGCGGGCGACTTCGGCGGCGGTCGCCGTCCCTGCGAGCCGGTGCGGGTCCGTCTTCGACCGGGCACGGTGAACCGCCCGCACCACGAAGAACCCTGCCGTCCCGAGCACGCTAAGGAGCAGGGTGACGACGGCCCAATAGGCGAACGGGTTCAGGCCTTCCGCGCCGAGCGCCACCCCCGGGTCTGCTGGGGTGGCGAGGACGGCGAGGCCGGTCGTGAACCCGCCGGACGGTTCGGGCAGGCCGGTGAGGAACGCTGCCACGGAAGCCGCGATCCGCAGGATCCCGGTGAAGACCGCGGCTGCGACGAGTAGGCCGAGGGTGAGGTTGATGAAGAGGTCGTTGGCGGGTTTCGCCTGCACAGGACCAGACACAATGAACGCACCTTCCCGACCCCGCAGAAAGAAGGCGGCGGGGTCAGGACAACAGGTACGACGAACAGCGGGCAGTCAGTCGATGCGCTGCACCGAGGTGGTGCCGGAGATCCGACCCAGCAGAATCACCTCACCGCGGACGCTGGGCTGCTCGCCACGGTCGATCAGGGCGCGTGCGGTACCGGTCGGGCCAGCGGACGTATGACGCAGGACCAGGGCGACGGCAACGTCTTCACCGGGCACGAATCCGTCCGCGGTGAACTCCAGAAGGCTCGGCTGTGTCGCCGGTTCGGGCGCATTGTCGTCCGGTGGTGCGAACGGCGACCGCGACTCAGGCGCAGGCGGGGTGAGGATGTCCGCATGAATGCTGCCGTCCAGTTCTCGCACCTCCACCCGGGTCGGTGATCCGAGCCGGGCGACGAGCTCCGTCACCGTCCCTGTGATCTCGTCCCGGTGGATTGGGGTGGCGGCGAGACGGTCACCGTTCACGGTCACGACCAGCGTGTCCGCGTTCACGGCTTCGAGGAGGATCTGCGGCAACACCGCAGGCACCACCACCCTCGGTTTCGGGGTCGCGGAGTGCGGCTGGTTTTGGCGGTGGCGTCGGAGGGTCATGTCAGGAAGGTGCGACCCGGCCCCGACCGCCCCACTCTGTCGTCGGTGATGGGGTCGGTGGTGAGGGCTTCTTCCCGGGCGATGAGTTCGCCCAGCGCGTCCGCCCACCCACCGGTGATCTGTAGCAACGTCTCATAGTCGGCCGAGGCGACTTCACCCTCGGCGAGCGTTACCCACGGCCAGCTCCCATCCGGCTGCCGTAGCAGGGCCTCGGAGGCCCATGTCCAGGACACCGGGACTCGGTCGTCGTCGGACCAGTCGACCCCGGCCGGGTACTGCTCCTCGATCGCGAACCGCGGTGACGAGCCGTGCAAGGGGTACAGCACGAAATGCCCAGCCCCGAACGTCACCGGATCCTCATCCAACAGGATCAGGCGGTCCTGGGATTGCTGCTCGATCCGCTGCAACCCGTCATCGAGCGCCATCATGTTCCGCACCAGTTCCTCCTCCGACAACCCGTCCGAACCGCGTGACGCCTGGTGCTCCGGGACGGAGCCATCTACGCTCAAGACACGTCTCCAGAGCGCTCAGAATTCGTGAACTCGCGGGGATTCTGGGTCATCCGCTGGGTCGTGTCGAAGGCCCGATATTCCTCGGGATGTAATTGGTGCTGGACCACGTATGACGATTCTTTGATCCGCCACAACCCCTGCCCCGTCCCCAATGACGGCAGCAGCTTCTGTTCGGTCCCGGTGAGTCCGAGGGTCTTCCCGGTGGTGCCGATCTGGTCGGATTCTTGCCGGTAGATGATCCGCGACTCCGCGTTCGCCAGCAACGAGTTGGCGAGGGATCGCATGGCGGAGCCGTGGTCGCCGACGTTGTCGAGGTCGGTGAGCTTGTGGAAGATGAGCAGGTTAGCGATCCCGTAGTGCCGGGCGAGACGCCAGTGCGCGTCCATCCGCTTCAACAACGCCGGGTGCGACATCAGCCGCCACGCCTCGTCGTACACCACCCACCGTTGCCCGCCGTTCGGGTCCAGCAGTGCGGACTCCATCCACGCCGATGAGCACGTCATGAGCACCGAGATGAGGGTGGAGTTTTCGACGACGCGGGACAGGTCGAGGGTGATCATCGGCAACGTCGGGTCGAAGGTCACGGTGGATGGGCCGTCGAACAGGCCTTGGAGGTCGCCGGAGACGAGGCGACGCAGGGCGTGGCCGACCATCCGCCCGTCCTCGGCAAGACGGTCGTCATCGCTCGGATCGGGGGTGAGGATGCGGTCGACGACCATCGGCAGGATCGGCACATCGTTACTCGCAACAACGGCTTGGAGGGCGATATCGATCACCGTGTGCTCCAACGGCGACAACGACCGCTCGAGCACGGTCTCCGCTAACGCTCCGATCAGATCCCGACGACGAGACGCGACTGTGGACGCCCACTCGGCATCCGACAGCCCGCCGGGCCGGTAGCCCTCATCGAGCGGGTTGAGGCGATTCTTCAACCCGTGGCCGAGGACGATCGCTTTCCCGCCTACCGCCTCCGCGACGGCGGTGTGTTCGCCTTTCGGGTCGCCGGGGACGTAGACGCGTCTGCCGAATGGGATCGAGCGGGTGTATAGGGACTTGGCGAGGGAGGACTTTCCGCTGCCGACGATGCCGGCGAGGACGAGGTTGGGGGCGGTGATGATGCCGCGCTGGTACAGCACCCACGGGTCGTAGACGAAGGATCCGCCGGAGTACATGTCCTGCCCCACGAACACGCCCTGGGAGCCGAGGCCTCCTTCGGCGAGGAACGGGTACGCGCCCTGCAGCGCGGCTGAGGTGTCCTGATGCGCGGGCACCCGAAACCCCCGATACGACCGCAATCCCGCGGGACCTGGCTCGCCGCTCCGGGCGAGGTAGTTCGTCGAGCGTGCTTCTGCCCGTTCTGCGGCGAGCTTCGACTTCACTGCTTGCCGTTGCTCGGCGTGCTCGCGGGCGATGACTTGCCGGGCGGCACGTTCCCGGGTCTTGCGGTTCTTCCGGCCGGTGCCGTCCTCGACGAGGACGGTGGAGTAGAGCTTCTTCGGGCTGGTGTGCTGTCCCATGAGCGGTGGCCTTCCGACGGAGTGTGCAGTGACACCGGTCAGGTACGCCTCACGTCTCAGATGCCTCGGCAGAGCGGCAGCGCTGCCGCGACGAACGCCTGCGCCTGCTGCCCGACCAGCCGCCTCGTCTCGCACGACGCCTGGATCGCTGCTTGCTCGATCGCCGACACGGCGGCTTCGAGTTCGTCGGCGGTGGGTGCGGAGACGGCGAGGAGTCCGGTGTAGCGGAGGACGCCGTGGCCGCTGGTGAGGTCGGCTTCCTGTTGGAGCACGTCTTGGTATTCGGCGGATTGTTGGGCGTCTTCGATCTGCCCGACCTTCTGGCGCTGCGCCGCATCGCTGATGTACTCGGTCTTCTTCTTCCGGATATCCCGGGCTGCTTGGTCGGAGCGGATCGGGTCACACAGCAGAGTGAACGCCCTCCTGATCCCGCTGGAGAGGAGCACGGGGGCGAGGAAGCCTGGGTAAACGAGCGAACGGGGCCACTCGCTGATCCACAGCACCGCGTGATGGGCGCTGTCGGAGCGTAGTTGGTCCCAGGTCTCTTCGACCGCGACCGGGCCAGCCGTCGCGAGGTCTTGTCCGACCTCGCCAGAGCGTTCCAGGGTGGTGGCGATGGCGGGGTCGTACGCACTGCGGAGCATGATGGCGAGCTGCCCCGGCGTGTACCAGTCGGAGGGTTTGAGGTCGGCGGTGCGCAGTGCGGTGGTGAGGGTCTCCATCTCCTGCCGTAATACGACTGCGGCGCCTTTGAGGCTGCCGCCTGCGGTGCGGATCGCGCGGGACGCTGCGCGCATGTCCAGGGAGAGGGAGATGGTGGAGATGTGGCGTTCCCCGGCTGGGCCTGCCCGGTCGATGAGCTCCCGGTAGGTTTTTGCGACCCAGGAATCGTCGTCGTTGCCCTGCTCTGCCCACCACTGCGCGAGCCCTGACCCGCTGTCGGGGACGGTGCGTTCGAGGACTTGGAGGCGGGCGATCCGGGTGGACCGGCACGCGGTGGACAGCACCCGGCCCCAGGCGTGCACGCGGCGCTCCTGCTCACCCGGGTCGAGAAGGATGAACGACGGGTGCGTCACTTCCACCAGCGCGGTCAATGTCTGCCCGCGTGGGTCGTGGACCATGACCGCACCGGTCTCGGGATCTTCGTATTGGCGAAGCGGTGCCGCATCCCCGGGCAGCGCGAGCGTCCCTGCAGGCCGGGGCTTCACGACCCGACGCCGATACCGGGTCTGGTGGAGGGTCTGCCGGAGGATCCAGTGGAGGGTGATCGGCACCCATTCGACGAGCTTCCGCCCGCCGATAGGCACCCAGGCGAGGGCGGTGGCGGTGCCCCAGATGGGCGACGTGTACAGGGCTGCGGGGCCACCTGTGTAGAGGGAGGCGATGAACACGGCGACTGCGACGGAGAGGGCGAGGACTTGTGGGAGGGAGAGGCCGAGAATGATGCCGCGTCGGGTGAGGCGGGAGAACTTCACCGCTGACAGTTCGAACTCGGTGCGGGTGGACGCGGTGCTGGCCATAAGGTGCTCCTGAACAGGCGGACGGATCGGGGTCGTCGGTCAGGTACGGACATCAACAGTGGGCGGTGGCCCGTGAACCACCCAGGGTCAGGTCGCTGGCGGACCACGCGGGGTGTGCTGTTCACGGGCCACCGCCCAGATGACGGAGTGCTTCACCTCCACTCCGACGCCGGTCGTTTCCGCCTCAGGTCTTCGGTGTGGGCTTCGACGGCGGCGGAGCCTGCCCACCACCGTCGTTCCCGGGCGGAGTCTGTGGCTTCGCCGCAGGCGCGCTCGGGGCCGGTGTCGTGGGCGGTACCGACCGGTCAGAGGGAGGTGGTGCGGCTTGCCCCTCGCTGGCGGCTCCGGCGTGGTTGTCGGCGGCGCGGCCGATCGCGCCGCCGAGCTTCGGGCCGGCCTCCGCCGCCCCCTTGGCGACCTTCGCCCCGGCGACCGCGGCGATCCCGACCGGGCCAGCAGCCGCCCCGGCCCCGGCACCGCCTACTGCGGCAGCGCCGCCGCTACCGGCAGCTGCACCACCCGAGCCTGCCGCCGCGCCACTCGAGGTTGCGGCGGTGCCGCCACTCGCTCCCGCTTGTGCTCCGGCAGCGGGCTGCGGTGAACCACTCGGTGGCGGCGGATTCCCACCACCACCGCCACCGTCGCTCTTGCCGTCGCCCCCGCCGTCGAGGATCTTCTGCGGGCCACCACCGTCGGGCTTGCCGGGGAGGGGCATGGGCCGGTTCATGGCCTGCTTCGACTCTTGTTCGGCGGACATGACGTGGTACATGTCGAAG
Source organism: Micrococcaceae bacterium (assembly GCA_052084925.1). Taxonomy (GTDB): domain Bacteria; phylum Actinomycetota; class Actinomycetes; order Actinomycetales; family Micrococcaceae; genus CmP2. The sequence goes on from JBQDEV010000016.1 coordinate 44,065, forward strand.
CCGACGAAGGAGATGAATTTGTAGACCATATAGGGCGCGAACGCGGCGATGAACATCAGCACGATCCCCGCGATCGGATCCGCAATCGAGGACAGGTCCATATCGATCGGTGCGTTGACCTGATTGATCGCCACGAGGAACACCACCACGATCACGAGTTTCGAGAAGATCAGCGCGAGCACAAACGACGCCCACTTCCCGAACCACCCCTTCGTCGCATCCCACGACGCTCCCGACAGTGCGATGGGTGCCATCACGACCGCGACGAGGATCAGCGCTTTGCGGATCAGGAGGCTGAACCAGACGATCGCTGCCGCACAGATCGCCAAGAAGCTGAGGAAGATCGTGATGATCGCCCCCGCTCCTGGGGCGGCGAGGTTGATCGCGGTGAGCCCGGCGACGAGGACACCGATCTTCCCGCCCATCTCCTCGAGGGTTGTTCCGGTGGCCTGGATGATCCCGATCGAGAGTTGGTCGACGATCTCGAGCAGTGTTGCGGTCAGTGTGATGACGAGGAACGACCCGAGCACGCTCTTTGCGAGGCCGAGGGCGGCGCGGGACAGGGCGGTGGGGTCGCGTCTGATGAGGCCGGTGACGAGTTGGAGGCAGAAGAAGATCAGCATGAGGAAGATCGCGATGCCGAAGATCACGTTGTACACGCCGACATACCCGGCCCCGGTGATGTCGACCAGGGTGGTGGAGTCGAACAAGGCCCAGACGCCTTGGAAGATCCAGGACGCAGCTGCTCCGATTGCTTGGGCGAGCCAGTCGAATGGTGCAGCCACGAGGGTGGCTGCTCCTTCGCCGACGGCGTCGCAGACGTTGCTGATGATGGGGACGTCACAGATACCAGCCACAACACCCCTCCCTTCCGTAGGTTCGGGGTGGTGGTTAGGAGACGGTCTGGCCGACGTTCCAGAAGAAGTTGATCAGCGTCACCGCTGCGCCGGTGATGATCGCGGCCCCGCAGGAGATCAGCACCCCGACCTTCCCCCGCGACGCCAGATGCGGGTTGGACGAGTTCGATCCGAAGCCCCAGACGACGGCGGAGATGATGAGGGCGAGGACGGACAGGATCAGTCCGATCGTCATCACCGCCCCCACCACTGTCCGCAGCGCGGCGATACCGGGGAGGCCGGAGTCGTTCGGGGAGATGTCGATGTTCGCGGGCAGCACCGAGGTGATGGTGGTGAGGGTGTCGAGGACGGCAAGCATGGTGGCTCCTTCACAAGCGATCGCCCCGTACCCGGTCGTGCGGGGTCACTGGGACAGGTGCGATGCGGGAACGTGCGACCCGCTCAGAGGGTGTCGCCGAGGTTCAACAGGAAGTTCATCCAGGTGACCCCGGCGCCTGCGAGGACGGCGGCTCCGAGGGCGACGAATACCCCGACTTTTCCTTTCGCGGCGGTCTGCGGGTTCCCGGCGGAGGAGGAGACGGCCCACACGATCCCGGAGACGACGAGCATGAGCACGGAGACGATCAGGACGATCGTCAGCAGTGCGCCAACGATCTCGATGAGAGTCGAGCGGCCTCCGACACCGGACAGGTCCGGGTAGACGTTCTCGGCCGGTAACAACATCAGGGCCAGGAGGGTGGTGGGCATGCGGTTCTCCTCACGACAAACGGGGTGGACGGGCACCGGTCAGGTGCGCCGCCCACCGGGTCCAGGGGTCGCTCTGGTCAGGTGGTGCAGCCCGGCCCGCCACCCACCGGCGCATCGATGCCCTCCACGCCGTGTTCTGCGAGCCAGGGTTCGGCGTCGACGGCGGGGGCGTTCGCGCCGCCGGGGTGGACTTGGAAGTGCAGGTGCGGGCCAGTCGAGTGGCCGGAGGATCCGACGTCGCCGATGTGTTGGCCTGCGGTGACGCGGTCCCCGGTGGTGACGTGGATGCCGTGTGCCCACATGTGGATGTACTTCGTCGCGACCTTCTCGCCGCTGATGGTGTGTTCGATGGTGATCTGCCCCGAATACCCGTCCACCATCCCGGCGTAGGTGACCAGGCCGTCGGCGAGGGCAAATATCGGGGTGCCGTCGGGGGCGGCCCAGTCGGTCCCGGCGTGCAGGCGCGCCTCCCCGGTGATGGGGTCGATCCGCGGCCCGAACGACGACGTATGCACGTAGCTGCCCGTCGGTAGCGGGAACACCAACCGAGTGCTCTCGGGAATGTTCGTGTCCCCAGGCACACCGCCGCCATTCCCACCGCTGTTGCGGGTGAGGGTGTCGAGGATGGTGCGGGCGACGGGCTCGTAGTTCTGGTACCGATCCGGGTATGCAGACACTTCGACGGCTTGGGCGGCTTCGCCCTTGTCCATTTGCTGCCACCCCGGAATATCGAGGAGGCCGCGGGGTGAGGGGTGGTTGGGGCCGTCGGGTCCGCCGTAGAACGCTCGCGCCTGATAGGTCGTGTCCATGAGCTCAGCAACCGTGCCCCACCCCGACTGCGGGCGCATCTGAAACAGACCGAGCGAGTCATGATCGGAACCGTTGCCATCGTTCGGGTAGTTGCCGCTCTCGGGGTAGGTGCCGGTGTTCGCGAGTTGCCGCAGCGTCGACTCTGTGAGCGCCGCCATCAACGCGATCAGAATCCCGTCCCGCCCCACCCCGGGGATGCTGCTGCCGACGGTGATGATGGTGCTGGCGTGGGTGAGCTGCTGCTTGTTGAGGGTGAAGGTGTATCCGTCTTTCATCGTCACTTCCAGCTCGTCCGGGATCGGTCCGGGGATCACACCGCTGGCGATGCAGTTCGCCTGGTTGAGGACGGCCGGGTTCACCAGGACCCCGATGCTGAGGAGCCCCAGCATCGGGGCGAGCAGCATGAACGTGGCTGCGGTGGCGAGGAGCTTCTTCATCACAACCCCCTTCAACTAGTGGAGGGGGTTGTCGAGTTCGGACAGGCGCAGCAGATGGCACCGGTCGAACACCGGCTCGCAGGACACGAACACCGTGAACGCCACCGCATGCTCATTGGTGACGGGGTCGTCGTACCAGATGCCGTCCCGGTGCCTCGTGCCCTCGACCGTGTACGCCACGGTGCCGTCAGCGATCTGCCCACCAGAGGCGGCGACCGCTTCCTCCCACTGCGCGGGGACGAACACCCGGTCGATGGTGATTGTCTGGCCGGTGCGGTATTCGGCAAGATCCCGCCACGTCGACGGCGACGGGAAATACCCGTCCAGGTCCGCGATCAACCCCGGCGTCTCGGTACCGGTTGGGTCGGCGTCCTCGATCAACACGCCCCGGTGATCCGCCGGCGTCAGGAGGGTGAAGGTGTCCCAGTCGAACAGCGCCGCAGCGACCGCGCGCACGTAGGCCTCGGGGTTGTTCGTGCGCGGCAGAGCTGGCAGCGCCGCGTCTTCCGGCTGACCGTTCGGGTCGGTGGGGTCAACCGGTGCCGTGGACGCGGGCGGGCGGGCCCCGGGAGCGTTGGTGTTGTCTCGGGGTCCGGTGATGAGGCCGTAGATGCCGATCCCGGCGAGCACCGCGATAAGGAGACCGGTGGCGGTGAGGGTAATGATCAGACGGCGGCGACGACGCTGACTATCGGGGTTCAGAGAGGACATGGATGAGGCCTTCCAACGAGAAACGGGCGGGGCACCCAATAGGTGCGCCGCCCGCCCGTCCTCCTCGTCAGCGGGTGAGGCCCGTGCTCTGGTTGGTGTGTCCGCTTGCTGGGGGTTCGGGGTCGAGGGTCGCTTCCCGTTCCGCGAGTGCTTCAGCGAGCCCCGCAGATCGTGCCGGTGCGGCATCGGGCTGCCAGGCGATTCGCCCGTTCTCACTGTGGGCTTTCATCACGAGCTGAACCACCTGCTCCGTGGAGGCCGCGGCGATCATCAACCAGCCACCGGCCTTGACCGCGTGATCGTGTCCCGCCGCCCGGTCACCGTCGTCGGTGGCAGCGAACGGCGCGTGCCGTTCATGCCAGGCCGCGAGCTGCTGCAGCCCCTGCTGGATCCGCGACAACGCCAGATGCAACGACCCGAGAACCTCATACGTGTCCTCTGGGGTCTCGATCTGCCGCGTCGCATACGCCAACACCCGTGCCGCTTCCGCCAGCTCATCCGCATCCCGGGACGGATCCTCAAACGTCGGCATCGCCGGCCTCCTCCTGCCCCGCACGGGCCTGCCGTGCGCGGTCGAGGAAAGCGCTGGCTTCGGTGATGTAGGTCTCGACGAGTTCCCACTGCTCGGCGTCGGCGTATCTTCCGAAGTCTTCGGGGTTGTAGCGGTCCCACCAGCCGTGCTCCCGGCGCAGCAGATCGACGAGCTTGCGGATGGCGTGCTTCTGCCGCAGCAGCGGGTCCGCGTCCGTCCACCCCTCCCGCGGTGCGAGCGCGGCGGCATCCTTCCGCAACTGCCCCACCCGCGCCAGCGCGCGCGTTGCTTCCTTCATCGCATCCTTGGGATGCTCCTGCGCCTTCACCACCTCGAGCTCTGCCGCCGCCGCTTCCCGGACTGCGTCGGGCTCGTCCGGGTCGAGCGCCCAACGGTCGAGGGTGTTGAGGGCTTGGAGGAGCTTCACCCGTAGGTAGCGTCCGTTGACCTTCCCATCCGAGTTCAACTCCAAGAGGGCTTCGGCGGCGGCCTGCCGCACCTCGGGATGCTCACCGTCGGATGCGGCGATCTGCTTGAGCTCCACGACCTGGTCGAGCATCGAGTGCGAGTCCCGCCCGGTCACTGCTTTCGCTGCTTGAATACGCGTCTTCCCACCAGCCGTGCCGCCCGCCGGTTGCGGTGGTGTTGAATCAACACCACCGTGTTCACTCCCACGAACACCCGACACGTCCCCGCCCTCAGCGTCATCGGCGACGTTGGTGCGGGCGAGGGATCCGAACTGGGTGCTCTCCTGCTTGCGGGCGTTCTCTTCGGCGTAAAGCTGCTTGAGCTCCTCATAGAGCTCTGCTTGTTCGATGGGGGTGAGCATCTTGTGGAGGGTGTTCTCGTCCTGGATCGCAAGCACAGTGGAGAGCTTGTCCGAGACACCCTGCACGACCCACACGGGCACGGTGCGGTGCCCGAGGGCGCGCATGACCGCGAGGCGGCGGTTGCCGGAGATGAGGACATTGCCGGTGGTGATCACGATCGGTGACAGCAACCCGAACCGGCGGATCGACTCCGTCAACTCCTCCAGATCCCCCAGGTCACGCCGGTAGGAGTGACCATCGATGATCTGATCCGTCGCATGCTCCAACACCAAATGACCCCGACTCACGACCGATCACCTCCGTTGCTTTCTTGCTCGTCAGGTACGGAGGCCATCCGGCGGGAGGTTTCGACGAGGGTCTCGTCGCGGAGCAGGTCGGCGACATCGTCACCGAGGAGCACGCGGGCGAACAGTCCGTAATCCCCGGTCTTGCGCCGCCCGGTTTTCGTCCCCACGACCAGGCGGACGAGGCCGGCCCATTCGTCGGGGGTGTATCCGAGGCGGATCGCGATGTGCAGTTCCTTGGCGACGATCTCGAGCGCGGAGCTGCCGGAGGACAGGCCGGTGATGCGGTGGGCGATGTAGTCCACGGCCTGCTCAACGGGACGGGCGGGCCAATCGGTGAGAACGAGGAACACGCAGGTCGCGCGGATCACCCGATCCACCGACCGATCCTCCCCGCCGTCGTCCCTGGCGTACAGGGTGTGGGCGTGGGGGTGGACGTCGTAGAAGAACTCCTCGTAATGCCCGGCCCGCATCGGCTCCTCGACCGGCCTCTTCGACGGACGCCGCGCCTTGTCCTGGCTGGTCATGTTGCGGTCGGCGTGGACCTCGGCGGCGATGCCGAGCGCGACCGCCCGCGTGATCACCGCCCACGGATCATCCGCGCGCAGCGTGGTCGGTTGCCGCATCGCGAGGAATGCCTCGTAGGCGGCGTCGGCGGGGTCGCGCCGCCAGGCTTTCGCGATCGGCGCATACTTCCCGGTGGCGTAGACCATGAGTTCTGCGGCGACGGGGCTGGTGGCCCAGGCGTTGTGCTCGTTCAACTCGGTGAGCAGCTCGCGCAGCCCCTCACTCGTGCGGAAATCCGGCAACGGCAATGCCGCCGATGTGGGTGTGGATGTGTGGTGGTTCAAAGCGACTCCTGAAACGTGATGAGATCCGTCAACAGATAGGTGCGACACCCATCCGGCGAACCCCGAAGAAGGGGTCGCTGATCGCCGCCACCGCGGGTACGAGGGCCGTGCGCGGGCATGGGGAGCCCAGCAGACCGGCCGCGTTCGTGCGGGTCTGTGCGGTGCCGCCGGGTGCGACGGTGAGCAGCCGGACGGCGAGAACGATGGTTAGGGGGTGTGGGTGTCGTGCGGCACTCGGGTGGTGCCGGGACAGGCAGCGGTCACCGGCTCACCCCCGTCCTCCCGACCCCACGCCCTACGGCGCTCGTCGGACTGCTCACATCTGGATCCAGGGCTTCCTGCCTGCGGGCGAGACGTTCCTGCAACTGGGCACGCCCTTCACGGACCCCGTCGAGAACCGCGTCCCGCAGGCGCGTGTTCAACTCGGCCCCGCGGTCCAGGACGAGGGCCCCGGCGCGGGCGGCGAGATCTGTAGGTCGCACCCACTGCACTCCTGGACGCTTCGCGACCGGATCCGTGCCGTTGCGGGTGATGGTGGGGTCGCCGTGAGTGGCGAACTCCGACGCCCGCGCCCCCTCAGCCACCTCACCCGACGACGGCGTCATTGGCGTATCGGTCCGCGCGTCCGCCTCATGGTCGTGATCCGCGAGGCGCTGTTGGTCGACGTGCTGGGGGTTCGGGGTGGTGGGGTCAGTCATGAGGGTCTCCGTCCTGTTGACGGTCAGGTGCGTTCACCCATCGGCCAACAGTGGTCGGGTGCACCCCGAGCTGCGCGGCGATCTGCCGCTTCGACACCCCCTCCGCATCAAGCGCAATCGCCCGAACCCGGGCATCTTCCTTACGCCCGCTTCCTCCGCGGGCCGCCACCGGACGCCCCGCGGTGATCGTCTCCGGCCGCGCCGCGACCGTCGCTTCCGGCGGCTCGAGTCCCGCGTCCTGTTCGGACTGGGGTGGGGTGTCGACCGCCGTGGCTGTGCTCGCATGGTCGCTCGTCAACGGCCGAATGCTTGGCTCGCGAATGGTTGGGGTGGGTGTGGTGTTGCGGGTGAGTTCGACGGTGAGATGCGTCATCGCCAGCAGCACCAGCGGCGGTACCGACGCGACCAGGGCGGCGATGAGGGCGGGGACGCGGGTGTCGGCGGCGACGACCGCGTGGGTGATGTTCGCCGCCACACTCACTCCGGCACCCGCGCCGAGCAGCAGCCACGCGAACCGGCGTGCGGTGCGGGCAGAATCCCGCAGCGCGACGACGCTGATCGTGGCCTCCAAGATCACACCGTCCACGATCAACGGCCACATCCACGCCTGCCCCTCAGGAACCCCGGACAGAACGGCAAGGTCACGGAGAGTGGTGAACGACAACCAGAACGCGCCCAGCGCGAGCAAGATCGTCCCGGTCACTGCGACCACAACCACGAACCGCGACACCCCAGGAGCTGGAGTCCCGCCCGGGCTCAGGTCGGGATCGCGCCGGGCGCGAGCTGTCACTGCCGGGCCGGTCATGGCTACCTCCCGAGCCCCGTCAACGAGCGGACGGTCTGCGCGCTGGGGCCATCCGGTACATCGGCGGCCCTCGTGGTGCGGTGGGCGGAGCGGATCGTCGCGGTGATCTCCCGCGGCTCCAGCCCGGCAGCGGTCGCAGCAGGTTCGAGCACCCCGAAGGTGTCGGGTTCGGGCAGGCCGGCCTCAGCAAGCCGGCTCGCCGCCCAGAAAAGTCCCGCGTTCCGATTCCCCTCCGGCAACGCGGCGACCCAGGCTGCAAGCTGCTCCACCGGCCGCTCCCGCAGCGCCGCCGAACCGGCCGGGCGGAGTATCCGCTCAGGCTGGGGTGTCAGAAGTTCGCGGATCGCATCCGCATCGAGAGGCCGCGGGTTGCGACCTCGGGCAATGGTCTCGTAGCGGCGGTCCCCACGAGTGGTGGTGATGGTGGAGGGCGGGGCGATGATGAAGCCGCCGGTGCCGCGGAAGTCCACATGCGCCCGGCCCCCAGACCACGACCCCCGCGCCACATCTGGATCTGCCGGGTAGTACAAATGCAGGCCACCGGATGGGGAGCGCACGGCCTGCCCCCACCCGCTGATCAGCCCCTCCTGCTGCAGGGTGCGGAGGACCGGGTATCCGGTGCCGGTGGCGTGCACATCCACATCCAGCACCTCGACCATGACCCCGGTGGGGATCCCGATATTCGCTTCTGGATACCTTCCCCACCAGGCGTCGATCTGCGTGGGGTCGGTGGTGGCGTCGTGGAACCCATGCGCGGTGAGCGGGCGCTTCTGACCGGGTGCGCAGGGGAACACGGGGATGCCCGCGGCGGCGTAGACGGCGGCAGCCTTCCCAAGCTCCTTGGGGAGGCTGGTGGGCATCGGCCAGGCAGTGGGGTCGGTGATGGTCATGTGCACCTCCTTCAGGACACGGCACGGGCCGGGGCTCGTGCGCGGTATCCACAGGGAAGGTGCGTCAACAAACCGTGCTGGCCGCAGATTCTCCGCTCTGAGCATCCCTTCTGAACCTCAACCCCTACCCGAGGTCGAGTGGTTGCCGCGAGCGTTTCCGGGCAGGATGCGTCGTTTCGTCAAGAACATGCGCCAAATCGTCAAACACACCCACCCCCAACACCGCCGATCAGAGACGACCCTCTGCTACAGGCTCCGGCCAGGACCACGGCCTGGTGCGGGTGGCTCGGGGCCGTCCGGATCCGTGTCCAGGTGCTGTTCCCGTTCGGCGAGCAACTCGCTCAGCAGCGCCCCACGTTCCAGCCTCGTCAACGCCTGCGCAGGAGGGCGAATGTCCGAGGGCGTGGCAGCCGTCCGCCCGGTGCCGAGGACCGCGGTATTGATCCGGGCGAGGATTGTCGCGGGGTCGTGTTGTTCGGTGTCCTGTTCGAGGACGCGGGCGATCTCGTTCACCACGGCGCTGTCGTGCTCGGCGGGTGGGAACGCCGCCGATGCCGTCACCCCATCCCCGACCGGGACGCGGCCGACGACGAGCCGGAACTGGCCTTCTCCGGCGAGCCCGGTCGCGTCGTAGACCCCGGGAATGATCCACGAATGCGCCTCCGAGGCAGGCCCCTCATAGATCGGCATCCCCACAGGATCATCCGGATCAGGAACGCTGACATCAGGATCGGCAGCGAACAACATTGCTGCCAGTTCCTCCCGCTCCCGCCGGTCCAACAACGGAACCCCCACACCGGCTTTCTCCCGCTCCACGAGCACGCGGAGGGTCTGCAGGGCGATCAGATCCGACGGCACCCACTCACGGTGAAACCGCTCCGGAAGGAACGACGTCCGCGGACCGCCCTCGGCGACGAGTCCCTGCAGGGCGTGTTCGCGGCGTTGTGTGGTCGCGGTGAACTCGGACCGCCACTGGGCGTGGTCGGATCTGAATCGCATGTCCTCGTACTCGCCCTCGAACGACGGGGCGACCGTGACGAGATAGTCCTCCTTCACCGGCTCCACCGGCAACCGCTCCCGCTCCAGGAGGTCGATGAGGCCGTCCCAGACCCGCTCGGCCTGCTCCAACCGATCCAAAGTCTCCGGGAGACGTGATGCTTGCACGGCAAGCGAGAGACACTCGTCCCGCCACTGCTCGTGTGCGTCCTCGAAACCCTCCTGGTCGGGCCTGCCGTCTGGGAGGCGGAAGTCACCTACGCGCGGTTCGGGTGGGAACATCTCCGCCACGATCTCCGGGATCCCCGACCCCTCGAACGCCTCCCACCCCGGCGACGGCACCACGACCGGCGGGGTAGACGAGGCCTCGGCTGCGGGTATCCAGGAGCGGATGTGCGGGACGTCGTCGCCGAACTCTTCGCCGAACACCCGGTCACCGTCTGTGCGGAGCTGTTCGGGAGGACCAGCGAGTTCTTCGACCAGCACTTCGTCGACCATGTGCTGCGCCTCAGCCTGAGTGCGGGCGAGGACATCGAAAGCGATCACCACCCGATGCGGGCGCGGCGGCTCAGGCGAATACCCCAAAGGCGGGAACGTGATATCGGACATGACGAAAAACTCCAATCACACTCGGATACACAGAACACGCACCCGCACCTGAACGCTCAGGTGCCACAGGTGGTGCTGTTCCAGAGGTACGCACAAGACCGTGTCAAGGTCGAGGCATCCCGGCAAAGACGCGTCGAACCATCAAAAACATGCGCCGAAACGTCAAACCCCGCCACCGGGTCAGCGTGCGAGGTGACGCCCTGACGATTGGCCAGCGACGGCG
>JBQDEV010000017.1:0-54077 GCA_052084925.1 Micrococcaceae bacterium
GACTTGCCTATGAACAAGCCAGATCAGATGTCACCAAACCCTGCATCAGTCCCCTAAGAGGCGATGAAGTCCCTTCAGGCAGTCAGTTTTTGAGCGCTCGCCATTTGGGGATTGTGCGTAGCGCGACGTTGATTCCAGTCCTCACCATTGAGGCGAAGAAGGAGGACCACGCGACGTGCAGTGCCTGCAACGAGAAAAATACGTTCCTCCCCGCGCCGCTCTGAGAACGGCGCGGGGGTCGTGGGCGTAGCCTGGAGCTACTTCGGCTCGACGGGGTTAGTAAGCAGGTTGCCAACCGTCGTGGAAGAGATAATCGCCTGAGCAGCCGTAGTCCTGGCACCAGTAGTAGGTGATCACGACGTTGGAATCGGCGTCTGCGACCTCGCCTGCTTCGAACGCCGACATGCCGTCGAGTGTGATTGCCTCGACGGTGTTCTCCGTGTGGTTGAGGTTGTTGAACCACAACTCGGTGCCCTGCTCCACGTAGATGTTCTCGAAGCCGGCTTCCTGTAGCTCTTCGATGACGGCGTTGGCGTCCTGTTCGATGTAGTCGGACGACGCACGGGGCATCTCGATGGTGCTGTCGCACCCGGCCACCGCCAACACGAGGGTCACGGCCGAGAGCGCCGCCGCAACCCGGCGGATCATCGGGCGACCTGCTGGGCTGCCCCGCGGCGCTTCGACACCGCGCGGCCGACGAGCCAGGTCAGCAGCGCTGAGCACACGACGGCTCCGCCAGCGCACCAGGGGGCAAGGGCACCGGGGACGTCCGGCGTGATCAACACGGCGAGGAGGTGGCCGATGATCCAGCCGGCGAGGCCTCCTGCGAGACCGAGGAGGAGCGCGAGACCGATGCCCGGCTTGGGTGCTGGGAGGAGCGTGCGGACGACGAGCGCGACGATGAACGGGCCGATTACGGCGATGGCTAGAAGCAGGGGCATCATCAGGGGTCTTTGCCTCTCGTTTGCGGCCGGGTGTACTCCGACCTGGGACTTTGCGACATGAGTATACATGTCACGGTTCTATACTGGCACATCAATGTGCCTAGTAGCACGTAGGTGTGCCTGGTACGCCGACGTGCCGCCCGCGACGCTTGTACGGTGGGTGATCTCAGACGGCGTCTTGGCGCGAATCTCCGCCGTCAACGACGGCACTGGAGCCTCTCTCAGGAGGCCCTCGCCCATCGCGTGGGGCTATCCCCGCGATACGTCGCAGGCATCGAGCGGGGTGAGCGTAACCTCACGCTCGATACGCTCGATGAAGTGGCTAGGCACCTTGGCCTCGACCCCGTTGAGCTGCTCAACGGGGCGCTGTGCGACGAGCTGCCGGAGAAGCAGGACGGGCCGGTCATGCGCAAGCCAGTCGGCCGTCGGGTAGTGCCTCGGCCCTACCTCGAATAGCCGTCACTGGTTGCGGTAGACGAACACTCCGCCGCTAGGGCTCGCGGCCGTGGTGTAGTCGTAGCCCAGGTCACGGGTCCACGACTCCCAGTTGAAGTAGCGGACGATCTCCTCTGGCACGTCGTCGAGCAGGCCGATGTCCTCGGCAAGCTCCTGGGCGTAGGCCGTGAAGTGCTCGTGCTCGCCGCAGTAGAGCTCCTTGAAGTCCGAGATGCTGGGGAGGTCGGTGAAGCCTTCGGCGACGTAGCTGCCGGTCTCGACCCAGGAGCGCAGCGCCGGCCGAAGGTGCTCGTCGACGGCGGCGAGGGCGTCGGCCCACTGCGCGGCGTCGTGCGGGCTCATCTCTCCGCGGACGGGGATGTTCTCGTGGTCCATCACCCACAGCTCCTCGCAGTCGGCGCGGACGTGGGCAGCACCTCCGTGCACGTCGGCCAGGGTGGCCTCGTCCGCGCCCTCGGCGTCGAACCACTCGCCGACGAGTCGACCGTCGTTGTAGCAGTGCAGGCAACCGATCCAGGCGCGGGGCATCGTGTCAGTGGTGGTCTCAGCGGTCATGGCAGCTCCCTCGCTCGTGTGCGTGTGGAGAGAGCGGCGGGCGCGACCGGCAGTCGTGCGCAGGGAATCGACGCGCTTACGCCGCACCGACCGCTCTCAGAGGGTCTCCCTGGACCGCCTCTGGCGGGGCTATGGACCCATGTCCAGACGATCGTGACGGGCGCAGGGACGGGCTCCTTGTGCCCTCACGGCAGGGGTAGCAACGTCGGTGGGGCTCTACATGGCCAAGCTCTCGGAGCTCAGCCTTGGGGTGCCGCTGGCCCAGGATGGCAGCAGATCAGCGGTTACTGTACAGAGTTACTGTACAAATCGACCTGGATCAGCATCGCCATCGACAGCAAAGAAGAGGCTCCTGATCGGGATAATCCCTGATCAGGAGCCTCTTCTACTTAACTATCTCGTGGCGGGGAGGGGATTTGAACCCCTGACCTCCGGGTTATGAGCCCGGCGAGCTACCGAACTGCTCCACCCCGCGGCGACTCATATGACTATACGCGTCCGCCGGGTGGAACTCAAATCGAGGGGTGACCCGCCGATGTGAGTTCGGTCGCTCTCCTATCGCTTATTCGTCTCCGCCCTCCTCAGCATCGCCCTCGGTGGCCTCATCGCCGGCGCCGTCTTCGGCATTCTCGGCCTCAGGGTCCCCGCCCTGCAGCGCGGTATCGGCGTCCAGCGCCCGCTGCAGTGCGTCCTCGAGAGCAGACTGTGCCTCACCGTAAGCCGACCAGTCATTGTTGGCCAGAGCCTCTTCGCTGCGCTGGATCGCCTCGTTGGCGTCGGTGAGAGCCTCGGAGAGCTGCTCCTGGTCGTTGAGCTGCGCCGGTGGCTGGGCGTCTCCGCCTTCGCCGTTATCGCCGACGTCCTCGCCGGTGGTGGCACCGTCGTCGATATCGGCGCCGGAGTCACCGCCGAAGACCTGGTCGAGCGCATCCGGCAAGGTGTCGGCGAAGCCCACCTGGTCACCGAAGGCCACCAGGACCTTACGCAGCGTCGGGTAGGACGTGGTACCTGTCGACTGCACGTACACCGGCTGAACGTAGAGAATGCCGTCAGCCACCGGCAGCGTGATCATGTTGCCGTTGATCACATCCGAGGCACCCTGACGCAGCAGGTTCAGCTCTCGCGACACGGTGTCGTTCGAGTCGAAGTTCGCCTGCGCCTGGCCGGGACCGGGGGTCGTCGTCTGGCGCGGGAGCTCGAGCAGCTGCAGATTTCCGTAACCTTCGGCCTTCTCGCCATCGGTGCCGGTTCCGGCATCGCCATTGGCGGCCAAGAACCCGTAGAGGACGTTGCGCTGCTGGGCGCTGTCCGTGATCTGCGGGATGAAGGTCGAGGTGAGCTGGAAGTTCGGCTCATCCTTGCCGGGCATCTGCAGGGTCATGTAGTACGGGGGCTGCTTGACGTTGGAGTCCGACTGCGTCGGGTCCGTGGGCACGGACCAGGCGTCGTTGTTCTCGTAGAAATCGTCAGGGTTGGTCACGTGGTACCGACCCAGCAGCTCGCGCTGCACCTTGAACATGTCCTCGGGGTAGCGGACATGGTCCATGAGCTCGGCAGACATCTCCGAGTAGGGCTGCAGTGAGGTGTCGTACACCTGCTGCCAGGCCTGCAGTAGCGGATCTTCGTCGTCCCACGCGTACAGCTCCACCGAACCGTCATAAGCATCGACGGTGGCCTTGACCGAGTTGCGGATGTAGTTGACCTGACCGGTCAGGTTCATGGCCGCGTTCGTGTTCAAAGCGTCCATCGTCGCAGAGTCCAGCTGGGACTGCGTTGCGTAGGGGAAGGCGTCCGAGGTGGTGTACCCGTCGACGATCCACTTCACACGACCATCCACAATCGCCGGGTAGGCGTTGGAATCAACCTCCAGGTAGGGCGCCACCTTCTGCACACGGTCCACCGGGTTGCGATCGTAGAGGATCTGGGAAGCGCTGTTCACGTCCTGAGACAGCACCACTTCGGTGGAACCGAACTTGATGGCGTAGGCCAGCTGGTTGAACAGGTTGCCCACGGAAGGGCCGCCTTCACCGGTGAAGGTGTAGGTGGTGTCCTGCTCGGAGTCCGCATCCTGAGGGCGGTCGCGCTCCTTGTCTGGCTGCCCTTCTTCCGCGCCGACCACCGAGTACTGCGGCGAGTTCATACCGAAGTAGATGCGCGGCTCATAGTCCTCTTCCGAGGTCAGCGGCCCCGAGGAAGGAATACCGGAGAGCAGGAAGGAAGGACGTCCGCCAGCAGCCACCTCGGAGGCGTCCGCTGCCACGACGCCGTAGCCGTGGGTGTAGGTGATGTGCTGGTTCACCCACGAGGAGTTCGGATCGACATTGACCTCGCGCACGGAGATCACGGTGTCCTGTGTCTCGTCTTCGATCTCATAGCGATCGACGTGCAAGGTCTCCGGGAAGGAGTAGTACGGGCGGAATTGCTGGAGCTGGCCGAAAGTTCGCGAAAGCAGGTTTGGGTCCATCAGACGGATGTTGGCGGCGGATGAACCCACACCGCGCATAGCACCGGCTTCGGCTTCCGTCTCACCGGCGTAGTTGGTGTACTCCATGTCCGAGAGACCATAGGCCTCGCGGGTGTACTCGATGTTGCGCTCGATGAACTCGCGCTCCAGGGTCCGCTCGGTCGGGGTCACCTGGTACTGCTGGATCAGGTACGGGTACGCCACACCGGCGACCAGGGAAGCGATCACCAGGGAGGCCACGCCGATGATGGCGAAGCGCCAGCGTCCGGAGATCAGCGTCACCACGAGCAGGCCCACCACGAGAATGGTCGCCACGGCGAGAATCGTCGAGGTCGGAATGACGGCGTTGACGTCCGTGTACATGGCGCCAGCCCAGTTACCGCTCTGATCCTGCAGGGTGCGGTACCGGTCCAGCCAGAAGTTCGCGCCCTGCAGCAGGATAAAGACGCCGGCGAAAACGATCAGATGGGTGCGTGCCGCCTTCTCAATCGAGATCCCGCCGCGCTCCTCGATGCGGATCCCACCATAGAGGTAGTGCACCAGCAGCCCGGCGATGCCGGCGACGAGGGTGACGGAGATGAGGTAGCCCACCACGGTTCCCAAGAAGGGCAGGGTTGCCATGAAGAACGACAGGTCCATGCCGAAGTGCGGGTCCTCCATGCCGTAGGGCACCTGGTTGAGGAACAGCAGCACTCCCTGCCAACCGTTCATGGCGGCGGAGCCGGCGAAGAAGCCGAGCAGCACCGGAATGCCGATGAACACCAGTCGGCGCACCGGTTCCAGCTGGCGCTGGTACTGATGCAGGGTGTCACGCGTCTGACCGCCCAGGTTCTTTGGCCGGGCCCGCCAGGCCAGCCACATCGACAGCCAGGTCACCGCGGCCATGAGCACGCCGCCGATCACGAAGAGCGTGCCTCGGGTGAAGTGCTCGGTCCAGAAGACCTCCGAGTAGCCGAGCTGGTTGAACCACAGCACCTCGGTGTAGACCATGGAGAACAGCACGAACAGCGCCACCAGGGCTGCCAGCACGATGATCGTCAGGATCAGCGCCGACGGGCGACGCCGCTGTGGCCCGCCTTGCTTTCCCGCGCTCTGACCGGCGCCACCGCCGTTGCCGCCCGAGGGGCGCTGCGGGCCGTTGCCCTGGCCGCCCCCGGGGCTGTTGTTCTCCGGGCCGGCACCGAAGATGCCGCCGAATCCTTGTCCAAAACTCACGTGTTGTTCCTCATCCGCAGGGCCATCGGCCCGACTGTTCTTGCTGTGACTTGTGCGTCTTCGTTGTCGTGAAGCGGCTGATCTCCGTTGCTCAGCCGCAGGTGGTCTGCAGTGCTGGTTCAGGTGGTTCTCCCCGACCGGCCGATTCGACGATGGAGCGGGCGGCGTCCAGGTCCTCCACGGCGTAGACCGTGATGTTCTCGGGCACCTGCGAGCTCAATTCCTCGCAGTTCTCAGCGGGCGCCAGGAAGATCTCGGCACCCTCGGCCTGTGCGCCATGAACCTTCTGCACGATGCCGCCAATGGGTCCGACCGTGCCGTCCGGGTCGATGGTGCCGGTCCCAGCAACATGCACGCCTCCGGTCATGGCACCGGGGGTCAGTAGATCAATGGTGCCCAGGGCGAACATCATCCCGGCACTGGGGCCGCCGATGTCGTCCAGCACGATATCGACCTCGAAGGGGAAATCGAAGGTGGAATCCAGGAAGATGCCCAACAACCAGGTGTCGTCCGGTCCTTCGTAAACAGGAACATCGACATCGACTCGCTCTCCGTCACGGTCGATGCTCAGGGTCACCGGTTGTCCGTCGGAGGCGTTGAGAACCTGCTTGAGTCCCTCCAGCCCGGTGATCTCCTCACCGTTGACCGAGAGCAGCTGGTCTTCCGGTTCCAGCGAGTCCGTTGCCTGAGACTCCGGGGCGAAGCCAGCCACGAAAAGTTCTTGGCGATAGTCGATCTCGAGGTTCTCCAGCGCCGCGGCGACCGCCCACTGCTGCGACGTCGACATGGCCACCGTGTTCTGTTCCTGCACCTGGTCCGAGGTGGTTCCGGAGGGGTACATCATCTCCGAGGGGATCACCGCGCGGGATCCATCGGCCCAGGATGCCAGGACCGACAACGCCGAGGTGGCCCCGGTGGGAGGTCCCTGCACGCGCACGGTGGTCAGATCGAGGTTGCCGTCGGTCGGATAGGTTTCCGCGCCGTCGATGGTGATGACCTCGTCTTCGCCAATCGTGCCGATGGTGTTGAACGTCGGCCCCGGGGATTCCACGATGTAAGGGGTCGGAAGAATGACTGCTGCCAGGGTGATCAGCACGGCGATGAATCCGGCTGCGGCGCCCACCCGTGCAGCGTTTTTCGGCGCACGAGACGTCGGTGCACTCTGGTGCAGTGGCTGGGACGCCGATGCAGAGTCGCTCACCGCTACTCACGCCTTCCCTGGCAGGATCCGGGATGCCGTCCTGCTGGATCAGCAGGCAACCGTTCAAGTCTACGAGATCGGGGGATCAGGTTTCCACCGAACTCGTTGTGTATGACCATCATTGATGCCGCATCCAGCTGATCAACAGCCCACCGCGGGGTGTGTGCCAAGAGCGAACCGGTTCCCGAAACCTGTGACGCGGTCCTCGCGAATCGCTAGGCTGAGAACCATGACGACACCGCCCGATGGCCCAGGCAATGGCAGTTCCTCCCAGGGAGGCGAGCCCGAAGACCCGCTCGCGGAGATGATGCGCCGCATGTTCGGCGGAAATGGCCCCGACCCGGACGAGGTTCGGCGCGCGATGGAACAGCTGGGAGGCGGCGCCGGCGGGGGTATGCCTTTCGATCCGTCGATGATGAACCCCGAGATGATGCAGCAGATGATGCAGCAGTTCCAATCCATGATGAGCCAGTCCCCCGCCGACGGTCCCGTGAATTGGACCCTGGCCCGCCAGGCAGCCCGTCAGGCCGCCGCCGGTCAGGACCCCACCGTGGGCAGCTTCGCGACCCGCGAGATCGACGACGCACTGCGGTTGGCCGAGTTGTGGCTGGACCAGGCCTGTGAGCTGGAGCAGACTGGCTTCCCCTCCGTGGCGTGGTCGCGGGCCGAATGGGTCGAGCACACCATGGAGCAGTGGAAGTCGATGACGGAGCCGGTGGCGATCTCACTGTCCGAGGCGATGAGCCGGGCGATGAAAGATCAGCTTCCCGGCCAGTTGCCCGAAGAGGTCTCCGGCATGGTCGGCGACCTGCAGCCAATGCTGGAGAACATGGGCGGAACGATGTTCGGACTGCAACTGGGGGCTGCGATCGGCGAGCTGTCTCAAGAGGTGCTCTCCGGAACCGACACCGGTTTCCCCGTGGCAGGGCACCGGCTGGCGTTGCTGCCGGTCAACGTGGAGGAATTCGGCGACGGGCTCCAGGTCCCGCCCGAGCAGATCCGCATTTACCTGGCCCTGCGCGAGGCGGCACGCATGCGACTGTTCGCGCATTCGCCGTGGCTGGAGCGCGACCTGTTCGCCGCGGTGCAACAGTACGCGACCGGGTTGAACATCGACATGTCCAGCATCGAGGAAGCCGTGCAGTCGGTGGATCCCACGGACCCGGAGTCGATGCAGCAGGTGTTCTCGGGCAATATGTTCGTCCCCGAGCCCACCGGAACACAGAAGGCCGCCCTGGATCAGTTGGAGACGACGCTGGCCCTGATCGAAGGATGGGTCGATGTGGTCGTCACCCAGGCGGCGACTCCCCTGGAGTCAGCCACGGCGTTGCGCGAGACGATCAATCGTCGTCGAGCCACCGGTGGACCAGCTGAGCACGCCTTCGGTTCTCTCGTGGGACTGGATCTTCGGCCGCGTCGCCTGCGTGAAGCGGCAGAGCTGTGGCAGATCATCGAGGAGGCTCAGGGGCGGGCCTACCGCGATGGGGTCTGGCAGAGCCCTGACCTGCTTCCCACCGCCGAGGACCTGGATGACCCGCAGGGCTACATTGCCCGCCGTGAGGCACGCCAGGCCGAGAGCGACAAGCTCGACGACGAGCTGAAGAAACTCCTCGACGGAGGCTACGACGACCAGAGCTGACCCTGCCCGACTTCCCCGGTCTCCTCAGTCTCCCCCGCTGCATCGACGTCGTTCACGTCGTCGGCGTCGTCTGCATCCTCATCCAGAGCTCTGACGTCGCCGAAACCTGCATCGCGGCCGTTGAGTTGACTCGTCGCGAAGGTCACCCCATCCAGGTAAGCTTTGGACTCGGCTAGTCGCGGGTACTGTCCGGCGAACGCCCAGAACTCGGGTCCGTGGTGCGGGTACTTAAGATGGGCCAGCTCATGGATGATGACCCCGTCCTGAACCCACTGCGGCATCGGTTTCACTTTGGCGGAGATCCGGATACGCCCCGTGACCGAGGTGCAGGACCCCCAACTGTGCATCTGCCGGGTCGACCACACCACCTCAGTGGGTTCCACGCTGCCTCCCAACCAGGTGGCGGCGAGCTGTCGTGCCCGCAGGTGGAGTTCCGGATCGGAATCGTGACGGGCCTCGGCGCGGGCCTGCAGCCGCACCACCATGCGCTCCACCGACGCCGTGACCTGTGCTTTGGTCAGCCTCATCGGCACCGAAACCTCGATCATCCCGTCATTCCACCGGGCGTGGATGTTCCGGGTGCGCCGGGATGAGCGAATCACCCGGACCGGCTGGGACCTCACGGTCACCACTTCCGTCGTCCTCATCGTCCTGCGTGCCATGGATCCATTCTGCCCTCTCCCCGTGCCGGATCTGACATCGCAGCCCCGCGTCTGTGGACGCGCCGAGCCCGCCGTCGGGCACTGTGGATAACCCAGGAGACACACCGCCGCGCTCTGCCAGGATGACATCACGACGATTGTCCTCCTCCAACGGCAAGGAACCGCGATGCGCATCAACCCCGGGCTCAGCTTCATCATCACCGAATCCGATGCCCGCCTGGGGCGACCGTTGTGCCTTCGCATCGGCACCGGCGGCCGACACGCCCGGATCCTCGACCCGGGGCCTGAGGTGCTGCGCTTCCTGAGGATGCTGCGCGAGGGCGTCGTCGACGGCTCGGAGGTGCGTGCCGGACAGCGCTGCGGACTCAGCCCCACCCTCACCCACCAGCTGCTCGCGGATCTTGTTGAAGTGCTGGTGTCCACCCCGCCCTCGGCTCCGCGCATCCAGGAGGCACCGCTGCCGCCGATGTACGACGCCGAATTCCAGGTCGGTTACGCCAGCCTGCAGGCCACCGAACACCTCGCGGACGCGGGCACGGACGTCACCCTGGTGGCACCACGCTCGCCGTCGGCCGTGATGGAACAGCGCCGCACCGCCTCGATCCAGGTGGTGGGGTTGGGACGCACCGGCGCCGCCCTGGCCCAGACGCTGGCCTATGCCGGGGTCGGGCAGCTGCTGCTCTGGGACTCGCGGCAGGTCGGTTTCGGTGACACCGGGCCCACCCACCAGCCCGCCGATGTCGGACGGCTCCGCTCGGTGGCGGTGGCTCGCCGGCTCCAGCCGGAGTTCCCGCACCAGACGATCTTTCCCAGCGCGCACCCGATCCGGCCGGCCCTGGCGGGCACGCTGACCGTGGTCACCGCCCACGGCGGGATCGATCCCACGATCCTGGCCGAGGCGCGGGCCGCCGAGCACCCGCTGCTGCCGGTGGTGGTGCGCGACGACGACGTGCTCATCGGGCCGTGGAGCCTGCCCGGCGCGTCTCCGTGCCCGCTGTGCTTCGAGCCGTTGCGCGACGCGCAGACAACAGCCCCAGCCGGGGAGTCGTTTGCCGTATCCACCGCGGCGGCCGGGCTGGGTGCCCAGGCGGTGCTGAATCGGATCGATGGCGCCGGTGTCGGTGCCCCCGGGGTGGCGCCCGGAGTAGTGGTGCGTGTCGATGCCGCCACGGCGGCCGTACAGACCGTGGAGCTGTCCCCTGCAGCGCAGTGCGTGTGCGCTCAGGTCATCAGCGCGAGCACGTCGTCGCCGTAACGCTCCACCTTCGTTTTGCCCACCCCGGGAATCCGCAGCAGATCGGAGGGGGAGCTCGGGCTCGACTCGGCGATGGCGATCAGGGTGGCGTCGGTGAACACCACGAACGCCGGCACCTTATCGCGCGAGGCGATCGAGCTGCGCCAGTCTTTCAGGGCGGTCAGCGTCTGTTCGTCGTACTGGGGCGGGCAGTTTCCGCAGCGCCCGATCTTGCGCTCTGCCCCGGTGTCTAACACGGTGCCGCAGCCCCGGCAGGTCATGGTGGCCTTGCGCTTGCGCGATCCGCTCCGT
Organism: Micrococcaceae bacterium; assembly: GCA_052084925.1. GTDB lineage: Bacteria > Actinomycetota > Actinomycetes > Actinomycetales > Micrococcaceae > CmP2. Next base: position 10,683 of record JBQDEV010000017.1, read on the forward strand.
GCCGGGCGATCGGCGGCCGCCGCGACCGGGCGCACCTGCGGTGTCAGCGCCTGCAGAAACCGGGAGGGACGGCGCCCGCCGCGGCGCTGAGTGGATCGGGCCTGAGGCCAGGACAGGTAGAGACGGTGCCGGGCGCGGGTGATGCCGACGTAGAGCAGCCGGCGTTCCTCATCGATCTCGGACTGCTCGGAGGCGAAGCTGATCGGCATCAGTCCCTCGGTGAGTCCGGCGAGGAAGACCGCGTCCCATTCGAGTCCCTTTGCTGAGTGCAGGGAGGCCAGGGTGACGCCTTGCATGGTGGGGGCGTGTTGGTTGGCCGCACGTTCATCGAGCTCAGCCACCAGCGCGGTGAGGGTGAAGTCCTCGCCCCGGGCCCGGCCCAGTTGGGCGGCGAGTTCGACCAGCGCGTTGAGCGATTCCCAGCGCTCACGTGCCGCACCGGTGGTTTGGGGTGCGTCCTCGGAGTAACCCAAGGACACGAGCACATCCTTGACCCGGCCCACCACGGATTCCCCGGAAACATCGTCAGCAGAACGGGCCGCGGCGCGGAGCTGCAGGATGCCGTCGCGCACCTCACGCCGGGAGAAGAAACGCTCGGCCCCGCGCAGCTGGTAACTCAGCCCGTGAGCGGTGAGCGCCTGCTCGAATGCCGCTGATTGAGAGTTCGTGCGGAACAGCACCGCGATCTCGGCCGGCTCCACCAGCGGTCGGCCGTCCGGGCCCGGGGCGATGAGCTGGGTGATGCGTTCGGCCACCCACTCGGCTTCGGCCTCTTCGTCAGCGCATTCGGCGAATTCCGGGGCGACCCCGGCCTCGCGCTGGGAGATCAGCTCGAGGGGCTCCGGCCAGCGGGGCAGCGCCTCGGCGGGGCGCGCCTTTCCGGAGATCTGCTGCTCGAGCTGGCGCTGCTGCAGCACGGTGCGCTCGGCCAGCAGCTTGTTGGCCAGTTCCACAATCTGCGGGGTGGAACGGTAATCGCGCACCAGCTTGACCATCTCGGCCTGCGGGTACCGGGAGCGGAAATCCAGCAGGAACTCGGAGGTCGCCCCGGTGAAGGAGTAGATGGTCTGGGAAGCATCCCCTACCACGCACAGGTCGTCGCGTCCGCCGAGCCACGCCTCGAGGAGGCGCTGCTGCAGCGGAGAAACATCCTGATATTCGTCGACGACGAAGGTGCGGTACTGGTCCCGGATGGTGGCCGCGATCCGCGGTTCCGAATCCAGGATCCCCAGCAGGATCAGCAGCACGTCCTCGAAGTCGATCAGCCCGCGATCGGTTTTGACGTCCTCGTAGGAGACGAAAAGTCGGGTGACGGAGGTGACGTCCCAGCCGGTGGGCATCACCCGGTCGGCCGCGGCAGCCTGGTAGGTGTCGGGGGTGAGCATCGAGACTTTGGCCCATTCGATCTCACCGGCGAGGTCGCGCACGGTGGCCCGGTCGGTGGACAGCCGCAGTCGACGCGCCGCCTCGATGATGAGCTGGATTTTGTTCTCCACCAGCTGCGGAACCGGTCCGCCGATGGCTTCCCCCCAGAAGTACTGGAGCTGGCGCAGCGCGGCGGCGTGGAAGGTACGGGCCTGCACCCCGTGCACGCCCAGGTCGCGTAGCCGGGAGCGCATCTCGGCGGCGGCGCGCGCGGTGAAGGTGACCGCTAGCGTGCGGTGCGGGTCATAGACCCCGGTCATTACTCCGTGAGCGATGCGATGGGTGATGGCCCGGGTCTTGCCGGTGCCGGCGCCGGCCAGAATGCAGACCGGGCCCTTCAGCGCGGTCGCCGCGTGGCGCTGCTCGGCGTCGAGCCCGTCCAGGATGTCCTCAGTCACGGTGAAGTTGCGTGTCCTCTCGTCGTCTGCGATCAGTTCTGCAGGGTGCGCGGCTCGGGAAGAGATCCACCGTACCAGTGCTCCAGCAGGGCCCGGGCGATAGAGCTGGCTCCGGGAATCACGACGTCGCCGCGTTCCACCTGCTCTCGCAGCTCGGCACGGGTGAACCAGCGCACGGTGAGGACTTCTTCGCCGTCGGAGATCGCCTCGTCGGGGGCGTCGGTGCGGGCGGTGAAGCCCAGCATCAGCGACTGCGGGAACGGCCACGGCTGGGAACCCAGGTAGCGCGGGGAATGCACCCGCAGATGGGATTCCTCGTAGATCTCGCGCTTCACGGCGGCCTCCAGGGACTCCCCCGGCTCGACGAATCCGGCCAGGGTGGAGAACCGGGTGGGTCCCCACTGGGCATTGTTGCCCAGCAGAATCCGGTCGTCCGGATCGGTGATGGCCACAATGACCGCGGGGTCGGTGCGTGGAAAGTGCTCGGAACCGTCTTGAGGGCAGACCCGCACCCACCCGGAGGTGGTGATGCGGGTGGCTGCTCCACAACGAGGGCAGAATCCGTTGCGCGCGTGCCAGTTGGCTACGGCGACGGCCTCCACGAAGATGCCGGCGTCACGCGATGACAGCGCGGCGGCGACATCGCGGACTCCGAGCCAGGCGACGTCGTCGGGGTTGATGGGTTCCCCGGCGACCTCGGGGTGCTGAAGACGCGGCGCGGGGCCGGCGGAGTCGGCGATGAGCAGCACCAGTTCCGCCGCTGCTATCTCGTCTGCTCCGTTATCTTTGCCGTTTCCGTTGCGGTGCTCCAGGGAGCGGCCCAGGTACACGGTGGTCTCGTCTCGCTCGGCGGGTGGCACTGCGTCATCCGGCACCGGGCAGAGCACCAGCTGCCCGTTACTCACCGGGGCCAGACCGCCGTGCAGCCACAGCACGCGGGTCTCGGCACGCTCCCACAGGCTGGGCAACCACGAGTCCTGGCCGCGCACCTCACAACCACGGTCGACATCTTCTCGAGCCAGGGGCAATCGTCCCAACGGCGGAAAACTCTCGGTGCGGCGCGTCGTCATGATTCCACCGTACTCGCTGAGCCTTCAGCGCACCTGAAGCGGGCGTGCGGGCTGTGCACAATTTCAGACTCGCCGACGTCGACCGGCACCGTCACGCACGGAGATCGCTACGGTTAAGCCTGTGAATCGAAAGCCCATGGAACTCGCCGCCCTGGCCAGCGCAGCCGTGCCCGGGCTGTCGCCCGTCTCGGTGACAGCCGCACCGGACAGCGCCCGGGATTTCGACTCCGCGGTGGTCACCGACCGTGAGGATCAGCGCTGGCGCATCCGCTCACCGAAACATGAGAAGGCTGCTTTTCGGCTCGAGACCGAACTGCAGGTGCTCTCCGGGTTCACCCCCGCCATCCGGGCGAAACTGCCGTTCCGCGCCCCCTCCGTAGCGGGTGCCGTGCAGCTGGATGGGCTGCGCACCTTCGTCTATCACAACATGCCCGGCTCGGAGATCGGCCTCGATGCGCTGATGGCCTCCGGTGAGCAGCTGTCTCAGGACATCGGGCGGGTGACCGCCGCGATCCACCGGCTGCCGGAGACCGTGGTGGAAGCGGCGAATCTGCCCGTGTACACCGCTGATGAATTCCGTTCCCGCCGACTAAACGAGTTGGACCAGGCAGCCATGACCGGGGCTATTCCCAGTGTGCTGCTGCGCCGGTGGGAAGCGGCCCTGGAAGAATCATCCCTGTGGACCTTCACCCCCAGGGTCGTGCACGGCGACCTGCATGAGGACAATCTGTTGGTGGAGCGCGGCCGCGTGGTGGGCGTGACTGGGTGGACCGATCTGCATTTGGGCGATCCGGCCACCGATTTCGCGTGGCTGGCCTCGGTGGATGATCCAGAATTCGTCCAGCGCATCATCGAGTCGTACCGCTCCCACGCGGAGGGCTCCTCCACGCACGACGAGAATCTGATGCGGCGGGCCTCACTGGCGGCCGAGTTCGCGCTGGCTCAGTGGATGGTGCAGGGCATCTCCACGCACGACGAGGAGATCCAGTCGGAGGCGGCCGGTCTGCTCGACGAGCTGGCCCAGGACGTGCGCGATCATGGCGGCCAGGACATCGGCGTCGCCTCCCGACCGGACCCGACCCAGGAACCCGAGAGCGACGACACTGCCGCGTCCGACAACGCCAACGATTCCGGCGATTCCGATGACGCCGTCATCACCGACACGGACACTGACGCCGACAAGCCGAGTGAGCCGAACGAGGAGCCGGAGAACGAGCCCCTCACGGAGAGCGACGATGCCGACGAGCCCGTGGAGGAACTCACCGACGAGCAGGATCCGGTGAGTCTGGAGACCGCGCCGATCCCGTTGGAGCAGCTGCGCGCGATGCACCAGGGAACCGACGATTCCGCGCCTGCGCGTCTCGAGCAACCCGAGCGCGACTAGGTCAGTGCCTCGACCAGGATGCGCTCCAGCTCGGCCTCATCCGCCAGGTGATGGGGCGTGCGTTCCTCACCGTGGGCGATGTAGACGAACCGCCCGGTGATGTTCTCCAGCGGAATGGAGTGCAGGCGCGACCAGGCCAGTCGGTACACGGCCAGCTGCAGGCCCTTGTTCGCTAACTCCGCCTCGGTGCGGGGCACCTGACCGGTCTTCCAGTCCACCAGCTCCCACTGTGCCTCAGGGTCGAATTCAAGCTTCGGGTCTCCCCCGGTGCGGAAAATCGCGTCGACGCGTCCGCGCAGGGTGACCCCGCCGATCACGGTTTCCACGGCGGCCTCCACGAGCGTGGGTGGGGTGTCGGCCCAGCGGCTACCCATGAACTTCTCGCGCAGAGCGGTGACCCCGAGCGCGGCATCGACGTCGTCGTCCACCGCCAGGTGCGGGTCCTCGAAGTCCAGCATGCCGGTGACGCCGGGGCGGATGGTGGCGTAGTGTTCCTCGATCCAGGTGTGGAACACGGTCCCGGCCCGGGCTGCGGGCTTGGGCTGGCGGGGCATGGGCCGGCGCAGCTGCCGGGCGACGGCACTGGCGTCGTCGGCGAGCTCCACGAAGGTCGAGGTGCTCACGTGTGAGGGCAGCACGATGGCGGAGTCATCGGGACGACCGCGCTGGGCGTGGCGGCGGTCCAGCAGCCACTCCACCCTTTGGGCCAGGTCCGGGTCGGAGATCTCCGTGGTGGTCCGCTGGCTGTCCTGTGCCCGACGCACCTGCTGGGCCGCAGCGTCGAGGGCGGCCCGGCGGGAGCGGCTGCGCGAGGGCAACGGTGTGGCGCCATCGGTGTCCAACACCGCGGGGTCGCGCAGCTGCAGCACGGTGGGGCCTTCGAGCGGGTCGTAGGGCCAGGCGGCCACCAGGGTGCGCTCGGCGGTCGGGTTGGATTCCCCGATCTGCTCTTCGGTGGCCCACGTGCCCACGGTCACGGCGGGATGGTCCTGGAGGTCGGTGAGGAACGCTGAGGGCTCGGCCTGGGTCTTCGACGTGCCCTTCCAGGCGGCACCGGAAATCCACAGCAGGTCCTTGGCGCGGGTGTAGGCCACATAGGCCAGGCGACGCTCTTCCTTCGCGACGTGTTCGTCGACCGCCATGGTGAAGTCCGGCCCGAGCTCTTCCACCATCTTGTCGCTACGCCCGAGCGCAGCTTCCGCCCAGTCGTTGAGGGTGTCCCAGCCGTCGCGGCGCCATTGCGGCAGGCTGGCGGCGTCACCGCGCAGTTCCCAAGGCAGGGAGCCTTGGGTTTCCTTGGTCCACAGGTCTTTCTTTTCCGAGGGGAAGGTCTTGCGGGCCAGACCGGGCACGACGACGACGTCCCATTCCAGTCCCTTGGAAGCGTGCGCGGTGAGCAGCTGCACCGCACCGGCGGAGGGCTCGGCGGGGACCGCGTTGAGGCCGTCTTCTTCCTCTTCCGCCGTGTCCAGCCAGGCCAAAAACGCCAGCAGTTCATCGCCGGCGGTGGGGTCGGCGCTGGCGGCGAAGCCCTCGGCCGCCTCCGTGAACGCGTCGAGATTTCGGCGCGCGGAGTCCAGGGAGGCCCCCGGGTGGGAGAGGATCTCCTGTCCGATCCCGGTGGTGCGCTCCACGTAGCGGATCAGGTCCGGCAGGGACAGGTGCAGCTGGGTGCTCAGCCGGGAGAGTTCCGTGGCCAGCAGGCTCAGCCGACGATGGCCTTCGGCGCTGAAGCTGCGTCCGCTGCGGGAGACCCAGTCGGGTTTCGGGAGGCTGAGCAGGGCTTCGATGAGCGAGGAGGAGTCAACGTCTTCGGGTGCCTGCTCCCGCTGAGCCCCGGGACGGTGGCGGGCGAGATCGCGGGCACGTTCCTGGAGCACCCAGAGGTCGGCGGGGCCGATCCGCCAGCGCGCATTCGTCAGCACCCGCATCAGCGCGTCGGAGCGGGTGGAGTCGGCCAACACGTTGAGCAGCGCCTTGAGCTCCACCACCTCGGGCGTGGACAACAGACCGGAGAGTCCGATGATCTCGTAGGCCACGCCGGCGGCGTCGAGCGCCTCGGCAATCGGGACGAATTGGGCCCGGGCGCGGCACAGCACCGCACCACTGCGTCCGGAATCTGCGGGAACCTGTTCGGCGAACATCTCCGCGATCCGGGCGGCCTCGGTGGCGGTGTCGGTAAACCAGTGCGCCCGGATCTCGCCCTGTGGCGCCCCGGGGCGAGGTTTCAGCCCGGCGATCTGCTGGGTGGGTCCGGTGGTCGCCCCGAGCAGGGGTGCGGCAATGGCATTGGCGCCGTCGAGAATGTGCTCCGCGTTGCGCCAGGCGGTGGTGAGCTGCGCGGTGTCGGCGGGATGGGGCGCGCCGTCGTCGTCGATTCTCTGGAAGCGCTGCGGGAAACTGAACAGCTGACCGGCGGAGGCGCCGCGGAAGCCGTAGATGGACTGGTTGGGGTCGCCCACCGCGGTGACCGGGTGGCCCAGCCCCTGACCGGAGGAGGCGCCAAAGAGCCCAGCGAAGAGTTCCATCTGGGCGTGGGAGGTGTCCTGGAACTCGTCGAGCAGCACCACCTTGTAGCGTTGCCGCTCCACGTCGCCGACCTCGGGGATCTCGCGGGCGATCTGCGCGGCGAAGGCCACCAGATCCCCGTAGTCCATCACGGATTCGGCACGTTTGAGCTCGGTGTAAGCGCTGACCATGTCGGCCAGCACGGTGCGCATCTGGATCATGTCCACGATGCCGCGGGTTTTGGCGTTGGCGCGGCCCTTCTTCAGCGGCAGCGCATCGGCTTCACGCTGCAGTCCGGCCAGGTACTGTTTCACCTCGCCGGGGGCGACGAGGTGCTCGGCGCAGTCGCCGGCGAGCTGGCGGAGCCGCTTGACCAGGGTGGTGGCGGCGGCGTCGGTGAAGCTGAGATCACCGTGGAAGTCGCGTACCACGCGGGAGGCCAGCTGGAAGGATTGGGCTTCACCGATGAGCCGGGCGTCGGGTTCGACCCCGATGCGCAGCCCATGGTCGGCGACCAGGGAGTTGGCGTAGGAGTGGTAGGTGGACACGCTGGCTCGGCCGAGGTCGGTGGGGTCCAGGGGCACGTCGAGGTGCTCGTCGGCGGCCAGGCGGGAGATGGCGGCGTTGATGCGCTGCGCAAGCTCACCAGCTGCCTTGCGGGTGAAGGTCACCCCGAGGATCTCCTCGGGTCGGACGAATCCGTTGGCTACCAGCCAGACGACCCGGTCGGTCATGGTGTGGGTTTTGCCGGACCCGGCGCCGGCCACCACGAGCAGCGGTGCGGGCCCGGATTCGATGATGCGCTCCTGCTCCTCGGTGGGATAGAGCCGCTCGCCGGCAGGACGTTCGGCCTGCAGGGCGTCGACGAGGTCGCGGGCGGAGTAGCGGACGGCACCCCAGGTGGTCATCGGTTCCATACGGTGATCTGCTTCCCTTCATCGCAGAGCGGGCAGAGTTCGCCCAGCCGGCAGGTGCTCCCGGGTTGGTGGACCGCGAGGTATTGGGGTCCGGGGACCAGAGACGCGACCCGCACCAGCTGGTCCTCGGCCCAGGGCTCGTCGTCGGAGACCGGTGGCTGTTCCTGGGTCTTCAGGGTCTTGTTGGTGGTGCCCAGCTGGACCAGGGCTGCCCCGGCGGGTTGGCGGAGTTCGGGCACCTCGGCGGCGACGTCGTCATCGAGTCCTTGCAGGCCCGCGGAACGCAGCATGGTCTGGTAGACACCGAGCTGGGGCAGCCGTGCCATCTCGGCGCCGGTGGGGCTGTTCTTTCCGGTCTTCAGGTCCACAATGTAGGGCCGGCCGTCGGCGGTGGCCTCGAGCCGGTCAATGGAACCGCGCAGCACGAACCGGGTGTCGCCGAGGGTCTCGTCCACGGTGATGCGCTGTTCGGTGGCGACGAGGCGGCGGCCCTGCTCCCGCATGGCGCGGACGTGGTCGGCGAAGAAACCGAGCATCCGCTCGCAGCGGGCCCGTAGTTGGTCGGCTTCCCAGCCCGGGTCCACGCCGAGGGAGGCGAAACGCTGGTCCAGGGCGGTGATCAACTCCGCGTGGGTGCCCTCCGGGTGGTCCTCGGCGATCGAGTGGATCAGGGTGCCCAGGGACATGGCCAGACTGGAACCGCCCTGACCACCGACCTGCTGGACGAACCAGAGCATCGGCGATTTCAGTGCGGTTTCCACAGTGGAGGGTGAGAGGTGGAAGGCGTCGTCGCCCTCGACCGCGCCTGGTCCTTGGACGGGCCGATCGGTGCTCAGCGGGGCCAGCCCCCACCAGGAGTCAGGGTCGGCGCCGGGAACACTGTACCGGGCCAGCACCGCTGCGGCGGTAGCTGCGTCGGCGTCGACGCCGGATTCCAGAGTGCGCCGCAACCGGGCGACCAGGGCGGCTTCCGTCAGTGGGTCGGCGACGCTGGTGCGCTCACGCGCCGCGGTACTGTCGTTCCAGGGGCTGATCACGTCGAGAAAAGCAGAGGGCTGGGCGTCCTCGGAGGATACGGCGGTGCCGATCAGCCGGCGGCGGGCCCGGCTGAGTGCGGCGCAGAAGGTGCGCATCTCGTCGGAGCGCACCTCGGCCAACTGGTCGGCGTAGGTGGTCACCCCGGTGCGCTCGGTGACGACATCGACCAGGTGTTGGGTGTGCAACAGTTGGCCGCGCAGCCGGGTGTTCGGCCAGACCCCGTCCTGCACCTCGGCAAGGATCACCACTTCCCATTGCTGGCCCGCGGCGTGGGACGGGGTGAGCACGGTGACGGATTCGGCTTGGGCGGCGCGGGTGCTCAGTGAGTCCATGGGTAACTGTTGCTTCTCCAGGTACTCCACGAACCCGAGAGCGGACTGCCCGGGGAATTGGTCCACGTAGCGCTCGGCGGCTTCGAAGAGTCCGACGACGGCGTCGAGGTCCCGGTCGGCACGCCGCGAGGCCACGGCGTCGGCACCGAGGGCATCGGCTTCCCAGCGGTCGGCGACCTCGGTGCGCACCGCATCCCAGGCCGCCCACAGCACGGTTTCGGCGGTGGATTCAGGCTTCTGGGAGGCGGCGGTGGCGCCGGCGAGCATGCGGGCGATGCGGTGGGCACCGCGCGCATAGTCGGGCACCGCCCAGTCGGGGTTCAGATCGAGCAGGGTGTGGAAGGCGTCGAGGTCGGTGAGCAGCTGGCCCAGCAGGGCACCGGAGCCGCGGTGATCTTCGCGCCCGCGGGCCACCGAGAGGAGGCGCTGCCGCAGGGTGCGCAGCTGCAGGGCGCTGGAGCCGCCGTAGCGCCCCATGATGAGCCAACCGGCCTGGGGCTGGATCTCCGCAGTTGGATCATTCTCGGGTTCCGTCAGTTCCACCAGGCGCAGCAGCGGGGTGACGGCAGGTTCTCGGTTCAGCACGGTGTCGGCCATGGTGCGCCGCACGGGCACGCCCTCGGATTCCAGGTAGCGGCCGATCTCGGCCACGGCCGATCCGGTGCGCGCCAGCACGGCGATCTGCGAGAACGGCAACTGCTCCCGGTGGTGTAGCTCCAGCACCTGTTGCAGAATCAGCAAGCGCTCCTGCAGCCCCGAGGCCACCCAGTGCACCGTCGTCTGGGTGTCGTTCTCCCCCGCACTCGCCGGCGCGGCCGCCGCACGGTAGTCCGGTAGTCCGGGCACGGATGGGATGCGCCGGGCAGCCCGCGACCACGCCTGGTGCACCGCCGGAGCCATCCGGTAACCGGTGCGCAGCAGGTGGATCCGCTGCGCCCGTTCCTGAGTGTCAAGCTCTCGACTGATCAGTGCCTGCGGGTATTCGCCCACCAGCTGGGGTCGGGCGCCACGGAAGCCCTCCACCGTGATGTCGGGATCTGCGGTGAGCACGGCGTCACGATCGGTGGCCAACCGGCGGATCAGCTGATGCACCGCCGGGGTCGCGTTCTGCAGGTCGTCGACGACGATGACGCCCAGCCGTGCCCGCTCCTGCTCGGCGAACTCCGGGTTCTCGTCCCAGAGCCGGCATGCCGAGGTGATCAGTCCGGCCGGGTCGAAGGCGTCGGCACGCCCCAGGTCCAGCACGTCCCGGTAGTCCTGCAGCAGCCGGGCCGCAGCCACCCATTCGGCACGGTGCTGCTGTCCGCCCAGCTCACGCAACTGGCCCGGGTCCACCCCGTATTCGCTGGTGCGGTCGATGAGCTCGCGCACCTCGCGGCGGAAACCGTCGAGACCAACAGCAGCACGCAGCGACTCCGGCCACTCGGGGCTGAATTCTGGTTCGGCCCGGTAGCCGTCGATCAGTTCGGCAATCACCCGGTCCTGCTCCGCCCCGGAGAGCAGCCGCGGCGGCTGGTTCAAGTGCGGCAGGAACCCATCGGCCCGCATCCGGCGCAGCAGGTCGAAGGCATAGGAGGCGTAGCTGCGCACCGGGGATCCGGCCCGGGTGCCCAGCCCCTCGTGATTGAGCCGAGCAGTGAGCGTCTCCCGCAGTCGGTCCGCGCCCTGGCGCGAGCCGGTGAGCACCAGCACTTCATCGCCACCGCGGATCCGTTGCACCGCATACTCGACGGCGACCGTGGTACGTCCGGTGCCCGGTGCCCCGAGCACCAGCACCGGTCCATGGCCAGGAGACAACTCGACGATGCCAGCCTGGTCCGCATCCAAGTCACGACGCGGTGCGCTGACCTCCGACGTCGTCGTGAGGCGCAGGGAAGATTCGCTCATGCCCCCATTCAACCATCGACGACGGACGAGATAAGCACCTCCCTGTGGAGAACATTCCCCTGGCCCGTTCCGACGCGGTACCGTGGAGGGCGTGACCGACAGCACCGCGCCGCGCACGGCGAACGATCCCACCGCACACGATTCCTGGCACCGTCTCACCCGGGTCGGATTTGACCTGGAGACCACCGGGCGCGACCCGCATCAGGCGCGCATCGTCACCGCCTCACTGGTGCTGGTCGACGACGCCGGCACTGCCCGCGCCGATGCCGAATGGCTGCTGAACCCGGGCGTGGAGATCCCGGCCGAAGCTGCAGCTGTCCATGGGGTGACCACCGAGCGGGCCCGCGCCGAGGGCATGGACGCCCGCACCGGGGTGGAGGAGATCGCCGATACCCTGCGCGACTTCATGGAGCAGGGCCTGCCGGTGGTCGCCTACAACGGCGTCTACGACTTCACCGTGCTGGCCGCAGAGTTAGCGCGCCATGGGTTGGACCCCATGGAGGTCACCGGGGTCATCGACCCGTTCGTGATCGATAAGAAGGTCGACACCTACCGCAAGGGTCAGCGCACTCTGACCCACGTGTGCGAGCACTACGGAGTCACCCTCGACGACGCTCATACCTCCGCCGCGGACTGTTTGGCGGCGGTGGGCGTGGCCGACGCGCTGGCGGTGAAGTACCCGAAGCTGCAGATGCCGCTGGCGCAGTTGCACGCGCTGCAGGTGCAGTGGAAGGCGGAGCAGTCCGCGAGCTTCCAGGGGTACCTACGACGCTCCAAGGACCCGCAGGCCGTGATCAGCTCGGCGTGGCCGGTAGAGCCGGTGAATTAGGCTGTCGCTGCGGCAGCAGCCCGCGCAGCGTGCGGCAGGGCCGCGGCGATGCGCTCCATGGCGGCGTCGTCGTGCGCCGAGGACACGAACCACGCTTCGAACACGCTCGGCGGCAGGTAAACCCCGTGGTCCAGCATGGTCTGGAAGAACGGTCCGTACCGGAACGCTTCCTGCGACTGGGCCTGAGCGTAGTCGTGCACGCCGGTGGCCGAGGTGCCGAAGGCGAAGGAGAACAGGGTGCCCGCCGTCTGCAGGGAATGGTCGACGCCGGCGCCGGTGAGCGCCTCAACCAAGAGACCCTGCAACTGCTCCGAGCGCGCGGTGAGCGTGGCGTAGACGCTCGGATCCGCCGTGGCCGTGCCGAGAGTGGCCAGTCCGGCGGCCATGGCCACCGGGTTTCCGGAGAGGGTGCCCGCCTGGTACACCGGCCCCAGCGGGGCGAGCAGGTCCATCACCTCGGCGGTGCCAGCGACCGCCGCCACGGGCATACCGCCGCCGACCACCTTGCCGAAGGTCCACAGATCCGGCGTCCAGCCCTCGGGCTCGCCGGAGAGACCCCAGCCACCGGTGGCGGTAGCGCGGAAACCAGCCAGCACTTCGTCCCAGATCAGCAGGGCGCCGTGCTGGGTGGTGAGGGTGCGCAGGAACTGGTTGAACCCGGGTTCCGGAACCACCACTCCCATATTGGCCGGCACCGCCTCGGTGATCACCGCAGCGATGGAGTCCCCGTGCACGGCGAAGACTTCGCGCAGGGCGGCCTCGTCGTTGTAGGGCACCACCAGGGTCTCGGCGGCCTGGGCTTCGGTGACCCCGGCCGAACCGGGCAGCGACTGAGTGGCCAGCCCGGAACCGGCCGCCGCCAGCAACCCATCGGAGTGGCCGTGGTAGCAGCCAGCGAACTTGACGATGAGATTGCGCCCGGTGGCGCCGCGGGCCAGACGAATAGCCGTCATGGTGGCCTCGGTGCCGGTGGAGACGAAGCGGACGCGCTCCACGGGTACGATGCTGCGGATCAGCTCGGCCAGATGCGTCTCGTCGGGGGTGGAGGCGCCGAACGAGAGCCCCCGGTCGACCGCTGCGTGCACGGCATCGACGACGGCGGGATGCTGATGGCCCAGCAGCATGGGCCCCCAGGAACACACCAAGTCCACGTACTCGTTGCCCTCGACGTCGCGCAGGTAGGGTCCAGAGGCCGACACCATGGAGCGCGGGGTGCCGCCCACGGATCCGAAGGCCCGCACCGGTGAATTCACCCCACCGGGCATCACCTGGCGGGCGGCGTCAAAAGCGGTGGCGTTGGTGGAGTCGGTCACAGGGATCCTTCCTTCAGGGCACGGCCCAGCTCGGCGGCGTAGTAGGTGAGCACGGAGTCGGCGCCGGCTCGGCGGATGGACAGCACCGATTCGGCCATGGCGGCCTCACGGTTGATCCAGCCGTTCGCGGCAGCCGCTTCGATCATCGCGTATTCCCCCGAGATCTGGTAGGCCGAGACCGGCACATCCGAGATCTCGGCGACGTCGCGCAGAATATCCAGGTAGCTCATCGCCGGTTTCACCATCACCATGTCGGCGCCCTCGTCCAGGTCGAGCATGGTCTCCAGGATCGCCTCGCGCCGGTTCGCCGGGTCCATCTGGTAGGTCTTGCGATCGCCGGTGAGCTGGGAATCCACCGCTTCGCGGAACGGTCCGTAAAACGCGGAGGAGTACTTGGCGGAGTAAGCGATGATGCCCACGTCCTGGTGGCCGGCGTCGTCGAGGGCTTCACGAATGACGGCGACCTGGCCGTCCATCATCCCGGAAGGGCCCACCAGATGCGCGCCGGCCTCGGCCTGGGCCACACCCATCTGCGCGTAAACCTCCAGGGTGGCGTCGTTATCCACGGTGCCGTTGTCGTCGAGGATGCCGCAGTGCCCGTGGTCGGTGAACTCATCCAGGCAGAGATCGGACATCACCACCAGCTCGTCGCCGACCTCCTCCTTGATGGCCCGGATGCCGTCGTTGAGCACGCCGTCGGGGTTAAGCCCCTCGCTGCCGCGGGCATCATGGGTGATAGGCACCCCGAAGAGCATGATCCCGCCCAGCCCGAGCTCGGCGGCTTCCTGAGCGGCCTGCTTCAGCGAGTCGCGGCTGTGTTGGACGACGCCAGGCATGGAACCGATGGCGACCGGCTCGCTCGCCCCCTCCTTGAGGAAGACGGGCAAGATCAGTTCGGAGGGGTGCAGCCGGGTCTGGGCGGCTAGGCGACGCATCGCGGGGTTCTGACGGAGGCGACGGGGACGGTGCTGCGGGAAAGCCATGCTCGCCAGTTTAGTCTGACCTCTCCCCGGGTGTCCCCACCTCGCCCGGGTGTTGCGCCTCACCGATGCCGGGTGTGAAGCGAGTCCAGACGGGCCAGCAGGCGGTCGATCCGGCGAGCGAATCCAGCGTCGGTGCGTTCGGCGCGCGGGGCCAGCCGGAGATCGTCGAGCTCGCGGGCACAGACGATCAGCAGCCGGTCGAACAACTGGTGCTCGGCCTCCACCCCAGGGCGCCCGGTGTCGAGCGCCAGCGCATAGTCTCGCTCGTCCTCGGTGAGGAACAGCCGGTCAATCCTCTGCTGTGCCTCACGCAGCCGGGGCGCTTGGGTTCCCCAGCGACCCAGACCGGCGGAAAGCTGACCAATCCAGCGCAGCACCTGGACCACCAGACAGCCCAACGCGATGACGGCCAGGCTAACCGCCCAGAACGCCAGCTGTGGGTTCGTGCGATCCACAAAAACCGCGTTGGAGTTCAGCTGGCGCGAGAGGCTCTCCAGTTCGGTCGTCACCGCGGAGACGTGCTCAAAGTCCCAGATCGGCGGGTCGGTGAGCCGGTAGTTCAGCTCCCCCAGACCGGTCTGTTCGCCCACCGCCAGGGTGCCCGTCAGCGCGGGCAGGGTGGTGAAGGTGCCGTCGTCGAGAATGAAGACCGGCAGGATCACCTGCGGTGGCACCAACTCCCCAGTCGCCGACACTTCCTGCTTGATCCGGCCCAAGGTGCGGATCGCCGGGGCATAGCCGACATGAAGACGGTCGGAGCGCTGGCTCGTGTACTCCAGATACTCTTCCGCCGGGCGCACGGCGAGGATCAGCCGCACCGGCTCGGAGAATTGGTCACGAAGGTAGGCACGGATCCGCTCCTCGGTGAGCATCTCGTGACCCTGCGTGTCGCCGTCGATGATGACCTCGCTCAGTCGCTCATCGCCGGCTTGCTCCCAGGCGGGACGTTGCTGTTCCAAGGCGGTCTGCGCGGTGGCGCCCGCGGCGAACCCGACGAGGAGGACGAGAGCGCCGGCCAACAGAACGCGGGTGGCTCGACGTCGAGTGGCGCGCTGCTCTTCCTCCTTCAGCTGCTGCTGGGTGGGGGCGGCAATGGCGCGCATGGGCTCGGCCGTGATGGGCTGGCGCGGCAGCTCTCGGCGTGACGCATCCAGGGCGGGGTGGTCGCCGAAGCGGGCCCGGGCCACCACGTTGGCAGTCTCGAGGACCTGCAGGGGCGCCTCCTCGGGCAGCCCGAGAGTCGCACGCAACCGGGCGCGGGCCTCCGCTGTGTCTCGGTGCCCGGCGAGCCGCTCCTGCAGCCCCAATTCGGCGTGGAACCGGACATCGCGTAGGTGCATCACCACCCGGCCGTCGCGGCGCCGCAGCAGCTGGGTCAGGGCAGTGACGGCGCGCATCAGGTCGGCTTCGGCCCGCAGCCACTCGCCGGACACCCGGCCGGGGTCCTCGCGCTCGGTCAGGTGCAACAGGGCCTGATCAGCGTCGTTCATGACCTGCGTCTGCTGCGTCACCGCCAGCGCCTCCCGCTGGCTGAGGCCCTGCTCCACCCCCATCAGTCGGGTGTTCAACTCGACGATCGCCTCGTGGAGCGGGTTGATCAGACTGTGCGCCGCCGAGGTGCGTCCGGACTGCTGGATCTCCAGGGACTGCTCAAGGACCGTGGCATCGGTGAGCAGCGAGGCCGTGTGCTGAGCAAATTCGGTGAGCAAGCGTCGACGAGAATCGTGGCGGTTCTTCGGCACGAGCCGGGACGAGCGCACCACGGCCACGACGTCGTCTTCCTGCGACTGGAGCCGGACCACGTCGCGGCCGATCTGCTCCCACAGGGCGCGGGCCGTCTCGGTCGGCTCCCCCGCCTCCAGGGAGGCCTCGAGTGCCTGCTGGTCCAACACGACCCGGGCCAGCCGGTAGCGCGAGGAAGCCAGGGTCCGCTCATCGGTCTCACGATGACGACGACGTCGCGCCCACGCCCAGAACAGGACGAAGCTCGCGCCCGCCGAGATTCCCGCGGCGGCGTAGAAGAGCAGCGGGTTCGGCGCCGGATGAATCAGTCGACTCGCGTTGTGCGCCGCAGCAACCACCGCGCCGGGACCATGGCCGGAACCGACCGAGTTCTCGAACCCGTCGATGGTCCCGGAGCGCACCGCGTACGGGTCAGCCAGGGCCTCCGCCAGGTCCGGCGAGAGCACCACGGCCTCGCTCGGCGGGAATCCGGTGGCCTCCCCCAGTGCGGGCTCCCCCAGGAAAACTTCGACGTCGAGCCCCGGGGACGCCGTCGTCGTGAGATCACTCGGGGCAGGCTCAGCCGAGAACCCGATGACCAGCGGCGCGTATCCGCCGAGTCCGAACTGCTCTGCGGCGGCGTCGACCGTATCCTGGCTGATGTTGAGATCACCCAGGGCACCACCGGCCACCGTCTGCGCGTCGAGGGCAGAGTCGACCCGCAATTCGATCGGCTCGCTGGGGCTGCGGGTGCCCAGCCAGAAGCCGGTCACGCCGCACACCACGGTCAGCACCGCGGCAAGGAGACCGAGGAGGACGAGTCCGCCCTCGCGGGAGAAGAACCGCTTCAACGTCAGCCTCGGCTCAGTCGCCGAGGTCGAGCTCGCCCATCCGGTCCCAGCCGGTGCCCTCTACGGTGCGGGAGATGATCTGCGGCGTGCGGGTCAGGGCCGGGCGCATGGCCTCCACACCGGCTTGGAAGTGATCGGAACTCACGTGTGCCTCGGCGGCGTCATCCTCGAAGGCTTCATGGAGCAGGAACACGTGGGCGTCCTCCACGGATTGGAACCATTCGAACCAGAGGTTGCCCGCTTCCGCGCGAGTGGCCTCGGTGAAGTCAGCGACGCGATCGAGGAAGCCATCGGCGAAGTCGGGCTTGACGGTGAATTTCACGGTAATCAGGATCATGAATGCAGTCTTTCACTCTCCCGTCGCCGGTGCCAGTGAGACCCGCGGGCAGCACTTTTCCACAAAATATCCTAGAACACTTGTTTTCCTGGTTGACGGCAATTAGACTTCGATTAATTCGTACATATCTGAGGGCACTCGATGGTCGGCAGGAGGTGTGAGCATGGATGGCGTCGTGGTGGATTTTTCCCTGCACCGCCCCTTCTTCGTGGACGCTCCCCCGTCGGACCTGACCACATTGGCCGAATGGCGAGACATGCTGGCCGAGACTCCGGCCGGCGACGACGAGTCACACATCATCGATCGGATCAGCGAGCTCGAGCGGCTGAAATCTGCGTGCGCGGCGGCCCAGGCACGGGAGACGGCGCGGCTGAGACAGCTCCGTCGCGAGCGTGAAGCCACGGCCGGCATCCCCAAGGCCCAGCGTGGCAAGGGCCTGGCTGCCGAGGTGGCCCTGGCACGCCGGGACGCTCCGGCGCGCGGCTCGCGGCATCTGGGACTGGCCACGGCGCTGGTGGACGAGATGCCACACACCCTGGAGGCGCTGACCGACGGGCGCATTGCCGAAGAGCACGCCACCGCGTTGTGCAAGGAGACCGCGTGGCTGTCCGCGAAGCAACGCAGCGAAGTGGACCGCCGAATGGCGCACCGGCTGGGCCGGGCCGGGGTCCGCCGCCTCGCTTCCGAAGCCCGCGGTCACGCCCAAAAGCTGGACCACGAGGAAGCGGTGCGCCATCTGGAGCGCACCCGCCGGCAGCGGCGGGTCACGGTGCGCCCGGCGCCCGGGAACATGGCCTATCTCACCGCTCTGCTTCCCGTGCAGCAGGCGGTGGGCATCCTCGCCTCGCTGCGGTCGGCCGCCGACGCTGCCGTGCATCGCAGCGAGACCGAGGACTCGGCGGATCCCGCCGGCGGTCCCCGTACCCGGGACCAGATCATGGCCGATCTGCTGGTGGAGCGCGCCACCGGTCAAGCCTCAGCCGATGCGGTGCCCGCGGAAGTACATCTCGTGATGTCTGACGGCGCCCTGCTGGGCGAGGACGACACCCCGGCCTGGCTCTCCGGCCACGGTCCGATCCCGGCGGCCGCGGCCCGGCAGTGGATCGGCGATCAGCAGGCCGAGGTCTTCCTCAAGCGCCTCTTCACCCGCCCGGGAACGGACACGCTCGTGTCTCTGGATTCCCGCCGCCGTGCCTTCCCCGCTGGGCTGCGTCGGATGGTGATGCTGCGCGACGACGTGTGCCGGGCGCCCTACTGTGATGCCCTGATTCGCGATATCGATCATGTGACTCCGCATCGGCGCGGCGGCAAAACTCGTTGGGACAACGCCTCCGGGCTGTGTGCCGCGTGCAACCAGACCAAAGAGGGCCGCGGCTGGATCCATGCCACCCATGAGGAAACGCTCACCGTCACCACGCCCACCGGCCACGAGCACCAGGTAAGCTCGCCGCCGCTGTTGGCGGGCACGGATCCACCCCACCCGCCGCCGCGCATTCGCGCCCGCGGGGATCGACTCAGTTTCGGGGAGTGGCTGGAACGCCGTCGCGGCGCCTCATGACGACTGCAGAACGTTGAGCACCCCATCGGCATCGGGAGTCGCCGCGGTGCCCAGCAGCGGCAGGCCCAGTGCCTGGCACTGCTGCGCCGTCGGCTCTCCGATGGCGATCACCCGAGGGAGCGTTCCCGTCCACCGGCGACGCAGCGCCCGTGCCGCACTAGAGCTGGTGAGCAGCACGACGGCGTCGGAGTCGGCGAAGGTCTCGATATTGAGCACCGGCTCGTCGTCGGGAAGCAGTCGTTGGTCGCTGGGAGCCGGGTAGTCCACGGTGCGGTAGGCGACGACCGGGTCGACGCGCCAGCCCTTCTCCTGCAGCGCCTCGGACAGGGCCGGGTCGGCCAGGTCCGATTGGGGCAGCAGCAGCCGCCCCGAACCGAATCCCGCCGAGCCGCCCTGCGTGCGCTGTGGGAACCCGTCGCGCAGGCCCTGGGCGGAGGCGTCGTGCGGCATCCAGGCCGTGGTGTGACAGCCGATTTCGGCCACGGTGCGTGCCGTGCCCGGCCCCGTCACCGCCAGCGCGGTGGTGGAGGGCAGCAGCCCGTCCCAGCCCAGCCGGTGCATGGCACGAGCTGTATTCGGACTGGTGATCAGCAGCCACTGGTAGATCCCGGAGGCGAGCCGGTCCACGGATTCCCGCACGGCTCCGGGAGATTCGGGTAGCGCAAAGTCGGTAACCGGTAAGAAACTCACCTCGACGCCGGCCGCGCGCAACCCAGATTCCAGGCCGCCGGCCTGGGCGGGCAGGCGGGTGAGGATCACGCGGGACACGGCGCTCACCAGGACAACAGGTCGGCGCCGTCGGCTAATAGCGCCTCGGCGACACTGACGCCCAGGGCGCGGGCTGCCTCCAGCGCGGACTCTTCGGCAGGGTCCACTGCGAGACTGAGTTCATCGCGACGGCGCAGCACCCGCGAACCATCGTGCGCGGCGACCACCGCGTCCAGAGACAGAGTTCCGGAAACGTACCGTCCGAGTGCGCCCAGCGGGGCGGCGCATCCGGCTTCCAGGCGGGCGAGCAGAGCGCGCTCGGCGGTGACCTGGATGCGGGTGGCGGCGTCATCGTAGCTCTTCAGTGCCCACACCAGTTCCGGCTGCGCGCTGGATTCATCGCCCAATTCGGGTCGGGATTCGATGGCGAGCGCGCCCTGGCCGGGAGCCGGCAGCATCACCTCGGGGTCAATGCGCTCGGTGATCGCCCAGTCCATGCCGATCCGGTCGAGCCCGGCGCAGGCCAGCACCACGGCGTCGAGGTCACCGCGCGGGGACCCGGCGGCCGCGGGCGCATGATCGTCGTGGCTTTCCAGCCCAGGCACTCGGGCCAGGCGGGTGGGCACATTGCCGCGAATGTCGACGGTCTCCACATCGGGGCGGGCCGCCAGCAGCTGGGCCACTCGGCGCGGGGACCCGGTGCCGATCCGGGCGCCGCGTGGAAGCGTGTCCAGCGTGAGGCCGTCCCGGGCGCACAGCGCATCGCGCACGTCCACCCGGGTCGGGATGGCCACGATCTCCAGGCCTGGCGGCTGTTTGGCAGGCAGGTCCTTCAGCGAGTGCACCGCGAGGTCGACCTCGCCGTCGAGAATCGCCGCCCGCAGTGCCGAGGCGAACACGCCCGTGCCGCCCAGCGACGCCAGTGACCCGGTGGTGATGTCGCCCTCGGTGCGGATGATCTTCAGCTCATACTCCAGCCCGGAGGCCTCGGCCAGTGCGTCCGCCACGGTGGTGGTCTGCGTGGTGGCCAGGGCCGAACCTCGGGTGCCGACGCGGAAACCGGTCATGCCCGCTCCGGCTGATGGTCGGCGGCGAGCTCGTTGACGACGTCGGCATCGGCCGCACCCACGGTGGGACGACGCTCCCCCTCGCGGTTCAGCTTCACAGAGTCGTCCGCAGGGGCGACGTCGTACCAGGCGCCGAAGCGGCCCACCGCCACGCGTCCCTCGCGTCGGCCCAGCCGCTCCTCGATGATGTCGACGAGTCCGCTCACGAAGGTGGGGTGTGTGCCCGGAGTCGGGGTGCGGCGGAAGCCGACGCCGAGGTTCTCAGCCGTCTCGCGCGCCTCAGTGTCCAGGTCCCAGAGCACCTCCATGTGATCGGAGACGAAGCCCAGGGGCACGACGATGAACCCGGCGATGTCCTGCTCGGCACACAACTGCTCCATCGCGTCGTTGATGTCGGGTTCCAGCCACGGGATGTGCGGGGCCCCGGACCGGGACTGGTACACCAGGTCCCAGGTGAGCCCCTCGGCTTCGGGCACCCGCCGCAGCACTTCGGCGGCGGCGTCGAGGTGCTGGGCCGAGTACACATCGGCGCCGTTGGCCTCGCCCGGCTCCGCCCCGGTCTCGGCGCGC
Source organism: Micrococcaceae bacterium (assembly GCA_052084925.1). Lineage (GTDB taxonomy): Bacteria > Actinomycetota > Actinomycetes > Actinomycetales > Micrococcaceae > CmP2. Next base: position 31,580 of record JBQDEV010000017.1, read on the forward strand.
AGCTGCTCCGCCAGATCGCGGGGACCGGCCGCGGCCGCATCGGAGGTCGGAATGGAATGGGTGGCGAAGAGGATCCGGATCTCGCCGGTCTTCCCGGCGGTGTCGAGTTCCTCGCGCAGCGAGGCCAGCCCCTCGGCCAGGCCCTCGGCGAAAGGCTCGATGAACCCGGGGTGGTTGAAGTACTGGCGGACCTTGTCCAGTTCGATCCGGCCCTGCAACTCGTTGCTGAGAATCCCCTTGGCCATGTCCTCGCGGTACTGGCGGTCGGAGGAGTAGCAGGAGTAGGCGGAGGTGGTGAGCACCAGCACCCGCCGGTGCCCGGCCTGGTGCAGTTCGGCGACCGTCTCGTCGAAGTAGGGCGCCCAGTTGCGGTTGCCCCAGTACACCGGCAGGCCCAGCTCCCGGGCCGCCAGTTCCTGCTCCAGAGCCGATTTCAGCGCCCGGTTCTGCTCGTTGATCGGGCTGATGCCCCCGTTCGCGCGGTAGTGGGTGGCCACTTCCTCGAGACGCTCATCGGGGATGCCCCGGCCCGCGGTCACGTTGCGCAGGAAGGGGATGACGTCGTCCTGGCCCTCGGGGCCGCCAAAGGAAGCGAGCAGAACGGCGTCGTAATCCTTGATCACAGCGTCGGTCATCAGCTCAGCACCTCGACAATCTCCTCGGTGCTCACGAGGCGCCCGGTGTAGAAGGGCACTTCCTCGCGGACGTAGTGACGGGTCTCGTTGTTGCGCAGGTGGCGCATCATGTCGACCAGCTGGTTCAGCTCCGGCGCCTCGAGCCCGAGCAGCCACTCCCAGTCATTCAGAGCGAAGGCCGAGGTGGTGTTCGCCCAGACCATCGGGAAGTCCTGGCCCAGCTGACCGTGCTCGCGCAGCATCCGCGCACGATCCGTCCCCTCCAGGGTGTACCAGTCGTAGGAGCGCACGAACGGATAGAAGCACAGCCAGGTGCGGGGCTTACGACCCATCGCGAAGGCCGGGATGTGCTCCTTGTTGAACTCGGCCATCCGGTCCGAGCCCATGGCAGAGAGCACGATATGCGTGCCAGCCAGCAGGTCGGTACGGCGCAGCCGTCGAATCGCAGCCTGCAGCTTCTCGGGTGCGTGTCCGTACATCCAGACCATCAGATCGGCGTCGGCGCGCATGCCCGACACGTCGTAGGTGCCGCGCACCGTCACGCCGTCCTCGGCCAGCTCGGCCACCACCTTGTCGAACTGCTCCACCGTGCGCGCTCGCTCCGCCGCCGATTGGCCGGCGCGATTCACCGTAGCCGGGACATCGCGGGCGAACACCGTGTAGGTGGTGAACCACTCGGTGCGATTCTCGGTGTCTGAGGGGGTGACGGACTGCTCTGTCATGTTCAGCTCCTGCGGTCGGTGCGCGTTTTCTACGCGCGGTAGAGTTCAGGTTTCAGTCTAGCCCGACGTCAGCCTCGGATGTCCGCGATGACGGCGGCCAGACCGGTCCCGGCAAGCCAGGCTCCGACGACGTCGACGTCGTCCTGGGTCCGTGCCCAGTCTCGCATATCGGACACTCGACGACGGTGTTGCGCGGAGGCCACTGGCAGCGCGGCGCGCCACCGCTGGACGTGTTGGGCGACGATGACGCCGGGCGCCGTTCCGGTGAGCAGCGCCACGTCACGGGTGGCCAGGTACCGCAGCTCCGCATCGCTGGAGGCGTAGCCGGGGGCGCCGGAGGCGGGATCGTCGGTGACGCGCCCGTAAGACAGCCGCACGGCGTGCCGGCCGACGGGCAGGGCCTCGCGTACCCAGGACCATTTCGCGGAGATGTGGGTCATCGCCTTCGCCCCGATCTGCTCCCGGCTCACCGTGGGGGCCACCAGGATGCCGGTGCCGCGGGGCTCTGAGTCAAGTTCGGGGTGGTCGAGAATCAGCGTGACCAGGGCGACCCCTGCACCTTGTTCCGGGGCGTCCTGGGGGTGCAGCGCGCCATCGCTGAGAGGAGCCAGCAGCCGCCATGCCGTCGGTCCGTCGGTGGCCATCACGAGGCGCTCGGCACGGAAGGTATCCGTCGTCGTCTGTATCTCCCAGCCGTTCGAGAGGCGTTGCAGCCCGGTCACGGCGGTGTTCAGCCTGCCCTCGGTGCGCGCGGCCAGGGCCTGCGTCAGGGTGTTCATCCCGCCGACCAGCGAGGCCACCGCAGCACCGGGACGACGGGCCCGCTGCGCGGCCACCGCCCGGGTGAGCGAGCCCTGTTCGACGGCGGCTTCCAGCAGTCCGGGGGCCACGGAGCGGATCTCGAGCCGGTACGGGTCTGCCGAGTGCACCCCGGAGGCTACCGGGGCCACCAGTGTGGCGAGCACCGCGTCGCCCAGCCGGTCCGCCACCAGCTCACCGAGGGTGACAGGCGCCCCGGTGCCCAGCCGCTCCGTCCAGGGGGCCATCTCGGCGGTGAGATCGGCGCGGGCGCGCTCCAGTGCGGTGTCACCGAGCGCCTCGGCCACCTCGGGGGCGTCCAGGTCACCGGGAATGCCCAGCACGCCCAGCCGCGGCGCGGGCACGGCGCGGCCGGGCAGCTGCAGCCAGGATCCGGCGGGGTTCGGGGCGACGACGTCGAGTCCGAGGCCGCGGGCCAACTCGGCCACCGCGTCGGTGCGCACCGCGAAGGCCTCGGCGCCCGTATCCAGTCGCACCCCGGCGATCTCCGCGCCCTGCACCACTCCGCCCCAGTCGCTTCCGGCCTCCAGCACCAGCACCTGCTCGCCGCGGTCCTGGTGGCGCTGTGCGGCGACCAGCCCGGCGATGCCGCCGCCGATCACCACGGTCTCGGTGTGGAGCATCGTCTCAGTTCTCGATTGAGTGGATCAGCTCGACGACGCGGGTCAGCACGGTGGGATCGGTGTGCGGGGGCACACCGTGGCCGAGGTTGAGCACGTGGCCGGGCGCCGAGGCGCCGGCGCTGATCACTTCGCGCACATGCGCTTCGAGCACGTCCCAGCCGGCCTCAAGCAGGGCCGGGTCGATATTGCCCTGCAGCGGCACCGCGGCCCGACCATCGACGCCGGGTGCGGCGGAGAGCCGACGGTGCGCTTCGTCCAGGGGTAGGCGGTAGTCGACGCCGATCACGCTGGCTCCGGCGTCGCGCATCGCGGGCAGGATTTCCGAGGTGCCGGTGCCGAAGTGGATCAGGGGCACCCCCTCGGGTCCGGCCAGGTCGGCGACCTGGGCGAAGGCAGCCGCCGAGTGCGGCTGGACGTGGTGCAGGTAGTCCCCCAACGAGAGGGACCCGGCCCAGGAGTCGAAGAGCTGGCCGGCGGAGGCACCGGCCTCGATCTGGGCGCGCAGGAAGCGGCCCGAGGCCCGCGAGGCCCAGGCGGCCAGCGCGTTCCAGGTGTCCGGCTCGGCGTGCATCAGGGTGCGCGGGCCGAGGTGGTCGCGAGAGGGCTTGCCCTCCACCATGTAGGCGGCCAGGGTGAACGGCGCCCCGGCGAAGCCGATCAGCGGCGTGGAGCCCAACTCGGCCACGGTCAGGCGCACCGCCTCGCGGATCGGCTCCAGGGACTCCTCGGTGAGCTCCGGGAGGCGGGCGACGTCGTCAGCGGTCCGCACCGGGGTGTCCAGCACCGGTCCCACTCCGGGAACGATGTCGACCCCCACGCCGGCCAGGCGCAGCGGGATGACGATGTCGGAGAAGAAGATGCCGGCGTCGACGTCGTGGCGGCGCACCGGCTGCAGGGTGATCTCCGAGGCCAGCTCCGGCTGCAGGCACGAGTCAAGCATGGAGATGCCCTCGCGCAGCGACCGGTATTCCGGCAGGGAGCGTCCCGCCTGGCGCATGAACCACACCGGACGGCGGTGCGGGGTGCCACCCCGCAGGGCGGTGATCAGCGCGGAGGGCGCGGTCGAACGGGCGGCGTCGTCAGTGACCAGCGGGTGGTCTGCAGGCAGCATCGGTGCAGTCATGCCACCATTCTCGCATCACCGCCGTTGCCATGCGGGCGCGTCTCGATCCGTGTCGACTTAGGTGAGCCTGCTTAGAATCGGGACGAAAACGGCCGTACCATGGAGCCATTGTGGCTCTGTTTTCTTTGGTTGCCGCGCACACCAACCTAGACCTCGAGATGGTGGCGCACTTAAGCACCGGAACCGATGAGGTCATCGCTGCTGTCCCCTCGGCCGACGCCACCCGTGGCGCCGTCGTGCTGTCGACGTGCAACCGCTTGGAAATCTACGCCGAGGCGCGCGACGAGTCCAGTATCGACGACGCCGCCCGCGAGATCATGGACTCCGTGGCCCGCGGCACCGGGCTGAACCAGGGCCAGGTCGCTTCCTCCTTCCAGCTGCTGCCCCAGGACTCTGCGGTGCGCCACCTCTTCAGTGTGGGCGCCGGACTGGATTCCGCAGTCGTCGGCGAGCGCGAGATCGCCGGTCAGGTGCGCCGCGCGCTGAGCCAGGCCCGCGATTCCGGGATCACCACCGGTCCGCTGATCAAGCTCTTTGAATCCGCGACCCGCACCGCCAAGGAGGTCGGCTCCCGCACCGCCCTGGGATCCACCGGGCGCTCCATCGTCTCCGTTGCCCTGGATCTGGCCACCGAACTGCGCGCTGGCACCGACCAGGTCGCCGCCGCCCGGTTCTGGGAAGACGCTAACGTCCTGGTCATTGGCACCGGCGCCTATGCTGGCACCACCCTGGCCCAATTGCAGGCCCTGGGTGCGAAGAACGTCGCGGTGCACTCGGCCTCCGGTCGCGCCGAGCAGTTCGTCGCCGATCGCGGCGGCTGGGCCCTGGCCCTGGGCGGGGACAAGGTGCACGGCGCCTTCGCCGAAGCGGACGTCCTGATCGGCTGCTCGGGCGGGGCCCGCACCGTGGAGGCCACCCAACTGGCCGAGCTGCGCGAGGACTCCCTGCACCGGCTCACCGTGCTGGACCTGGCGCTCTCCCACGATTTCGACCCCGCGATCGCCGATCTCGAGGGCGTGGATCTGATCACCCTGGAGTCCGTGAAGATGGCGGCTCCCGAGGAACAGACCGCCGCGGTGGATCAGGCCCGCTCCATGGTCGATGACTCCGTCTCCTCCTTCGTTGCCGAACGTCGCTCCCGCAGCGCCAACGACGCTATCGTCGCCCTGCGCCGTCACACCCATCAGGTGCTCGAGGACGAGATCGCCCGGGTGCGTGCCCGTCACGGGTGCACCGCCGCCGCCGAAGAGGTGGAGCTGGCCATGCGCCGGATGATCCGCCAGCTGCTGCACGAGCCCACCACCCGCGCCCGGCAGCTGGCCGCCGAGGGCCGCCTGGACGAATACACCTCCGCACTGCAGACTCTTTTCGGCCTCGAGACGGCCCCAGAGCCCGCCGTCGCCGAGCAGTCCTGCCCCGTGCACGAGTCCTCCCAGCGCTCCGCCTGAGTAACTCGCTAGACTGTTCTCACCCCACTCCCGAGAACGAGGCGAATTCCTCCCATGCCACCGACTACCCGACTCCCCCGCGCACAGCGCCGACGCCAGCTGATGGACATCGCTCTGCGGGTCTTCGCCGAGAAGGGCTACCACGCAGCATCGATGGACGACATCGCCGAGGCAGCCGACGTCTCCAAGCCCGTGCTCTACCAGCATTTCACCGGCAAGTACGAGCTCTTCCTCACTCTGCTCGATGAGCAGCTGACCGTGGTACGCGACACCATGGTGTCCACCATGGCCGAGGCCGAGACCAACGAAGACCGCGTCCGTGGAGCCGTACGCACCCTCTTCGAGTACATGGGACGCGACGACGACGCCCACCGCGTCGTCTTCAACTCCGGGCTGGGCAACGACCCCGAGGTCCACGAGCGCATCGAGCGCTTCGACGAGGCAATCATCGGGCAGATCTCCGAGCACGTGTTCAACGAGACCTACCTCGACGACGAGCAGGCGAAGGTCATCGGCCACGCCATGGCCGGCACCGTGCTCTCGGCGGCGCGCTACTGGTCGGCCCGGCGCCGCACCCTGACCGACTCGGATTCCCTGCATATCGACAAGGTCACCGAGCACACCTTCCAGCTGCTGTGGCAGGGCATCTGGACGTTCGACTGAGCAGGTTCGCCCTCGGCCGAACCCCGGCGTCGCAGTTGCGGGCCCGGGATGACTAAGCTGGGATCAGCGACGCGCCCGGCGCGTCACCCACCGCAGACCTACGTAAGAAGGATGGAACCAGCATGGAGATTCGGATCGGCATTCAGCACGTGGCCCGCGAGATCGTCCTCGAGACCGAGGCCGGCGCGGACGAAGTCAACGAGAAGGTCCAGGCTTCGCTGAGCCGCGGTGAAGTGCTCGAGCTCACCGACAAGAAGGGCAAGACCCTGCTGGTTCCGGCCGCCGGGATTGGCTATGTGGAGGTCGGCGACGCCACCGCCCGTCCGGTCGGTTTCGCCGCCCAGTGACCGGGTCACTGACCCGCTGATTGTCTCCGATGCGGAGCCCCCTGGGGCTCCGCATCAGCGTTTCAGGGTAGACTGGCCCACGGCCGGGCATGTACCGGCCTTTGACCTGCAGTAGATCTGCACCAGGCAGGATGACCGATCGCTTGATGCGATAAGACCTGAAGACTTCCCGCGATCGGCTCCGCACACAGACAGGACCCGTAGCGTATGAATTCCCAGCTGCATGCTGAAGACACCACCGGACCGGCCGACGAGACCGTCGAAGTCGCCGAGACCATCGAGGCCGTCGAGCCCGTCGTCGAGAAGACCTTCGCAGATTTCGGCGTCCGCGCCGACATGGCAGATGCCCTGGCCGCCAAGGGGATCGTCACCCCCTTCCCGATCCAGGCCATGACCCTGCCGCTGGCCCTGGCCGGCAACGACATTATCGGTCAGGCCAAAACCGGCACCGGCAAGACCTTGGGCTTCGGCCTGCCGCTGCTGCAGCGCGTCGTGGGCCCCGGCGAGGAAGGCGACCAATCGCTGCCCGAGGCCGGCATCCCCCAGGCGCTCGTGGTGGCCCCGACCCGTGAGTTGGCCGTGCAGGTCGCCGCGGACCTCACCGGCGCCCTCGGCAAGCGCTCCGTGCGCCTGATGACCATTTACGGCGGTCGCGCCTATGAGCCGCAGATCGAGGAGCTGCAGCGCGGCGTCGACGTCGTGGTGGGCACCCCCGGCCGCCTCATCGACCTGATGCGCCAGCGTCACCTCTCGCTCGCCGCCGCGAAAATCGTGGTGCTCGACGAGGCCGACGAGATGCTGGACCTGGGCTTCCTCCCTGACGTCGAGACCCTGCTGTCCTCGGTGCCCGACGTCCGCCAGACCATGCTGTTCTCGGCCACCATGCCCGGCCCGGTCGTGGCCATGGCCCGCCGGTATATGACCCGTCCCACCCACATCCGTGCTGCCGATCCAGATGATGACTCCATCACCAAGAAGGACATCCGTCAGCTGATCTACCGAGCTCACCACATGGACAAGGACGAGCTGCTGGCTCGCTCCCTGCAGGCCGAGGGCCGCGGCAAGACCATCGTGTTCACCCGTACCAAGCGCACCGCCGCCCGGGTGGCGGACGAGCTGACCGGGCGCGGGTTCGCCGCCGGCGCCCTGCACGGTGACCTGGGCCAGGGTGCCCGCGAGCAGTCGCTGCGCGCCTTCCGCAACGGCAAGATCGACGTGCTGGTGGCCACCGACGTGGCCGCCCGCGGCATCGACGTCGACGACGTCACCCACGTGTTCAACTTCCAGTGCCCCGAGGACGAGAAGACCTACCTGCACCGCGTGGGCCGCACCGGCCGCGCCGGCAACAAGGGCATCGCCGTGACCCTGGTGGACTGGGAGGACGTGCCGCGCTGGACCCTGATCAACTCGGCTCTCGGCCTAGACCAGTCGGACCCGCAGGAGACGTACTCCTCCTCCCCGCACCTCTTCGCCGATCTGAACATCCCGAAGGGCACCAAGGGCCGGCTGCCCAAGTCGCAGCGCACCCGCGAGGGCCTCGACGCCGAGAACCTCGAGGAGCTCGGCGGCCGCGATGAGCAGCGCGGTCGATCCGGCGGTGGCCGTGGAGGACGCAGCGGTGGTGGACGTTCCGGCGGAAACCGTGGCGGCCGCTCCGGCGGGCGTGAAGGCAACCGCGAAGGTGGACGCAACAACGGCTCCTCCGAGTCGAAGCAGGGTGAGGATCGCGGCCGCCGTCGCAGCCGGAACCGCACCCGCCGCCGCAATGGTGAGGTTGTGCAGCGCGACGAGCAGAGCTGACCATGACCGGCGGATTCGACCCGACCGGGCCGGATGTGATCGTCGAGGCGGAGAACCTCTCCTACCTCGATCAGCTGCCGGAGGAGACCTTCACCATGGTCTACCTGGACCCGCCCTTCAACACCGGGCGGGTGCAGTCCCGGCACGCCTCCTCGATGGTGCGGGTGGCCCCCGGTGAAGGGGACCGCACCGGCTTCGGCGGTCACAGCTACCAGACGGTGAAGGGCGCGCTGGCCTCTTATGATGACGCGTTCACCGACTACTGGGACTTCCTCGAGCCTCGGCTGCGCCAGGCCTGGCGGCTGCTGGCCGACGACGGCACCCTGTATCTGCACCTGGACTACCGCGAGGTGCACTACGCGAAGGTGATGCTGGACGTGATCTTCGGTCGGGACCACTTCCTCAACGAGATCATCTGGGCTTATGATTACGGGGCGCGAGCGCGGCGACGCTGGCCGTCCAAACACGACACCATCCTGGTGTACGTGAAGAATCCCCGCACCTACTGGTTCGACTCCACCGAGGTGGACCGGGAGCCCTATATGGCCCCCGGACTGGTCACCCCGGAGAAACGCGAGCGCGGCAAGCTGCCGACCGACGTCTGGTGGCACACTATCGTCTCGCCCACGGGCCGGGAGAAGACCGGCTACCCCACCCAGAAGCCGGTGGGGCTGCTACGCCGGATGGTGGCGGCCTCGACGCGGCCCGGGGACTGGGTGCTGGACTTCTTCGCCGGCTCCGGCACCCTGGGAGCCTCCGCCGAACAGCTGCAGCGCCGCTTCGTGTTAGTGGACCAGAACCCGCAGGCGATCGAGATCATGCGCAGACGACTGCCCGAGGCCGTCGTTACCACGCCACCGCGGTAACGCCCCGTTCAGCAATACGTTCGACGATGTCGCGCGAGGTGGTGTGCTCGCCCAGACGGTTCGGCTTGCCCGTGCCGTGATAGTCCGAGGATCCGGTGATCAGCAGGTCGTGGCGTTGCGCGAGCGCACGCAGCCATTCACGGTCCGGCTCCGGATTGTCCCGGTGCTCCACCTCTAGGCCGAGCAGTCCGGCCTCGATCATTTCCTCGAAGGTCTCCTGCCCCACCACCCGACCGCGGGACACCGCACGCGGGTGTGCGAAGACCGGCACGCCGCCCGCCTCACGCACCAGGCGCACCGCCTCCGCCGGATCCGAGGCATAGTGGGCCACGTAGTAGGGCGAGGAGGGCAACAGGATCGAAGCGAAAGCAGCGGAGCGGTCCGGGACCACCCCGGCGGCAACGAGCGCGTCGGCCAGGTGCGGGCGTCCCACCGTGGCGCCGGGCTCCGTCTGGGCCTGCACCAGCTCCCAGGTGATCGGGAAGTCCTCGCTCAGCCGCTGCGCCATCCTTTCGGCCCGGGTCAGCCGGGAGCGCACCGAGCGCTCCATCTCCTCACATAGCCCCTGGTGGTTGGGATCATGGAGGTAACTGAGTAGGTGCACGCTGATTCCGTGGGCGGACACGCAGGAGATCTCCATGCCCGGCACCACGGACACCCCGAAACGGGCACCGGCGGCCACCGCCTCATCCCAGCCAGCGGTGGTGTCATGGTCGGTCAGTGCGATGCCCTCGAGCCCCGCCTCCGCGGCGGCCCGCACCACCTCAGCCGGGGACTGGGTCCCGTCGGAGCAGTACGAGTGGGTGTGCAGATCGAAGGCCATGGCTTCAGTGTGCTGTGCGGCAACTGCGCTCTGCAAGTATGGCTCGCGCGTGAAACAATGTGGTCATGACTGAATCCGCCTCGATGAACCCCTCGAATCACGATTCCTCCGCCGAGCAGGACCAGCCGCTGGAGAACCGGGTCGACAACCGCTCCCAGCGCCCCACCTCGGAGGCGTTCAAGGAGTTCATGGCCTCCGCCTGGGCGCCGACGGAGACCAGCGATGCCCCGCTGAACGCCTCGGCTCCGTTCGCCGCCCAGCGTCGAGCGGCGGTATCTGCCCGGTTCTCCGGAGAGCGCGTGGTGATCCCCGCCGGCGAGCCCAAGGTCCGCTCCAATGACACCGACTACCGGTTCCGTGCCCACTCCGCTTTCGCACATCTCACCGGTCTCGGCGCCGATCATGAGCCCAGCGCGGTGCTGGTGATGCAGCCGGTCGAGCCGGGCACCGGCGACGACGGCTCCGACCACGAGTCCACCCTGTACTTCCACCCACTGGCCGGACGCGACAGCGAAGAGTTCTACACCAACGCCCGCACCGGCGAATTCTGGGTCGGCGCGCGCCCCACCCTGGAAGAGATGAGCCAGCGCACCGGGCTGCGCACCGCCGAGCTGGGCGAGCTCGAAGTGGCGGTGACTCAAGACGCCGGCGCCGTGGAGATCGGCGGGATGCGCATCCGCCTGATCCGCGGATCGGACCTGACCATGGAGGCCCTCGTGGACACCTCCCGCATCAACACCGGCGTCGACCTGGAGGCCTCGGACGCCCTGGACGGCGAACTCACCGAGTTCGCCTCGGAGCTGCGCCTGGTGAAGGACGAGTGGGAGGTCGAGGAACTTCGCGATTCGGTGGCCGCCACCGCCCGCGGCTTCGAGGACATCGTGCGGATCCTGCCCACCGCCCGCGAACACGACCGCGGCGAGCGCGTCGTCGAGGGCGCATTCTTCGCCCGGGCCCGGCTGGAAGGGAACGATCTGGGCTATGACACGATCGCGGCCGCCGGCAACAACGCCACCGTGCTGCATTGGATCCGCAACACCGGCTCGGTGCGCGACGGGGATCTGATCCTCGTGGACGCCGGGGTGGAAGCGGATTCGCTGTACACCGCCGACATCACCCGCACCCTGCCGGTCAACGGCACCTTCTCACCGGTGCAGCGCCGGATCTACCAGGCGGTGCTGGACGCCGCGGATGCTGCCTACGCCATCGTGAAGCCCGGTATCCGCTTCCGGGAGATCCACCAGAGGGCCGTCACTGTGCTTGCCCAGCGACTAGACGAGTGGGGCCTGCTGCCGGTCAGCGTGGACGAGGCGGTGTCCCCGGAGGGCCAGCAGCACCGTCGTTGGATGCCCCACGGCACCAGCCACCACCTGGGCCTGGATGTGCACGACTGCGCGCAGGCGAAGAAGGAGCTCTACCTCGACGGCGTGCTGGAGCCAGGCATGGTGTTCACCATCGAACCGGGACTGTACTTCAAGGCCGAGGATCTGGCCGTGCCCGAGGAGTACCGCGGGATCGGCGTGCGCATCGAGGACGACATCCTGGTGACCGCCGAGGGGGCCGAGAACCTCTCCTCGGCGCTGCCGCGCACCCCCGACGACGTCGAGGCGTGGATGGCGGGCCTGACCGGCTAGCGGGACTCCTCCGGGCCGGGCTGCTGTTCGTCGGGCTCGACCCGCACCCCGTACTGCGGGCGGCCGTCGGGAAGATCCGGGATCTGGCCGCGCCGGGACGGGGTGGTCTCCGGTTCCTGTGCGGTCTCCTGAGGAGTGGCGGCCGTGGCCGGGGCCGCCTCGGGCTGTGCCGGTGCGGGCTGGCTGGGCTGACCACCCAGCACACCGCGGGCCCGGTGGGACACCTCAAAATCGCACACCAGGTCGTAGCTGACGGCCACCACTTGCGGGACGGTGTCGAACCCGGGGGCCTTCTTGCGCATCGCCTGACCCAGCACCCCGAAGATCACCCAGATCCCGACGCCCAGCGCCAACGAACTGAGGATCTGCAGACCCGCGGTCTCCGGGACAATGAAGCTCATTAGCAGCCCGATGAGCAGACCGAAGAACGCGCCCTGGATGGCCGAGCGCAGCACTACGGCCGGATAACCGGCTCGGCGGCGCAGCCGATTGACTACGCGCACGTCACGGCCCACCACGGTGAGCGCCTGCAGGCTGATCCCCTCATCCACCAACCGCTGCACGGTGGACTGAGCGGCATCGAACGAGGGATAGTTGCCCAGCAGCTCCCCGCGCGGCAGACCGGAGCTCATCGTTGACGGGGGAACAGGACCGAGGAATGACATGGTCCCATTCTTCCGGCTGAGCAGGGTCCGCGCCACCGATTATGCCCACCGAGTAAGCGGGCTCGACTCGGCACATTCACGCCGCAGGGCTTAGGCTGTAACGGTGAGTAAGATCTTCGTTGCCCGACTGCTGGGCCAGGATGTGTTCGACCCTCTGGGCGACCGCCTCGGGCGGTTGCGCGACGTCGTCGTGGTCGATCGAGGCGCCCTCGATCCGCCCGTCGCCTCCGGAATCGTAGTGGAGGTGCTGGGAAAGAAGCGCGTGTTCGTGCCGATGACCCGGGTCACCTCCCTGGATTCCGGCCAGGTCATCACCACCGGGCTGATCAACCTGCGCCGCTTCGAGCGCCGCGGCCTGGAGATGACGGTGGCCGGGGACCTGTTCGATCGCCGCGTGGTGCTGCAGGACGGCTCCGGCAGCGCCGTCGTCGAAGATCTGGGGCTGAGCCGCCAGCGCAACGGCGACTGGAGCGTCTCGGACCTCTACGTGCGCCGCGCCGGAACCCGCCGCGGCGCGTTCGGCCGGGCCAAGGGCGAACACCTGCTCATCGACTGGGGCGAATCCCGCTGGGCCGGCCAGGAGGAGCCGCAGGGCGCGGCCAATTTCGTGGCTGCCCACGAGGGTATGAAGCCCGCCGACCTGGCCGACGCCCTCCACGAGATGACGGAGAAGCGCCGGGTGGAGGTCGCCGCCGAACTGCACGACGAGCGCCTCGCCGATGTGCTGCAGGAGCTGCCCGACGACGACCAGGTGCAGATCCTCTCGCACCTGAAGCTGGATCGCGCCGCGGACGTGCTCGAGGAAATGGATCCCGACGACGCCGCCGACCTGCTCAACGAGCTGCCGGATGCGCAGCAGGAACTGTTGCTGGAGCTCATGGAGCCCGATGACGCCGAGGACGTGCGCCGGCTGATGGAGTACGAGGAGAACACCGCGGGCGCGGTGATGACCCCGGTGCCGATCATCATGTCCCCGGAGGCCACCGTCGCCGAGGCGATGGCCAACATCCGCCAGCACGACATCTCCGCGGCCCTGGCCTCGCTGGTCATCGTGGCCCGGCCGCCGTTGGAAACACCCACCGGGCGCTACCTGGGGGTGGTGCACTTCCAGCGCCTGCTGCGCTACCCGCCTCCGGAGCTGCTGGGCAACCTGCTGGACAAGAACCTGGAGCCAGTCACCGACCTCACCCCGCTGCACACGGTGACCCGCGAGCTGGCCACCTACAACCTGACCTGCATCCCCGTGGTCAACGACGCCCAGCGGGTCGTCGGCGCGGTCACGGTGGATGACGTGCTGGACCACCTGCTGCCCGATGATTGGCGCACCATGGATCCCGAGCAGATCCGCACTCACGATGCCTCGGATCCGGGAACGGGAATGATAGCCCAGATCCCGGAATCGTCGTCATGATCAAGACCAGTGAGAACAGGAGGAACCATGGCTGAAAAGAACGACAAGGCCGAGCCGATAGGCCAGCGCCGCATCCGGGACCTGGACAAGCCCTTGGGCGCGCGCGGCCGTCGCATCCCGCTGCGCGGACCCAACCCCGACGCGTTCGGGCAGTGGACCGAGGGCGTCGCCCGCTTCATGGGCACCCCGCAGTTCCTGCTGTGGATGTCGCTGTTCTGCGTGATCTGGCTGGGCTGGAACACCTGGGCGCCCGAGCAGTGGCGCTTCGACTCCGCCGCGCTGGGCTTCACCGCCCTGACCTTGATGCTCTCGCTGCAGGCATCCTATGCGGCGCCGCTGCTGCTGCTGGCCCAGAACCGCCAGGAAGACCGCGACCGGGTCTCGCTGCGTGAGGACCGCAATCGCGCCGAACGGAACCTGGCCGACACCGAGTACCTGACCCGGGAGATCGCTGGCCTGCGCTTGGCCGTGCAGGACACCGCCACCCGCGACTTCGTGCGCTCCGAGTTGCGCAGCGTCGTCGAAGATCTCACCGATGATCTGCGCGACTCGCTGTTGCAGGAACTGCGCAGCCAGCACCGTGACCCCGCGACCCGGGAGTCCCCCGAGGCCGTCTCCGAGCGCGATGCCGGCACCGACACCCTGGCCCAGCTCTCCGAGGAGCAGATCGCCGAGCGGGCCGCACGACGAGACCACTGAGCGGAGCGACTCCGTGACCGACCTATCCGACGTAACAGCCCGGGCGCGCGCTCGCCTGGCCAGCGTCATCGACCCCGAGCTGCGTCGGCCCATTACGGAGCTGGGCATGCTGGGCGAGGTCACCGCCACCGAGTCCGGTGACGGCACAGTGCTGCGTGTCGAGGTGCGACTCACCGTGGCCGGCTGTCCGCTGCGCGGGACCATTCACGACGACGTCACCGCCGCCCTGGCCGGATTGGACGGGGTGGCACGCGTCGACGTCGTGCTCAACGTGATGACCCCGGAACAGCGCGCCGCGCTGAAGGAGCAGCTCACGGCCGGACGCCCGGCCAACCCGTTCGGCCCGGACACGCTCACCCGGATCTTCGCGGTGGCCTCCGGCAAGGGCGGGGTGGGCAAGTCCACCGTGACCGCCAATCTCGCCGCCGGGTTCGCCGCGCGCGGGTACTCCGTGGGGCTGATCGACGCGGACATTCACGGTTTCTCCATTCCCGGCCTGCTCGGCATCGACCAGGCGCCTACCCGGGTGGAGGGCATGATCCTGCCGCCGGTGGCCCACGGGATCAAGGTGATCTCCATTGGCATGTTCCTCGATACCGACCAGCCGGTCGCGTGGCGCGGGCCGATGCTGCACCGGGCACTGGAGCAGTTCGTCACCGACGTCTACTGGGGTGATCTGGATCTGCTGTTCATCGATCTGCCACCCGGCACCGGCGACATCGCCATCTCGGCAGCGCAGCTGCTGCCAGCCGCCGAGTTGCTGGTGGTCACCACCCCGCAGCACGCCGCCGCGCAGGTGGCCGCTCGGGCCGGTCAGCTGAGCTCACAGACCCAGCAGCCGGTGGCCGGGGTGATCGAGAACATGGCGGCCATGACCCTGCCCGACGGCACCGTGCTGGACCTCTTCGGCTCCGGCGGCGGGGAACAGGTGGCCGACCGGCTGACCGAGACCCTGGGCTCGCCGGTGTCACTGCTCGGCTCGGTGCCCCTGGATCCGGTGCTGCGGGCCGATGGCGACGCCGGAACTCCGGCCGTGCTGGCTCATCCGGAGGCCCCGGCCGCCGTCAGCCTGGATCGTGTGGTCGCTGCCCTGGCGGGTCGCGGCCGCGGGCTGACCGGGCGCAGCCTGCCGTTTAGTCCCCGCTGAGGGGCCGCCGACGGGCTCCTAGGTAGCCTCGGAGTCGAAGGGTGCCGGAAGGGTCTCTTCCGCCTCGGACTGCTCCGTCTCGGCGTCCTCGGGGTTCTCCTCCGGGGCGGCGTTCGGGTCAGCGGTGCGGCCGGTCGTCGTGGACGAGCGGAAGGCCTCGCGCGGGTCCAGATTCTTGAGGTCCTGGCGTAGGGCGGCACGCTCGGTCGTAGGTACCCCGGCCACCTGTTTCAGGTCATCCAGCGGTTCGGCGAGGGCGTCGCGGATAATCCGGCGCGGGTCGTACTGGCGCGGGTCGTAGCGCTGCCAGTCGACCTCGTCGAAGTCCGTCCCCGTTTCCTCCTTGAACTGCTCCTTCGCCCCTTCGGCCATGCGGCGGAGCTTGCGGACCCAGTCGCCGAGGGCGCGGGTGTATTCGGGGATCTTCTCGGGGCCCAGCAGCAGCAGGGCGAGCACGATCAAGACGATCAGTTCGCCACCGTTGATACCGAAGATGTTCACAGTACGCTAGCTTACCGGCTGATCCTTGCCCCAGCTGTGAAAGGTCATTGCCCCAGCCCAGGAATGATCTCCTGGAAGCCGCGCATCAGTCGGTCCATGGCGGAATCCGGCAGGGAGCCGCCCTTGATCCGCGACTGCTCGGACATCCGCAGCGCCGACATCATCGCCGCCGCGTTCTCCACGGGGCTGGAGGAATCCACCTGGTAGGAGGCGTGGTCGGTGTGCAGCCGCGCCGTCCAGGTGTCGTCGTCGAAAGTCTGGACCTCAATGCTGGTCTCCGCGGCCAGCTCGATGGTCGTCACCGGTCCGGCGTGCTCGGCTTCCACGGGACAGCCGCTCACCTGGTCCTCGTCCACCTGGCGGCATTCGCGCACCACCGTGATGATCTCGTCCTCGCCGGCGCCCCGGCGCATCAGCGTGGAAATCTCCGCCCAGTTCTCCCCGGCTCGCACCGCGGCCGACTGCATGGACATGCCGAAGTCGGCCAGGCCGGGAATGTTCCATCCGTAGCCGCGCAACTGCGAGAGCGAGGCGACGGGCAGGTCCGTGCCGGAGGCGGTGAGATCCGCGCCCTGGGGTGAGCCGGCGGTGGAGACCAGCGGCCACTGCTCGTCGTCATTCTCGACGGCGGAAGCGGTGGCCGTGCTCGGCGAGGGGGTTCCGGCGGTTAAGGTCGGGGTGATCAGGGGACGGTCTTCCAGGCGAGCATCGGATCCAGTCGAGGACAACTCCTGCGGCAGTAGCGAAGGGGAACCGGCCGTCAGTGACCCGCTACCCCGTCCGCCGGCGACCCAGGCGAACAGCAGCATCGCGATGGCCACGGTGCAGGCCAGCACTAACCCGATGACGACCTTCCAGCCGGCCACACCGCCAGAATGGTGCAGCACGGCCTCGGCTGCGGGAGTGGCCGAGGAGGGGTGGCGCACGGGTAGCGGCTGAGTCTGGTGGGCCTGCCGGCTATAGCGCAGGGCCGCGGCGCGCTGCGCGATCTCTGCGGCGCATTCGGGGCATTCGGCAACGTGGCGTTGGACCCTGCGGCGTGAGCCGGGGGTCAGCGAGTTCTCCAGATACGAGTCGAACCGGGACCGGGGATGCGGCCTCAGGTTACGTTGTGTGGTGCTCATCCGTGTTGTCCTGCATGGGCTGGATCGCGTCCGTCCTTCGTCTGCTCTGAATCGATGCTCACTCGTGCGTCTCAGTCTGCCTGGGCATTCTGAAAGAAGACTGGAGGCAAGCTGTGCAGCATGCTGTGCACCGTAGACTAGGGTGGCAGAATCACGGACCCCCGCGGGTCACACCGAATCGAACAGCATCGTAGCGAAGGATGACACGCCGGAATGAAGGCCCTGAGTCCCCACCAGACGGATAAGCATGCCAGCTGGGCGTTCGCCGAGTCGCGCCCCGAGGAGGCCGAGGTCATGTTGCGCGCCCGCGAGCGCTCGGCAGAGTTGGGGATCACCGCCGTCACCGAGGGCACCGCGGCACTGCTCAGCGTCCTCTCGGCCACCGCGCGCCCGCGCACCCTGGTGGAGCTGGGCACCGGAGCCGGCGTGTCCGGGTTGGCGCTGATGAGCGGGGCGGGTCCTCGGGCCGTGCTGACCACCCTGGATCCCGATGCCGAGGCCCAGCGCGCGGCACGCGAGGCCTTCGCCGAGGCCGGGCACCCGCTCTCGCGCACCCGCATGATCACCGGGCGCGGCCGCACCGTGTTGCCCCGGCTGTCGACCGCCAGCTATGACCTGATGTTCGTCGACGCCGATACGGCGGTGTTGGAGTTCCATGTGCAGGAGGCCGGGCGAATTCTGCGACCCGGCGGGCTGCTGATCGTCAATGATGCCCTCGACGGGGATCGGGTGCCGCGGCCGGCGGTGCGCGAGGCCTCCACGATCACCGCCCGGGCTGTGGAGCGGGCGCTGCGCGACGATCAGGAGACCTGGGCGCAGTCCTCACTCGTGACCGCCGGCACCGGAGTGCTGCTGGCCACCCGCGCCTGAACGGAGCCGCTCAGGACTGCTCGGTGACACCCACCAGGCACTCCTTGAGCGCCTGCGCCTCGTCGGCGTTGATCTCCACCACGAGGCGCCCGCCGCCGTCGATCGGGACACGCATGATGAGGCTGCGGCCTTCCTTGGTTACTTCCATCGGGCCGTCACCGGTGCGGGGCTTCATGGCTGCCATGGGTACTGTTCCCTTCGTCGTTGGGCGGTACTTCGCGAAAAGTCCTGCCCCTATTATTCCGGATTCCGCGGCGCGGCGGTAACAGTTGAGGGGCTCGGTGCCGTTGCGGGAGTCTGCTGGGCCTCGCGGAGCTGGTCGATCTCGGCTTCCTGGTGGGCCAGCTGCCGGGCCAGGCGGTCCAGCACCTCGTCCACCTGATCGGCGCGATACCCGCGCAAGCCCAGCGAGAAGCGAACCCGGGCGACGTCCTCGGCGCGGGGCTGCTGAGGCAGTGTCACGGACGGCAACGTCTCGACCGGTGCGGCCAGCGGACGGGCGAACCCGGTTCCGGCCACCGCGACCACCGCGATGGCGGCGATCAACAGCACACCGATCAGCAGTATCTCGATCACGAACAGACTGGTCCCCATGGGCTCATTGTCTCACGCGGGGTCGTTGACGGAGAGCAGGCGGGCCACCGCCTCCTCGGCAGTGTCCACCACCGTGAGCAGCTCGACGTCGCCGGGTGAGATCAGCCGGCGCTCCACCAGCGAGTGGGTGATCCACTCCACCAGCGGCGCCCAGAAGGCGGAGTCGACGAGGACGACGGGGAACCGGGTGATCTTGCGCGTCTGGATCAGGGTGAGCGCCTCGAACAGCTCGTCCAGGGTGCCTAGTCCGCCCGGCAGCACCACGAATCCCTGCGAGTACTTAACGAACATGACCTTGCGCACGAAGAAGTAGCGGAAGTCGATGCCGAGGTCGACCCAGTGGTTGAGCCCCTGCTCGTGGGGCAGCTCGATACCCAGGCCCACGGATTCGCCGTCGGCGTCCTTGGCACCCCGATTAGCGGCTTCCATGACCCCGGGGCCGCCCCCGGTGATCACCGCATAGCCGGCGTCGACGAGCCGGGTGCCGATCTCGCGGGCCAGCGCGTAGGTGGGCGAGCCCGGGGCGAGCCGGGCGGAGCCGAACACGGAGATCGCCGGTCCTAACGAGGCCAGGGTGCCGAAGCCCTCCACCAGCTCCCCCTGCATGCGTAGCACGCGCCAGGCATCGGTGGTGGTGCTGTGACCGCCCTGCCGGTCGCGTTCGGGGCCCGCGGGACGCGAGTCGAGCAAGAGCCGGTCGAAGGTGGCAGCTCCTCGGTGTCGGCCGCGCAGGGTCTGAGGACCGCGAGTCTCGCAGTCGGTTCGGGTGCGGTCGTCGGCGTCGTCCATATATCGAGCATACCGGTGAGGGTGAGATACTGTCCGGTGATGCAGTCCCCGAATGCCACTCCCCCCGCGCTCGCTGTCCCCGCCGTTGCGGTTGCCGCCGTCGTCGCTCTGATTCTCTCTAGCTGCGGCGCCGAGGAACCGGCTGCCGACGAGCCGACGCCCAGTGCCTCGCCGACGGCGCAGACCACCCTGCGGGTCGGCGTGCAGGTCGACTCCCCCGGGCTAGCTTCCGGGGTGGATCCGTCCTCGCTGTCCGGGCTGGATGTGGATCTGGTGACCGCGCTGACCACGGAGCTCACCGGCACCGCCGTGGAGTGGGTGCCCATCACGGCGGTGCAGGCGCCGAGCCGGCTGGCCGAGGAGGAGATCGACCTCGCGCTGATCCATGGGCCGGTGAACGACGCGCGCGGAGCCACCGTGGTGGGCCCGTATGTCAGCACCATTCCCGCGCTGCTGGTTTCCGCCGCGGATTCGGATGCCCTGCCCGGCGATGGCGAGTGGGAACCCGTCGCCGAATTGGCGGATCTCGACGCCACGGCGGTGTGCGTGCCCGAGGGCACCGATCAGA
Organism: Micrococcaceae bacterium; assembly: GCA_052084925.1. Taxonomy (GTDB): domain Bacteria; phylum Actinomycetota; class Actinomycetes; order Actinomycetales; family Micrococcaceae; genus CmP2. The sequence goes on from JBQDEV010000017.1 coordinate 51,451, forward strand.
GCCTGCTGACACTCGAGGACGCCGGGGAAACCGAGATTCTGGAACAGCCCAGCACGGCAGAATGCGCCCTGGCCCTGACCTCCGGGCGGGTGCAGGCGGTGCTCTCCGACCGGGTCCAGCTCACTGGACTCGCCGAGGATCCGCGCTTCGCCGGTCAGACCCAGGTGCTCGAGTGGGCCGACCTCAGCGAGGACACCGCTCCCGCCGTCGAGTATCACGTGCTGGTCGGTGCCGAGCAATCCACCTGCACAGCGCTGTTCGGCATTCTCTCCGACCCGGATCGGATGGAATCCCTCCTCTCCGCCTCGGACGCCGTGCGGGACTCCGAATCCGCCGCGGACGAACTCTCCGGCGCCGCTGCCCCCTGCTAGCGGTTCAGCCCAGCAGCCAGCGCCGTAGCGCGGTCAGGCAGGTACGCACGGCGTCGGCGTCGACGTGCTCGTGGTCGGTGTGGGCCAGCAACGCGTCCCCGGGGCCGAAGTTGACGGCGGGCACCCCCAGCTCCGAAAATCGAGCCACGTCGGTCCACCCGTATTTGGGCAGGGGCTGGCCACCGACCGCGTCCACGAATTCGCGGGCCGCGGGGTGGTTCAGACCGGGCTTGGCCGCCGAGGAGGCGTCGGTGATGCGCACCTGTTCCCAGTCCACGCCGGCGCCCTGCAGCACCTCGCGGACGTGCTGGTGCGCTTCGTCCAGGGTCTTGTCCGGGGCGAATCGGAAATTAACCTCAACAACACAGGTGTCGGGGATGACGTTGCCGGCCACCCCGCCGCGGATCCGCACCGCGTTAAGCCCCTCACGGTAGTCGAGGCCCTGCACGGCCACGGTGGCGGGCTCATACGCCGCAAGAGCGCCCAGCAGGGATGAAGCAGCGTGGATGGCGTTGACGCCCTTCCAGGCGCGCCCGGAGTGAGCGGCGACCCCTTCGAAGGTGATCTCGTAGCGGCAAGTGCCGTTACAGCCGCCTTCCACCACCCCATTGGTGGGTTCCAGCAGCACCGCGAAGTCGGCCTCCAACAGTTCCGGGGCTTCCCGGGCCACCCGGCCCAGCCCCGAAGCCTCGGAGGCGACCTCCTCGTGGTCGTAGAACACCCAGGTGACGTCGCGGTCGATCTCAGGTGCCTCGGCGGCCCCGATGAGCCGGGCCAGCACCAGCTGCACCGCGACCCCGCTCTTCATATCCACGGCGCCGCGCCCGTAGAGCGTCTCGCCCTCCCACACGCCGGGCACCTGCGCGCGGGCGCCCTCGGTGCTGGGCAGTGGCACGGTGTCCAGATGGCCGGCCAGCACCACGCGCGTGTCGCGACCCGCGTCGGTGCGGGCCAGCACCGTGTCGCCGATCCGGGTCACGCTCAGCCGCGGCAGGGCGCGCAGCTGGGTCTCGACGGCGTCGGCTAGTGGCGTCTCCGCATCGGACACCGAGTAGATGTCGATGAGCTGCGCGGTGAGTCCGGCCACGTCGTCGTCGAGGTTCAGGGTCACGGGGTCGGGCTGAGGCGTCGCAGTCATGACGATCAGTGTATCGGCCGGGCTCGACTGTCATAATGAACACCATGTCTAACCAGTCGAATCAGTCGAATCACCCGAATCTCTCCCCCACCGTCGCCGCCGGCATCGGCCTGGCGACCGTCACCGCCGCCGGCACCGTGCTGGACACCTGGTTCCCGGCTCCGGCCCTGGTGAGCGCCGATCAGCTGACCGAGACCGCACAGGTCACCGAAGCACTGGAAGCGGCGGCTCATGACGACGAGGCCCGCGGAGTCACCCAGCGCGTGGTGACCGTGGAAGCTGACCTCGGTGCGGCGCCGGCTTCCGCCGAGGATGCCTGGCTGCGACTGCACCTGCTCTCGCACCGGCTGGTGCGCCCCAACACCATCAACCTCGACGGCGTGTTCGGCCTACTGGCCAACGTGGTGTGGACGAATTTCGGTCCCTGCGAGGTCGAGGGCTTCGAGCTGACCCGTGCCCGGCTCTCGGCTCGCGGGCCCGTGGTGGTCAACGGGGTCGATAAGTTCCCGCGGATGACCGACTATGTGGTGCCTTCCGGGGTGCGCATCGGCGACGCCAGCCGCGTGCGCCTGGGCGCCCACCTGGCCGCTGGCACCACCGTGATGCACGAGGGCTTCGTGAATTTCAATGCCGGCACCTTGGGCAACTCGATGGTTGAGGGCCGGATCTCCGCCGGGGTCGTTGTCGGCGACGGCTCCGATGTGGGCGGTGGCGCCTCGATCATGGGCACCCTCTCCGGTGGTGGCACCCAGCGCATTGTCATCGGTGAGCGGGTGCTACTTGGAGCGAATTCCGGCATCGGGATCTCACTCGGCGACGACTGCGTGGTCGAGGCGGGGCTCTATGTCACCGCCGGCACTCGGGTCGTGGTGAGCACCGAGGGCGAGGAGCGCGCGGTGAAGGCCGTGGAGCTCTCCGGGGTCTCCGGGCTGCTGTTCCGCCGCCACTCGGTGTCCGGACGGGTCGAGGCGCTGGCCCGGGCCGGTCAGAAGGTGGAGCTGAACGCGGAGCTCCACAAGAACTGATCACGGCGCCGAAACAAACAGCGCGGCCCCGAACCTGATTTTCAGGTTCGGGGCCGCGCTGGTTTTAGCGGATGTCAGACGCCGGGGTAATCG
>JBQDEV010000018.1:0-53301 GCA_052084925.1 Micrococcaceae bacterium
TCGCGCACTACGCGACAGGGTGGAAAGACCGCACGGAAGCCAAAGTCAATCCTGACGGGCAAGCACCCGACGATAGAGAAGCGCAGAAGAAGCGCGGCTTCCGCCGGGTGCGCCGACTGGGCAAGCTCAGTGTTTGGCAATGCACCACCGATCAAGCAGGCAGCGAACTCTTCGAAACCCTGGTGCACGCGATCAACAACCCGCGCGCGAAAACCGGGTCCCACACCGGCGCTGCCGGAGACGCGACGAATGCGGCAACAGGAGCAGACGGCGCCACGTCTACGCATGCGGTGGATGCTAACGGGGACACGGTGCCGAATCTTGATGCGCGGAGCCGGGAGCAGAAAGCCCACGACGCTCTCATCGGGGTCCTGCACGCCGGACTGAAAGTCCCGCACAACAAACTCCCCGACCAGGGCGGGACCCGGCCTCAAGTACTGGTGACGATTGACCTGCCGCTGATGCTACGGATGATGGTCCAGGCCGGAATCACACCGAAGAACTTCAACCCTGCCTGGCTCACCGACGGCACCCTGCCAGGTTTCGAACTCAGTCAAGGCTCCTACACCGGGCCCATTAGCCCCGCCAATATCCGTCACCTACTTTGTGAGGCAGAAATTCTGCCCGTGGTGCTCGGCGGGGCAGGCCAGATCCTGGACGTGGGCACCAGCGAGAGGTTCTTCGACAAACACCTACGCAAAGCGTTAGTGGTCCGTGATGGCGGGTGCGCAGCCCCAGGCTGTACGGCACCGGCCCCGTGGTGCGAAAGCCACCACATCGACCCGGCCCGTGCCCAAGGCCCCACTTCCACCGCCAACGGTGTGCTGCTGTGTCACCATGATCATCGGCTAGCAGATCGGGGTGATTGGCAGATCAGCATCGTCGACGACGTGCCCTGGTTCACCGCGCCACCTTATATAGACCCCGACCAGATACCGCGCCGGAACACCTACTGGCGACCCCTGCGCCAATAGACCGGCGAATATCAGCGAGAATCACCAGAGATCTAGCCGTGCCCATAGTTCAGGCATCCGTGCGCTCAACTCGAAGAGGCCGGATTTTCGCGAACCACGAAAGAGGCAGACGATGAGTTTCCACGTCCGCAGAAGAAGTAACTGGTCGAAAACAGAAGAACGGACTGCTTCAGCAGGGTCGTGACCCCGAGAAACAGCCCGCTCTCTCGTCGATGAGGTGCCGTATTCGGAAATGAATCAACCGATCGTTGAACCGGCCGATGAAACCGCCGATTCCATTCGTGTGCCTGTAGTAGCAGGAATCAAGCGAATCAGTCCTCTGGGCAGAAGCGTCTGAATATCCCTAGAAGTACGTGGCTATTTCGTCGAGCCGACGGCCCAGATGCGGGTTGGCACGTTGCCGTTGGTTGCGAAGTCACCGATCTGCTTTGCCTTGAACACCCAGGGGTTGTGGGATCCCGCGGTGCGCGCATTCCGCCAGTGCCGGTCCAGATTCTTCGAAGTCGAGGAGCTTGAGGCTGCCAGGGCGTCGAAAGCGTGGCTGATCGCATTGGTCGCGAAACCGGTCAAGGCGACCTGCCCCTGAGCCGAGGCCAGCTCGGTCTGGTCGTTGACGCCTTCTTCCTCGTCAAGGGTGATGGTGCCCTCACGGAGCGCGAACGCGGCGTCGTAGGCATTCTGCAGTGCCTGAGCGGTGCGGTAAACAGTGGCGCGCGCGGCGAATGCAGCCGAGGAGACTTCGCCGATCACCTGGAGCAGCTGCGGATCCTGTGGGGCCGGGCCGTTGCCGTGGCTGAAGGTCCGGTGACGAGCCGCCAGGGTGGCGCCGAAGTCCTTTTCCGCCGCAGCAGCTGAACCGGCGAGCACTGCCAACAACACCACCTGGTAGAACGCCGTCTGGTACTTAAACCGGGTGGAGAACAGGATGACATTCTCCGCGGACACCTCGGCGTCGGTGAAGATTGTGGTGCCCGTGCCGGTGGTGCGCTGGCCGAAGCCGTCCCAGTCGTCGAAGCGGGCCACCGCGTCCTGGTGTGTACTGACCACGGCGATCACCTGATCGCCGGTGTCCGTGCGCTGGGCCGTCGTGTCCGTCCATTCCGCGAAGATGGAACCGGTGGAGTAGTACTTCTGGCCGTTGACCCGGAACACCTCGGGGTCCTCGGTGGGGGAGACTTTGGTGCCGGTTTCGCCCAGGGCGACGTCGCCGATCTCCGTCCAGGCGTTGCCCACCAGCTCGCCGTCGACGAAGCGTTTGAGCCATGCATCGCGGGCCGGTCCGGGTTCCGCCACGAGCCGGTCCTCTACGAAGGCGAAATGGGCGCGCAGGGCCTGGGTGATATTGGAATCCGCCGTCGCCAGGTCCGTGAGCAGCTCGAATAGCTCAGGCAGGGTCGCGCCGCCGCCACCCTGTTCGGCAGGAACCCGGACCGCGCCGAACCCGGCCGCGATGAGTTCCCGGATCAGCTCGTACGGCAGCTCGCGCGTCGTGTCGCGCTCGGAGGCACCCTCGGCGATCTTCTCGAAGTGCGGACGGTACTTTTCCTGCAGCTGGCGCAGTCGTTCGGACACGGCAGGCTCCTTTCGGGGGGAACATGGTGAGTCGTTGTGGGAGGACAGGGGACGCCCCTGGGTCGCTGACCGCTACGCTAATCGGGCCATCAGGGTCACGGCACGCTTGCTCGGCTGGATCGTCACTCGCGGTAACACCCGAGCCTTCGCAGGGTGATCGGGAGTCAACGGTGCCGGAGAAAACCATTGACCACGGTGCCGCAGGGTGCCACGCTGAATGCATGACTGACTCTGCGGAGCACCTCAGCATTCACCTCGACATCGACGATGAACACAGCTTCCTGGAAGTCAGCGTGGTGTTGCCTGCCACTGCGGATGAGGTCTGGGAATCGGTGGCTACCGGTCCTGGATACCGGCGCTGGTTCGTGGAAGCGGAGATCGAGGGCCGCGTCGGCGGGACGATTGTCACCCATCACGGAGACTTCGGCGACTCACACGGCACCATCGACGTGTGGGAGCCGCCGCATCGCTGCCGCTACCTTGAGCCTGACTGGATGGGCGAGGACCAGCCCGTACCGCCCTGGGAAACCGAGATCACCCTGACCCCGGTCGGCGCGAACGGTGAGCACACCCGAGCCATACTGCGCAGCGGGGTCAGCCAGGAAGGCCCCACCTGGAAGGACGCGATCCTCGGGACCCGAGAGGGGTGGGAGGGCGCCTGGCTGAATCTGCAGCAGTTCCACACCCACTTCGCCGACCGCCATGCGGCCCAGTCGCTCGTGATGCGCCCGGGAAGAGAAAACGACGACGTCGTGACTGCCCTGGGGCTGGCCGACGCCGTCATCGGTGAAGAACGGGCCGTGAGCTTTCCCGAAGAGCTGATCCGCGGCACGGTCATCGCCACCACCGACTCCCTGTCGGATCAGGACGCGAGTTCGCGGTCGGTCACACTGCGCACGGCGGACGCCGTCTACGAGTTCGGCACCCTGTTCATGGGTGGCGAGCGCACCCTTATCGTGCGCGGCTACCTCTACCCGGAGCGCAGCCGCGGCCTCACCGCCGACGACTGGGAAGCTCTTGCCGCCGACGCCGGAGCCGAAGATCGCCGACGCTGGGAAACGGTGCTCGACGCCATCGTCGCAGGCTGAAGGGATTCCTGCCTCGCCCGGCAGTGAGTGACGCACGTCACGGTCCTCACTAGAGTGGGTGGACCGGTACTGATCGACGAGGGAAGCAGGAACGATGAGCGGGCTGCTATGGCGCACCAGGAGTGAACGCGAAGATTCGGCCGAGGACCAACGGATGATCCGCCGCGTCCTGGAGTCGGCCTTCCACACCACCGCCGAGGCCGACCTGATCGACGCGCTGCGCCAAGATCCCGAGCACTGGGTCGGACGTTACTCGATCTTGGGCATGACGACGGCGATTCCGGATTCTGAACTGGAGACGACGCCGGCCGCGCACGCCGTGCTGCACGGCTGCTCGGTCGGTGACACCCGTGTGCTGATGCTGGCGCCCTCCGGTGTCCTGCCTCAGCACCACGGTGAGGGCGGCGGCACCGCGGTGATCGAGGCCGCGCTGGCAGCCGCACAGAATGACGGGGCGACGGTGGTGCTCGTCTACGGCTTCCCCGACTACTATCCGCGGTTCGGATTCGAACCGGCTGCGGATCACGGCATCACCGCGTCCTTCGCCGACCAGCCGGAGGCGCTGCAGGTGAAGGTCCTCGATCCCGGTGTGGAGGTGCCCACCGGAGAGGTACGGTTGCCCGCCGCCTACGGGGTGTGATGGTCTGAGCGCATGACGATCACTCCACGCCGCTGCATTATCTGGGCCGCCGTGTGCTTTGCGGTAGCGACGTTGCTGAGCCTGTGGCTGCCGGATCTGTTGCATTGGCTCAGCACCGGTGCGTTGCGCAATGACACCGCCGTCACCGTGCTGATCGAATTCGCTGTGCGGTTCGTGAACTGGACGCTGATGCCCGTGGGCGGCGCTTTGGTGACCGCCGCTGTGGTGATCACCTGGCTCGACCGGCGCGATCGGGAAGAACGGAGTGCTCGCGAGGCCGTCACCGATAGTACTGGCCCAGCACCTCGTCCTTGAGCTCGTAGAAGGTGCCGTCCGCAATGGAGGCGCGCACCCGGTCGACCAGGCGCACCGTGAACCGCTCATTGTGGATGGAGAGCAGGGTGTGGGCCACCATCTCCTTCGCCTTGATCAGGTGCCGGATGTAGGCACGCGAGTAATGGGCGCAGGTGTAGCAATCGCAGCCCTCCTGCAAGGGTGAGAAATCCCGGGTGTACTTGGCCCCGGGCAGATTGAACCGCCCGTCGTTGGTGTAGAACGCCCCGGTGCGCGCCACGCGGGTGGGGGAGACACAGTCGAAGGTGTCTGCCCCGGCCTCCACCGCCGCGAAGATGTCGTCGGGTTCGGAGATGCCCAGCAGGTGCCGCGGTTTGTTCTCCGGCAGCACGTCGGCGCACCAGTTCACGATGGTGCCCAGGTTCTTCTTCTCCAGCGCCCCACCGATCCCGTAGCCGTCGAACCCGGAACTGAGGGTGGCGGATTCCGCGAAGGAGCCGGTGGCGAATTCGGTGGTCATCGCGGCCAGATCAGAACACGCTTTGCGCCGCAGGTCCTCGTACTGGGCGCCTTGGATGACGCCGAACAGCGCCTGATAGGGCCGGTCGCTGCGCTCGTGCGTGAGCCGGGCATGCTCGTCGAGACAACGCTGCGCCCAGCGGCGGGTGCGCTCGAGCGCCTCTTCCTGGTACCCACGGGAGTTGTACAGGGTGGTGAGCTCATCGAAGGCGAACATGATGTCGGCGCCGAGCTGATGTTGGATCCCGATCGACACTTCGGGGGTGAAACGGTGGCGGTCGCCGTTGAGGTGGGACTTGAACCAGACGCCGTCGTCGTCGACATTCGCCAGGCGCTCCTTGCCCGGCGCCACCGCGTCGTCGGCGCCCACCGTCTCGACCTTCTTCGGGCCCGACATGTCGATGACCTTCTTGAACCCGGAGCCCAGGGACATCACCTGGAAACCGCCGGAGTCGGTGAAGGTGGGGCCGGGCCAGTTCATGAACGCGCCGAGACCGCCGGCCTCATCCAGCAGCTCGGGCCCGGGCTGCAGAAACAGGTGGTAGGCGTTGGCCAGCAGCGCCTGCGCACCGAGCTCGCCCATGGCCTCCGGGAGTACCGCCTTGACGCTGGCCTGGGTCGCGACCGGGATAAATGCCGGTGTCTGGATGGTGCCGTGCGGGGTGACGATGGTGCCCGTGCGGCCGTGGCGCGGGGCGCCGTCGTCGCCGGTGAGCCGATGCCCCACGGTGAAGGAGAAGTCCCGCGGGGACGGCGGCGTCGCTGCGGGTATCTGGTTGGTCACGTTCTGCGGGGTATCAGTGTCGATAGGCACACGTTCCATGGTAATGATCTTGAGTGAGGGTTGTTGACACCGGAGCTGAAACCGGGGCCAGCACGGACCGATGAGCCGAAGAGGGGAAGCACCGTGGCGCTGAGGAGTTTCACGAATCCGCTACCGTCGCTGTTCACCATTGGACCGGCCTACCGGGACCATGAGGTGGCGGTGCGCTGCGGGGTGACGGTGGTGGTGCCGCTGCTCACCCTGCTGCTGCTCGGCCGGATTGATCTGTCGATTTTCGCCTGCTTCGGCGCGTTCACTGCTATTTATGGGCGCAACCTCGATCACGCGGCCCGACTGCAGATGCAGGTGCGTGCTGGCGGGCTGATGCTGGCCGTGATGCTGCTGGCCACCCTTGCCGGGCGCCTGGGGGTCTCGGAGGCGCAGAACCCCTGGCTGCTGGTGCTGTGCACGACGGTAGTGGCCGGGGTGGCGTCGGTGATCGCGGCGCACTGGCGGCTGCGGCCCTCCGGATCCCTGTTCCAGATTTTCGCGTTCGCCGCGGTCGCGTCCATTCCGGTACAGCCCGCGCTGTGGGAGGCGATGACGACGGCGGGCGCGACCGTGACGTTCGCCCTGGCCGTGGGGCTGGTGTCCCGGGTGCGGCGCTCGCACCGGACCCCGCTGTATTGGCCCCGCGGCGAGGCGCTGCCCGAGGACCACCGCAAGATCATCGTGGGTGAGGGCGTCTGGTATCTGGTGGCGGCGGGTGCGGCCGGAACCGCGGCGACCGCGCTGGGGCCGGTGCTCGGGATCAGCCACAACTACTGGGCGATGGTGGCCGCGGTGGTGCCGCTGGTGGGGCACTCGACCCGGTACCGGGTGAACCGAGGACTGCAGCGCGTGATCGGCACGTTCCTCGGGCTGGCGGTGCTGGCCGCGGTGTTGCTGTTGCAGCCGCCGCTGTGGGCGCTGGTGCTGATCATCGCGGTGCTGCAGTTCTCCGCCGAGATGCTTATCGCCCGCCAGTACATGCTCGCCCAGGCGGTGGTGACGCCGCTGGCGCTGCTGGCCACGGTGCTGGCCACCTCGGCACACACCGGGGCGCTGCCCAGCGGGGCGGAGTCGAGTGCGCTGATGTATGACCGGGCGGTGGAGACCGTGATCGGCTCGATCATCGGGGTGATCTGCGTGCTGTTCCCCTGGGTGTGGCGCCGGTACATCAAGCACACGTCGGATCCGACGCGTTCGGTCGGGCCGGAGACACCAGCCTAAACGCCGGTCGTTGCAGGGCGGGCTAGCGGGTCAGCGCCTTGTAGCTCACCTCGGGGTCGGCCAGCCGATCGGGGTCGACGACGAGGCCGCGCTGGATGATGCGCCGCGCCGCGCGCACGGCCAGCGGGTCGTCGATGCTGGCGGCCCCGAGCATCCGCCCGGCCGCGTCGAGTACGAAGGTAGCGAGCTTGCTGTGCTGGTTTGGTTCGCTGGGCTGGCCGGAGTTTCCGGGCTGTTCGCGGTGGACGACGGTGTATCCGTTGGAGGGAGTCTCGGTGGCGGCGGCGCGCAGGGAGCCGATCGCTTCCACATGGACCCCGTAGCGGTCCGACCAGAACCACTCCGGCCCCGGTGCGGGCGGTGCGACGCCGGCGATCACGGCTGCCGCAACCTCTGCGGTGTCGATGGCGTGCTGCCAGTGCTCGGTGCGCCGGGCGAGCCGGTCATGATGAAGGAGACGGGCGACGTCGCCCACCGCGAACACGTCGGGGTGGCTGCTGCGCTGCTCGGCATCCACGATGACGCCGTCGTCGATACGCAACCCGGCTTCCTCGGCGAGGCGAGTGTTCGGGCTGATGCCGATCGCCGAGATCACCGCATCGGCGGGAACAAAGGCACCGGAGAGCGTGTGAACGTCGACGCCGGCTGGTTCTGTACCTGCTTGCGTCCCCGGAGTGCCGGGGGAATTCGGAGTGTTCAGGGTGACGGAGGCGGCGTACTCGGGCATCACGCTCACCCCGTGCTCGGCGTGTTGAGTGTGTAGCCGGGTAGCGATGCGTCGTCCGAACAGTCCGGCGGCGGGGATGCCCGGACCGCTGAAGAGCACCACCTCGGCCCTGAGGTTGCGCAGCGAGGAGGCCAGCTCGGCGCCGAGCACTCCGGCTCCGACGAGGGCGACGACGGGCGTGCGGCCAGCGGCACGCGCCTCGTCCAGCAGTCCGTGCAGCGCGGCGACGTCGTCACGGTGGCGCAGGGTGAGGACTCGCGGATCTATCGGACAGGGGTGCGTGCCGTCAGAGCTGTCAGCGGTGGTCTCCACCCCGAGGCTGATCGGTTCCGCACCGGTGGCCAGTACCACCGTGGTGGCGGTGAGCGAGGCGCCGTCGTCGAGGGTGATCGTGTGCTCCGCTCTGGCCGAGCTCAGTTGCAGCCGCCCGGCCCGGGCGTGCACCAGCCCCACCTGGTGCTCGGCGAACCACTCCTCGCCAGCCAGGGTGATCTCCTCGGTGGAGCTTTCCCCCAGCAGCAGCTGCTTGCTCAGCGGGGGTCGCTCATAGGGCAGGCCCTCGGGGTCGATAAGGGTGATCTCGCCGGAATGACCGTGCTGGCGCAGCTTCGACACCACCGTGTATCCGGCCACGGAGCCGCCGATGACGACGACGCGGTCGGTCATGAGGAGGCCGGAACACCGGGGTGTAGCAACAGGTCCTCGCCGTCCACCTCGACCTGGTGCGTGTTGGTGTTCACGGTGGCGGGCAGGGTGAGAGCCTTCCCGGTGCGCAGGCAGAACGCCGCGCCGTGCAGGGGGCACTCGATCTGGTCGTCCTCGATCCAGCCCTCGGACAACGACGCCGCCCCGTGCGTGCACCGGTCGTCGAGCGCATAGAACTCGCCGTCCTCGGCGTGGAACACGGTGATCGGCACGGTGCCGGTGGTGGCGGCGGGCACGAGCAGGGTCTCGCCCTCGGGAACATCGGCGACGGAGCCGACACGGATCGGGTCAGCGGCAGGGGCCATGCGGCAGCCTCCTCGGGTGCAGTCGGTGCGGGAAAAAACTACCGGCCCCAGCCCACATGGGCCAGCGCCTGACGGACGAGCAGCTCGCGCCCGCCCACGAACTCGTTCTGAATCTCGGGCGACAGCGCCTCCTCGGGGGTGAGCCAGGTCAGCTCCAGGGCGTCCTGGCGCGGCTGGCACTCCCCGGTAACCGGCACCAAGTAGCACAGCGAGACGGCGTGCTGGCGGTCATCGGTGAGCCCGGTCTCCGAGGGGGAAGGGAAGTACTCGGCCACCGTGAACGGGGAGATCGCCGGGGGCAGCTGCGGCAGCGCCAGCGGGCCGAGGTCCTTCTCCAGATGGCGCATCAGCGCGGCCCGGATGGTCTCGCGGTAGAGCACCCGCCCCGAGACGAAGGTGCGGTAGAACCGGCCGTCGTCGTCGGCCACGTAGAGGGAGCCGACGTCGGAGACGTAGCCCAGGGAATCCACGCGGACCGGGATCGCCTCCACGTACACCATCGGCAGTCGCCGTCGTGCCTCGTACAGGTCGTCTTCGTTGAGCCATCCCGGGTGCGGGTCAGGGGTGCGTACACTCATGATTCTGTTCTACCAGTTTCTGGACGCCGACGGGGCTTTTCCGCTCACAGGGCGCGCACCGCGCGGTGGTACTGCGGCGGGTAGGGTGCGTCCGCGCCGGGACGCAGGCGGGCCGCGGCCCGGGCAGGCCAGTTCGGGTCGGCGAGCCCCGCCCGGCCGATGGACACGGCGTGGGCCTGACCGCTGAGCACGATCTGCTGCGCCTGGCCGGGCTCGGTAATGACGCCGACGGCGGAGACGGTGAGCGGGCGCTCCGTCTCGCGCCCTGCCTCGGCCACCCTGTCGGCCACCGCGGTGATCCGCTCGGCTAGCTGCACCTGGTAGCCGGGCCCCGCCGGGCCCTGGTAGGTGTCGCCGATGCCGCCGGAGGAGACATCCACCCAATCCAACCCGTAGAGGGCGCGGGCCTCGGGCGTGGCCACGAGTTCGGTGATCAGCGCCTCGGAATCGGCGATCGACCAGGAGCCCTCCACATAGTCCGAACCGGAGATGCGCAACCCCAGAATCTTCTCCTTCGGCCAGACGGCGCGCACTTCCGCGAGGATCTCGCGCAGCAACCGGGTGCGGTTTTCGACGCTACCGCCGTACTCGTCGGTGCGCTGGTTGGTGACCGGGGAGAGGAACTGGTGGATCAGGTAACCGTGGGCGGCGTGGATCATCACCGCGTCGAACCCGGCCTCATCTGCCCGGCGGGCGGAGGTCACGAAATCGGCGACCACCTGGCGCACCTGCTCGCCGGTGAGCTCGCGGGTGTCGGCGAGTCCGGAAACGGGGTTGATGCCGGAGGGGCTCACGGTCTGCCAGCCGTCGTCGTCAACGCCGACCGAGGCGCCCGTGTAGCCGGGCAGACCGGGTTCGGTGGAGGCCTTGGCCCCGGCGTGGGCCAGCTGCACCGCCGGCAGCGCGCCGAGCGAGCGGATGGTCTCGACGATCGGTGCCCAGGCGTCGCGCTGGGTGTCGTTCCAGAGTCCGACGTCGGCCGGGGAGATCCGCGCCTCGGGGGAGACGGCGGTGGCCTCGGCGACCACCATGCCGAACCCGCCGGCCGCCCGGGCGCCGAGATGCACCTGGTGCCAGGAGCGCGGGACGCCGTCGTGGTCGGAAATGGAGTACATGCACATTGGGGCCAGGATGGTGCGGTTGCGCAGGGTGCGCGGGCCGATGGTGATCGTATCGAGCAGATGCGGGAACGGGGACGCAGTCGATGCGGGGGTCGACACGGTGGACGACGCGGGAGTCGACGCGGGGGCAGAAGTCGAAATGGTGGTCATATCCGTGCCCAACAGCCCGGAGCGCCCGACTATTCCGGAGCGCCTCCGGCGGTGACCTGCGCCTCGTTCCGGGCGTAGCGGCGCACGAAATTCGCCAGGATCCGTTGCGGCTGGGTGACTTCGGCCGTCTCGATCGCGGTGAACAGGGCCTGCTGCTCGGTGAGGTCGTAGTAGCCGTGGTCGGCGTAGAGCCGCAGACGGAACAGCAGACCCTCCTGGTCCAGTTCGGGGTGGAACTGGGTGGCGTAGACGTGGGCGCCCACCCGGAACATCTGCACGGGGCACTGCTCGCCGGAGACCAAGAGCGTGGCGGAAGTGGGCAGCTGGCTCACGGCTTCCTTGTGCCCGACGAAGGCATCGAAGTCTGCGTCCACCCCGGCCAGCAACGGGTCGGCCGCGCCCTCGGCGGTGAGACGCACCCGCACCACCCCTGCCGGTTCGCCGTACCGGGAATCGATGACCCCGCCCTGGTGCTGCCCCAAGGCGCCGACCCCGAAGCAGGCACCCAGGAACGGGTAGTCCTGGGCGACGACGAGGTCCAGCATCGACCGCAATTCGGCCTCCACCCGGCGCTGCACAGGTGACTTGGCTTCAGCCGGATCGGAGGCATTGAACGGGCTGCCGCCCAGGATGATCCCGGCGTGGGTGTCCATGATCTGCTGCCAGTCCAAGCTGGGCGCTCCGGCGTGGCCCTGCCGGGCCGCCACCTCCCGATCCAGACGCAGGCTGCGCAGCTGGCCGTCGGCGCATTCGCCCAGCACGGAAGTGGACCGCAACTCGTCCGTCGCGGCGGCGTCGTCGGCGCGGGTCTGGATCAGCAGCACGGGCTGGACCGCTGGCACGGCCGGTGCGGTGACGGAAGAGCCGGAAGCGGAGGGCGGGGCAGAACTCGACATGTCCCTAGGATAGTTGCCCCGGTGCCGCGGTGTTCGGTTGACTGGGTCCATGCCCTCTTACCGCGCCGTACTGCAGATCGGCGAGATGCGTCCCGGCCACACCCCGCCGCAGGTGATGTCCACCGCCCGGCGTGCCCTGGCCTTGTGGTTCACCGTGGAATCCACCGACATCGAGGTGGTGGCCCGGGTGCCGCAGATCGTGCTGCGCTTCACGGTGGAAGCCACCGGTGACGACGAAGAACAGCAACTGGCCGTGCTGGCCGTGCGGCGGATGCGCGCCGCCGTCGCCGAGGTGGCGGCCACGGGGCGAGTGGAGCTGTTCCTGCGCCAGGGCGGGCGCTGGCTGCGGAGGCTCACCGAATAGTAATGCCTAACGGGTGACGTTGGTGATGTCCAGATCGGTGCTGGTCTCGGCGTCGTCGGCGTCATCCGAGTCGGTTGAGTATGCAGCTGTGTATCCGTCGTCGGGGCTGTCCGCATCGGCGAAAACTACCTGATGTCGTTCCGCCCGGGCGATGCGGTACCGGCGGTTCTCGGTGGTGAGAATGACGACGAACGCGCAGATCCCGGCCGCGATGATCACCCAGGTGGAGAACAGGTTGCCCACCAGGCGCGCACCGATGATGGCCACCAGGCCCCAGCCGAAGCCCAGGGCGATGGCCATCCGGCCGCGCTCGGTCATGGTCAGCAGCGAGGTGGCCCAGGTGGTGAGCAGCAGCCCGAGCACTGCCCAGATCTCGCCGGGAATCCACAGTAGGTTCGCGTCCCACCGGGCCAGCACCACGGAGACAGAGACCAGCGCGAAGACGATCGACCAGCCGGTGAACATGCCGATGACGACGTCGGTGAGGGTGCGCTCGGTGCGGTGACGGGCGGTGTGCAGGTTCAGCACCTGGATGGCGCGCACCGACAGCGCGGTGGTGACTCCCACCGCCAGGATCTCCAGGCCCCAGGGCTGGGCGTGCACGAGTAGGAACCAGGCGGCCCAGGCGATCATCGCGTTGGCCACGTACCAGCCGACGGCGCGCTGGCGCACGGCGGAGCGCTGCGACGGCGCCCACTGATACAGCACGTAGGCGCCCAGCAGCCCCCAGAGCACGGGCAGGATCGCCAGCGACCAGCCCGCCATCGACAACAGGGATGACCCGCCCCGGTAGGCGCCGTCATGCAGTTCCCGCAGCGACGTGGCCTCACCGACCCAGCCGGTGCTCACCAGTCCCGCGACCACCGCCAAGACCCAGGTGATGGTGACCGTGACCTGGCGGAACGTGTCGGAGAGTTCCGGCTCCGGGTCGCGCTGGCGGGAGGGCAGCACGTAGGGCGGAACGTAGGGGGCATCGTCCAGGTAGTCCGCGTTCTCGGCATCGGTGAGGCTGGTTCCCTCCGCGGTGGCGGCGGATGCCGCGGTCTCGATGGCTTGGGCCTTCTCCACGATCCGGTCGCGGCGGCGCCACTCGGGCAGCAGGGTGCGGGCGCGGTCCAGCAACTGGGCGTCGCTGAGCTCCTCCTCGGGCTGCTGCAGGGGCGGACGCCGGTCCGGTGCGGGCACGTGGTCGGTGCCGTCGAGTTCACGGGCGGCGATGCGCAGGGCTTCCGTTTCACGCTCCTGCTGGGCGGCGCGGTGCTCCTGCTGCGCCAGCCGTTCGGCCTCGGCGCGCTCCTGGTCGGCCAGTCGCTCGGCTTCCGCGCGCTCTGCTTCTTCAACGGCGCGGCGTTCGGCGAGCAGCCGGTTCGTCTCGGCGATGGCGGCCTCCAGCTCGGCGCGGCGGGCAGCGCGGGCTTGCTCCTCGGCCTGGCGTTCCTGCTCGCGGCGGGCGCGCAGCTGCTTCTCGGCGCGACGGCGCAACTGATTCCGGCGCAGACGGCCCGGGGTGTCGGCGATCCGCTTCTCGAGCTGCTCCGCATCGGGGGAGCCCAGCGAGTCGAGCCAGCCGTTGATCCGGTCGGCCACGGTGACCCGGGCTGCGGGTGTGGGCTCGGGGGCTGTCTCCGGTTCTGGTGCTGGTGCTGGTGCAGGGGCTGCGTCTGACACGGAGGCGGTGTCTGGCGCTGGTGCAGGGGCTGCGTCTGGTTCTGCTGCGGGGGCTGCCTCAGGCTGGCTGGCCCCACCGGGCTGACTGGACTGGGCTTTCAGCCGCGCGAGGGCATCGGACGACTCGGACGAACCGGAGGATGCGTGCGATGACGTCTGATCTGTCACGGTTTGCCTTTCTCGCCGAGGGTGCGCGCTTCCGACCCCGGGGCAGGGGAAGGACGGGACCGGTGAGAGTCCCTGCAAAACCACTGTAATCGGCGAGGCTGAGTCGACGCTCAACGCCGCACGCGTCTTTACCGTTCTGTGTCCGTGCGGGTCTCGGTGGTGGACCCGGTGGAGGAGCCGGTGCGTCGTCGTCGCCACCACAACAGGGCCGCGGCGACCGAGCCCACCGCCAGGCCCACCCCGATGCCCACCAACACCGAAATCCACAGGGGTAGCCGCTGCGCCGAACCGGTGATCAGCCCCAGCCCCACCATGTACACCGTCCACACGGCCGAACCGGAGGCAGAGAGCAGCAACCAGGTGGTCCACGGCATGCGCACCATTCCGGCCGCCGCCATGGCAGCCGTGCGGCCGCCCGAGACGAAGCGCAGCGCGAACAGCAGGGCGAACCCCGGCGCCGGTCCGGCCTTGTCCAGGGTGCGCCGCACGCTGCGCTGCACCCGGGCACCCCAGCGGCGTCCCAACAGTAGCGAGGGCCCGCGCGTGCGGAACAGCGCATACACCGCCAGATCCCCGAGCATGATCCCCACCCACGCGGTGAGCAGGCTCGCCCACAGCGTCAGCTCATCCTGGCGGGCCAGCACCCCCGAGGTCAGCACCAGTACCTCGCCGGGCACCATCGGGACCAGACCATCGACGACGACGAACACGAACGTGATCAGGTGGAACCACCCGCCGAGCTCCCCGAGCTGCTCCGCCATCAGCGCGGCACCTCGCCCAACTCCAGTTCCGAACGGAATTCGCGTTCGGCCCCGGTGAGCGGATCGGTTAATCCGAGGGTGCGGGCCAGCAGCTGCAGCGGGGCGTCGACGTCGTCCTCAGTGTGATCCAGCAGCTCCGGGTAGAACCGGTCGTGCAGGATCGGGGTGCCCAGCGCCGCCAGGTGCACGCGCAGCTGATGGGTGCGCCCGGTGTGCGGGCTCAGCCGCAGATGAGCCACGCCCGAGCCCGTGGCAAGCAGTTCGATCCGTGACGCCGCATTCGGGCCCACCGTGGGCGCGTGGGTGCGCCGCTGCTTGCCGGTGCGCGGGGCGGGCAGCCGCCCGGAGTCGGCCACCGGGTAGTCCACCACGCGCGCGGTGATGACCCCCTTGGTCTTCTCCATCCGGTTGCGGTAGATCAGCGGGAGTCGCTGCACCCACCCCGGGTGGTGATCGGGCAGCCGCACCACCGCCTCATAGGTCTTGGTCACCGCCCGGTTCTCGAAGAGTTCCTGGTAGGCGCCGCGGGTCTCAGGGCACGCCGAGAACAGCAGCACGCCGGCGGTGGCCCGGTCCAGTCGGTGCAAGGGCACCAGATCGGGGTTGTCCAGGGCGCGGCGCAGGCGCACCAGCGCAGAATTCTGCAGGAACCTCCCGCCCGGGGTGGTGGGGATGAAATGCGGCTTATCCGCGACCACCAGGTGCTCATCGCGGTGCAACACCCGCACCTCGAACGGCAACTGTGGCTCCTCGGCGACGTCGCGGTAGTACCAAATGAACTCGTGGGTGCCCAACGCGGTGGTGAGATCGACGACGGCGCCACCAGCAGCACGCACCTCCCCGGTGCGGAACCGGGTGCGGATCCCCTCGGGGTCCACGTGGCCGAAGCGTTCCAGCACGTAGGCGGCGATGGTGTCCCACGGCCCGGTGGTCGGCACCCGCAGGCGCGTCGGATTCACGCCGTCGCGCACCGGAAGCGGTGGGATGCGGGGCGAAGCGGGCGAAGAAGTGGAAGAAGTGGATAGAGAGTCCGACGTCGAGGGCACGTCCTCCATTCTGGCACCTCGAAACCCCGCCGCCGTCACCGATGGTCCGTTTGTCACTGTTGGCACCGCGGGCACCAATACAGCACTCGTTCTGCACTGGATTCCCCGTGCCGGCTGGTCGCGCTGGACTGGCCGGTCTCACGACGCACGGGGCCGCCGCAGCGAAGACACCCGGCGCGCTCGCGGCCGTACACCCAGTAGGCGGCGGTGCCCCGGGCCGCCAGCCGACGGACGGCGGGATCGGTCAGGTCCGTCGGGTCCAGTACGCGCACTCCGAAGGGTGCGCTCGGGTCCGGGGCCACCCCCGTGGTGGTGCGGGTGCCCCTGCGGGGACTCGTGCGGGGGCTGTTCTCGTCGGTGTTCTGAAGGGGGTTCTGAACGGTGTTGGCCCGCATCAACTGACGGGCCAGCTCAAGCACCCCGGGCAGATCCGCCACCTGGCCCACGGGCGAGTGCGGGTCGATGCCGGCGAGCAACAGCACCTCGCAGCGATAGATGTTGCCGATCCCGGCCACGTTCCGCTGATCCAGCAGGGCGGCGCCGATCGGGCGCTCCGGGGCCGCACGCATCCGGTCCAGCGCCGTGTCCCGGTGCTGCTGGCCCCACTGCGGGTCGAGCAGGTCGGGCCCGAGGTGAGCGAGACGGTGCTCGGTCTGCTCCGGGCTCAGCAGATGCACCTCCTTCAGCGAAACACCTACCAACCGGAAGGTAAGAAAGTTCAGCACGACCCGAATATTTGGCGCCGCGCCCCGTCCGGTGTGCCTGATGCGCCAGGACCCGTCCATGCCCAGATGGGACAGCAGCACGAGCTGGTCGGCCTCCCGCTCCAGGTGCATCAGCAGCCATTTTCCGCGCGTCGTCACCGCCGAAATGCGCGCCCCGGCCAGCGACACCGTGGCCAGCTGCGGGAGGCGGAAGTCGCTGGAACTCAGGCGTTCACCGACGACGATGGGACGCAGCCGCTGCGCGAGCCGGACCAGGGAGTCGCCTTCGGGCATCGGGCACTCAGCTCCGGAACCGCAAGCCCGAGGGCGAGGAATAGAACCCGGCCGCCAGCAGGTGCTCGGCCAGGTCGGTGCCCAGCAACGGAGCCCCGTTCACCCGTTCCGTGGACAGCCGCGGCACCCGGGCCGCGGTGAGGGAAGCGTGCAGGGCGCGAGCCGCGGCGGCGAGCACCTCACCGTCGTGAAATTCGCCCGTGAAGTCCAACAAGCTGCGCCCGCCGCGTTCCAGGTAGAGCACCAGCTCGCCGTCGACGAGCACCACCACCGCACCGGCCTTGCGCCCAGGACGGTGACGGCCGGACGTTCCCGCCTCGCCGGTGTCCGTGTCCGGCCACGGCAGGGCGGCGCCGTAGGGATTCGCCGGATCCGTGGCGGCCAGGGCCACCGCCACGGGGGCGCGGCGTCGGGTGTCGGTCTGTTCGGCGGTGGTGAAGCCGCGCAGCCGATCCACGGTGGCCGCGGTGGAGAACTGGGCGGCACCCAGTCGGTCGATGAAATAGCCGCGGCGCACCTGCCCGGCCTCCTCCATGCGGGTAAGCAACCGGTACTGGGTGGCAAACCCGCCGGGCAGCTGTTCCGCCTGCACCGAGCCGCGGGTGATCACCCCGTACCGGTCGAGCAGCGCTTCGGCTTGGGTGTGTGCCCGCAGGGTCACGGCCCCGGACCCCTCGGCGGGGGAGGGTGTCAGCGACCAGCGCCCGGCGGTCCGCGCCCGATCCAGCGGCGACAGCGGGCTGAGATCGGAGTCAGCGGCATCGTCTGCTGCGCCACCGGCACGGTCCCCGATTCCCGCTCCCATTCCACCCTGCACGGCCGAATCCAGGCGACGCAGCCGGGACAGGCGCTGGGTGCGCGAGGGTCGTCCCACACGCGCCCGATTCCGGGGCTGCGGGGTGCGGTGCGCCGTCGTGCCCTGCCCCAACAGCCCGCGCAGTGGGGCGAAGGTGTCGTTGGTGAGGTGCCCGGCCCACACCAGGTCCCAGATCGCCTCGGCCAGCTGGCCGTGACTCGCCCCGACGTCGGGGAATTGGATGCGCACCTGGTCGGTGAGTGCGGGGAAGAACCAGGCGCCGGTGCCGGTGAACACCTCCAGCACCGCCCGGTGCGCCGGCGTCATGGTGAAGGCGGCATCATCCTCCGAAGCAGGGGCCGCCACGGTGAGGTCGGCAGCATCGGCCGGGTGGAAGGCGAGCCAGCCGTCCTGGCCGGGGGCATCTGCGGTGCCGGTCCACAAGAACTCGCCGGTACTGAGCAGCTGATCCAGCAGCGCCGGGGTGTAACCGGGCACCCGGGCCGGCAGCAGCGAGGACTCCCAGGCTGAAGCCGGGGCCGGATAGCCCGCCAGCTGATCCAGAACCGAGGCCAGCTGATCCAGGGCTTCCGGTCCGGCCCCGGACGAGACAGACGGGGTTCGGACCCCCTGCCAATCCAGGACGAACCGGGTGTAGGCGGCGTGATCCACGGGCTCGACCTCGGCGCGCAACGCGGCCAGGGAACGACGGCGGATCCGGCGCAACACCTCCGTGTCGCACCACTCCTGCTGCATCGGCCCGGTGCCCGGACCCGTGTCCGAGCCGGTGTCCGTCTCCGTGCCCGCCGCGGCCGGGCGGAAGGCGCCGGTGCTCACCCGCTGGTCGGCGGCGAGCCGCTGCAGGGTCTGGAACACCACCGCCGGAGCCAGACCGAGGGCGGCACCGGCCTCCGCGGCGGTGAAGGGGCCGTGGGTGCGGGCGAAGCGGGACACCACGTCGGCGAGCGGATCGTCCACCGGTTCGATGAACGCGATCGGGATCCCCATCGGCAGTGGCACCCCGAGTGCATCGCGCAGGCGGGCGGCGTCCTCGACGGCGGCGTAGGCGTCCCGGCCGGCGAGTCGGATCCGGAAGGCGCGGTTGCTGCGCACCAGAGCCTCCGCGTGCTCCGTGGCCTCCGCCAGGCTCGCTGGATCAGAACGGTCAGAACGGTCAGTGGGGTCTACTTTCCCTTCTGGTCCCCCTTCTGCAGCGTCGGCGCTCACACTCGGGTGCAACCGCGCGGCGAGCTCGTCGGCACTCAGCGGTCCCAACAGCCGCAGCAGATCAGCCCCACCCTCGAGCCCGCGCGCCCGGTGCGAGGCGTTGAGCCGCTGGAGCTGACGCTCGACGTCGGTGATCACCTCCGGGTCCAGCAGATCCCGTAGCTCGGCGGTGCCCAGCAGGTCCGACAGCAGTCCCGGATCCAGCGAGAGCGCAGCAGCTCGACGCTCCGCCAGCGGGGAATCTCCCTCGTACATGAACTGGGCGGTGTAGCCGAACAACAGCGACTGCGCGAACGGCGACGGCGTCCTCGTCGTGGTTTCCACCAGCCGCACCGACCGGCCGGCCAGCTGCTGCATCACCTCGGTCAGCCCGGGCAGGTTGTACACGTCCTGCAGGCATTCGCGCACGGTCTCCAGAATGATCGGGAACCGCGGGTGCTTGCGCGCTACCTCGAGCAGCTGGGCGGAACGCTGCCGCTGCTGCCACAGCGGGGTGCGCTTGCCCGGGTCGCGACGCGGCAACAACAGCGCGCGCGCTGCGTTTTCGCGGAAGCGGGCGGCGAACAGGGCGGAGGAGCCCACCTCGGTGCGCACCGTCTCATCGAGTTCCTCGGTGTCGAAGGTGAACAGCTCGGCCCCCGGCGGCTCGTCCTCCATCAGCGGCACCCGCAGCACGATCCCGTCATCCGCCGCCATCGCCTGGCCGTCCATCCCGTAGCGGGCGCGCAGCCGGGCCCCCACCGCCAGCGCCCAAGGCGCGTGCACCGACATGCCGAACGGGGAATGCAGCACCACCCGCCAGTCGCCGAGCTCGTCCTGGAAGCGTTCCACCACCAGGGTGCGCTCGGTGGGCAGCTGACCGGTGGCCTCGGCCTGCGCGCCCAGATAATTCAGCAGGTTATCGGTGGCCCAGGTGTCCAGTCCGGCGGCGCTCAGTCGTGTGCGGGTCTCGTCGGCACTGTCAGTTCTGTCGGATCCGGTTCCGCCGTGGACTTCCCGCCGGAACGCGCCCAGCGCCCGTCCCAGTTCCAGCGGTCGCCCCTCGGCGTCGCCGCGCCAAAACGGTAATCGACCGGGCTGACCGAAGGCCGGCACCACCAGCACCCGGTCATGGGTGATGTCCTGGATCTGCCAGCTGGTGGCACCCAAAATGATCACATCCCCGACCCGGGATTCGTAGACCATCTCCTCGTCGAGCTCGCCCACCCGGCGGCCCCCGGTGCGCTGCGTGCCGGCCGCGCTGGTCGTCCCGGAACCGCCCTCCGACTCTGAACCGGCCAGGAACACCCCGAACAGCCCGCGGTCCGGGATCGTCCCGCCCGAGGTCACCGCCAGCCGCTGCGCCCCGGGTCGCCCGGTCAGGGTGCCGGCCTCACGATCCCACACCACCCGCGGCTTCAGCTCCGCGAACTCATCGGAGGGGTAGCGTCCGGCCAGCAGGTCCAGCACCGATTCGAACACCGAATGCGGCAGCGTGGTGAAGGGGGCAGCGCGGCGCACCAGGTCGAACCACGCTTCCGCGTCCACTTCGTCCAGCGCCACCGCCGCCACGGTCTGCTGAGCCAGCACATCCAGCGGATTGGTGGGCACCCGCAGCGTCTCGATCTTCCCGGCGCGCATCCGCTCGGTCACCACCGCCGTCGTCACCAGATCCCCGCGCTGCTTGGGGAAGAACCAGCCCACCGAGGTCTCACCCACCTGGTGCCCGGCACGGCCCACCCGCTGCAGGCCCGAGGCCACCGAGGGCGGAGCCTCCACCTGCACGACGACGTCCACGGCGCCCATATCGATGCCCAGCTCCAGCGACGACGTCGCGACCACACAGCGCAGCCGCCCCGATTTCAGGGCGTCCTCCACCAGGGCCCGTTGCTCCTTCGACACCGATCCGTGGTGGGCGCGGGCGAACTCGATCTCTCCGGAGGGCTCAGATTCCGCACCGCCGGTCTCTGTGCGCTCCTCCCAGATTTCGTTCAACCGGCCGGTCAGCCGCTCGGCGAGCCGGCGCGAATTCGCGAACACGATGGTCGAGCGGTTTTCGGCGACGACGTCGACGATCTTCTCCTCCACATGCGGCCACAGCGAGGCGTGCGGCTGTAGCCCCGGACCGGAGCCCGCCTCCCCGAATCCAGGGCCGATGGCTGCCCCGGCCGCACCGGCAGCGCCCGTTAAGTCAGTCATGTCCTGAACGGGCACCGAGACGGTCAGGTCCCAGGATTTCGTTGATCCGGGATCCACCACCGTCACTGGCTGCACTCCACCCACGAAGCGGGCCACCTCCTCGGTCGGCCGCACCGTCGCCGACAGCCCGATGCGCTGCACCCTGCGGCCGTTCTGTCCGTTCTGCCCGTTCTGCGTCACCAGCGCGTCCAGGCGCTCCAGGCTCAGGGCCAGATGCGCGCCGCGCTTGTCCCCGGCCACCGCGTGCACCTCGTCGATGATCACCGTCTCGACCCCGGCCAATGACGAGCGGGCCTGCGAGGTCAGCATCAGGTAGAGCGATTCGGGGGTGGTGATCAGGATGTCGGGCGGGGAGGTGACCAATCGGCGCCGGTCTCGGGCTGAGGTGTCCCCGGAACGCACCCCGACACTCACCTCCGGGGCGCTGATCCCCAATTGCAGCGCGGTCTGGGTGATCCCGATGAGCGGGGCACGCAGATTCCGTTCGACGTCGACGCCCAGCGCCTTCAGCGGCGAGATGTAAAGGACCCGGGTGGAGCGGGCACGCGGCCGCTCCGGTTCCGGCGTGGTGGTTCGTTGCTTATCTGCCGTCTCGTCCGCGGTGCGCAGGAACCCGTCCAGCGCCCACAGAAAAGCAGCCAGCGTCTTGCCCGAGCCGGTCGGAGCCACTACCAGGGCGTGCTGGCCGGTGGACACGGCGTCCCAAGCGCCGATCTGCGCGGGCGTCGGTGCGGCGAAGGCGCCCTCGAACCACGTCCGGGTGGCGGGGGTGAATCGCCGGAGCACCGCCTCGGTCCGCGCGGAGGTATCTGCCATGGTCTCCAGGGTAGTGCTCCGGGGCATGCTGAGGGGTCGCCTCGTCGACGAGTCGAATATGACGCAATCACTTCATGACTTGCGTGGAAGTTTAATGCAACCTTTGATTAAGAGGAAACTTAATGGGTAGACTCAGTGAACGACATCACTCCGAGTCAGAGGCTCTAAAATGACATCCCTAAGACGGTGCTAGACCGTGAGCGTCATCAGAATTCATTCACGCCGTGACGCGATGGTGACCGCTCGCTCACGTGAACGTCAGTGGCGGTCCTCCGCGCAATTCTTCCTCGACGCAGTGTGCTGGTGTACAGCACTGTTCTGCGCCGGGCTCATGAAGGACTCCTTCACCCTGGGGGTGCAGTCCCTGCTCGCGCTGGGGGCTGTGATGGCCTGGACCGTCCTTCTTCAACTCTTCTTCGGCTGGCGCTGGTATCTCTACCGCAGCCGCTACGTCTACGGCAGCTTCGAGGAGGTCCGCTCGCTGGCCGCTTCGGTGCTGTGCACCGGGGTAATCATGGTGTTCTCCCTGGTCATGATCGGCAACCTGGTGGACATCGTCTGGGGGCTGGGCGCCATCGCCGTGTCGATCGCCCTGGTCTTCATGTTCAGTGTGCGCTACCTCAAACGCCTCGTCGTGGAGTTACGCTGCGGGCCCGGCGTGCGCTCGGTGCCGACCATCGTGCTGGGCGCCGGCTACCTGGGGGCGAACATCACCCGCCAGCTGGCGACCGACCCGGCCTCGTCCTACTGGCCCGTGGCGGTCATTGACGACGATCCGGAGCAACGCCACGCGCAGGTTCACCGGCTCCGGGTACGCGGCACCGTTGCCGATCTCCCCGAGATTGTGACGGAGACACGTGCCCGCGCGCTGATCGTCGCGGTACCGGATCCCGCGCCAGCGTTGCTGAGCCGGGTTCATGACCTGGTGCAGGACCTGGACGTGCAGATCAAGGTGCTCCCCTCGGTCAATGACCTGATCCAGGGCGAGGACCGGCCGGTCGATCTGCGAGACCTGAAGATCGAGGATCTCCTCGGCCGGGTTCCCGTGGACACGGAGGTCGAGAAGATCGCCGGGTATCTCACCGGACGACGCGTGCTGGTGACCGGTGCGGGAGGATCCATCGGATCCGAACTGTGCACCCAGATCCATCGCTTCGCACCCAGCGAGCTCTACATCCTGGATCGCGACGAGACCGCGCTGCAGCAGGTGCAGCTCAACATCAAGGGCAACGGACTGTTGATGGATAGCAACGTCATCCTGGCGGATATCCGCGACGCCGATGCCATGAAGAAGATCTTCACGGAGGTCCAGCCGGAGGTCGTCTTCCATGCGGCCGCGCTCAAGCACCTGCCACTGCTCGAGCAGTATCCGGCGGAGGGCTGGAAGACGAACGTCCTCGGCACTTTCAACGTGCTCGAGGCCTCCCGGCTCGCCGGGGTCGAGACGTTCATCAACATCTCGACCGATAAAGCCGCGAACCCGACCAGTGTGCTCGGACATTCCAAGCGCGTGGCCGAGAAGCTCACGGCCTGGACCGGCGACCAGACCGGGTTCCGGTACCTCTCGGTGCGGTTCGGCAACGTGATCGGCAGTCGCGGATCGATGCTGCCGACCTTCACCTGGCTGATTCAGCAGGACAAGCCCGTCACTGTCACCCACCCCGAGGTCACCCGGTACTTCATGACCATCCCCGAAGCCTGCCAGCTGGTGCTGCAGGCCGGGCAGATCGGCCGCACCGGGGAAGTGCTGATTCTCGACATGGGCGATCCGGTGCGCATCCTCGACATCGCCCAGCGGATGATCGAGATCTCCGGCAAGGACATCGACATCGTCTATACCGGCCTGCGCGACGGTGAGAAGCTGCACGAGGAGCTCGTCGGTTATGACGAACTGCCCGAGCGGCCCTTCCACCCGCGCATCTCGCATACTCGGGTGGAACCGCTGCCGGTGTCCCTGCTCGATTTCGAGGGCTGGTCTCAAGGATTGAAGCATCAGGCATGACTATTCGACCTCATGACGCCGAGCTGCTGGCCTCCGGGAATTCCGGTACCGCACACCGCACCGCCACGCTGGCCGAGGCGGCACCACTCGAGACAGAGCCACCGATCTTCCTCTCGCCGCCCGATGTGGGGGAGGCGGAGGAAGTTGCGGTGCTCGGCGCTCTGCGTTCCGGGTGGGTCGCCCCGGTCGGGCCCGATCTGAGCGCCTTCGAGGCCGAACTGGCTCAACGGGTCGGCGTGGCCCACGGTGTGGCCCTGTCTTCGGGAACGGCCGGGCTGCACCTGGGACTGCTCGGGCTCGGCGTGGGCGCGACCGATGTGGTGCTGACCTCCACCTTGACGTTCGCCGCGACCGCCAATGCCATCTGCTACGTCGGTGCCGAACCCTACTTCATCGACGCCGACCCGGTCACCGGCAACCTCGATCCGAGACTCCTTGACCGTGCGCTGGACACCCTGAGCCTGGCCGGGGAGCGGGTGGGTGCCGTAGTGCCGGTGGACCTGCTGGGCAAGAGCGCCGACTACACCGCCATCGAGGAGGTCGCCTCCCGGTACGGGGTGCCGGTGCTCGCCGATGCCGCGGAGTCCCTGGGGGCCACCTTCCAGGGGCGGCCCGCCGGTAGTTTCGGAAGGGCTTCCGTCGTCTCGTTCAACGGCAACAAGATCATGACCACCTCCGGCGGCGGCATGTTCCTCACCGACGATGCCTCGCTGGCCGAGCGCGTACGCTACCTCTCCACCCAGGCGCGTCAGGCGGTGGTGCACTACGAGCACACCGAGATCGGCTTCAACTACCGGATGAGCAATGTGCTGGCCGCGCTCGGACGCGCGCAGCTGGCCCGTCTCGACTCGATGATCGCGAGCCGACACCAGCTGCGCCAGCACTATCGCAGCCTGGTCTCTCCGGTTGCCGGAGTCGAGATCTTCGGCGGTCAGGAGGACGCCGAAGACAATGCGTGGCTGACCTCGATCTTGGTGGATCCGGAGGTCACCGGCTGGACGGCGGACGAGCTGCGTGACGCCCTGGCGGCTCGAGCCATCGAGAGTCGACCCCTGTGGAAGCCGATGCACCTGCAACCGGTGTTCCGGGGGTCCCGCGGGGAGATCACCGGAGTGGCCGAGCGGCTCTTCGCTCAGGGACTGACCCTGCCGAGCGGCTCCGGGATGACCCCGGCGCAGCGCGACCGGGTCACCGGCGCACTGCAGGAGTTCCTGGAGGCCCGCACATGACCAGGCCACAGCTCCGCTACACCACGGTGAAGCGCGGACTCGACCTCGTCGGATCCACGCTCGCCCTGGTGGGACTCGCGCCCGTGATCGGGGCGGTCGCTTTGACCGTGCGCCTCAAGCTGGGCTCCCCGGTGCTCTTCGTACAGACCCGTCCGGGCCTGGACGGCCGACCCTTCGACCTGCTCAAATTCCGCAGCATGCTACCCGTCGATCCCGCCCGAGGGTGGGTCACGGACGAGGAGCGCCTGACGCGGTTCGGCCGCGCGCTGCGGGCCACCAGCCTCGACGAGCTGCCCTCCCTGGTCAACGTCGTGAAGGGCGAGATGAGCCTGATCGGACCGCGGCCGCTGATGATGAAGTACCTCCCGCTGTATACCCCGCACCAGGCTCGCCGCCACGAGGTGCGTCCGGGAATCACCGGACTGGCACAAGTCCGTGGTCGGAACAGCCTGGGCTGGGAGACGCGGCTCGACCTCGACGTCGAATATGTGGATCGCCGCAGTGCCCGCCTCGATGTCGGCATCCTGCTCAAAACAGTGCTCGTGGTGCTGGGCCGCTCGGGTGTCGCCGCCGAGGACAGCGTCACCGTTGACGACTTCCAGGGCAGCGAACCCGAGGACGGCCTGGTCGAAGACGTGCTCGTCGAGTCTGAGTTCACCGCGCTGCGCCCCGTCGACTGGGACGCATCCTGCGACACCCTCCGCGACCGCCGCTGGGTGTACTTCCGCCAGAATGACACGCGGGAACACCCCATCGGATTCGGTCGGCTCACCGGGGTGGGAACCCGCACCCTGACCATGTCCCTGCGTCTGGTTCCCCGTGAGCTGCCGGAGTCGCCGCAGCCCGAATGGAAAGAAGCCGTGCTGCAGCGGCTGCTACACCGTGCCGCCTCCTACGGTGCCGACCGAGTTGAGATTCCGGAAGACGGGCGCATCGTAGACGACCTCACTCTCGCGCTGTCGACGAAGGGGGCCGGATCATGAAGATCGTCATCGGCTCGGCCGGACGCCGCGTCTACCTCGTTCACTGGTTCCAGCAGGCGTTCGCCACGGTGGGCGTTCCCGGTGAGGTCATCGTTTTCGACCACGACCCCTACGCCGCCTCGGTGGCCGCCGCCGACGGACACCGTGCGGTGCCCGCCTATCTCAGTCCTGACTACGCTCCGGCAATGCTTCAGGCGGTTGAGGAACTCGGGCCCGGCCTGTTCATCACGCTCAACGACCATGAACTCACCCTGTTGGCCGACGGGCTGGCCGACCAGTTGCGGGACCGGGGAGTGGTGGTGCCGGTGCTGGACCGAGAGCAGCAGCGCATCGCCGCAGACAAGCTCCAGACCTCGGTGGCCTTGGAACAGGCCGGTATTTCTGTGCCGCGCACCGCGCTGCTCTCCGATCCCGACGGCGTGCGCTCCCTGCTGGAACGCGGGGAGCACTTCATCATCAAGGACCGCTTCGGCAGCGCCTCCTCGGGGCTGATCCGGCTCGACCGATCCGAGCTGTCGAGTTTGCTGACAGCGGCACCACAGGGAATATCCCTCGAGGGTGCCGAGCGCGTCGTGCAGATCGCGATCGCAGGAGAGGAATACGGGGTCGACATCATCGCCCCGCTGACGGGAGGACCGGTCCAGGGACTGCTGGGACGCAAGATCGTCACCATGCGCAACGGCGAATCCGCGACCGCGGTCACCACCGACAGCACCCCGTTCATCGAGCTAGGTCAGCAGGTGAACGCCCTGCTCGGGATCCGTGGCCTGTGCAGCCTGGATGTCATCGTCGACCGGCACGGCATCGCCCACGTGATCGACATCAATCCGCGCTTCAGCGGCGGATACCCCTTCAGCCATCTGGCCGGGGCCGACGTTCCGCAGTTCATGGTCGCTTCCCTGGCCGGACGTCCGCTCGACCCGGAATGGGCCCACTACCGCCACGGCATCGTCTCCGCCAAGCACGAAGGAATCATCAGCTTCGGTGCCCCCGATCGTCAGCATCACTCACTGCAGCACTCTCACCTTTAGGAGGCGTCGCCATGGAAGTCATGGATCCCGCACCGGGTCCACAGCCACCGACACCGTCATTCGTGATCGACGTGGATGTTCTCGACCGCTTCGTCTCCCGCTTTCAACGCGCACTGGACGCGCACTGGCCGAATTCCATCCTGTCGTACTCGGTGAAGACAAACTCCCTGCCCTGGTTGCTCGCACGCATGCGACAGCACGGAGTGTGGGCCGAAGTCGTCTCCGACACCGAGTACGAGCTGGCACAGAGGCTGGGTTACGCGGAGGACGAGATCGTCTACAACGGTCCGCTCAAGAGCAGGGCGCAATTGCGACAGGCCCTGCTCGAAGGCTCCATCGTGAACCTCGACGCCCAGCGCGAAGTGGACTGGACGGTTGAGCTCGCCGGTGACGTCCCGGACACCGAGATTCGGGTGGGACTGCGAGTCAACTGGGAACTCGGCACCCGCTGCCCGGACGAACGTTTCGACAGCGATGAAGGCAGCCGCTTCGGCTTCACCACGGACAACGGGGATCTCGACACCGTGATTGCCCGGCTCCGGGACGCCGGGGTCAGTATCGCCGGGCTGCACCTGCACCGGACCTCCCGCACCCAGAGCCTCGACGTCTACCGCGCTGCGGCGGAGGTTGCGGCAGAACTGGTGCGGTCCCAGGAGCTGGACCTGGACTGGATCGACATCGGCGGCGGATTCTTCGGTGGTGACGACGCCTCGCCGTCGTTCGATGACTACATCGCGGCGATCCGTGCATCACTGGACGGCGTCGTCGATGCGCACTCGACCACCCTGATCGTCGAGCCGGGCGGCTCGCTCGTGGCGGTGCCGGTGGAGTTCCATGCCAGCGTGGTCGACGTCAAGGAGATCGGCGGCCGCACCGTCGTGGTGACCGATGCGAGCCGGACCAACATCGACCCCCTGTTTCGGAGACAGCGGATCCTCGACGTGCGCCTGGAGGCGGGGGCGACGGAAACGCTACCGGAACAAATCATCACCGGATTCACCTGCATGGAGGACGACCGCATTACCAAACTCCACGACCAGCAGGAGCTGGAGCGCGATGACCGGCTGATCTTCGGCAAAGTGGGCGCCTACACGATGTGTTTCCAGCCGATGTTCATCGAGTACCTGCCGGCGGTCTATGCCCGACAGGGCGACGCGCTCGGCCTGGTGCGCCGGAAATGGGGTGTCGAGGAGTTCCTGCAGGGCAATCTCTGGGATGAAGCCGAGGTCCATGCGCGTATCGTCGGCCCAGCCACGACGCGGGAGCCGAAGACCGCGAACAGGGTGGAGCCAGAGGCCGAGGCCGAGTCGCTGATCGCGGAGCGCTCGGGCGCCGCCTTGATCGCGCGACGGTGAGACCGTCGTTCACGACGACCCGCCCACGATGACACTCCCACGAAAACTTGAGCAAAAACTCGAGCACCTATATGAATTGACAACCAAGACGGCTAGGCTACTAGCAGGAGTCGATGGCGGCCAGAAAGCGCCGCACGACTTGGGGAGATGGGAACTGCCTGTGCGTAGGGAAGCGGGGCGACGATGATCACGTCATCAGCCCGGGTGCAGAGTGAAAGTGCGGTCGTCGTGCGCGGGAGCCGCCCCGCCGAAGCTGAGGATCGGCGCGTCATGCAGGTCGGAGCAGGTGAGTCCCGATGCGCGTTCTGATCGTCAGTCAGTACTTCTATCCCGAGGACGCAGGGATCCCCTTGGGGCTGGCTCAGAGCCTGATCGATCGCGGCCATCAGGTCCGCGTCCTCACCGGGTTCCCCAATTATCCGCAGGGCAGCCTCTACGAGGGGTATCAGCTGAACTGGCGTCAGCGAAAAGATGTGCAGGGCATCGACGTCCTGCGGGTGCCGCTCTACCCAGATCATTCCCAGAATCCTGCTCGACGCATCGCGAACTATCTCAGCTTCGGACTGAGCTCGGCCACCGCGCGGCGTTTCGCCCAGGGCGCCGACGTCGTCTACGTGTACGCCACCCAGATGACGGCCGGATTCGGACCGTGGCTCTGGCGACTCCTCGGGGGGACTCCCTATGTGCTGCACGTGCAGGATCTCTGGCCCGATTCCATCACCGGGTCCACCATCGGTGAATCAAGCCGGGTCGTTCAACGGCTCACGGCCCTGATGGACCCCTGGCTGAAGAGCGTCTATCGACATGCTTCCGCGATCATCGGAATCGCCCCCAGCATGGTGAAGGCGCTCATCGAGCGCGGATCCGATCCGGAGCGCACCACCTATACCTTCAACTGGGGCGACGAGGACATCGCGGCCACCAGACGGTCCGCACCCTCCACGGGTCAGGAGCGCTCAGCAGATCCGTCGACCACCGAAGTGGTCTATGCCGGCAACATCGGCGACCTTCAGGACTTACCGACCGCCGTCTTGGCGGCCGAACGGCTGCAGGACACCGGATTCCGCCTGCATCTCGTGGGAGATGGAGTGGCCGCGGAGGCGCTGCACGCGTTGGTCCGCGACCGGGGGATCACCAATGTGACCTTTCACCAGGGAGTGCCGCGTGAGCAGATGGCCGAGGTCTATGCTTCCGCCGACTACTCGCTGGTG
The DNA here is from genome assembly GCA_052084925.1 of Micrococcaceae bacterium. Taxonomy (GTDB): domain Bacteria; phylum Actinomycetota; class Actinomycetes; order Actinomycetales; family Micrococcaceae; genus CmP2. The sequence goes on from JBQDEV010000018.1 coordinate 29,438, forward strand.
ACGCTGAAGGACCTGCCGATCTTCCACGGCACCATTCCCTCGAAATTCCAGAGTTCGGTGGCCAGCGGCGTGCCGGTCATCAGCACGGTGCAGGGAGACCTGAGGGCCCTGGTGGAGGAACACCGGGTCGGATTCACCGCAGACGCGGAGGACGTGGAGTCCCTCAGCGAGGCGTTCCGACGTGCGCACCAACTCAGTGCAGACGAGCGAGAGTCTATGGCGACTCGAGCGGCGACAACCTACCGGGAACAGTTCTCTCGTGAGGCGGCCGTCACCACCATCGAAAACATCCTGTTGCAGATAGGGCAGCGAAAGGCGAAGTCATGAACTACTCGTATGCGGGCCGGAAGATACTCATCACCGGGGGGACTGGTTCGTTCGGGCGTACCGTGACGAAGAAACTGCTGGAGCGCAACGTCGCTGAAATCCGGGTGCTCAGCCGAGATGAAGCCAAACAGGATGAGATGCGCCATGAGCTGGCCGACGATCGACTCCGGTTTTACCTCGGCGACGTTCGCGACTACGACAGCGTCGATCGCGCCACCCGGGACATCGATTTCGTCTTCCACGCCGCGGCACTGAAACAGGTCCCCTCCTGCGAGTTCTTCCCCCTGGAGGCGGTGCGCACCAATGTGTACGGCAGCGATAATGTGGTCCGGGCCTCCGCTGACAACGGGGCCCGATCCGTGGTCTGCCTGAGCACCGACAAAGCGGTCTATCCGGTGAACGCAATGGGGGAGTCGAAGGCGCTCATGGAGAAGGTGGCCCAGTCCCATGGGCTGAACAACCCCACCGCAGCCACCATCGTCTCGTGCGTGCGCTACGGCAACGTGATGTACTCCCGGGGGTCGGTGATTCCACTCTTCGTCAAGCAGCTCAAATCGGGGAAGGACCTCACCGTCACCAACCCGGACATGACCCGGTTCATGATGTCGCTGGAGCACTCGGTCGATCTGGTGGAATTTGCGTTTCAGCGTGCCTCTCAGGGCGACCTGTTCATTCGTAAGGCCGTCGCCTGCACCATCGGTGACTTGGCCCAGGCGATGATCAACCTCTTCGAATCTTCGGCGAAGGTGAGCCTGATCGGCACCCGGCATGCGGAGAAGATTTCCGAGACGCTCGCCACCCGTGAGGAGTTGTCGCGCGCCGAGGACATGGGTGAGTATTATCGGGTTCCTGCCGATAATCGGGAACTCAACTACGAGCTTTACATCGAAGAAGGCGATCTCCACCGGGAGACCTACGTGGACTATGACTCGCACACCGTGGAACGCCTCGACGTCGAGGCCGTCGAGACACTGCTCCTCACCCTGCCCGAGATTCGGCGCGAGCTGACCGAAGCCGGGATCGACCCGTCGAAACGAGCCGTCCATGTCTAAGGTCGCTCTCAGCGGAGGCAACGGGTTCCTGGGCTGGCACACCAGGGTGGCCCTGAAAGAACAAGGCGTCGACGGGCACCGCGTCGCCGTCGGATCCTCTTTTGATCTGGACGCTGCCGTGGCCGCACTCGACGGCGCGGATCGGTTCATCCACATCGCCGGTGTCAACCGCGCCAGCGAGGAAGAGATTCGTCAGGGCAACGTGGGCTTTGCCGAGCAGATCCGCGAAGCACTGAACCGGTGCCAGACCCCGCCTCGAGCCGTGGTCTACGCCGATTCCATCCACTCCGGGACCCCGGGTGCCTACGGCGAATCCAAGGCACGGGCTGGTGAGATCCTGGCGGCGACGGCGGAGACGGTCGGCAGCGCATTTCACGGCGTGCGGTTGCCGAATCTCTTCGGTGAACACGGTCGCTCGGAATACAACTCCGTGACCGCGACGTTCTGCCACCAGCTGGCTCAGGGGGTGGAACCTGTCGTGCAGCAGGACAAGGACCTGACCCTGCTCCACGCGCAGAACGCCGCGGACCTGCTCCTGGGCACCGTCGACCTGGACGAGCAGGCAGAACTCGAAGTACAGGAATCCGTCTCGGGCCTCCTGACCCGGTTGCGAACCATGGCGGCTGTTTATGGGCGCGGCGAGATTCCGGAGATCGGGGAGCCCTTCGACCGCGACCTGTTCAACACCTATCGGTCGACGACGTTTCCGGACCAGGCACCCGTGCACCTGACGCGGCACGCCGATGACCGCGGCTCGTTCTTCGAGATCATCCGGAGCCACGGTGGCACCGGCCAATCCTCCTTCTCCATCACCCACCCCGGCATTTCCCGCGGAGACCATTTCCACCGGCGCAAGGTGGAACGCTTCACGGTGCTGGCCGGGGCGGCGACCATCTCACTGAGGAAGCTGTTCACGGACACGATCCATGATTTCCAGGTCACCGGGGACGAGCCCGTCTCGGTGGACATGCCCACGGGCTGGGCGCACCGCATCACCAACACCGGAGAGAGCGACCTGTACACCTCGTTCTGGACCAACGATCTCTTCGACCCGCACGCCCCCGACACGATTCCGGAGACGGTCTAAATGCAGCACCGAATGAAAGTCCTGACCGTCGTGGGCACCCGGCCGGAGATCATCCGGCTCGCCTGTGTGATACGGCGACTCGAAGAATCCACCGACCACGTGCTGGTGCACACCGGGCAGAACTACGACCACAACCTCAGCCAGGTGTTCCTTGATGATCTCGGGCTCCGGCAGCCCGACTACTTCCTCGACGCCGACACCTCCTCGCTGGGCTCGGTCCTCGGGGACGTCATCAAAGGCACCGAGAAAGTTATCCAGAGTGAGAAGCCCGATGCGATGGTGGTGCTGGGCGACACGAACAGCTGCGTGGCCGCGGTGATCGGGCGCCGACTCAAGGTGCCGGTCTTCCACCTCGAAGCCGGTAATCGCTCGTTCGATCCCAATGTCCCGGAGGAGATCAACCGGCATCTGGTGGACCATGTCAGCGACTACAACCTGGTCTACACGGAGCACTCGCGACGGAACCTGCTCGCCGAGGGGATGAAACCCGAGGACGTGATGGTCATGGGATCCCCGATGCTGGAGATCCTGACCCGCTATCGCGACCAGATCGAGGCATCCGACGTGCTCGACCGACTCGAACTCACCCCGGGGGAGTATCTGCTGGCCAGCGTGCATCGGGAGGAGAACGTCGATCGTCAGGACCGACTCACCGAGGCGCTCGGGGCGCTGGAGAGCGTGGCGGCCGCCGAAGATATACAGTGCCTGGTCTCCACTCATCCCCGGACGCGGAAGCGCATCGAGTCCTTCGCCCTCGAGATTGACGACCGACTGCGCATGCATCCGCCGCTCGGGTTCCACGACTACAACAAGCTGCAGCTCAATGCCCGGTGCGTCATCTCCGATTCCGGGACCATCTCCGAGGAGTCCTCGATACTCGGTTTCCCCGCGGTGACGCTGCGCGACGCCATCGAGCGACCGGAGGCCCTGGAGACCGGCGCCATGATGGCCACCGGGCTCGATGCGGATGACGTCGTCGACGCGGTCAGGATGACCATCGCCCAGCACCACAGCGATGGTCCTCCGACGATTCCTGCCGAGTACCAGATTTCGGACACCTCGCGCCGGGTCGTCAACTTCATTCGCTCCAAGGTGGGCACTCATCACCTGCGCAAGGGCATCAGACGCTGACCGACTCCGGGGAGTTCTCTCATGACCACCATTTCAGTAATGACCCCGCATTTCCCGCCTGCGGTCCACGGAGGCGGGCCCATCCGCAGCCTGGAAGCCGTCGTGACCTCGGCGCCGGAGCACTACACGACGCGGGTGATCTCTTCGAGCCGGGACCTCAACTCCGACGAGGACCTGGTGGAATCGGTCGACGAATGGACGAGTTTCGGGCAGGCCCAGGTGTACTACGCGGCCTCGCATCTGGCGGGCGGGCGAGTACGGATGTGGTGGCAGCTGCGTCGCTTGCGGCCGGATTACATTTACTGCAACTCCTACTGGTCTCCGGCCTTCACTCAAGCCGTGCTGATGCTTTCCCGCTGTGGTTTCTTCCCGGGTGCGGACCTCATGGTCGCCCCGCGAGGGGAGTTTGCCGAAGGCGCCCTGACGAGGCATGCCCTGCGCAAGAAAGTGCTGATGCGCGTCAACAAGATCCTGGGCACGCACCGCAAGCTGGTGTGGCATGCCGCGTCGGTGCATGAGCAGCGCGATATTCACCGAGTTATCGGTGACGACGCCGTCATCGTGGTCCAAGAAGATGCGACGCTGCTGCCCCGCGAGGCCGCGCAGCTTCCCCCGGGGTCCGGCGAGGAGCCGCGACTGGCGTTCCTGGGGCGAGTGACCGAGCACAAAGGCCTCCACCTCGCGGTCGAAGCACTCGGCCGGTCCGGGCTCGCGGTGCCACTGGTGGTCTACGGGCCCGAAGAATCGGCCGATTACGCGGACCATTGTCGGGACCTGGCGCGGAGACATTCTGTGGATCTGCGCTTCCACGGTGTGCTGCAGCGCGGCGAGCTGTTGACCGAACTGAACCGCGTCGATCTGCTCCTGCTACCCACGCGCGGTGAGAGCTTTGGGCATGTGGTGGCCGAAACCCTGGCGGCGGCGTGCCCGGTGATGATCACCCCGGACACGCCCTGGACGACACGCGTTCAGGAGCACCGAGCCGGATTTGTGGTGCCACGTGAGGCCGACGCCTGGACGACGGCACTGATGACCTACCGCGACCTGACGGTCGAGCAGCGGAACGACTTGCGACGCGGGGCGCGGGCCGCCTATCAGGACTGGACCGAGTCGACGGCGGCGCAGCCACATTTCTTCGACCTGATGGTCGGCTCGGGGTAGACCGATGTCTCCGCCGTCTTCTCGTCGCACCGCGCCCCCGGGGTCCTGCCGATGATCCGCTTCGCCGGGCTGCTCGCCAGCAACGCCGCCACCAGCATCGTGGCGATGCTGATGACCATCGTCATCGGTCGCCAGGGTGGTCCGGCGCTGCTCGGCGTCTTCAGCGTGTGCTTCGCCGCGATGGCGTTCGTCGACCTCTTCGCCCGAGAGATCGGCGTGAACAGGGCCCTGCTCAACACGGGCGATGCGACGATCCGACAACACGCGTTCTCCCGGGCGCTGCTGGTCTCCACGGGCGTGGCGCTACTGACCATCGGCGCCGGGCTCCTGTTCCGCGAACCGCTGATCCTGGCGATGGGGCCGGTGATTCCCGGCTACATCGCCTACAACTACCTCCGACTCTGGGTGGTCAGCGGAGGCGAGATCAGGAAGGGGCTGACGGCCGACGTCATTCAGCTCTCCCTGGTGCTCATCGGCGGTGCGGCCGCCATCTTCTGGGGTGCACCGGTGGTGCTGCTGGTCCTTTCCTGGGCGGTGGCCCTGTGGTTGAGCTCGACGCTGCTGGCTCGCCAGGTCCATCTTCGGTTCATCCCCCAGTGGCCAGCCTCGGAACGAGGGGTGAGCACGGGGACGCACTTCGGGGTGCAGGTCTCGATCGGTTCCGGCTCCGTGCACGTGATGACGTTCATCCTGGCAGCGGTGACGCACACCGCGGTGCTGGGAGCCCTCCGTGGAGCGTCCACGGTGTTCGGACCGATCAACCTGATCAGTACCAGCGTCTCCACGCTCGCCATCCGGCAGATCGCCGAAGGAAAGGATGAGGACCGCGGCAAGCACATGCTCTATTGGTTCGCTGTCCCCACGGGGCTGGCGATCGTGCTGGTGGCGGGGATGTTGTTCCTCAGCGTGTTCTTCGGTGAATTGGTTCTGGGTCGTTCCTGGTCGGTCGTGCAGCCCCTGCTGATCTGGGCCGGGCTCGACGTCATCGTGGTGGCCACCATGTCAGCCGTGCACGCCGTCCACCGTGTCGATGGCCGGGCCCGCGAGCTGATGAGGGTGAGCATCTTCGGGGCCGTGGTCCGACTCACCATCGTCCCGGTGCTCGCTTGGAGCATGGGCGCGAACGGTGCCATCATCGCCATCCTCCTGGTCTCCATCCTCGTCAGCGCAGGAACGTGGATGTCCTATTGGGGGTATCGCAAACAGGATCGGGCTCAGCGCACGCCGGTCCAGCCCCGTGAAGAGGGCCCGGCCGAAGCCGGTCGGCGCTGAAACACCGGGTGCGGAGCCGGCCGCGGGGTCCAGCGCGGGGTAGCGGTCTGCTCCAGGCGCCAGGGTGATCCGGGGCGGCCGGCCAGCGTCCCGGAGTAGTCGGTGCTGCCGGTTCTCTCCGCGCTCACGGCCAGCATCAGCAGGGTCACCACCACCCAGATCAGCGTCGTCGAGCGGTTGACCGTCAGCGAGGGGATACCGAAGGAGGCGCCCGCCAGCATGATGGCGACCATGAAGGCGAACCGCCGTCGATCCGGGTCCTGGGTCTGGCGGGCGATCCATAGAATCCCGACATACGCTGCGGCGACGCAGACCACGCCCAGAATCCCGGCGACGATGATGGCCTCGGTCCAGGCACTGTCATAGGGCACCGCGAGTCCGGCCAGGCCGACACCGACCCAGGGGCTGGTCGACAGCACCGCGGACATCACCATCATGATGGCCGAATCCTCGTTCCACCGCCCCGCCGTGTAGAACTCGAGCACGCTCTGATCCGCCGGTGGCGTCAGGAGCCGGAAGAGGTAGTCGAATCCGTCCCAGTTCTGGATGAACCCCGTGGAAGTGAGGAACGCAGCGACCACCGGGGTAATCAGCAGCAGCCAGATCTTGCGGCTCGGGGTCACGGACTTCCAGAGGTAGTAGACCCCCAACGGGAGTCCGGCCAGCACGAAGACCTTGGAGACCGTGAACGCTCCGCCGATGCAGAGGATCAGAGACACGATGAGCAGGAGGGCCGTCTGCTTCCGATAGAGGTAAATGGCGAGGAAGAGGGCCAGCGAATAGACGAGACCGGCTTCGGCCGGCTGATTGAAGATCCCGGAGTAGCGCCCCATGGTGGCCGCGTGCTCGGCCGTGGAGAGGCTCTCAGGGCTGCTTGACCAGAAGAACCTCAGCAGAGGATTTAGCTGCGCCGTCATGGACTGGATGACCGAGATGATGGCGTTGACGACCGAACCCCAGACGATGATGGACCCGGCGGACTTCAGGGATGCCGTTGCCGCCGAGGGACGCACCACACAGGACAGCAGCAGCATCACGGCCAGCGGCAGCAGCAGATTGTCGGCACTCGCGATGAGCGATCCACGCTCCCACGGAAGGTTCGCGGTGACCGGGGCGACGACGGCGATCACGGAGACCGTCACGAACAGTGCCCACGGAATCACCAGGCGAAGCGAGATCGCGCGGAAGAAGGGGAACGCGAACGGGACGATCACGGCGGCCAGGCCGTAGACGACGATCTGCTCGACCCGGAGTCCACCGATCAGGTAGGGACCGAATGCGCTCAGGCACAGGGCCGCGACCAGCGCACGGGGCACGAAGGTCGATTCCTGCGCTTCCGGAGCAGTCGAAGAGCCCGGGCGCTGCGGGTGAACGTCGCGTTGCCCCACGGAGGTGCTCCTCGTCCACACAGAAGCGCTTCGCCGGCCGGCCCGGCGTGGTGCACAACGTGCTTTAATAATTGAACTTGATACTACTCTGTGGGGTGCTTGTGGAACAAGAACAGGGAGCAGCACTTCGTAGAAAACGGCCCCTCGTCGTTGCGGTGGCCGTGAGCCTTGTCTTACTGGTGGCGTGGGCTGCCCTCGGGACGCGCTACATCCTCCGTCCCGAGGCGGACGAGCCGGCCGAGGTGGATGCCATCTATGCGCTCGGCGTGGTCTCCCCAGAGCGGCTGGAGTATGCGGTGGGGCTCGTGGAGGCTGGCTACAGCGACCAGCTGATTCTGACTGTGTCCGAGCTCGCCCGCTGGGAGGACTACTGCCAGGACGACCATGACTACACCGTGACCTGTGTGACCCCCGACCTGCTCAGCACTCGGGGTGAAGCGCGCCAATGGGCGGCGCTCGCCGAGGTGAACGACTGGGGTTCGGTCATGGTGGTCACGATGATTCCTCACCTGACCCGCACGGAGCTGTATTTCCGGCGCTGCTTCGATGGCGAGATTCTCACGGTGAATGACGAGCGCCCCCTGGAAGGGGCTGTCTGGGCGCGGCAGTTCTTCTACGAATCAGCCGCTTTCGTGCGCTACGCCTTCTCCTGGGGGTGCTGAAGCGGCGCGGGCGCGCCTGAAACCCATCGTGACCAGGGCAGTAATCCCCAAACTTCACTTGATGCATGTAGTGTATGAGGAAGAGTGAATCGTGGTCTGACGACCTCGGCCCGAAAGGATCTGCTCATGGACGTGCGTGAGTACCTGCGTATTCTCACCAAGAGCTGGCTGATGGTCGTCTCCCTGACCCTGGTGGGACTGCTGGGAGCCATCGCGCTCACGGCGTTGGTGACGCCGCGGTACGAGGCCACGGCCAACCTCTACATCTCGGTCCGCCACGACGAGGCCGGCACCGCCAGCGACCTGGTGCAGGGCGCGACCTTCGCCCAGCAGGCGGTCAACAGCTACATCGACGTCGCGACCAGCGCGATCGTCCTTGACAAGGTCGTTGAGGAACTCGACCTGGGGGTCACCAGCGGAACCCTGCGGGACTCCCTCGCGGTGGCTTCTCCGGAGAATACGGTGCTGATCTCGATCACGGCGAACGACGATGAGCCGAGCCAGGCGGCGGCGCTCGCCAACACCACCGGGGAAGTCTTCGCCGACGTCGTCGAAAATGAGATCGAGGTCGCCGATTCCGCCGGCAACAGCCCGATCCAGGTGCGGATGATCCAGCCGGCGGTCGTACCCGACGATCCGGTCAGCCCCAACGTCCCCGTCAATATTGCGGTCGGGCTTCTCCTTGGCGTGGCTGCCGGCATCGGTCTCGCGCTGCTGCGCTCGGTGCTCGACACCCGCATCCGCTCGATCCGCGATATCGAGCAGCTCACCGATGCCCCGATTCTGGGGCGGATCGCCAACGACCCGGAGACGGCGACGCGCCCGCTCATTGTGCACGCCGACGGGATGAGTCCACGGGCCGAATCGTTCCGAAGCCTGCGCACGAATCTGCAATTCGTCGGCGCGGAGGACAGCCGCCGCGTCGTGGTGGTGACCAGTGCGATGCCCAGTGAGGGCAAAACCAACACCGTGACGAACCTGGCGATCGCGCTCGCCGACACCGGGGCCAGCGTGGTGTTGGTGGACGCGGATCTGCGCAATCCCACTGTGGCGGACGTGATGGGGATCGAAGGCGGCGTGGGGCTGACGGACGTGCTCATCGGCCGTGCCACCGTGGCCGAGGTGCTGCAGCGCTGGGGCCGGCGGAAACTGGACATCCTGCCCTCCGGGGCGATTCCGCCGAACCCGAGCGAACTGCTCGGGTCGGCCGCGATGGAGGCGCTGCTGGGGCAGCTCGGCTCGCGCGCCGACTACGTGCTCATCGATTCCCCGCCGCTGCTACCGGTGACCGACGCCGCCGTCGTCTCGAAGTACGCCACCGGCACGATCATGGTCGTCACCCCCGAAGGCACGAAGCGCCCGCAGTTCGAAGCGGCCTTGAACTCATTGCGCACCATCGACTGCCGGCTGCTCGGCGTGGTCGCCACCAAGATGCCCGCCAAGGGCGCGGACAGCGCGCTGTATCCGCACTATCGCTATGAGCGCTCGACTCCGCTGGACACCCCGAAGCACCGGGAATCTGAAGATCCTGCCCCGGTGGCCGAAGCCGAGCATGACCCCGGGAACCAGGGCGACGACGGAACACCGGACGATAACGGCCGTTCCGACCTTCAGCAGTCGAGAATCGGTGTTCAGGACACCCGATGGCGCATCGGGTCCTGACTGTCTGTACCGGCAACATCTGCCGATCGCCCACCGCGGAGCACCTGCTGATCGCCCATCTCACCCACCACGACGTCACCGTCACCAGTGCGGGCACCCACGCCATGGTGGGCAGCCCGATGCCGGCCCAAGCACGTCTGCTGTCCACCCTGCTGGGCGGGCGCGGTGCCGAGGAGCACCGTGGCGTCCAACTCACGGCGGACCAGATCCGCGAGGCCGACCTGGTGCTGGCGATGGACCGCCAGCATCGTCGCGCCGTCGTGGAACTGCATCCGCCTGCCAGCCGGTATTGCTTCACCCTGCTTGAATTCGCCCACATCGTCGGCCAGGTGACGGACGACGACGTCGCCGAGGCCACGCAGCACGCCAGCGCCGGGGAAGTGGGGGGAGCGGTGCCCCTAGGGATTGCGCTCGCGGGAACCCTGCGCGGTGTCGTGCCTCCGCTGGATCAGGGTGAGGAATACGACGTCGTCGACCCCTACCTGGCCTCGGACGCCGTGTACGAGCACTCGGCCGACGTGATCGAGGTTGCGGTGCTGCGTATCGCGCGCTTCCTCGACCACCTGGCCGGCCGCACCGCGTAGTAACGTGGGCCATAGTGCGTGGCGGTCATCCGCTACGCCATCTCGTTGCCATTACCGCTCGAAGGACCACCGTGACCGCACCTGATCAGCAGGACTCTGCACGCGCCGCCGCTGCGCGCCCTGAGGGTTTGTTCATCTACGGAACGCTGGGACCGGGGCGTCCCAACGAGCACATCTTGGAGCCGCTGAACGGCACCTGGCAGCCGGCCGAGGTGATCGCGGAACTCTTCAACAGCGGCTGGGGAGCGGCATCGGGGTATCCCGGGCTGCGCCTCGATGGACCGGCCTCACAGCGCTCCGCTATCGCCGGCTGGCTCTTCCGCTCGGACACCCTGGATGAGCACTGGGAGTATCTCGACCGGTTCGAGGGCCCCGGCTACCAACGGGTGATCGCCATGGTGCGCCTCACCGACGACGAGGATGACTGCGCTGCATGGGTGTATGCCCTCGCCGAGACCCCAGACGCCCCCTGAAGATGACGCCCCGACGCCGTGTCTTGGTGCTGCTGAACCCCCAGGCCGGACGCCGAGAAAAGAACGCCGCCACCCCGCAACAGTTCAGCGACGAAGCGGGGCTGGACGCCGAGATCATCGTTCCCGATCCGAGCGACCACGCCGTCCAGATGGCCCAGGCCCGCCAGGCGATCGCGGACGGCGTCGACGCCGTCGTGGTGCGTGGCGGCGACGGCATGGTGGCAGCCGGGGTGAACCTGGTGGCGCTGACTGAGGTGCCGTTGGGCGTGATTCCGGCGGGTACCGGTAATGACTTCGCCCGCGCCGCCGGGCTCCCGCGCTCTTCCGGACCGGCACTGCAGCGGCTCCTCACCGCACTGGGAACCCCCGTGCTCCCCGCCACCGCCGTCGACGCCTTGCGCATCCGCCTGCGCGCCCCCGGAACTTCCCGCGAATTCTGGGTGGCCAATTCGCTGAACATTGGCTTCGACGCCGAGGTCAACCAGCGCGCCGACGCCCTGCGACACATCCCCGGATCGCTGCGCTACCTGGTCGGACTCGCCCGCTCCTTGCCTGGATTCCACTCACAGCGCATGCACCTGAGCCTGGACGGCACCGCCTACGACCTCGACGCCGCGCTGATCTGCGTGCACAACGGCCCGTTTATCGGCGGCGGCATCCCTCTGAACATCCAAGCGCGACACGACGACGGACTCATGAACATCTCCACCGTCGGCCGGGTCTCCCGGGTCGGGCTGACACTCCTGTTTCCGCTGCTCTATGCCCGAGCGCATCCGCTGCTGCGTCCCTTGAGTGCCCACCGGGCGACCCGCCTCCAGGTCCGTGTGCCCAACAGTGTTCCCATCTACGCCGACGGCGAGGCCGTGCACGCCCTGCCGCTGGAATTCCGCGCCGGTGCCGAGACGGGCGAAACCGGATTCGTCGACCTCGATGTGAGCGTGGTGTCGGAGGCCGTGCGACTGATCTGCTGAGCCCCGTCGCCCAGACTCAGACGTGGTGGTAGGGCCGCCCCGCCGAGATCTCCTGGGCGCGGTACAGTTGCTCGGCCAGAACCAGGCGCACGAGCTGGTGGGGGAACACCAGCTTCGACAGTGACCACACCAGATTCGCCCGCTGATGCACCCGCTCATCGACCCCGTAGGCGCCGCCGATCACGACGACCACGGACTGACCGGTGTCGAACCGGGTCTGCAGGTGCGCAGCGAGACGCTCCGAAGTCAGATTCGTGCCGCGCTCATCGAGCAGGATCAGCTGATCAGAGGCAGAGACCTTCGCCAGGATCCGCTCGGATTCCTCCGCCCGGGCCTGATCATTCTGGCGTGCCGAGTGCGGCAGCAGCTGCCACGTCACGGTGTAAGGCTTCTTCAGCCGCTTCTCGTAGCGGTCGATGCCCTCCTGCACCCACGACTCGTGCTTGCGTCCGACGGCGAGGATGGTGACAGCCATGGGTTCTAGTCTAGACTTCCAAAGTCCTATCGGGACGACGCCGGCACCTGGGTGCTGGCACGCGCATGACCACCGCGCGCCGGATGCGCACCACCATCGCGCAGCGTGCGACCCCAACGTAGTCGACGTCGAAGGAGACGACTGTGGAATTCACCCCCTGGGTGCTGCTGATCGATGCTGGTCTGATCGGCGTCCTACTGGCCATCGGCACCTGGCTGCGAGCCGTCATCCCGTGGTTGCAGACCATGATGATCCCCGCCTCGGTGATGGCTGGCGTGCTGGGTCTGGCCTTCGGTCCCAACGGGCTGGGCTGGATCCCGTTCTCCGAGCACATGGGCACCTACGGTTCGGTGCTGATCGCGGTGGTCTTCGCCTGTATCGCGCTGACGGATGACTTCAACATCTTCAAGATCGGGCGCAACGTCGCCTCCTTCTCCGCTTACGGCGTGCTGATGTACTCGTTGCAGGTGGCGCTCGGCATGGCGCTGGTGCTGCTGCTGATCGGCCCGCTCTTCGGCGCGCCCGATAGCATCGGCGTGCTGCTCTTCGCCGGCTGGGCGGGCGGCTTCGGCTCCGCTGCTGCTATTGGTGATGTGTTCACCCAGCAGGCCGGGGACCCGGAGATGGCATCGCTGGCCTACACGGCCGCCACGGTCGGTCTGATCGTCGGCGTCATCGGCGGCATCATCCAGGCCAAGATCGGCGCCTCCCGCGGCCACGCCAAGGCATTCCGCGGCATGAAGTCCCTTCCCGAGGACATGCGCACCGGCCTGATCCGCAAGGTCGAGGAGCGACCGGCCATCGGCCAGCACACCTTCTCCGGCGCCTCCGTGGAATCGCTCGCCTTCCAGGTCGGCGTGGTGGCCGCCATCGCCGCCGGCGCCTTCGGCGTCACCCAGCTGGTTACTTCCCAGTGGGAAGACCTGACGATCCCGGTCTTCTCCGTCGCCTTCGTGCTCGGGCTGATCGTGCGCTCGCTGATGACCCGCACCAAGGTGTCGACCTACCTGGACCGCGGCTCGCTGAACTCGATCGCCGGTTCGGCCACCGACATCCTCATCGTCTGCGGCATCGCCTCCATCGCCCCGGCCATCGTGGCCGGCTACTGGGTCGAGTTGCTGATCCTCTTCGCCTTCGGCCTGGCCCTGTGCTTGGTGCTGGGGCTCGTGGTCGCCCCGCGCCTGATGCAGGACGGTTGGTTCGAGAAGCAGCTGTTCACCTGGGGCTGGGCCACCGGTGCAGTGTCCACGGGTGTGGCCCTGCTGCGCATCACCGACCCGAAGCTGGAATCCGGCACCATGGAGGAATTCGGTGTGGCCTACATTCCGGTGACCCCGGTCGAGATCTCCGCAGTGACCTTCGTGCCGCTGCTCGTGATCGCCGGCTCCGCCTGGCTGGTGGTCGGCATCTGGGGTGCGATCGCCGTGGTCGCCATGATCGCCGCGTTCTTCATCATCCGGGCCAACAAACGCGACGCCGCTGCGGTGTCTGCTTGAGGTCCGACTGATTCACGACACGTGAGGTCACGGTCGTGACCTTCATCGCAGCTCACAGGGCCATCCGAACTCGCGCACGCGGTTCGGGTGGCCCTGTTTCGTGCGTCTTCAAGATCTGAAATACCAGAAGTCTCCGACAATCCGCTGATGTCAGGAACTGCTCGGATTCTGCCAGGCTGCGATTGCTACCGTCGGCGGCTGACCCGACGAAGGAGCATCCCATGACTCAGCCGCAGAACACCTACGCCCAGATCGTCCGACTGCCGCCACTGGTGGCAGATATCGCCCTGCTGGCCGCACGCATCGCCTTAGGCATCATCCTGATGGCGCACGGCTGGCAGAAGCTCAACGAGTGGGGTCTGGCCGGCACCGGAGAGTCGTTCGACCAGATGGGCGTGCCCGCACCGCATGTCTCCGCAGCCATCGCCGCGGGTGTGGAGCTCGGCGGGGGAGCGCTACTCATCGCGGGGCTACTCACCCCGATCGCCGGAATCGCCATCACAGCGGTGATGGCCAGCGCCTGGGGTATCGCCCACTGGACCGACACGGTGTTCGTGGACCAGGGCGGCTGGGAATTGGTCGCGGCGCTCACCGTGGGGGCGCTGGTGATCGCGGTGATCGGTCCCGGCCGGATCAGTGTGGACGCCTTGTTCACGCGCGGCCGGAAAGCCCGTCGAGGCCGTCGCTGAGTCCCCGATCCGTTGCCACGCGGCCGGTGAACTCAGCCAAGGGCATGAGTTCGCCCGTCAGTGGCCAGGCGAGGTGATGGGTGGGCAGTGCCTCACCCTGAGGGTCATCGAAGAGGCCCTCCTGAATCCTGATGCCCTCGGGGGAGACCTCGAGCAGGCGCACATGGACCCACAGGTCCGGTGCCTTCTGGAACACGAAGCGCTCGCTGAGGTAGCTCAAGCCGCGCTCTTCGAGCCGCTGTTCGGCGCTGAACCAGTCGACCGGCTCAGAGCGACGGCCGAGCAGGTCGACGGTGGCGAAATCCTCGCCGTCCGGAACGATCCAACCCAGCAGTACCTTGTCCTCGCGGTGGTGCTCGATCCATTCGGGGGAGACGCTCATAGGGCCGAGTCTACGGCTGTCCGACCGGATCATGTGCTCACAAGGTGTTCCGGCTCGGTCGGTAGTCTGGAGTGGTGACGGCCAACCCCTACGCCCGATTTCTCCCACCCGGCCGCCGTTCCGGTGCCGAACAGGAGCCGGAAGAGACTTGGTGGCACTGGCAGGGCCACGGTGTTCACCTCGCACGAGCTCGCAGTCCCGAGGCATCGGCTCGAATACTGGTGATCCATGGCGCCGGAGGCCATAGCGGGGCACTCTGGCCGATAGCGGCTCTGCTCGCCGAGCAGGGGCTCGACATCGCGGCCGTCGATCTTCCCCTGTATGGCCGCACGATGTCACCTGACCCGGCGGCTGTGCGATACGACGACTGGGTGCGGTTGCTCCTCGACCTGGTTGATGCCGAAGCCGACGGCCGCCCTCTGATTCTCCTCGGCGCCAGCATCGGAGGCATGTTGGCCACTGAGACGGCTGCTCGCTCGACACATGTCACGGCCGTCGCAGCCACATGCCTTCTGGACCCTCGAGACTGGCGTGCGCGAGCGCGCATGACTCGTTTCGGGCCCTTGGGCCTTCTCGGTGGCCCCCTCTCTGCCCTGGCCCGTGGTCGACTCGCGAGGACGATGATCCCGATGAGCGCCATCGCGGATCTTGCGAAGATGAGCCGTAATCCAGAATTGTCGCGGCTCTGCGCAACCGATCCTTTGGGTGGTGGGGTAAAAGTTCCGCTGGGATTCCTGGCTTCCTACCTGCGGTACCGTCACGTGTCAGCAGAGACCATGCGCACCCCGGTCACGCTGCTCCACCCCGCCGAGGACGCGTGGACCCCGGTCGAACTGAGTCTGCGGGTGTTCCGGCGACTTGGGTCTCCCGGCAAGGTCATCATGCTTCGCGAATGCGGTCACTTCCCCCTCGAGGAGCCCGGAATCACCGATCTGGTCGCGGCTGTCCTGGAGCTGGCTGAAGACCACGCCCCTGACGTCTCATAGGGGGTTTGCTGGCTCAAGATGTGTCCGAATGATGGCCGAGATGTGGCCAGAATGTGCCCAGACGCGGGTTTCTCGGGCGAAGCGAAGGCCCCTACTTCCGCATGATTCTGCGGGAGTAGGGGCCTTGTTAGCTGGCGGTGACGGTGGGATTTGAACCCACGGTACGGGGTTACCGTACACAACATTTCGAGTGTTGCACCTTCGGCCGCTCGGACACGTCACCAGGTCGAGTGTCGAAACTCGACTCGGGTTAGTTTACCGGTTCGCCACCGCGGGGCAAAACCGCGCGTTGACTCATGCTAAATGCCCGCGTAGGCCGAGTCGTTGACTCATCTCAAAATGCCCGCGTAGCGGCAAGCTACAAGCATGGAGTTGACGATGACCCAGCGCAAGGCAATCACAGCAGCCCAAGCCAAAGCCTGGCCCAAAGCAACCAAGACCGAAAAAGCAGCGATCCTTGACGCGGTCGTCCACGTCACTGGCTGGCACCGCGACCACGCCCGGAAGATGCTACGCCGCGCCGCGACCGGCGAAATACCAGGCCCCCGCAAACAACGAGAGCCCGTACGTCGCTACACCCAAGACACCACCGAAGCACTCGTGCGCTGCTGGGCCCTGCTCGATGGAATCACGGCTAAACGCCTCACCGCAGCCCTGCCACGATTACTGACCGCGTTGGAACGTTTGGATCGTCTCGAGATGAGCCCCGAAACCAAACAGCAACTCCTGTTCATGTCCCCGGCCACCATGGACCGGCACTTGAAACCCTACCGACAGGGACTCATCGCCACCCGCGGTATCGCTCACACGAAACCCGGCAGCTTGTTGAAGTCCTCGATCCCGATGAAAACCTGGGCCGAATGGGACGACACCACCGCCGGATTCATCGAAATCGATCTCGTCGGCCACGAAGGCGGTGATAACAACGGATCTTTCTACTACAGCCTCAACGCCACCGACGTGGCCACCGGATGGACCGAAACCTGCAGCGTTCGCTCCAAGGCGAACGCATCGTTGCCACCGGCCTCGAGAACCTCATCAACCGGTTCCCATTTCTGATCATGGGCATCCACTCCGATAACGGCTCCGAGTTCATCAACCACCACCTGGCCAAATACTGCAGACTCCGCGAACTCACTTTCACCCGTGGCCGGCCCTCTCATTCCAACGACCAAGGCCACGTAGAACAGAAAAACTGGTCCATCGTGCGCCGAGCGGTGGGCTACTGGCGCTACGACACCGCCCGAGAGCTCGATCTACTCAACCAGCTCTGGCCCGCTCAAAACGACCGCAACAACCTCTTGATGCCCAGCCAGAAACTCATCTCAAAGACACGTCAAGGTGCGAAAGTCACCAAACGCTACGACACCGCGACTACCCCAGCCGACAGGCTCTTACGTGATCACGCCGAGGTCCTAGACACCAAAGAACGCACGGCACTGCAACACCGCCTCGATACCGTCAATCCCATCGAGCTCGGCGATCACATCGAGCTCATCCAAGCCAACCTCTTCGAACTAGCTAAACGCCGCGCACCGGTTCAACAACGAGCTAAACGCAACCACGTTTACCTCTCCGGCACCAAGCTCGACAAGCGGGCATCTTTGGATGAGTCAACGACTCGAACTACGCGGGCATCTTGACATGAGTCAACGAGAACCGAGCGATTAGCGTCCGCGGCGCTCGTCGAAGAACTCGGTCAGCAGGCGGGCGCAGTCGGACTCCAACACCTCTGGATGAACCTCCACCTGATGGTTCAGCCGAGGTTCACGCACGATGTCGAAGACCGAGCCGCAGGCTCCGGCCTTCTCGTCCCAGGCACCGAATACGAGCCGAGGGATCCGGGCCAGGACCACCGCTCCGGCGCACATGGCGCAGGGCTCCAGGGTGACCACCAAGGTGCAGTCATCCAGACGCCACCGGGAGACCTGCTCCGGATACTGCTGAGCCCGATGCTGCGCGGCCCGGCGCAGCGCCAGAACCTCAGCGTGGGCGGTAGGGTCGCCGTGTTGTTCGCGCTCGTTGGCGCCCGTGCCGATGACGGTTCCCTCGGCGTCGAGGACGATCGCGCCGATGGGCACATCCCCGAGGCGACCGGCCCCTTCAGCCAGATCGATTGACCGGCGCATCCAGCCCTGCAGGGTGTGGTCGTCGGGAACGGGGAGAAGGCTCATGAGTGGAAGTATAGGGCGGGGCGCCTCAGAGGCGACCGGCCGGTAGACTCGTGGCCATGCAGGTACACGTTGTTGAGCACCCACTGATCGCCCACAAGCTGACCGAGCTTCGCCGTCAGGAAACCCCATCCAATATCTTCCGCCAACTCACCGAGGAACTGGTGATGTTGCTGGCCTACGAGGCCACCCGCAACCTGGAACTGGAAGATGTCGAGATCCAGACGCCGGTCACCACCACCGTGGGTAAGCGCGTGATGCGCCCGCGCCCACTGGTCGTGCCGATTCTGCGTGCCGGACTGGGCATGCTCGAGGGCATGGTGCGCATGGCGCCCACCGCCGAGGTTGGCTTCCTGGGCATGGCCCGCAATGAGGAGACCCTGGACATCGTGACCTATGCCGAGCGTCTTCCGGCCGACCTCACCGGACGTGACGTCTTCGTGTTGGACCCGATGCTCGCCACGGGAGGCACCCTGGCGGAGTCGATCAACTTCCTGTACAAGCGCAACGCCCGTCGCGTGACCTGCATCTGCCTGCTCGGAGCCCCTGAAGGTCTGGCGCGCCTGGAGGAATCGCACGGTGATATCGACGTGGATCTGTATCTGGCGTCGATCGACGAGAAGCTGACGGACAAGGCCTACATCTACCCGGGTCTCGGTGACGCCGGCGACCGGCTCTACGGAGTGGCGGAATAGTCGGAAACCCGTCGGTCGAGGATGCCGGACGATCTCAGTTCGTCCTCGGACTCATAGCGGCTCGCAATACAAGGTGAGACGAATAGTACCGAATATTACGAGTGAGTTGCATCACAAAAGTGATGATTCATTCCACATAGTGAGACTCTGGGGCTTATGTTACTTGCCATGGCGGTTTATGACGGACCACTGTTGAGGTAAGTAATTCCGAGATGCGCTTTGCAGGGAACCTACAGGTTCCTGCGCGTCCGTCACCGCTGGCGAAGGAACATCGCTGTTCATGGCAACCCTGTGGGCAGTACACGATTCCGACATCGGAGGTACCTGTTCATCAAAGGAATCGATCAATGACAACTTCACCGCAGGGATACGTTCACATCTCCGTTCGCAACGCTCAGCGTCGAGCCGAACGAGCGCGAATGTATCGCGAGCACGGTGGTCCCGCTCCGGTGACGGCACAGCGGGCACTGCACTCCGTCAGCGACGTGGAGTCAGATGATCAGCACTTCGAGGGCGATGAGCCCAGCACGATGCTTGCTCCCAACGGGGCGTCGAACCTGCAGGCGGTGGCCCAGGAGACTGAAGCACGCGGCTTCGTTATCTACGTGGGGATGGACGAGGCTGCGGCGTCCGCCGCCGGAACGTCCCTGACCCGACTGGCCAACGAATTGCGCCACTACGTGGAATCCCTGGTTCCCGGCGCCGATTCCCACGCCGCTGTGGCCATTGCCCCGGCCGGTGCTCCCGGTGACGATCTCGAAGTCGTCCGCCAGGTGCTCGGTGACCCCACCATGCAGCAGAGCATTCGCCCTGACCTGGCCCAGCCTCCGGCACCGGTGTCGACGCGGCAGCCCGGCGTCTTGATCGACCTGGCTCGCCGCGAAGTTCTGTTGGACGGCGAGGCGCTGAATCTCACCTACAAGGAGTTCGAGCTGCTCAACTACCTCGTCGAGAACGGCGGACGCACCGTCAACCGCGACGAGTTGCTGGAGTCGCTGTGGAAGAACTCGGATGAGGTGCCCAACGAGCGCACCATCGACGTCCACATCCGTCGACTGCGCGCCAAGCTGGGCCGCCTCTCGGGCACCGTGCGCACGGTGCGCGGGCAAGGATACCGCTTCTACGAGCACCCCGAAGTTGTCGTCTGGGCGGCGCCTGAATACAGCATCTGATCCGGTCGTCGGACCGATCTGACCCCACGGGACGCGGAATATCTCCGGGTCCCGTGGGGTTTTCTCGAGCAGGAACATTCACCCGCCTGGAGGAAAACTGTGGACCCGCTGTCCTTCTATCTCGACAAGTCTGACCCGGCCGCGTGGAAAGCCGTGGGCCAGCTCGCTGCCGCGGCTACCGCGTCTGCTCGAGAGGCCGGGCTGGACGATCAGCTCATCGAGCTAGTGAACCTGCGGGTCTCCCAGATCAACGGATGCGCCTACTGCCTGGATGTGCATCTGCCGCGTGCTGAACAGGCCGGTGTCACCGCGCAACGCCTCGGCGTGCTGGCCGCCTGGCGCGAAGCGGAGCAGCTCTTCACCGAGGCGGAACGCGCGTCCCTGGATCTCGCCGAAGCTGTCACCCGCCTGCCTGAGCAGGAGAGCCTGCACGTTTCCCAGCTCATGGCCGCTGCCGTGCTCTCCGACGCGCAGTACTCGGCGGTGCAGTGGCTGGCGATGACGATGAACCTCACCAATCGGATCTCGATCCTCTCCCACCACCCGGTGCGGCCCCGTCGCTGAGCGGGCGCGCAGATCTGCAGTTTCTGAGCCCACTCGGGGAGAATAGGGCTACTGAGGGGGAGCCATGACGAATCTTGAGAAGAACCCGGAAGAGACGGTGTGCGAGAACGGTCCCCGTTTCACCGCGGGCCTCAGCACGGGCGTGCGGCGGGAGACAGCGAACGCTGGGGAATCGCACACCAGCGTTGTCGAGGTGTTGGAACCCCGCGACGTTCCCCTGGGCGGTCCCCGGGCGATGACCGTGCGCCGGACCCTGCCTCAGCGGGCACGCTCGCTGATCGGGGCGTGGTGCTTCCTCGATTTCTTTGGGCCCGACGACGTCGCCTCCAGCGGAGGCATGCAGGTCGCCCGGCATCCGCACACCGGGCTGGCCACCGTCTCTTGGCTGTTCGAAGGCCGCGTCGATCATCTCGACTCCGCAGGCAACTGGGCCACCGTGCGCCCGGGCGAGGTCAATCTGATGAATGCCGGACGCGGGATCACCCACTCCGAGCATTCGACCCACGGCACCACGACTTTGCACGGCGTGCAGCTCTGGTACGCATTCCCGTCGGCCCACCGCTTCTCCGAGCCTTCCCTGGCGCATCATCGACCCGACACCATCCGGGGTGCTGGCTACGAGACCAAGGTTTTCCTCGGGTCCCTGCTCGGATACACCTCGCCGGTGCACACGCACCTGCCGTTGACCGGTGCTGAAATCCGGCTCGACCCCGGAGCGGAGCTGATCCTCGACGTCCCCGCCGACCATGAACACGGTGTGCTCGCCGTGTCCGGGGACGTCGAGCTCAACGGCGTCACCGTCCCGAAAGACCACCTGGGCGTGGTCGACACCGGCACCGAACAGCTGACGATCACGGCCGGCGACGAGCCGAGATTGGTAGTGCTCATCGGTGGTTTTCCCCTGGGCGAGCAGATCGTGATGTGGTGGAACTTTGTCGGCCGCAGCCACGACGAGATCCTCACCTGGAGGGCGGCATATCAGCAGGAGATGGGTTTCGAAACCCCGGACGAAGGTTCCCCGATCCCGTCGGCTTCGCCGCGGGGCGCGGCCATCGCGGGGCCGGACCTCGATACGCTGATCGGCTCGCAGTACACCGATGGCCGCAGCTTTCCGCAGTTCGGCGACTTTCCACCGGACCGCCCCGCGCCCCTGCCCGCGCCCGCACCGCCCACCACGCGGATGCGCCCGCGCGGGTGACCACCACCGCCGATCAGCCGACCGGTCCGAGAAAGGCACATCATGAACGACTCAGCGACCCCACAAGTCATCGATCAGAACGACCGGTATGCGGTGTTCATCGACGACGCCCGCGCCGGATACACCCTCTATGTCGACCACCGGGCGGCCGATGGAACGGTGGAGCGAATCTTCCCACACACCAAAGTCCTGGATGAGTACGCCGGACAGGGCCTGGCCTCGGTGCTGGTCCGCGGTGCACTGGAAGCCACCGTGGCAGCCAAAGCGCGCATCGTTCCGGTGTGCCCCTACGTGAAGGGCTGGATCGAGAAGCACCCCGAATTCGCCCCGCACGTCGTGACGCCGACGCCCACGCACCTGCAGCGGCTGGGCTGAACCGGATTCAGGACGACGCGTCGGCAGAGTCAATCCCGTATGACTGAGCATCTCCAGGCCACCGTCCTTGACGGCGACGGCGCCCTCCTCGCGGACGGCGTGCACCTCGACGACGCCGGGACCGTCCTCGCCCTGGATGCCCCGAGTGACCCTTCGTCGTCGGATGCTGCCGGGCCCGTGATCGTTCCGGGGTTCGTCGACGTGCATTGCCACGGGGGTGGCGGCGTCTCCTTCCCGGATGCTCCCTCCCTGGACGCCGTCCTCCGGGCCGCCGAAACCCACGCCCGCGGCGGCACTCTCACGCTCCTCGGCTCCCTGGTGTCGCTGCGGGAACCGGTGCCGGTAATCGATGCGCTCGCCGACGCGTGTGACGCCGATGCGCTGGCCGGGATCCACCTGGAGGGCCCCTTTCTCAGCCCGGCGCGGTGCGGCGCCCAGGATCCCACCGCCGTGCGCCCGATCGACCTCGCGGAGCTCTCCGCCATGCTCGAGGCAGGCCGCGGCTGGGTGCGCTCGATGACCCTGGCTCCCGAGATCGAGCACGCACTCGATGCCGCCGAGATGCTGCACGCCGCCGGCGCCCGCCCGTCCTGGGGACACACCGACGCCACCGCGGACCAGACCGCCGCGGTGCTGAGCGAGATGACCGCCCGCGGCATCGGCCAGACCGTCACCCACCTGTTCAACGCCATGCCGAGCCTGCACCACCGCCGCCCGGGCCCGGTGCTGGAATTCCTCGCCGCGGCCACGCGCGGGGAGGCCGTCGTCGAGGTCATCGGCGACGGCGTCCACCTTGACCCGCACCTGGTCCGAGAACTCATCATCTCCCTGGACCCTTCCGCCGGCGTGGCCCTGGTCTCGGATGCGATGGCCGCCGCCGGTATAGTCGACGGCCACTACCGACTGGGGGAGCTGGAGGTGACGATGCGCGACGGCGCCGCCTATCTCATCGGCACCGACACCCTGGCCGGGGGGACCTCTACCCTGGGCGACCAGGTGCACCGGCTGCTGGCCGAAGGAATCCCCGCCCCGATGCTCGCCCGGGCTGCTTGTGGAACCCCCGCCCGCGCACTCGGACTGCCGAGCCCGGTGCCGGCCACCGTGGGCCGCCCCTTCTCCGGGGTGCTCCTCGACACCGGGAATGCTCGCGTCTGGAGACGAGGCAGCGAGCTGACTGGCTCGGTACAGTAGCAACATGACCTCCGCGCGCGACGACCTGAAACGACTCATCATCCTGCGTCATGCCAAGGCCGCCTGGCCGCGCGACGTCGCCGACCACGACCGGCCGCTGGCCACCCGGGGCCATCGCGATGCCCCGCAGGCGGGAGTATGGCTGCGTGAATCCGGGCTGATTCCCGACGCCATCATCTGCTCCGATGCGCTGCGCACCCGGCAGACCTGCACCTGGGTGTGCTCCGAACTGGGGGAGAAGGCTCCCACCCCGTACCTGGAGTCCCGGCTCTACCACGCCGGACCCAGCGAGGCGCTGTCGGTGATCAACGAGACCGGCGACCAGGTCCGCACCCTGCTCGTCATCGGCCATATGCCCTGGGTGCAGGACGTGGGCATGCGCATCGCGGCTGTTGAATCCGAGGAAGCCGCGGTCATGGAGATGGCGGAACATTACCCGACCCTGGGGCTACAGGTTTTCGAAGTACCGGGGGAGTGGGCCACTCTGGATGGCCGAGACGCCCGAATGACGCATTTCGTGGTGCCCCGCGCCGACTGAGCCGGGTCCCGGGCAGGGGGCCAGTGTGCTCATTCCGTGCCAGGTCCGTGCCCGCAGGAACAGCGGTGTTAAACGACAAAACCCGCTGTGAACAGCGGGTTGATCGTGCGCCCTAAGGGATTCGAACCCCTGACCTTCTGTTCCGTAGACAGACGCTCTATC
>JBQDEV010000019.1:0-53134 GCA_052084925.1 Micrococcaceae bacterium
CGCAACGGTCTCCAAAACCGTAGGTTGCAGGTTCGAGTCCTGTCTGCCCTGCGCAGGAGGTTCACGGAATACCGGAACCGCCGGCAGAACGTGGTCGTCGTCGAATACGACGTGCGACTTCGAGATGATCAGCGATCAAGTGAGGGTACGTGTCTGAGGTAGTAGCCCAGAATGGTGGCCACGACGGCTCCGACCAGCCTCAGAAGCGCGGCGTCTTCGGACGCCTCTTCCTGTTCTTGCGCCAGGTGGTCGACGAGCTCAAGAAGGTCGTGACCCCGACCCGCGAGGAACTGATCAAGATGACGGGAGTCGTCTTGGTGTTCGTGGTCATCGTGGTTCTGCTGGTGACGGGCCTCGACTGGCTCTTCGGCACGGGAGCGTCGTTCATCTTCGGTACTCCGGACGGACTCTGACGCCACCGACTCCGGTGTCAGGGCCCCGAGCCGACCTGAACCGACACCAGTCACGACCGAACGTGCCAGACCGCGAGAAAGCAGGAACCCGTGTCCGAGCAGGAACTCGAACAGCAGAACATCGACGAGTCCACGGATCAGGCCGTCGAAGCTGACACAGCCGACGACGTGCAGGACGTGGAGACCGCCGACGTCGACGCCGTCGAGCAGGTCGACGCACCCGCCGACGAGGACGCCGCTGACGCTGTCGACGCCGAGAACGTCCCGGAAGCCGAGGGTGCCGACGAAGCGCCGGAAGCCGACGCTGAAGAATCTGCTGACTTCGCCGATGCCACTGACGCTGCCGAATCCACTGAGGACGCGGAGACCGACGAGGCCGACGAGGACGAAGTTCTCGATGAGGATCAGGTGGCCGAGCAGTTGCGGTCGCGTCTGCGCCGCCAGCCCGGCGACTGGTACGTCATCCACACCTACGCTGGCTATGAGCGCCGGGTGAAGTCGAATCTGGAGACGCGTCTTCAGACCTTCGACATGGAGGAGAACATCTACGAGATCGAGGTCCCCATGGAGGAGGCCGTCGAGATCAAGAACACCACCCGCAAGGTGGTCAACCGGGTGCGTATCCCGGGCTACGTTCTCGTGCGCATGGATCTCAACGAAGAGGCCTGGGGCGTCGTCCGACACACCCCCGGTGTGACCGGCTTCGTGGGTAACGCCTACGATCCGTTCCCGCTCTCGCTGGACGAGGTCTACTCCATGCTCGCCCCATCGGTACTGCAGGAGGCCGCCAAGACCGCGCAGTCCGAGGGTCGCCCGGCGCCGAAGGGTACCGAGGAGTCCGCGCCGCAGGTCTCGGTCGACTTCGAGGTCGGCGAGTCCGTGATCGTCAAGGACGGCCCGTTCGAGTCGCTGCCGGCCACGATCTCCGAGGTGAAGATCGAGGCTCGCCAGCTGGTGGTCCTCGTGACGATCTTCGAGCGCGAGACACCGGTGACGCTCGGCTTCCACGAGGTCAGCAAGATCCAGTAATTGAAGACTTCGTCGCCACCGATTGCTTTGGTCGGCAGGCGACGGACCGGCCGCTGCGCCACAGCGGTCAACCCCCTGGCCCACGCTCCTGTGTCCCAGGGACACCGAAGGTAGAAAAGGACCCAACATGGCCCCGAAGAAGAAGGTCTCTGGTCTGATCAAGCTGCAGATCGAAGCAGGCGCCGCTAACCCGGCTCCTCCGGTCGGTCCGGCGCTCGGCCAGCACGGCGTGAACATCATGGAGTTCTGCAAGGCGTACAACGCCGCCACAGAATCCCAGCGCGGCAACATCATCCCCGTGGAGATCACGGTCTACGAAGACCGTTCCTTCACGTTCGTCACGAAGACCCCTCCGGCCGCTCAGCTGATCAAGAAAGCAGCTGGCGTCGCGAAGGGATCCTCCACCCCGCACACGGACAAGGTCGGCAAGCTGACCCAGGCCCAGTGTGAGGAGATCGCCCAGACCAAGATGGAAGATCTCAACGCCAACGACGTGAAGGCCGCCGCGAAGATCATCGCCGGAACCGCACGTTCCATGGGCATCACCGTCGAAGGCTGATTCCCCCTCAAAAACATCCTGTGGCAGGGCCGAGCGCGGTCCGCAGACCACAACTGCACAAGGAGAACAAGCAGATGGCACAGCGCAGCAAAGCATACAAGGCAGCCGCGGCAAAGATTGAAGATCGCCTCTACTCCCCGTCCGAGGCCATCGCCTTGGTCAAGGAGACCAGCACCTCGAAGGCCAACGCCACCGTTGAGGTCGCCATGCGCCTCTCGGTCGACCCGCGTAAGGCCGATCAGATGGTGCGCGGCACCGTCAACCTGCCGCACGGCACCGGTAAGACCGCCCGCGTGGTCGTCTTCGCCACCGGCGACAAGGCCGCAGCAGCCGAGGCCGCCGGCGCCGACTTCGTCGGTTCCGACGACCTGGTCGCCAAGATCTCCGATGGCTGGACGGACTTCGACGCCGCCGTGGCCTCCCCGGAGATGATGGGCAAGGTGGGTCGCCTGGGTAAGATCCTGGGCCCCCGCAACCTGATGCCGAACCCGAAGACCGGTACCGTCACCCCCGACGTCGCCAAGGCTGTCACCGACATCAAGGGCGGCAAGATCGACTTCCGCGTCGATCGTCACGCCAACCTGCACTTCATCATCGGCAAGGCCAGCTTCGACGAGAAGCAGCTCACCGAGAACTACGCCGCAGCCCTGGAAGAGATCCTGCGACTGAAGCCCTCGGCTTCGAAGGGTCGCTACATCCAGAAGGCCACCGTTTCCAGCACCTTCGGCCCGGGCGTTGCCCTGGACCCGAACGTGACCCGGGTGGTCGGCGGCGAGGAGTAATCCTCCACCGCTCAACCTCAGTGAGGCGCCAGACTCTTCGGAGTCTGGCGCCTCACTGCTTTTCCGGCAGATGCTGACCGACCCGGTGGTCGGCTGCCCTCAGCGCGGCTCGAGCCGGATCGCACCATCCAGCCGGATCACCGAACCGTTGAGCATCGGATTCTCCAGAATCTGACGCACCGCCAGCGCGTAGTCTTCTGGCAGCCCGAGACGATGCGGATGCAGGGTCGATTCGGCCAGCGCCTCCCGTGCAGCCTCCGGCAGTCCCGCCATCATCGGGGTTTCGAACAGCCCCGGCGCGATCGTCATCACCCGAATGCCATCGCGAGCCAGCTCTCGAGCCAGCGGCAGCGTCAGCGAGACCACCGCACCCTTGGACGCGGCATAGGCTACCTGCCCGATCTGCCCCTCATAGGCTGCCACCGAGGCGGTGTTGATCAGGACCCCGCGGTCCTCGCCATCAAGTTCCTGAGCTTTCATCGCGGCCGCCGCCTGCCCCAACACATTCACCGTGCCGGTCACGTTGATATCAAGCACCCGGCGAAACGCCTCCAGTGCCATCGGCCCCTCGCGGCCCACTAGCTTGCCTGGAGTGGCGACGCCCGCGCAGTTGACGACCACCCGCAGCGGTCCCTGCTCCTGGGCCGTGGCGACCGCCCGCTGCGCCACCTCCGGATCCGTGACATCCCCGGGGACGAAGGTGACCGCCTCACCGATCTCCGCCACCGCCTCGGACCGTCGGAGGCGCTCATCATCAGGGAGATCGATCACCACCACATGAGCGCCTGCCTCCGCGAGCAGGAGCGACGTCGCCAGTCCTAGCCCCGAGGCTCCGCCCGTGACGATCGCTGATTTTCCGCTGAGATTCACGGCTGCCATGGGTCACACTCCATTTCATTGCATCACCAATTATTTGGTAGTAGATTATCGCAGTGAGACGCAGATCACTACCGTCCGTGAGAGGATGTCCACCATGGCTCAGGTCCCGCATTACATCAACGGAGCACGAACGATGGGGGACTCTGATACCACTCAGCCCGTGTACCGGCCCGCCACCGGTGAGATCTCGGCCGAGGTGATGCTCGGTGACGCTGCGGATGCTCGGGCCGCTGTAGACGCCGCCGAACGCGCTTTTCCCGTGTGGTCGCAGACCAATCCGCAACGGCGGGCGCGCGTGCTGGCCAAGTGGGTCGAGCTGATCGAAGCGAACAAGGACGAACTGGCCGCCACCCTCTCGGACGAGCACGGCAAGACGATCGCTGATGCCTACGGTGACATCCAACGCGGGGTGGAAGTGGTGGAATTCGCGGTCGGGGCGCCGCAACTACTCAAAGGCGAATTCACCTCGGACGCCACCCACGGAGTCGACGTGCACTCGCTGCGGCAGCCGCTCGGCGTGGTTGTGGGGATCACCCCCTTCAACTTCCCGGCGATGATCCCGCTGTGGAAAGCGGGAATCGCCCTGGCCGCCGGGAACACCTTCGTCCTGAAACCCTCGGAGCGGGACCCCTCGGTGCCGGTCCGGCTGGCGGAACTGGCGCTGGAGGCAGGACTGCCCGAGGGGGCACTCAATGTGGTGCAGGGTGGAAAGCCCGTGGTCGATGCGTTGATCGAGGATCCCCGTGTCGAGGCGGTGGCGTTCGTCGGATCCACCCCGATCGCGCAGTCGATCTACGCCCACGCGACGTCCCTGGGCAAGCGGGCCCAGTGCTTCGGCGGTGCCAAGAACCACCTGATCATCATGCCTGACGCCGATATCGACGCGGCGGCCGACGCGCTGATCGGTGCGGCGTTCGGATCTGCTGGTGAGCGCTGCATGGCGATCTCGGTCGCCGTGCCGGTCGGGGAGCAGACCGCGGACCGTCTCGTAGCAGCACTGGAGCAGCGCATGGAAGGGCTGACCCTGGGCGCCTCGGACGACCCCGACGCGGACTACAGCGCCCTGGTGACCGCCGAGGCCCAGACCCGGGTGGAGGACTACATCCAGGTCGGCGTGGACGAGGGGGCCGAGCTGCGTGTCGACGGCCGCGGTGCCACGGTGGCCGGTCACGAGCACGGCTTCTATGTGGGCGCGACTCTGTTCGATCGGGTTACCGCTGAGATGCGGATCTACCGCGAGGAGATCTTCGGCCCGGTCCTGTCGGTGATCCGTGCGGAGACCTTCGATGACGCCGTGAAACTGCCCAGCCAGCACGAGTTCGGCAACGGCGTCTCGATCTTCACCCGCGACGGCCAGGCCGCCCGCGATTTCGCCACCCGGGTGGAGGTGGGTATGGTCGGCATCAACGTTCCGATCCCGGTGCCGATCGCCTACTACAGCTTCGGCGGCTGGAAGGCTTCGGGGTTCGGGGACCTGAACCAGTACGGCACGGACGGGCTGAAGTTCTACACCAAGGTCAAGACGGTCACCACCCGGTGGCCCTCTTCCTCGTCCTCGCAGCTGAGCTTCGTGATGCCGGAAGGCAGCTGAGATGGCAGAAGAGATCCATGATGAGGTGCTGGTGGAGGTCCGCGGACACCTCGGAATCCTGACACTGAACCGTCCACGGGCCGCCAACGCGCTGAACGCGGAGATGACCCAGACGCTGCTGTCCACGCTGCAGACCTGGAAACAGGACGAGGCGATCTGGCAGGTGCTCGTGCGCGGGGCCGGGGAGCGCGGTCTGTGCGCCGGCGGCGACATCGTCGGCATCTACCGGGAAATGATCGCATCCTCCGGGGGACACCCACAGACGGAGCACTTCTGGCGCACCGAATACGAGCTCAATGCGCTCATTGACGAGTACCCGAAGCCCTACATCGCGCTGATGGACGGACTGACCCTGGGCGGCGGCATCGGGATCTCCGCCCACGGCTCTCACCGCATCGTCACCGAGCGGGTGCGCGCCGGGATGCCCGAGACCACGATCGGCTTCGTTCCTGACGTCGGCGGCCCGCACCTGCTCGCACGCGCCCCTGGCACCGGCGGATCCCACGGCCTCTACGCGGGACTGACCGGGCAGCATCTAGGAGCCCCCGAGACGCTGTACCTCGGGCTGGCCGATGCGATGGTCGAGTCCTCTCGGTTGGACGATCTCGTGGAAGCGCTCACCGTGCGACCGGTCGACGAGGTGCTTCCCGCCTTCACCGACGACGCGGGCGCCTCGCTCTTCGCGGCCGAGGCCGACGGGGACCGCATCGACCGAGTCTTCTCCCGGGACAGCCTGACGGAGATCGTCGCCGAGCTCGAGCGGCTGGATGCTGCCGTCAGCGACGTCGAGCCCGACGCCGACTGGGCCTCAGAGACACTGACGGTGCTGCGCGCCAAGTCCCCGTCGTCGCTGGCGCTGACCTTCGAACTGATCCGCCGCGCGGCCGCTGGCACGCTGAGGGAGTCCCTGCAGCGCGAGTTCCTGGTTGGGATGCGTCGCTGCTCCCACCCGGACTTCGCCGAGGGCGTGCGCGCTCAGGTGATCGACAAGGACCGTACCCCGGCCTGGTCACCGGCCACCCTCGACGAGGTCAACCCGGAGTGGGTGGACGCCCACTTCGCATCTGAAGAGCGCTACCGGCTGTTCTCCTGAGAATCCGCCACGACGACACCAGCACGAGAGAGAGTGATCAACATGACCGAGGCACGGTCCCCAGAAACCTCCTCCGCCGCCAAGACGCACGTCGCGTTCATCGGCTTGGGCCACATGGGCGGCCCCATGGCCGCGAACCTGGTGGCCGCCGGTGTCACGGTGACCGGATACGACGTGGTTCCGTCTGCCCTGGACGCCGCTCGGACGAAAGGGGTGACGATCGCCGCCGACATCCCCGGAGCGGTCCGCGAGGCGGATGTCGTGCTCACCATGCTGCCCAGCGGCGCCCACGTGCACGAGGTCTACCGGGGTACCGAGGCTACAGGCTCCGGCGCCCTGGACGCGGCGCCTCCGGGCGCCCTCTTCTTGGACTGTTCGACCATCGACGTGGCCGAGGCCCAGCACGCAGCCGAGATGGTGGTGCAGGCGGGTTTCACGGCTGCCGATGCCCCGGTCTCCGGCGGCGTGGTGGGCGCCGAAGCCGGAACCTTGGCGTTCATGGTGGGCGGAACCGAGGAGACCTTCGCTGCCGTGCACCCGTTGTTGGAGATCATGGGGGCACGCATCGTGCACTGCGGCGGTGCCGGCATGGGTCAAGCGGCGAAGGTCTGCAACAACATGCTGCTGGGTGTGACGATGATCGGGGCCGCGGAGGCTTTCGTGCTCGGCGAGCGGCTAGGGCTGGACCACCAGGCCCTCTTCGACGTCATCTCCCAGGCCTCGGGGCAGTGCTGGGCGGTCACCACCAACTGCCCGGTTCCCGGCCCGGTGCCGGGCTCGCCCGCCAACCGCGACTACCAGCCCGGATTCGCCACCGCGCTGATGAACAAGGACCTGGGGCTGGCCGTTCAGGCCCTGGAGTCCACCGGCTCCGCCGCCCCGATGGGGGAGCTGGCCCACCAGATCTACCGGGATTTCGCCGCCACCGATGGCGCGCACCGGGACTTTTCCGCCATCATCAATGAGTTGAGGGAGAACCAACGATGACGACCCCGCACGAGCACTCCGGCCACGCCTTCGACAACGCCTACGAGACGATTCTGGTTTCCTCGGCCGATCGGGTGGGCCGCATTGCGCTGAACCGGCCCAAGGCTCTCAACGCCCTCAACGCGCAGACGATGCGCGACGTCGTCGATGCCGCCCAACGCTTCGACGCCGCCCCGGACGTCGGCGCCATCCTGATCACCGGGTCCGAACGGGCCTTCGCCGCCGGGGCCGACATCAAGGAGATGGCACAGCAGGACTTCGCCAGCATGTATGCCCAGGACTGGTTTGCCGGCTGGGATGCACTGACCCGACTACGCACCCCGATCGTCGCCTCGGTGCGCGGATTCGCGCTCGGCGGCGGCTGCGAGCTGGCCATGATGACCGACATTATCGTCGCCTCAGAAACTGCCGCGTTCGGTCAGCCCGAGATCACCCTCGGCGTCATCCCCGGAATGGGCGGTTCCCAACGTCTCACGCGCGCCGTGGGCAAAGCCAAAGCCATGGACATGATCCTCACCGGTCGCCGGATCGACGCCGAGGAAGCCGAGCGGATCGGGCTGGTCTCCCGGGTGGTGCCCGATGCCGAGGCCGATGACACCGCCCTCGCCGTCGCGGTCGAGATCGCGGAGAAGTCTAAACCGGTCGCCCAGATGGCGAAGGAAGCGGTGAATGCCGCCTTCGAAACCACACTGCACCAGGGCGTGCAATTCGAGCGCCGGGTCTTCCACTCCCTGTTCTCCACCCAGGACCAGTCGGAGGGGATGGACGCGTTCGTGGCCAAGCGCGACGCACAATGGTCGCACCGCTAACCCGGGGCTGTCGTCGACGCTTGGGGTTGCGGCGGATTTAGGCGTCGGCGGCGTCGGTGAAGTCACCGGCGCCGACGCGCAGCTTCCGGAGGATCTGGAACAGCTCCCTGGAATCCTGCAGCGAGAGTCCGATTCCGCTGAAGTAATTCCGGTTCAGTGCCTCCGCTGCTTCGCGCGCCACCCGATGACCCTGGTCCGTGAGCACCAGCAGCACCGCGCGCCGGTCAGCCTCCACGGAGCGTCGCTCCACCAGCCCATCCTTCTCCAGCCGGTCGGCCGTGTGCGTGACCGATGTCGGGTGTACCTGCAACCGTGCTGAAGCCTTGCTCATCAGCAACCGCTGCTCGTGCGAGAAACTCAGCAGCGCCAATAACTCGAAGCGGGCAAAGGTCAACGAGAAGGGCTTGAGCGTCTCATTGGCCTGATTGATCAGGATCTGCTGGACACGCACCACCGAGGTGACCGCCGCCATCGGATCAGCGACGTCCTCCCACCCCTGCCGAATCCAGTTGCTGCGGGCCTCCTCGATGGGGTCGAAGGCCAGGTCTCGGATGCGTGAGGATTCGGGGCGGGCAGTCATGTCAGGGTCACATCTCTTCGGCTGGGATCGGAACAGGAACAGTGTACGGGGCGGGTTGCCGCGTCACCGGTTGCCGCGGTCGAGCTGGAGCTCGCTCTCGTGGAACTCCGCTGGCCGTGTTGATTCCGCCTCGCCCCGATCGCTCTCCAGATGACGCAGGTCCACACGACGCACCTTGCCGGAGATGGTCTTGGGCAACTCCCGGAACTCGATGAGGCGAATCCTCTTGTAGGGCGGCAGCTTTGTCAGAGTGTGCTGCAGGATCTGCTGCGCCGTCTCCGCCGTGGGCTCCACCCCGGAGGCCAGGGTGACGAATGCCTTGGGGATCGTCAGCCGCAGCTCGTCGGGAACCGGCACGACCGCCGCTTCCAGCACCGCGGGATGCTCCACCAGCACCGACTCCAACTCGAAGGGCGAGATCTTGTAGTCGGCGGATTTGAACACATCGTCGGAGCGTCCCACGTAGGTGTAGACCCCGCGCTCGTTCACGGAGGCGATGTCACCGGTGTGGTAGAGCCCGTCGCGGAACGCCTCATCGGTTTTCTCGGCGTCGCCGGCGTAACCGCGCATCAGGCCCACGGGGCGAGGATCTAGCTTCAGGCAGATCTCGCCCTCGGTGGTTTCCTTGCCCGTGATCGGATCGATGAGCACGACGTCGAAGCCGGGCAGGGGCCGCCCCATCGAGCCGATCTCCAGACGCTGGCCCGGGGTATTGGCGATCTGCAGGCTGGACTCCGTCTGTCCGAAGCCGTCGCGGATCGTGGAGCCCCACGCCCGATGGACCTGGTCGATCACCTCTGCATTGAGAGGTTCACCGGCCGAAACGGTCTTCTGCGGCGGGGTCTTCATCGTGGTCAGGTCCGCTTTGATCAGCATCCGCCATACGGTCGGCGGCGCGCAGAAACTGGTCACCCCGTTGTTGTCCATGGCGGACATCAGCCCGGCGGCATCGAATTTTCGGTAGTTGAGCACGAAGATGGTGGCCTCGGCGATCCACGGCGCGAAGAAGTTCGACCACGCGTGCTTGGCCCACCCCGGGCTGGCCAGATTCAGGTGGACATCTCCGGGCTCCAGGCCGATCCAGTAGATCGTGCTCAGATGCCCGACCGGGTACGACACGTGGGTGTGCTCGACAAGTTTCGGTTTCGACGTGGTGCCCGAGGTGAAATACAACAGCAGGGTGTCATCGCTGGGCGTCGGGCCGTCCGGCTGGAAATTGTCGTCGGACTGGTAGGTGTCGGCGAAGTTCAACACTGCGCGCTCGCCGAGCTGAGGAGCCGGGGCGTCGGGGGAGTAATGCCCCGGTACGTAGATCAACGTGTAGTCGCCGGGCACCTCAGCGAACTTCTCGCCGTCGGCTGCCCCGACGATCACCCAGCGTGCCTCGGCGCGATCAACCCGGTCGCGGAGGTCTTCCGGGCCCATCTGGGTCGTGGTCGGAATCATGACCGCCCCGATCTTGATGCAGCCCAACATCGATTCCCACAGCTCGATCTGGTTGTTCAGCATCAGGATCACCCGGTCGCCGCGCTGCACGCCGATGCTATGCAGCCAGACGGCGACTTTGTTGGAATCGCGGGAGAGCTCGGCGAAGCTGCGGCGCAGCACCTGGCCGTCCTCTTCGGCGATCACCAGCGCGGGCGCATCCTGGCGTTCGCTGGTGGAGGCCACGGCATCGAACCAATCCAGACCGAAGTTGAAGTGGTCGAAGTGCGGCCAGGCGAAGTCGGCACGGGCCTGCTCCCAATCGAGCTGGTGGTGCACCAGGCGATCGCGGACGGCGCGGAAACGTTCAGTGGCGGTCGGCATCATGCCCTCCATCATCGCGTTGTGAGGTGGTTCACACAAATGTACTTTGATGACCTATAGTTGGCAATGGAATGATCTGAAGGGCAAGATTCGGAGAGGGCGGCATGGGGCAGGCGACTAATCACGAGTGCAGTGACCTGGGGGATGGCGACCTGCTCGGAGTGCGGCAGCGGCTCACGGCCCCCGAGCGCGAGCAGCTCCATGCCGTTGAGCTGCGGTTGGGTGAGGAGCTCGCGGGGCAGGCGCTCGAGGCCTGGAATCGTGACGCGTTCGCGCCCCATCTGCTTCCGGGCCTCGTGGAGCTGGGCTTCGGGGATCTGGTGCTCAGCGGCTCCTCGCACCTGTACCAGGGGCTGGCGCACGCCGCACTGGCCAAAGCGGATCTCTCCTTGTCCGCCCTGGTCGGCATCCACAATGAGCTGATCATCGGGATGGTCGATGCCTTCGGCTCTGACGAGCAGCAGCAGAGGTGGTTGCCGCAACTGCGCGCGATGAAAGCGCTGGGAGCATTCTGCATGACCGAGCCGGATCACGGTTCGGACGTGGCCGGCGGAATGGTGACTCAGGCGCGTCGGCAGGGTGAGGGGTGGGTGCTGAGCGGCGCCAAGCGCTGGATCGGTCTCGGTACCCTCGCCGACATCGCCCTGGTCTGGGCTCGCGATGTCGCCGACGGCAACGTCAAGTGCTTCCTCGTGCCCACTGACACCCCCGGCTATACCGCCACGAAGATCGAGAATAAGATCGGTCTGCGCATCATGCAGAACGCGGATATCGTCCTCGACGACGTGCAGCTGCCGCCCGACGCGATGCTCCCGGGGGCCACCTCGTTCGATGCTGCCAACGATCTGCTGTGCGTCTCCCGCGCCTGGGTGGGATGGCAGGCGGTCGGTGCCCAGCAGGCAGTGCTGGCCATCCTGCGTGATTACGTCACCGAGCGCCAGCAGTTCGGCCGGCCTCTGGCAGGGTTCCAGCTGATCCAGGGGGCACTGTCCCATATTGCCGGGAACCTCGCCCTCTCAATCTCCTTAATGGCTGACATTGCGCGACTCCAGGACGACGGCGAGCTGGTGATGGCCCAGGCGGCGCTGGTAAAATCCACCGTCACGCGGCTGGCCCGTGAATCCGTTGCGATCGGGCGCGACGCCATGGGCGGCAACGGGATTGTGGCTGACTACGGGATGGCGAAAGTCATGTGCGACATTGAGGCGATCTACACCTATGAGGGCACGTACTCGATCAATTCACTCATTGTCGGTCGCGCGCTCACCGGCGTCTCCGCGTTCGTCTGATCCCGGATTTGGCGGCATCGAATCCTGGCGTGTACGATAAAGGCACCAAAGACCGCCGGTCGTTGTTTCTGGTGTCCACTTGGCGGTGGATCCCACAGAAGGAACAGCTGTAAAGACTTCTCATGTAGAAGCGACCCGCGCAGGTGAACATGAGCCGATGAAACGTCAGTCTAGACGTATGTCACGCCCTGTGCACCTGCACGGGGCGTTTTTTCGTGTGAGTGAAGCAGCGGGCCGGTCCCAGTACTGGAAAGGAGTGCCATGGCGACGTCTGAGAAAGCCGCAGCAGTGGCCGAGTTGACGGAACTCTTCCGCAACTCTGCAGCTGCCGTGCTGACGGAATACCGTGGTCTCACTGTGGACGAGCTGAAGCAGTTGCGACGCTCCCTCGGTGAGAACGCCACCTACGCCGTGGTGAAGAACACGCTGACCGATATTGCGGCTAAGGAAGCCGGCATCGATGCCTTCGAGGGCAAGATGTCGGGTCCCTCCGCGATCGCTTTCGTCTCCGGTGACCCGGTTGACGTGGCGAAGGCCGTGCGTGACTTTGCCAAGGACCACGACAAGTTGATCATCAAGGGCGGCTACATGGATGGCCAGACCCTTGATATCGACGGTGTCACGAAGCTCGCGGATCTTGAGTCTCGCGAGGTTCTGCTGGCCAAGATGGCAGGTGCCATGAAGGGCAACCTGTCCAAGGCCGCAGCCCTGTTCCAGGCACCGCTGTCCAAGACTGTTCGTACCGTGGAAGCCCTGCGCGTCCGCGACGAAGAGTCCGCAGCTGCCTGATCAAAGAACACCGGCAGGAACCTGCCACCCCCAAGATCCGCCCGTTTCACTGAAACGATCTGACAACGTAAAGGAGCCATCACCATGGCTAAGCTGACCACCGCAGAACTGCTGGACGCCTTCAAGGAACTGTCCCTGATCGAGCTCTCCGAGTTCATCAAGGCCTTCGAGGAAGAGTTCGACGTGACCGCCGCTGCTCCGGTTGCCGTTGCTGGCGCTGCTGCCCCGGCCGCTGGCGGCGAAGAGGCTGCTGAAGAGCAGACCGAGTTCGACGTCGTCCTGGAAGCTGCCGGCGACAAGAAGATCGGCGTCATCAAGGAAGTTCGCGCTCTGACCTCGCTGGGTCTGAAGGAAGCCAAGGAGCTCGTCGACGGCGCTCCGAAGCCTGTCCTCGAGGGCGTCAACAAGGAGACCGCCGACAAGGCCAAGGAGCAGCTCGAGGGCGCTGGCGCGACCGTCACCCTCAAGTGATGATCGCGGCCTGAGCCGCTCGCTGTACCATAACGGCCCCCGGATCCGATGCGGATCCGGGGGCCGTTGTCTGTCTGCAGGCAGTCACCGGGCATTCAGGGATCCTTCAGCGCGCATCCACGTGGTGTTCCTAAGGTATTCGCTGATGTCTTCACTCACCGAGCCCCTGGTTACCTCTGCCCGTTCAGCCCCACCTGCACCTGAAATGGGACCGGGGACTGCTCAGGCTCAGCCCCCTCAGGGCGCCGAGTCCGACAAGCCTCGACTGGCCGCATTGGATCTCACCCGTTTGGTCGCGGCCCTGGCCGTGGTGCTCTTCCACTGGACGGCCTTTCATCACACCTACTGGGACGGTGCCCGCCGTGAACAGCCCGCCGGCGAGGTGTGGCCCGGCCTCAGCCTGGTGACGTCGTGGGGCAATTTCGGTGTGCAACTGTTCTTCATCATCTCGGGCTTCGTCATTCTGCTCAGTTGCTGGGGCCGCAGTCCAGCGCGATTCATCGCGTCCCGGGTGGGGCGGCTGTATCCGGCGTATCTGGTCGCCGTCTTAGCCGCGGCCCTCTTGCAGTTCGTGATCTGGCCGCAGATGGGGACCAACCGCGAGCCGTGGGAGATCTTGCCCAATCTGACCATGTTCCAGGGCGGGATGCCCGGCGTCGGGCATCTGGACGCGGTGTACTGGACGCTGTGGGTGGAGTTGAAGTTCTACCTGCTGATGACGGTTTTCTGCTGGATCGGCATCACCGCCCGTCGTGTCCTCGTCGTCGCGGTGGTGTGGCCGATCGCCGGCCCGGTGATGCGGGCCATCGGGCCGGTGCTGGGCTGGCCGGTGTGGCTGCAGGACCTGATCGATCAGGTGATGTTCCCGGACTACGCGGCCCTGTTCGCGGGCGGGATGGTGCTCTACTTGGTCTTCCGGCAGGGCCATAGCATGGCGCGCTGGAGTGTGGTGGCGCTGAACGCGGGGTTGGCTGCGTGGTCCAGTACGGCGATTGCCGTTGAAGGAACCCCTGAGCTCACCGGGCATGCACACCCGTGGTGGGGCTATGCCGTGCTCGTTGTCGCGCTGTTTGGCCTGGTGTCGGCGGTGACGCTGACGCCCTGGTCTAGGTGGCGCATTCCGGGGGCCTCGATCGCCGGGAATCTGACCTACCCGGTGTATCTGCTGCACCAGCTGTGGGGGTGGTGGATCATCTGGTTGTTGTCCGACCATCTAGCGGCGCCGGTAGTGCTGCTGATTGCGCTCGGCGCGGTCGTGGTTGCCGCAGCGCTCGTGCACCGCTGGGTCGAACGCTCCTGGGGGCCGCGGCTGCGGAGCGGCACGCTGAAATTACTGGAGCCGCGACGCCGTCTGGGCCACGCATCGATGGCCGACGAGGCCGTCACTACGGCAGGGACATCGGCCGAGTGAGCAGTGCCGCATCGACGGAGACAACCTGACCGTTGTCTACCCGCGGCGTGGCTGTCTGATAGGCGTGGTCCAAGACGGTCCGCATCAACGTGCCATGGGTGACGATGACGATCCGATCTTCTGGGAAACACCGGACGAGTTGGTCGAGAGCTGCGTGCGCACGGAGGAGAACCGCCCGCTCCGATTCACCCTGGGCCATCAGTTGACTGCGGGCCGCGTCGTCGAGTCCGGCGACCGAGGTTCCCTCGGCGGTACCGAAATCACGTTCCGACAGTTCGGCGACAAGCTCGACGCAGGACACCCCGAGGATGTCGGCGATGCGCTCCGCGGTCTGACGGGCGCGCAGCAGGGGAGACGACACGATCCGATCCCAGACTCCTGACCGTGCCAGCTCTTCGCCGGCCATGGTGGCCTGGTGTCGTCCCGCCGCATTGAGCGGGTTGTCGGTGACTCCCTGCAGTAGCCGCCGTTGATTCCACTCCGTCTGACCGTGCCGGACCAGGGCCCACCGCATGCTCACCGTGCTCCGGTCTCGGCACCATGCCGAGCGGAAGCCCCGACGAAGAGCCGCGCGGCGACCACGTCGACTTGCACGAGATCTGCCTCCGATAGGTCGGTGCTCCTCTGGTAGACGCGCGCCGTGGTGCCAGCCCACTCGATGCTGACCTCGACGCCGTACTGTCCGCGCAGCACCGACACGACCGTAGCGTGGTCCTCGGGCGGAGCGACCGAGGGGTCGAGGCGACGAAGTCGTACGTCTTCGGGCGCCACTGTGGCGATCGCGTGGTGAGTGCTGCCGTCGTGCACGCCGTCGCTCACCCAGGTGGTTGTTGCCGGCGGACGGAAATATGGGTGCTCAGGGTAGAACCGCCCGCCGGACACCACACCGGAGAATACGGACGCGTCGGTAAGGAAGGAGGCGACGAAGCTCGAGTTCGGCTGTGTGAGTAGCTCGTGCGGCGTGCCGATCTGGACGATTCCGCCGCGATCCAAAACCACCAGCCGGTCGGCAAGCGCAAGGGCTTCGGCCCGGTCGTGGGTGACGTGGACTGTGGTGAGATTCTCTTCTCGAGTGAGGCGCTTAATCTCCCTCCGCAACCGGGCGCGCAGTGGCTCGTCCAAGGCGGAGAGCGCTTCATCGAGAAGCAACGCTTGTGGACGGGCGACGATGGCCCGGGCCAGCGCGACTCGTTGCCGCTGCCCTCCGGAAAGCTGACCGGGCTTTCGCCGGGCGTAATCGCTCAGCCCGACCTGGCTGATCACCGCGTCGACTCGTGCCGTGATGTCGCGGCGTGGGACCCGTGCCCGTCGCAGCGGGTAAGCGACATTGTCTTGGACCGTCAGGTGCGGCCACACTGCATGATCCTGGAACACCATACCTAGCCGGCGGTGTTCCGGCGGGATCCAAGCGCCCTTGTCTTCAGCAACGACGGTGCGCTCGCCGATGCGGATCGTTCCCGAACTGGGGCGCAGGAACCCGGCGATGGTGCGCAGCAGGGTGGTCTTGCCTGAACCCGAAGGGCCCACCAGGGCGACGAACTCTCCCTCGGCCACCGCAAGGTCGATGTCGTGCAGGCCCACATGGCCGTTGGTGTAGCGGTGGGTCAGCTGCGAAAGGGAGATGGTTGCCATCGTGTGTCCTGATCTGCGGGTTGTGAAGGGCGAGCGGGTCAGTTTTTCGACTGTCGTGAGGTCACTGCGGCGGCCATACTCAGGCCGATAATCCCGACAATGACGACCACCAGTGCCAGGGCGGAGGCCGAGTTGTAGTCGCCGGCCTGTTGCAAGTTGAAGATCGTCACGCCCAGGGTCTGACTTCCCGGCGCCACCAGAAGAATGGAGATCGTCAGCTCCCGGACCGCGGTGAGGAACACCACCAGGCCGCCGGAAGCGACCACCGGGAGCACCATGCGGGCGCTCACATCGGCCAGGGCACGGAGGCGGGAGGCGCCGGAAGTCAGGGCGGCTTCCTCCAGAGACGCGGAGATGGTGCTCAGCGGTGCTCGGACCTGCTGGACGACGATCGCCAGGAACGCCATGACATACGCTCCCAGGATCACCCACGGCGTGTTGAAGATGCCCAGTTGCGGGGCGACCAGCAGCCAGCCCACTGCGATCACTAGACCGGGCAGCGCCTGGGGGAGGGTGGTGAGTCCGTCCAGAAGCGCGTTGCTGCGATGCGGTACTCGGACTAGGAGCACTGCGATCACCAAGCCCAGGACCATGCAGATGACCGCGGCGCCGCCAGCCAGCATCACCGAATTCTGCACCCCGGACAGGGCGCCGGGAGAACCGAGTGCCCTGCTGATGTTGTCCAACGTGAGGTTCTCCCAGGTCAGCGGAACTCCAGGGGCCGGCAGGAGCGCCTGTGATGTCAGTGCCAGTAGTGGAAGCACGCAGATCAGCAACCCCCACCCCCATGCCGCGGCAGAGAGGGCCGTGCCACCCACCCAGCCGACGTCAAAACGGCTGGAGGCCGAGCTGGCGGTGAGTTGAGTATCGCTCGGAAGGCGCCGCTGCGCGAGGATAGCGATCACGGCGAGCACCATGAGGACGAGCCCGATGGCGGAGACGGCGGGCAGCGGGTTCGTCGTCGACGTCGAGGAGAGTTCCCGGTACACCAGCGTGGTCAGCGTGGTGTAGCGCTCGGGGAGCCCGATCAGCGCCGGGATGCCAAAATCCGACAGGTTGGCTACCAAGGTCAGGATGAACGCGGCGGTCAGTCCGGGGCGCATCAAAGGCAGGGTGACGGTGGTCAGCACGCGCCACGGAGCGGCGCCGGAAATGCGCGCGGCTTCTTCGAGATTGCCCGGGATGCGTTTCAGGGTGCCCGAGATCACCAGGTAGGCCATCGGGTAGGAATGCACGGTGAGAAGGAAGACCACGCCCCAGCCGCCGAAGATGGACAGCCGGGTGTCCAGCCCGACTGCGGCCAGCAGTTGATTCACTGGGCCATTGACTCCAAGCAGCGCCATCCAGGACATCGCACCGATAAACGGCGGGATGAGGAACGGCAGGAGGATCAGCCAGCGCAACACGTGCCGACCCGGGAGCAGGAAACGATCCAGGACCAGGGCGAAGAACGCACCCAGTACGGTGGCCCCGAGAGCGGAACCAGCAGCCGAGGCTACCGAGTTGAGGGTGGCCTGGCCGACGGCGGGGCGGGCCAGCGCGGCCAGTGCGTCGGGACGAGCGCCCATCAGCGTCAGCTCGATCAGTGGATAAACCACCACGAGCCCGAGGAGGGCGAAGGCGGCCCAACGCAGCCAGCGCACCCCATCGGGACCCGTGAGCGGTCTGATGCCGATTGCGCTCATCGCACCATCGAGTTGAACAGATCCACCGCGTCGTTCTGGGTGGCGGCGATTTCGTTCAGGTCCGGATCCAGCAGATTCAATTCGGCCAGTTCGGGTGCACCCTCCGGCACGCCCACGTCACCGCGCACCGGCAAGTAAGACTGCTCGACGGCCAGTTGTTGGCCTTGCTCCGAGATGAGGAAATCGACGAACGCGTTGGCGGTCTCCTGGTTTTCCGAGTCAGCGAAAACGCCCGCCGGTTGGGAAACATAAGGGACACCGTCGGTGGGGTACTCCAGGTCGACGGGTGAGCCCTGCTCGGCCAGTTCACGGATGACATAGTCGACGACGATGCCGATTCCGTTGGTCCCTCCGGCCACTGCCTGG
This sequence comes from Micrococcaceae bacterium, assembly GCA_052084925.1. Taxonomy (GTDB): domain Bacteria; phylum Actinomycetota; class Actinomycetes; order Actinomycetales; family Micrococcaceae; genus CmP2. Next base: position 18,175 of record JBQDEV010000019.1, read on the forward strand.
CCTACCGGCCCGTTGCTTTCCAGCACGGTCGGGTCATTGGCCACCAAGTCTTCCAACCAGGTCTCACCCAAATCATCCTCCGTCAGCCAGACCGCGGTGTTGAAGGCGGCCGCGCCGGAGACGTCAGGGTTCGGCATGGCGATCTGCCCGGAATACTCTGCATTCGTTAGCTCGGCCCAGCTGGTGGGTGCATCGGAGATGACCTCGGTGTTGTAGGCGATGACGGTCGGGATGATGCGGGTGCCCACCCAGAATCCCTCCTTGTCCACGAGGTTGTCTTCCAAATCACCGGCGTTGTCGATGTCGAGCTCAGCCAGGGCACCCTCGGCGGCGTAGGCCTCGAAAGTGGGGACGTCGGCGGCGAGCAGGACGTCGGCTTGGATGCCACCAGATTCCTGCTCGGTGGCCAGGCGCGCCTTCAGTTCGCCGGTCGCGGCCCGGAAGACCTCGACGTTGGCGCCGTCGTGTTGCTCTTCGAAAGCGCTGACGATCTCGTCGATCTTGGCCTGGGGCTCGGACGTGTAGACGGTGATGGTCTCATTTGTTCCGCCTCCGGCGTCGGCGGTGTCGTCGCCGGCCGCGGACCCGCAGGCTGTGAGCGCGGCGAGAGCGGAGATCGCGGTCAGCGAGAGCACTGCGGAACGGGTGCGGGCGATCGGTCGGGATGTGGTGGAACGCTGCATGAGGTTACTCCTGAGTGGTGTGGGGTTCTGTGGGTGTGGTGGGGGATGGAATCGGTGGGGGCAGATGGCGCGTGAAGACGGCGGCGGGCGTCTGCATGGGCACGGCGGAGGTCACCACGGTGGACTCATGCAGATCGACGACACTCATCCAGCTGGAATCCAGGCCCTGCAGGGTGCCTGCGGGGGTGAACGGGTTGTGGTTATAGGAGAGCGCCGGGCCCGACCAGACGGGAACTGATCCGAGGGAGCCAGCAGTGCTCAGATGCAGGTGGCCGCTGAGAATCACTCGGACGTCGGTGCCCTGTAACCGCGCAGCCAAGGCAGCAGGGTCGGCCAGGCCGACCGTGGACAGGAACGGGTCGATCGTGGGGATGGGCGGATGGTGCAGGACCATCACCGTGCCGTGCGGTGTCGGTTCTGCGAGCACCGAGGTCACCCAGTCCAACTGTTCCGGGTCCAGCTTGCCGCGCGGCTCGTTGTAGCCGTGGCTGTCCAGCGCCAGTACCCGCAGACCGTTGACCTCGTGAACCGTGTCCGTAGGGTTCGGGCCGGTATCGGTGCGGCTGGTGTTGAACCCTGCCCCGATGGCGCCCGGAGCGTCATGATTGCCCGGTACGGTGATCACCGGACACCCCAATTGCTTTTCTGCCTGACGCAGCAGTTGGGCGGCGCGGTCATGGATGTCGTGTCCGCGTTCGCCGACATCTCCCGAGAGGAGCACGGCATCGGGCGCGAACTGCGCAGCAGCGGACAACGCAGAGAACAGCCGCGACCAGGGCTCCAACCGGTCGTGGAGCAGCACCTGTTCCGCGGTGAGATGCGGGTCGGTGAGATGTACCAGACGGTGAGCGGTGCGAGGGCCGGTCACGATGTGGACTCCTGGACGGAGCGCTCGGTTAACGGGGTGGCCAGCGCGTCCAGTTCGGTTGCAGTGACACCTCCGGCGCGCAGATATTCGGAGACCGACCCGTACGTAGTATCGACGAAGTCCAGGGCGGAAAGCAGTGCTGCCGGAGGACTCTCCAGGTGCAGCTCATGCGCGGTGGCTGCCTCCGCACCGTCCAGACCCGCTGCCTGGACCATCGCCGTCACGTGCTCGCGATACTCCGGAGGCAACACGGAGCCTGAACGGGCATAATCTGCGGCAATGATGTCGCGGGAGACCCCCGCGGCGGCCAGCGTCAGACCGACGACCAGACCGGTGCGATCCTTCCCTGCTTTGCAGTGCACCAGTACTCCGGATGCGGCGTAGCGGGCGAGGGCGCTGACGGCGGCGCACAGCTGTGGCTGCCTTCGCTCGAGCAGGTCTCGGTAGACGCGATCGATCGGGGTGCTCAGGGGCACTGGACCCTGGTACAGCGGGATGCTGATCCAGGCGGCCGAAGTGCAGGATCCTTCCAGCTCATCTGGTGCATCCATGATCTCGCCGAGTTCGCGTAGGTCGATAACAGCGGCCAGGTCCAAATCGGTCAGTGCCTCTCGCCCGGCGGTGCCGAGCCGATGCAGCGTAGCCGAGCGAAAGACTCGAAGCGGTGAGATCGCCGGGAGCGCTCGCAGATTGGCGATCGGGGGCGATTCCTGGGCTTGGGCCGGGAGGGAGGTCACTGGGCGTCGATCCTTTCGTTACATCGTTTCATAACTCATGAAACGGCGTTACGAAATGATCTCAGCGGACCGATGTGGACGTCAGGTGAACGAGGGGCCACCTGGATGTGAAGGTCGGAATAACCCTGTTTACTGCTACGCGTCTGGCTCGTCTAACTCGGTCGGGTTTTCGGGGCGAAGCGTGCGCGCGAACACGTCTATCAGGTCTTGGGACGGGCCGAAAGCAGGTTCGCCGGATTCTTGCTGGATCGCGAGGTTGAGTGCGTTGAGCACCAGCGTGTGCGCGATGCGGCCCACGAACACGTCGGTTTCCTGGGTAGGAGATCCTGTGGCCAGTGAAACGTCGGCCCGTTGGGCCAGGGGGGAGACCCCGGAACTGGTAATGCTGATGATCCGTGCCCCGGCCGAGCGGGCTGCCGAGACCGCGTCCAGGGTGTGTCTGTTGGCACCGGAGAAACTGATCGCGACACAGGCGTCCTCCTTGCTAAGGAGTCGAGCCGTGAACTGCTGTGAGAGTGTCTCCACCGGTGCCACCGCTTGCCGACCGCCCATGGTGAAGCGCAGCGCCGCGTCCTGGGCGGGGGTCGCCGACTCACCGGATCCGACGAAGAGAATGCGCTGGGCGGAGCTCAATACATCGACTGCGCGATCGAAGGACTTTCGGTCCAGTAGTGTGACGGCGCTGGCGAGATCGGCCTGCGCGGTTGAGAAGACGAGGTCGATGATCGTCGAGGGGGCGTCGATGTCGGTGGATGGAGTGTCGGCGTCTGCTGTGCTGGGTTGCAGGTATTGGAACCGTGTCAGCTCCGCCTTCAGTGCGTTGTAGCCGCTATAACCTAATCGTTGACAGGTCCGCACCACCGTTGCTGCGGACGTCTGGGCGCGGCGAGCAATTTGAGAGGTGGCCAGCGTGGTGATCTCGTCGATGTCGGAGACGAGAGCCTCGGCCACCCGTTTCTCCGCGGGGCCGAACTGGCCGGCGCTGGCGCGAACATGAGCAATAAATGCCTGATGGGTGCGCGGCGGGCTGAGGTCAGTCATGTCGCAATCCTAGTGCCGCTTCTGGTGCTACCAGGGGAGCGGCTGCACCTCAATAACACATCTCTACGCGGTTGACGAGTGCTGGGGTGGACGCGCGTGGCGTCGTCAGCTATGCTGGTTCTTTGCGTATCCCCATCTTGGGTTCGCTGTGCCTGCCTTCGTTCGCTTCGAGTTCATTCCGATGAAGTCGATCCGGACGACCAGGTGACGCAACCAAGATACACGGTACACGGTACGAGCCTTCATATAGCGGTGGGCCACCGTGGTGATCGTTTCTCGACGGCAGGGAGTCGGGAGGCGGTGGACACGAACGAAAACAAAGAAGGTTTGTGAAAGGATCCCTCTTGGTCGCTTCGAGCACCTCTGAAAATTCAGCCGCTAACAACAAGAACGTTTCGCCTCGTTCTGCCGCCAGTGCCGGACGTATCTCGTTCGCCAAGATCCATGAGCCGTTGGACGTGCCGGATCTGCTGGCACTGCAGACGGAATCATTCGACCGCCTCGTGGGCAACGAGCGTTGGTCTGCTCGCGTGGCCCACGCGCAGGAGATCGGCGACGATTCGATCGCTGTGACCTCCGGTCTGGCAGACATCTTCGAGGAGATCTCTCCGATCGAGGACTTCCAGGGCACCATGTCACTGTCCTTCGCGGACCCGGAATTCGCCGATGCGAAGATGCCGGTTGACGAGTGCAAGGAGCGCGACACCACTTACGCCGCGCCGCTGTACGTCAAAGCCGAGTTCATGAACAACAACACCGGCGAGATCAAGCAGCAGACCGTCTTCATGGGCGACTTCCCGCTGATGACCGACAAGGGCACCTTCGTGATCAACGGCACCGAGCGTGTTGTTGTCTCCCAGCTGGTCCGCTCTCCGGGCGCCTACTTCGAGTCCTCCCCGGATAAGACCACTGACAAGGACGTCTTCACCGCGCGCATCATCCCGTCGCGCGGTGCCTGGTTCGAGTTGGAAATCGACCGCCGTGACCAGGTCTCGGTGCGTCTGGACCGCAAGCGCAAGCAGCCCGTCACCGTGCTGCTCAAGGCCCTGGGCTGGTCCGAATCCCGCATCCTGGAGGAGTTCGGCGACTACGACTCCATGCGTCTGACCCTGGACAAGGACGGCACCGAGGGCCAGGACGAGGCCCTGCTGGACATCTACCGCAAGCTGCGCCCGGGCGAGCCCGCCGCCGTCGACGCCGCACAGTCGCTGCTGTCCAACCTGTACTTCACGGAGAAGCGCTACGACCTGGCCAAGGTTGGCCGCTACAAGCTGAACCGCAAGCTGGGCGTGGATGCCCCGCTGGGCGATCCGGCCTCCTCGGTGCTGACCGAAGACGACGTCGCTCAGATGATTCGCTTCATCTGCGCCCTGCACGCTGGTCAGAAGACCATCAAGGGTCAGCGCAACGGTGAAGAGGTCGACGTGCGCGTGGAGCGCGACGACATCGACCACTTCGGCAACCGTCGCATCCGCGCGGTGGGCGAGCTGATCGAGAACCAGATCCGCACCGGTCTGTCCCGCATGGAGCGCGTCGTGCGTGAGCGCATGACCACCCAGGACGTCGAGGCGATCACCCCGCAGACCCTGATCAACATCCGCCCCGTGGTGGCGTCGATCAAGGAGTTCTTCGGAACGTCCCAGCTCTCGCAGTTCATGGACCAGAACAACCCGCTCGCCGGTCTGACGCACAAGCGTCGTCTGTCCGCGCTGGGCCCGGGCGGTCTCTCCCGTGACCGCGCCGGCATGGAAGTCCGTGACGTGCACCCCTCGCACTACGGCCGCATGTGCCCCATCGAGACCCCTGAAGGCCCGAACATCGGTCTGATCGGCTCGCTGGCAACCTTCGGCCGCATCAACGCCTTCGGCTTCATCGAGACCCCGTACCGCAAGGTCGTCGACGGCCGTGTGACCGACCAGGTCGAGTACCTCACCGCCGATGACGAGCTGGACGCCCAGATCGCTCAGGCCAACGCTCAGCTCAACGAGGACGGCACCTTCGCCGAGGATCTGGTGCTCTGCCGCCAGCGCGGCGGTGACGGTGAGCCGGTGCTCTCGTCGGTCGAGGAGATCGACTACATGGATGTCTCCCCGCGCCAGATGGTGTCGGCGGCGACCGCCCTGATCCCGTTCCTCGAGCATGACGACGCCAACCGAGCGCTCATGGGCGCGAACATGCAGCGTCAGGCTGTGCCGCTGCTCGAGTCCGAGGCCCCGCTGGTCGGAACCGGCATGGAGAAGTACGTGGCCGTCGACGCCGGCGACTCCGTGACCGCAGACGCCCCCGGTGTGGTCACCGAGGTCGCTGCTGACCTGGTCACCGTCATGAACGATGACGGCACCACCCAGCACTACCCGATCATGAAGTTCTCCCGTTCGAACCAGGGCAACGCCTACAACCAGCGCGTCCGGGTCACCGAGGGCGAGCGCGTCGAGAAGCTGTCGGTCATCGCCGATGGCCCCTCTACCGACAATGGCGAGCTGGCCCTGGGCAAGAACCTGCTGGTCGCGTTCATGCCGTGGGAAGGCCTCAACTACGAGGACGCCATCATCATCTCCCAGCGCATGGTCTCCGAAGACGTGCTCACCTCGATCCACATCGAGGAGTACGAGGTCGATGCCCGCGACACCAAGCTCGGTGCCGAGGAAGTCACCCGTGACATCCCCAACGTTTCCGATGAGGTTCTGGCCCAGCTCGACGAGCGCGGCATCATCCACATCGGCGCCGAGGTGGAAGCCGGCGACATCCTGGTGGGTCGTGTGACCCCGAAGGGCGAGACGGAGCTGACCCCGGAGGAGCGCCTACTGCGCGCCATCTTCGGCGAGAAGTCCAAGGAAGTCCGTGACACCTCCCTGAAGGTGCCCCACGGCGAATCCGGAACCGTCATCGGCGTGCGCATCTTCGACCGCGATGAAGATGATGATCTGCCCCCGGGCGTGAACCAGCTGGTGCGCGTCTACGTGGCGCAGAAGCGCAAGATCACCGACGGCGACAAGATGGCCGGACGTCACGGTAACAAAGGTGTCATCTCGAAGATCCTGCCGATGGAGGATATGCCGTTCCTGGCCGACGGTACCCCCGTCGACATCGTCCTGAACCCGCTGGGTGTGCCCGGTCGTATGAACCTGGGTCAGGTTATGGAGCTGCACCTCGGTTGGGCCGCCGCCAACGGCTGGACCATCGAGGGCGAGCCCGAGTGGATCAAGAACCTGCCGAACCTGCCTCGCGAGACCGGCAAGCTCAACGTCGCCACCCCCGTCTTCGACGGTGCGGAAGCAGATGAGATCACCGGACTGCTCGGCCATGTCAACAAGACCCGCGACGGCGATCGCCTGATGGGAACCAACGGCAAGGCGCTGCTGTTCGACGGCCGCTCCGGCGAACCGTTCCCGGACCCGATCTCCGTGGGCTACATGTACATGCTGAAGCTGCACCACCTGGTGGATGACAAGATCCACGCACGTTCCACCGGACCGTACTCCATGATCACCCAGCAGCCGCTGGGCGGTAAGGCACAGTTCGGCGGACAGCGTTTCGGTGAGATGGAAGTCTGGGCCCTGGAAGCGTACGGCGCCGCCTACACGCTGCAGGAACTGCTCACCATCAAGTCCGATGACATCCACGGACGTGTCAAGGTGTACGAGGCGATCGTCAAGGGCGAGAACATCCCGGAGCCGGGCGTTCCCGAGTCCTTCAAGGTGCTCATCAAGGAGATGCAGTCACTCTGCCTGAATGTGGAGGTCCTCTCCACCGAAGGCCAGACCATCGAAATGCGTGACTCGGATGAGGAATCATTCCGGGCCGCCGATGAGCTGGGTATCGATCTCTCCCACGCCGAGCCCAGCTCGGTCGAGGAAGTCTGAGACCCGGTTCACCAGCCCGCACAAGACGTCATCCACTTTTAGACATCAGGAGTTCAACGGACCATGTCCACTGAAAACTCATTCGGCCTTATGCGCATCGGCCTGGCCACCGGCGAAGATATCCGCAACTGGTCTTACGGCGAAGTCAAGAAGCCCGAGACCATCAACTACCGCACCCTGAAGCCCGAGAAGGACGGCCTGTTCTGCGAGCGGATCTTCGGACCCACTCGCGACTGGGAGTGCTACTGCGGCAAGTACAAGCGCGTGCGCTACAAGGGCATCATCTGTGAGCGCTGCGGCGTCGAGGTGACCCGCTCTAAGGTGCGTCGCGACCGGATGGGCCACATCGAGCTCGCGGCTCCCGTGACCCACATCTGGTACTTCAAGGGCGTGCCCTCACGCCTGGGCTACCTGCTGGACCTGGCGCCGAAGGACCTCGAGAAGGTTATTTACTTTGCCGCCTACATGATCACCTCTGTGGACGAGGAAGCTCGCCACCGTGATCTGCCGAACCTGCAGGCCGAGTACGACCAGGAGGCCAAGTACCTGGCCGATCAGCGCGACGCGGATATTGCCGCGGTCGCTGCTGATCTGGAGAAGGACCTTGCCAAGCTGGAATCCGAGGGCGCCAAGGCACCTGAGAAGAAGAAGGCTCGCGACCTCGCCGACAAGACGATGGCCCAGGTGCGCAAGCGTGCCGACGCCGAGTTGGACCGTCTGGAGCGTATCTGGGACCGGTTCAAGAACCTCAAGGTCTCCGATCTCGAGGGCGACGAGGGACTCTTCCGCGCCATGCGTGACAAGTACGGTCAGTACTTCGAAGGCTCCATGGGTGCAGAGTCGATTCAGCGCCGCCTGCAGACGTTCGACCTCGATGCAGAGGCAGAATTGCTGCGCGAGATCATCCAGAACGGCAAGGGCCAGCGCAAGACCCGCGCCCTGAAGCGGCTGAAGGTCGTCAACGCCTTCATGACCACCGACAACTCGCCCGAAGGCATGGTCCTCGGCGCCGTTCCGGTGATCCCGCCGGAACTGCGCCCGATGGTTCAGCTCGACGGTGGCCGTTTCGCCACCTCGGACCTCAACGACCTCTACCGTCGTGTGATCAACCGCAACAACCGCCTGAAGCGTCTGCTGGATCTTGGTGCTCCCGAGATCATCGTGAACAACGAGAAGCGCATGCTCCAGGAAGCGGTCGACTCGCTGTTCGACAACGGCCGTCGCGGTCGTCCGGTCACCGGACCGGGCAACCGTCCGCTGAAGTCGCTCTCGGATATGCTCAAGGGCAAGCAGGGTCGTTTCCGTCAGAACCTGCTCGGCAAGCGCGTGGACTACTCCGGTCGTTCCGTGATTGTCGTCGGTCCGCAGCTGAAGCTGCACCAGTGTGGTCTGCCCAAGCAGATGGCCCTAGAGCTGTTCAAGCCGTTCGTGATGAAGCGTCTGGTGGATCTCAACCACGCGCAGAACATCAAGTCCGCCAAGCGGATGGTGGAGCGTTTCCGCCCGCAGGTCTGGGACGTTCTCGAAGAGGTCATCACCGAGCACCCGGTGCTGCTGAACCGTGCACCCACCCTGCACCGTCTGGGCATCCAGGCCTTCGAGCCTCAGCTCGTCGAGGGTAAGGCGCTGCAGTTGCACCCGCTGGTGTGTGGTGCCTTCAACGCCGACTTCGATGGCGACCAGATGGCCGTGCACCTGCCGCTGAGCCCCGAGGCTCAGGCCGAGGCTCGACTGTTGATGCTCTCCAGCCACAACATCCTGAAGCCCTCGGATGGTCGCGCTGTGGCCGTTCCGGCCCAGGATATGATCATCGGGCTGAACCACCTGACCACCGCTCGTGAGGACGCCGAGGGCGCAGGCAATGAGTACTCCACCGTTGCTGAGGCCATTATGGCCTTCGACGGTGGCGCGCTGCACCTGAACGCTCCGGTGAAGATCGTGCTCGACGGTTTCGTGCCCTCGGCCGAGGCTCCGGCGCCCGAGGGTTGGGAACCGGGCGAGACCGCCCTGGTAACCACCACGCTGGGCAAGGTGCTGTTCAACGACCTGCTGCCCGAGGATTACCCGTGGGTGGACCGTCAGGCCACCAAGGGCACGCTCTCGGCACTGGTCAACGACCTGGCTGAACGCTACCCGATGGTGCAGACCGCAGCGACCCTCGACAACCTCAAGGACGCCGGTTTCCACTGGGGCACCTGGTCGGGTGTGACCGTGGCGATCTCTGACATCACCTCGGACTTCGACAAGGCCTCCATTATGGAGGGCTACGAAGACCAGGCACAGAAGGTGCAGTCGCAGTACGACACCGGTCTGATCGCCGACGAAGAGCGTCGTTCCGAGCTGATCGACATCTGGAACAAGGCCACCGATGAGGTTGCCGAGGCCATGCAGGCCGGGATGGGCCGTCTGAACACCATCAATCGCATGGTGTCCTCGGGCGCTCGTGGTAACTGGCTGCAGGTTCGTCAGATCGCCGGTATGCGTGGCCTGGTGGCCAACCCGAAGGGTGAGATCATCCCGCGTCCGATCAAGTCCTCCTACCGTGAGGGCCTGTCGGTGCTGGAGTACTTCTCCGCTACCCACGGTGCACGTAAGGGTCTGGCCGATACCGCGCTGAAGACCGCGAACTCCGGTTACCTCACCCGTCGTCTGGTCGACGTCTCCCAGGATGTCATCATTCGCGAGGAAGACTGCGGGACCTCCCGCGGTCTGGCCGAGACCATCGCCTCCGCCAATTACAACGGCGAGCTGGTGCGCGACGAGAACGTGGAGACCTCCGCGTTCGCTCGTACCCTGGCCGTCGACGTCACCGACTCCGAGGGCACCGTTCTCGGTGCCGCCGGTGAAGACGTGGGCGATGTGCTCATCGAGAAGTTCATCCAGGCCGGGATCACCGAGATCAAGGTCCGCTCCGTGCTCACCTGTGAGTCCGCTGTCGGCACCTGCGCCAAGTGCTACGGCCGTTCCATGGCCACCGGCCAGCTGGTGGACATCGGCGAGGCTGTCGGCATTATCGCCGCTCAGTCCATCGGTGAGCCCGGTACTCAGCTGACCATGCGTACCTTCCACACCGGTGGTGTCGCCTCCGCGGACGACATCACTCAGGGTCTGCCCCGTATCCAGGAGCTCTTCGAGGCGCGTACCCCCAAGGGTGTCGCCCCGATCTCCGAGGTGGCCGGCCGCGTGCGCATCGAGGACGATCAGTCCCAGATCCGTCTGGTGCTGACCCCGGACGATGGCTCCGAGGAGATCATCTACCCGGTGCTGCGTCGTTCGCGTCTGCTGGTGGAAGACGGCGAGCACGTCGCCGTCGGCACCCAGCTGGTGGCCGGTGCTGTCGATCCCAAGCAGGTGCTGCGCGTTCTCGGACCGCGTGCCGCCCAGAAGTTCCTGGTCAAGGAAGTTCAGGACGTGTACCAGTCCCAGGGTGTGGGCATCCACGACAAGCACGTGGAAGTCATCGTCCGCCAGATGCTGCGTCGCATCACCGTCATCGAGTCTGGCGACACCGGGCTGCTGCCGGGTGAGCTGACCGATCGTGCTCGCTTCACCGCCGCCAACAAGCAGGCTGTGGGCGAGGGCAACCGTCCGGCCTCCGGTCGTGACGAGCTGATGGGTATCACCAAGGCCTCGCTGGCCACGGACTCGTGGCTGTCGGCTGCGTCCTTCCAGGAGACGACCCGGGTGCTCACCCAGGCCGCCATGGAAGGCAAGTCGGATCCGCTGCTGGGTCTGAAGGAGAACGTAATCATCGGTAAGCTGATCCCGGCCGGCACCGGCCTGGACCGCTACGTGAAGGTCGCTGTGGAGCCCACCGAGGAAGCCAAAGCGAACCTGTTCTCCGGCCCGGCCGGTTACGCGGACTTCGATTACCCCGGCATGGATCAGTCCATGACCCCGGAGTTCCACGCGATCAGCCTGGACGAATACGGTATCGGCGGAGATTTCCGCTGACCCACTCGGACCGCGGTGAAAACCGCTGAATGAGTAACGACGGCCCCAACGCACTGCGTTGGGGCCGTCGTTCTCTTTAGGACAGAATTCGTCGGGCAGAGTCTCAAGGGGTTGTGGGTCTGGGGGCGGTGTCCTTGGAGGCGCGCACCGCGATGATTGCCAGCACAGGGCCAACCACGGCCACCAGCACCGACAGCACGATCAAGGCCACCCGCACCCATGTATGGAGGTGCGTAGCCCGGACGACCTCGACGACCGCCCACACGATCAGGGCCAGATGAAGCACGCCGACAATCCACGTGCCGAGGGCCGCAGCGAAGGGAAGGGTCGGATTCACCATCATTGTTTGAGCCTCTCCTCGCTGGTCAGTGATGGGTGGTTCTGGCCAGGCTACTTAGAAACAGGCGCGGGGCGGAACCGCTGAGATACCAAGGACCGTGCACGGCGGGGATCGTAGAATGGGCGCATGGCTAACTCTCGATCCGGTGAATCTGTGGTGCAGCGGTTGACCAGGATCCTGCAGGCCTTCGACGCCGATCACCCGCGGCTCAGTGCGACAGAGTTGGCCGAACGGGCCTCCCTGTCGCTGTCGACCGCACACCGGCTGCTGCAGGACATGGTGCTGGAAGGCCTGCTCGCGAAGACCGATCGGAATCACTATGAGATCGGGCTGACCCTCTGGGAGCTCACCCAGCGCTCGTCGTCTTATCAGGAGTTCTCCCAGGCCGCTAAGCCGTTCCTGGAGGGCATGCACCAGACACTGCACCAGAACGTGTCGCTGGCGATCCTCGACGAGCAGGCAGGGTCGATCATCTACCTGGAGCGACTCGTCTCCCACCCCGACCCCGCAGACCTGACCAAGGTGGCCGGGCGACTACCGGTGCTCTCGTCCGCGCCGGGACTGGTGATGGTCGCCTTCGGGCCACGCCACGTCCAGGAGCGCTATCTCGCCGCCGCACACCGGGACCGGTGGATCACCGAACGCGGAATCACCACCGACGATCTGCGACGCACTCTCGCCCAGGTGCGCGCTGAGGGATACGCACACTCCCGCGCCGTGCTGCATCCGCGCTCCTCCGGCACCGCGGTTCCGGTCTTCGGAGCCCAGGGCGAGGTCCAGGGTGCACTCAGTGTGGTGGTTCCGGTCGACGAGATCAATCTCAACGTCCAGGTGCCCGTACTCATGGCTGCTGCACATGGGCTCTCGAAGTGGATCGCTCGCAGCACGCGATAAATGCTGTTCAACGGGATGCCCATGGCATGAGCTGCAGCACACTGAGGATGATCGAAGGACGTCGCTCCGGACAGACCGCGGAGTGCCACCCCCGACGATCAAGGAGCCATCATGGCCGCTTATGCAGTGCAGTACACCTACGTTCCCGAGACCGAGGAGATGGTGGCGGCGCGTCCCGCGCACGTTGATTTCCTCACTGACCTGCATGCCAGCGGAACTCTGCTGGTCTCGGGCCGACTGACCGAGGGCGACCCGTTGGGTGCCCTGCTGATCATCCGCGGCGAAAGCGTCGAGGAGGTCGAGAAGATCATGAACGGCGACCCCTTCTACTCGGGCGGGTTCGTCGCGCAGCGTCAGGTGCGCCTGTGGAACATCGTCTTCGGCGCGATCGACGGAGCCGAGTGACCCATGACCACCACTGAAGCCGCGGTGACCACCTCACGGCGCCGCATCGACTACCAGGCCGTTGAGGCCCCGCGGCTGACCCCGGGCCACGCCGTGGTGCGCATGCACACCGTGACCCTGTGCGGTACGGACGCCCATATCTGGGACGACGACTATGCCTCCGAGCTGCCGATGATCCAGGGCCACGAGGCCTCCGGTGTCATTGCCGAGCTGGACGCCTCCGATGCCGGCTCCGACTGGAACGTGGGCGACCCCGTGGTCATTCTGCCCATGTTCTGGTGCGGAGAATGCCACGCGTGTTCCATCGGCCGGGTCAACGCCTGCCGTCGGATGAGCGTCTACGGCTGCTACGAGGACGGCTCGCTGGTCACGGAGCAGCTGGTGCCGCTGGACCACCTGTACCGGGTGCCGGACGGCGTCGACCTCGGCCTGGCCGCACTGGTCGAGCCGATCTCCATCGCCATGCAGGCCTGCCGCCGCGGCCGGCCGCTGGCCGGAGAGCACGTCGTCGTCGCCGGGGCCGGACCCATCGGCCTGCTGGCCGCCCTGTACCTCAAGGACGTCGGCTGTGATGTGACCGTCACGGATACCCAAGACTCCCGTCTGGAGCTGGCCAGCCAGTTCGGCGCCGACCGGACCATGAAGGTCCAGGGTGCGTTTCCCACCGAAGAGCAACGCAGCGTGTTGGACGAGCTGACTTCCGGGGACGGTCCGTCGCTGATCGTTGATGCCACCGGGGTGCCCGCCTCCGTGGCAGGCGGGATCGACCTGGTGGCCACCGCCGGGCGCGTGGTGTGTGTGGGCATCTCCGAGGCCGAGCTGAGCTTCTCCATGCGGCGACTGCCCACCAAGGAGATCGACCTGCTGGGCTCGCGCAACTCCGAGAACCTGTTCCCGGACTGCCTGGATCTGCTGGCCCGCCACCAGCACACGCTGGCCCGGCTGATCACCCACCGCTACCACTTCCACGATCTGGATGCGGCGTTCCGCACCCTGATTGACCCGAGTGCGGGCGTGGGCAAGATCGCCATCGATTTCCCGAGCCTGAACGACCGCAACGAACACAAGGAGTCCTAATGACTGCCCCCGCCGCTCAAGCCGCCACGCGTCCGCTGCTCACCCCGATCGATGAGCTGCCCCGGCGCGTCGACGTCGTCGTGATGGGATCCGGCTGCGCCGGACTCACCGCCGCCGTGGTGGCCGCCCAGGGCGGACGCAGTGTGCTGGTGCTGGAGAAAGCTGCTCAGTTGGGCGGCACCACCGCAGCCGGCGGGGGCGTGATGTGGGCTCCGGCCAATCCGCTGATGGAACGCCACGGGCACTCCGACACGCCCGAGGCGGGCAAACAGTATCTGCGCGCGGCGACCGCCGGGGCGATGTCCGAGGAGGAGATCAACTGGTACGTGGAGACCTCGGCCGAGGCCGTGCGCTTCCTGGATGAGCGCACCCGGGTGGATTACCTGCCGTTGAACCGGCCCGACTACCACCGCGAGTGGCCAGGCTCCACCGCCTCCGGGCGCGGCCTCGACCACCGGCCCGTGGACCCCTCGGACGTTCCCGGACTGCGCGGGGCGGTACGCAGCTCCACCTACTTCCCGCTGATCACCATGGACGAGCGCGATCAGCTCCACGGCGCGGCCCCCGACCCGGCGCTGCTGCAGTCCCGCGCCGAGGCAGGGGTGCGCACCATGGGTGCGGCGTTGCTCTCGGCGCTGGCTGCTTCGGCTTGGGACGCCGGGGTGACACTCAGTACCAGGGCTGCGGTGACCGGGCTCGAACGCGAAGGTGACAGCTGGGCGGTGACGCACGGCGGGGGAGTGGTCCACGCGGACGACGTCGTGGTGGCCTCCGGGGGATTTGAATGGTCGGAGCAGCTGCGGGGCACCCTGCTGAAGTTCCCGATCACCCCGATCTCCGCGCCCTCCAATGAGGGCGACGGGCTGAAGCTCGGCGTCGGTGCGGGTGCGGCGCTGGCTCAGACCACCGCCATCTGGGGCGTGCCGGTGCTCACCGCGCACGGCGCCACCTATGACGGCAAGCCCTCCGGGCGCATGGGCAACGTGGAGGCCACGCTGCCGGGCTCGATTGTGGTGAACAGTGCGGGGCAACGATTCGTCAACGAGGCGCTGAACTACCACGACTTCTCGAGGGTGTTCGCCAACATCGACCCCGCGACCTCTACTTTCGCCAACATTCCGGCCTATCTGGTGGTCGACTCCGGCTACGCCGCTCGCTATCCGATCGCCGGGCATGCGCCCTTCACCGACCCGGCGGAGGCGCCGTCGTGGTTGGTGCAGGCGCCGACGGTGGCCGAGCTGGCCGCGAAGCTCGACGTCGACGTCGAGGGATTGGAAGACACGGTGCGCCGGTTCAATGACGGTGCCCGCGACGGGACCGATCCGGACTTCGGCCGCGGTGCCACGGAGCAGGACCGCCACCTTGGCGACCCGGCCATCGAGCCGAACCCGTGCCTGGCCCCGCTCCAGGACGGCCCGTACTACGCGGTGCAGCTGCACCCGGGGGTGCTGGGCACCGCCGGCGGGCTGCAGGCGGACCTGCAGGGACGCGTGCTGGACTGGCAGGGCGAGGCGATCCCGGGACTCTACGCCGCGGGGAACTGCTCCGCGACGGTGTTCAAGGACGCCTACCCCGGGGGCGGGGCGACCATCGGCTCGGCCATCACCCGCGCCTACGCCGTCGGCCGTTCTCTCGTTCAATGAGAACCGGGTGGTGGCGTGTCCCCGGTCACTGTCATCATGGCGAGCAGTGCGGAGGTCTCCGCACCCGTGACGAAAGGCCGGTGACCCGGAGATGACGACCCGCAGCGGACGCGAGCTCGGCCTCGCCCAGTTGGCCGCCCTGACGGTGGAGCCGCCGCGACTGGTCGAGCTGGCCGCCCGCGCCGGATTCGACTTCATCGGCGTGCGCGTCCGGCCCGTCACCGAGGCGGAGACTCCCTTCGACGTGCAGCCGGGCAGCCCGATGCTGGCGCAGACGCGGCAGCGGATGGCCGACACTGCAGTGAGCGTGCGCGATATCGAATTCCTGCTGCTGGACGGCTCCGATCAGCGCGACGCCTGGCGGGCGATGCTCGAAGCCGGGGAAGCCCTCGGTGCGACGTCGATGACGGTCGCCGTGGCCGATGCCGATGCCGGGCGCGTGACCGACACCCTGGCGCAGATGGTCGACGACGCCCGCCCGCACGGCATCGTGCCGGCCGTGGAGCCGATCAGCTACCAGGCGGTGCGCTCCCTGCCCGCGGCCTCGTCGCTGGCGGCCCAGACCGGAGTGCAGGTGCTGGTCGATACCCTGCACGTGGCCCGGTTCGAGGGCAGCGCCGAGGAACTCAGCGCCGTCGCACCCCGGGTGCCGATGGTGCAGATCTGCGACGCCCCGGCGGCTCGCCCCGAGAACCGGGACGGACTGGTCGAAGAATCGCGGTCCGCACGTCTGCCCGCCGGCGCCGGTGGGCTCGACCTGCGCGGCATGGTGGCAGCCGTCGAGGCGGGCCGCTCCGCGGCCGGACTCGAGGTGCCGCTGCCGCTGTCGATCGAGATCCCGAACCACGAGATGCGCGCCCGGCTCGGCGACGAAGCCTGGATCGCGCACCTGATGACCACCACCCTGACCCTGCTGGAGGATGAGCTGCGATGAGCCTGGAAGCACGCACCGACCACGTGACGATCACGGGCACCAACGTTGACGGGGTCACGGTGCCCCAGATCGGTCTGGGCACCTGGCCGATGACCGGGCAGGACTGCACCGACGCCGTCCTGCAGGCCCTGAGCATCGGCTACCGCCACCTCGACACCGCCGAGAACTACGGCAACGAAGACGCCGTCGGAGCCGCTCTGCGGGCCACCGAGGTACCGCGCGAGCAGATTTTCGTCACCACCAAGATCAACCGTGAGCACCACGGCGGGATCGACGTCGTCCGCCCGGCTGTGGAAGAGCGTTTGAGCCTGCTGGGGCTGGACTACGCAGACCTTCTGCTGATCCACTGGCCGAACCCCGATCAGGGTCGGTACGTGGAGACCGCCGCCGCACTGGCTGGGCTAGTCGAGGCCGGCCTCATCCGTGCCTGGGGTGTCTCCAACTTCACCGCCGAGCACCTGGCCGCCCTGAAGCAGGAGGGACTCACGGCGCCGATCAACCAGATCCAGGTGGATCCGCTGGCTTCCCAGCCGCAACTGCGCGCGGCGAATACCGCGGCCGGAACCCTCACCGCGGCCTACTCGCCGGTGGGGCGCGACATCGACCTCGAGGGGCTCCCGGCGCTGAGCGGACCTGCCGAGCGCCTCGGCGTCACCGCTCACCAGGTGGCCCTGCGCTGGCACGTCCAGTCCGGTCGCGTGGCCACGCCCAAGTCGGCGAACGCCGCGCGCCAGGAGGCGAATCTCAACGTGTTCGGCTTCGCGCTCACCGAGGAGGAGATGGCGCGCATCGATGCGCTCGACACCGGCTCCGGTCCGCGCCTGGACCCAGAGACCTTCGGCCACTAGGCCCCGCCGCGCGGGGCGGGGAGACCTCGCTCCCGCGCCCGATTCTGCAA
The DNA here is from genome assembly GCA_052084925.1 of Micrococcaceae bacterium. GTDB lineage: Bacteria > Actinomycetota > Actinomycetes > Actinomycetales > Micrococcaceae > CmP2. Next base: position 35,512 of record JBQDEV010000019.1, read on the forward strand.
CCGCTTTCATCCCGGATCAGGAGACACTATGAACCAGTACACCGCCCGCACCCTCACCCTGGAAGATGTCGCGGATCTGCCGCACCACGAGACCGATGTGCTGGTCGCGGGCGGGGGCGCCGGTGGCCTGGCGGCAGCCGTCACCGCGGCTTACCACGGTCTCGACGTCGTCGTCGCCGACAAAGCCGCAGCCCTGGGCGGGGCCACCTCCTGGTCTGGCGGCTGGGCCTGGACCCCCGGGACCTCCCTGGCGAAGGCCGAGGGCGTGGACGAAGACCCGGAGCAGTTCCGCACCTATCTGCGCGGAGTGCTCGGCGAGGACTTTACGGAGTCTGCCGGTCAGAAGATCGACGCGTTCCTCGACGCCGTGCCGCACATGGTCGACTTCTTCCACCACCGCACCGAGCTGACATTCGTCACCGGGGCGAAAATCAACGACATCTACGGTGACCTCCCCGGCGCCGGCACCGGCAACCGCTCCGTGGGCCCGGCCCCGGTCAACGTGAAGTCCTACCCGAAGGCGCTGCTGAAGAAAATGCGCCGCCAGTATTACCCGACGTCGTTCTTCGGCATGGGCATCATGGCAGGCAAGGACCTGACCACCATGCTCTCGGCCTCGCAGTTCTCCCCGAAGGGCTGGGCCTATGCTGCCAGCCGGGTCATCCCGCATGCCTGGGACATGGTCACCCGGGGCCGCTCCGTGCACCTGGTCAACGGCACCGCGCTCACCGCCCGACTCGTGAAATCTGCCGACAACCTCGGCGTTCAGTTGCTGGTGCGCACCCCCGTGCAGAAGCTGGTGGTCGACGGCGGCCGGGTGGCCGGCGCCGTGGTGGCCACCGCCGAGGGCGCCAAGTTCATTCGCGCCCGCCGTGGCGTGGTGCTGGCCACGGGCGGCTTCCCGAACGACGTCGCGCGCCGTCGCGAGCTGTTCCCGAAGACCCCCACCGGCCACGAACACTGGTCGCTGGCCCCGCGGGAATCCGAGGGCGACGGGCTGGATCTGGCGCTGGCCGCCGGGGGAGTGTTCGACACCGAGATGCGCTCCCCGGCCGCCTGGTGCCCGGTCTCTTTGGTGCCCTATCCGAACGGGGAACAGGGCGTGTTCCCGCACATCATGGACCGCGCCAAGCCCGGCTCCGTCGGTGTGCGCAAGAACGGCAAGCGCTTCGTCAACGAGGCCAACGGATACTACGACTACGTGGAGGGGCTGCTGGCCGCCACCGAGGACGGCGAACCGGTGGAGTCCTGGCAGATCGCCGACTCCCGCTTCGTGCGGAAGTACCCGCTGGGCTTCGCCAAACCGATCCCGATGCCGCTGCTGCCCTACCTGAAGGCGGGCTACCTGGTGCAGGGAGACACCCTGGAGGAGCTGGCCCAGAATTGCGGGATTGACCCGGCCGGACTCGTCGAGACGGTCCGCGCGTTCAACGAGAGTGCCCGGCGCGGTGAGGACCCAGAATTCCAGCGCGGCGCCTCACCGTTCAACCGCTACGGTGGTGACCCAAAGGTCGGCCCGAATCCGTCTCTAGCGCCGATCGAGAAGGGACCCTTCTACGCGGTGCACGTGCGACCGGGATCCTTCGGCACCTTCGCCGGGATTGCCGCGGACGCGCGCTCTCGGGTGATCGACGACGCCGGGGAGCCGATTCCGGGGCTCTACGCCGCGGGCAACGATCACGCCTCGATCATGCGCGGCACCTACCCCTCGGGCGGCATCAATCTCGGCCCGGCCCTGACCTTCGGCTATGTGGCTGGGCGCGATCTGGCCGGCGTCGAGGACTACGAGGTCTGAGCGGGCCTGAGCAGCTCTGGCCCGTCGTCGAATCAGCCGCGGCGGGCCATGTAGACGTTGAACGCCTTGGTGAGCACCTTGTTCAGCGGCAGATCCCATTCCCCCAGGGTCTGCACCACGTCCGCGCCCATCGTCGTCTTGAACCGGGTGAGCCCGGCCAATTCGTGCTGCGGGTTCAGGGTGGCGGACACCCCGCCCAGGTCGTACCAGCGGTCGCCGGCGGCTAGCGAGCGGCGCAACTGCTCCAGCTGCAGGGCGCGCGGTGCGTAGCGCTTGCGTTCGTCCGAGGACGACGCCCCGTAGACGTACCAGCCGGTGTCGCCCTGGCGCACGTAGATCGCGGCCGCCAGCGGCGTCTCGCCCAGGGACGCCAGCAGCAACCGGCACTCGGCGGTGGGGGACTCATTCAGTTCCCGGTACATCCGCTCGAAGTAGCTCTGCGGGCGCCCGGTGAAGCCATCGCGCTCGGCGGTCTCCTCATAGAGACGCTGCCACACCGGCAGATCCTCGAGGCCGCCCTCGCGGATCTCAAGCTCCGTGCGGGTGGACTTGCGGGTCTGCCGACGCGAGGACTGGTCCATCCGCGCCAGCACTTCATCGACGACGGCGGTGAACTCCGCCGGATCCTCCTGCACGGTCGCGCCGGGCTGTGCCCGGGACTCGGGCGATTCCGGCTGCTGAGGCAGCGGGATCCGCGCCTGGAATGGCGGCTGACCGGCGGCGAACTGCTCGCCCGTGCTCGGCTCGATCCACCCGGCGTCGAGCAGAGTCCGGCGCATCGCGTCAGCCTGCTCGTTGACTTCGATGGGGTCCAGATCGGTGATCAACTGGTGTTCCCCGGCGGCCAGTGCGCGGCGGACGTCCTGGGAATCCCAGCGCTTCTGCACCACCGGAAGTCCCAAGCGGATCATGAAGGCGCCCTGGCGCTGCAGGTAGGGCACCAGCGGAGTCAGGATCGCACCCAACTCCACCGCCTCGGGATCGAATACCGGGCCGTCGGCCAGGTACGCCAGACTGCGCTTCTTCAGCACCGGGACCGGCAGATGCCGGTGTAGCACCACGGCCACCGCCACGAGATCGTCGCCGTCGAACCAGCCCAGCGACTCACCTCGCCAGTCGGTCTTCACCCGAGGCCAGCGGGGGTTTTGCAGGAACGACGCCGGTCGCTCAGCAAGGAATCCGTGGTGGACCTCGTCGGTGATCGACTCGATCCTCAGGGCGGCAGCGGACGGGGGGCGCGAGGAAGTTTCAGGTGTCACGCCTTCAACATAACGCATCGGTGCGACGGAGTCCTGTCGGCCCGCCTGGTCACTGGTAAGTTGGCCCTCATGAGTGTGACCGTCCCCTCGGATCAGCCCCTCGTCCCTGTGATCACCGGAGGCGACCTCGGCGCCTACTCGCTCGCCCGGGAATTCCACGAGCTGGCCGGGCTGGTTTCCGCCGTGGTGCCGACCGCGGTGAACCGTAACTTCACCGGCACGCGCATCGCCCAACTCTTCCCCGTCGGTCCTATGCTGGAGCCGACCAAGGTGCTCGCCGATCTCCGCCGCATTGCTGAGCAGTTGGAGGGCCACCGGCGTCCGCTGCTGCTGATGCCCGGCTACGACCACCTCGTGCGCATTGGCATCGAGCACCGCGACGAGCTCACCGGACTGGGCTACCGGCTCCCCGAGCTCAGCCTCGTCCAGCTCGACCGGGCGGCACTCAAAGAACGGTTCTACTCGCTCTGCGACGAACTCGGCATCCGCTACCCGCGCACCACCACGGTGGCATGCGGCCCGGAAGTCGTCGACCAGGGTGAAGCGGCGACACTGGCCGCGGTCACGGAGCAGATCGACGCCGCGGGACTGAGCTGGCCGGTCGTCGTGAAAGCGGACGACGGCGGGGCCTGGGCGGATGTTCGGTTCCCGGGGCGGCGCAAGGTCCATTTGGCGCAGTCCCATAACGACGTCGCCCGGCTGGTCAGCCTGGCCTCGGGCGCCGGCTACCGCGCCGGGCTCATCGTGCAGGACTACGTGGCGGGGGAGGACTCCCAGCTGCGCATCCTGCATCTGTTCCGCTCTCGCGCCGGCCAGATCCGCGCCGCCGGGCTCGGCGAGGTCATCATCGAGGACCACGCCCCCGGGCTGGAGGGCAATGCCCGAGCCATTGTCGTTCCTGCCGAGGTCAGCGAGCAGGAGCGCGCCGTCATTCAGCAGGGCACCCGTCTGCTCGAGGCGCTGGACTGGCACGGCTTCGCGATGTTCGACCTCAAGGTGGACGCGACCACCGGCGAGCCTGTGTTCCTCGAGATGAACCCCCGGCTGGGTCGGCACCACTTCTACCTGACCGTCGCCGGGGTGAACCCAGCCCTCGAGATTCTCGAAGAGTTCGGCGGTGCCGAGGCCCAGCCACTGCTGGTGCCCGGGCCGAAGCGTGCGACCACCCGCGAACTTCAGCGCCGTCCCGCCGGCTCGCTCACCCTCCCGGAAGCCCTGGCACGTCAGCACGCCGACGACCGCCAACGGAGCATTCTGGCGGAAGCGAAGAAGGCAGGCGCCCTGTTGCGCCCGTGGGATTACCCCGCCGATCGTCACTGGAAGCGCCGCCTCTACCACTGGGTCCAGGGCCGTCGCTCTGCCGCCGATATCCAGGCGTCGCGGTAGTCACCCGATGAGGCGGATCGGCGCCGAGTTCCCAGCGGCACGACTTGCTGGTATGCTTGGAACGATTGTTTTGAGTGTGGCACTAGGGACACAGTCCGTGTTGCGGGGTTCTTGCGCAACGTAGGCCACATTTTTGCACGCCTAAGGGCTGGATTTCTCCGCCCGACGTGCTGAACGACCACCAGCAGTCCTGGTAATCGCGGGCCCGACCTGTGTGCCCGCAGGACTGAAGCCAATGAGTACGGAGAGACTATTGCCTACGATTCAGCAGCTGGTCCGCAAGGGCCGCTCACCGAAGGTCAGTAAGACTGACGCGCCTGCGCTGCAGGGTCGGCCCATGCGCCGCGGCGTGTGCACCCGTGTGTACACCACCACCCCGAAGAAGCCGAACTCCGCGCTGCGTAAGGTCGCACGTGTTCGCCTGTCCGGCGGCATCGAAGTGACCGCCTACATTCCGGGCGAGGGCCACAACCTGCAGGAGCACTCCATCGTGCTCGTGCGCGGCGGCCGCGTGAAGGACCTCCCGGGCGTGCGCTACAAGATCGTGCGTGGCGCACTGGACACCCAGGGCGTCAAGAATCGCGGACAGGCTCGCAGCCGCTACGGTGCTAAGAAGGAGAAGAAGTAATGCCACGTAAGGGTCCTGCGCCGAAGCGCCCCCTCGTCGTCGATCCGGTCTACGGATCCCCGCTGGTCACCCAGCTGATCAACAAGGTGCTCGTCGACGGTAAGAAGTCCACCGCCGAGCGCATCGTCTACGGTGCCCTCGAAGGTGCCCGTGACAAGAGCGGCGCCGATCCGGTGGCCACCCTCAAGAAGGCCATGGACAACGTCCGCCCGGCCCTCGAGGTTCGCTCCCGTCGTGTCGGCGGCGCCACCTACCAGGTGCCCGTCGAGGTCAAGCCCGGCCGCGCAACCGCTCTGGCACTGCGCTGGCTCGTCGGCTACTCCAAGGACCGCCGCGAGAAGACCATGACCGAGCGTCTGATGAACGAGATCCTCGACGCCTCCAACGGTCTCGGTGCCGCTGTGAAGCGCCGCGAGGACACGCACAAGATGGCCGAGTCTAACAAGGCCTTCGCACACTACCGCTGGTAATCCCGCGGTCACCGCAAGTACATCATCTAGGTCGACTCAACCCAGGGAGACACTGTGGCACAAGACGTGCTGACTGACCTCAAGAAGGTCCGCAATATCGGCATCATGGCGCACATCGATGCCGGCAAGACCACTACTACCGAGCGCATCTTGTTCTACACGGGTGTGAACCACAAGTTGGGCGAGACCCACGATGGCGCTTCCACCACCGACTGGATGGAGCAGGAGAAGGAACGCGGCATCACCATCACCTCCGCCGCGGTGACCTGCTTCTGGGACGACTCCCAGATCAACATCATCGACACCCCCGGTCACGTTGACTTCACCGTCGAGGTCGAGCGCTCCCTGCGCGTCCTCGACGGCGCCGTCGCTGTGTTCGATGGCAAGGAGGGCGTTGAGCCCCAGTCGGAAACCGTGTGGCGTCAGGCTGACAAGTACAACGTTCCCCGCATCTGCTTCGTCAACAAGATGGACAAGCTGGGCGCGGACTTCTACTTCACCGTCTCCACCATCATCGATCGCCTCGGCGCCAAGCCGCTGGTGATGCAGCTGCCGATCGGCGCCGAGAACGACTTCATCGGTGTCGTCGACCTGGTGACGATGAAGGCCCTGGTCTGGGAAGGCGACGCCAAGGGCGATGTCTCCCTGGGTGCCAGCTACGAGACCCGCGAGATCCCGGCGGACCTCCAGGAGAAGGCCGAGCAGTACCGTAGCGAACTGCTCGAGGCCGTCGCCGAGAGCTCCGAGGAGCTCATGGAGAAGTACCTCGAGGGCGAGGAGATCACCGAAGACGAGATCAAGGCCGGCGTGCGCCAGCTGACCATCAACGCCGAGGCCTACCCGGTCTTCTGCGGATCCGCCTTCAAGAACCGTGGTGTGCAGCCGATGCTGGACGCCGTGGTCGATTACCTCCCCAACCCGCTGGATGCCGGTTCCGTCAAGGGCCACGCTGTGGGCAACGAGGAGCAGGAGATGGAGCGCGAGGCGTCGAAGGACGAGCCGTTCTCGGCCCTGGCCTTCAAGATCGCCGCGCACCCGTTCTTCGGTCAGCTGACCTTCATCCGCGTCTACTCGGGTCGCCTCGAGGCCGGCTCGCAGATCCTGAATGCCACCAAGGGCAAGAAGGAGCGCATCGGCAAGCTGTTCCAGATGCACGCGAACAAGGAGAACCCGGTCGAAGAGGTTGTCGCCGGGCACATCTACGCGGTCATCGGCCTGAAGGACACCACCACTGGTGACACCCTGTGCAGCCCGGATCACCCGATCATCCTCGAATCCATGGAGTTCCCCGACCCGGTGATCTCCGTGGCTATCGAGCCGAAGTCGAAGGGTGACCAGGAGAAGCTCTCCACCGCCATCCAGAAGCTCTCGGCAGAGGACCCGACGTTCACCGTCAACCTCAACGAGGAAACCGGCCAGACCGAGATCGGTGGCATGGGCGAGCTGCACCTCGACGTGCTCGTCGACCGCATGAAGCGCGAATTCCGCGTGGAAGCCAACGTTGGCAAGCCGCAGGTGGCCTACCGCGAGACCATCCGCCGCAAGGTGGAGAAGCTCGACTACACGCACAAGAAGCAGACCGGTGGTTCCGGTCAGTTCGCTAAGGTGCAGGTCACCTTCGAGCCCCTCGAGTCCGAGGAAGGCGAGATGTACGAGTTCGTGAATGCGGTCACCGGTGGCCGTATCCCACGCGAGTACATTCCGTCGGTGGATCAGGGCATCCAGTCGGCTATGCAGTTCGGCGTCCTCGCCGGCTACCCGGTCGTCGGTGTCAAGGCAACGCTGATCGACGGCGCCTACCACGATGTCGACTCCTCGGAGATGGCGTTCAAGCTCGCAGGCAGCCAGATCTTCAAGGAGGGTATGCGCAAGGCCGGACCGGTGCTGCTGGAGCCCGTCATGAAGGTTGAAGTGCGTACCCCTGAGGAGTACATGGGCGACGTGATCGGTGACCTGAACTCCCGCCGTGGACAGATTCAGTCCATGGAGGATGCCGCAGGCGTCAAGGTCATCAAGGCCAACGTGCCGCTTTCGGAGATGTTCGGCTACATCGGTGATCTGCGCTCCCGTACCCAGGGTCGCGCGGTATACTCGATGACCTTCGACTCCTACGCTGAGGTCCCGAAGGCCGTGGCCGACGAGATCGTTCAGAAGAACAGTGGCGAGTGATCCTCGGATCATCCGCTGAATATAGCTTGTGAAGCTCGGCGGTGGTTCGCTACCGCAGAGCTGAAGCAGGAGGGATTCTCCGCACTCCGGAGGAGAGTTTCATCCCAGGACTTTCGGTCCGGTCCGACAGGACGGCCCGATGGCCGTCACCCGGACCGGTCCTGAAATCCGGAGATTTAGAAATCAGTAACACCCGACAGTAGACTGGACACGAATCAGTTCGCCACGAGCGGCTGTATCACCTTCTTTCAGTCGAACAGTTCTAGGAGGAATCTGTGTCGAAGGCAAAGTTCGAGCGGACGAAGCCGCACGTCAACATCGGTACCATTGGCCACGTTGACCACGGTAAGACCACGCTGACCGCTGCAATCTCGAAGGTCCTGTACGACAAGTACCCGGACCTGAACGAAGCACGCGACTTCGCAACCATCGACTCCGCGCCGGAAGAGCGCCAGCGCGGCATCACCATCAACATCTCCCACGTGGAGTACCAGACCGACAAGCGTCACTATGCTCACGTTGACGCCCCCGGTCACGCCGACTACATCAAGAACATGATCACCGGTGCCGCCCAGATGGACGGCGCGATCCTCGTGGTTGCCGCTACTGACGGCCCGATGGCTCAGACCCGTGAGCACGTTCTGCTGGCTCGCCAGGTTGGCGTTCCGGCGCTGCTGGTGGCTCTGAACAAGTCCGACATGGTCGAGGACGAAGAGCTGCTCGAGCTGGTGGAGATGGAAGTTCGCGAGCTGCTGTCCTCCCAGGAATTCGACGGCGACGATGCACCTGTGCACCGCGTGTCCGCTCTGAAGGCCCTCGAGGGCGACGCTGAGTGGGTCAAGTCCGTGGAGGACCTGATGAACTCGGTCGACGAGTACATCCCGGATCCGGTTCGCGACAAGGACAAGCCGTTCCTGATGCCGATCGAGGACGTCTTCACCATCACCGGTCGCGGTACCGTGGTCACCGGTCGTGCAGAGCGCGGCACCCTGGCCATCAACTCCGAGGTCGAGATCGTGGGCATCCGCGACCTGCAGAAGACCACGGTCACCGGTATCGAGATGTTCCACAAGCAGCTCGACGAGGCATGGGCCGGCGAGAACTGTGGCCTCCTGCTTCGCGGTCTGAAGCGTGAGGACGTCGAGCGCGGCCAGGTCGTCGTGAAGCCGGGTTCGGTTACGCCGCACACCAACTTCGAGGGCACCGCCTACATCCTCTCGAAGGACGAGGGTGGCCGTCACAACCCGTTCTACACGAACTACCGCCCGCAGTTCTACTTCCGCACCACCGACGTCACCGGCGTCATCACGCTGCCTGAGGGCACCGAGATGGTCATGCCCGGCGACACCACCGAAATGTCGGTCGAGCTGATCCAGCCGATCGCCATGGAGGACGGCCTCGGCTTCGCCATCCGTGAGGGTGGCCGCACCGTTGGCTCCGGCCGCGTGACCAAGATCACCAAGTGATCTAGCGTTACTCGCGCAGCGACCCCGCAGTCTTCGGACTGCGGGGTCGCCGCTTTAATGTGGAAAACCCTCCCGCCCCGGGAAGCCCGTGAACTACAGTGAATGCAGGTTTCTTGGTCAGTCGGCGCCAGCTTCACGGCCGCCAAAGTAGGCAGGGTGGTGCCCGTGGTGTTCTTCTTCATTCTCGGTGGTGCGATCGGCGCACTCATCACGTACCTGGTGATGCGTCATCGGGCAAAGGCCTTTGCCCGTTTTGACCAGGACCAACTCCGTCGACGTATGGCTCACGCTTGGCAAGAGGGGTTCGACGCCGGGCGTCGCCCCGTACCGGATGTTTCATCGGAACCCACCACCGCAAGATCAACGTGGGAGGCGCCTCCGTCAGCGGGTCCGCCACCGCCCGCAGCAACGCCCCGGTCCTATCCGAGTGGCCCAGCCCGACTGCAGGAAGCATCGCGTCCGGCATCGGCGAGAGTTGTTGTACCTCGTCCTGCGCCACGATCTGACGACCCTGACGCGGCTGCCCGCCGACAGCGGCGCAACATCAACATCACGCTCTACGTCGCGGCCCTGCTGATTGTCGCCGCCTCTGCCCTCTTCCTCACCTCGTCGCTGCCCTACACCGCACGGTGGATCGGGATGCTGACGATCACCGGAGTTTTCTATCTGGGTGGGCTCATCATTCATCGGGTCAGCGCCGTGCTACGCCCAGCGGCGCTGGCCTTCACCGGCACCGGACTGGCTCTGATTCCGTTGGCGGGCATCGCCATCAACGAACTCGGCGTGCAAAACCCTGCGGTGTCCTGGTTGGTGACCTCCGCCGTCGGCCTGGTGCTGATGGTGGTGGCCGCCGAACGATTCGATTCCACGGTGGCTGTGTATCTCACCATGCCCTTCGTGATCTCGGCGTCGCTCTCGGTGGGGGCGGTGCTGCAGCGGGGCATGGTATGGGGTCTGCTCTTCACCATTGCAGTGTGCGTGATCATGACCCTGCTGAGTCGGAACGCGCGCGAAGCGCCCGAAAAGCCCTCGCGCTGGGCGCGATACCAGCGAGCTATGGTGCATACCCACCGACTGCTGGTTCCCGCCATCCTCGCGGCCACCGTCGTGCTCGGCCTCGCCCTGCCCGCCGCGGAGGTGCTGGCCTTGCTCGTGGCCTCGGCGGCCTACTACCTCACTGCTGCCATCGTCAGCACGGGGGTGCTGCGTCTCCGACAGACGTACGGGGCGCGAGCACTCCTGACAGTGTCAGTGATTCCAGCGGGCTCCGCGTTCGACTGGGCCTGGTCGGTGACGACGGCGTTGCTGGCGGTGAGCCTGTTGGCCCAGTCTGTGTTGGTGCTGTTGCTCGGGCGGCTGCACACACAACCCGATCACCGCTACACCCCCGCAGGGGTAGGCGTCTTGCGCGACGCCGGAGCATGTTTCGGCGGCGCCATCCTGGTCGCCATGATCGCCCGCCTTGGCGCACTGATCGGTGACGGTACCTGGCTGGTCACATTCATGGTCGCCACTCTGGTGGTCATCGCTGGGGCGTTCACCCTCGTCCGTGCCGCAGGGGGAGAGTCCATTTCCTATCACCTCGGCCTTCTCGGGTTAACGGTCCTCTCGACCTCCCCGGTATGGATCGACGTGACCGCCACCGGCTGGCTCCAGCAGTTCACGATGGCTGCCCTGATCGTGACTGCGCTTGGGCACCGGTATCGTCGCCGCAGACTCTCCGCGGACCAGGCTGCGCGCTGGGACCGATGGTGGACACTTCAGCTGGCAGCTGTTGCCGGCATCTGCCTGCTGTGGATGATCGCGAGAACGGCGGGTACCGAACCGTCACACGCACAGATCATCGCGGGGCTCATGGTGCTGGTCTGGGCTTGCGTATGCCTGCTGGGGCAGGGGAACGAACTGCCGGGGCGCGGAGCACCCGAGGCGGCGTGGGGAACGTTCGGCGTCGTCTCCATGTGGATGGTTCAGGTGGGGATGGTCTCCGCGACAGGTGCGCAGCATCTGGGTCGGGTGGGCGATGTCCTGCTCGTCGGCGTCGTCGTCGTGCACCTGGGGTTGGCTACGGTGCGATTGCGCGCCGGAAATCGCGGCTCCCAATGGGCGCTGATCGTCGTGCCTCTGGTGATGGCGTTATCCATCTTGCCCTACCTCTATCGTCGCGATCTGGTGTGGACAGCCATCATGGTCTGGGCCGGGCTGGCGGCCTGGCTCTGGACTCTCAGTCTGATCTCGTCGATGGGGCTGATCCATCCACTGCGCAGGGCTGGGATGTGGGCGGCTTTGATCGTCTCCATGATTACTGTGCCGCACGTGCTGGATGAACTCGGCGCCGAACCGACATGGACCAGGATCTCCGTGGTCATCACGGCCACCGTGGTGGTCCTGTCGTACCGACGACTTTCGACCGGGCTGGTGCCCGAGATCCACCGCAGCGTGGCAGGCGGTGTCCTGGTCGCGTTGATCTCCTTGCTGTGGATCGTTGAGGTGAGCACCAGCCAAGACCGACTCGCGGCCGCTGTGCTGGCGGTCGTGATCGCGATCTACGCGGTCGTGATCGAGCGCCGTTGGGGCTCCCTCTGGTGCGCAGTGCTTGGTGGCACCGTCTTCGTCCTGAGCCTGAGCTCTCTGGTCACGCTGCCCAACGGGCCCTGGGGTGCGATGGTCGTGCCGGTCGCGGTGATGGCGCCGGCGCTATGGATTACCACGGCCGCCGTGGCCGGCCTGGACTTTCAGCGTTATCGGGCAGCCGAGCAGAACCAGACGAAACGACCCGCGGGCGGATTCGGGGAGTGGATTCTTGCGCCGGTGATCTCAGGAATTGCCTGGCTGATCGCGACCATCATCATCCTCGACGACCTGCGAGACGGAGATGACTGGGGATGGATGATCCTGGGTCTGGTCCTTCTGCCGTTCGTCCTCCTGATCTACGCTCGTTCCAGGTCGGTGTCGCTGCTGGTTCCCACCGCTGCGTTGCTCAGCATCGGATCGGTGGTTGCCACGGTCGCCTGGTGGGGGAGCACGGCGCACCTCACGGGGAGCGACTGGAACCCTGGCCTACGCTTCGCCTTGATTCAGGTGGTATGCGCTGTGGCGCTGGCCTTGACGAGCCGCGGGCTGAAAGTGCCCTACGCCTGGGCGGTACCGATGATTGGCTCCTCGTGCAGGCCCCGCTTGATGTTCCTCCGCTCCGCTGCACTCGGCCCGCTGATCGGCGGCGCCGTGGCCCTCTGGTCCGGTACCGAGAGCCCCGCGACGATCCTCACCGGTGTTGGACTCACGGTGGGGGGCGGCTGGCTGGTTTCTCTGCATGTGCAGCGAAGGGGATTGTCCTGGGGAGCAGACCATGCCACCGGGATCGGACGAACACAGCAACTCACTGTTCTCGACTCCGCCATGGTCTGGGCCATTCTGAATCTCAGCCTCGCAGTGTTCCAGCTGACGGACCCCTATGTCGACGGCGTGCTCTGGTGGATTCTCGCCGGCGCAAGCTTCACCCTGGTTGCATGGGGCATCAAGCACCACCTCGCTGCCCCCGGAGCTGCGGCACAGCGCAGCCGGACCTGGTGGCATGCGGGGATGGCCTTCTTCACCATCATCGCGGTAGTGGTGATCGTGGAACCGAGCGCGGCCAGACAACTCGCAGTGATCATCGGCTTCGCAGCATTCATCGCTGTCGGTCTCGTCCTCCGAGAGCGGGTCTCCTTGATCTGGGGTGCGGTCGGAGTCGGACTGTCGATCCTCTATCACCTTCGTTGGTTGCCTTTCCTCTGGCTCGGCGCTCTGGGTCTGGGACTGATTGCGCTGGCCATCTGGCAGCTGCGACGACTGAGCCGGCAGAGAAACAGTCAAGACGAGGCGAGGGACACCAACGGCACCGCGGGAATGTCGTAAAGTGGTGCCATGGATACTCTGATCTGGTTGCTGATCATCTTTGCGGTGATCGCAGGTGGCGTCTGGGCAGTAACAGCCTTGCGCCGCACCTTCGGCAAAGAGATCGAGCGTGCCAAGCGGATACAGAGGGCCAACCGCAACGGTCAATAGCTCGAATTGCTGCTCGGGACGCGTGCTCGTCGGCAGCCCCTGTGGAAGATTCGCGTCAGGGGCGAACTTCTGTCATACTAGACAGGTTGCTCTCGATGAGCCCTGCCTGCTGTAACGCGTGCATGGAGCTCGTGAGCAATGACAATATCCCCACACAAACCGGCCGTGAAGCCAGCGTGACAGAAAAACGCTATGCGACACGCCCGACCGCGTGGGTCGATGACTTGGCAGGGCGAGGAACCCGTTTCTACGGATTCGGCCTGCGCAAGGAAAATACAAGTGCGAGCTGAGGTCTTGATCTCACATCGCGCACACAGGGACAGGTACGGACTACAAGTACGAAAGAGGCATGACGCCATGGCGGGACAGAAAATCCGCATCCGGCTGAAGTCGTACGATCACGAAGTGATCGACACTTCCGCCCGGAAGATCGTTGATACGGTCACACGCGCAGGCGCGACGGTAGTGGGCCCAGTGCCGCTGCCGACGGAGAAGAACGTCTACTGCGTGATCCGCTCTCCCCACAAGTACAAGGACAGCCGCGAGCACTTTGAGATGCGTACGCACAAGCGTCTCATCGACATCGTGGATCCGACTCCGAAGGCCGTCGACTCGCTGATGCGTTTGGACCTGCCCGCGGACGTCAATATCGAAATCAAGCTCTAAGAGGGAGGTGCTGAGAAAACTATGACCGCTATCCGGAATATCAAAGGACTGCTGGGCACGAAGCTCGGCATGACCCAGGTCTGGGACGACGCGAACAACGTCATCCCGGTCACCGTGGTTAAGGCTGAGCCCAACGTGATCACTCAGCTGCGCAATGAAGAAACCGATGGCTACACCGCCGTGCAGATCGCCTACGGGCAGATCGACCCGCGCAAGGTGACCAAGCCGTTGGCTGGCCACTTCGAAAAGGCTGGCGTCACCCCGCGCCGGCACGTGGTCGAGATCCGTACCGCCGACGCAGCTGACTACACCCTGGGCCAGGACCTGACGGTGGAGATCTTCGAAGCCGGCCAGAAGGTCGACGTGACCGCCAACAGCAAGGGCAAGGGATTTGCCGGTGCGATGAAGCGTCACGGCTTCTCTGGCGTGGGCGCCTCCCATGGCCAGCACAAGAACCACCGCAAGCCCGGCTCTGTCGGTGGCGCTGCCACCCCCGGCCGCGTCTTCAAGGGTCAGCGCATGCCCGGTCGCATGGGCAACGCCCGTACCACCACCCAGAATCTGACTCTTCACGGCATCGACGTGGAGAACAACCTGCTGCTGATCAAGGGCGCCGTTCCCGGTCCTAAGGGCCGCATTGTTCTGGTCCGCACCGCAGTGAAGGGAGCATGAGCACATGGCTACCAATGTCAAGAAGGTCACTGTGGACCTGCCCTCTGAGATCTTCGACGTGCAGGCGAATGTCCCGCTGATGCACCAGGTCGTCGTGGCTCAGCTGGCAGCTGCTCGCCAGGGCACTCACAAGACCAAGACCCGCGCTGAGGTCTCCGGCGGCGGCCGCAAGCCGTTCCGCCAGAAGGGCACCGGCCGCGCACGTCAGGGTTCGACTCGCGAACCGCAGATGACCGGCGGTGGCATCGTCCACGGTCCGGTTCCGCGTGACTACTCGCAGCGCACCCCCAAGAAGATGAAGGCTGCTGCCCTGCGCGGTGCCCTTTCGGATCGCGCTCGCAACGGTCGCGTCCACGTGATCGAGGAGTTCGTCACCGGCACTCCCTCGACCAAGGCTGCCAAGGCAGTCCTGGCCGAGCTGGGCGAGGGTCGTAAGAACTTCCTGGTCGTCATCGATCGCCAGGACGATGTCGCAGCACTCAGCGCGCGCAACCTGCCCAAGGTGCACACGCTGTACTCGGACCAGCTCAACACGTATGACGTGCTGATCTCCGACGATGTCGTCTTCACTCGCCCCGCATATGAGGCCTTCGTGGCCGCATCCGGAGCCAAGAAGGAGGCAGCCAAGTGAGCGGCAGCATCAACAAGGACCCCCGCGACGTCATTATTCAGCCCGTCGTGTCGGAAAAGAGCTACGGCCTGATCGATGAAGGTAAGTACACCTTCCTCGTCGACCCGCGCTCAAACAAGACTGAGATCAAGTTGGCCGTCGAGAAGATTTTCGACGTCAAGGTGAGCTCCGTCAACACCATCAATCGTGCCGGGAAGCGCAAGCGCACCCGCTTTGGCTGGGGTGCCCGCAAGAACACCAAGCGGGCCATCGTTACGCTGAAGGAAGGCACCATCGACATCTTCGGAGGTCCGGCCGTCTGACGACGTCCGGAGACCACTTAATCGAGGAAAGTATCTATGGGAATCCGCAAATACAAGCCGACTACCCCGGGCCTGCGTGGCTCGTCCGTAGCCGACTTCGCAGAAATCACTCGGAGCACTCCGGAAAAGTCGCTTCTTCGTCCTTTGACGAAGACCGGCGGCCGGAATAACTCCGGTAAGATCACGACCCGCCACAAGGGCGGTGGACACAAGCGTCAGTACCGACTGATCGACTTCCGCCGTCACGACAAGGACGGCGTGCCGGCGAAGGTCGCTCACATCGAGTACGACCCCAACCGCACGGCTCGCATCGCCCTCCTGCACTACGTCGATGGCACCAAGCGCTACATCCTGGCACCGGCCAAGCTGAAGCAGGGCGACCCGGTTGAGGCCGGCCCCAACGCCGATATCAAGCCCGGTAACAACCTGCCGCTGCGCAACATCCCGCTCGGCACGGTCATCCACGCTGTGGAGCTGCGTCCCGGTGGCGGTGCCAAGATGGCCCGCTCCGCTGGTGCCTCCATCCAGCTGGTTGCTCGTGAAGGCAAGTACGCCCAGCTCCGTCTGCCCTCCGGCGAAATCCGCAACGTTGACGTGCGCTGCCGCGCCACCGTCGGCGAGGTCGGTAACGCCGAACAGTCGAACATCAACTGGGGTAAGGCTGGCCGCATGCGCTGGAAGGGCGTTCGCCCGACCGTGCGTGGTGTCGTCATGAACCCTGTCGACCACCCGCATGGTGGCGGTGAGGGCAAGACCTCCGGTGGACGTCACCCGGTCAACCCGAACGGCAAGCCCGAGGGCCGCACTCGTCGTCCCAACAAGGAAAGCGACAAGCTCATTGTGCGTCGCCGTCGTACTGGCAAGAACAAGCGATAGGAGCTGACCAGAGATGCCACGCAGCCTCAAGAAGGGTCCCTTCGTTGATCAGCACCTTTATCTGAAGGTTCTTGCTGAGAACGAAAAGGGCACCAAGAACGTCATCAAGACCTGGTCCCGCCGGTCGATGATCATCCCGGACATGCTCGGCCACACCATTGCCGTGCACGACGGTCGCAAGCATGTTCCGGTGTTCGTCACCGAGTCCATGGTTGGGCACAAACTGGGCGAGTTCGCCCCCACGCGGACTTTCCGCGGCCATGTGAAGGACGACAGGAAGGGCCGCCGCTGATTCAGCGGTGAGTTCTTCGGTCATTCGAGAGATTCGAAAGAGGAAAAGCAATGGAAGCCAAGGCAATTGCGCGCTACCTGCGTGTAACGCCGATGAAGGCCCGGCGCGTCGTCAATCTTGTCCGTGGCAAGCAGGCGAACGAAGCCCTGGCCATCCTGAAGTTTGCCCCCCAGGGCGCTTCGGAGCCGGTGTACAAACTGGTCGCATCCGCTGTGGCCAACGCGCGGACCAAGGCAGATCGCGACGGTCTCGCATTCAATGAGGACGAGCTGTTTATCAGCGAAGCCTTTGTGGACGAAGGTCCGACCATGAAGCGGTTCCAGCCGCGTGCTCAGGGTCGCGCCTACCGCATCAACAAGCGCACCAGCCACGTCACCGTGGTCGTTGCGACCGAGGAAGAGAAAGGTGGGGTCAACTAAATGGGTCAGAAGATCAACCCGAACGGATTCCGCCTCGGCATCACCACCGACCATGTCTCGCACTGGTTCGCTGACTCCAACCAGGAGGGCCAGCGCTACAGCGACTTCCTGAAGGAAGACGTCAAGATCCGCGAGCTGATGACCGACGGCATGGAGCGCGCCGGCATCTCCAAGGTGGAAATCGAGCGAACCCGCGATCGTGTGCGTGTGGATGTCCACACCGCTCGCCCGGGCATCGTCATCGGTCGCCGTGGCGCAGAAGCAGATCGTATTCGTCGCGAGCTCGAGAAGCTCACCTCGAAGCAGATCCAGTTGAACATTCTTGAGGTCAAGAACCCCGAGGTGGATGCTCAGCTGGTGGCTCAGGGTGTTGCAGAGCAGCTTGCTTCTCGTGTGGCCTTCCGCCGCGCGATGAAGAAGTCCATCCAGTCGGCCATGCGTGCCGGTGCCCAAGGCATCCGCATCCAGTGTGCCGGTCGTCTCGGCGGCGCCGAGATGTCTCGCTCCGAGTTCTACCGCGAAGGCCGTGTGCCGCTGCACACCCTGCG
>JBQDEV010000020.1:0-52972 GCA_052084925.1 Micrococcaceae bacterium
GTAGCGTGAATACCCGCCACAGCAGGGTCATTCACCACGAACCGCGAAGAGCCGGTAAGCAAGGCGGAGGCTGGCTCGGTGCACTAATCACCGGCCTTCTCGGCGCCTTGATCGGTGGCTGGATCGCCTCGGCTGTGTTCAGCATCAATGTCAATGATGCGTTCTTCGATCTGCCTACGTGGATCTTCGCGATCCTGGGCGGCGTCATTGTCGGATTCATCTGGCAGGCGATCACACGCTCACGTTCTAAGGCGTGATCCGCAGAAGATAGTTAGACGCACAGAAACGTCGGGCCGGGGCATCGTGCCCCGGCCCGACGTATATCTGAGGGCATGGGTGCCGCACGAGCCGAACCACGCCCTGATCAGGATGTGGGAGAGGTCCCGTGAGAACTCGTCGCCATCGCAGACGCATAGAGGCAGACCGTAGCGGCGGTGGCGACGTTCAGCGACTCGGCGTGACCGTAGAGGGGTACCGCAATCCGAGCATCGGCTACCGCAAGCTCGTCCTCGGAGAGCCCCTGAGCCTCATTACCGAACAACCACATGCTGGGTTGGGCCAGCATGGTCCCGGCGGTTTCAAGGCCCTGATCCCCATATCCATCGGCTGCCAGAATCTGTTGGCCATGCTTCCGTGCGGAGTCGGCCGCAAGGGACAGGTCTGCAGCGGTGAAGACGGGGAGATGAAACAAGGAACCAGCTGTCGAACGCACCGTCTTTGGGTTGAACGGATCTACCGATCCGCTCGTGAGCAGCACAGCATCCGCTCCGGCGGCATCCGCGGCGCGGATGATAGTGCCCGCATTTCCGGGATCTTGGACCCTGCAGAGAACCGCAAGCAGGGTCGGGGACGGGAGGCGGTCGTGCAACCATTCCAAGCTGCGTCGAGCACCGGGGAGAGTACAGACGGCGATGATGTGTTGGGGGGTCACCGCGTCCGACAGGGCATCGAGCACCTCGTCGGTGACCGTGCGGACCTCAAGAGAGGAGCGCGCACGATCAACCAGTGCCGCGATGTCGGGATGCGCGGTCTCGAAACCGTCGGTGACATAGATTTCCTCGACAATGCCCTGTCCCCAATGGCCGTCGAGAGTGGCGTCGAATTCACCCAGATGTGCGCGAAGTGCTTCGCGCACGGATTGGGGTCCCTCTGCCAGAAATCTATTCTGTTTCTGACGCGCTGAACGCCCCGCCAGACGGGCAACTTTCTTCACTCGGTCTGCCCGAGGGTTGCTCATCTGGTCGAGGCGTTCAGTCATCGCTGCGTCGTCTGATCGCGTTCTGAAAAGAACGGAATCAGCGGGCTGCCGGGGCGTTGACGTCAGCCGGCAGTGCCTGCTGAGCGGTCTTCACCAGGGTGGCGAAGGTCGCGGCGTCGGAGACGGCGATCTCGGCCAGCATACGACGGTCCAGTTCGATCCCGGCCAGCTTCAGGCCCTGGATGAAACGGTTGTAGGTCATGCCGTTGGCGCGAGCGGCTGCGTTGATACGCGTGATCCACAGGCGACGGAAGTCACCCTTGCGCTTGTGACGGTGCTGGTAATTGTAGACGAACGAGTGGAGCAGCTGCTCCTTCGCCTTGCGGTACAGGCGCGAGCGCTGCCCGCGGTAGCCGGACGCGCGGTCAAGTACCGTACGACGCTTCTTATGGGCGTTAACCGCCCGCTTCACACGTGCCACGTGCGTTCTCCTTCGATTTGGTCCCTCACTCAGCGAGTCGCGCCGGTGATGGAAAGCTGTTGTTGGTGGTCAGGCAGGCAGAATCAGATGCCGAGCATCCGCTTGATGACTTTGACCTTGCCCTTGGAAACGAGCTTGTCCGAAGCAAGGCGGCGCGTCAGGCGGGAGGACTTGTGCTCCAGGTAGTGACGACGGTTGGCCTGCTGACGCATCAGCTTTCCGGAGCCGGTCACGCGGAAGCGCTTCGCGGCACCCTTGTGGGTCTTCATCTTCGGCATGGCTGCCGTTCTCCTTCTATTGGTCACTGGCTTCCGCGGCGGAACCAGCTGAACGATCCACGCGGGATCAGTCTTCCCGAGCCGGGTATTCGGTCCGGGTGAGTCTCTAACTACTGCTGAGGCGCCTGCGGCTTCGGAGGCTGAGGCGATGCCGATGACATCTTCTTCAGCTCTTCTGGCATGGCATCCGCTACCGAGTTCTTCACCGGCTTGGAGTTCTCCGCTACGGCCTCTTCGCGCTTGGCCTTCGCCTCGCGAGCGGCCTGATCGCGGCGCGAGCCGCCACCTGAGCGTTCCTTGTTGCCTTTGGTGTCTCGTCGCGAGTCCGCGGCACGGGCGGCTTCAGCCTTCGTGCGCACCGGGCCGACGACCATGACCATGTTGCGACCATCCTGACGAGGAGAAGACTCTACAACGCCGAATTCTGCGACGTCGTCGGCGAACTTCTCCAGCAGACGGATACCTAGCTCGGGACGCTGCTGTTCGCGGCCACGGAACTGGATCATGGCTTTCACCTTGTCACCAGCCTGCAGGAACTTCTGCGCCCGAGCCATCTTGGTCTCGTAGTCATGGGTATCGATTTTCAGGCGGAAGCGCACTTCCTTCAGAACCGTGTTCGTCTGGTTCTTGCGTGCCTCGCGGGCCTTGACCGCGGCCTCGTACTTCCACTTGCCGAAGTCCATCAGCTTGCAGACAGGGGGCTTTGCGGTCGGCGCGACTTCCACCAAGTCGAGATCTGCTTCAACGGCCAGACGTAACGCATCCTCGATACGCACGATTCCGACCTGCTCGCCCTGTGGGCCAACTAGGCGGACCTCGGGCACACGAATGCGTTCATTGATTCTTGGCTCGCTAATGGTGAGTCTCCTTGATAGATCTAAGTTAGGTCAGCACCCATGGCATTTGCGTCGGGGATCAAAAAAACCTCCGTGCAGATGCAGCGGAGGCCATGTCGACACCTGACGGCGACGACCTTCGATTCGAGTCTCGCCGCGGGGGACGTCGACTGAGCCGGAGAACCCGGCAACTCGACCTTCTAGGAAGTCTTGCTGACGCGGGTGGGAGCTGTGGCCTCCACTTTCAAACACACATCATACACTGCTTCGCACTCTGATACGAAGCAGATAAACATGTGCGGTCTGTGCCAAGCTTACCGTATGACAGATTCCGAGCAGAATCCCCTTGGCCACGACGCTGGCGACAACGCCGACGCACCTCACGACGATCAGGTTCGCGAGATTCACGAAGTTCCGGCAGTGGAGCTCATCAACACCACTGCGGTTCATCTCATGACGGCCGCGGCAGTTAAATGCGGTCTCGCCGACCTTCCCGACGCCGAAGAGCAGAAGGACCTCGACGAGGCGCGCAAGCTGATCACCGCACTAGCAGGTTTCGTCACCGCCGCGGCTCCCGAAATCGGATCACAGCATGCCGGCCCGCTACGCGATGGACTGCGCACCCTGCAGCTCGCGTTCCGTGAGGCGTCGACTATCCCTGATGCTCCTGGCAAGGGTCCGGGCGAGAAGTTCACCGGCGCCGTGAACTAGCGAATTTTATCCAAACCTCATCTCTGGGTCAGCGGTCGATGTACCGCTGGCCCAGATGTGTATTGACGCTCGGGGTGAATAACAGCAACAGCACGGCGGCGGCCGGCAAGAGCAGCACCAATCCGCCTCGAATGTCTCCGGCACTGAACGACCCGATGGAGAGGATGACCGCGAAAAGCTCGATGACGATCACGGCGGCGCGAGTCCAGGTCTTGCCCGCCTTGACACCCCATGCTGCTGCGCCGAGCCAGACCGCTCCGAGCAGAATCAGGAACACGAGGAATAGTTGCGCGGGCAGCCCTAGCGCGCCCTCCCCCAGCAGGGACAGAACCATGATGGCTGAGATGACCAGCCCGATCGCCTGCAATCCCACGATCACAGCGACCCCCCACGCCGCAGGCGGAGTCGCCGACCTTACTGTTTCACTCACTGCTTTCGCTCACTTCCCACGTGGTTAGTCCAGCAGTCAGCTTATCCCTCACAGCTCCGAGCCGACCCTACTGATGAGTTAGGTAAGGCTCAGCAACGTGACAAAGACCTCCCGAATGCCGCTGCATTTCTTCCAGAGAACCCTTGTATGGCCTATCGGTGCGTGTCATGATAAATGGGACATTTCGCAGGATGAAAATCATCCCCCAGGTTTAAATTGATCTCATGTCCAGATCACCACGAATTCACCCGTTGTTCACCGTTGGGCCCCTTGAGAGGACGCCCCGTGCCAGCGTCTCTCCCGGAAGGGACATCGATTCGTGACAGGTCAGGACTGATCAGAAGGAGAGTGCACCGCATGGATTGGCGTAGCCGCGCAGCCTGCCTCAATAAGGATCCCGAGCTGTTCTTCCCGGTCGGCAATACCGGACCAGCACTACTGCAGATTGAAGAAGCCAAGGCCATCTGCCGCACGTGCGAGGTCATGGACACCTGCTTGCAGTGGGCCATGGAAAGTGGCCAGGATGCCGGCGTCTGGGGCGGAACGAGCGAAGACGAGCGCCGCGCGATGAAGCGCCGCGCAGCTCGGGCCCGCCGGGCTTCCTGAAGCCCACAGTACACTGACAACACCTCGGGGTGCAGACCTGATTCAGGTCTGCACCCCGAGGTGCTTTAACGGTCGTGCAGTGGAACGGTGATTCGCGCCTCTGTGCCAGGCAGTTGCTCCCCCGCTTGCGAACGTGGATGCCATTCGATGCGGCCTCCCAGATCGGATTCGACCAGTGTCGTCACGATCTGCAGCCCCAGACCAGCGCCCGAGGATTTCACCGGAACCACATCCGCCTGCTCCGTTGGTCCTTCGTCTCGAATAATGATGCTGAGCCACTCGCCCTCATCGTCAACGCGGCGGTGCGCTTCCAGTTCCACCACACCGCCTTCTGCCCTCGTGCCATGCTCGACGGCATTCGTCGCCAGTTCGTTGATGACCAGGGCCAGCGGTGTGGCCATATTTCCGGGCAAGGTACCGAAGGATCCGTGCATGCGCGCGCGGACCGAGGGCGCGGCCGAGGCCACCTCCACGGCCAACGTAAATTGTCGGGACAACAGGGCGTCCATGTCGAGGTCGTCTTCCGTGGTGAAAGACATGGTCTCATGCACCAAGGCGATCGTGTCGACACGCTGCATAGCCTGTTCAAGTCCTCGACGCGCCTCCGGCGAACTCATTCGACGCGACTGCATCCGCAAGAGCGATCCCACCGTTTGAAGATTGTTCTTCACCCGATGATGCACTTCGCGGATCGTGGCGTCCTTGCCCATCAGCTTGAGGTCACGACGACGGATTTCCGTGACCTCGCGAAGCAGGACCAGCGCCCCGAAACGCTCGCCGTTCCGGCGTAGCGGTACCGAGCGGAGGGAAAGACTCACTGTGCGCAGGTCAATGGATGCACGGCCGGAATTCCGGCCGAACAAGACCGCGGGAAGGTTCTCATCTGCCGGGCGGCGCTGGTCCATGTAGTCCAACGCCAAACGCGACAGCTGACGGCCTTCGAGCTGCTCACTGATTCCCAACTTGCGCAGCGCCGAGATCGCGTTCGGTGAGGCGAAGGTAACCAAGCCATGAGCATCCATCCGAATCATTCCGTCACCCACGCGGGGGTTGTCCCACACCACGGCCGGCGAATGTGCGTCGGGCTCGGGCCAGGTCCCCTCGGCGATCATGCGCAGCAGGTCGTCCGCGCTGAGCCGGTAGATGGCTTCCAGCCGGGAGGGGACGCGCTGAGACGTCAGGTTCTGATGAACCGTCACCACCGCGATCGGCCGCCCCCGACGAAGCACGGGCCACACGGCGACCCCCAGCGAGCTGCCGGGGTTCGGCACATCGTTCGGATTCACCGGCTGTCCAGTCATCCAGGCCTGTTGCACCAGTGGTTTGAGACCGACCCGCGGCGAGGACCCGACCACATCACGGTGCAGAGTGGTCTGCGCCGTGAAGGGCCGGGCCTGTGCCACCGCGGTGAAGCCCGTGGTGTCGTTGGACCCGGGTTGGCTGGCGGGCGCCCAGAGGACCAGATCGGAGAACGCCAAATCGGCGATCATCTGCCAGTCATGGGTGAGCCTGCGCAGGTGTTCCTCGGTGTCTTCGCTCATCGCGACGGGAAAGACCATGCACGGATCTTACCGCTCATTGCACGAGGCTCCGCAGTCGGCGCAGCATCACGGTCAGGGCGGCCAGATCGGTCTTGCCGGTCTTCTCGTCCGGAGTCAACTGGTCATGCACCCCGTGCAGGAAGGTGCGCAGCCGCTCGATCCTCGTCTCGTTCTGAGTGTGCCAGCGGCTCAGCAGATCCTCTGCACTGAGGCCCTGCTCGTCATGGATCAGCACCGACTCGGCCACCTGAATAAGCCAGATGTAGAAGTCGTCCCGCATCGCTCCCCGGGCCAGCGCCTGCCACCGCGTGCGGCGCGGCAGGGCCGTGATGAAGTCGAGCAATTCGTCGGCCCCGAACTCGTCGTAGAGGCGGAAGTAGACTTCCGCAACACGGTCCGTGTCGAACTCCTTGCGCCGAGCCAGCGTCACGATGTCCAGCAACGCGTAGGTCTCGAAGGCCATGGCACGGGCCGCCGCGATGCGCTCTGGGAAGCCGGCATGGAGGTTGTTGTCTTTCCACCGGGTGTAGCGCTCGTCGACTTCTCCGACGAACATCTCCGGCAGCTTGGCAGCCAACCGCTGCACCGATTCGGCCAGATCCCCGATCTGATCCTCGAGGCTCTCGTCGATCCCGCGATGCAGGATCATCCACCGCACGGCGCGGTCGAGCAGACGCCGCAGCTCCTGGTAGGCCAGGCTTCGAGCGGAGGGGTCGATGCCGACCGGGAGTTCCTGCAACTGAGCCATGTAGCGATCCAGCCAGTAGATCTCCTTGGCCGCGATATAGGCCTTGACGATCGCCGTGGTCTCCGCCCCGGTCTCCTCCTGCGCGCGGAAGACGAAGGTCGTTCCGCCCACGTTGACGACGTCGTTGGCAACCAGTGTGGCAATGATCTGTCGCCGCAGCGGATGCGCCTGGATGGCGTCGACCTGCTTGCGCAGGCGCCGAGGGAAGTACCGGATCAGCACCTTGTTGAACCACGGGTCATCAATTAGATCGGAGTCGAGAAGTTGCTCGGTCAGGTTGATCTTGGTGTAGGCCTGTAACACGGACAGTTCGGGAGTGGTGAGCCCTTCCCCCTGCTGGACGCGCTGGCTGAGTTCGTCCGTGGTGGGAATGGACTCGATACTGCGGTCCAGGCCGGCGTTGGCCTCCAACCAGGTGGTGTGCCGGATGAAGCTTGGCATCCAGTCGGCCACTCGTGCCGAGTCATTGCGCAGCAGCACGTTCTGCGCCCGGTTGGTCGCCAGGACCAGCTGGGCGACGTTGTCGGTCATCGACCGCAGGGTTTCGGCCCGTTCCTCAACGGCAAGATCCCCGTCCTGGATCATCGCGTTGAGCAGGATCTTGATGTTCACCTCGTGGTCCGAGGTGTCGACGCCGGCTGAGTTGTCGATCGCATCGGTATTGATCAGCACGCCGCTGCGTGCTGCCTCGATGCGGCCCCGTTGGGTGGCGCCCAGGTTGCCGCCCTCGCCGACCACGGTTGCCCGAAGATCGGAGCCGTTGACGCGGATGGCGTCATTGGCGCGGTCTCCGACGACGTCGTTGGATTCGCCGCTGGCCTTGATGTAGGTGCCGATGCCGCCGTTGTAGAGCAGGTCGACGTCGGCACTGAGCACCGCCTTGAGTAACTGCGTGGGCGTCATCGTGGTCACGCCGGAGTCCAGGTTCAGCAGCTCGCGGATCTCTGCGGTGATCGCCACGGACTTCGCGGAGCGGTCGAAGACGCCGCCGCCGGCGCTGATCAGCTCAGGGTCGTAATCCGACCAGGAGGAGCGTGGCAGGGCGTAGAGACGCTGACGCTCCGCGAAGGACGCCTCCGCATCAGGGTTCGGGTCGATGAAGATGTGCAGGTGGTTGAACGCCGCGACGAGACGGGTGTGGCGGGACCGGAGCATGCCGTTTCCGAACACGTCACCCGACATATCGCCGATGCCGACAGCGGTGAAGTCCTCGCTCTGCACATCGTGTCCGAAGGAGGCGAACTGGCTGCGCACGGACTCCCACGCGCCGCGGGCGGTGATGCCCATGCCCTTGTGGTCGTAGCCTTCCGAGCCGCCGGAGGCGAAGCCATCGCCGAGCCAGTGTCCGTATTCTTCGGAGATGGCGTTGGCCGTATCGGAGAACGAGGCGGTGCCTTTGTCTGCGGCGACCACGAGATAAGCATCGGGGCCGTCGTGACGAATGATGCCTTCACGGGTGAAGATCTGTGTGCCTTCAGTGTCGACCCGCTGGTTATCGGTGACGTCGAGCAGACCGCGGATGAAGGTACGGTAGGCGTCTTTGCCCGCTTCCATCCAGGCACCGCGATCCACGGACGGGTCCGGAAGCCGATGCGCGTAGAAACCGCCCTTGGCTCCGGTCGGAACGATCACGGCGTTCTTCACCTGCTGGGTCTGGACCAGGCTGAGCACCTCGGTGCGGAAATCCTCACGACGGTCGGACCAGCGCAATCCGCCTCGGGCCACCGCGCCGAAGCGCAGGTGCGTACCGGAGACAGTGGGCGACTCGACCCAGATCTCGTGCGCCGGACGCGGTGCCGGGGCAAAGGAGATACGTGAGGGAACGATCTTCAGTGACAACCATTCGTGGTGCTGGTAGAAGTTCGTCCGGTCCGTGGCCGCCATGGCCGTGAGGTAGCCGCGCAGCACGCGGTCGGCGTCGAGAGTCGGCACCGCGTCGAGCGCCGCGAGAATGTCATCGTTGACCCCATTGAGCACGTCATTGCGCGCCTCCGAGGCCGCTCCATCGCGTTCGAAGTCCGCTGCAGAACCCTCCGGGCGAGCGATGACTTCAGCATGTTCAGGGTCAAAGCGCACCTGGAAGTAGCGCACCAGCCCCGCGGTCACATTCGGGTTACCCAGCAGCGTATCTGCCATGAAATCTGGCGAGTTGGGCACGCCGAGTTGCCGGAGGTAATGGCCATACCCGCGCAGCATCGCGACGGTGCGCACGTCGAGGCCCTGGCGCAGCACCAGGCGGTTGAACGCGTCCGAGGACGCCCGTCCGGTCATCGCCTCGGCCACCGATTCGGACACCAGGCTCGAGACCGGCCCGAGCTCAATGTCGTCGGGAGTGAGCACCCCGAGATCGTAGAGGTGGAAGGTCCGCCCGTCGGCGGGGGTGATCACGAAGGGTCGCTCATCGGTGACGGTGAGTCCCAGGTTCTGGATCACCGGCAGGATTTCGGTCAGGGTGCGCGGAGTATCCGAGTAGATCTTCAGGCGCAGGCGCTCATCATCCTCGTCGGAATCACGCACGGCCTTGTCGCCGGGAGGCGCGATGTAGACGGCAGGGGTTCCGTCACCGGGCAGTGCGGTGAACCGGGAGATGTCCTCGAGCGCGTCCTCGACTTCGTATCGAACTCGGTAGGCCGGGGGGAAGGCTTCATCCCACAGTTGGGCCGCGGCCACGCCGGTGTCTTCCCCGAAGACGACCAGCGCCTGTTCGTCCACGCCCTCCTTCCAGGAGCGGACCGTGCTGACCAGCTGCCGTTCGAGTGCCTCGGACTGCAGGGAACCGGAACGGTCCCAGTCGGAGGGCAGCTGGACCCTGAAGAACAGTCGGGCCAGGGACGACTCGGTGAGCCGCACCTGGTACTCGACCGAGATTCCACCGAGGTCGTCGAGCAGTAGTGCCTCGATCCGCTGACGAACTCCGGTGTTGTAGCGATCACGCGGCAGGAACACGAGTGCTGTGAGGAAGCGTCCGTAGATGTCACGGCGCAAGAACAGGCGCGTCCGACGACGCTCCTCCAGCTGGAGGATCTCGCGGGCAACCTCCCAGAGCTGCTCAGCTGTCATCTGGAACAGCTCGTCGCGAGGATAGGTTTCGAGCAGGTTAGTCAGTTCTGATCCTGAATGGGAGGTGCGTGAGAACCCGGCCAGTTCGAAGACCTCATCGACCTTCTCGCGCAGCACGGGCACATCGCGGATCGACACGGTGTAGGTCGACGCGCTCCACAAGCCGATGAAACGCCGTTCGCCAACCACCCTCCCCTGCTGGTCGTATGTTTTGACCGCAATGTAGTCCATGTAGGCGTGCCGATGGACGCGTGAACGGGAATTCGTCTTGGTGATGATCAGTGGTGTGGGCTTCTCGATCTGGTTGCGCCCGGAGACGCTCAGCGGCGAGGGCGGGACCGCTGGTCGCCCGCGGAGGACACCGAGCCCGGTGCCATCCACCGGATGCAGGACCTGGTGATTGTCTCCGGCCTGCAGCACGTATTCCCGATACCCAATGAAGGTGAAATTGCCATTGCGCATCCACTCCAACAAGTCTGCCGAGCGATTGACCTGGATCGCTCGGGGCGGGGCGTCGTGCCGCAGAGTCTGTGCGGCGCTCAGCGCCGCGGAGCGCATCTCTTCCCAGTCACGCACTGATGCGCGGACGTCGGCCAGCGCCTGGGCGACCCCGGCTTCGAGCTCCGTCGCAGCCGACTCCGTCATGGGACCCGTGGTGTGGATACTGATCCACGACTCGACCCCGACTCGAACGTTGTCACCGCTGAGGTAGGCGCCCAGCCCGGTCAGGGCGGCCGTGTCGCCGGAAGCCACCGGCCCTTCGGCGGGGATATCGAAGATTCCGACTAGCTCGCCGCTGTCTTTGTGATGGTGAGTCAGGAAGGTGGGGTGGGCGACCATGTGAATGGCGTACCCCTGGCGGGTGACTTCCGCCGCGACAGAGTCCACGAGGAAAGGCATGTCCGTCTGGACCACCCGGAGCACCGCCGAACTGGTGGCGCGATCAACCCTGACCACCGGGTCCAGTCCGACGCGACTCTGCGCCAGATTCAGGTGGTGTTCTACGGCATCGAGCTGTCCCTGTTGACCAAGTTCCACTTGATCGTTGTGAGAGACATTGCGGAAATATGCGTGCG
Organism: Micrococcaceae bacterium; assembly: GCA_052084925.1. GTDB lineage: Bacteria > Actinomycetota > Actinomycetes > Actinomycetales > Micrococcaceae > CmP2. The sequence goes on from JBQDEV010000020.1 coordinate 10,966, forward strand.
TGAGTTTCTGAAGTACTCGGGCGGACACGGTCGGCTCGGAGGCATCATCGAGCGACCAGAGCGAGACGGTAGCAGTCATCTGAGTGCGATCTCTTTCATGGTGGGTTAGCGGAGCCCCATTGCTCCACGTCACTACCCTACCGAGAGGTCGCCGTGTGTTGTAGTTCTCAGCCCTGTTTCGTCCGGCTGAATCTGTTGACGATCTTGCTGACCGGGCTCGCAGCGTCGCGCGAACGCCGACGACGCGGTGGCAGGGTCCGTCGTTCACTCTCGGACTGACCTGCAGTTACCCCGGTCCGCGTCTCGTCCGAGTCAGACCCGTCCGTGTCGGTTCGCACCCGCTGGGCGAGGGCCGAGATCGCTGTCCGGAACGACGATTTCGGTGCGGATTCCGCCAGCACCTGACCGCCGAACAGCGCGTTCGATACCGCTTTGGAGTCATGGGGCAAGAACGCGTGGATTTCGTGGTGGGAGCCGTATCGGTTCCACACAGACCGAATCTGCGCTCGGGGGCTGACACCGCTGGTGCTGGCACTCATTTTGTTGATGACGGGGGTAATGTGCCCCTGACTTTGAGCACCCATCGCGCGTTCCAATTCGTCGAGCCCCTTGATCAGGCGGGGCAGGCCCACCGGGTCGCCGGTACCCAGGGCGAGGACACGGTCGGCGGCGGCCAGTGCCGTCAAGGTCGCCCCGTTGCGCTGTGGAGCGGGCACGTCGAAGCTCAGCTCTTCGTCCTCCTCCAGTCCGAACCCGCAGTCAATGACGACATGGCTCCATTGCTCCGTCGTGCGCCGCAGCACCTGCGCCAGCGATGTCGAGCGCAACTCAGGCCATCGGTCCGGGCGGGTGAGCCCGGTCAAGACATCGATTCTGGTGCCAGCCACGCGGATCGGGGCGGCGAGCGCCTTCAATCTCGTTCCGCTGATATCCGCACGTTCTGCCGCACGGCAGGCTTGCGCGATACCCGCGGAGTCATCGAGCAGGCCGAGCATGGCGGCCACGGAAGCACCGTAGGTGTCAGCGTCGATTAGGAGCACGTCTTCCCCCGCCAGCCCGAGCTCCGCAGCGAGGTTGACGGAGATCGTGGTGCGCCCTGGAGACCCGATAGGACCCCACACCGCGGTGATCTTACCGGGGAGCTGCCGAGGCTGCTCTTCCGGCTTGTCTTGCGGGTCCTGCCCCGCTCCTGGGAGCGCGTCGTCATCGACCGTCCACGGCTCAGCAGGCTCGTCGGATGGTGGAGTCTGCCGAGTTCCCGGCTCGCCCGCCTGTTCACGATCGCGATGTTCTCGTGCCACCTCCGCGAGCCATGACACCAACGATCCCGACTCGATTTCCGGAGTGTTGACCGCGATCCCCAGGGATTCAAGCCGATCACGCTCTGTTGACACATCCGACAGAACCGCCAGCGCCGGTGGCCGAGCACCCTGTGCCCGAATGGATTCCAGGGCGTTGCGCCCCACGTCTTCCGTATCTCCGGCAATCAGGACCAAGTCCACCAGGCCGGATCGGGCCACACTGATGAGCTCGGGAAGGTCATCGCACCGATGGGTGACCAGAACGTTTCCGCGCACGGACTCGATGCTGGTCACATGGTCGAATCGCGGGTTGAGGGTGGTGGCGACTGTCAGCGGCTTCATCTGTCTCCCCGGTTCAGGACGAGCCCAGAGAGGGAACGATGGTCATGCGGGCGCTGTTCGCCTGTGCTCCGAGAATTTCCGGTACTTCATCGGGGGTCAGCATCAGTGCCACATTGCCGGTCACACTCGCCCCGAACGCCGCTGTCGATTCCGAGGTACCGACGACTTCAGCGGAGACGGCGACCAACTCTGGTTCGAAGAAGCCGCGACCGGTGTCATCGGGGAAGGCGATCCAAAGGTCCACTCGATCGCCGTTGCTGAGGTGTTCCGGTAAGACGTCGGAGACTTGCACGGTGATCTGTTGCCGTTGTTCCGGGTCCTCCGCAGCAAGGCCGCCGGCGGGCAGCAGCTCGCCCTGCCGGACGGTCGCCACAGCGGCGACGTCCTCCGGGACGGGCTGGTCTGCTGGTAGGTACGCGGCAGCGGAATCACCGAGATTCGCGGACACCACGGTGAGGTGTTCGTCTTTGACCGCGGTACCGGGGGTGATGTCCTGAGCCGCCGCCCAGTATTCAACGCGAGAATCTGCTTGTCGGACAAGGAAAACCACGGCAGCAACAGACACCAGAATGAGCAGGATCCCGACCAGGAGTCGCGGGTCCTTCCATCCGGGGCGTCTCAAACGTGGAGCATCAGCGCGGTCGGTCATCTCTGCTCTTTCGGTTTCATCGGTCTCGTCCTCAGATTGACATAGTGGCGGATTGTCACCGCGCCGTACAGACCTTCGCCTTCATTTTCAGTCACATTCTCAAGTCAGCGGGCCGCCGCATCATCAGATTACGTCAAAGTTCATCATCCCAGACCCCGTGCCATCAATCTGTGGATAAACGTTCCACCTCATCACGCTGTGGGCGCACCGGGGGAAACTCGACATATTGCGGCATCGTCTGTGAGAAACTGGGAACAATCACCCATCATCGATATGGAAACGGACGGGAATCATGCCTCGCTTCTTGACGCTGACCGATGTCGCGGAAGAACTGCAGATCTCAGTCGCACAAGTTCGCGCCCTCGTGCGCTCCGGCGAGCTGCCGGCCATCCAGATCGGTGGCCGCGGACAGTGGCGCGTGGAGACGGCCAAACTCGAAGACTACATTCAGGGGCTCTACGCCTCCCAGGAAGTCAAGGTCAAAGAGCGGCAGCGCTCGGATCACTGACGATCCCCGTCAGTCCAGCGCCAGTCGATGCGCACGCACCGTCTGGATCGCCATGAACGGTATGGCCCGACGCGCCCCGGCACGTCGCCTTCCGTCCCAATCGGTCACTAACCCGACCTCTAAATAGTCCGCACCGACGAGGTCAATTCGCCCCTCCGCCAGCGCGCGTCCTGACACGGATGTGATTGCCACCGTCTCGCGACGGCGTGACAGTGAGCGGCAGACGGTGGCGAAACTCGCGCCGATTCGACGGCTCGTCTCGGAGCCAGCAGCACGGGTCAGATCGGCATCAACAGCTTCTATTGCATGTGTCGCGACAATCAGACTGCCAACACCGTCATAGCCTCCCACCCATTCCTGCGCCGCCGATTCCAGCGTCATCGTCACCGGTGAGCCATGCGAAAGGCTCAGGCGTACCTGCCTACCCAGGACTCCCCTGAGACGCTGCCCCAGGGAGATCTGGGCGCGCTCGCCGCGCGTGAGTTCTGCTGCGGTCGCCTCGATCTCTTCCCACCGCTGAGCCGACAACTCACCTTCCAGATCGGTGAACAACGCTTCCCATCTCATCGCACCAGAGTATCCCGCACCGCCAGTGGAATCCATAACATCGAAGATCATCAAACAGCATCAAATGAGCTATAGCGTCATCTAAAGCCTCCTTCAGCCAACTAAGACGCATTGCAAGCATCTCTTGACATGGAACGAACTTGATTGATAGAACATTGTCAGTTGTAGGACCATCCGAGAAGAGGACACCATGGCCACGTCGATCACTACCGACAGACCGAGCGAGAAATCCTTGGGAGCTGACGATGTGGCGCTGTTGCTGCTGACCGTCATCAGCGGCCCCGCCCTGCTGTGGCTAGGAACCCAATGGAAGTCCACTCAGAGCGCCCTCGGGCAGCTTGAACTGCTGATCGCGGCCGGATGCGTTGTGGTCGGGCTGTCGATCTGTTTGCTCACGCTCACCATGAGCATCGGAGCGGCCCTGGTGTTCGTCGGACACATCCTGCGCTCGCAACGATGGACGCGATGGGGTTGGGCCATCAGCCCGTGGTTCTTACGACGAATCCTCGTCGGCGCACTCGGCGTCCAGCTGCTGACAGCCGGTGCTGCGGCAGCCTCTGACACGGGTGCTGGCACCCCCTCACCGGCGTGGTCATCTCACCAGACCGCGGCGGCGGAGATGTCCCCGGCGACGGTTCAACAAAGCGCGGTCACGTCCGAAGATCATTGGATGCCCCTTGCTCCAGATGCGGTCGAGCCGACCAAGGCTCAGCGAACCGTCGAGATGGAACACATCGTGGTTTCCGGAGACAGCCTGTGGGGCATCGCTGCCGCCGAGCTCGGTTCGTCCGCGACCAACTACGAAATCGATCAGCGGTGGCGACAGTGGTGGCAGGAGAACCGCACCAGAGTGGGCGACAATCCGCACCTGCTCATCCCCGGAACCGTTCTGAAAACCCCGTCCTGGACTCACTAGTCCCCGCTGATTCCCTACCGCAGGAGCTTCCCATGACTGCATCGACCGTCGAAAACATTCGTCCCCGTCCCTACGACGCCGCCACCATGCGGGTCGTTCGAGCAACCACGTTCTTGAACTCGGCCACCCCCGTCTCACCGGAGTTCTTCGCCCCGCACCCTTCACAGTGCGTCGGAGAACGTCAGATATCCCGGGACCCAGCTATCGCCGCGTCCTTGACCCCGGAACAGATTCGCCACCGACTCAAACGAGTGCAATCCTCGGAGGTCGAGCGGGAAATTCATCGGGTGGTCCGCATCGTCGGGTTGGCCTGTATCGAAGCGGAGCTGGGTCTGCGTTCAGTTCACCAGCTCTCGCGATGGATGAATCTTCCCACCTACGAGAAGATGAACCGTCGTAGCCAACTGGCCCGACGGACCCGGTCCGCGCATCAGGCGCCCAGGGCGGCAACGCGCACCCTGTCGTCGCGACTCAACCGCGTCGATGACGCCGTCTACGAAGCCAACACCAGCGTGAAGGTCGGCGACCGCGTCCGCGCGGCCGCGATGCGCATTGAACGTCACCGCACCGGATGGAAGGTCACCGCCATCGAGTTGGGCTAGCGCGTCTTCTTCGCCTTCTTCGCAGCGGCCTTCTCGGCACGCTCCGTGGCTTTGCGATCGGTCTTGGACTTGGCACCGTTGGCAGCCGAGCCGTCGCTGCGACGCACCTGGGTGCTCACACCACCCGAGTCAGAGGGCGCACTGTAGTTCAAGCGCGAGGGCTGCTGCGGCGCGTCAAGTCCCTTGATGTTGAGGGTGGGTGTCATGGTCTGTCGACGTGCGTCGGTCACACCCGGCAACGAGGTGGCTTCCGGTGTCGCGTTGACCTCGACATTGAAGAGATAGCCGACCGATTCCTCGCGAATCGCCTCCATCATGGAGCGGAACATGATGTGACCCTCGCGCTGGTACTCGACCAGCGGATCGCGCTGTGCCATCGCACGCAGGCCAATGCCCTCCTTGAGATAATCCATCTCGTAGAGGTGTTCCTGCCACTTCCGACCGATCACCTGCAGGACCACGCGCCGCTCCAGCTCGCGCATGTTCTCTTCGCCGATGCTGCGCTCACGATCTTCGTACAGCAGCTGCGCGTCCGAGAGGAATTCGCGCTTGAGGTCTTCGGATTTCGGCTGTGCTTGGAACTGTTCCTCGAGCTCGTCCAACGTCAGCGACACGGGGTACAGCTGGCGGAGGTCGGTCAGCAGCTTCTCCAGGTCGATGCCCTCTTCGGTCAGCGCATCTTCCTCGACGATGGCGCCGATGGAGTCCTCCAGGAAGTTCTGCACCTTCTCCTGCAGGTCCTTGCCTTCGAGAATCTGGCGGCGGTCCGTATAGATGGCCTCACGCTGGCGGTTCATCACATCGTCGTATTTGAGCACGTTCTTGCGCTGTTCGGCGTTGCGGGACTCCACCTGGCTCTGAGCGTTCTGGATCGCCGAGGTCACCAGTTTCGACTCCAGCGCCATGTCGTCAGGCATACGCGAGGAGTTCATGATGCGCGCGGCCGCTGCCGGGTTGAACAGGCGCATCAGGTCATCGGCCAGAGACAGGTAGAACCGGGATTCCCCTGGATCTCCCTGACGTCCTGAACGGCCGCGCAGCTGATTATCGATACGGCGAGATTCGTGACGCTCCGTGCCCAGCACGTAGAGCCCACCGGCGGCCACCACATCGTCGTGGTCTTTCTTGACGGCGTTCTTCGCCGCTTCGAGTACCTCGGGCCACAGTGCCTCGTACTGCTCGGCGTTCTCTTCCGGGTCCAGGCCGCGTGATTGCATCTCCGCCACGGCGGAGAATTCGGCGTTGCCTCCGAGCATGATGTCGGTGCCTCGACCTGCCATATTGGTGGCCACCGTCACCGCACCCTTGCGACCGGCCTGGGCGACAATCGCCGCTTCTCGAGCGTGGTTCTTGGCGTTGAGGACCTCGTGGCGGACGCCCTTCTTTGCCAGCAGGCGCGAGAGGTACTCGGACTTCTCCACCGAGGTCGTTCCGACCAGGACGGGCTGTCCCTTCTCATGGCGCTCCACGATGTCGGTGGCCACGGCCTCGAACTTCGCGACTTCGTTCTTGTAGATCAGATCCGTCTGGTCCAGTCGTTGCACGGGACGGTGCGTCGGAATCGGCACCACACCCAGCTTGTAGGTCGACATGAACTCCGCGGCTTCCGTTTCCGCGGTACCGGTCATGCCGGAGAGTTTGTCGTAGAGACGAAAGTAGTTCTGCAGGGTCACCGTGGCCAGGGTCTGGTTCTCAGCCTTGATCTTCACGCCCTCTTTGGCCTCGATCGCCTGGTGCATGCCCTCAGAGTAGCGACGACCAGCCAACACACGGCCGGTGTGCTCATCGACGATCTGGACCTCACCGTTGAGGACCACGTAGTCCTTGTCCTTCTTGAACAACTCCTGCGCTTTAATCGCGTTGTTCATGTACTGGATCAGCGGAGTGTTGGCCGATTCGTAGAGGTTGTCGATGCCCAGCCAGTCTTCGATCTTGTCGATACCGGACTCGAGGATGCCGACGGTCTTCTTCTTCTCGTCGACCTCGTAGTCGGCTTCGCGCTGGAGGCGCGGAGCCAGTTTGGCGAACTCTGAGTACCAGCGATTCACATCCCCCTGGGCAGGACCGGAGATGATCAGCGGGGTCCTGGCCTCGTCGATCAGAATCGAGTCGACCTCATCGACGACGGCGAAGTGGTGTCCGCGCTGAACCAATTCGTCCAGGGACCAAGCCATGTTGTCGCGCAGGTAGTCGAAACCGAATTCGTTGTTCGTGCCGTAAGTGATGTCCGCAGCGTACTGCTGACGACGCACATCGGGGCGCTGTTTGGAGAGAATCACGCCCGTTTCCATTCCGAGGAAGCGGAAGACGCGTCCCATCAGGTCGGACTGGTACTCGGCGAGGAAGTCGTTGACGGTGACGATGTGTACGCCCTCGCCGGTCAGTGCATTGAGGTAAGCCGGCGCGGTGGCGACCAGGGTCTTGCCCTCACCGGTCTTCATCTCAGCGATATTGCCCAGATGCAGGGCGGCTCCACCCATGAGCTGGGCGTCGTAGTGGCGCTGCCCCAAGGTACGGCCAGCCGCTTCACGCACGGCGGCGAAGGCCTCCGGCAGCAACAGATCCAGGTGCTCTCCGTCAGCGACCCGGGCGCGGAATTTGTCGGTCTCCTCGCGCAGCTGGGCATCCGACAGGTCACGGAACTCGTCCTCGAGCACATTGACCTGGTCGACGTAGCCTCTCAGCTTCTTGAGAATCTTCTTCTCGCCGGTGCGCAGGATGCGATCGATCAGTGCCACGTGTATAAACTCCCGGGTTGCGGACGCGGTGGGCCTCTCACGGCCCGTGCAGTTGCCAGCGGTCGCGCAAGACGACCGCCGAGTACCCATACTACGACGATTCGCCTGAGAATTTGCTCCGCATCGGGGCTGACCGGGCTGAGGAACATGCGACGGGACCCCGGGCACCGACGAGATGGTCGGTGCCCGGGGTCCCAGTGCGTGGATCAGCTACCGTTGTTGCTGCCGTGGTAAGTGCGCTCGGTACTGGACTCCTCATCCCCCAGCGCGATCACACCGTAGGACCAGCCGCGACGACGATAGGCCACCGAGGGTCGCTCGGTCTCGGAGTCGACGAACAGGTAGAAGTCGTGCCCGACGAGTTCCATATTGTCGACGGCTTCATCCACGGTCATCCGCTCGGTGGGGAACACCTTCTGGCGGATGCTCACCGGAACATCGCCCTCGCGCCGGGAACGCTCGGCTTCCTCGGCTTCGGCTTCCTCGGCCCTCCGCGCTTCCAACACCTGGTTGACCAGGGAATCTCCGTTCGTCGGCGGAGTCAGAGCGGCAGTGGCTTCGGCGACGGAGGCTCGACGGCGTCCGCCCTTGCGACGATCACGCAGCCGTCGCAGCCGCTCTTGCAGGCGGTGGAAAGTCTGGTCGAAGGCGACCAGCTTGTCGTTGTCCGAGGACTCCGCGCGAATGATGTCGCTCTTCTCATGCAGTGTCAGTTCGACGGTCATCGACCCATCGGCGCCGCGATGCGCCTGCTTGGTCAGTTTGATCTCCAGTCGCTGAGCTCCATTGGTCAGCGGTTGGATTCGGTCGAACCTTTCTTCTGCGTACTCACGGAAACTCTCCGGAATCGAGACATTGCGAGCAACATAGTTGATGTCCAGGGTCATCCTGACCTCCTAATGAGACGCGAACGGCGACGAAAGAACCACTCCTTTCGTCGCCGACGGGCTGAACTGTCTCCAGTTCGTAGACATCACTCTAGCCTGTCGATCACGTCACGTTAAGATCTGATTCAGCTCGAGTTTCCGGGTCCGGCGGATCCCGTGTCACAGCGGCCACCACAACGGCAGCCATCACCTGATGTCCCTGTTCAGACAGGACCCGCCAGGCGGCCGCCAGCGTGGCACCGGTGGTGAGCACATCGTCGATCAGGACAATCCTGCGCGGCGGGCCGGGCAGGGCCCGGAACTTTTGACGTGCTCGCCGCCGACGGGTGGTGGCGCTTGATCCGGCGTGCGCAGTGCCGCCCATCACCTGGACACGATGGCGGAGCAGGCGCTTCTCGACCGGCCAGGGCAGCGGGGTGCGCAGCAGTTCGGTGACCGGATCGTATCCACGGCGCCGGAAACCGCTGCCCGACCCGGGGATGGGGACCAGCACGATGTCCTGGGACCAGGGTGCGGCACCGGGGTCACCCTTCAGCGTCCGCGCCAGCTGACCGGCAGCGCGGGTGAGCCCCGGACGGAACAGTCGGGCCGCTGGTAACCTGCCGTGGTCTTTGAATGCGAGCAGCGCCCGGGCGATCTCCTCCGTGTACCGCCCCGCTGCCAGCACGGGCAGTGGGGCTTGGCCGATGAGCGGCAGCGACGCGGCATGCTCTTCGGCGGGGAAGGGGTGGAGCAGAGCGCGTGCGAGACGCTCCCGGCAGGGAGCACAGGCATGGTCGAGGTAACTGGGTTCGACGTCGCACACCACACACCAGGAGGGGACGAGGAGCCCGGTCACTTCCCGGGCGGCAGCGTGCAGGGTCAGCGCGGCGGGGTGGTGCAGGACGCGGTCGAGGTACCGGGTGAGCATCATCTCAGCATCGGGCACCCTGGCGGTCAATGGACGGAAACCGGGATCACCGTTGGGGACCGGCCCCTGCCGCACCACAGTGTCAAGGAGGCTGTGGAGGAGCCGGTCAGCCCGGGAAGGAGAGGTCGCGGGCCACGCCGGACTGAGGCCGCCACCAGGAGCCCACGCCGAGCACAACCTCTTCCTCGGTCTCGGCGTAGATGACGTTGGAACCGGCACCGGCGGAGAACCCGGTCATGCCCAGCAGCGGGTTCAGGCTGGCGTGGGTGCCGTTGAGGCCGATGAGCTCGGGAACGACCCGCTCGGTGGCGGAGGTTTCGGCCACGAGCAGTTCCTCGCTGGAGTACCAGACGACGTCGTTGAGCGGCACCGTGGTCTCCAGCGAGATGGGGTTGCCGATTGCCACGGGCGCACCGGAGCCGTCGCGGATGACTCCGGCCACGTAGAGCTCGTTGCTGTCGCCGTCTCCCACGACGATGGCCACCCGGGCGCCATCGGGCGAGACCCGTAACGCCTCCACCCGGCGCTGGTCCAGCCAGGCTGCTTCAAGAGTGCGCGTCTCGATCTCCTCGCCGAATCGGGCGGCGGTGACGGTGGTTTCGTCGTCGTCCACCCGGTCAGCCGTCCAGGCCCAGCCGGTGTGATCCAGCGAAGGTGCGGTGAGGCTCTCGCCGTCGTGCACCCGATCGAGCTGGCCCTCGGTGGTGGCCCAGTACAGTCCGTCGCGGTCGCCGTTGAGGAACACCAGCTGCGCGTTGTCCAGGCTCATGGTGGGATCCACCGGTTCCAGGAACGCCACGTCCGGGGCGCCAGCGATGGGCAGCACCGCCGCACCCTCGTAGTAGACCAGTTGGTCGTTCTCCCCGATGGCGACCTGCAGGGTGCCCACCGAGGGTGAGGTGCTCACCGATTCGAAGTTCTCGTCTTCCTCGCCCAGGTCCACCGGGTTCTGCCCCATGGTCATCTCGACGTCGGAGACACGGGCCAGCTCGGTGAGGGTGAGTTCGAGCTGCTGCTGCATCCGCTGGCGGGCCAGCGCTTCCGTGCCGCCCAACGTGGAGGAGTTTAGGTCCACCTCAGCGATGCCCGAGCTCACCGGAACGGAGGGTCGCGACAGCGCCGCGCCCTCGGGGAAGGCAGTCGCCACGGCGCCGTCGAGGTAGGCGGCGGGTCCGTCCATCAGCGACTGGACGATCTCGGCGGTCTGCCCGGAACGGTTCAGGAACCAGCGGACATCGGGCACCGCGTAGCTGTAGGACGGGTCGTAGAAGAACAGCCGGTGGGATGCGTAGAGCGCGTTGAACTGCGAGGAGTCCAGGATGATGCCGTCCGGGGCCTCCGCAACCCGCCATTCACCGGCGTCGTCCTCCACCAGGCGCAGCGTGATGGCCTCGGTGGAGTTCTCGGAGGTCTGCGAGAGCACCCCGGCGTCGTCGACCACGCCCTGGATCTCGAACTGGACGGTGTACTCGCCCTCGGCATCGGAGGCGACGACGGCGGGCTGGGAGGAGTAGATCACGGTGCGCGACTCGGGTTCCCAGGATTCCGCGGCCTCCGGCGTCATGTATTCGCGCGCGGTGGCGAAGTCGTCCTGGATGCCAGACCCGGCGTTAATGAACCCGGTGACGATCGCCTCGGGGGTGGCGTCCTGAGTGGGGGCCGGCGGGTTGAAGATGTAGGACGCCGTCGACTCGGAGCCGCCTTGCTCATCCGAGCGGCTCACGGGTCCGGACTGGGGCAGGCTGGTGCACCCGGCCAGCAGCAGGGTGAGGGCAGTGAAGAGGGCGATCAGCCGGGTGCCTCGCCTCATCAGCGCTCACCTCCGGTCTCGTTCCGTGGCGGCTTCGGCGGGTGCAGCGACTGCTCGTACGCACGCTTGGGCAGATCGACAGCGTGACGGGCGTCCTCGGTCTCGGTGCCGGAAACAGCGTCCGTGTCTGCATCGCTCTCTTGCGGGAACTCGATCTCGCGCGCCGGTCGCCGCGTGGCCAGATCGTATTCGGGCGGCAGGCACAGCGGTGGGGTGGCCGTGGTGGCTTCGCCGCGGCTGCGCGGCAACACCAGGCGGAAGGCGGTGCCCTCCCCCAGTTCGCCCCAGACGTCGAGCTGACCGTGGTGCAGCCGGGTGTCTTCGGCGGCGATGGACAGGCCCAACCCGGAGCCGCCAGTGGTACGGGTGCGGGCCGGGTCGGCGCGCCAGAAGCGGTCGAAGACGTGGGCGACCTGTTCTTCGCTCATCCCGATGCCGTGGTCTCGCACGACCACCGCGACCTGGGTGTCGTCGGAGGCGACGATGACGTCCACGGGGCGGGACTCCCCGTGCTCGATGGCGTTATTGACGAGGTTACGCAGGATGCGTTCGATGCGCCGATGGTCGACGTCGGCGGTGAAGTCCTCGCCCACGGGCACCACCCACACCTCGGTGTCAGCGTTGTCGGCCAGGGGCTGCGCAGTGAGGACGACGTCGGCCGCCAGGTGCAGGATGTCGGTGGATTCGGCGGCGACCTCGGCGGCGCCGGCGTCGAAGCGGCTGATCTCCAGCAGGTCGGCCAGCAGCGCCTGGAACCGTTCGACCTGGTGATAGAGCAACTCCGCGGAACGACGGTTCATCGGGTCGAAGTCGTAGCGGGAATCGTGCAGCACCTCGGCGGCCATCGATACGGTGGTCAGCGGGGTGCGCAGCTCGTGGGAGACATCGGAGACGAAGCGTTGCTGGATCATCGAGAGGTCGGCCAGCTGGGTGATCTGGTCCTGAATATTGTCGGCCATGCGGTTGAAGGAGGTGCCCAGCCGAGCCATCTCATCACGGCGCCGCACCGACATGCGCACGGAGAGATCTCCCGAGGACAGCGATTCCGCGGTGGCGGCTGCCTGCTGCACGGGGCGCACCACCTGCCGGGTGGTGAACAGCGAGATCATGATGTTCAGCACCAGCAGGATGACCAGGGCCAGCACCAGCACATTAGTCAGATAGTCGAGGGTGGACTGCACCTCGGTGAGGTCGTAGACCAGGTAGAGGGCATAGAAGTTGCCCGGGGGCAGCACCAGCTGGGTGCCGAACACCAGGCCGGGACCGGTCTGACCACCCACCCCGATCGGAACGGAGACCGACTGCCAATAGATGCTCTGATCCTCGGCGACGGCGTCGGACATCTCCTGACTGATCAGATCCTCGGACACCCCGGAGGAGGAGATCGAGCCGACGTAGAGGTTCTGGCCCTCGTCCAGGGGCACCAGGATGAAGTCGCGAGCCATCGTCCCACCGCTGCCGCCGGCCAAGGAGCCCAAGGTGTCAGTGACCAGGTTGGAGGTGTTCTCCTGGTCGTTGGTGTTGGCGTTCTCGAAGATGGTGCGCGCCTGATTTAGACCGTGGTTGGCCTCGGCCTGGACCTGGGCGAACCGCGATTGGAAGAGCCCGGTGGAGACCTGGTGGGACAGGAACAGTCCCAGGATCAGGGCGGAAGCGAAGGTGAAGAACACGGTGGTCGAGACCGTGCGGAACTGCAGGGAGGATCCCCACTGGTCCCGCACCCAGCGCACGCCCCGCCCGGGGAGATGACGCCAGACGTGGACGCCGCGACGCTGCTGCGGTGCCAGCACCGGGGAGGAGCCATGCAACGCGCCGCGAGCGCTGGGGGTCGAACGTGTCTGGCTCAGGGCTGACCGGCCTTGTATCCGACCCCGCGCACGGTGAGCACCACCTCAGGATTGTCCGGGTCCTTCTCCACCTTGGAGCGCAGGCGCTGGACGTGGACGTTCACCAGGCGGGCATCGCCCTGATGGCGGTAGCCCCAGATCTCCTCCAGGAGCATGTCACGAGTGAGCACCTGCCCGGGGCGGCGGGCCAGGGCGACCAGCAGGTCGAATTCCAGCGGAGTGAGGTTGATGCGCTGCCCGGCACGGGTGACCTCGTGGCCGGAGACGTCGATGGTGACATCACCGATGCGCAGCGCCTCCGAGGTACGGACGTCGCCCTCGCGCAGTCGGGCGCGCACGCGAGCCACCAGTTCGGCGGGTTTGAATGGCTTGGGCACGTAGTCGTCGGCGCCGGCCTCCAGCCCGCGGACGACATCCGCGGTTTCGGACTTGGCGGTGAGCATGACGATCGGGGTGTCGGACTCCTGGCGGATCATCCGGCAGATTTCGATGCCGTCGCGACCGGGAAGCATCAGGTCCAGCAGCACCAGGTCCGGGCGAATGGAGCGGAAGAGGTCGACCGCGGCGTTGCCGTCTGCGCAGAAATAGGGTTCGAAACCGTCGTTGCGCAATACGATGCCGATCATCTCGGACAGCGCCTCGTCGTCGTCGACCACCAGGATCCTGGCTTTCATGCTCGATCAAACCCCCGTTCACCACACGTGTCGCCCCAGGGAACGGGGCGATCTGAGAAGAGCATATCGGTTGCCGGCCATGTTACGGGGACAACTCGGCCGAAAGCTGGAGAGTCCAGATGCCCCGGGTATAGAGTCGTCAGCGAGAGATCACGACGTCGACCATTCGAGAGGCTCCTCGTTCATGAGCACACCACAGCCGCCCGACGGCTCGGACTCCTCCCGCCCCTACGGCTCCGCGCCCAACCCTTACGGTGTGGGTCCCGGGCAGCCAAACCCGTACGGCGCCCCCTCCCCTCAGCACGGCCAGCCCGGACCGAACGGCGGGCAGCATGGGTACGGCGGCTATCAGGTGCCGCCCTATCAGGGTGGCCAGCATCCCGGGTTCGTCCAGGCGTCGCGGCCGGGCACCATCCCGTTGCGACCGCTGACGCTCTCGGACCTACTCGAGGGCATCTTTGCCACGCTGCGGCGCAATCCCGGCGCGGTGCTGGGCATCTCGGCGATCGCCGCGGTCGCCCAGGCGGCGGTGTACATGGTAGTGATCTACGCGCTGTTCAACGCTCTCGGCGACACGATGATGACCCCGGGTGCCGAGGAATTCACCGAACAGGAGGCCTTCGATCTCGCGGCGACCATGCTGACCTGGGGCGGCACCAGCGCTGCCGGCGTCTTCGTGCTCACGATCTTCTTCACCCTGCTCGCCCAGGCTGTGCTGGGCATCGTCGCGGTGCGCTCCGCCGTGGGTGTGAAAACTACCCTGGGCCAGACCCTGCGCCTGATGCGCGGTTCCTGGGGCAAGCTGGTGCTGTTCATGCTGCTGCTGATGGGCGTCTCCGTCGTCGTGATGGCGCTCTTCGGCGGCCTCATCGCCTGGGCGGTGTTCTCCTGGTCCGAGCCCAGCTTCGGCGCCGCGATCGCGACCATCGTGCTCGGCGGCATCGCGGCCACGATCATCACCGTCTGGCTGAGCATCAAGTTCTGCCTGACCACCACCCTGATTGGGGTGGAGCAGCGGGGACCGTTCCAGGCCCTGGCCCGCTCCTGGCGACTCACCGGCGGCGCCTGGTGGCGGACCTTCGGCATCGTCCTTTTGGTCACCCTGATCCTGGGGATCGTGACCTCGGTGATCACCACCCCGATCTCCATGGTTTCTGTACTGTTCATCGACGAGAACGCCGCCCCGGATGCGATGATCCAGCAGACCGCGCTGATCACCTCGATCCAGACCGGCATCTCCATGTTCGTGTCGATGTTCGCCCAGTGCCTGATCTCGATCCTCTACGGATTGTTCTACGTGGACTACCGGATCCGGCGCGAGGGCTTCGACCGAGAGCTGGTGGAGACCGCCACCTCGGTCGGTGCCGAGACAGACGACCGGTTCTCCACCCGACTGAACGCCCAGACCCTGGATGGCTCATCCGATGATCTTGTTCCCGGCCGCCCGCGCAGCTGAGACGCCCTGGACACCTGAGCAGGACGAGGCGCGCCGCACGATCCTGCAGGAACTGTCGAAACCCGAGTACGTCGAGCAACGCCGCAACCCGCTGTCCCAGTGGCTCGAGGACGCCTGGAACGCGCTAGTGGCCTGGCTCAGCGGTGTCGACGGCGGCGGAATGCTGCCCGGCTGGCTGATCCTGGTCGTTGTGGGCGTACTCGCCGTGGTGCTGCTGCTGTGGCTGCGTCCTCGGTTCGGCGCCGGCCGCGCCCGCGACGACGACGCCTCAACCGTGGTCGACACCGCCCTCAGCGCCGCCCAATACCGGGCGGCCGGTGACGCCGCGCTGGAAGAATCGCGGGCCACCGATGCGGTGCTGGCCTACTATCGGGCGCTGATCCGCGAGTCCCAGCACCGGGTGCTGCTCCAAGAGCGCGCCTCGCTGACCGCCACCGAGGCCAGTTTCGTGCTCGGCGGCCGCTTCCCCGATTACCGCGAACGGCTACGGCGAGCGGCCATCGGGTTCAACGACGTCGCCTACGGGCACCGTGACGCCTCCATGACGCAGGCGCGCGAGTTCGCCGAGCTGGAACGGGACGTGCGCGAGACCGAACCGGTCCGCCCGACCGACAGCAGTGACCCGAGCATGGTGGTTCCGCGATGAGCCCCACACTGACCCCCACGGCCGAGTCCCCGCAGACCTCAGCCGTGCCCACCGTGGCCGCGCTGTGGCGCCGTCACCGGCGCGCTATCCTCCTCGCCGTCGCCCTGGTGGCCCTGTTCGTGATCACCGTGGCGGTGCTCTTCGCCCGTCAGCCCGGCGACGCCGCAGTGCTCGGCGCAGACAATCCCGGCCCCACCGGCGGGCAGGCCGTGGCCCGGGTCGCCGCGCACCACGGCATCGAGGTGCGCCCCGCCTCCAGTCTGGATCAGGTGCAAGCGGCCCTCGAGGAGGACCCAGATGCCCGGGTGCTGCTCTATGACGAGGGCGTGCTCGATGCCGCCCCGGAGCGCCTGGCCGAGGTGGCAGAGACGGTTCCGGCCGAGCAGCGGGTGCTGATTGCCCCCACCCAGGCCGTGGCCGAGGCCCTCACCGAAGGGGTGAGCGTCGGCGAGGCCCTGACTAACGTTGAGGCGAGTGCCGACTGCGAACTACCGCTGGCGCGCCAAGCGCAGACGCTTTCCGGCAGCGGCGTCGAGGTGAGCCTGGACGGCGCGGACGGACAGGAGTGCTTCGCCACCGGGAACGGGCACGCCCTGGTCCAGGACGCCGCCGGGACCACGGTGTTCGGCCTCTACGATGTGTTCACCAACCGGGCCGTGGCCGAGCACGGCAACGCCGCCGCCGCACTGTGGACCGCCGGGGCGACCGACACCCTGATCTGGTACCTGCCCGGTACGGCGGATCTGATGGCCCAGGGCGGTGCCCCCACCGCTGCACACCCGGACTGGGTGCGTCCGAGCATGCTCTGGCTAGTCGTGATCGCGGTGGTGGGCATGGTGGTGGCCGGCCGCCGCCACGGCCCCGTGGTGGTCGAGCCGTTCCCCGCCCAGGTCTCGCCCTTGGAATCCAGTGTGGGCCGGGCCCGGCTCTACGAGCGCGGCGGACAGCAGCGCTCCGCCCTGGAGACCCTGCAGCGCGGTGCCCTGCTGCGGCTGGCGCGGGCGTTACGCACTCCCGAGGGCACCGACGCCGTCGTCGATGAGGCCGCCCGGGTGCTGGGACGCCCGCGCGCCGAGATCGCCGCCGTGCTCGATCCCCGACAACGCCCCGAGCGCCTCAGCCGCACCGAGCTGGTGACCCGCTCCCGGCGTGTGCTCGCCCTGGAGCGCGACCTCACCGAGACCTTGCGCCCCAGCGCCCCATCCCAGAGACCCGACCGTGATCCGAAGGAGAATCGATGACGTCCGAGAACACCCTGAGAGACAAGCTGCAGGCGGTGCGTGAAGAAGTGGCACGCGCCGTGGTGGGCCAGGACGCCGCGGTGACCTCGCTGCTGATCGGGCTGCTCTGCCGCGGACACGTGCTGCTCGAGGGCGTACCCGGGGTGGCCAAGACCCTGCTGGTGCACTCCCTGTCGGCGGCGATCTCCCTGCAGACCCGCCGCGTGCAGTTCACCCCCGACCTGATGCCCGGCGACATCACCGGTTCCCTGGTCTACGACGCCCGCACCGGGGAGTTCGAGTTCCGGCGCGGCCCGGTGTTCACCAACCTGATGCTCGCCGATGAGATCAACCGCACCCCACCGAAGACCCAGGCCGCCCTGCTGGAAGCCATGGAGGAGCGCCAGGTCTCGGCGGACGGTTCCTCACGACCGTTGCCCGACCCGTTCATGGTGGCGGCCACCCAGAATCCGGTGGAGTACGAGGGCACCTACCCGCTGCCCGAGGCGCAGCTGGACCGGTTCCTGCTGAAGGTCACCCTGGATCTGCCCGAGCGGGACCAGGAGATCGAGATCCTCACCCGGCACGCCGCCGGGTTCTCCCCCTCCGATCTGGCCGCTGCCGGGGTGAGTGCCGTGGCCTCCGCCGAGGACATCCAGGCCGCCCGCGCCGAGGCCGCCGGCGTGCAGGCCAGCGAGGAGGTGCTCGGCTACATCGCCGATATCGCCCGCGCCACCCGGACCTCGCCGTCGTTCCAGCTGGGGGTCTCTCCGCGTGGTTCCACGGCGCTGCTCAACGCGTCCAAGGCCTGGGCGTGGCTCTCTGGCCGCGACTACATCTCCCCCGACGATGTGCAGGCACTGGTGCTGCCGTGCCTGCGCCATCGCGTCTCGCTGCGCCCGGAGGCGGAGATGGACGGCGTCACCGCCGATCAGGTGCTCACCTCGTTGCTTTCCACCGTCCCCGTGCCCCGGTGATCCTGTGGTTCTCTCGCTGCGCTGTCTCGCTCTGAGCCTGCTCGGGCTCCTCCCGATGCTGCTCTGGCCCGCCACGGCCACGGTGTGGTGGTGCCTGCTGGCGCTCGTGCTGCTGATCGGTCTCGATCTGCTCACAGCGGCCTCACCCCGGGCGGTGGGCTTCACCCGCGAGATCGACTCCTCGGTGCGCCTCGACGAATCAGCCTCGGCGTCACTGATCGTGCATCAGCTGGGACGACGGCGCCTGCGCGGATCCGTGCGCGACGGCTGGCAGCCCACCGCGGGCGCGCACCCGGTGCAGCAGCGCCTCCACCTGCCACCGGGGGAATCGAGGCGACTCTCGATGACGCTGACGCCGTCGCGCCGCGGCACCCTGGGCACCCGGGTAGTCACGGTCCGTTCCTGGGGACTGCTCGGGCTTGCCGGGCGCCAGGTCACCCACCCGGTGCCCGGCCGGATCACCGTGCTGCCCCCGTTCCGCTCGCGCAAGCACTTGCCCTCCCGGTTGGCCCGGCTGCGGGAAATGGACGGGCGCTCCGCGATCCAGACCCGTGGGGCCGGCAACGAATTCGACTCGCTGCGTGACTATGTGCGCGGCGACGACGTGCGCTCCATCGACTGGCGGGCCAC
Organism: Micrococcaceae bacterium; assembly: GCA_052084925.1. GTDB lineage: Bacteria > Actinomycetota > Actinomycetes > Actinomycetales > Micrococcaceae > CmP2. The sequence goes on from JBQDEV010000020.1 coordinate 29,646, forward strand.
CGCCCGCCGCCAGGACCTGGTGGTGCGCACCTGGCGCCCTGAACGGGACCGCCGCGTGGTGATCGTCGTCGATTCCTCACGCACCGCCGCCGCCCGGGTACGGAACGAGACCCGCTTCGATACCGGCATCGAGACCGCGCTGCTGCTGGCCGCGCTCGCCCAGTCCGGCGGCGACCGCGTCGAGGTCATGGCGTTCGACCGCACGGTGCGGGCCCGCGCATCCTCCACCACCAAGGGCTCGCTGCTGCACCATCTGGTCACCGCGCTGGCCGACGTCGAGCCCCGGCTGCTGGCGGCCGACTGGTCGCAGGTGCCCCTCGAAGTGTCCCGGGTGGCCCGCCAACGCGCACTGGTCGTGCTGGTGACCTCGCTCGACGCCGGAGCCCTGCAGGAGGGCGTGTTCCCGGTGCTGCCTCAGCTCGCCCGGCATCATCAGGTACTGGTCGCTTCCGTGGCCGATCCGGAGCTGGCCGAGCTCGGCGCCCAGGTCGAGGATCCTGGTTCGGCGTTCCTGGCGGCCGCTGCCCAGCGCTCCCAGCTCGATGAGGCCGGGCTCGTGCAGCTGCTGCGCAGCGCCGGCGCCGAGGTCGTGCAGGCCTCCCCCACGCAGTTGCCGGTTAAGGTGGCCGACACCTACCTGCGTTTCAAAGCCGCCGGGCGGCTCTGAAACCACACGCAGACCGTCACAGCGGTTCGCTGGCACGCTCCGCGATCTGCCGCACCCGGTCCAGTCCACGTTGCGCCTGCACCGCACTCACCCGACTCAGGTCTGGCGCGCTCACCCGCACCCGGTCCAGCAGCGCCGGGTCGAGCCCGGTGCGCTCCCACCGCTGTTGCAGTGACTGAGCGGTGCGCGCCGGATCGACTCCGGGCGGCGTTGCCAGGGACTCGGGCACAGTGAGGTCCACCCCGTGTCCGGTCTCCACCAGTTCGGCGATCGTGTCCCAGAGTCCCGGGCGCGCGGCGTCGCGCTCCATCCCGTCCCAGGGCAGCGCCAGCGCATGCCAGGGACTCGGCTGTTCCGGACCGTCAACCGGTTCCGACACCGGCAGCGCCTCGAGCAGGGTCCGGATCAGGGTCTGCCGGTGCGGGTTGTTCGCGGAGCCAGCCCGCTCGGGGTCGACGGTGATCCCGTCCTCGGCGCCGCCAGCGCCACCCAGCGCATCGACCACAGCCCGCCAGTGCGAACGCAGCTCGGAGCGGTCCAAGGAGCGCACGGTGCGATACCCGGATGCCGTCGGCACGGTTCCGGCGAGCACGTCCAAGGCTTCGGGCTCGGCCACCACCAGGCGCAGCCGGGCGCCGGTGAGACGACGGATCCGGCGCAGCTGCTCGCCCACGCCGTCGGCCCAGGAGGCCATGATGTCGGCGCGCGCCCCGTGATCGCGCAGCGCCCGCTCCCCACCGGGCAGCCACAGTCGGGCCATCAGGCTCACCGGCCCCAGCACCCGCAGGTTCAGTCGAGGCAGTGCCGTCTGGGACTCCCCGGCGGTGTCCACCAGCGCGTCAAGCCCCTCACCAAACCAGGAGGCGGCACGGCGGGACGGCACCGAGGGCGCAGACACCAACCGCCAGCCGTAGGGCTGCCGGTCCACGGGCAGCTCGGTGAGCATCGCGGCAGTGCGCCCGGTGGCATCCGAACGCCCCTCGGCGGAGAGTTCGGGGAGGACGGGACGGTGTTGCCCACCGAGTTCAGTGAGCATCCAGCGGGCGGCGGCGCGCGGGTCAGTGCCCGGCAGGCCACCGTGCGCGGTGGCAGTGACGAGCGCGCTCACTGCTGGTCGGCGGCGATCTTCTGGTGATGCCGGATCACTTCGGAGATGATGAAGTTCAGGAACTGCTCCGCAAAGTCCGGGTCGAGCTCGGCCTCGGCGGCCAGGCGCTTGAGCCGCTGAATCTGGGCGGCCTCGCGGTTCGGATCCGAGGGCGGCAGCTCGTGCTCGGCTTTGAGTCGCCCCACCCGCTGGGTGTACTTGAAGCGTTCCGCGAGCAAATAGACCAGGGTGGCGTCGATGTTGTCGATGCTGCCGCGAATCGCGTACAGCTCATCGAGCACGCTGGCATCGGTGCTCCCGGTCAGGGAGGTCGCCAGCGGATCGTAGGTCTCGGCGTCACGAGGTTCGGTCATGAACCCCAGCATACCGATCCCTCAGGAGCCCGCGTCGGCGGTGCTCAACAAACGTGCGGCATTCACGGCCCGATCAATCGTCGCTTGTCCCAGCACGCGGGTGCCCTGATATACGACGGCGGTCTGGCCCGGCGCGACCCCGGACAGCGTCTCGTCGAGTTCCAGGTGCCAAGCCGGGATCGTCTCACCGTGCTCGTCATCGGTGGTGCCCACCCGGGCCCGGCCGGGCACCGGATCGCCGTGGGCGCGCACCTGGACGTGGCAGTCGAACCACTCACCGGTGGTATCCTCGGACAGCGGGAGCCCGGCCCAGGAGGGGCGGATCCCGGTGATCCGGTCCACGTTCAGCATCGCCTTGGACCCGACGACGACGGTGTTGTCCTTGGGTCGGACCTCCAGCACGAAACGCGGTTTGCCGTCGGCGGCGGGCCGGCCGATGCCCAGCCCCTTGCGCTGGCCCACGGTGAAGGCGTGCGCCCCCGGGTGGGTGCCCAGCGTGTTGCCCTCGGTGTCGAGGATGTCGCCCTCGCGCATCTCGATGCGCTCCTCGAGCCAGCCGCGGGTGTCACCGTCGGGAATGAAGCAGATGTCGTGCGAGTCCGGCTTCTGCGCGACCGTGAGTCCGCGCTGGGCTGCCTCGGCGCGCACCTCATCCTTCGAGGGGGTGTCGGCCAGCGGGAACATCGAGTGCTCGAGCTGCTCGGCGGTCAGCACGCCCAGCACATAGGACTGGTCCTTTGCCCAGTCGGCGGCGCGGTGCAACTCCAGATGCCCCGCATCGTTGCGCACCACCTTGGCGTAGTGCCCGGTACACACGGCGTCGAAGCCGAGGGCGAGGGCCTTCTCTAACAGGGCGGCGAATTTGATGCGTTCGTTGCAGCGCATGCACGGGTTCGGGGTGCGTCCGGCGGCGTACTCGGCGATGAAGTCGTCGACGACGTCGTCCTTGAACCGTTCGGAGAAGTCCCAGGTGTAGTAGGGGATGCCGAGTTTCTCGCAGGCGCGCCAGGCGTCCCGCGAGTCCTCGATGGTGCAGCAGCCTCGTGAGCCGGTGCGCAGCGTTCCGGGCATGCGTGACAGTGCCAGGTGGACGCCGACCACCTCGTGTCCGGCGTCGACGGCGCGTGCCGCGGCGACGGCTGAATCGACTCCTCCGCTCATGGCGGCCAGGACCTTCATGGTGTTTCCCTCCGTTGCCGTGAGCGGCTGCTCAGCGGCTGCGATGACTGTTGGCGGTGCGAATGCTCGAGTCCTCCCCGGCCATTCCGGCGCGGCGGGCCTGCTCGTACACGGCGGGCAGAACGTCCAGCACATGGTCAACGTCCGCGTCGCTCGATGTATGCCCGAGGCTGAACCGCTGCGTGGATCGGGCGGTGGCCTCGTCTGCCCCGGCGGCGATCAGCACGTGCGAGGGTCGAGACACTCCGGCCGTGCACGCGGACCCGGTGGACGATTCTACCCCGGCCATGTCCAGTCCGAACAGCAGGGAGTCGCCCTCGCACCCGGGAAAGCTGAAGTGCACGTTGCCCGGCAGTCGACGGGTGCCCGGCTCCAGCGGCTCGCCGGTGTCCGGGTCGCGGTCGATCTCGCCCTGTAGCTGCGCCTCCGGTATCGCCTGGCGGATGCCGGCGATGAGGCGGTCCCGCAGCCCGGCCAGCCGCGCCCGTTCCGCGGGCAGATCAGCGGTCGCTTCTTCGGCTGCGGCTGCAAAAGCCGCCAGCAGCGGTCCGGGCAGGGTGCCGGAGCGGATCTCACGTTCCTGGCCCCCGCCGTGCAGCAGCGGGGTGACGACGGCGTCGCGGCGGATCAGCAAGGCGCCGATGCCGATGGGGGCGCCGATCTTGTGTCCGGAGATCGCCAGGGTGGTCGCGCCCAGGGTAGTGAAGTCGATCTCGAGGGCTCCGAAAGCTTGCACCGCATCCACGTGCAGGGGCACCCCGGCCTCACGACAGGCGGCGGCCAGACGGTGCACTGGTTGCACCGTGCCGATCTCATTGTTAGCCCACATCAGTGTGGCCAGTGCGATGGTCTCGGGAGCGTCCGCGAGCGCGGCACTCCAGGCGTCCTCGTCCACCCGGCCTGTTGCTGCGACCGGGATGAACTCCAATTCCGCCCCCTCATGCTCCTCAAGCCATGCCACGGTGTCCAGCACGGCGTGGTGCTCGATGCCGGTGAGCAGGATCCGTCGCCGGATGCTGCCGTGCACGGGGTCGGCCCGGCGGGCCCACCACAGCCCCTTCAGGGCCAGGTTGTCCGCCTCGGTGCCCCCGGCGGTGAGGATCACTTCCGAGGGGTGTGCGCCCAGGGTCCCGGCGAGACGATCCCGGGCGTCTTCGAGCGCGAGTTTCGCCCCGCGACCGGAGGAGTGCAGGGCGGAGGCATTGCCGCGGCGTGCCGAGAGTTCCGCAAACGCCTCCAGCGCCACCGGCCGGATCTCGGTGGTGGCGGCGTGGTCGAGGTAGCTGCGCGGTCTCACCCTTCCAGTGTAGGCGGCGGACCAGAGTCGCCCGTTAGACTGTTCGGCGTGGCAGAAGCAGGCGAGCTCGGCGGACGAACCCCGTATCAGGTGCTCGGCGTGCCCGCCCACGCCACCGAGGCCCAGCTGCGTACCGCCTGGCGGCGCGCCGTGCGGCGCACCCACCCGGACTACGGTGGCGACGTCGATCAGTTCCACGCGGTCACCGCCGCCTGGGAGCTGCTGAGCTCCCCGGAATCCCGTGCCGATTACGATCGTCGCGCCGGGCTCTCCAACACACCACGCCCCACCACCGACTCCTTCGCGCCCGCACCGCCCTCACGTACCGCGCGCTCGGCCCCACGGCGCCCGGCCGAGGTGCGCTACGCTCCCCCACTCAGTTCCGGGCCCCTCACCGTCGGGGAGATCGTCGTCGATGCCGAGACCGCCCGCCGACGGGTTCACGGCGCCCCTCCCTCCGCCGGCATCCTGCGTGGCCGACGCACCGCCCGCCTGCAGCGGGGCACGGTAGAGCTGCTGCGCACCCGTGTCGCTGCCGTGCTGCCCGCCGTCCGGGTCTTGCAGGGGCTGCGCATCCGCCACGGCGCCTTCTCCACGGTGCGCATCGATACCTTGGCCCTGTGCGGCGACCGGGCCGCGATCATCGCCGAAATCGAGGCACCGGCCGATGCCTACCGCTGGACCGGCCCGGAGCTGCGCTCGGCCCGACGTCGCATCGCCGTGCCCGACCTGGGCGAGCGCATCAGCGCGGTGCAACGGCTACTCCCCGAGGTACATGTGGGTGGCTTCGTCGTGGTGGTCACCCGTGACGGCAACCCGCACGCACCCCTGGTGGAGCCGGAGCCCACCGCGTTCCAGAACACGGTGCTCACCGAGGCCCCCGGCAACCCGGTGGCCGCCGAACGCGCCCTGAAGCTGTTCTTCGGCACTGGGGCCTCTTCCGACCTTGTGGACCGCCAGCGCCTGGGCACCCTGCTCGGGGCCCTCGACGGGAGCTGACTGACTAGGATGATCCCGTGACCTCCCCCGATCTTGCCGCGAACCCGCACACCTCGGCGCACCGCGCCCCCGCCGCCGAGACCCCCGGATTGCGCATCCTCTTCCACACCCCGGAGATCCCGGGCAACACCGGCAACGCCATCCGCCTGGCCGCCATCACCGGAGCCGAGCTGCACCTGGTCGAGCCCCTCGGCTTCAGCTTCGCCGACGCGCATCTGCGTCGAGCCGGGCTCGATTATCACGACCTCGCCGTGGTCACCGTCCATCCCGACCTGGAGACCGCATGGGGCGCTCTGGCACCGGCCCGCGTGTTCGCGTTCACTTCCCAGGGCAGTGTGCTCTACACCGAGATCGATTATCAGCCCGGTGATGTGCTGATGTTTGGCCGAGAATCCACCGGTCTCGACGACGCGGTCCTTCAGGATGAACACATCACCGCCCAGGTGCGCCTGCCCATGCAGTCGGGACGTCGCTCACTGAACCTCGCCAACGCCGCTTCCATTGCCGTGTTCGAGGCCTGGCGCCAACACGGTTTCGCCGGCGACGGCGGCGCCTGACTCGCCGCCCTCCCAGCGTGGCGGGCCGCCAGCCGGACTCGAGGTTCTAAGCTGGAAGGACCATGGTTAACGACACCCCGGGCGTGGCCCGACTCCTGCAGCTGACCGGCGAATCTGAGCAAGCGGCCTTTGCCGCGCTCTACGACGCCACCGCGCCGCGCGTCTACGGCCTGGCCCGCACCGTCTTCTCTCAGGACGACGACGCCGCCCGCGCCACCTCGGCGGCCTACCAGCAGGTCTGGGAGCAGGCACCGCACTTTCAGTACTCGTTCGGCCCGGAGCACTCCGACGAGGCCGCCCGCAACCGCACCGTCGCCGCCTGGGTAGAGACCCTCAGTCACGAGACCTTCGTCGAGCTCGCCGCCTCGGGCCAGCACGGGGCGCGCCGCGAGGCCCGCCTGGTCCTGGATTCCACCGCTGATCTGCCCGAGCTTGCCTCGCTCACCGACGCCCAGCGTCACGCCCTCAGCCTGGCCTGGGCCGGGGCACGCTCCTACCGAGAAGTCTCCGACGAACTGAAGGTAGGGGTGCCCACCCTGAAGTCGCGACTGCGCGACGCCGTGCAGCGACTGAACTCCACCTACCGGATCAAGCTCTCCGGACAGAACGTCGAGCACAGCGACGACCCGCTGCTCGCACGCCCGGTCACCCCCGACGTCGCCGCCCGCACCGGGCAAGCCCCTAGTTTTAGCGAGAGCATTGACCAAGACCTCAACAACGGGTTGCTCACCGAGTTGGCGCCGCTGAAGGCGCTGGATGCCGTCAGCTCCGCGGAGTCGGTCGCCCTGGATTCCTACGCCACCGGCCTGGGCACCGGCGCCATCGAGTCATGGCGGGAACGGGTGAATCTCACCGAGCGCACGATCACCTGGGCGTACCGCGGGCTGGCAGCCGAGCCGCCGTCCTGGCTCTTGGATGACATCCTCGCCCAGCTGCCGGAACAAAACGTCGGTATGGGGTTCATGGAGGATTTCGAGGAGGAAGACGTCGAAGAGCAGACCCGCTCTCCGTGGGCGCGCTGGCTCTTCCTCGGCCTCGGCGCCATTCTGGCCATTGCCCTGGTGCTGGCCATCATCCGCATGGCCGCCGGATCTAATCCGGTGTCCGCGGTTGACGGCGCCGATGACCTGTTCGCCACCAACGCGATCGAGATGGCCGACGGTGGCACCGTGCGCGGAAACGTGTCCGAGTCCGAGGACCTGGGATACCTCTCGTTCGAGGACGTGCCCACCCTGCCCGAGGACCAGCGCTATCAGGTGTGGCTCTACCAGGAGGTCGGCGGGTCAGCACGGTCCCTGGGCCTATTCACCGCCGAAGAGTTGCTCGACGACGACGCCACCATCCGCAATGTCAGCGATTACGCTCAGGCGTGGGTCAGCATCGAGCCCGCCAGCGGTTCAGAGGCCCCCACCTCAGAGACCCAGGCACAGATCCCCCTGCGCCAGCAGGTCAGTGAAGGCCCGCAATACGGCGGAACCGGCTAATCACCGTCAGCGCACCAGGAGATTCTGAGAGATCTGACGCCAGCCGGCGTCCACGAACTCATCGACCTCAGCGTCGTCGGTGACAAGCATCGACCTCTCAGCATGATCGGCCGATTGAAGCTCGACCAGAACCTGGGGGCTTTGTCCCCCACACCCGACGCTCCATTCATCGACTCCCTGGACAGCGATCAGGCAGGGAAGCGGATCCGCCGTCTTCAACCCGTCATCGTCCTTCCACGCAACGAAGTACTGCGCGGCATCGGTTTCGCCTAGTGCGCGCAAGGATTCCGCGTTCACCTCCGCGGTGTCAATGATGTCCTGCGAAACCCGCGAGGCCGGTGCGCCCGACTCCATGATGCTCAGGGTTGAGGAGCCACCCGAACAGGCAGTCAGCGCCACCGCGGCGCACACGCTCAGCAGGATCAGCCCCGAGCGGGGCGCGCGCCGAGCACGGACCTCGCCGGAAGATGAGATTTTCACCGCGATCCTCATGTGACGAGCTTCACATGATTGCCCCACTGCGGCAAGGGCTGTGATCATAAAGTGACCAGCTTGCACCCGCTCGAAGTGATTCAGGAGTGATTCGGATGAACGCAGACTACGTGGTTGAAGCTCCCTTTTGGAGCTGGGCTAACCTCTATGCCTACGTCTATGCCATCCCCACATTGGTCTTTTTCATCGTCCTGGCCGTGACGTTGATTTCAATAGCACGCTCCTTGAAGCGCATTGCCGATTCACAGACACCGGACCGCCACGAAACGAGGGTCCAACAACGGTGAAAGCGACGCTCCGCATGGTCCCGGATGCGAAGCAACACTCTAGGCGCCGACCCGGCGCAGTACAGGGTCTGCGATGAGGCGCGAAGGGGCGCAAAGAGTTTGCCCCAGCTGGCGAAAAGCCTGGTCTCGTTCAGAGAAGTAGCCGTAGTCTGCGCGGACAAATCGTGAAAGATCATATTCGCCGCCCCCTGTCCGACCGTCCCAATCCACTGCACAGCGACCAACCGCCTCAAAGAGTGTTTCAGTGCCCTGGTTTGAGAAGCGTTCGCCGCCGCGACATCCAAGCGGACCGAAAATCTCGGACACTGGGCGCCAATGGTCGATGCTGAACTCCGGCCAGGCAAGAAGGATGTGCTCGGGAAGGACGAAACCAATTCGCGGGAACCGTGCATACCAAAACGAACGGTCGATGAGCATGATCCTCACCCGGGTGGCAACACCGAGGGCACGCGCGACGCTTTCGAGTATCGCCAGTCTTTGACTGCACGAACCAAACCCGCGGACCAGCGTGCGCGAAGTCGGCGTGTTCTCCTCGATGGCATATACAGGACGTATTCCATTGGCGATGATCGAGTGCGCCACTTTGAGTACTTCAATATTCTCGTGCGATCTCGCTAGTTCGCGTGATCGAGACACCAACGCGGCGATAGCAGGCGCCCGATAGTCCAGGATTGGCGTTGGAGCCACTGAGCCGGGTTCTTCATGACCGCCACCAGCTTGAGCACGAATGCGTTTTTGCCAAGGCGTGACACACGCCGATATCGCCATTTATGACCCCACTTGATCCATGCCTGCGCCCTTGTGCCTGCGCACTTCACGCATCACGATCTGCTCCGGACACACAGTAGAAATGAAGTCTCCGATTGAATGCGCCAACCGTTCGCCTGCAAGGGAGTACAAAATACGGTTAGCATCACGACGTTCGGTAACGAGCCCCGCTTGGCGCAAGATACTCAAATGCCGAGAAATAGTCGGTCCAGTGGCGTGGAACCGTGAAGCTATTTCACCGGCAGCCAGCTCTCCATCCTTGAGGTCCTGCAAGATTTGCCGCCGCGTGGGATGAGCCAAGGCTTTAAAAGCGTCTGAGACCGCGTCTACCATACATAGCAATATAGCACTATTGCTAAATAACGGAAGTTCTAGGCACCATCATGGTTCCGTTTCGAAGACAAGAAGCGCACACGCGATGGCGTTAGCTTGATCGGAAGAAGCCTCCCGATATCGGATAATCGACGCCCTATAACCCGCTAAAAACCGGAAATCGTATCCGCCGCGTTGACCTCGACCAGGTGGAACGCTTCACCGAATCGGCCGTCGTCCGGGTGCTGTGCCTCCATCGCCTTCAGCACGAACCGGCGCATCCCCGCAGGGTCCGGGTGCTGTGAAGCGTGCTCGTTCAGTGCGCTGATCTTTCGCTGCGCCGTGCCGGTCACATCCACGGTCACATTGGTGCGTGAAGCAGGCCCGCCCATCAGCAGCAACCAGCGCAGCTTGAACGCCTCCAGCCCGGCCTCAGCGAGCTCAGGATAGGCGAAGGGGTTCTCCACTGCCGGGTAAGATGCCTGCACGACCGCCTCGCCACAGGCCAGGTGGTCCGGATGAGACCGTTGCAGACGCGACCAGTCACGTTCCGGATGCGATGTCAGCACCAGTTCGGGGCGTACCTCGCGCATCAGTCGGACGATCTCACGCATCACCACATGAGTGGCCTGCAGATCACCATCCTTGAAGTCGAAGATCTCCACACGTTCGACCCCCACCTGGTGCGCGGCCCGGCGCTGTTCCTCCTGCCGGATCGACACCATGGAATCTCGCTGGGCAGGGTCAAAACCGCCCGCGTCTCCCCCGGTCAGCACGGCATAGACCACGGTGACGCCCGCCGAGGTGAGTCCCGCAATCGTGGCCGCAGCTCCGAAATCGAGGTCATCCGGATGTGCAGCGATGGCCAGCACCGTCGTCAGCTTCAGCTCATTGACGAGTTGGACAGGAGTGAGCAGCGGAGCCGAGGTCAACTGCTCGACGTCATGGCGGCCGATGGACGGCATCGGAACGGCAGCTTCGGAGGCACTGGTGGTGAGGTTATCGGGAATGCGCACCCCTTTACTCTAAGGGGTGCGCATTCACTGAACCGTGCGTATCTCGCCGGGCTGAACGACGAGACTAGGACTGATCCGCTCCGTCCCCGAGTGTCACCTCAATCTCTTCTTCTTCATCGTCTCGGAGCACCGTCACCGTTGCGGTTCCGCCGGCCGGGTATTCGCGAATCGTGGCGGTCAGGGCCGAGGCATCGCCGACAGGGCGTCCGTCGACTCCGGTGATCAGGTCACCTTCTTGCAGCCCGGCCTCAGCGGCGGGTGAGCCCTCGACCACGTTCTGCACGCGGGCGCCGGCGGAGAAGCTGGAGGATCCGGTCATCTGGTTCGATACGGACTCACTCTCTTCCCCTCCCTGGGCTTGGGCTGGTTCCGGGGTCACTTGCACACCGAGCATGGCGTGAGTGGCCTCGCCGTTGGCGATCATCTCCTCGGCGATGCGCTGGGCATAGTCCACTGGGATCGCGAAGCCCACGCCGATGTTCCCGGTCTCGCCGCTACCGGACCCAGCCGAAGCAATCGCCACATTGATACCGATCAGTCGTCCCTGATTGTCCAGGAGGGCGCCACCTGAATTGCCAGGGTTGATGGCGGCATCCGACTGGATGACGTTGATGTAGATCGAACCCTGAGAACTCTGTTGCTGCATTCCGGGCAGTCGGAACTCGAACTCGCTGCCTCCGCCCTGGCCGCCGTCACCCTCGCCCTCTTCCGAGTCGGGTACGGCCGAGGAGGCCACGGAGATCGTCCGGTTCAACTGAGAGACGATGCCATCGGTCACGGTGCCCGATAGTCCCAGCGGTGCACCGATGGCGATGGTCTGGTCCCCAACGTTAAGCTCGGAGGACGACCCCATTTCGATGGGCTGCAGGTCATCGGCATTGATCTTGACGACAGCAAGATCCGACTGCGGATCGGTACCGACGATCTCAGCGGAGTACACGCTGCCGTCCGAGGTCTGGACGCTGATGGAGGGGTCAGCCACCGCCCCGCCCAAGGTCACCACGTGGGTATTGGTCAGAATGTGTCCCTCGTCGTCGAGAATGACGCCGGAGCCCGACCCGGCGCTCTGCCCGGAGGACACGGAGAGGGTGACCACCGAGGGCGAGGCCTTCGCAGCGGCTTGAGTCACGACCGTTGCGTCGTCGGAGCGGTTGACTTCAATCCCCGTCCCCGTGCCGTTTGACCCCGACTGTTCGATCTGGTTGCCGTTCTGCGCGGTAATCGCCGCCGTGATGCCTGCAGCCGATCCACCACCGATGAGGCCGGCAACCAGCGTGCACGCGATCAGGGTGCCCATGCCGAATCTGCGGGCGCGCGGTGCCTGCGTGATCGGCTGCGTGGCCGTCTGGGTCGTCGACTCCGTCGCGCTGCGTGGAGGCTGGCTCGGCCGCTCCGGAATCACTCCCGGTAGCGGTTGGGTCTGGTCGGAGCCGTCATCCTCGGGTCTCTGGTACGACATCTTCGTGTCCTTTCACGTGGTCACACATCGTCTTCACGCTGAATCGTGCATTGCAGACCTGTGCGTACTGCTTGAGATTTCTGGACGTTACCTCGAAGTTGCCTCGACGCTGTTCATTCCGTGCAGACAGACCATGCGCGAGGGCCCGTCAGGCCATAGACTCAAACCATGCATGCACTTTCCTCGTTGCTCTCGGTCCCTGCTCGATGGCTCAGCGGTGCAGCGCTGACAACGGCGATCCTCGGGCTGAGCGCCAGCTCCGCACTGGCCACCCCGCCCGTGGAATTGGCGCCGGGTGAGTTCGTCGCAGATTCGGTCTCAGCCCTGAGCGAATCGGAGCTCGCCGACATCAACGACGGACTGGACGAACTCCGCGACGAGCATTCGCAGCGGCTCACCTTGATCTTCGTCGACGAGTTCACAGACGACTCCGGTGCATCTATGGATCCCGGCGCCTGGGTCGATTCGGTGGGTGAGCTCAATGTGATGGGCGCCCAGGACACGGTCTTCGCAGTGGCAACGGAGGCCCGCGAGTACAACTTCACTTCGGGAAACTCGACCATCGAGTCAGCCCAGGACGACATCGAGCGCGACTATCTGATTCCGGCGTTGGATGATGCTGCATCGGCCGGCTGGGCGTCCGTGGCGTTGAGCACGATTGATGCGGTCGCGGATGCGGCCGACGGCTCGGTCTCGGGTTCAGGTGGTTCCGGAGGGTCGATCGGTCCGTGGCTGGGCGCGGGCGTCGCTATCGCTGCCCTCGGTGGTGGCGCGTGGTTCATCACACAGCGTCGTACTGCCAACCGCTTCGGTGGTTCATCGCGCAGCGGTGGCAGCGGAGGAGCGAGTGGAAGCGGTCGTGCCGTCACGCCAGCAGAGCCCGCCGATCCCCTGGACCGCCTCAGCGTTGAGGAACTGCGGGCCGAGGCCGATTCTCTGTTGATCGCCGCCGACGATGCGATTCGCGGTTCCGAGCAGGAGGTCGGTTTCGCGGTCGCTGCCTACGGAGACGATGCGGTGGCCACGTTCAAAGAAGACATTGCCCAGGCCAAGGAGCACATGATGGCCTCCTTCCGGCTCCAGAACCAGCTCGACGACGAGATTCCGGACTCCGAAGAGGAACAACGACGCTGGCTCAAGGAGATCATCTCCCGGTGCAACGATGTCGATGAATCCCTCTCTGCCCATCAGGACGAATTCGACCAGCTTCGCTCCCTGGAGACCAAGGCCCCGACAGCGGTGGCTGAGCTGCGCTCCGATGCCGAGGAGCTGGTCCAACCGGTGGCAGACGCCGAGGCTGCGCTGGCGCAGCTCAAGGAGTCGTACACCCCTGAGGCGCTGGCGGAAGTGACGTCGAACGTCGAGGAGGCGAGAGAACGACTGGAGTTCGTCACCACCGCACTGACCAAGGCCGAGGAGGCGCTGACCGAAGGCGACACCTCCACCGCTGCTTTGGCAGTGCGCACCGGGGAAGATGCCGAAGAACAAGTGCGTACCCTCACGGCCGCGATCACCAAGACCGGTCCTCGACTGAACCAGATGCTGGGGCATGTGCGCGAGGGTGTTCAGCAGTGCCAGCAGGACGTGGCCGAGGCCCAAGCATTGCTAAAGCAGGGTGAGCACAGTGAACTTGCCGGACCGACGGCCCGCATGCAGCAGGTTTTGCAGGATGTCGAAGCCGCCCTGCAGCAGCCGCTGAAGGATCCGGCTTCGCTCTTGCGCGAGCTCGAGGAAGCGCACCGCGGGCTCGATGCTCCCCTGGATCGTGTTCGCGATCGCCAAGCACAGACGCGACGCGCCGAGCAGGCACTGCAACAAGCGCTCCATCAGGCCCAGGCGAAAATCGAAGGCACCCAGGAATTCATCTCTGCCCGTCGAGGCGGTGTGGGATCGGCGGCACGCTCGAAACTCGCCGAAGCGGATCGCACCCTTCACGAGGCAACCCAGCAGGCCAGCAGCGATCCGATCCAGGCGCTGAATCTGGCGAATCGGGCGAGCCAGCTTGCCGACCGGGCCAGCCAACTCGCGCAGAATGACGTCAGCGGTTGGAACGACAACCAGGGCGGTCGCGGCGGGAACAACGGTCTCGGCGGTGCGATCCTGGGCGGAATCCTCATCGATTCCATGCTCCGCGGCTCGCGTTCCGGGTATCGGGGCAGTTCCTGGGGCGGACGCAGCTCGGGTGGATTCGGGGGCTTCGGCGGCGGAAGCCGGGGACGCTCCGGGGGCTTCGGCGGCGGAGGACGCTCTGGTGGCTTCGGTGGCGGCGGGCGTGGACGCTCCGGTCGCTTCTGATCGGCCCCAAGTACTCGCACCACAGCGAAGACTAAGACAGAATAAGAAACGGATCGTCCCGCACACGCTGGCGGGACGCTGCACCGCAATCGCAACGGAAGGTAGACACGATGTCTAAGCAGTCCATTTTCGCCCGAGTGTCGACGCTGGCACGGGCCAACATCAACGCCATGCTGGACAAGGCCGAGGATCCGCAGAAGATGCTCGACCAGATGGTGCGGGACTACACCAACAGCATTTCTGAGGCGGAGACCGCCGTGGCGCAGACCATCGGTAACCTCCGCATGGTGCAGGACGATTACCAAGAAGACATCGAGACCGCCCAGAGCTGGGGTCAGAAGGCGCTGGCCGCGTCGCAGCGTGCCGATTCTTTCCGCACCGAGGGCGACACCGCCTCGGCCGACAAGTTCGACAATCTCGCCAAGGTGGCCCTGGAACGCCAGATGCAGGCGGAAAGCTCGGCGAAGTCCGCACAGCCGACCATCCATTCGCAGCAGGATGTCGTCGACAAGCTCAAGACCGGACTGGAGCAGATGAAGCAGAAGCGTTCGGAGCTGGTCTCCAAGCGCGACGAGCTTGTCGCCCGTGCCAAGTCGGCCCAGGCTCAGGCCACGGTGCACGACGCCATCAAGTCCATCGACATTCTCGACCCGGCCTCCGAGGTGAACCGCTTTGAGGAGAAGGTCCGCCGCGAAGAGGCACGGGTTCGCGGGATGAACGAACTGTCGGCGTCTTCCCTGGATTCCCAGTTCGAGGCTCTCGAGGACCTGGGTGAGAAGACCGAGGTCGAGGCTCGCCTAGCTGCTCTGAAGGCCGGCGGTGCGCCGTCTCGCCCCGCTATCGAGGATGCCTCGGAGGAAGAGCTTTTCGAGTCGCTGGAAACCCAGAAGGATCAGGCTCAGTCCTAGTACTGTCGGTTCTTTGAAACACTGAGGGGCGGCACCCGCGGGTGCCGCCCCTCAGTGTTTCTGAACCATTTTCATGGCAAGACGAAGGCCCCGATCCATTGGATCGGGGCCTTCTCTCGTTGCGGGGGCAAGATTTGAACTTGCGACCTCCGGGGTATGGATACAAACGAAAAAAGATTCACGACCATACCTGATCGGAGGGGATGAATATCGCATGTCACCTGCGCTTTCTCTTATGTGGGGCTCAGCGAAACTTACCGTCGATTACCGGCACTTCCCGTTTGTGCTGTACATACTTGGTGTACATATCAAGTGCGCGCCTGGATCGCGGGCAGCGCGTTCAGGAGCGGCTCCACGTCGTCGAGGTCGGTGTAGTACCGCGCGTTCATGTCCTCGTCGTGGCCGAACTGCGAGGCGCGCACGGCGGCGGGCACTCCGGCGGCGCGAGTAATCATGTTGAGCGTCTCGCGCCAGATGTGGGAGCGGCCCCACGACGTCGTGAGGATCGGGATGCCCAGAGCCTCGCCGACCTCGTCGTAGAGCTTGCGTGCCTCCTTGTTGGCGTTCTGCCGGTCCCAGACTGCGCTGGGATCGGTCGGGCTGCCGATGATCGGGTAGTTGGCCGGTGCAGAGCCGCGACGCCCGCGGCGGCGGCGCTTTTCCAGGTGCGCGACGACGCGGTCCTCGAACAGGAGCACGCGGCGCGCCCCACCGCCCTTGCCGACCACGTCGCGCAGCGAAGTCTTGCCCTTCCGCGTCTCCCACTGCCCCCAGTCGACCACGAGGCCCTCGGACTGACGTAGGCCGCTGGCTGCCTGCAGCAGGGCGAGGTCGATGGTGTTGCGCCGCATCGCGATGCGGTCCTCCAGCGTCCAGCGCCCGCGCTTGGGACGGGGCACATCGGTGGGGTCGAGGTCCAGCAGGTAGTCGATGGCGGCGAACCACTGCGCGCGCGTGAGTGCCTCGCGCTTCGTCTGGCCCTGCAGGGCCGGGCGCTGCTTCGCGTCGGTCCTGAGGTCGATGTTCATCCCCACGAGCGGGTTGGCGTCGATGATCTCGTCGCGGATCGCCTCCTGAACCACGTACTTCGACAGCACGTTGCGGGCCTGTCGGGCGGCCTCCGCGCCGTGCAGTCGGGCGATCTCGCGCAGGTTCGTCTCCATCGACCGGAAGCGCAGGGCGTCAAGGATTTTACGGCCGTGGAACGAGCGCTCGTGCGGCTCCTCGTGGTTGCCGCACGGGTGCGTGTGCAGCGTGTCCTTGCCGCACTCCACGTCGTGCCCGGGCTTCTTGAACGTCCGCCCGAGCAGGTGTCCGGCGGCGAGCATGTAGCGATTCCGCGTGTTCGCGTTGGGCAGCTTCGCGATTCTGGGCACGGTGACCTCGGTGATGTAGGCGTCCATCACCGTGTCGGAGGTGAACTTGCCCGTGGTGCCGCCGGTGCGCAGCAGCTCCTCGGCCTTGCGCTCGGCCTTCTCGCGGGCCTGCTTCTTCGTCGGGGCCTGCGTACGCCGGTGGGTGAGCACGGTGCCGTCGTAGAGGCGGATGCTCCAGGTGAGCACCCAGCTGGAACCATTCTTCTTCGGTGGGTTGTCGCCGATGGTCGTCTGACCGGGCATCATTCTGACTTTTCTTGCCATGACTCCTACTGTACATATTCTGAGAGGGCATTGAGTAGTACAAAAAGTTGCTTACCCCCAGTAACTGCGGGTAAGCTCTGCGATACGGCGGGAGCGTACTGACGACGCGAGTGACCGGAGTATCCCAGCGGGCAGGCCATACGAGACATCCTCGTAGAGGCGAGGGCCGAGTACGAGCCCCGACCCGCTGGGCGATGCGACCCCGTGGTCGCCGGCATCTGAGGCCGGGACGGTGGATCGGGGGACCAGGCCGTAAAACCTGCTCCTCCCGGCTGCGAGCGGTGAATCGAGGCAAGCCGGGGCGGGTCGCTCGTGCGGCTCGCAGAAGCCGGCCGGGAGTCTCGCACCCTCCCGGCTCATCGCATCATCGCGGAGTCACCGAGGGGATTCCCGTGACCACCACCATGAAGAAGACGACCGCGGCCTCACCGCTGGTACGCGTGTACGGCATCGAGGCTGCCCGTCAGCTGGGCATCGCGCCTCAGACGCTGTACAACCAGCGGTCGCTGATCGAACGGGGTGAGCTGTCCGCGTCGGCCCTGCCCCCGCTCCATCGCGATCCGCGGGGCGGTCGTCGCTACTACCTCCAGCACGAGATCGACGCGTACATGCGTGCGGGTCTGGAGGTGGACTGATGGACGCCGCCGAGCCGATCCGTACGCCACGCCCCGACCGTGTGCTGTTCCCCGAGGGCCGTTCCGGTGCCGTAGAGGTACCAGGGATCGGGCTTGAAACGGTACCTGTTCTCGGGTACGACGTAGGTACCACGCAGGTACCAGCAATTCGTGCTCTCACGGTACCGACCTGCTCAAAGAGTTTCTCCGGGGAGAACTGCGCTAACGCGCGCGGCATTGGGCTTGTCGAAATGCCGCGCCGAAAAAAAGTCCCTGATCAGCGGGCGGAACTGCTCGCTCCGACCCACGAAACACCCGTGGTTCATTACGGGGATCAGATGGGGGTCATTAGGGGTTCATTAGGGGGTCATTTCTCCCATGGCCTCAAGGATGGGCGTGTCGCATCGGCACGATCTGTGTATACCCCGGCTCTGATCGGGGGTGATCGTCATGGCGCGTAAGGAGAATGCACCGATCCTGGTGGAGCTGGTTCAGGCGATCAACCTGGAGTACTGGGCGTTTTCGAACGATTCTGAGTTCGTTCGCCTGCACGACACTGCTCACGCAGCCGCGGATCTGCCGAAGGAGGACCCCGACCGCGTCGCTCAGCTGCGGCGAGCCGCCCACGACCTCGTGAGCTACATCGTCCAGCGCCTTGAGTTCAACTCGAACGGTGTACTGACGGGTATCGAGGTCGAGCACGCCCACGGCATCCTGCACAGCGACGACGTGCGTGACGTGTGGGATGAGCTGACCAAGGACTGGGCCAGGGTTCCGAAGGAGCTGCACCTGCACCTGGTCATCAAGCTCCGCAGCCGCGAGAAGAGTGCGCCGATCCCGAAGCTCGCCGGACTTGCAGGGGTGGAGCCTCAGTACATCGAGCAGCCGGGCAGGGGCGGCGGGGCCGTGGACATCTGCGGCACGCGCATCAGCGTCCCGCACGACAATATGTTGGCGTATCTGATCCACGCGAAGTACCAGGACAAAGCTCAGTACCCGCCGGAGCAGGTCGCGACGGTGCGCGGGATCGACTACATGGACGTCTATCGCGTGCGCATCGACAAATGGATCGATGGGCGCGTCTTCATCAAGAAGAAGCGTGTCGCCGAGAGCTTCGAGGTCCTGCTCGACAAGGCGCGCATGGGCGAGATCACCGAGGCGCAGGTGCAGCTGACGGATGAGCTGTTCGAGGTGTACGCGGAGCACTCCAGGGAGTTCGATCTGGCGTTCGAGGTCGCCGGCAAGCGCAGGGCGCACCTCGCTGCGTACAAGCTCCGCAATGGCCATTTCAAGACACAGGTGGTCTACATTCACGGGCCTGCGGGGTCGGGTAAGACCCGATTCGCCAGTCGCGCGATTGAGTACCTCCAGGGGATGGCCCGCGAGGCGGGTGAGAACTGGACCCTCTACCGCGCCGCGACGGGTAACCCGCTTGACGACTGGCAGGGCCAGGAGATCATCCTGCTGGACGACCTGCGTGCGAACGCGATGAGCGCCAACGAATGGTTGCTGT
The DNA here is from genome assembly GCA_052084925.1 of Micrococcaceae bacterium. Lineage (GTDB taxonomy): Bacteria > Actinomycetota > Actinomycetes > Actinomycetales > Micrococcaceae > CmP2. The sequence goes on from JBQDEV010000020.1 coordinate 48,594, forward strand.
TGCTCGATCCGCACAACGCCTCGCCGGCTCGGGCGCGCTATCGCAACAAGTCTGAGGTGGCCCCGCGCCTGATCGTGATTACCTCGACCATCGAGCCGGTCGAGTTCTTCTACTACGCCCGCAACAAGGGCGAGGTAGACGAGGCGATCGATCAGTTCATCCGTCGGCTGTTGTCCATCGTCCAGGTGCTCCGCGAGGGCGACTACGCCTGGTACCTCGTGCAGCAGGTCGGCCACGTAGGGCCGTACGTCTGGCCTATCGAGCATCAGGGCACGAACGGGTTGGGCGTGCCTGCAGTGGCCTCCACGCCGGTCGATCTCTCGTACGCCGCGCTGGAGGGTCCGGTGCACTCGCACGATGGCGCTGTAGGTGCCCTCGCAGTGGGTATCGCCTCGGGCTCCTCCGACCTCAAGTTCGACGAGACGGAGGCCTGGCGCACTGCCGCTCAGCGGGTACAGGAGGAACAGGATCAGCACACGGCGCGCTACATCGGCGGTCCGTCGCCGCAGTGCGTCAGCCCGGGCCTCGGGTACGCGAGTCCGCCTCGTGTGCTCCCGGGCATCCAGCAAGCCGCACCGGTGCTCGAAGCCGCTTCGCTGACGCCCGAGGCAGCCGCCGCGGCCGAGCGCGCCAGCGCTCAGGAGCTGGTTGCGGCAATCCGGGCCGGCACCGCTCACGTACCTCCGGCGACCGGGCGCGTCTCGTAGTCGTCGGATCACCTAAGAGGAATCAACAGCTCTCGGAAGGAGGACATCATGTCCCAGAAAAGTGACGATCTCGCGGCTCAGATCGCGAAGCTCAAGCGCAAGCAGCGCGAGCAGACCAAGAAGGAGTACGAAGCGTTCGGCCACGAGGTCGCCGACCTCCTCGCCCCGAACGTCACCGGCACCACGGCGCGCATCGAGGCGGCACTGGCCACGCTGCTGAACAGCGATGCCGCGGCCCGCGAAAGCGACGATCCCGTGGCCCGCGAAAGCGACGACTCGGTGGCCCACGAGAACGCCGATTCCGTGGCCCACGGATACGGCGATTCGGTGGCCCACGCGGGCCAGGATCACGGCGGCGGAGACCGCCTGTGATCCGCAGGCTGCACGGGCGGCTCAGCCGCCCGTCCGGGGCCCCGGACACGGGGTGGAGGGTCTCGGGAGGCTTTATAAGCGCCCACCGGCCACCAGGCCGGGGTGCGTTTATAAGGCCGACCCGCGACGAGGACGACGACCAGGTGCCCACCGGTGTCGGCGGCCGCGGAGCGTGCGGAGGAGGACGGACGGACGACGGAGCGACAGGGCCGTGCGCGTGAGGGCGCTGGCCCGCACGGAGTGCAGAGACGAGCGCGCTGGAGGGTGCGAGCAGGGAGGGCAGAGCGATGCCGAGGAAGGGACATTCGATGCCCGATGAGGAGCGCGCGAAACGGCGCAAGAGCGTCGACGAGAAGCGATCCGAGCACGTCATGCTGCGTCTCACGCAGGAGGAGATGGCGAGGCTCGACAAGCGCAGGGCCGCGAGCGGTAGGGGGCGCGCGGAGCAGGTCCGCCGCGAGATGTCCGGCCGGGCCGAGCCGACTCCGGTCAGCATGACGCCGAAGCGGTGGCAGGAGGGCAGCGAGCTGACCCGCGAGATCGCCGACGCGCTCAATGCGCTCACGCGCGAAGTTGGCCGCGTCGGGGCTAACGTCAATCAGGTGGCCCAGCGCACGAACCTTGCGGCGGCGGCTCTCAAGGAGGACCCGCGGACGCACTCGGCCCAGGCACGGGACGCGCTGGCGAGAATCGCGGAGTGCGGCCCAGTCGTGGCCGACGCGGTGGGTGAGATCGAGGCGTTCCGTGCTCGGCTCGCCAAGCTCGACAAGCGGCTCACGGATCGCCTCATGGACGCGGGTGCGCGATGGTAGCGCTCGTCCAGTCGACATCTACGAAGGCCGGCGCGCTGTGTACCTACCTGCGCGACGAGCCGCCGCACGACGACAGCGGTCAGCGTTTCCACTACGACGCTGGGGTCGAGTGCGCGCCTGGCGGCTGGCGGCGTGCGGTCAGCCAAGCGCGCTCCGACCACGGTAAAAGCCATCTCAAGGTCGAAGCGCTCCACACAGTTCTGTCGTACAGCCGCGACGAGGCCGACCCCGACGACCCCGACGCGGGGCTGATGGTGCTCGACGACGCACGGGCCTTCGCCGAGCGCACGTACGGCGGCCACGCTTCGCTCGTCGTCGTGCAGAAGGACGGCCGCGCCGGGCTCTGGCACGCCCACGTAGCCACGGCGAACGTGGGCCACGGGCCCTCGCGGCTGCGCGACGGGACGGTGCGGCCCGCCGGCTACGCGCTTCACGAGTCCCAGCGGCACGTCGTCACGTCGCGCAGGACGCTCGACGAGGTGCTGCTCGAACGGCGCGGATTCGACAACGTCGCGCACATGAAGGCGCACGCCGGCTCGGATCACACGATGCCGAGTGACGAGCGTCGGCGGGACAAAGGTGAGTACGTCTGGCGGGACGACCTCAAGGAGCGCATCAACGTGCACGTGGCGGCGGCCTCCGACTTCGACGGCTTCAAGGGGCGCATGGCTGACGAGGGCGTCATCGTCACGGAGAAGGGCACGCAGAAGCGAGGACTCGTCTACGAGTTCGTCGGGGAGGACAGGAAGCCCCACCGCGCCCGTGCGGGCGGCAGTCGGGGCCTCGGCACCGCGTACGGGTACGAGGAGATCGTCGCGCGTCTCGGTCGGCCCGTGGCGGCTGAGCAGAGGGACGTGGAGCGGGAGCCGCCGCAGCCGGTGGCTCCCGAGCCCGAGCGCGAGGCGGAGCCTGCGCCCGCGCCGAAGCCTCGCGCTCCGGCACCGACTCCGGAGCCCGACCTCGACGCCGAGGAGCGGGCGCGCCGGCAGCGGGCGGTGCGGGAGCACGAGCGTGCGCTGCGCGAGCACGAGGACCAGCTCGCGTGGTACAAGCGCATCGCTACGCGCCGGGAGCGCGAGTGGCGCCGGGTGGAGTACCGGCAGCGCCAGCAGCAGCGCATCCTGCACCAGCTGTTCCTCGAATCGCTGCGGCCCGCGATGGCGGACCTGGCCCTGCCGTGGCCGGAGCAGCCGAGCCGGGCGCAGGAGATGAAGGCCGACGACCTCGCCGACCAGCTCGTGAAGAAGTGGGCCGAGCAGCTGCTTGAGTCCAGATCGTCGGTCAAGCGCCCCGCTGTCGGGTGGCAGGACACGCTGTCGTGGTGACGAGAAAAAACACGACCCCCGCACCGCTCTGGGAACGGTGCGGGGGTCGTGGACAAAGACCGCGTTACCTCCTCTCGACCGCAGCGCCGCATGTCTGCGGAAGTGCGGGACTGAGGGGGCGCGGGCCCGTAGCTTGTGGTCAAGGAAGAATCTCCAGGTCAAGCTGCTCCATGACCTTGTCGACGGTGACACCAGTGGCGACAGTTGCGTCTTCGAAGTCGATGTAACTGGTGACCGCGACAGCGCAGATAAAGGAAGGGTCATCATTGGGATCAAAAGCCCAGATAGCTCCTCCTGAATCACCTTGGTCAGCGATTCCGGAGAAAGTCACGACATTGCTGTCTCTCATCTCCTGGAAGGGGCCGATGCTAAGGCCATTGCGATACCCGATCCGGCCGACCATAGGCACGTTGTCTTCGAAGAGTGCAGCGTCACAGTATCCACCCAGGGTAAGTTCATCCTGCGCCCCGTGCAGTGCGAAGTTCGGCGTTCCGGTCATCAGTTCTGGAACAGCATATTCTGGGTAGAACTCGATGAGGGCGTAGTCGTCGAGAGGCTCAGTCTCACTTATGCCACCGTCCTCCGAGGGCGTGAACTGTTGCCAGACAAACTCACCGACCTGGAACATGTCTGCGGGGTCGTCGTTGCCGACGGGATCGATCGCTACGGCATCTCCGGGATTACCACAATGGCCGGCAGTAAGGTTGTAGGTGGTATCAGGAGCGGTCCTCTCGCGGACGATCCAGCCGAAGGAGCAATTCCCCATCTGACCGTCGGACCCTATGGTGACGTAACGCGCGCCCGGTTCGATCATGTTGGGGGTCTTGAGGTAATCGTAGCTGGCAGAGTCACGTTTTGGGTTCATGTCCTGGATATCGGAAGCATCGATATCCGCTTGATCGCGGGGGCCCTCGCCGAGCTGGTCCAGATCGTCCTCACTGGGCTGATCATCGAAGGTTGATTCTGGAGTATCTTCGGCAGCTGGCCCCTCAGATGAACCGCTGGTACAGGCTGTCAGAATCATCGCGGCTGAGAGCACGAGCGCTGTGGTGGCAGTGGTCTTGGTCGTCATGGATTCCTCTGATTTCTGATAGGAGATGAAAGGGCTAGGGACTGATGCAAGGAGAGGTGACAATCGGGGTGTCACGCTGCGAGTGCAGGTG
>JBQDEV010000021.1:0-34007 GCA_052084925.1 Micrococcaceae bacterium
GTTCTACGTCAACGACGCGACGCTCCCCATCACCACGAACCGGGAAGAGCCTGCTTACCAGGCAGGATCATCCGTGCGATCGCACCAGCGATGAGTCCCAAAACAATCCAGGCGATGATGCCCATGATGTCTCCTTCCGTCTGTGAGTGACGTTCAGGTCTTGAACGTACTACTCAGAACATTACTCGCCGGTGAGCTTGTGGCCACGAGTTGAGTGCCGCTGGATTCTGCGACCGCCGAGGAGCAGGACTGCAAGTACTAATCCAACGGCGGCGACGGCGGCTCCGGCCAAGGGAGTCAATTGGACTCCGAACCCCGCCTGAAGAACGCCTGCGCCGATCCAGGCGCCCATCGCATTCGCCATGTTGAAGGCGGAATGGTTGAACGCGCCTGCCAGCTGAGGAGACTGCGGTGCTGAGTCCACGAGGATCACCTGCATGGCGGGTGACAGCGCAGAGGCGGTTCCGCCTGCTGTGAGCACAAAGAGGCAGGACACCAGCCACCACGGTGAGGTGAGCCCGAACAGGGCCAGCGATACCGTCAGCGCCGCGATCATCACAATAACCGTGAAAACCGGACGAGTATTGGCCATCTTCCCGCCGAGTAGGGTGCCCGCCACGCCACCGACTCCGTAGAGTGCCAACACCAAGGGGATCAATGAGGCGGGCATGCCACCGACCTGCACGGTGATCTCTGCGATGTAGGTATAGAGGGCGAACACTCCGGCGAACCCGATGACCGCGACGATGATGGCTTTCCACAGCCCGGCCGAGCGTAGCCCGGAAAGCTCGCGGCGGATCGAGGCGTTCTCCGGAGCGGGCACGCGGGGAACGAGAAGGAACACGAAGAGTACCGTCAGGGATGCAAGAACCGTGACGACAATGAACATGGAGCGCCAGTTCGTGGCCTGGCCCAGCCAGGTCGCCGCAGGAGCGCCGACGAGCATCGCCACCGAGAGCCCCGCGAGCACCCACGAAATAGCCTGCCCGCGTCGGGCTGGGCCTGCCAGATGCGAGGCTGCCAGGGCAGCGGCGGAGAAATATGCGCCGTGCGGTAAGCCGGAGAGGAAACGCGCTACCAGCATGGAGGTGTAGTCCGGGGCGAAGATAGACCCGAGGTGCCCCAGTGCAAAAATGATCATCAACAGACCGGCAGACAGCCGGCGATCCACCCTTGCCAGGGCGGCGGCGAGGACAGGTGCTCCCACCACGACGCCGATGGCGTAGGCGGAGATCAGGATCCCGCCGGAAGGAAGGTCGACGCCCAGGTCGGCGACGGCTTGAGGCAACAAGCCCATAATGGTGAACTCGGTGACGCCGATGGCGAAGCTACCCAAAGCAAGGGCCAGGACCGCCGGGATCAAAGGATAAGTGCGCCCCGATGAGGGCTGCGAAGAGAAGGAAAACGTCACCAACCAAGCTTAGAGACCGCATCACGCGTGCTCAACGCAGATGACCCCAGAACGCGGTTTCTCTGCCGTTGGTTTGGTCACAGCAGAGAGTGCCTCACGGCATTCTGGGAACTATCATCGTCATCATGACCAGCGGACCAACCTCACCGTCGACCACCAGCTCACCGGAGACCACACCCAGCGATCAGCCCAAACGGCCCGTGGTCGGGGCCGCCATCCTTGATTCGCAAGACTCTCCCCGTCGACTTCTGGCAGCACGACGCAGCGCACCGGAGATCTTAGCGGGCCTCTGGGAGTTCCCCGGCGGGAAAATCGAACCGGGGGAGCTCGCCCAAGAAGCCCTGATCCGTGAAGTCAAGGAAGAACTTGGCGTGGAGATCGGACTCGGTGAGGAGATCGCCGCAGACCATTCCGACGGCTGGCTGTTGGCCAACGGCGCACGGATGAGAGTCTTCGAGGCATGGATCGTCGACGGTGAGCCCGCTCCCTTGGAAGATCATGACCTGCTGGAGTGGACGGAGCTCAGCCACGATGCGCTGTACCGATTGGAATGGATCCCCGCGGATACTCCCATCGTGGACGCTTTGATCGCCCGGTTCGGGCGCTGAACTACTGATCGAAGAGACTCGGCTGCTGAGGCGAATCTCTCGAAGCTGAGACATCCGCAGGCAGTCTGGCTTCGCCGAGTGAGGGGGAGTCTTCGGCCGTTGCCCGGTGCGCTGCACCGTAACCGAGCCCAAGACGGGCAGCGAGGGACACAGCCCGTCGGCTCAGGGACCTCCGATAGCTCTGTGGGGCGTAGGAGCCGTGCGCGTAGAAGCTGCGGTATCCGGGGAGCAGATGCGGGTGTTCCTTCTCGATCCAGTCCAAGTACCACTGGCGTGCGCCTGGCCTCAAGTGCAGGGCACCGGCCTGGATCTGGTGCGCCCCTGCGTCGCGTACCGCGGAGAAGAGCGCCTCGAGGTCGCTGTCTGCATCGGTGAGCCACGGCAAGATTGGCATCGCCATCACAGACACCCCGGCCCCGGCCGCGGCGAGCTTCTCGATCAGCTTCAATCGGGTAGCGGGGCTCGGAGTGCCGGGCTCGACGCGGGAGGCCAGGCGAGGATCGAGGAGGGCCAGAGAGACGCCGACCTGGACCGGGACGCTTCGGGACGCCTCCTTCAGCAACGGAAGATCGCGTTGCAGCAGCGTTCCCTTGGTCAGTAAGGACAGGGGCGTTCCCGAGTCGGCGAGTGCTCGGATGATTCCGGGCATGAGCTGATAGCGGCCTTCGGCTCGCTGATAGGGATCCGTGTTCGTCCCGAGAGCCACCATTTGGCGTGTCCACGACGGTCGTCTGAGCTCGGCCTTGAGCACGTCGACGATATTGACCTTCACGACGATCTGCTGATTGAAGTCCTGTCCCGCATCGAGATCCAGATAGGTGTGCGTCTTGCGGGCATAACAGTAAACGCAGGCGTGAGTGCACCCGCGATACGGGTTCACGGTCCATCGGAAAGGCATTGATGAGGAGGGAGGCACTTGATTGAGCGCGGATTTTGCCAGAACTTCGTGGAACACGGTGTCGGCGAACTGGGGCGAGGTGATGGAACGCTGCAGGCCGACTAGGGGCAGCGGGGCGGTGCGTCCGACTGGAGTGCCGGAACCGTCCGCTGTCGGTCCGTCGTCGACCTGCAGCATCTGCGCTTCCCATCGCATGAAACTATTGAAACACCTGTTCTGGAATTAAGCAAGCAAGTGTTCGATGTTCTATAGAAAGGGTGTCCCTGTGTGGGTGTCCTCCGATTAGGATGGATGACCATGAGTGCTCCTCCCGACGCCCCCACGATTCTGCTCACGGGATTCGACCCCTTCGGACGTGATACGCATAATCCCTCGGCATCGGTGGCCGAGGGGGCTGCACGGGTGCTGCGGCAGGAGGGGCTGAACGCGGTCTCGACCGTACTGCCTTGCGAATTCGCGACCTCGCACCGCGTCCTCTTCGATGCGATCACCGAATATCGCCCCGATGTTGTGGTCTGCCTCGGCTTGGCTGCCGGGCGCCGGAAAGTCGGTGTTGAGCAGGTGGCGATCAATCTCCAGCAGGCGCGCATCGCCGATAACGCAGGAGACCAGCCGGTCGGAAGGCCCGTCGTCGCCGGCGGCCCCGATGGCCTCTTCACCTCTCTTCCCGCTCGGCGCATTGTGACCACGGCGGGGGACCTGCCGCTGGAGCTGTCCCTGAGTGCCGGGACGTTCGTGTGCAATCACGTTTTCTATGCGCTCATGCACGCGGTGACCTCAACGCGGTGGGATGATGCCGGTCCGACCGTGGCCGGATTCGTCCACGTTCCGTGGGACACCGAGATCTCCGACGCGTATGAGGGCGTTGCCCTGGCAGACAGTGTTGCCAGCGTCGCTCACGTACTGAAACAGACCGTGGCCCAGATGCTGGATCCGGACGCGACCGAGGCCGACGCCTCGATGGGCGCCGGCCTCGGTACGTTGCACTGATCACCGGCGATCAGTGTCGGACCTTCACACGGTCTGCGGTGCAGACTCCGCCGATTCGGATGTCCCGTTCTTGGGTGCCACTGGCTCGATGATCTGCGGGCCGAAGCGCTTGTGCTGGATCGCTTGCAGTACCACGAACACGCAGGTCACCGCGGTGCCCGCCCAGACGAAGACGGGCGCGCCGACGTGGGTCCCGAACAGCGCCTCGGTCCATCCGGTCCATTCGGGGGCGGTCATGACCATGAAGCCGGAGATCGCCAGGACGATCCGTTGCCATCCGGGAACCTTGCGCACCAGGTACCCCTCGATCGCCATCGCCACGGCGACCAGCGAGATACAGCCGGTGATGGTCGCGATCACCACTTCGGAGGGCGGCCCGGTCAACAGCAGTGCCGAGTAAGCGAACATCAGCGGGATGAAGTACAGCCCCTTGGCGAAGATCCACGCGTGGAACGCCGACTTCATCGGCGAGGAGTTCGCAATGCCCGCGGCCACGAAAGCTGCCAGGGCGACGGGAGGCGTGACGTTGGAGTCCTGGCTGTACCAGTAGACGATCAGGTGCGTGACGATCACGGCCAAGCCGAGCTCCTGCAGGGCCGGACCCGCCAGAATAATCAGCACCACGTAGGAGGCGGTCACCGGCAGTCCGACACCGAGCAGCAGGGAAGCCAGGGCAACCATGATCAGGGTGAGCAGCAGGCTGCCGGCGAAGGCGCTCACCAGCACGTCCGAGATGACCAAGCCGAGTCCGGTGAGACCCACCACACCGACGATGATGCCCGCGATCGCGCACGCTGCCGAGACGGGCAGGGTGTTGCGAGCGGCGATGACGAACACCTCGCCCATGTCCTTCAGGCTCAGCCGGCTAATGCCACGCAGCATGGCGACCACAAACAGGGCGCCGGTGGCGTAGAGTCCGGCACGGCCCGGGGGAACGTACTGCAGCAGCAACACGATCAGCAGCACCAGCGGTGCCAGGAAGTGCCAGCCGCCCTTCATGACGTCCTTGAACACCGGGAGTTGTTCCTTGGTCATCCCCGCCATGCCGCGCTTGCGTGCCTTGATGTCGACGAAGAGGTAGACGGTACCGAAGTACATCAGCGCCGGAATGATGGAGACGAGCACGATGTCGGCGTAAGGGATGCCGGTGCGCTCGGCGATCAGGAAGGCTCCAGCGCCCATGATGGGTGGCAGGATCTGCCCACCGGTCGAGGCTGCGGCCTCCACTCCGGCTGCCTCTTCCTTCTTGTACCCGACCTTCTTCATCATCGGAATGGTGAAGGGACCGGTGGTGGCAACATTGCCCAGGGCGGTACCGGAGATAGAGCCCATCATGGCGGAACCGACCACGGCCCCCTTGGCGGGTCCGCCGGGGGAGCGACCGGTCAGGCAGAAGGCGAGGCCGATGAAGTAGTTGCCGCCACCGGTCTTCTGCAGCACCGCCCCGAAGAGCACGAAGATGAAGACGAACGTCACCACCACGCCCAGGGTCAGCCCGAGGATGCCGTCGTTGCCGAGGTAGACATAGCTGGAGAGTCGCTCGATCGTGGCACCGCGGTGCCCGAAGTCACCGGGGAACCAGGGGCCGGCCCAGGCATAGAACATGAAGAACAGCACCAGCACCGACATGAACCAGCCCACGGTGCGGCGGGTAGCCTCCAGCAGCAGCACCGTCATGACGAGGCCGAGCACCCAGTCCATGGTCTCGTAGGCGCCGGCGCGTCGAGCCAGCTCGGCGGCGTTGAGGATCGGGTAGACGGAGACGACCACGGCGGCCGCGATCAGTCCGAGATCGACGAGCAGCATCGGTATCGAACGGCCGAAGCGGTTCTTGAAGGCCGGCACCGTCAGGAAGATCAGCGTCAGCACGAAGAGTAGGTGGATGAGACGCTGCTGGCGGGCATCCAAGCTGAAGGTCACGCCGATGTAGATCTGGAACCCGCCGAGTCCTAGCGCCAGGGCCAGGATGATCCAGCCCAGAAGCTTCTGCAGCCCGCCGGTGCCGACGCGCTGTTCGGCGAGACGGTGCCAGAGCGCCGTGCCCGGTTCTGCCTCCTCCGGATCGTCGTTGTCCGCATCGATACCGGTGTTCATTCGGCGGAGCTCGTCGGGCAGCAGCTGAGCGCCATGACGCTCGGCGGCTTCTTCGACCGCTGATTGGCTCATGAGTCTTCCTCATTCTGGTTCGGATTCCCGGCACAGGCCGGGGCGTCGTGAGTGGTGAGCAGGGTGAACGCGGACACTCGGGCCGCGCTGATGGTGATGCGCTCCCCGGGCAGGCACACGGAGAGCGCCAACTCGTGGTCTGCGGCGGTGATGCGGTGGTCGATGCGTGTTGCTCCGGCCCTCAGGTGCATCTGGTGACCGATACCGCGGTCCAGATCGTCGACCACCCACCAGTCGCCCTCGGGGTGGCCGTGGCCCTCGCCAGCGATGTGTCCCATCCCTGCGCCGAACTGCCGCAGTCGGGTGCGCTCGACGACCAGTTCGCCGTCGTCGATGCGCAAGTCCTCCTCAATGGGGAGCCGGTCGATCGAGTGGACGTAGCTGAGGGTGAAGGACTCGGTGCGCCAAGCGGCCAGTCGATCCTCGGCATGGTCCACCGTGACCGCGGGCCAGAGGGGAATGATGAGCCCGATGCCGACCGCGGCGACCACGAGTACCGTCGCCACCAGCCCGCCGAGCGCACGGGGCGATCGACGAGCCGGTGAGGGCGAAGCGATGGTGGGCACGGGAGGTGTCCTAGCCCTGCAGGTCCTCGGGGACCTCGACGTCGTTGTCCTGGAAGTAGCGGACCGCGCCGGGGTGGAAGGGCACCGGTGCGTTCTCGACGTTGTCGAAGGTCAGGTACTCTTCCGCGGGAGCATAGACGTTGGTGATCGCGTCCACGTTCTCGAAGATGGCTTCGGTGAGTTCGTAGGCCTGTTCTTCGTTGAAGTCGGCGGGAACGACGAGGACGTTCCACACGGCAATGGTTTCGACGTCCTCGTCCACGCCGGTGTAGGTGCCTCCCGGAATGGTGTGCGCCGTATAGCCGCCGTCGCCCTCGGTGATCGCCGCGATCTCGTCCTCGCACATGGGCACCAGCGCGACGTCATCGGTGGCCGCGAGCTCGTTGATGCCGCCGTGGCCCTCACCGACGACCCAGGACCCGGCGTCCAGACCACCGCTGGTCAGGGCGTTGGTGGTTTCTGCGTAGCCGAGCTGGCTGCGGGTGATGTCGGAGGTGACGTCGAGCCCCAGCGAGTCGAAGACCTGGTTGGTGGTGGCTTCGTTACCGGAACCCACATCGCCCACCGAATACCGGTGGCCCTCGATATCCGAGAAGCACTCGAGGCCCAGCCGGTTCTGAATGCTGGCCAGGGTGACGGTGTGATAGACGTTCGGGTAGAGCACCGCGATGGCCTTGGTCTCGATGGGCTCCTCACCGTCGAAGTCGCCGGTGCCGTTGTAGGCCTGGTCGGCTGCATCGCCCTGAGTCACGGCGATGTCGGCCGAGCCGGAGGCGATCAGTCGGATGTTCTCCACCGAGGCGCCGGTGGCCTCCACGGAAGCGGAGGTGCCCTCGAGATGGTCGTCGATGATGCCGCTCAGGGCTCCGCCGATCGGGTAATACACCCCGGCGGTGCCGCCGGTGACGATCGACATGGCGCTGACGCGGTCCTGCTCTTCGCCGTCGCCGCCTCCTCCCGATTCGGCAGGCTGGCTGCAGCCGGCGGCGATCAGTCCGACCGTGGCCGCGAGGGCGAGGGTGGCGGTCGTGCGTCGTGTGGCAGACATGGGGGCTCCTGTGGTTCGGTGGTGAGTGAGCGTGCCGAAGCAATGAGCAGTGATGTGCATCACCTCGTCTGTTTCAAACTATGAGCTGTGTCACACTGAAGTCATGCGCTGGGCCAAACCTTGAGGAAGACTTGAGGAAGACCGATCGCGGAGGATCCGAGGGAGGAACGGAGTCATGACGACGCAGCTGCCCGGTTCTCGGCGGAGGACTCGGGCATGGATCGCGGCCCTGGCGGTGCTCGCGCTGGCGCTTGCAGCCGGGGGAACGTGGTGGGCGGCGCACGAGCGCGGCGGCTCCGAGCCGGAACAGCTCACCCTGGTCTCCGGGTTGCCGGGCGGGGTGTATCACTCGCTCGGCGAGGCCCTGCAGCACGCGACCGAGGGCACCGACGCCCAGCTCACGGCCCGGCAGACGGCGGCGTCGGTGGTGAACCTGGAGATGCTCGCCCGCGGCGATGCCGACGTCGGGTTCGCACTAGCCGACATCACGGCGCTGGCGGTGAGCGGGGACGGGCCCTTCGATCAGCCGCTGCCGATTCGGGCGGTGGCGCGGCTCTACGACAACCACACGCACCTGGTGGTGCCAGCGGAGAGCCCGGTGGAGCAACTGACGGACCTGGCTGGGGCGACGCTCTCGGTGGGGGCGGCCGGTTCGGGCACCGAGTTTCTGGCGCACCGGTTCTTGAACATCGCCGGGTTGGATGCCGGACACGGGGCCGATCGGGTGCAGACCCAGTCGATGAGCCTGTCGGAATCGGTGCATGCCCTGGAGCACGAGCGGATCGACGCGTTCTTCTGGTCTGCAGGGGTGCCCACCCAGGCGCTGACGGAGCTGGCCGAGCGGATGCCGGTGCGCCTGATCGACCTCTCCGAATGGGTGGCGCCGCTGACGGAGCGTCACGGTGCCCACTTCGAGGAGGTGCCGATCCCGGTGGACACCTATCCCGGGGTGCCGGGGGTGCGATCGGTGGGCATCTCCAGCCTGCTGGTGGTGCGTGAGGACCTGGGCGCCGACACGGTGGAGGAGCTCACCGAGACGCTCTTCGACTCCCGGGCCGATCTGGTGCAGGTGCATCCTGGCATCCGGCAGCTCAGCGAGCGCACCGCTATCGGGACCCTACCGGTACCGCTCCACGAGGGCGCGGTCGAGTACTACCACCGGGCGAAGGTCGCGCATCGGCCGTCACCGGGGCAGGACTGAGGCGTCAGTCGAGGACGGCGGCACCGCTCGGGAGTCGGATCACGGCGCGCAGACCGTGTGGGGTGGCCGGCTCCAGGGTGAGCGTGCCCTGGTCCAGCTCCAGGAGGGTGACCACGATCGACAGGCCGAGTCCCGCCCCGCCGGCGACATCGAGCCCGCCGGCGTCCCGGGCTGTGGGGTCGCGCCAGAAGGGCACCAGAGCTAGTTCCAGTAGTTCGGCGGGGATGCCAGGACCGTCGTCGTCGACGATCAACTCCACCGCGCCGTCGTCGAGGGTGTGCGCGCGCAGGGTGACGGTGACGCCGGAGCCGCCGAATTTCACGGCGTTGTCGATGAGGACATCGAGGGTCTGATCCAGGGTGTGCTCGACGGCGCGCACGGTGAGCCCCTCCGGCACGTCCACTTCCACGCGGGCACCGCGACGGGAGGCCACCGGTTCCCAGGCCCGCTGACGCTGCAGGGCGATGGCCCGCAAGGGCACGAGCACCTTCTCGGGGTCGACCTCGGCGGCACGCGCCAGGTTCAAGAGTCCTTCGCAGGTGCGGGTGAGCCGGTCGAGTTCCTCCAGCGCGGCGCGGTGAGCCGGGAGGCGCTCGGGCGGCAGGGACGCCCCGAGGGCCTCGACGCGCAGTCGCACTCCGGCCAGCGGGTTGCGGATCTGGTGGCTGGCGTAGGCGACGAACTGGCGCTGTCGGTCCAGCAGCTCCGTGATGGTGGTGCTCATCTGGTTGAAGGCGTGGGCCAGGTGCTTGAGCTCACCGGGGCCGTGCAGCTCGGAGACGCGGGCGTCGAGGTGGCCGCGGCTGATCTCCTGGGCCGCGTCGGCCAAGCGTGCCACCGGGCGCAGCACCCATTGGCTGAGCGGGCGGGCCGCCCAGACCCCGATGACCAGGGTGAGGGCGACGCCGACGGCGATGACCAGCCATTGCGCCAGGATGGAGTAGCGCAGGTCGGTGGTGGGCGAGCTGGTGACCACCACGCCCACGGTCTCGTCGCCGGTGTTGATCGGTTCGGCGACCAGCAGTTCCTTGGCGGACCAGGGCCACATGCGGGTCGCGGATTCCTGACGCAGCCCGGCCAGGGCGGTCATCACGGTCTCGTCGGGGGTCTCCAGGTGCTCGGGAGCGATCCCGGCCGCCGCCTGCACAGTGGCCAGGGTGACCTCGGGGGAGGAAGCGGCGATGCGGCGGGCATCGGCGTCGAGCACCACCGCGCGGATCCCGTAGAGCTGCTGGTAGATGCTCAGCTCGGCCTCCGTGGAATCGACCTGGCCGGTGAGCACGGCGTTCTCCGAAAGCGAGGAGAACCGGGCGGCATCGGCGGTGCGGTCCAGCACCAGGGTGTGCGAGGCACGATCCACCACGGCCATGCTCAACGGCACGGCCAGTCCGAGGGTGGTGACCACGAGCAGGGTCAGGTAGATGGCGGTCAGCCGGCGGTGCATGGGGTGGCCATCAGGCGGTAGCCGACCCCGCGCACCGTCTCGATGCGCACCAGGTCATCATCGGCGAGGGCGGCGAGCTTCGAGCGCAGTGCACTGATGTGCACCTCCAGGGAGCGCGCGGTGCTGGGGTAGACGGTGCGCCACACCCGCAGCAGCAGTCTGTCGCGGTGCACGGTGCGCCCGTGATCCTCCACCAGGGCGGCCAGCAGTTCGAACTCCTTAACGGTCAGGCTCAGTTCCGTTCCTGAGACACGGGCCTCGCTGGCACCGAGATCGAGTTCGATGACCCCGGTGCGTAGGGCGGTGGGGCGACTGCGGGTCATGCGCCGGGCCACCGCCTCGATGCGGGCGGTCAGCTCTGCGATGCTCACCGGTTTGGGGAGGTAATCGTCGGCTCCGGCGCGCAGGCCCTGGATGCGGTCCAGTGTTTGGCCGCGGGCGGTGAGCACGATGACCCCGGCCTCGCGCATGTCGTTGCGGGCGCGCAGCCCGGCCAGGACCTCCAAGCCGTCCATGTCGGGCAGGCCCAGATCCAGCAGCACGATGTCGGCGGTCGCGGCAGCCAGGGCGGCGGCGCCGGTGCTCACGGCCGTGACCGCGAAGCCGTGGGACTCGAGCACATCGGCCAGAGCGCTGGCCAAACGCGTGTCGTCTTCGACCAGAAGGACTCGGATCATGTCCCATATTCTACGCGGTGCCCGTTTCGGCCCAGATCAGCGGCGGGTCAGCCGAGACCAGCGGGGTCGCCGTGGCCGATAACCGCCATCAGCCAGCCCGGCGCCGCGCTCGAAGGGGTTCGCGCTGGCGGTATCGCCGCACACCGCGAGCGAGGCCAGCACGCTGACCGCATACAAGGGGAGGAAAGGCAGCCCGAGACAGGAGGCGTACTGGGTGACGTGCCGGTCCTCGTGGCGCAACAGTGCGTCGGTGACGCGCAGTCCGGGGCGCATCAGGATCACGTTGCCCACGGTGATGGCTCCGCCGTCGGGGAACGGCCAGGTGTACCCCCGCGCCAGCAGGGTACCTCGCGGCCCCGGCTGCAACCGGGTGCCGCTGGCCACGGCGAGGAGCAGCCCCAGCACGGTGGAGCCGTTGAGCAGGTTCCACCAGGCGCGCAGGGTCGGCATGCCAGAACCCTACCTGACACGGTGCGGGCGCGTGTCGTGTGGCCGGTACCGGAGTCGATAGACTGTGCTTCGTCCCGTGAACCAGCCGTACGAGTGTCAAAGGCGTGTGCTTCGAAAATGTCCGACCAGTCTTCCGTGACGGATGTGCAGAATCCCGAACGCGGTGAGATCCCCTCGCCGACCGACCCCGACGCCGTTGCCGCGAGCGTTCAGTCAGCACTGGATGCTTTCTCCGCAGCAGCCACCCTGGACGAGCTGAAGGCCGTGCGTCTGGCGCACACCGGTGACAAGGCCCCACTGACCCTGGCCAACCGCGCCATCGGCTCCCTGGCCAAGGAAGACAAGGCGACCGCCGGGAAGGCCATGGGCCAGGCCCGCGGCCGGATTAACAAGGCCCTGGCCGAGCGCACCCAGGTGCTGGAGGAAGAGCACGCCGCGCGAATGCTCGTCGAGGAGACCGTGGACGTCACCACGGCGGTGCGCCGTCGTCGGGTGGGCGCCCGTCACCCGCTGTCGGTGCTGCAGGAGCGGGTCTCCGACATCTTCATCGGCATGGGCTGGGAGATCGCCGAGGGCCCCGAGCTGGAGAGCGAGTGGTTCAACTTCGACGCGCTGAACTTCCTGCCCGACCATCCGGCCCGCGAAATGCAGGACACCTTCTTCGTCGAGCCCGCAGACGCCCACCTGCTGCTGCGCACCCACACCTCCCCGGTGCAGGTTCGCTCCATGCTCGAGCGCGGCGCTCCTGTTTATGTGCTCTGCCCGGGACGCACCTTCCGTACCGATGAGCTCGACGCCACTCACACCCCGGTGTTCCACCAGTTTGAAGGCCTGGCGATCGACCGGGGGTTGACCATGGCCGATCTGCGCGGCACCCTGGAGTACTTCGCCCGGCAGATGTTCGGCCCCGAGGCCGAGATCCGGCTGCGCCCGAACTTCTTCCCCTTCACCGAACCCTCCGCCGAGATGGACATCTGGCATCCCGGGGCCAAGGGCGGTCCCCAGTGGATCGAGTGGGGCGGCTGCGGCATGGTCCACCCCAACGTGCTGCGCGCCGCTGGCCTGGACCCCGAGGAGTTCTCGGGCTTCGCGTTCGGCATGGGCATCGAACGCACCTTGATGTTCCGCAACGACGTGTCCGATATGCGCGACATGATCGAAGGCGATATCCGCTTCTCCCAGCACTTCGGAATGGAGATTTGATTCATGCGTATCCCGCTGTCCTGGCTGGGTGAGTTCGTCCCTGTCGCCGCTGATGCCACCGCCGAGTCGGTCATGGCCGACCTGGTGCGCGTCGGCTTCGAAGAAGAAGACATGCACCGCCCCGGTGACGAGCTGACCGGGCCCATCGTTGTCGGCGAAGTCCTGGAGATGACCCCGGAGCCGCAGAAGAACGGCAAGACCATCAACTGGTGCCAGGTGCGTGTGGTACCCGAGGGTGCCGAGCAGACGCTCACCGGCGAGGGCATTGACCCCTCCGGCGTGCAGGGTGTGGTGTGCGGTGCGCACAACTTCTCCGTGGGCGACAAGGTGATCGTCACCCTGCCCGGTGCGGTGCTGCCCGGTGACTTCCACATCTCCCCGCGCAAGACCTACGGTCACGTCTCGGCCGGGATGATCGCCTCGGCCCGCGAACTGGGCCTAGGTGAAGATCACGACGGGATCATCGTGCTCTCCCGCTGGGGACTGGACCCGGAGATCGGCACCGATGTGCTGGAACTGCTGCACCTCGACGACGAGGCCGCGGAGATCAACGTCACCGCGGACCGCTCCTACGCCTTCTCCGTGCGCGGGGTGGCCCGCGAATACAGCCACGCCACCGGTGGAACCTTCACCGACCCGGCCTCGCAGGTCAGCCCGCCGGCCGCGAACGGCGAGGGCTACCCGGTGCGGATCGACGACGCCGCCCCCATCTACGGGGTGCCGGGCTGCGACCGGTTCGTCACCCGAACCATCACCGGCATCGACACCACGCGCCCGACCCCGCCCTGGATGGCGCAGCGGCTGCGGCTGGCCGGGATGCGTTCGATCTCCTTGCCCGTGGACATCTCCAACTACGTGATGTGGGAGCTGGGCCAGCCCCTGCACTTCTACGACGGCGAGAAGCTCCAGGGCGAGATCGTGGTGCGCCGGGCACAGCCCGGGGAGACCCTGGTGACCCTGGACGAGAAGCAGCGCACCCTGCACCCCGAAGACCTGCTAATCACCGACGACCGCGGGGCCATCGGTCTCGCCGGGGTGATGGGCGGCGCGGAGACCGAGGTGGGGGATGACACCACCACCATCGTGATTGAGTCCGCCCACTTCGACCCCGTGTCGATCGGTCGCACCCGGCGCCGCCACAAGCTGCCCTCGGAGGCCTCCAAGCGCAATGAGCGTGGCGTCGACTGGGAGGTGGCCGATGAGGCTGCCGAGCGGGCCGTGCAGTTGTTGGTCGAGCTCGCCGGTGGCACGGCGCAGCCCGGCATCAACGACGTCGGACAGCGTCCCGAGCCGGCCCCGATCACCCTGCCGCTGGACGCCCCGGCGCGGCTGATGGGTGTGGACTACCCGGCCGAGCAGATCACAGACGTGCTCGAGCAGCTCGGTGCCGAGGTGACCCCGGCACCATCCGACGACGCGATCGTCGTGACCCCGCCGACCTGGCGCCATGACCTGGCCATTCCGGAGGATCTCATCGAGGAGATCGCCCGGCTGGTCGGCTATGACTCGATTCCCGCCACCGTTCCGGTGCCGCCCCCGGGCCGCGGACTCACCCGCATCCAGGCGCAGCGTCGTCGCGTCGCACAGGGTCTGGCCGATGCTGGACTGGTGGAGACGCTGTCTTACCCGTTCGTCTCGCAGGCACAGAACCGCCAGTTCGGCACTCCCGAGGCGGACACCGAGGTACCGGCCGTGCATCTGGCCAACCCGATCTCGGCGGAGTTCGGCTACCTACGCACCTCGCTGTTGCCTGGACTGCTCGAGACCGCCCGCCGTAACCACGGCCGCGGCTTCCGCGACCTCGCCCTCTACGAACTGGGGCTGGTGTTCCTGCCAGGTGACCAGCTGGGCTCCGCCGAGATCCCGCCGCTGGGAGCGTTACCCTCCGCCGAGGTGCTGGCCGGACTCAACGCCGGCATCCCTGAACAGCCCCACCGGGCGGCGGCCGTGTTCATCGGTCATGACTCGTCCCCGGCTCCCGGGCACGCCCCGCGCACCTGGGACTGGCAAGACGCCGTGTCCACCGCGCTGGACATTGCCGAGCTGCTCGGGGCCACCCTCAACGTGGCACAGGGACGGCACCACGCCTTCCACCCGGGACGCACCGCGAGCCTGCACCTGGCCGACGGCACCCTGATCGGTTACGCCGGAGAACTGCTGCCGAAGCTACTGGAGGACGCTGACCTACCGGGACGCACCGTCGCCGTCGAGTTGGATCTCGACGCGCTGGCCGCGACCGCCCCAGCTGTGGTCGAGGCCCAGCCGCTGTCGACCTTCCCGGCCACCACCCAGGATGTTGCCTTGGTCGTGAACGCCGAGGTGATTGCGGCCGAGGTCGGCGCCACCCTGGCCGAGGCCGCCGGAGAACTGCTGGAAGACATTGCGCTGTTCGATGTCTACCAGGGACCCGGCGTGGACGAGGGCAAGAAGTCGCTGGCGTTCAGCTTGCGGTTCCGCGCCACGGACCGCACCTTGACCGCTGATGAGGCCTCCGAGGCGCGCGCCGCAGCCACCGCGGCAGCGGTCGAGCGATTCGACGCCGTCCAGCGCTGAGTTTGCATCATCTCCGACACCGCAGCAGGCCCCCGCATAATGCGGGGGCCTGCTGCGACTGCGGCGGGGTTTCTTACGCGGAAAGGTCACTGCCCCGTGTCTCTCGCATGACCATACCGGTGACCCCGGTAGCTACGGCAACCACCATGAGATAGGTGAGGAAGACCGTCAGTAAGTCGTGCCCGGAGAGCCAGGTGATCACATAGGGTGCGGTACCACCGAAGATCGCGGTGGCCAGGGAGAGCATGGTTGCCACACCCTTGGCGCGCACAGACAGCGTGAGAACTTCAGACCAGACCGCCCCGTTGACGCCGAACAGCAGGGCGACGGCAAGTAGAGCGACCAGCTGGGCGGCCAGCAACCCCCAAAAGCTTCCGTCGAGCATTCCGAAAAGAGGGAAGGGCAGCACGAGGAAGGCCAGGCCGAAGGCGATGATCATCGGGCGGCGACCGATGCGATCACCCAGCAGACCCGCGCCAACGATCGCGACCAGGAAGACGGACTGGGCGATCAGCGAGGCCGTCAACGTCGACGTCGGCGTCATACCGTGAGCCACCTGAGCGTGCGTCGGTAGATAGATCAGCCACGTGTAGAACATCAGCGAGCCACCGGCCGAGATCGTGAAGATGATCAGCAGACCCCGCCAATGCGCCAGCACACCGGACGGGGCTGACATTATGGTCTCGTCTGTAGTGTCCTGCTGTGCAGCCGTAAAATGTTCCGACTCGGTGATGAACCGCCGTAGATACAGGGCGTAGAGGCCAAGCAATCCGCCGATGCCGAAGGCTAGGCGCCAACCCCAATCGGCAACTTGATCTGGTGTGAGAATCCCGTTGATGGCCAAGCCGGTCACCGTCGCCATCATCGTGCCCAGCACTACGGACACCCACGACGTTGATCCGAAGAGCGCCCGGCGGTTTCTGGGCGCTCGTTCCACCAGGTAGGTTACCGCTGTGCCCATCTCGCCGCCGTGAGCCAGCCCCTGCAAAAGCCGGGCAGCCACGAGCATGACGGATGCGAAAACACCGGCCGAGGCGAAGGTGGGGGTGAACGCAATCATGAGGCTGCCCACCGCCGTAATCATCATCGCCAGGAACAAACTACGCTTGCGACCCACCCGATCTGCATAGGCACCGAACACATAGCCGCCGATCGGGCGGGCAACGAAGCCGACGGCGAAGACAGCCAGGGTGGCCAACAACGCGGAGGTCGTATTGTCAGAGCGGAAGATCTGCGCGGCAAAGACGGGCGCGAAGATCGTGTAGATATTCCAGTCGTACCACTCCAGTGCATTGCCGAAGTTGACCGCCACCATGTCCTTGACCCGGCGGGGTCGGGCACTGATTGCCTGCTTGTCGACTTCCGGGGACTGGAGATTCACCGGCTTGTTCATGCTCGTCCCTCCAGTCCAGCCTGGGCATCAGAATCGGCACCGGGGACTCTCATCTCGAAGGTCTCACGTACGACGGTGTAGTCGAAGTACCCCAAACGCGCAATCGGCTCGATTCGCTTGATGTCGATGCGCCCTTCGTCCGTGATGACGTCGTCGTCGACGTGGATCGTTTCCACGGTGGCGAACACGATATCGATGGTGCCTACCTTGGATTCACCTTTGACCCGATGCGTTGAATGATATTTGCATTCGAAGCGCACCGGTGACTCCTTCACCATCGGAATCGGGTAGTGGTCGGCGTAAATTTTCGTCGCGCCGAGTTCGGCGATGCGGTCCCACTCGTTCTCGTGAGCCTCGAGTGCCATGGCCGTCATGTTGACGGCCTCCCGCAGGGGATAGGTTGCCATATTCCAGACGAACCAGCCTGTCTGCTCGGCGTTGAGGACAGTGTCCTTGCGCCTACCATCGGGGTACTGATTCGCGGAGAACATCACCATCGGTGGATCGAAAGTCAGGTTCTGCCACTGGCTGTACGGGGCAATGTTCTCGACGCCGTCCTCGCTGACGCTCGACAGCCATCCGATGGGTCGTGGGACAGTCGAACTCTTGAAGGGGGAGAACGGCAGAGGGTTGTCTTCATGCTGCGGGCGGTACTTCACGATGACCTCGATGTGATCTGGCTAACAGGGCACCATGAACGCTACAGTGTATATGTCGAATATATCAAGAGGTTGGTAGGAAATTGCCTAAGCTGGCTAGATGAGTAAGGCGCGATCCACTTACATCCACCTGGCGGAGATGATCGAGACTGGACGACTGAGTCCCGGTGAGATCGTCACCGAAGCTGCCTTGATGGAAGTCACTGGCGCTGGGCGCACGCCGTTGCGTGAAGCAGTGCAGGCATTGTTGCGCGACCGTTGGTTGGAGTCCGCTGGCAGCCGAGGTAACAAGGTGCCGTCCATTTCCGTGGATGATCAACTTTCCCGACTCGAGGTTCGACGATCGCTGGAAGTTTTGGCCGTCGGACTGGCCTGTGCCCGTGAAGATGCCGAACAGGTCGCGAAGATCGCCGACCACGTTGCGGAGCTGGAGAGAGTCACTGATCTGGATACGTACGTTACCGCGGTCGCGCGCTCGCACATGCTGTTGCGGCAAATCGCCAACAACGAGTACCTTGCCGATGCGCTTGCACCGTTGCAGGGTCTATCTCGACGGTTTTGGCTGGCTACAGCTCGGGGCGATCAGGAAGAAGTTCAACGCGGCCAGGGTCTCTACGTACCTGCGTTGCAGGCCGTAATCGACCGCGATGTGCAGGCAGCGCGGTCCGGGATCTTGGCGCTTCACGATTTCCTTGCCGCTTCGGCTATTGACTATGCCCGGCGTCGTGTCGAAATAGGCAGAATCGAACCACCAGAGATCGAGCCATCGTGGGTAGACGAAATCGATGGCGTCCAGCGCTGATCCCGTGACCCTGGTCTGGTCGGACCCGGCCGTGGGGGCGGGCGTGTTGCTCGTGCCTCCGACCGGGCCCGGCATCGATCAGCGCGACCGTGCCCTGGCCGAACTCGCGGAGGTCCTCGACAGCGCTGCCGAGCTCACCGTGCGTCACCGGTGTCCGCGCTGCGGCTCGGACACGCATGGGACGCCGTCGCTGGTCTGGGGCGCCGGGGCCGCAGAGGAGTCCGTGCCGGTGCTGCCCTCGGTGAGCTTCAGCCGTGCCCGCGGCTGGCTGGCCTTGGGCTTTTCCGCCACCGGTCGCATCGGTGTCGATATCGAGGATCCCCAGCACGCGGCCTTTGCCGATGGCGGACTCGACGACGCGATCTTCACCCCGGAGGAACAACAGTGTCACCGTCAGGCGGGGGAACACCAGCGTCGGCAGGCGCGTTTGGTGGACTGGGTCGCCAAAGAAGCCCTGGCGAAAGCCGCAGGTGTCGGATTCAGCGCCGACGATCCCACCGCTTTCACCGTCACTGCTGCCGGCGATCTGGTCTACGGAGGCGTCAAGCAACCGGGCGCTCGCCTGGTGCCCAGTGCCCAGTGGGAGACTCCCCTGGACGTCACGACAGTCGGGCTGGTCGGCGCCGTCGTCGTGCTCCCGGAGCGTGACTGACTAGAGACCGGCCAGTGGGAATGCGGGCAGGTGCTCGCGGAACAGCCACGGGGCCAGCACCTGTGACGGGGACTGCACGGTGTTCGCGCGATACCGATCCGCGTGCTCCAGGAATGTCTCGGTGTCCACCACACCGCCGGAGCGCTCGGCGACCCAGTCCCGCAGCAGCTCGGCGAAGCGCTCTGCTCCGAGATGGCAGCGCAGCGCGTACAGGGCCAGGGCACCGCGCTTGTAGATCCGGTCGTCGAACATCAGCTTCGGCCCTGGATCGGCCACCACGATGTCCTCGGCCTGGCCGGCCAGCCCCATCCAGGCGGTCCGTGCCTGGGCCTCCATGCTGGACTGCTCGGAGGCCTCGCTCCAGACCCATTCCATGTAGCAGGCGAAGCCCTCGTGCAACCAGATGTCCTGCCAGCGTCGGGCGGTCACGGCGTTACCGAACCACTGGTGGGAGAGCTCGTGGGCGATCAGCCGCTCCGACTCCCAGGTGCCGTCCATGTGGTTGATCCCAAAGATCGACAACGACGCCGCCTCCAGCGGGATCTCCAGCTCGTCCTCGGTGACCACCGCGGTGTAGCGGGCAAACGGGTAGGGGCCGAGCAGCTCGACGAAGCAGTCCATCATCTCCGTCTGCCGGGAGAGCCCCTCACGCGCCGCCGCCTGTTGCTCGGCGACGGTGGCCAGATACACCTCGGCGCCGAGCTCTGAAAGGCGGTAGCGACCGATCTGCACGGTGGCCAGATAGCTGGGGACCGGCTCGGTGAGTTCCCAGGTCCAGGTCTCCCGGGAGGAGCGGCGCTGGTGGTCCACCGGCACCCCGTTGCACACGGGCATGTAGTCGGCGTCGGTGGAGATCTCGAATCGGTAGCTGGATTTCACCGAGGGGTGGTCCACGCAGGGGAACCAGGTGGAGGCGCCATCGGGCTGACTGGCCACCAGCACGCCGTCGTCGAGTTCCTCCCAGCCGATGTCGCCCCAGGAACCGCGCCGCAGGGAGGGCACCCCGTGGTAGGCGATGTCCAGGTCGAGCCCTGCCCCGGCGGGGAGCTCCTCGCCCAGGGTGATGATCAGCCGGGAGCGGCGGGCGGCGGTCTTGGCCACCCGGACAGCCTTCCCGGCGCTGCGGGCGGTGATCTTCCCGACTGCCAGCCGGTGCAGATCGAGCTCGACGACTTGAGTCGGCTGCTGCACGGTGCCGGTGAGTTGGGCGCGCCCGGTCACCCGATTCGCCGCCAGCTTGACCTCGAGGCGCAGGTCGTAGTGGCTGACCGTATACGCGCGGGTGCCGGTGTGGGGCAAGTAGGCGTCCAGCGGGCTCTCCGCGGAGGTGGCGTGGGTGTGGCGCACGAATCGGTCCTTTAGTGTTGTTGCTCCAGTCGGGTGATCGCCGCTTGGCGTCCCTTCACTTTAGGCCCTTTCCAAGGGGCCACCGGGTTGCCGATCCACCAGGTGTGTCCGGGCACGGATTCCCCGCGCATCACCAGCGAGCCGGCCCCCACCGTGGCGCCGTCGTCGATCTCGGCGGCGGGCAGGATCACCGAATTCGGGCCCAGGGTAGCCCCCTCACCCAAGCGCACCGTGTCGATGGACATCACTCGGTCGTGGAACAGGTGGGTCTGCACCACGCAGCCGCGGTTCACCGAGGAGGAGTCACCCAGTTCCACCAGGTCCGCCTCGGGCAGCCAGTACGATTCGCACCACACGCCGTGGCCGATCTTCGCCCCGAGCGCGCGCAGCCACCACACCAAGGACGGCGTGCCGGCGGCCTGGCGTCCGAACCAGGGGGCGGCCACCATCTCGATGAAGGTGTCGACCACTTCGTTGCGCCAGATGAACGAGCTCCACAGCGGGTGCTCGCCGACCCGGATGCGCCCGATCAGTAGCCTCTTGGCGATCACCGAACTGCCTGCTGCAGCTGCGCCGGCGAGCATGAGCACCACCCCGCCGAGCACCACGGCCAGCCACCAGCCATTCGGGGTGACCAGTTCGCCCAGGCGCACCAGCGCGTCGAGGGCGACGACGACGAACAGGGCAATCACGGTGGACACCCACACCGGGACGAACCTCAGCAGCTCCCAGGCGGTGCGCGCCCGCTTCAGCCGCGGCAGCGGATCGTAAGTGAGCGCCTCATCGGATTCCACCTGGGTGCGCCGCAGCCGCACCGGTGGCGAACCCAGCCAGGAGGAGCCGGACTTCGTCTTCCTCGGCACCGCGGAAAGCACCGCCACCAGTGCATTCTTGGCCAGTTTGCGCCCGGCGGGCACCATGCCGGAATTGCCGACAAAAGCCTGCTTGCCGACCTTTACCCGGGCGATATACATCCAGCCACGCTGCAGCTCGTAGGAGCCCACCATGGTGTCGTCGGCCAGGAACGCGCCGTCTCCGATCTCGGTGAGACGGGGCTGCAGGATCACGGTGGACGCTTCGACATTGCGGCCCACGGTGGCCCCCAGCCAGCGCAGCCAGGTGGGGGTGAAACGCGAGGCGTACAGCGGGAACAGCAGATCGCGGGCCTGGTCCAGCACCCGCTCGGTGGCCCAGAGCTGCCAGCCCACCCGCGAGCGCACCGCGTGATAGCCCTCGGTGACGCCGATCGAGAGCAGCCGCACGGCGAGCACGGTGAAAGCCATGTTCAATCCGAACCAGACGAGCGCGATGAGCGGGCTGACCGCCAGAAGCTGCCACACCGCCGCGGCGATGGACTCCGGGCGGGACTCCCACCAGGTCAGCGACCACAGCCCGCCCAACCCGGCCAGCCCGGCCGCGGCGAAAGGCAACAGCGCCAGCAGCCCGGAGCCCAGCCCCGAGAGCAGCAACCAGCCGGTGGCCTGCGGCGGATCGATGTTCGGGCCTGTGTATTTGGCCTTGCCGAGGCGCTTGGCTGGTGATCCAGAGTATTCGATGCCGTCCTTGGCCTTGCCCACCACGGTGGAACCGGCCTGGATACGGGTGCCCTCGCCCACGATGGCACCGGGCATCAGTGTGGAACGGGAACCCACGACTGCGTCGGTGCCGAGGGAGATCATCCCGATGTGCACGACGTCGCCGTCGATCCAGTACCCGGAGAGGTCCACCTCCGGCTCGACCGAGCAACCGTCGCCCAACTGCAGCATCCCGGTGACCGGGGGCACCGAGTGCAGGTCGACATTCTTACCGATGCGGGCGCCGAGCAACCGCGCGTAGGTGGGCACCCAGAGTGCCCCGCTGAGCGACACCGGGTCCACCAGGTCGGCGATGTTCTGCGCCAGCCAGAGCCGCAGGTGCACCTTCCCGGAACGCGGATAGGAGCCCGGCTTTACCCCGCCCAGCAGCAGCCGGGAGGCTGCCACCGAGATCAGCATGCGTCCCGGCGGGGAAAGGAAGATCAGCCAGCCGACCCCGATCCACCACCAGGAGACGGTCGGCGCCGCAGGCAGCAGTCCCCAGGCGGCGGCAAGATGCGAGCCGGCGGCCAGATAGATCAGCCAGCGCATCGCCACCAGGATCACCAGCGGGATCCCCATCAGGGTCTGGAAGACCTGGGCGCGGCGGGCCGTGCGCACCACTGGGCGCGGGGTGACGGGCTCGGCCGGAGCGTGATCTTCGCCGGCCACGGCCTCCATCAGCGCCCCGGCCCGCGGGTGGGCGTAGATATCGCGCACGGTGACGTGGCGGTGACGCGCGCGCAGGCGGGTGACGAGCTGGGCGGCGGCCAGCGAGCCGCCACCGGAGGCGAAGAAGTCGGTGTTGAGATCCGTCGGAGCGGACCCGAGCACCTCGGCCCATTGGGTCAGCACCCAGCCGCCGGGGGAGTCCGGGTCCACGGGCAGCTCCGCCGAGGCCCCGACCCCCTGGTCCTGCAGCGGCCAGGGCAGCGCGTCACGGTCGACCTTCCCGGAGGTCTTGGTGGGCAGGGTCTCCACGGTCACCAGCCTCGGCACCAGTGCGGCCGGCAGCTCGCGCTCGAGCAGGCGCCGGTACACGGTGAGATCGACTTGGTCCGGGTCGGCCACGGCGAGGTAGCCGATGAGCAGCTGGGTGCCCGCCGGAGTGGACTTCACCGCGGCCGCACCGCCGGCCACCCCGGGCAGCGACTGCAGAGCAGCGTCGATCTCACCGAGCTCGATCCGGCGTCCACCCAGCTTGACCTGCTCGTCGGCGCGGCCCACGAACAACAGCCCGTCCGGGTCCCACACCACCAGGTCACCCGAACGATAGGCACGTTCCCAGCCCAACGTGGGCATCGGTGCGTACTTCTCGGCGTCCTTGGCCGGGTCGAGATAGCGGGCCAGGCCCACCCCGCCAATGATCAGCTCGCCGGTTTCGCCCTCGGCCACCGGGACCCCGGTGGCGGGATCGACGACGGCGAGATCCCAGCCGTCCAGGGGCAGCCCGATGCGCACCGGGCCGGTGGCGAACATCGGCGCCGCACACGCCACCACCGTGGCTTCGGTCGGACCGTAGGTGTTCCAGAGTTCGCGCTCGTCGTCGGCCAGCCGCGCCGCCAGGTCCGGCGGGCAGGCCTCCCCGCCGAAAATCAGCAGCCGCACGTTCTCCAGGGCCTCGGCCGGCCACAGGGCGGCCAGGGTCGGCACGGTGGAGACCACATTGATCGAGCGGGACACCAGCCACGGGCCCAGGTCCATACCCGAGCGCACCAGGGAACGCGGTGCCGGCACCAGGCAGGCTCCGGAGCGCCAGGCCAGCCACATCTCCTCGCAGGAGGCGTCGAAGGCGACCGAGAGCCCGGCGAGCACCCGGTCGCCCGGGCCCAGTGGGGCCGGCTGAAGGAAGATCCGCGCCTCGGCGTCCACAAAAGCCGCGGCGTTGCGGTGGGTGACGGCCACGCCCTTCGGGGTGCCGGTGGAGCCGGAGGTGAAGATGATCCAGGCGTCGTCCTCGGGGCCGGGCAACCTCGGTTCCGGGAACGGGCGCGGCCGGGTGTCGGCCACCCGAATCTCCCCGGCGGTGAGGATGGCAGCGACCTTCGCCTCCGAGAACACCAACCGGGCCCGCTCCTCGGGGTCGTCGGCATCCACCGGAACATACGCCGCACCCACGTATAGGGTGGCCAGGATCGCCAGGTAGAGCTCCTGGGTGCCCGAGGGGATCCTCACACCCACTCGGTCCCCGGCGCCGATGCCGGCCGCGTGCAGGTCCCGGCCCAGCGCCTTGACCTCCTCGAGCAACTCCGCGTAGGAGAGCACGGAGTCGCCGTCGTCCAGGGCCGGTGCCTCCGGGTGCAGCGCCGCGGTGGCGGCCACGATATCGATCAGGGTGCGTGCCTCGGGCGCTCGCTGGGCGGCGGGCAGTTGGGGCGAGAACGTGCTCACAGGGTGGGGCCTTCCTTCGGTGTCGCGACGCCCGAACCGACGGCTGCCGGGCCCGACTCGCGCCGAGGGGATCGTACGACAGCAAGGTGAACCCAAGGTGACCTGATCGGTAGGATGAAGTCACTTGCACAGGCACGACGACGAAGGGTGAGTGCCCCGCCATGAGCATGGACCGCAGTCCGTGGGAGTTGAACCCCACCGAATTCACCGCCGAGGAGCGTCGCGAACGGACCCGGGGCCGACGGCTGGTCACGGTGCTGGCCTTGATCGTGATCGCGGCCCTGTTGTGTTCGACTCTGATCGGGCTGTTCATCTAGTTGCCGGTGAGCTGCGCTGGGCTCACACCGTGAGAATCACCTTGCCGGTGGTTTCCCGTCCCTCGAGCGCTGCGTGGGCCCGCGCCGCTTCCGCCAACGGCACGCGCGCCCCGATCCGCAGATCCAGGGTGCCCTCGTTCAGCGCGGCGAAGAGTTCCTCGCCGCGCCAGGCCGTCTCCTCGCCCGTCGCGGTGTACGCGACCAGTGACGGCCGGGTCACATACAGCGAACCCAGGGCGTTGAGCCGCTGCAGATCAAACGGCGGCACCTGGCCGGAGGAGCCCCCGAAGAGCACCATGGTGCCGCGCGGGCGTAGGGCCGATAGCGACTGCTCGAAGGTGTCTTTGCCCACGCCGTCGAACACCACATTCACCCCGACGCCGTCGGTGCGCTCGCGGACGCGGGCGGCGACATCGTCGTAGTCAAACACTTCGGTGGCACCGGCGGCCCGCGAGAGCTCTTTCTTCTCCTCGGTGGAGGCCGTGGTGTAGACGGCCGCTCCGAGGCTGACACACAGTTGGGTCAGCACCAGACCCACGCCACCGGCACCGGCGTGCAGCAGCACCGTATCGCCCGCGGCGACCGGGTAGGTGGAGCGGCACAGGTAGTGGGCGGTCATCCCCTGCAACGGTAATGCAGCAGCTTCGGCGAGATCCATGGTCTCCGGGACGCCCAGCAACTGGTCCGCCGGGGCCACGAAGTGCTCGGCGTAGGTGGCGCGTCCGGCGGCGGTGGCCACCCGGTCGCCCACGGCCACGCTGGAAACCCCCTCACCGAGCGCGACCACCTCGCCGGCGCCCTCGGTGCCCGGGGTGAAGGGCAGCGACAGCGGGTACACCCCGGAGCGCTGGTAGGTCTCGATGAAGTTCAGCCCGGTGGCGGCCGTCCGGATCAGCACCTCGCCGATGCCGGGGCGTGGGGTGTCCACGGTGGTCCAGGTCAAGGCCTCAGGGCCTCCGGTTTCCTCGATGACGACGGCGCGGTGCTGGGCGGGGATCTGCGGTGTGGTCTCAGTCATGTTCCCACCGTAGCCCGTGCCGCGCGCACACGACACCGTGCATAATTATTTGCGAGATATTTGCCGCACTGCATAATTTCTGTATCCTTGACGTATGAGTCTCACCGTCGCCGTTTCAGGAGCCAGTGGCTACGCCGGGGGAGAGGTGTTGCGTCTGCTGAGCACCCATCCCGAGGTGACCATCGGTTCGATCACCGCCCATTCGAACAGTGGCCAGCGACTGGGCAGCCTGCAGCCGCACCTGCACGCCCTGGCCGAGAGGGTGCTGGAAGACACCACCGCCGAGGTGCTCGCCGGGCACGACGTCGTCTTCCTCGCCCTGCCCCACGGTGCCAGCGCCGAGATCGCCGCGCAGCTTCCGCCCGACACCCTGGTGATCGACGCCGGGGCGGATCACCGCCTCGAATCGCCGGAGGCCTGGCAGCGGTTCTACGGCTCCGAGCACGCCGGGCACTGGCCCTATGGGCTCCCGGAGCTGCCGGGCCGGCGCGAGCAGTTGCGCGGCGCTCGCCGCATCGCGGTGCCCGGTTGCTACCCGACGTCGTCGCTGCTGGCCCTGAGCCCCGGATTCAGTGCCGGACTGCTCGAGCCCGACGACGTAGTGATCGTGGCGGCCTCCGGGACCTCCGGTGCGGGGAAATCTCTGAAGCCGCACCTGCTCGGTTCCGAGGTGATGGGCGGGATGAGTCCCTACGGTGTGGGCGGCGGACACCGGCACACCCCCGAGATCGAGCAGGGGCTGAGCTGGGCCGCCGGTGCGCCGGTGCAGGTGTCCTTCACCCCCACCCTGGCGCCCATGGCGCGCGGGATCCTCACCACGGCCACCGCGAAGCTGCGCCCCGGCGTGGAAGTGGACCAGGTGCGCGCCGCCTGGGAGCAGGCTTATGCGTCAGAGGAATTCGTGCACCTGCTGCCCGAGGGCCAGTGGCCGACCACGAAGTCGGTGCTGGGTTCCAACCACGCGGTGCTGCAACTTGCCGTCGACGCTCACGCCGGGCGGGTCATCGTTTCTGCTGCAATTGACAACCTCACCAAGGGCACCGCCGGCGGTGCTGTCCAATCCATGAACATCGCCCTCGGCCTGGCGGAGAACGCGGGCCTGAACCAGCAGGGAGTCACCCCATGAGCGTCACCGCAGCCCAGGGATTCCGCGCCGCGGGCATTGCCGCCGGCCTCAAAACCAATGGCAATCCGGATCTCGCCCTCGTCGTCAATGACGGCCCCGATCACCATGCCGCGGCGGTGTTTACCTCGAATCGGGTGGCCGCCGCCCCCGTGCAGTGGTCGCGCCAGGCGATCACCGATGGCCGCGCCGACGCCGTCGTGCTGAACTCCGGCGGAGCCAACGCGTGCACCGGCGCACCGGGGTTCCAAGACACCCACGCCACCGCCGAGAAGGTGGCCGAGGTGCTGGGGATCTCCGCCCTGGACGTGCAGGTCTGCTCCACCGGACTGATCGGCGAGCGGCTGGCGATGCCGGAACTGCTGGCCGGGGTGGACACCGTCTCCGCTGCGCTCAGTCCCGAGGGCGGAGACGCCGCGGCAGCCGCGATCATGACCACCGACTCGGTGCCCAAGACGGAGGTCGTTTCCGGGGAGGGCTACCGGATCGGCGGTATGGCCAAGGGGGCCGGGATGATTGCCCCCGGGATGGCCACGATGCTCGCCGTCGTCACCACCGACGCGGTGCTGCCGAGTGAGACGCTGACCCCGAGCCTGCAGGAGGCCGTGCGGGTCTCCTTCAACCGGGCCGATTCTGACGGTTGCATGTCCACCAACGACACCGTGGTGCTGCTGGCCTCCGGTGCCTCCGGTGTCACCCCCGATCCGGAGCAGTTCCAGGCGGAACTCACGCAGGTGTGCGCCTCCCTGGCCCGCCAGATCATCGCCGACGCGGAAGGGGCCAGCCACGACATCGCGATCACGGTGGTCAACGCCGCCAGCGAGGCCGACGCGGAGGAAGCCGCCCGCGCGGTGGCCCGCTCGAACCTGTTTAAGACCGCCATCTTCGGCCGCGATCCGAACTGGGGTCGCGTGCTGGCCGCC
The DNA here is from genome assembly GCA_052084925.1 of Micrococcaceae bacterium. Classification (GTDB taxonomy): domain Bacteria; phylum Actinomycetota; class Actinomycetes; order Actinomycetales; family Micrococcaceae; genus CmP2. The sequence continues at coordinate 27,415 of JBQDEV010000021.1, forward strand.
GTGGGCACCACCGAGGCAGCATTCGATCCCGATGCGCTGGACGTTTCCATCAACGGGGTCCAGGTCTGCCGCGCCGGCGGCATCGGCGACTCCCGCTATCTGGTGGATCTCGAGCCGCGTGAGGTGCAGGTGTTCATCGACCTGCACGTCGGGACCGACACCGCCACGATCTGGACCAACGACCTCACACACGAGTACGTGCACGAGAACTCCGCGTACTCCAGCTGACCCGCCCCGAGCAGAGAGCACCCCATGAGCATCCCCCACGAGAACCATGCCAGCGAGGCCGCGGCGAAGGCCGCCGTGCTGGTCGAGGCGCTGCCCTGGATCCAGCAGTTCGCCGGCACCACCATGGTGATCAAGTACGGCGGCAACGCCATGGTGTCCGAGGAGCTGCGCCGCGCCTTCGCCGAGGACATCGTCTTCCTGCACCACTGTGGCATCCACCCCGTGGTGCTGCACGGCGGCGGTCCGCAGATCAACACCATGTTAGATAAGCTCGGCATCGCCTCCGAGTTTCGCGGCGGGCTGCGGGTCACCACCACCGAGGCCATGGACGTGGTCCGGATGGTGCTTACCGGTCAGGTCGGCCGCGAACTCGTCGGCCTGATCAACTCGCACGGACCCTACGCCGTGGGGCTCTCCGGGGAGGACGCGGGGCTCTTCCGCGCCCAGCGCCGCACCACCGTCGTCGACGGCGAAGAAGTCGACCTCGGACTGGTCGGGGAGGTCTCCAGCGTGCACCCCACCGCGATCCGCGATCTGATCGACCACGGCCGGATCCCCGTGGTCTCCTCGGTGGCCCCGGAAATCGGCGACGACGGCGAACCCACCGGCGAGGTCCTGAACATCAACGCCGACACGGCCGCCGCCGCGCTGGCCAGCGCCCTGGGCGCCTCGAAGATGGTCATCCTCACCGACGTCGAGGGGCTCTACTCCGATTGGCCGAACCGCGACTCCCTGGTGTCCTCCATCACCGCCGATGAGCTGCGCCAGCTCGTCCCCGCGCTGGAGTCCGGGATGATCCCCAAGGTGGAGGCCTGCCTGAAAGCCGTCGACGGCGGCGTCGCCCAAGCGCACATCGTCGACGGCCGCGAGCCGCACACCATGTTGCTGGAGGTCTTCACCACCGCCGGGGTGGGCACCCAGGTGCTACCGGGCGCACCGGCGGGATCCGAGCAGAAAGTGAGCATCACTCCATGAACACACCTCACACCTCCGGTGAGCAGCTGATGCAGCGCTACCGCAACGCCCTTACCGGCGTCTTCGGCACCCCGCAGCGCACCCTGGTTCGCGGCGAGGGCGTCACCGTCTGGGACGCCGACGGCCGGGCCTACACCGACCTGCTGGCCGGGATCGCCGTCAACGCACTGGGCCACGCACACCCGCGGCTCGTCGCCGCAGTCACCGAGCAGCTGTCGACGCTGGGCCATGTCTCCAACTTCTTCACCTCGGTGCCCCAGATCCAGCTGGCCGAGCGGCTGCTGGAGCTCGCGGGCGCGGAGGGAACCGGCGGCACCGTGTTTTTCGCGAACTCGGGCACCGAGGCCAACGAAGCTGCGTTCAAGCTGGCCCGTCGGCACGGCGACGCCCGGCGCAGCAGGATCCTCGCTGTGGAGCATTCTTTCCACGGCCGCACCATGGGAGCCCTGGCGCTGACCTGGAAAGAGCAGTACCGCGCCCCGTTCGCGCCGCTGCCCGGCGGAGTCGAGCATCTGCCCTTCGGCGATCAGGACGCCATGATCTCGGCGATTGACGACACGGTGGCCGCGGTGATCCTGGAACCGGTGCAGGGGGAGTCCGGCGTCCACGCCGCCCCGGCCGGGTACCTGCAGGCGGTCCGCGAGGCCTGCACCCGCCACGGCGCCCTGCTGATCTTCGACGAGGTGCAATCCGGTATGGGCCGCACCGGTACCTGGTTCGCCCACCAGAATCCGGCGGTCACCGGCGGGGCCCCGGTGATCCCCGACGCCATGACCCTGGCCAAGGGCCTGGGCGGGGGCATTCCCATCGGCGCCCTGGTGTGCTTCACTGCGGCGACCTCGCAGCTGCTCACCGCCGGCCAGCACGGCACCACCTTCGGCGGCAACCCGATGGCCACCGCGGCCGGGCTCGCTGTCATCGAGGTCATCGAGGCCCAGGGCCTGCTCCAGCACGTCGCCGATCTCGGTGCCGCGATCGACGCCGCGGTCGCCGGTGTCGAGGAGGTGTCCGCAGTGCGTGCCTTCGGCGGGCTCATCGGTCTTGACCTGCACGATGCTGTTGCGCCCGCCGTCGTCGCGGCCGCGCTGGAGGCCGGTTGGATCGTCAACGCCACCGGGCCCAGCACGCTGCGCCTGGCCCCGCCGTTGATCATCGATGCCGACACCCTTACCGCGTTCCTGCGGGAATTGCCGGCGCTGATCACTCACGCCCAGACCGCTACCGAAACCCAGACCGAAACCAAGAAGGCTGCGTCATGACCCGTCATTTCCTCGTGGACACCGACCTGAGCCCTGCCGAGCAGCGCGAGGTCCTCGACCTCGCCGCGCTCGTCAAGGCCGACCCCTACCGGTTGCGTCCCCTTGAGGGTCCACAGACGGCGGTGGTGCTCTTCGACAAGACCTCGACCCGCACCCGGGTCTCCTTCGCCGCCGGGATTTCCGCCCTGGGCGGGTCCCCGCTGATCATCAACCCGGGGGAGTCGCAGCTGGGCCACAAGGAGACCATCTCCGACTCGGCCCGAGTCTTCGCCCGGATGACGTCGACGGTCATCTGGCGCACCTTCGACCAGGCCCCGCTGGAGGAACTGGCCGAGTACAGCAGTGTGCCCGTGGTCAACGCGCTCACCGACGACTACCACCCCTGCCAGTTGCTGGCCGACCTGCAGACCATCCGCGAGCACAAAGCCGATGAGTCCGGGTCCATCGAGGGGCTGACGATGACGTATCTGGGCGACGCCGCCAACAACATGGCCAATTCCTACCTGCTGGCCGGTGTGACGGCGGGGCTGCACGTGCGCATTGCCGGCCCGCAGGGTTATCTGCCCGAGGAACGGATCGTGCAGGCGGCCCGGGAACGTGCCGAGCAGACCGGGGGATCGGTGCTGATCACCACCGACGCCGCCGAGGCGCTGGCCGGGGCCGACGTCGTCGTCACCGACACCTGGGTGTCCATGGGACAGGAAGAGGAGAAGGAGCAGCGTCTACAGCTCTTCCGCGACTACGCCGTCGACGCCGCCGCCATGGCTCAGGCCGATCCGGAAGCGATCTTCCTGCACTGCCTGCCCGCCTACCGGGAGTACGAGGTGGCTGCCGAAGTGATCGACGGTCCGCAGTCGGTGGTCTTCGACGAGGCCGAGAACCGGCTCCACGCGCAGAAGGCGCTCATGGCCTGGCTGCTCTACGCCTCCGGGCTGGCGGAGATTCCTGCCGGGCTGCAGCTTCCGCAGGCAACGAAGGCACGAGGGCGCCGAACCGGGGTCTCGGCATGAGCGTGCCCGCCACCAAAACGGCTCGCCAGGCGGCGATCAAACAGGTCCTGGGGGAGCGTCCCGTGCATTCGCAGGCCGAGCTGATGGAGCTGCTCGAATCCCGCGGGATGAGTGTCACCCAAGGCACCCTGTCCCGCGACCTCGTGGATCTGGGCGCCTACCGGGTGCGGGACGAGCGAGGCCACGTCATCTACACGGTGCCCGAGGAGGGTCCCGCCGGTCAGGAGCGCGCCTCGGTGCGGACCTCCGAGGCGCACGAATCGCGCCTGGCCGCGCTGTGCCGGGAACTGCTGGTCTCGGCCGATGCCTCCGCCAACATTGCGGTGCTGCGCACCCCCCCGGGGGCGGCACAGTACCTGGCCTCGGTGGTGGATCAGTCGCGGGTGAGCGAGATTCTGGGCACCATCGCCGGCGACGACACCATCTTGGTCCTCTCCCGGGATCCCGACGGCGGCACATCGCTCGCCGCCCGCTTCCTCAGCTACACCGAATAGCGACCGATCAGCTACCGGGCAGCGGGACAATCTCCTCGTCGGCAGGCAGCTCGATCGGCTCCACAGCGTTCCAGTCGCTGAACTCGACGGTGCCCTCCAGATCCGTTCCGTGAGCCTCCATGCGCACCAGCTCGTGCTCCTCGTTGAGGAAGACGGAGAAGGGCTCGCCGTTCTCCGCGGTGCCCGAGTACTTGTAGAGGGTCGTGCCGTCCTCGTCGATCTCCTCGACCTCGAGGTCCTCGGTCTGTTCGGCCTCGGTCCCGGTGAATCCACCGGTCAGCGACTCATACAGGCTGCTGATCGCAAATTCCCCCGGGCCGTCGAGCTCCACCCAGGAATCGCCCACCAGCTCATTGAGCGCCTCCGAGCCCTGCGCGGAGAAGTACTCGTCATTGCCCTGGAGCACGGTGCGCCCGTCGACGGTGCGGATTTCCAATTCGCCGGATTCCTGAGCGACGACGCCCACGAAATTGGAGTCATCCAGCTGGCCCGAGTACTCCGAGGTCAGGGTGGACTCGCTGCCCGGATCGGTGCCCTCCAGTGTCATCGACACCGATTCGGCCTCCTGCAGTTTCTGATAGGTCTCGGGCCAGGCATCCTCGAAGCTGGGAGGCCCGCCGCAGGCGGTCAGTGCCACGGCGCCGGCGGCGACGAGTCCGGTGACGCTGAGGAGGCGTGCGCGGCGACGAGGGGAAGAAGTGGTCGAGGTGGTCATGGGTGTCTCCGATCGGATGGTCGTCAGAAAGATCAGCTGTCGAGCAGGGTAGTCATCGCCTCGAGCTGGAATTGGGCCGCGGTGGCGCGAGCCGATTGCGCCCCCAGATCGGGATCCGCCCCCGCGGCCAGCAGCGCCCGCACATTGTCCTCATGCTGGGTGAAGACCGCGCAGGTCAGGGCCGACTGTCCGCGCTGATTCAGTCGCTGCGGGTCGGCGCCGCGTGCGAGGAGCTCGGCCACGAGATCAGCATGCTGGTTGTAGGTGGCCAGGATCAGCAGTGTGTCGCCCTTGTGGTCGGTCAGATCCACTGGCACGCCCTGATCAATGACCGAAGTTAGCGCCTCGGTCTGGCCCTGTCGGGCGAAGTCGAAGAGGGAGTTCAGGAACTCGAGCTGTTCATCGGTGAGCTGTGGCGTCGGCTCCGAACCGGGATCTGGCTGTGTGGTCATGGGATCCAGACTAATCTGCGAAGGTACGGGATGCACGATCCTGCATAATTATGTAGACTCGTGCATAGTCAACACGGAGTCGTAGGAGGACGCATGAAGGAACGTATCGTACTGGCCTATTCGGGCGGCCTGGACACCTCGGTCGCCATCGGCTGGATCGCCGAAGCCACCGGGGCCGAAGTCATCGCCGTGGCGGTCGACGTCGGACAGGGCGGGGAATCGCTGGAGACCGTGCGTCAGCGCGCACTGGACTGCGGTGCGGTGGAAGCCTATGTTGCTGACGCCCGCGACGAGTTCGCCGAGCAGTACTGCTGGCCCACGCTGAAGGCGAATGCCTACTACATGGACGCCTACCCGCTCGTCTCGGCCATCTCGCGCCCGGTGATCGTGCGCCACCTGGTGGCCGCGGCCCGGCAGTTCGGCGCCTCCACGGTCGCCCACGGCTGCACCGGCAAGGGCAACGACCAGGTCCGCTTCGAAGTGGGGATCCAGACCCTGGGCCCGGACCTGAAGTGCATCGCCCCGGTGCGCGACCTCGCGCTGACCCGCGACAAGGCCATCGATTATGCAGAGCGCAACAACCTGCCGATCGAGACCACGAAGAAGAACCCCTTCTCGATTGATCAGAACGTGTGGGGCCGTGCGGTGGAGACCGGCTTCCTGGAGGACATCTGGAACGGTCCGACCAAGGACGTCTACTCCTACACCGATGACCCGGCCTTCCCGCCGGCACCGGATGTGGTGACCGTGTCCTTCAAGGAAGGCGTACCGGTGGCACTGGATGGACGCGACCTGTCCGCGCTGCAGATCATCGAGGAGATGAACCGCCGCGCCGGCGCCCAGGGCATCGGCCGTATCGACATCGTCGAGGACCGCCTCGTGGGCATCAAATCCCGCGAGATCTACGAGGCCCCCGGCGCGATGGCCCTGATGGCCGCGCACCAGGAACTGGAGAACGTCACCCTGGAGCGCGAGCAGGCCCGGTTCAAGAAGACCGTCGACCAGCGTTGGACCGAGCTGGTCTACGACGGTCAGTGGTTCTCCCCGCTGAAGCAGAACCTCGACGTGTTCATCGACGAGACCCAGCGCTATGTCAACGGAGACATCCGTATGGAGCTGCACGCCGGCCGCGCCACGGTTCAGGGTCGCCGCTCCGAGACCGGGCTGTACGACTTCAACCTGGCCACCTATGACACCGGGGACTCGTTCGATCAGTCTTCGGCACGCGGGTTCATCGATATCTTCGGCCTCTCGGCCAAGACCGCCACGGAGCGCGATCAGCGCGTCGAGGGCCAGGCGTCGCTGGACGACGTCGCCCGTCTGAGCAACGACTCCTGATCACTGCCGACACCAGGGGGCGGCGCGAATCACCACGCGCCGCCCCCGACACCCAAACGCCCCCCCCCCCGCCAAAGGCGCGGGGACGCTGAACCCCACCCCCCCCCCCGACCCCCCTGGCC
>JBQDEV010000021.1:34017-39586 GCA_052084925.1 Micrococcaceae bacterium
GAGCTGGGGGGGGTGGGCCTGGGGGGGGTGGCCGCCGTCGCCGTCCTGCCAACCCCCTCCTTACCCCGGCCCACCCGGGGGGGGGGGGCTAATCACCTCGCGCCGCCCCCGACTCGCATCCGACCCCACCAGCTCAAAGGACTCTGAGACGATGACCGCATCCACGCAGCCGGACCGCCATGGCACCAACGAAGGATCCCTGTGGGGAGGTCGATTCGTCGGCGGCCCGGCCGACGCGCTGGCGGCCCTGAGCAAGTCCACTGACTTTGACTGGCGCCTGGCCCGCTACGACATTGCCGGCTCTCGCGCCCACGCCCGGGTGCTGCACCGCTCCGGGCTACTCACTGCTGAGGAGCTGACCGGGATGATCGGCGCCCTCGACCAACTGGAAGCCGATGTCGTCTCCGGCGCCTACGTCGCCGCGGAATCCGACGAGGATGTCCACGGCTCCCTGGAACGGGGTCTCATCGAGCGCGCCGGGGCGGACCTGGGCGGCAAACTGCGTGCCGGCCGCTCCCGCAACGACCAGATCGCCACCCTGGGGCGGATGTTCCTGCGCGATCACGCCCGGTTGATCTCGAAGGGTGTACTCGACACCATCGACGCACTCATCGCCCAATCCGAAGCGCACCCCTACGCCCCGATGCCCGGCCGCACCCACCTGCAGCACGCGCAGCCGGTGCTGCTGAGCCACCACCTGCTCGCCCACGCCTGGGCCATGCTGCGCGACGTGCAGCGCTTCATCGACTTCGACGCGCGCGCCGCCGTCTCCCCCTATGGTTCCGGGGCACTGGCCGGATCCTCCTTGGGACTGGACCCCAACGCCGTCGCTGACGATCTGGGCTTCGACTCGGCGGCCTGGAATTCGATCGACGGCACCGCAGCCCGCGACGTTTTCGCCGAGTTCGCCTGGGTGTCCGCGATGGTCGGGGTCAACCTGTCGCGCATCAGCGAAGAGATCATCTTCTGGGCCACCAAGGAAGCCTCGTTCGTGACTCTCGACGACTCCTACTCCACCGGATCCTCGATCATGCCGCAGAAGAAGAACCCCGATGTTGCCGAGCTGGCCCGGGGCAAATCCGGGCGGCTCATCGGCGACCTGACCGGGCTGCTCGCCACGCTCAAAGGCCTGCCGCTGGCCTACAACCGCGACCTGCAGGAAGACAAGGAACCGGTCTTCGACGCCGCCGACACCCTGGAGCTACTGCTCCCAGCCGTTTCCGGGATGATCGCCACGTTGCGCTTCAACACCGAGAAGATGGCCGAGCTGGCCCCCCAGGGCTTCGCGCTGGCCACCGACATCGCCGAATGGTTGGTCCGGCAGGGCGTGCCCTTCCGCGACGCCCACGAACTCTCCGGCGAGGCCGTGAAGGTGGCTGAATCCCGCGGCATCGAGCTGTGGGACCTGACCGATGACGACTACGCGGCCGTCTCCGAGAAGCTGACGCCGCAGGTGCGTACCGTGCTCACGACCGAGGGCTCCCTGCGCTCGCGCAGCTCCCAGGGAGGGACCGGGCCCGACGCCGTCGCCGCCCAGCTGGAGGAGCTGAAGCGTCAGCTGGCACCGGTACGCGACTTCGTCGCCTCGAACCCCTCCGGAATCCTGGCCTGAGCAGTCACACTCTGGTCGGTTCACCCCGCAGACATCCTCTATTCACCGGGCAACCGGTAGGATAGGTGCTCGCTGTGAAACTTCGGGACGGGATGATGCGAGTATGACTGGGGCCGATTCGGCAGTTCGCAATCGCTATCAGGCCGAGCTGGCCGCTGAGCAGGAGTATGTCTCCACGCTGTATGTGCGCCTGGATGAGCTGCGCGACGAGAAGCGGACGCAGCTTGCTCAGGTCCGTCGTTCGGGCCTGCAGGGCTCCCTGCAGAACCAGTCCGAGCGCGACGCCTTCGCCACTCTGTATGAGGATCGGCTGGCCCAGCTCTCTGCGGTGGAGGACCGCCTGGCCTTCGGGCGTCTCGACCTCGACGACGAACAGACCCGCTACGTCGGGCGCATCGGCCTCACCGACGAGGAGCAGCAGCGGCTCCTCGTGGACTGGCGTGCCCCCGAGGCCGCCTCGTTCTACCAGGCCACCGCATTCCACCGGCAGTCGGTGCGACGGCGCCGTCACCTGCTGATGAGCGGGCGCACCGTGGTCGGGCTCGAGGACGACGTCCTCTCCGAGAGCGATGCCGACGACGCCGAGTCCTATTCCACCGTCTCGGCGGCGCTGCTCTCCGCAGTCACCGCACGGCGCACCGGGCAGATGGGCGACATTGTCGCCACCATCCAAGCCGAACAGGACGCCATCATCCGCGCCGATCTCCCCGGCGTGCACGTCGTGCAGGGCGGGCCCGGCACCGGCAAAACCGCGGTCGCCCTGCACCGCGCCGCCTATCTGCTCTACACCCACCGGGAACGCCTCGCCTCCGCCGGGGTGCTACTGGTGGGACCGTCCCAAGCATTCATGAACTACATCGACCAGGTGCTGCCCTCGCTCGGCGAGACCGGGGTGGTGATGAGCTCCCTGGCCCGACTGATGCCCGGGCTCGACGCCGTGCCGGAAACCTCACGCCGTGCTGCCGCGCTGAAGGGCCGACTCGAGATGGCCCAGGTGATCGCCGACGCCGTCGCCGACCGCCAGCGGCTCATCCCCGCCAAGCGGACCGTCACCGTGGAAGGCACCGCCCTGACCGTGCGCCCCGGGCAGATCCGCCGGGCTCGCGACAAGGCCCGCGCCACCGGAAAACCGCATAACCAGGCCCGGGCCACCTTCGTGAAGATCATGGTGAAGAAACTCGCCGAGCAGATGGAGGAAATCCTCCAAGAAAGCTCCGGGGGCACCAACCAGGCCGACCGCTCCTACCTGCTCGAGGAAGTCCGCCAGTCGCGCGAGGTCCGGGTGCTGCTGAACCTGTGCTGGATGCCCATGACGCCCGAGAAGCTGGTGTCTGAGCTGTTCTCGAAGCCCGAGCTCCTGGCCCGTGTCGCCCCGCAGTTCGACGACAACGAGCGCCAGATCCTGCTGCGCGCCCCCGACGCACGGCTGACCGAATCCGATGTGCCGCTGCTCGACGAAGCGGCCGAACTGCTCGGCGAGTACGACGTCGCCCGGGCCGCCCAGGCCAGCGCCGAGAAGCGTCAGCGCGAGCGCGACGTCGAGAATGCCCGGGCTGCCCTGGACAACGTCCAGCAGGTGCTGGAAGACATCGGGGTCGGGGGCAGCCTCGACGCGGAGACGGTCGCCGACGCGCAGTCGGTCACCCCCGAACGCCGTTCCGCCGCGGAGCGTGCCCGCAGCGACCGCACCTGGACCTTCGGCCACGTGGTCGTTGACGAGGCGCAGGAGCTTTCACCCATGCAGTGGCGGTTGCTGATGCGCCGGTGCCCCATGCGTTCGTTCACCATCGTCGGCGACATGGCTCAAGCCTCCTCCGCGGCGAACAACTCCTCCTGGGGGCAGATCCTTGCTCCCTTCGTGGGGGAGCGCTACACACTGAACGAACTCACCGTGAACTATCGCACCCCGGAGAAGATCACCTCCCTGGCCACCGAGGTCGCCCGGCGTGCCGGGATGACCATCGCCACACCGGAGGCACTGCGTGCCGGGGAGCACGACCCCGTGGTGCGCACCGTGACCGAACAGGATCTGCCCGACGCCGTCGTCGAGGGCATCGAGACCGACGGCGCCCTGTCGCCGGGCGGGCTCATCGGCGTGATCGTCTCCACGGACAGCTACGCGCGGGTCCACGAGAAGCTCAGCTCGGTGATGCCCGATCGCGTCTGGACCGGCGGATCGGCGCGGTCCGACCGCGATGTCGCCCTGGTCACCGCGCATCAGGCGAAGGGGCTGGAGTACGACGCCGTGATCCTCGTGGAACCCCACGAGATGATTGACGAGGCCGACGGCGTCATCGGCGACCTCTACGTGGCGATGACACGCGCCACCCAGACACTGCGGGTCGTGGCCAGCTGCTCGCCCGAACAGTTGCCTGTCGGCCTGCAGGCCGCAGCGGCCGAACAAGGCTGAGGCGCAACACGCCGACCAGCGCGCGTCAGGGTAGTGCGATGCCTGATAGATTCCACATCGTGAGTACTGCATCGCCCGTCCTGTCTCGCCAGGCCAATGACCCTTCGTTCCCCAACATCTGGCAGGAGCTGAAGTGGCGCGGCCTGGTCCACGTCTCCACCGATGAGGCCGCGCTGGAAGAGGCGCTGGCAGGCGAGCCGATCACCTATTACTGCGGGTTCGACCCGACCGCAGCCTCGTTGCACCTGGGACATCTCGTTCAGTTGCTGTTGCTGCGTCGACTGCAGCTGGCCGGCCACAAGCCCTTGGGCCTCGTCGGCGGCTCCACCGGGCTCATCGGCGATCCGCGCCAGACCTCCGAACGGGTGCTGAACACCCGGGAAATCGTCTCCGAATGGGTGGATTCCCTCGGGGACCAGGTCCGCAACTACCTCTCCTTCGACGGCGAGAATGCCGCCCGCATGGTCAACAACCTCGATTGGACCGGCGGACTCTCTGCCTTGGACTTCCTGCGCGACATCGGAAAGTACTTCCGTGTGGGCACCATGATCAAGAAGGAGATCGTTGCCAAGCGGCTGAACTCGGAGGAAGGGATCTCCTACACCGAGTTCTCGTACCAGATCCTGCAGGGGCTGGATTACTTGAACCTGTACCGCGACTTCGACTGCGTCCTGCAGACCGGCGGTTCCGACCAGTGGGGCAACCTGACCTCGGGCACCGAACTGGTCCGCAAAGTGGAGGGCCAGCACGTCCACGCGATCGGGACCCCGCTGATCACCAACGCCGATGGCACCAAGTTCGGTAAGTCCGAGGGCAACGCCATCTGGTTGAACCCCGAGATGTGCTCGCCGTACACCTTCTACCAGTTCTGGCTCAACACGGCCGATGCTGATGTCGCCGACCGGCTCAAGGTGTTCACGTTCCTCAGCCGCGAGGAGATCGCGGAGTATGAACAGAAAGTTCAGGACGAACCGTTCCGCCGCGAAGCGCAGCGTCGCCTGGCATGGGAAGTCACCTCGCTGGTGCATGGCGAAGAGCAGACGCAGAAGGTCATCGACGCATCGGCCGCCATCTTCGGTGGGGGAGACCTCGACGGCATCGACGAACCGACGCTGACCTCGGTGGCCGCGGAGCTCACACACATTGACCTGCGCGCCGAGGGGGAGCCGAACATCATCGAGCTGCTCGTCCAAACACAGCTGGTGACGTCGAATTCCGAAGCCCGACGCACCGTCAAGGATGGCGGCGCCTACGTCAACAACATCAAGATCACCGACGAGACACAGGTCTTCGGCAGCGGAAACGCCCTGCACGGTCGGCATTTGCTGGTGCGCCGAGGCAAGAAGAACATGGCGATGGCGACGCTTCCACCTGAGGCCTGAATCACATTGCAGGGACTCCTTGCTCATGGCAATCGCGAAATCGGCGGATTTCTGCGGATCTGAACAAACAGAAACGCCCAAATACCCCCATTTTTTTACGGGGGTGTAACCGGGGGTTTTTTTTTAAATTAGCCACGGAGCAAAGGGCGGGCCGCCCCGAAAAAT
>JBQDEV010000021.1:39596-40218 GCA_052084925.1 Micrococcaceae bacterium
TACCACGGTGGCTCTGGCTCCGCTTCCACCTGTGTCTGTTATCACTGGGCTGGCTCTCTTTTGTCTGGGAATGCGCACATTGGGGGTTTTTCGGCGTTGCTCAACAACCTCTTCCGAACAAATCCGCCGATTTTGTTCCTGGCGAGAACCGTGTGTATAGTTTTCAATGTCGCAAGGCAGCACGGGGCGGACAGCCCGGAAAAGTGCCGGCGGCCAACTCCCGAGAAACAGATTGACAACTCCGGCAGATCATCTGCTAGAGTAGAGATCCGTCGCTCACCTCCAGATCACCGAGAACTACGGCGAAAAGCCGATTTGACAAGGTGAACAAAGAGGAAATAGAGTTGAAAATCGCTGGTAACGGAAACGGTCCGGAAAACGGATCGCGAAAGTTTCAAAGCTCTTGTTGTTTGAGAACTCAATAGTGTGCCAAGTTTGTTGATGCCAATTTTATTTATTGGTAATACTCTTCTCGGGGTGCCTCGTCGCTCTCGGGTTGGGTTTTGCTGGGATATAAGGACTTGCTGGTTTTTCCGGCTGGTTTGTTCTTCTATTCTCTTTTTGTATTTTTTTACGGAGAGTTTGATCCTGGCTCAGGATGAACGCTGGCGGCGTGCTTAAC
>JBQDEV010000022.1:0-38814 GCA_052084925.1 Micrococcaceae bacterium
ACCCGCGACCTCCGCCGTGACAGGGCGGCGCGCTAACCAACTGCGCTACAGGGCCTTGTTGCGGGAACTAACTCTACCAGAGTTTTTTCCCTCGTTTGACCACTCTCGTTGCCGATCGCGGTCGATGCATTTCTGACGCAAGGCTACCGTCAAGAAAAGCCGTACCCCCAACGGGATTCGAACCCGTGCCGCCGCCGTGAAAGGGCGGTGTCCTAGGCCGCTAGACGATGGGGGCCTGTCTTCTTCACCACTGCGCCCCGCGCACGAGTCGCGGTTCAACAGAGCGAGGTTGACCTAGAAAATTGTAGAGGGAAGACTCGCCATTGTGCAAACTGCCGATGGCCACTGGCTCACCGAGGACGAATTCGACGCCGCCGTTCAGGACGCGTTGACGCGCCTGCCGCGACGCCTGCAGCGCCATATCGACAACGTCGTGGTGTTCGTGGCCGACGAATACGAGCCCGAGTCCTGGGAAGCACCCGACACCGAGTTGCTCGGCCTCTATGAGGGCATCCCTCTGACCGAGCGCGGCAATGAGCCCTGGGCCATGCCCGATCAGATCACGATCTTCCGGAATCCGCTGGAACGGCTGTGCTCGACGCGCGAGGAACTGGTCGAGCAGATCACCGTGACCGTGGTGCACGAGATGGCTCATTTCTTCGGCATCGACGACGACGAGCTGCATCGCCTCGGCTGGGGCTAAGCACCGCGCCTCCACGTCGACTACTCCGCGCCACTCCGGCCATTTTCGCGCCCGCGACACGCCAGGATCGCAACGGGTGTGACGAAATTACACCGTTGTTTTTTATGATACGGGGCTGACTTGTGTTGCTTTTGTGACAATTGTGCATCTATTCTCGTGTCTTGTGGAGCTCAACAGGGCCTGAGCGTGATCTTTGCTTCATCTGAACGTGACGATCTCGTGACGACCCGCCACCGCTGGTGATCCGGCCAGCACATCACTCACCCTCGAGCTCCGCAGTGAGAGGATCAACCGCTGTGAAAACTCGCCGCGTTGCAGGTGTTACCGCCGCCGTCGCCATCGTGACCGTGGGCGCTGTCACCGCTGCCGCCATGCCGAACCTGATCGAATCAGTGAGCGCAGGCCAGCAGGCCGAAGACAAGACCGTCACCGAGCGCGCGGCGATCCCGGCGGAGAAGAAGGTCAAGGAAGCCAAGGCCGACGACACCTCTCGCGAGGAGATGGCCGGCGAACTCTACGCCGCCATCCAGCAGACCACCCAGCGCGCGAACGAGATCGAAGCCAGCGCCCAGCAGGCCAACGAGGACGCCCGCGTGGCCACCGAGGCCGTGGCCCAGGCGCGCACCGCCGCCGAGTCCGCTCGCGATCGGGCCGCCGCGGCCACCGAGTCCGCCGACACAGCCGAAGAAGTTGCTGGCAACACGGCCGCCGACATGTACCGCAACGGCGGCGCCACCGTCACCGACGTGATGTTCGGCGACGAAGACACCCTGTCCCGCGCCGCCACCGCCGATCAGGTGGCCAACAGCCAGGCGCAGTCCGCCGAGGACACCGCCCGCCAGGCGGCCGAGGCAGAAGCGCTGGCCGCTGAGGCCGAGCGCGCAGAGGCCGCCGAAGCCGAAGCCGCCCGCATCGAGGCCGAGCGTCAGGCCGAACTGCGTCGTCAGGCCGAGGCCGCCGAGCGGGCCCGCCAGCAGGCAGAGGCCGACCGCGCACAGCTGGTCGGCCTGTACGCCGAGCTTCACGAGATTTCCGATGCTGAGGCCGAGGAGCGGGTTTCCGCCATCGAAGCCGCGGACCTGGACGCAGCGCTGCAGCAGGCCATCGCCGCCTCCGAGGCTCGGGCCGCCGAGGAAGCTGCCAGCCCTTCGCCGTCGAACACCGAAGCCGTAGAAACCCAGGAGCCAACGGAGGAGCCGACGCCGAGCCCCACTCCGACCCCGACTCCCACCGAGACCACGACTCCCTCGGAAACCGCGACCCCGACCCCTTCGGAGACTGCGACGCCGTCCCCGTCGCCCACCGCGACCGCCACGCCGTCGTCGAGCGCCACCGCATCCGCCAGCCCGTCCGCGTCGGCTACTCCTTCGGCGTCGGCCAGCGCCAGCCCGTCGGCCACCCGCACTGCGACGCCGACCCCCACCCCGTCGGCGACGCGCACCGCCACTCCGACACCTACGCCAACCCCGACCGCGACGCGTACCGCCACTCCGACGCCGACACCGACTCCCACCCGGACGGCCACCCCCACTCCGACGCGCACCGCGACTCCTACCCCCACGCCGACTCCGGCCCCGACAAAGACCCAGCAGGTCCAGACGGCGTCGAACTCCGGCTGGGCCGGCACGGCCATCAACTGGGCGGTCAACAAAGCCAACCAGTCCGGCACGTACTACGCCTGGGGCGGCAACGGCCCCAGCGGCTACGACTGCTCCGGCTTCACCCTGGGTGCGTTCCAGGCCGCAGGCAAGTCACTGCCACGCACCTCATCCGGCCAGTACCAGGCCGCCAAGCAGTATGTGCCGCTGAGCCAGCTGCAGCCTGGTGACCTCGTGTTCTGGAGCTCCAACGGCGGCTCCTCCATGTACCACGTGGCGCTGTACATCGGGAACAACCAGATCGTGCATGCACGCAACCCCCAGATGGGCCTCTCCGTGACGGCGCTGAACTACGGCGGCATGGTGAACGTCCACCCCTACGCAGGTCGCTACTGACCCGCGCCCACTAACCACCCTCGGGAATCCGGGGTCCGGGGAAGTTCTCCGGATTCCCGAGGGGCCATACCAAACAGAGGCGGCACCCTAACGAAGGGATACCGCCTCTGTTTCTTTAACGTCTGCCTACGCACGTCAGTCTCCACGTCGCTCTCCGCGGCACGCTCTTCTGACCATTCTGAGCTTTGAACGGCGTCGGAACCCACCCACAGGTTCCGGCGCCGTTGCCGTCCCTGCACCCATTTGGCCTTTGACGAGGACATCTAACCTCAACGAGTTCGGTCCACCGGCCCGCCCAAAGCAAACCCCGCCCCGCGTCTCCCGCGCGGATGAATCTGACCCAGCCCGTCAACCCCAAGTCCGGCATCCACCCCGCGCAGCACAGTCCCAGACCCGTCGGAAACGCGTGTCGCGCCCCTGTGGAAGACCCCACCACCGCAGAATCCCGCACCCCCAAAAATAAATCACCCCAATTCCTCCACAACCTCGAACCCCACTTCCCATCACATGAGACATCAACTACACTAGAAACTAGAACACACGTACACGCAGAACAAGCAGCAACCAGGAAGGGGGAAGCGAACATGACCACCACTGACACGTCCACCCTGCTACCCCTGTTGGATGCCCTTGACGACCTCTCAAGCTCGGATTTAGCTACTCTGCTCACCCAGGGCCTGACCACCCTGAGCCGGCGGGTCTCCTCCGCCGAAGCTAGGGAAGAGTTCAGCCTCTACCAGCGCCAGAACCCCGATGCCCACCAGGACTGGGGTACCTCCTTCCTCGACCACGCCGACACCCGAACAAAGCCCGGCTCCAAGCAGGACCCTCAAGGTGAGATCACTATTGAAGACCCCGCTGGGTCACTACCGGTGATGATTGAACAAGCCGCCGCCCTGGGCCGGCTCTGCGAAAACATCGAGACAGCCCTGGCTCGGGTCGTGGACCAAGTCTTCGCCACCCACGAACAACGCCTCGAACTGCTGGGCCTACCGACCGGGCGGGTGGTGCATAAAAACGCCTCAGAGTTCCTGCGCCATCACACGCACTGCGCGTTCGGAGTCGCGAAACAACGCATCCGACTCGGCAATAAGATCTTCCCCCGTACTGATATCACCGCCTTCACCGGTGACCCTTCCACTGTGGTGGCTGAGCTGCCCCAGGTGGGGGAAGCCAGCACCGAAGGCGAGATCACCACTAAAGCAGTCAAAGCCATCGTCGACGACCTCGAAGCTGTCGAAGAACAAGCCCAATCGGTCAGCACCGACCCCGAGGATCTCGAGGAGCTGCTCCAGGACGGTGAAGAAGTTCTCGTTGAACAGGCCAGGGTCTTTGACGACAACCAATTCGCGCACTACGCGACAGGGTGGAAAGACCGCACGGAAGCCAAAGTCAATCCTGATGGGCAAGCACCCGACGATAGAGAAGCGCAGAAGAAACGTGGCTTCCGCCGGGTGCGCCGACTGGGGAAACTCAGTGTCTGGCAATGCACCACCGACCAAGCAGGCAGCGAACTCTTCGAAACCCTGGTCCACGCGATCAACAACCCGCGAGCCAAGACCGGGTCCCACACCGGGGCGGACGCCACGAATGCGGTGGATGCCAACGGGGACACGGTCAATAACTTGGACCGGCGGAGCCGGGAGCAGAAAGCCCACGACGCTCTCATCGGGGTCCTGCAAGCCGGACTGAAAGTCCCGCACAACAAACTGCCCGACCAGGGCGGGACCCGGCCTCAAGTACTGGTGACGATTGATCTGCCGCTGATGCTACGGATGATGGTCCAGGCCGGGATCGCACCAAAGAATTTCGACCCTGCCTGGCTCACCGACGGCACCCTACCCAGCTTTGAACTCAGTCAGGGCGCCTACACCGGCCCGATCAGCCCCGCCAATATCCGTCACCTACTCTGCGAGGCCGAAATCCTGCCCGTCGTCCTCGGCGGAGCCGGACAAATCCTGGACGTGGGCACCAGCGAGAGGTTCTTCGACAAACACTTACGCAAAGCGTTAGTGGCCCGTGATGGCGGGTGCGCAGCCCCAGGCTGCACAGCCCCGGCGCCGTGGTGCGAAAGCCACCACATCGACCCAGCCCGCGCCCAAGGCCCCACTTCCACCGCCAACGGTGTGCTGTTGTGTCACCATGATCATCGGTTAGCAGATCGAGGGGACTGGCGGATCAGCATCGTCGATGACGTGCCCTGGTTCACCGCGCCACCTTATATTGACCCCGACCAGATACCGCGCCGGAACACCTACTGGCGACCCCTGCGCCAATAAAGCGGCGGAAATCAGGGACGATTCACCAAGGATCTCACCATGAGCCACCGTGCCCACAGACGTAAAAGCCACGCTTTCAAGAAGATGAGCCTGGATTCGTCGTACCCGCAATGGCAACAAATAGGCGGTAAGTCACCGTACCCGAAGAACGCGAACGACCGCCGTAGTTCTCTAACGCACGGTGGCCGGTCCCTCGTCGATGAGCTGCCGCGCATGCAAAAGCAACGGCCGTGCCTTCAAAGGACGAAGCCGGATTCGACGAACCGCCAAAGGAAGCAAGGAAGCAGACAATGCGCCACCCGATGCCATCACCGAGCACACCGTCCCGTGTGGTGACGGCTTCACGAACGCGACCGAAGACAAAGCCCTCGACGACGCTGACCGTCAATGACCAGGGCGCACCTGTTCAGCGTGCGACTCCGTCAATAGACTCGACGTCCGAAGAGCTCAGCCCTCGAACATGGGGCCGTACTCGGGGCGAGACTCCAGTCGCTTGTCCTTCTTGAAGGGAACCACCATCACCGGGCCTTTAGCGTGAGCGATGATGCCCTGCGACGTCGACCCCAGCAGTGCCCCGGCGAAACCGCCGCGACCGCGGGTGCCGACCACGGTGAGTCGGGCGTGCTCGGATTCGGCCACCATCACGTCCACGGGCACGCCGTCGATGACCTCCGAGGTCACGTTCAGGTCCGGCACCTGGGCCTTCAGCCAGGCCACCCCGGCGTCCATCTTCTCCTGGAGCTCATCGACCAGGGCGCGCTCATCCACAGTGGAGGGCAACCATTCCACCGCCGACGACACCGGAGCCATAGCGCACACCAGGCGCAGGTCCGCCCCGCGGCATCGCGCCTCTTCCGCGGCACGCAGCGTGGCGAGTCGGCCGCGTTCGCCGCCGTCGGAGCCGACGACGACGGGAGCGTTGTCCCCCGCCCTCGACTGTTCGGCACCCAGGGGCACCAGCACCACTGGACAAGCAGCGTTGGAGGGCAGACTGCGGGACACGGAGCCCACGAGCAGCCCCATGAAACCGCCGCGCCCGCGGGAGCCCGCCACCAGCAAGTGGGCCTGGGAGGAGTAGTCGGTGAGCACGGTGGCAGGATCGCCGAGCTCCACCCGGGTGCGAATCTCGACCTCGGTGGGACCCAGCTGCTCGACGGTGGCGGCCAGGATCTGCTGGGCGCCCTCGGCCAGGGCGGAATCCTCCATGGAGCCATAGCCGGCGTCGAGTGCCACCGACGGGAAGATGGGCAGCGTGTAGGCGGAGACCAGGGTCAGCGGCAGGTCGCGGCGGGTGGCCTCGCGCAGCGCCCAGACGGCGGCCGCCAGCGAGCGCTTCGACCCGTCCACCCCAACGACGACGCCGTGGGTCTCGGAATGGCGGCGGGTGCGCTCCGCCTCGTTCTCGACGCGACGGGCGGGATCATGGAACATGCCGGTCATCTCAACCTCCCTGAACGGTGGGAACGAGGCATCTCGTCAGCCCATCGGCTTCCGGGACAGCCCGTCCTGGTGATCACAGTCTAGTGCTCCCCGGCCGGGGTGGGTCTATGTGGCGCAGCTGGGCAGGCACCGGGTCCGAGAGCAGAGCGCGAGTGAACGCCGACTCCCCGCCCAGCTCGGTGACGGTGAGCGGTGACTGGCTGCAGGCGAAGATGACGTTACCGCGCCGACGCCCCTTAAACATGGCCGGGTCGGCGATGGCGACGACGTGGGCGAACACCTCCGCCAGCGCCTGCTGTTCCACCAGCGCCTCGGACATCCCGGGGCCGCCCCCGTAATTGACCAGGTACAGCCCGTGGGTGCCCAGCTGCCGGGCGGCGTGCTGCGCGGGTTCGACGCCGGTGAGGTGTGCGGGGGTGGTGGGGCGCCCGGCGTCGTCGTCGGCGAAGACATCACGGATGATCACGTCACGGGTGTCAGGGTAGCCGGCGGCGAGGACCTCCCCGGCCTCGGCCACCCGGATCTTCAGGGCCGGGGCCCGCGGCAGCCCGAAACGGTCCCGGGCCAGGGCGGCCAGTCCGGCGTCGTACTCCACCGCCGTCTGGTGGGCGCCGGGGTACAGCGCGGTGATCCAGCGGGCCAGGGTGCAGCCGGCGGCGCCTAGGTGCAGCACCTTCAGCGCGGTGTCGGTGGTGAAACGGTGCTCGACGACGGCGGCGATCCAGCGCATGTACTCGAACCCGAGCACGGTGGGCTGGTCGGGGTTCAGCTGTGAGGACTCCGCACCGTTGATCGTGAGCAGCCAGCAGCCGGGGGTGAAGGGGTCCTCGCTGATCTCGGCGGTGCCGGCATCGATGGGGTACACCCCGGGCACGATGTCGACCGGTGAGTGCTTAACCACGGCGCACCATGCGGATTTCGCGCAGTCCCGCCCAGGGGCCGGTCATCTCCACGGGCTCGCCCACGATCTCGAAGCCGTGACGGCGGTAGAACGCGATGGCGCGCGGGTTGTTCTCCAGCACGGTGAGGACGACGTCGGGGGCGGCAGAGTCACGGGGATCCACGGCACCCAGGGCGGCGCGGAGCAGGGCATCGGCCACCCCGGTGCCCTGGGCCTCGGCCAACACGTAGAGGGTGCGCAGCTGGGCGGGTGTCCCAGGTGCTGCGGGAGTGCCCGATGCGTCCGTGGGCTCGGGCTCGGCCGGCTCGGGCCTCTCGAGCGAGGCCATCCCGACGATGCGGTCGGTCAGGTCCTCCGCCAGCCACACCGTCGTGCCCCGGCGCAGTTGGCCGGCCCAGTGTTCGACCTGCTCGTCGAGGGTGGCCTCGGCGCGAGCGAAGAACTCCTCGTCGCGCAGCGCCCCGTAGGCCTCGCGCCAGCTGGCCAGCTTCATGGCGAGCACCCCGGGCAGATCGGCGCGCTCGGCCTCGCGCACGTAGTATCGGGACTCCCCCGGGGTGCGCGGACTCCCGCTGCGACGGCGTCCGAACCTCACTGGTCCCGTTCGGCCAACGCCTGCTCGACCCGGGAGATCTTGTGCTCGATCTCGCCGGTGCGCCCGGGGCGGATGTCGGCTTTGAGCACCAGGGAGATCCGGGCGCCATAGGGGGCGATGGCATCGACGGCGTCCTTGACCACCGCCATCACCTCGTTCCACTCGCCCTCGATCTCGGTGAACATGGAGGAGGTGCGGTGCGGCAGCCCGGAGGCACGCACCACGGCGACGGCGGCGGCCACGGCATGGCTGACCGAGCCTTCGGCGGTGCCCGCGGCGGAACCTGCAGCGGCGTCGGGGCCCGCGGAGCCCTGGCCGGACACGGTGATGGAGAATGCAACGATCATCCTCCCAGTCTGCCTCATTGAGCCTCAGGGTGGCACGGATAACACTGTGCGGTTCCCCGCAGACACTGATCCGGCAGACACTTATAGTGGGGTGCATGGGTCAGGGAATCTTCGTCGCCACCACCACCGCCGGAGCCGGGAAGTCGCTCGTGAGTCTCGGATTGGCGGACTCGCTGTACAAGCGCTCCGGCTCGATCGGCTATTTCCGCCCCGTGGTACCCGGCGACGACGTCGAGACCGATCCGATGGTGCAGCTGATGCGTGAGCAGTTCCGGCTCAGCCCGGACCTGGCCCGCGGCGGGATGACGGCGGCTGAGGCGCGCTCCCTGATGACGGCGGGGCGGCACGAGGAGATCCAGGAACGCAGCGTCGCCCTCTACGAACAGATCAGTTCCCAGACTGACGTCGTCGTGGTGGAGGGCACCGACCTGGTCACCGCAGAATCCGCGGTGGAAGTGGAGCTGAACGCCGATCTGGCCCGGAACCTCAACGCTGCCGTGGTGGCCGTGGTGCCCGCGGCCGGACTGGACCCGGAGCAGACCGCGGATGCAGTAGACCTGACCCGGCACACCCTCGACGACGCCGGGGTGGACCTGCTCTCCGTGATCGTCAATCGCGCCGACCCGGCCCGGCTCGGCGAGACCGCTGCCGCCATTCGGCCGGGCAAGCACCGCCGCGCCGTCTACGTGCTGCCCGAGCTGGCCGAGCTGGCGCTGCCCTCGGTGGCGGAGGTCGCAGACGCGCTGAACCTGCAGCAGGTGGCCGGCTCCGAGCACCTCGACCGCGATGTCTCCGAAGTGAAAGCCGTGTCGATGGAGGGCGGGAACTTCCTACAGATCCTGCGGGAGGGCGCCCTGGTGATCGTCTCCGGTGACCGTTCGGATGCGGTGCTGGCCACGGTGGCCTCCTCGCTCACCCCGGAGTTCCCGGTGCCGGCGGGGATGATCCTGACCAACGGGATCGAGCCGAACCTGCACATCCAGCGGCTGTACGCCCAGGCGCCGTTCCCGGTGTTCATCTCCTTCGCGGATACTTTCGGCACCGCCCAGCAGGTGGCGTCCGTGCGTTCGGAGCTCTCCTCGGCGCAGTCCCGTAAAACCGCGGCCGCCCTGGGTGCCTGGCACTCCCGGGTGGACGCCGATGAACTGCTGGGCCGGATCGAGCTGAGCCGGCCGACCCGGATCACGCCGCTGCGGTTCCTACACCAGCTGATCTCCCGCGCCGGGGCCGACCGAAAGCGGATCGTGCTGCCGGAGGGTGAGGATCCGCGGATTCTGCGCGCCGCGGAGATCCTGCGCCGTCGTGAGGTGTGTGACCTGGTGGTGCTCGGCAACGTGGCCCGGGTGCGTGAGGTGGCCGCCCAGGAGGGTGTGGATCTGACCGGGCTGGAGCTGGTGGATCCGGCCGATTCCCTGGACCGCGAGCGCTACGCCGAGGAGTACGCCCGGGTGCGCGCGCACCGCGGGGTGGATCTGGATCGGGCGCGCGAAGTGATGCAGGAGGGCGCCTACTTCGGCACGATGATGGTGCAGCTGGGCGACGTCGACGGGATGGTTTCCGGGGCGGCCCACACGACGGCGAACACGATCCGCCCGGCCCTGGAGTTCGTCAAGACCCGGCCCGGGGTGTCCATCGTGTCCTCCGTGTTCTTCATGCTGCTGCCCGACCGGGCCCTGGTGTACGGCGACTGCGCGGTGAACCCGGATCCGAACAGCGAGCAGCTGGCCGATATCGCCTACGCCTCCTCGCTGACGGCCGCCCAGTTCGGGGTGGACCCGCGGGTCGCCATGCTCTCCTACTCGACGGGGGCCTCCGGCACGGGCGAGGCGGTGGACAAGGTGCGCGAGGCCACCGAGATGGTGCGCCGGAACCACCCGGACCTCAAGGTCGATGGCCCGCTGCAGTACGACGCCGCGGTGTCGGCCTCTGTGGCCGAGTCGAAGATGCCGGGCTCCGAGGTCGCGGGCCAGGCCACGGTGTTCATCTTCCCGGACCTGAACACCGGCAACAACACGTATAAGGCGGTGCAGCAGTCCTCCGGCGCGGTGGCGGTGGGGCCGGTGCTGCAGGGGCTGAACAAGCCGGTCAACGACCTCTCCCGCGGCTGCACGGTGGACGACATCGTCAATACGGTGGCAATCACGGCCATCCAAGCTCAGGAGTGAGCCGGGCTGAAGTATGCCGGGCTGAGCTGGGCTGACTCCTTAGCTCGGCCGGGTGTGCGGCACCACCAGCACGGGGGATTCGGCCCGGTTGAGCAGCGCCTGGCTGACGGAACCCAGCAGCAGTCCGGCGAACCCGCCGCGACCGCGGGTGCCGACCACCACCAGAGGTGCGGTGGCGGAGGCGACGCCCAAGGCGGTGGCGGGTCCGGCGTCGAAAAACCGCCAGCGCACGGTCACCCGGGTCTGCTCGGCCACCCGGGACGCCACCAGTTCGAGCCGGTCGGCGAAGTCGCGGCGCATCTGCGGCACCTGCGCCCCGTAGATCGGTGAGACCGGCCCCCAGGCGGTGGCGGAGAAGCGGTGCGAGGCCACCAGGGTGAGGCTGTGCCCGAGCTGTTCGGCGTACTCGGCGGCCGCCAGGGCCAGGGTGATCGGCTCGGCCTGCAGGTCGATACCCACCACCACGGTGCCGGTGAAGTCCAGCATCTTCTCCGGGCTACTCCCGACGTCGTCGGAGGCGTGGGCGCCGCGGGCCAGACCGTCGCCGCGCTCCGCTGCCGCCTCGGCCAGGGCGCGGGCCAGCTCCTCGCTCTGCGGGTCTGACGGGGCTGACGGATCTAACGCTGTTCCCGCTGATCCACCTGATCCGTCTGATCCGGAATCGCTCTTCTCGGGGACCACCAGGGTCGGGCAGCGCCCGTGGGAGGCGACGGCGGCGGACACACTGCCCATGAACCGGCCCGCAAAGCGGTTGCGTCCGCGCTTGCCCACCACGATCAGCTGTGCGGTGTCGGACGCTTCCACGAGGGCCTTCGCGGCGTCGCCCTCCACCACGATGCTCTGCACCCGGTGCTCTTCCTCGGCGGAGAGCCCGGCCGCGGCGACCGTCTCATCCAGGGCGGCGCGGGCCAGGGTGCGGGCATCGCCGGAACGGGAGGCCGAGGCGGCGGCAGGAGTGTAGCCGTAGCCGGGCTCGGTGTAGGCCGCTACGGCGTCCAGGACGGCACCGCGGCCCCGGGCGAGCGTCAGGGCGTGATCGAAGGCGTGCAGGCTGTTCTCGGATCCGTCGATCCCCACCACCACACGCGGTGTGCTCGGTGCGCCGTCGCGCTGTTGCTCAACGTGTCCCATGTCACCATTCTACCGGCCGACCCCTTTTCGGCCAGGGCTGAGATGCCTCAGCTGACGGCGGTCTCGACGGCGAGGATCGGCTCCGTCGTCGGCTGCTCCGAACCGCCGGCGGGTTCCACCGTGACTGCCACTATAGCGCCGGCGGGCACGCCCTCCAACGGCATGAGCACCCGGCCGTCGTGCACTTCCACGAGACCGTGGGAGGCCGGGGCGGCGTCGCCGTCAATGGTCCACAACTGATACGCCTGCGCGTCACCGGGGTCCGGGACCTGTCGCCCGGCGAGCACCCCGGTACCGTCGGCGCCCAGCGCGATTTCCAGCTCACCGATCTCAGGCAAGTCGGCGGTGAAGTGCTGGGCGGCCGGGTCTTCCATCACCTGCTCCACGGCAGTGTGCTGGTCCTGGTCGGTGATGCCATCTGAACCGAGCGTGGAGATCCCCCAGGTGACCGCGACCACGACGGCAGCGGCCGCAGCGGCAGCCGCCACAGCGGGGATCCACGGTCGACGACGGCGCAAGGGCACCACCGTGCCAGTCTCGCTGGACTGCTCAGGTGTGCTGGCCTGGTCTGCTGCGCCGGACTGGTCCGTTGCGATGCGGGCCAGCACGGCCTCGCGCAGACTCTCCGGCGGCTCCACGGCGAGCGAAGCCGCGAGCTTGGCGGTGACCCGCTGCAGCTCGTCCGCCTCGGCTCGCAGCTCCGGATCCCGGGCCAGCACCCGCTCCACCAGCGCCCGCTCCTCGGGGTCGACGGCGTCCACAGCCCAGGCGCCCAGCAGCTCGGCGGCGCGGTCGCGCTCGTTCTGGTCGCGCTCGTTCTGGTCATCACTGTGATCGTGCGTGGTCATCGTCTCACCCCCAAGCAGGTTGCCAATCGTTTCAGCGCGGTCCGGATGCGCGATTTCACGGTGCCTTCCGGGGTCCCGGACTCCTGCGCCACCTCCCGGTAGCTGCGACCCTGGAAGTAGGCCAACTGCACGGCGTCGCGCTCGGGCTCACTCAGTGCCTCGAGGCAGTGACGCACCGCGGCGGCGTCGTCGCTCATCAGCACGGTCTCCTCCACCCCGGCGGCCACGGGCACCGCACTGCGCGCCCCTTCGGCCTGGTCGCGGCGTCGCTGGGCCTGCACCGAACGCACGACGTCGACGGCGCGCCGGTGGCTCATCGTCGACGCCCAGCCCAGCACGGAGCCGCGGGCCGGATCGAAGCGGGACGCCGAGCTCCAGACGGCGAGCAGCACCTCCTGAGCGGTCTCCTCCGCCAGACTGCGGTCCCGCAGCACCCGCAGCGCCACCCCGAACACCACGGGAGCGACGTCGGCGTAAAGCGCGCGGAAGGCGTCCTGGTCACCGGCGGCGCACTGCGCCACCAACTCCCGGAGTCGCTCGTCGACGGTTCCGCTCATCCCCACACAGTATCCCGGGCGCGGGTCATTCGATAGGAACCCGGGTCTCAGTCGTGTTCGCTGTCATTCTGCTCTGCCCTCCCCGTCGTGTGCCGATGCTGTCATGAGGGGTTCGGAGCCGCGGCCGATCCGGATGACGACTTCGCTCGGGTTCAGCTCGGGTTCAACTCGGATTCGGGTTGGATTCGGCTTGGATTCGGATGCAGACAGACTCGGAACGTAGACTTCCCTCGACGTCCGCACCGACGATGAGGAGTCCCGTGTTCCGCACGCCGCACACCCTGTTCCGCACGCTGGCCATCGCCGAGGCGTGCTCCTGGACCCTGCTGATCGCCGGGCTGATCCTGCGCGCGGCGGTGGGATGGGATCTGGCAGTCACCCTCGGCGGCGGCATTCACGGCTTCGTGTTCCTCTCCTACGCGACCACCGCCGTGCTGGTGTCGAAGAACCAGCGGTGGCGCCCCACGGTGGCAGTGGTCGCGATCGGCAGCGCCGTCGTCCCCTACGCCACGGTGCCGATGGAGCGGTGGCTGGCCCGCCGCGGCCACCTCGACGGCGCCTGGCGGCGCACCCCCACCGACGACGTGCGCGACCGCGCTTGGCACGACCGGCTGATGCGCGTCGTCCTCAACCACCCGATGCTCAGCGGTGCGGTGGCCCTGCTCGCGGTGGTGGTGGCCTATCTGGTGCTGCTGCAGCTAGGCTCGCCTCTCGATGCGGTGCGCGGAGAAGGCTGACCCGGCTGACAGGTGCTGGGGGCGCTGCGGGTGCTGCGGGTCGCCACGATGTCGAGGTCGTCGTCCAGCTCGTCCGGACCCAGCCGCGGGCCCAGGGCAGCTCCGAGCATCAGGAGCAGCCCGCCTAGGCACAGCAACGCCATCACGGAACCGTGCCGGCCCAGTGCCGGCTCCAGCCACGGCAGGTAGAACGGGTAGAGGGCCGGCAGCACCAGGGAGAGGCTGTACCCCATGCCGTACCCGGTGGACCGCACGCCCGTGGGGAACCGCTCGGAAAGATACGCCGCCACCGGCCCATAGGCGGAGACCGTGATGACCTGCAGCACCGCGGCCCCCACGGCGGCCCACACCCACGACGACGCCTGCACCGTCAGCCACCAGAGCCCGGGACCGATCAGCGCGGCCACCGCACCCCAGCCCGGGAATAGGGCGCGACGCCCGGTGACGGTGGACAGGTGCCCGGCCAGGGCCATCACCACCGCCTGCGCGACGGAGGCCAGCCCCATCACCACGGGCACCGCGGTGGGGTTCAGCGATGAGTCGGTGGCGAGCCGTTCGGTGAGCAGCAGCACCGTGGTGTCGGTGAGCAGCCACAGCCCGGTCATCAGCAGGAACACCTGCCAGAAGGCACCCGCCCACTGGCCGGTGAGCAGTGCGCGCAGCCCGGATCGCGGGGATGCGCCCTGGTGATCCGGATCCCCCGCCGGTGCGGTGCGGGCCTGACGGTGGAAGACCGGGGCGTCGGCCACGTGACGGCGGTAGTAGAGCAGCATCCCGAGCGAGAGCAGCGCCCCGATCACGAACAGCAGCCGCCACCCCCACACGGCATAGGCCTCCGGTCCGATGACGACGATGAGCCCGGCCACCAAGAACGCGATCGTCGCCTGTGCCCAGGGCGCCATGGACAGGATCAGCCCGCTCATCAGCCCGCGCCGTCGTCCCGAGGACCACTCCATGGCCAGCGGAATGGCCGCGGAGTACTCCCCCGCCACGAAGATCCCGCCGATCAGCCGCAGTGCGAGGATCAGGGCGACCGTGCCGGGGCCGATCAGCTCATGGGTGGGCACCGCGGCGATGGCCAGCGCGCAGACGGCGGTGCCGGCGATGGCGATCCGGGTGGTGCGGGTGCGCCCGAGCCGGTCCGAGATCTGCCCGAAGATCAGCCCGCCCAGGGGTCGGCCGAACAGCATGGCAACAATGATCAGTGCCCCGGTGGAGGCGGTGGCCGCCGGGCCGGCGAGCACCAGCAGCGCCGGAGCCAGAGCGGTGACGGGCAGGAAGACGTGGATGTTATCGATCTAGTTGCCCACCACCCCGGCACGCAGGGCGGCGACTCCGGCGGGCGGCAGCCGCTCGGGCTCGGTTCTGGTGCTGGTGCTGTTTCCCGTGCGCGACGTCATCGGGACATCCCTTCGCTAGTACAACCTAGATCAGGTTCCACGGGTCTGATCTCAGCGCCGACGGCGCACCCCGTGTCCGCGGCCCAGTGTAGCGCAGTGGATCCGGCCCTACACTGGTGCGAGAACCCCGCCGTCACTGACCGCCACCTCTAGGAGCGCCATGCTGATCCTCGTCATCAATTCCGGTTCGTCGTCGTTGAAGTACCAGCTGCGCGAGCTCGGCGACGACGGCGTCGACACCGCCCACCCGGTCCTCGCCAAGGGGCTCATCGAGCGGATCGGCCAGCCCGGCTCTCCGATTGCCGACCACGCTCAGGCGCTGGAGCAGGTGGCCGCGGAGCTAGAGGACGTGCTCGACGGGCGCAGCATCGACGCCGCCGGGCACCGGGTGGTGCACGGCGGCGAGCGGTTCTCCGCCCCGGCACTGGTCACCCCCGAGGTGATCCGCGCCATCGACCGGCTCGCGCCCCTGGCCCCGCTGCACAACCCGCCAGCCGCACAGGGGCTGCGCGCGCTGAGCACCCAGTGGCCGGAGATGCCGCAGGTGGTGGTGTTCGACACCTCGTTCCACCAGACCATGCCCCGCGAGGCCTGGCAGTATGCGGTGCCGAACTCCTGGTACTCCGACTATGGCATCCGCCGCTACGGGTTCCACGGCACCAGCCACGACCTGGTGACCGGGCTGACCGCCGCTCACCTGGGCATCGATCGTGATGACTTCCGCGGGATCATCCTGCACCTGGGCAACGGGGCCTCGGCGACGGCGATCCGTGACGGCCGCTCCGTGGACACCTCCATGGGGTACACCCCGTTGGCCGGGCTCGTGATGGGCACCCGCACCGGCGATCTGGACCCGTCGATCGTCACCCACCTGGCCACCGCGCACGGGTACTCGATTGAGGAGCTCGACCGGGCGCTGAACAAGGAATCCGGGCTGCTGGGCATGACCGGACACACCGATATGCGCCAGGTGCTGGAAGCGGCCGAGGCCGGGGACCGGGAGGCGGAAGCTGCACTCCAAGTGGCTTCCTACCGGCTGGCCAAGTACATCGGCGGCTACCACGTGGCCGTTCAGGGGGCACAGGCGATCGTGTTCACCGCCGGCATCGGGGAGAATGCGTCACCGTTCCGGGCCCGGGTACTCGACCGGCTCTCCGCGCTGGGCGTGCGCTACGACGCCGAAGAGAACCTCCGGCGCTCCGATGCGGTGCGTACCGTCTCGACCCCGGACTCGCTGATCCCCGTCGTCGTCGCTCCCACCGATGAAGAGCAGGCGATCGCTGCAGCCACCGTGCAGCTCGCCTTCACGTCAACCTGACGCCGGGTCGACCCGCACCCGACCTGCGCCACAACGCACCACCCGAAAGTGACCTGAGCCACAACTTAGGGCAGAATATCTGCATGACCGAGCCCTCGCCTGCCCCGGCACCGCTGCTGCAGATCACCGACCTGAACATCGAGTTCTCCACCATGCACGGCTCCGTGCACGCGGTGGAAGACGCCTCGCTGTCGCTGAACGCCGGCGACACCCTGGCCATTGTCGGGGAGTCGGGGTCGGGCAAATCGACGACGGCGATGGCCGCGATCGGGCTACTACCGGGCAACGGCCGAGTGACCTCGGGGTCCATCCGGTTCAACGGCCGGGAGATCACCACCATGTCCGACGCCCAGCTGCGCACGATACGCGGCCGCGAGATCGGGCTGGTACCGCAGGACCCCATGTCGAACCTGAATCCGGTGTCGCGGGTGGGCTCCCAGATCGCCGAGACCCTGCTGACCCACAAGCTCGCCACCCGCAAGACCGTGGCCGAGCAGGTACTACAGGTGATGTCCCGGGCCGGGATCCCGCAGCCGGAGCGACGCATCAAGCAGTACCCGCACGAGCTCTCCGGCGGGCTGCGGCAGCGGGTGCTGATCGCCATCGCCCTGGCCTGCCGGCCGAAGCTGCTCATCGCCGACGAGCCCACTTCCGCCCTCGATGTCACCGTGCAGCAGGTGATCCTCGACCAGATCGACGAGATGATCGGCTCCCTGGGCGCGGCCGGGCTACTCATCACCCACGACCTGGGCCTGGCCGCCGAGCGCGCCTCGCAGCTGGTGGTGATGCATCGCGGCAAGGTGGTCGAACAAGGCCCGGCTCGGCAGATCCTCGAAGACCCGCAGCACTCCTACACCCAGACTCTGGTCCGCGCCGCCCCCTCGGTGGCCGCGGTGCGCCTAGCCCCGGGCGCCTACACCGGCACGGATACCAGCTCAGATACTGCATCCGCGCCGTCCTCGGACCCACTGGTCACCATCACCGACCTCACCAAGGTGTACAAGGTCAGCGGCGAAGACTTCTACGCGGCCAAGAATGTCTCCTTGGAGGTGCCCCGCGGCAAGACGGTGTCGATCGTCGGGGAATCCGGGTCGGGCAAGACGACGACGGCGCGCATGCTGCTCAAACTCATCGAACCCACCTCCGGCTCCATCACCTTCGACGGGCAGGACGTGCTGAATCTGAGCAAACCGCAGCTCAAGCAGTTCCGGCAGCGCGTGCAGACCGTGTTCCAGGACCCGTACTCGTCGTTGAACCCGATGTTCACCGTGGGGCGCATCATCGAGGAGCCGCTCGCTGCCTATCATCGCGGCTCCGCGAAGGAGCGCCGAGCCCGGGTGCTGGAGCTCATGGAGCAGGTGGCCCTGCCGGCGCACTTCTACCGCCGCTACCCCTCCGAGCTCTCCGGCGGGCAGCGGCAGCGCATCGCGATCGCCCGGGCGCTGGCCCTGCAACCGGATCTCATCGTCTGCGACGAGCCGGTCTCCGCCCTCGACGTGCTGGTGCAAGACCAGATCCTGACCCTGCTCGCCGACCTGCAGAAGGAGCTGGGGCTGAGCTACCTGTTCATCTCCCACGATCTGGCCGTGGTCCGGCTGATCTCCGATTATGTCTGCGTGATGAAGGACGGCGAACTCGTGGAGGCCGCCAGCGGTGAGGAGATCTTCACCAATCCGCGGCACCCCTACACCCGCACCCTGCTGGCCTCCATCCCGGGCAACGAGCTGGAGATCGACGTTGCCTGAACGCAGCGCTGCCTGAACTCTGCGCTGCTAGCGGCGCCGTGACTTCGGATCCAGCGCTTCGCGCAGCGACTCCCCCAGCAGGGTGAAGCCCAGGGCCGTCACCGCGATGCAGATGCCGGGCAAAAACGCCAGCCAGGGTGCGATCCCTAGCTCCGACTGCGCGTAGGTGAGCATGCGCCCCCACTCCGCGGTCTCCGGACGCCCGCCGCCCAGCCCCAGGAAGCTCAGCGCGGCGGCGTCAATCACGGCCGTCGCCAGCGTCAGGGTGGCCTGCACGATCACCGGGCCCACCGAGTTCGGCAGCACATGGCTCATGGTGATGGTGCCCTGGCTCAGCCCCAGCGTCTGGGCCGCCAGCACGTAGTCGGCGCCCTTCTGCGCGAGCATCGAGGACCGCAGCAGTCGCGCGAAGATGGGTATCTGGGCGACACCGATGGCGATCATCACCGCGTAAGGCCCCTGCCCCAGCACGGCCGCGATCGACACCGCGAGCAGCAGGTTCGGCACCGAGAGCAGGATGTCCACGATGCGCATCACCGCGCCGTCGACCCAGCCGCCGAACGTACCCGCCAGCAGCCCCAGCACCATACCGCCGGCCAGTCCGAACGCCGTCGAGATGATCCCGATCATCAGTGAGGACTGCGCGCCCCAAATCAGCTTGGAGAGCACGTCCCCGCCGAAGCGGTCGAGTCCGAGCGGGAACTGCGACAGCTCGCCCGGGCCGGGAATGTAGCCCGGAGTGATCTCGCGCGCCCCGGGCACCGCGGTGCCGGCATAGGGCGCCAGCAGCGGGGCCAGTGCGGCGATCAGCAGGAAGATCAGCACGATCACCGCACCCGCAATAGCAGCGGGGTTGCGCCGCAATCGCTGGAATGCGTCGCCCCACACCGAGGTGCCGCGCTGATCCATACCCGGTTCCGACGTCGTCTGCGTCAGCCCGGCGTCGATACCGGGCTGCGGAGGAAGATTGGCACTCATGAGACACGCACCCTCGGGTCGATCAGGCCGTAGGAAATGTCCACAACCAGGTTGATCAGGGAGTAGAGCAGGGCGATGAAGATGATGAAGCCCTGCAGAACGGGGAAGTCGAGGTTGAAGATCGCATCCCACAGGAAACTGCCGATCCCGTTGAACGCGAACACCGTCTCGGTGAGCACTGCACCCGAAATCAGCAGTCCCAGCTGCAGTCCGAGCGTGGTGATCACCGGCAGCATCGCGTTGCGCATCACGAAACGGTCGCGGATGAGCGACGGCGCCAGGCCCTTGGCCTTCGCGGTGCGCACATAGTCTGCGTTTTGCACCTCGAGCACGCTGGCCCGGGTGATCCGCGCGATGATCGCCAGCGGAATGGTGCCCAGCGCCACCCCGGGCAGCACCAGGTGCATCAGCGCATCCCAGGCTGCGTCGAACTCCCCGGTACTCAGCCCGTCCCACACGAAGAAGTTGGTGTAGTGGGTGGCGTTGATCCGAGGATCCTGGCGACCGTCCGTGGGGAAGATCCCCAACTGCACCGCGAACACCCATTTGAGGATGAACGCGAGGAAGAACACGGGCACCACCACACCGCCCAGCGACAGCAGCACCGCCAGGTTGTCCTGCCACTTCCCCACGTGCCGGGCCGCCCAGTATCCCAGGGGGATCCCGATGACGACGGCGAAGATGATGGCGAACGCGGTCAGCTCCAGAGTGGCGGGGAACCGGGCCGCGAACTCGGTGAGCACCGCCCGGTTGGTCTGCAGCGAGGTGCCGAAGTCACCGGTGAGGATCTTTCCCATGTAGGTGAAGTACTGCTCGAGCAGCGGCTTGTCGAACCCGTAGGCAGCGTTGACCCGGGCGACCGCTTCTGGCGTGGCCTTGTCACCCAGCAGCGCGGTCGCCGGGCCACCGGGCAGGGCGCGCACCCAGAGGAACAGCAGGATCGACAGACCCACCAGGGTCGGAATGAGAAGCAACAGTCGCTTCCCGATCATTCGCAGCACGTGAACCTCACTCTCTGCGAGAACAGGGCTGTCGCCCCGGCGGGCGCCGCGGGTTCATACCGACGACGACGCCCGCCGGGGCGACAGCGCGAGGATCACTCGGACAGCTCGATGAGGTTGTACACCTCATCGTTCACGGGGCTGGTCGGGTAGGAGACCACCCGCTCCGAGAAGGCCAGCGAGGGTGCCGGGTGCGCCAACGGCACGGCCGGCACGAACTCGGAGACCATCCGGTTGATGTCCTCGTACATCGGCGTCTGGTTCTCCAGCACCGGCTCCTGGCGCGCCTCGAGCAACGCGTCAAAGAGCTCCTGGTTCTCGAAGCCGAACTCGGGCTTCTGCTCACCGAAGAACACCCCCACGAAATTGTCCGTGTCGTTGTAGTCACCGGTCCAGCCCAGCAGGTGGATGCCGTGGTCGGTCCCACCGTTGATCCGGTCCAGGTAGTCCGGGCTCCACTTATCCGGCGTCGCGTTCGTCTCGATGCCCACCTCGGCCAGCTGGCCCGAGAGGTTCGAGAACACCTGCTCCGGGGTTGGCATGTAGGGGCGGGAAACACCGGTCGGGTAGTTGAAGTCCAGGGTGAACCCGTCCTCGTAGCCGGCCTCGGCCAGCAGTTCCTTGGCGCGCTCCGGATCGTAGTCGTAGGTTTCGACGTCGTCGGTGTAGCCATTCACGGAATCCGGGATGAACTCGATGGCCGGCTGGGTGCCCTCGGGCAGGGTCTGGCGGATCAGCGCGTCCTTGTCGATCGCGTAGGAGATCGCCTGGCGCACCTTCACATCCTGCAGCTCCTCGATCTCCTGATTCAGGCCCAGGTAGAGGATGGTGAAGGGCTCGCGGGCCATCACGTTGAACCCGGCTTCCTCCAGATCACCTGTGTCGGCGGGGGCCACGAGGTCGTAGCCGTCGATGTTGCCGGCCTCCAGCGCCTGACGGCGGGCCACCGGATCGTCGATCACGCGGAAGGTGATCTGGTCGATCTGGCCGGGCTCGCCCCAGTAGTCGTCGTAGCGGGAGAGCTGGATGTCCTGGCCCACGCTCCACGATTCGAACTGGAACGGGCCGGTGCCTGTCGGGTGGTTCTGCGCATAGTCGCTCATCACCGGTGCTTCAGCAGACCCGGAGACGTCGTCGGCACCGTGCTCCTCCATCGCCTCCGGCGACTGCATAGCGAAGGCCGGCAGCGACATGGCGGCGATGAACCCGGCGAAGGGCTGCTTCAGCGAGATCCGGGCGTGGTGGTCCTCGACCGCCTCACAGGACTCATACACCGCGTTCTCCGGGGAGTCCGCGTAGCCGCGGAACAGCTTGCCGTAATAGTAGGCGATGTTGTCGGACTGCAGGATGCCCTCGAAGTTGTACCAGCGCTCGAAATTGGCGCACACCGCCTCGGCGTTGAAGTCGGTGCCGTCGTGGAAGCTCACGCCCTCCTTGAGGGTGAAGTCGTAGGTCAGCCCGTCCTCGGAGGTCTCCCACTCCTCGGCGAGCAGCGGCGCGGGATCAGCCGAACCGGCCTCCACACCCACCAGGCCCTCGAAGATCTGACGGGACACGCGGAACGATTCGCCGTCGTTGGCGAAGGCCGGGTCCAGGGACTTCGGATCGGACGACGCCGCAAAAATGAAGTGCGGGTCGACGTCGGAGGCCGCAGCGTCGCCGCCGTCACCACCGCCCTCGCGCTGGGATTCGGCACAGCCGGTGAGGATGAGTGCGGTGGCTGCCGCGGCCGCGGCGACGGGGGTGAGTCGCCGTTTCAGGTGTGATCGCATGGTGCGCTCCTGCTGAAGTGAGTGAGATGAGCGTCGCCGGTTGGCGAAGCGCATTTCAGAATGTTACCCCCATCACACTCATCGTGTCAGCGCTCACACGCGGCCGCCCACCCGTCGGCCACTATTCTGGACGCTATGACCCTCACGACCGTCCCCGGCTCCCCCGGATCCCCCGACACGCACATCACCGATGAGCAGCGTGCCGCCGCCCTGAAGCGGATGAAGATCGTCGCCACCTCGGTGCTGGTCGTGCTCGCGGTGATCTTCGTCGTCGCCTTCATCTACCAGGAGCGCTACCCGTGGCTGGGCTATGTGCGCGCCGGCGCCGAGGGCGGCATGGTGGGGGCGCTGGCCGACTGGTTCGCCGTCACCGCGCTCTTCCGCCACCCGATGGGCCTACCTATCCCGCACACCGCGATCATCCCGCGCAAGAAGGACCAGCTCGGCGAGTCCCTGGGCTCGTTCTTCCAGCAGAACTTCCTAGAGTCCGAGGTCATGGACGAGCGGCTCTCGCAGCTGAAACTCGCCGAGAAGGTCGGCGGCTGGTTGCGCACCGAGGAGAACTCCGCGAAGGTCGGCGCCGAGGTCGCCCAGGCGGCCTCGGGGGTGCTGCGCGCCACCGACGACGACGCCGTACAGGGGCTGATCTCCACGCTGGTGCGGGACCACATGGTGACCCCCGACTGGTCCCCCACCCTGTCGGCACTGCTACAGAACGTCATCGATGCCGGCCACCACCGCCCCGCTTTTGAACTGGCCCTGGATCGCGCCACCGACTGGGTGCGCACCAACCCGGACCTGTTTATTTCCGCCGTCCGTTCGCGGTCCCCGCAGTGGATTCCCGACGTCGTCGACCGCAAGCTCGGCGAGCGCATCCATGCGGAGGCGCTGAATTATCTGCGCGCTGTGAAGCGTGATGAGCGCCATGAGCTGCGCCTCTCCGTCGACACCTGGCTGCACGGGTTCGCCCAGGATCTGAATGACGACGACGCCCTGCGCGCCAAGGTGGAGGAGCTGAAGGTCTCCCTGTTCAACGATCCGCGGCTGGCCGAACTGGCTTCCCAAGCCTGGGCCACCGCGAAGGCGGGACTGCTGGAGCAGCTGGGCGACCCCGACTCGGACCTGCACCGCGCCTTGGTCGCCGCGATCCGCGACCTCGGGGCCCGCCTGCAGCACGACCCCGCCCTGGCCGAGCGCGTCGATTCCATGGCGCAGCAGGCCGCGCACAACCTGGCCACCCGCTACGGCCCCGAATTGGTGGACATCATCGGGGAGACCATTCACCGCTGGGACGGGAAGCAAGCCGCACGCACCATTGAGCTCTTCGCCGGTCGGGACCTGCAGTTCATCCGCATCAACGGCTCCATTGTCGGTGCCCTGGCCGGGGTCACCATCTACACCCTGGCCCACTTGTTCCTCGGCTGAGTCCTTATCTTGTCCGACCCCACGCGTAGGTTGAGAGTGATCGCCCCGGCGATCACTCTCACTCCACTCGTCGCTTCCCAGCGATACGCACGAAGGACGGCATCATGTCTGATTTCCACTCAACCCCCTCCAACCCTTCTTCCTCTTCTTCTCCCGCCACAGAGGTTTTTCCTGCCGTGCATGACGACGCCGAAACGCCGGCACCGCGCCGCTGGTTCACCAAGAAGCGGTTCCTCATCCCCGGCGGCGTGCTCGCGCTGCTGATCATCATCGGCGTGGCCGGTGGTGGTGACGACGCCTCCGATCCGACCGCCGCCGCATCCGCCTCACCCACCCCCACCGTCGCCGAAGCCGAGCTGGTTGATGAGACCCTCGCCGCCGAGGAGGAAGCAGAAGCCGAGGCGTCGCGACAGGCGGAGGCAGAAGCGTCAGCCGAGGCGGAAGCCGAGGCATCCCGGCAAGCTGAAGCCGAAGCAGAGGCGGAAGCCGCAGCCGAGGCCGAGCGGGTGGCCGCCGAGGAAGCAGAAGCGGAAGCAGCAGCAGAAGCCGAAGCGGCGGCAGCGGAAGCAGCAGCGGGCACCGTCAGCCAGCAGAATGCCAAGCGCTCAGCCGAGAGCTACCTGAACTACATGGCGTTCTCGCGCAGTGGTCTGATCGATCAACTCGAGTTCGAGAATTTTTCGACCGCCGACGCCACCTGGGCCGTCGACAATGTGACCGTCGATTGGAACGAGCAGGCCGCGCAATCCGCGGAGAGCTACCTCGACTACATGGGCTTCTCCCGCCAGGGGCTCATCGACCAGCTCCTCTTCGAGGGATTCACCCAGGAGCAGGCGGTCTACGGGGTCAACCAGACCGGGCTCTGAGGCGACTCATCAGGGTTCTCCGATACACTGGAGGCACTCATCTGGAACCTCGTTCCAGATGAGTGCCTCCACGCATGCCCCACCCCACGAAGGAGTCCCGCCATGAATCTTGCCCTGTCGCGATCCATGGCCGTGATCGAGCGCCTGGCCGGGGAATCCACCGGACTGCCACTGATGGTGTTGGCCACCGAACTGGAGCTGCCGAAATCCGCTGCGCACCGGATTCTCGCCGATCTGATCGGCCTGGGATATGTGCACCAGGATCGCGTCACCGAACGCTACCGGCTCTCCATGAAACTGGTCTCCATCGTTCAGCGCCACCTCTCCCGAGTCCCGCTGGTCGACCTAGCCCAGCCGTTGCTGGCTCGCCTCGCCGAGCGCTCCGGGGAGCTGGCCCGGATGAGCATCCTCGACGAGGGCGAGCTCACCTGGATCGCCAAAGCCCAGGGCTCCCAGCATGCCCTGCGCTACGACCCGGACTCCGGGCTCACCGTGCCTCTGTTTTGCACCGCCAGCGGGCTGGCACTGCTCTCCACTCTCGACGACAACGCCGCGCTGGCCCGGCTGCGGGACCAAGGGTTCGGCACCCCCGAGCAGTACGGTCCGGCGGCACCCCGCACCGAGGACGAGTTCCTGGTGCTGCTGCAGCAGGCCCGCGGCAATAATTTCGCCTATGTGGCCGACTCCTATGAAAACGGCATCGCCGCGGTGGCCGTGCCGATCGTGGACGCCCACGGCGCCGCCCTCGGCGTCGTGAATCTGGTGGGGCCCTCACTGCGGTTCGACCGCGACGCCGCCCTCGCCCAGGTAGCCGAGGTGCAGCGGGCCGCCGAAGAGATCTCGGCGGCCTTCAACGCCACCCTGTGATGCGCCGCCTGGTTCACCGGCTGATTCAGGGCCGCACGTCAACGCGGGCGCCACTGGCCTGAGCCTCGTCCACGGCCACGGTGGTCACCAGCGAACGGTAGGCGTCCTCGGCCGACACGACGGGATTCTGTTCCCCGCGCACCACCGCGATGAAGTGGTCAAGCTGCTGGACATAGGCGTTGCGCTCCACCCGTTCCACCGTCCGGCGGGTCAGCGGGACCTGCCAGTGACCCTCCTGCTCCACGCCCTCTTTGTCGGTCTCGTAGCTATACAGCGTCAGCGAGGGCAGTGACAGCGCCGCCTTGGTGCCCGAAAGGAAGTACACATCTTCCTCCGGTGGCGCCGGGAAGTACGCGCCGTAGCCCGAGGTCAGGTCCCAGTTCCATGGGGACACCGCAGCGTCGGAGAGCATCACGGTCCCCAGCGCGCCCTGCTCGAAGCGCAGCACCGCGCCCGCGGTATCGGCGACGGCGTGTCCGCGCTGGGCATTGCTACCCAGTGCCACCACGTCGGTGACATCACCCACCAGATACCGCAGGGCATCGAGATCGTGAATCAGATTGATCAGGATCGGTCCGGCGCCGGGTGCTACCCGCCACGGAACCTCAAAGTAGGCGTCGTTTTTTCTCCAGGTCGACATCAACGACACCGAGACGATCTCCCCCAGTCCGCCGTCGTCGATCAGCCGTTTCGCCGCCACCAGGTCCGGGGCGTGCCGACGCTGATGCCCGACCAGCAGGGGCGCCCCGGTGTGACGCTGGGCTGCCACAATCTCCAGGGCCGCCTCCACCGTGTCGGCAATGGGCTTCTCCAACAGCACGGCACAGCCCGCCTCCATCACCGCGATCGCCGCCGGGGCATGCAGCACGTTCGGCAGCGCAATGATGACTGCATCCAGGTCTTCGGAGGCCAGCAGCTCGTGATAGTCGGCGTACCAGGTGATCCCGTTCTCGCGGGCCAGCTCGGCGGCGGCCTCCGCGGGGTCGGCTAGAGCCACCAGCTCAACACGGTTCTCCGCCCGGGCATACTTCACGTGCTCGCGGCCGATCATGCCGGCTCCGAAAATCGCGAGGCGTAGGGGTCGGCTCGGGTCGGCGGTCATCGTCACTCCTGTAGTCACTGATCGGCGCCGCGGAACGTGGGCGCGCTCACAGCAGTCTACAAGAATTGGAACGCTGTTCCGATTGGATGACTCAGCTCAGCCGCTGCAGCGCCCATTCCGGATCGTTGACGGTGACCTGCTACACGCCCAGGGAGCGGGCCGAATTCAGCTCGTCATCGGTCTGCACCTGCAGTTCACCGTATCAACGGGTCCATCGTGGGCACGCTGGCCAAGATCACAATTTATGCCCTCGCTCACCTGCCACTGGGGCAGTCCGTTCAACCCACGGACCAGCCGCCATTGATGTCCAGGCAGGAACCGGTGATGTAAGAGGCCCGCTCGCTGGCCAGGAAGATAATGGCGTCGGCCACTTCATCAGGCTCTGCGAGACGACTCATCGGCACGCTGGAGAGCAGCCGTTCATCCTGCGGAACCTGTCCCATCATGGCCGTGCGCACGTAGCCAGGAGCCACCCCGTTGACTCGGATACGGCGCTCGGCCATTTCGTAGGCGAGGCTCTTGGTCATATTGAGCAGCGCGGCTTTGGTGGCACCGTAGGCGATACTGCTGGGAATAAACGGCCCGAACGCAGCTTCAGAAGGCGCACCCGTGCCCACTCGCGCGGTGATGGACAGCAGGTTGATTATGCTGGCGGTGCCGTCTTCCAGCATATGGGGGTATGCCTCACGCAGCAGGTAGAACGGCGCGCTCAGATTCGCTGCCAGGATCGAGTTCCACAGTTCGTCGCCAAGTTCGGTGAAGCGGATCTTCTGACCGTGCCTCTTCGGTGAGATCCCGACGGCATTGACGATCAGCCCAATGGGTGCCACGCTCGCCGCGAGCTCCACCAGTTCTCGATTCACCGCCGACAACGTTAAGTCCCCAGCAAAGCCCCGATGCCCTGGCCCCGACACTTCGGGCAATTCCCCGACGACAGTGTCCACCCGCGCCTGATCCAGATCCGCCACGATCACCATGTAACCCTCGCCGGCCAGCCGGTGGCTGATTACACGGCCGAGTCCGCCAGCACCACCGGTGACGATCGCGGTCCGTAAGGTCATTTCACTCCGCATTTCCCAATCCCCGATTCGCCCACTTACAGTGTCCATTCTCGCGTCTAGATCGCGAGTGATCGCCAAAGCGATCACTCACCCTCCATCCTTCGTGCCCCGATACTGGCACACAGGACGGCGTTATGTCGTCGGACGCATCCTCCTTCGTCCCCCATCTCCCCAAATTCACAACGACGGCGCGGAGGCTCGCACCTCGCGCCGCTGTTTCACCGATAGGCGACTCTTCGCTTCGGGCAGCGTACTCGCGCCGCTGTTCCTCGTCGCGGCGGCCGACGACGCAAATGACACCTCTGAGCCCACCGCCGCCCCAGCAGCCTGATTCCGAGAAAGCAGAGGACGAAGACTCTCGACGGGTCGGAACGGAGGTCGAAACCGCTACGGAAGCTGAAGCCGACATCGTCGGATAACAGAGGGCTTCTCCCGCCAGGGTTTGATCGATCAGTTCATTTTCGAATGGTGCGGCCATGGGCAGGCCGTCCTTGTAGTTGACCCGACCAATCTTTGAGGGTTTATCGGCGACAACCGGCATTCCGCCAACGCCTCCATGGGACAAAGCTCAGGGGAAGCGTTTTCTTCGCAGCAGCTACCGCCACCAACGATTCCAACTATCTACCCCCAAGCAGTCGCCCCATAAAGCGCGCATATTTTTACATTAGGTTGGACTTTTACGCAAGCCCCTTACCGACCAATGGGCCACCGTGTGACCAGTGCCATATCCATGCATAGAGTTGCATCCGTCACATATGGAAAGTGGCGATTTCGTCCAGAAATTGCACAACAAGTAACAAGCAAGCACGAGACTCAATCTCCTCGCACTAGACATGCACCACCGCTCACCACCGCGAGAGGAACAAAAATGAACATCCAAAACCCCAGCACCATAGGCAAGAAGGCTCGATCGCGAAGATGGACCAAAACCGGCATCGCGGGATCAGCAGTTCTTGCTGTAAGCGCTTTCACCGCATGCGGAGGAGAAGAAAGTGCCGACGAGTTCCCTTCGGACACCATCGAGTTCATCATTCCCTACGCCGCCGGAGGAAGCACCGATGTCAGTCTCCGACTGATGTCCAACATCGCTGAGGAAACCTGTGGCACCAACTTCATTGCCAGTAACCAGACGGGTAGTGCCGGAGCCGTCGGCTTCTCAGCCACCTCCAACGCGACCCCTGACGGCTACACCGTCGGTGCGACAGCTACCGAGCTGAGTATTCTGCATCAACTGGGCGTCGCAGACATCACCCCTGGAGACCTCAAAGGCGTAATGCGCTACGCGCTCAATCCTCACGTGATTTTTGTAGCCGCGGACTCTCCATACGAAACGATCGAAGACGTGGTCGAGGCCGCAGAGAACGGCGACACCATCAACGTGGCCACACCCGGCACAGGCTCCGCGGCACATATCTCTCTGGAAGGGCTCGCTCTTGAAGCAGGGATTCCCGGCGCATTCACCAACATCCCATTCGACGGCGATGGAACGGCGCTGCAAGCCATTCTCGGCGGCAATGCAGACATGATCATGATGGTCATGGGCACGGCCCTTCCGCAGGTCGAGGCGGGGGCCATCAAGCCTCTTGTTGTCGCCAGCGAAGAACGACTCGATGCTTTGCCAGATACCCCAACATTGCTTGAATCTGGCATCGATTGGGAAACTGGGGCGCACCTGGGCCTAGCGGTTCCGCCGGAGACTCCGGATGAGATTGTCGCCGTACTGGACGAGTGCCTTCATGAAGCGCTGGAAGACGAGCGGTTCGTCGATGGCATGGCTGAACAGAACTTCACTATTGACTACCTTCCGCCCGCAGAATTCGAACAATACCTACAGGATCTAGAAGAGCAGTACGGCGCCGTGATCGAAGAGACTGGGATCTCGGGATGACAGAATCGATTCTTGCCCGGCTTGGTGATCGGCTAGTTGCAGTAGGACTCATCGGATTCGCCGTGTTCATCTTCGTGTACACGGCGGATTTCCCAGCGGCGTCCCAACCTCTAGACCCAGGGATCGACGCGTTTCCACGCATCGTGGCTGCATTGATCGGTGGCCTCGCCCTCGCGCTTTTGGTCAAGCCCCGCGAGTGGGAGAAATTCCCCCGAGGGTTCGGGGTCCTGCGTGTAGTGGGAACGATCGTACTGATCACTTTCTACTACTTCGCCATCCAACCCCTGGGCTTCGTGATCACCAGTGCCGTGTTCCTCATTGCCCATACCCTGCTCGTCGGGGTACGGAAACCGATTTCCATCATCGTCATCACTCTAATCGGCAGTGTCGGGCTGTTCTATTTGTTCCGGAACATCCTTGATGTGCCACTACCCAGGAGTGGAATTGGAGGGCTGCCGTTTTGAACGAGTGGATTTCAGGCCTTGAGGCCTTTCTTGATCCTGCTGTATTGATCTTGACCCCGGTCGGGGTATTGCTTGGCGTACTCATTGGCGCGGTCCCAGGCCTCTCCGCGACCGTAGGTATTGCCATCTTCTTGCCCTTCACCTTCGCTTTGGATCCCCTGGCAGGTCTTGTCCTGCTGTTGGGAATCTACAACGGCGCCTGCTACGCGGGTTCCATCCCAGCGATTCTATTGAGAACGCCTGGCACCCCGGCCTCAGCGGCCACCGTTGCCGATGGCTATGGGATGACCCAACGCGGCCAGGCCGGACGGGCATTGAGTATCTCGCTGGTGGCTTCTGTCGTAGGCGGCCTCCTTTGCACCGTGCTGATGATCCTCGCCGCTCCGATAGTCGCATCGTTCGCCTTACAATTCGGTCCGGCCGAGTACTTCGCACTTGCCGTGCTCGCCTTGGCGATCATTGCTTCCCTTGGCGAGGGGTCCGTTGCAAAAGGCGTGATCAGTGGAGCCATTGGTGTGATGATCGCCATGGTCGGACTGGACGGCATCTCCGGATTCAACCGCTTCACCTTCGGCGTTTCCGACCTGAGTGCCGGCGTCCAGCTGATCCCCCTGTTGGTAGGGCTCTTCGGCGCAGCTGAGGCCATCCGCCAGATCGAAGCGCGCTTGACTGGCACGAACAAGGTCACCAAGCTGGGAACCTTCAAAGTGGGCTGGCCACGGTGGCGCTACCTCTCGCCACATATGGCCAGCGGAGGACTCATCGGCTTCGTCATTGGCATTCTGCCTGGCGTGGGCGGCGACATCGGCGGCTACGTGGCGTACAACGAGTCACGTCGATTCGCGCGAAAGAACCGCTCAAGGTTCGGAAGTGGCGACCCGCGTGGCGTGGCCGCAGCCGAATCCGCAAACAATTCCGCTCAGGTGGGCGGCCTCATCCCCACGTTGACCCTTGGCATCCCGGGCAATGCGGCCGCAGCGGTATTGATGGGGGCTTTGCTGATCCAGGGCCTGCAACCAGGACCCCAGTTCTTCACCGGTAATCCGCAATTGGTCTACGGCACCTTCATTGCCATTATCGCGGGCTTCATTTTCTTGCTCGTCATCGGCATGGCAAGCATCCGATTGTGGGCCCAGGTAATCCGGATTCCCCCAGCGCTGCTCTGGCCCTTGGTCCTGGTGCTGACGATCATCGGCGCCTACGCCGTCAGGACGAACCCCTTCGACATTCTGGTAATGCTCGTCGCCGGTGTTGTCGGCTATTTCATGATGAAAACTGGCTGGCCAGTGGCTCCCATGCTGATCGGCGTGATCGTCGGCCCATTGGCGGAACAGAGTTACCGACGAGCAATGATCCAGTCCGGTGGTTCCTTTGATTGGCTCACCCAGCCATTACCACTCACGCTAATCGTCCTTGCCGTCATCTCCGTCGGCTACTCCCTATGGCAGGCCCAGCGCGATAACAAGCAAGACCTCGCGCAGAAACTGGCCAAGCGGGAGAAAGAAGAAGCCGCCGCCAAGAAGCGAGCCTCAGAGACCGAAGCGCCCAACAACGCCGAGGTCGATGAGAAGTCCTCGAAGGAGAAAGCAAACCAGATGGAATAAGGGCTTGCACGCTGCGGACCCCTCTCCGCGGAAATAGCGGTGCTGGGTGTGCTCCCCTTCAGGGGAGCACACCCAGCACCGTGTACGCCTACTTCCGTCCAATCCACCCGCCGTGTGAGGGTCAGGCGAACACACTAGCCTTTCGCCCGAACGACGATTCGGTCGCCATGATAGCTCCGTGAAGCCCTTATTGGCAGATACGCAGTTAATAGTCTCCGACGGCGAACGCGCCGGATCGACTAACCCATGCCAAGCGGACAAATCACATTGGCTTACAGGCAATGAGCAATTGTTGAACCAGGCAGTCGTCAACGACTTGTCGCCCATACCCGTCGTCACGGACGAATGATGACTAGGGGCACGCCGCCACCAGATACCCATGCCTAGCACCCATCCTGTGATGCCAGGACCCCTCGTCCCTCGAACCCGAGTCTGAACCAACCCAAACTCGATGCCTCCGCATTTCTTGGCTCACGTGCAGTGCAAATAAAGTGGCGAGACTGTCGGAGTCGACTGACGCCGGCGTTG
Source organism: Micrococcaceae bacterium (assembly GCA_052084925.1). Classification (GTDB taxonomy): domain Bacteria; phylum Actinomycetota; class Actinomycetes; order Actinomycetales; family Micrococcaceae; genus CmP2. Next base: position 31,717 of record JBQDEV010000022.1, read on the forward strand.
AAAACACTGGCGAGGACCTCCGTGCCCTTTACCTAAACCACCTACCCAAGCAACACCTTTGTTCCTGCAGGGGTAGATTGACAGAAGAAGGCGCGTAGAAGCTCCTTACTCCGACGCTCAGGCTTCGACACGCCCCCACTATGCAGAGTCGCGTACTTGATGAAATGACCGGCCGACGAATCAAGCGCATGGGTTTCCTCCCCACGGAACGGAATGGGCAGATTCCACGAATGAGGCAAAGCGGTACACCAAGTAGAACAAACCGCGCCACAACAACTCATGCAGACCCTCAGCGTTGGATAAGGTCATGCACCCCCTCGCCACATTCTAAAATCCGATCAATCTAACTTCGATTCGGACTAATCTTTATAGCCTGCCGCCGGTCGGCAGGTGGCTCAATTACCTCAAGCACCAATTGCCCAACTTCAAAGTAGGCAAACCCTCCATCGCCAGCAACGCCGTGCCCGCGCCCAGTTTGAACAGGATGATATCCTAATTTTTCAAAGTCTAAAATAACGTCATCTAGGGACGAAACATAATACCCGAAATGATGAGTGGTGTATCCATGAACATCGATCCAGTCCCAGTAGATACTCGGCGATGATAGAGGTTGAATCAACTCATATTGTGGCGATGATCCTCCGAGCGCGATGCGCATCGTCACGGGGCGAACTTGACCTCGATACGTAGTTTCCCTAAACGACTCGGGTGAGTACTCATAAACATCCCACTCACTCACCCCAAGCAAGTCCGAGTAGGAATCAATCCCCGCTTCCAAGTCGTCCACAAGAAGGCAAATCTGATCAGGCGACCGTGAGCCCAGCGCCCCAGCCACAGCCTGGATTGAAGATGCATTATCGATACTCATTGAAGTACACCAACCTTTAATATACTAGGCGCCTTTTGCCTTATTCTTAATATCAAGCAGAGCCTGACTGATCCGCCTGCCGACTTCATCCGAGTATCGGGCGATTGGCAATGCAACACTCATTGAGAGCGCTTCGCCTTCAACGGGGCCGACACTTACTGCCATAGCCGCAATGCCCCGTTCCGACTCCTCAAAGTTGGTAGCAAATCCGCACTGCCTCACCTCGGCCAATTGCCGGTGCAGGAGATCAAGATTGACAGGAGGCCACTCTGAATTAGCCTCGACACCGGATGCCAGGTAGCGACTACTCACCTCCGAGGTCGACAGATCCGCAAGCATGGATTTTCCCTGCGAGGTTACATGCGCAGGAAGCTTCTTATGCAACCTATTCGTGAAAACTAAAGTGTGACCGCGAGCCTCAATGCAATCATGGTGGTAAATCGTCGTTCCAACCAATGATGTCAAATGGACAGTTTCGTTTGTCTTCACAAACAGCTCTTCAAGAAGCGGCCTGAGTCGCTCGCGCGATGTAACTCCTGCACCCCGGAGGCCGATGGATCGCAATTCCGGCCCGGGTGCATATCGCCGATGATCGACCTGAACGGCAAACTCATCCCACACCAACGTATCTAAGATGCGGTACGCCGTCGACGGGTTAACTGAGATCGCATCCGCAGCCTCGCTCACACTGATACTCCCTTGCTGACACATCAGCCGAATGATGGCCAACGCACGATGTACAGACTGAATCCTCTGGGGCTCTTTATTGCGTTCCACGCAATCATGATATCAAATGCTTGCGCATGTCGCATTATCGTGAATATAGTCACATCACGTACCTGTAGAGGAGCTGCATATGGAACTGAATCGAATCGGAGACCCGGCCAAGGTTGTCGTTGTCGGCGCGGCCTCGGGGATGGGTTCCGCAATCGTGCATCGGCTGGTTCAGTCCGGCGCTCAGGTGGTTGGTCTTGATTTGGCAACGGCTACATGGCCTAAAGACTCGAAAGTATGTGCGCGGTTCATTGTGAACGTAGCCTCGAATGAGTCAGTAGCACATGCATTTGACGAGGCTTTTAGAGCCTTAGAAGGGCTCGACTCTGTCGTCAACTGTGCCGGGATCCTCGGGCCAGTCAAACCTCTAACTGACACCACGGCAGACGAGATCGATTCTTTGCTTGCTGTGAATCTACAGGGGGCATTCAGTATCACTCGACAAGCGCTAAAGCATCTCCTGCCACAACGTTCTGGGCGAATCGTCCACATTGCGTCGGTTGCCGGCAAAGACGGGAACCCCGGCATGGCAGGATACTCAGCTTCTAAAGCCGGAGTCATCGGCATGGTTAAGGCCGTCGCAAAGGAAACAGCTCGAATGGGAGTAACGGTTAACGCGATTGCCCCGGCGTCCATTGATACCCCCATGATTCAAGAAATGTCAGAGGACCGGCGAGAAGCGCAAAGATCGCTCATTCCCATGGGACGGTTCGGAACTGTTGTCGAAGCAGCCGCACTTGTTCACTACATCCTCTCCGAAGATGCATCTTTTACCACGGGTTTCGTATACGACCTCTCGGGGGGACGTGCGACTTACTAGGCGTCTTCTACCCAACGACGTTATTCGAAACGAAGGAAACTATGTCATCTGAACAATACGACGTCATCGTCATCGGTGCTGGGATCGCTGGCCTGACGACTGCAACCAAGGCCGCCGAGTCGGGAGCGCACGTAGCCCTCGTCGAGAAACGCGATGTCATCGGAGGAACGTCTGCTATGAGTGGAGGCTGGTTTGCGTTCTGCAACACTACGGAGCAGGAACAAGCTGGAATCCAAGATTCCCGCGACTGTTTTCGCGAGGACCTTCTTGCCGTCGGTGAGCACAAGAACGATCCAAAACTTGTTGACGCCTACTTGGATCATCAGGCCGAAACTTACGCCTGGCTAAAAGAACACGGGGCCGTCTTCCGTGACGTAGCAATCAGCTCCGGACAATCCGTCGCTCGAGGGCACAACACAGAAATCGCGGCTCTACTGCAGGAACTCCATGCCGCATTCACCCGCGCAGGTGGTCGAACCTATTTCTCGGCTCGAGTGCAATCACTCAACACCGATCCTGACGGAAAAGTCGTCGGCGTTACCGTCGACTCAGCTCGTAGCTCACAAGAGCTGCAAGCCTCGCGTGGAGTGGTCATTACCACCGGCGGCTTTACCCGAAGTGCTGAACTCATGGAGATTTTTGCGCCAGAACAGCTCAATGCGATCCCATTCGGCGGCCCTGAGAATACTGGCGATGGACTCAGAATGGCGTGGAAACTAGGCGCAGGAATGGCTGATATGTCATTCATCAGCGGGACCTATGGTTCCCATCCGGAGACCCAAGACGATTTTCAAGAGCTTCTGACCGCTTACTACCTGGGCGCGATCGTTGTGAACACCGAAGGCAAACGATTCATGGACGAGTCACAGTCGTACAAAGTCCTCGGTCGCCACGTTCTCACTCAAGAACAGGGGCTCGGTTTTCAGGTGTTTGATTCCGCGGTTCGCACTCAGTCTCTTCGCGGGATTCCGCTGAAAGACATGGACACACTCGAGGATCGTGGACACTTACACTCAGCGGATTCCTTGGAGGAGCTCGCATTCGCAGCAGGAATTGACGCCGAAGGCCTGATTCAAACAGTTAATGAATACAACCGCCGCGTCGATGCAGGGGAACCGGACTATCTGGGGCGAGAGAGCCTATGTAACGGAATCGGAAAACTCGTTCCTATCCGAGCTGCTCCCTTCTACGCCTATCCAGCAAAATCACTCATGACCACTACGTACTGCGGCATAACAGTCGATCCTGTCGGCCGCGTCCGCACCGTCGACGAGAAGATCCTCCCTGGACTCTACGCGGCAGGTGAAGTTGTTGGAGGATTCCACGGTGCAGCTTATATGACCGGTAGCTCCTTGGGGAAAGGCGCAGTCTTCGGTCATCTTATTGCATCTCGTCTTACACACGAGTATCAGCAACTAGCCGGAAACAATCAGTGAAAGAGAGTCTCGACTATGGTGCAACGGCAGAAATTAGCGAACGGCCTCGCAGATGTCGTCGTCATCGGCGGCGGAGGCGCTGGCCTCGCCGCAGCGATTTCGGCGGCCACCAGTGGTTCATCGGTGATCTTGCTTGAGAAGAACTCGAAGCTAGGAGGCAGCACGGGGCTTTCCGTTGGTTCCTTTACAGCGGCTAATACCTCATACCAGTTTCGAGAGGGCGTCAATGACTCAATCGAGCTCTTCATCGAGGACATGAAAGTCGCCAACGGTGATTATGAAGCTCGTGAGAACCAGGAGCTTCGCAGAGTCCTCGCAGAGAACGCCGGTCACACGTTGGAATGGCTGTCATCGCTCGGAGTGCAATTCCTGGGACCGACTCCAGAGCCTCCGTACGAGAAGCCACGTATGCATAATGTCCTGCCTAACTCGAAGGCATATATCTCAGCGCTCGAGCGTGAATGTCGTCGGCGTGGAGTAGAGATCATCACATCTGCACGAGTGGAGAAGCTACTTAAGAATGCGGACGGAGAGGTTATAGGGGCCAGAGCCTCGGGGAAAGTGTATATCGGACGGCGAGGCCTCGTGTTGGCAGCAGGGGACTACTCGGCGGATGCCGATATCAAGTCCACGTTCGTCGGACCAGCTGCCGCTAACGTCGATGCGGTTAACAAAACCAACACGGGCGACGGCTTCAGGCTGGGCAGCGATGCCGGTGGAGCAATGTTGCAAATGGACAGACTTTATGAGGGTCTTCGATTTGCCCCGTCGAAACTTCCAGACCCAATTAAATTGCTTCCCACCACCCCGGCAGTTTCTCGGATCATTCGCGCAGTCGTGGAGAAACTGCCGAAGAATCTACTGGCATATGTGCTTCGTGGGGCACTTACTAGTTGGATAGGTCCGAACAACACCATGTATCGCTCCGGTGCAATCCTCGTGGATGAATCAGGAAACCGTGTGGCCAACGAAGACACCGACCAAGAGCTGGCACGAGCAGTCGCTGCTGGCGAGAATCACTCATACATGATCTTCGATGAGCGCCTCGCAAAAAAATTCTCTACTTGGCCCAACCCTGTATCAACGTTCCCGGGCGTGGCCTATGCGTATGTCCAGGACTATAAACGATATCGGCCAGATTGCTACCACCAAGCCTCAACCCTAGTGGAGCTCGCAGAACAAATTGGAGTAAATCCAGAGAATCTGAGCGAATCAGTTCAAAACACTAATGATGCACGAAACGCCAAGATACAAGACCAATTTGGTCGGAAGAACTTCGGCGAAGGAGTCACAGTAGCTCCCTACTATGCGCTTGGTCCAATGAAGGCCTACATAACGCTCGCAGACGGCGGGCTGATGGTGAATCCGCGATTGGAGGTCGTAGACGCTGACTCGAACCACATCAATGGCCTATGGGCAGCCGGGTCAACGGGCCAAGGGGGACTACAGCTGCTAAATCACGGCCTGCACATTGGTTGGGCGATGGTGTCCGGACGCCTCGCGGGACGAAACGCAGCTCAAGGAAAAGTTCGTTTAGATCTTCAGCCCAAAATCGGGCAAAGCGATTCAGTACTTGCCATGCCAGCCTCTGAACTGAACGTCGTTAACGAGCGACACTTTATTTAATTATATTCAACTCATTCAAATGCCACTACGTCGGACGCTTTCATTAGGAGTAATCATGATCGCACAAAACACTCAAGGAAACAAAATTCGTAAGCTGATCACACTAACGTCAGCAACTGCAGTGACCGCTTTGGCCCTAGCTGCCTGCGGCTCGGAGTCCGATCAAGAGTATCCTTCAGACACCATCGAAATGATCGTTCCTTATTCGGCTGGCGGAAGCACTGACCTCACCATGCGCCGACTAGGCGATATAGCAGAGGAAACGTGCGGAACTGGATTCATCGTGAGCAATCAAACCGGTGCAGCCGGAACTGTTGGTGTCTCGGCCGCGCTGAACGGAGCGCCGGATGGATACACGATCTCAGCGACGGCCGCGGATCTCATCTTGCCTCATCAGCTGGGTATTGCTGACATATCGATGAATGATGCGCGAGGAGTTCTTCGCTACGCTCTGAACGACCGCGCAATATTCGTTCCAGCCGATTCGCCATACGAAAGCATCGATGAAGTATTCGAAGCTGCAGAGAGCGGCACCACGATTACGGTCGCCACTCCCGGTTCTGGCTCCGAAGCACATTTGTCTGGTATCGGCATCGCGCAAGAGTACGGACTCACGGATCAGTTCAACTTCCTCCCCTTTGATGGAGACGCAACGGCCTTGCAAGCCGTTGCAGGAAACCAGGCAGACATGACGCTCATCTCAATTGGTACGGGCGTGTCCCAAGTCGAAGGCGGACTCGTCAACGCTATAGCCACCTTGAGCGAGGAGCGTTCTGACATTCTCCCCGATACACCGACTGCCATCGAGTCTGGTGTTGATTGGGCAGTACCAGCTCCCCTCGGCATTGTGATCTCAGCTGAAACCCCAGATGACATCGTTGAAAAACTGACGTCTTGCTTGGGCGAAGCTGTGGAAAGCGACGCCTTCCGCGAGACCATGGAAACTCAGAACTTGAACATTGACTACCTCCCGGGCGATGAGTTCGAAGCATACATGCTCGATCTTGAAGCGTTCTATGGCGACATCATCGAAGAAGCGGGCCTAGCGGGCGAGTGATCTAGAGGCCGGCACTGCGATTCGTGCTGAATGCACGAGTCGCAGGGATTCGGCAAAAAACCTCCGTGATCTGAGCCAACACAAGGATTTCAAATAATCCATTCAAGATTCCCTCTAAATGAAAGATTTCGAATCATATGAGAGCGCTCAAGCTTGAGGAATACAATCGTCTAAATCTTGTTGACGTAGATAGACCCACATGTGGGGCCGATGAAGTCTTGATCGATATCGTTGCAACTGGAATTTGCGGTTCCGATCTTCACGGATATACAGGCGAAAACCAGAGACGCTTCCCTGGTCAAATTATGGGGCACGAGGCAGTAGGGAGGATTGCTGAGATAGGCTCCGAAGTAACTGAATATTCCTTGGGACAACCTGCCACGTTCAACCCCGTCGTACTTCCCAGCTTGGAAGATACGGCGTCCTATAAGAACCGTGAACAACATTGTCCCAACAAGGTGATTCTGGCTCTTCACGAACGAGGGTGTAGTCGAGGTCTGAAACCGCCGGCTTCGAG
>JBQDEV010000023.1:0-37184 GCA_052084925.1 Micrococcaceae bacterium
GAACCGGATCTGGCCCAGCGGCACGAGCCTTTCCCGCTCACCGACGTGCAACTAGCCTATCTGCGTGGCCGCGCTCCGGGGATGCCGCTGGGCAACATCGGCACGACCTACTACCTGGAACTAAGCGCCGAGAGCGTGGACACTGGCCGCTGGCAGCAGGCCTGGCGTCGCATGATCGACCGACACGACATGCTTCGGGTGATCGTCGAGGGCGAACAGCAGCGCATTCTCCCGCCGGAGGATCTACCGGCTCCACCGGTGAGCATCGGCCGCGCCGACGATGAGCAGTCGGCCTCGGCCAGGCTCCACGAGCTGCTTGCACGTTCCTCGTTCGATCTGTCGACGTGGCCGACGTTCGCGACCGCGCTCATCCGTCATCCCGGCGGAGTGCGCGTGGGAATCGCAGTCGACTATCTGCTGCTGGACGGGTTCAGCGTCCAACTTCTCCTCACAGAACTCGCCGCGTGCTACCTCGACCCGGAGACGTCGCTTCCCGAGCTTGACGTGTCTTTCCGTGACTACGTCCTCGCAGTGGACACTTCCCCGGCAGACCGAGAAGCATCCGTCTCGTACTGGACGGACCGGCTGGAGAGCCTGCCACAGGCCCCGCACCTACCGGTAGCCGTCGATCCGGCACAGATCGACGCGCCCGTCTTCCAACGGCGTGCCGGACGGTTGGAAGCCGAGCAGTGGACCCAGGTCAAGCAGTGGTGCCGGCAGGCCGGCGTGACGCCATCCTCGGTGCTCTTGGCCTGCTATTCGCATGTGCTCTCTGCGTTCAGCGCGCGGCCCGAGCTCACGCTCAATCTGACCCTCTTCGACCGTTCCCGCGTTCATCCGCACATCGACCGCGTGCTCGGGGATTTCACGAGTCTCACGCTCTTGGAGCATCGCCCGACCGCTGAGGAGAGCCTCGCCGATGCGGCACAACGGCTGCAACGCCAGCTCGCCTCAGACCTCGATCACCGGGGTGTCTCGGCGTTGTGGGTCCAGCGAGAGCTGGCCCGAAGAACCAGCCCTACCGAGGCCGCGATGCCGGTCGTCTTCACCAGCACGCTGGGCCTGTCCGATGACGTTCTCGACCGGCTCCGTCCACCATTTCCCACATTCGTCGGCGGCGCGTCCCAGACCCCACAGGTGTGGCTCGACCATCAAGTCATGGAACAATCCGGAGCCTTGCTCTATCACTGGGATGCCGTTGAAGGTCTGTTCGCCCCCGGACTCCTGGACGACATGTTCGAGGAGTATCGGCGCCTGTTGGAACAACTTCCGAACGCCGACCTGTCTGCTGTCAGGACCCGCACGGCTGAATCCGCTCCCAGCCTCACGACCCCAGTGGAAGTCGCGGCCATCGACGCGTCCCCGAACGGGGATGCTACCCTCTCACAAGACCAGGTCGGCGCGATATGGGCTGACGTACTCGCTGTCGCTGAGGTCAACACTCACGACAGCTTCTTTGCCCTCGGGGGCGACTCCCTCCTGGCCACCAGGTTGATCGGACGCCTGCTCGATGCCGGGGCGACAGGAGTGCAGGTCGCCGATATCTTCACCCGCCCCGTGCTCGAGGACTTCTACACCGGCCTCGCTACGCGGACCCCACGTCAGGATCGACGGCGGCGAGTCGTGCCGAACCCGGCGGAGATGACCGAGCCGTTCGAGGCCACCGACGTGCAACGCGCGTACTGGGTCGGCCGTCATAGCGACCTCGCCCTGGGCGGGGTCGGTGCCTACTACTACAGCGAGTTCGACGGCGCCAAGGTGGACATCAGCCGCCTCGAGCAGGCGTGGAACACTCTCGTACGCCGCCATGCCGAGTTGCGTAGCGTGTTCACGCCCGACGGCCGACAGCAGTTTCTGCCATCTGACCAGACGGTTCTGCACGTGCCACACACGCAGCTGGACGCCACCACTGCGCCCGAGGCCGTGAACCAGGAACTGGACACACTGCGCGATCGCCTCTCGCATCGCGTGCTCGACCCCGGCCGATGGCCCCTGTTCACGGTCGAAGCGGTCACCTACCATCAGCTCGGTCAGCAGCGCACACGGGTCGGCATAGGACTGGACAACATCATCCTCGACGGCCTGTCGATGATGATCGTCTTTTCCGAACTCGAAGAACTCTACCGCGATCCCGGTGCCTCACTGCCCGAGAGGGAACTGACGTTCCGCGACTACCGCGTTCAGGTTGAACCATCGGACACACAACTGCGCGCCGATCGACAGTACTGGCAGGAACGTCTGGACAGCATCCCGCCTGGACCGCAGTTGCCAACACTGGTCGACCCCGACACAGTGACGCAACCCCGTTTCCGGCGCTGGCAGCGCCGCATCCCCGCGGAGACCTGGAAAGCGGCCCTGCAGAACGCCCGCCACCTGGGGCTCACCCCAGCGGTGGTCCTGTTGTCCAGCTACGCGGAAGTGCTCGGCCGATGGAGCACCAGTTCAGAGTTCAGCGTGAACGTGACGCTGTTCGACCGGCAGGAAGTTCACCCGCATATCGATCGCATTCTCGGTGACTTCACCTCGCTGCTCCTCGTCGAGATCAGAACCAGGCCCGGCGACACGCGCGGCGTACGGGCTATTCGCCTCCGCGATCAGCTGGCCTCCGATCTAGAGCATCGCTCGGTCTCAGCAATCTGGGTGCAGCGTGAACTGGCCCGCCGACGCGGTGCCGTGGCCGGCGCCTCAGTGGTCTTCACCAGTGGTCTCGGGCTGGGTACGGCGATGTCCCTCGATCCGGGGCCTGGCTTTCCTGACCGGATCTGGGGCATCTCGCAAACCCCACAAATCTGGCTCGACCATCAGGTTTCGCAGACTCCCGACGGAGAGCTGGTTATCCAGTGGGATGCCGTAGAAGGGTTGATTGCGGCCGAAGCCATCGGGTCCATGTTCGACGAATATGCCCGGCTCGTCTCAGCAATCGCCGATCCGGGTTGGGCCGACTCCCGTCCAGGCCTACCGGCAGCATCCGCGTCCCACCTCGCCCAACCAGCATCGTCTCCTCAGGGGCCCGTCTCGATACGAGGCGAGAGTTCCCCAGTCGCCGAGGCAGGCAAGCCCCGCCCCGGCGTCGAGTCGACTGTTGCCCGGATCTGGGAGGAGCTCCTCGGGTCGACCGGGATCGATCGTGTTGCTGACTTCTTCGGTCTGGGCGGCGATTCCCTCGTCGCTACCCGCATGGTTGCCCGAGTGCGCGCTGAGGTGGGGATCGAACTGAGCCTTCGCGAATTCTTCGCTGACCCAACGATCGCCGCGGTGGCTGCGACCGGGATGGGACCACATGGTGGGCAGATGCAGGCCGGGACTGAGGATTTCGAGGAAGGAGAGCTGTGAACGCCAACGCACTGATTACCGAACTTGAACATGCCGGGGTGCATCTCTGGCTTGACGGCGACAAGCTCCGGTTCCGCGGGCCCCGCGGTGTCATGAGCCAGGAACGACGCGAGCAAGTTTCCGCACGACGTGACGAGATCATTCAGCTGTTGCGCCAGCAGGCATTGCCCGAGGCCATCCCCGAGCCGGATGCCTGTCATGCGCCCTTCCCCTTGACCGACGTGCAGGCCTCATATCTGCTCGGGCGGGTGCGGGGGAACCGACTCGGTGGGGTGGGGTGCCACAGCTACATAGAGATCTCTTTCCGCTCCCTGGACGTGGACCGCCTCGAACGCGCATGGCAGGCAGTCATCGATCGGCACCCGATGCTTCGTGCAGTCATTTTGCAGCGTGGCGAACAGCGTGTGCTGCCAGAGGTACCGCGCTACAGAATTGCGGTCACGGACCTACGTGGCGCTGATCGGGAAGCGTGCCAGTCGCATCTGACGCGAACGCGCGCCGAAATCGATCACACCGTGTACGTCACGCATGAATGGCCCCTATTCACACTCCGGATCACAAGGCTGCCGGATCAAGACATCCTGCATCTGTCGATCGACATGCTCATCGCCGACTTCGTCAGCATCCAACTGCTCCTGGCTGATCTCGACCGAAGCTATTCCGGGGTCGACACCGATGAGCCGAGAGTCACGTTCCGCGACTATGTGTTGGCTCATCGCCAACTGCCTCAGCATCCAGAGTGGAGGCGCGACCGCAGTTACTGGCTCGACCGCATCGATACCCTCCCCTCGGCACCGGAATTGCCCGCGGCTGGAGATGGCACACCCGTCGCCGGCCCCGCCCCTGTCGAGGACTCCCATCCTCGCTTCACCCGTCGAACGCTGCGGTTGTCACCGCAGTCGTGGGCTGCACTGCGAGAAGCCGGCCGCAACCACGGACTCACTCCCTCGGGAACACTGCTGTCCGCCTACGCCGAAGTGATCGGGCGCTGGTCACGACACGACCGGTTCTCCCTCAATGTCACCTTGCAGGGGCGCCTGCCCCTACATCCTGATATCGATGCTGTCGTAGGCGATTTCACCTCGGTGATCCCCTTGGCCGTGGATCATTCGGCCGCGACCTACGTCGAGCGGGCCATGGCCGTGCAGAATCAGCTCGCCGACGACCTCGACCATCGAATGTTCTCCGGCATCGAGGTCCTGCGTGAACTCGGTCGCCGTCACGGGTCCGAGACCGCACTCATGCCCGTCGTGTTCACCAGCGCACTCGGGCTCACCCGCACAACCGAGTCAGACACAGGTCCCACCGAGGGCACTGCAGACGGTCTCATGACGGAAGCGACCGCCCGCTACGGCATCAGCCAGACTCCACAGGTTCACTTGGACTGCCAGGTGCTCGAAGACCGCGGCGGCCTCGTCGTCAATTGGGATGTCCGCGACGGCGCCTATCCAGCGGGCGTCATCGAGGACATGTTCGCCGCGTTTGAGTCACTTCTCCACGTCCTCGCCGGAGGGCCTGCGTCTACCGAGGGACCCAGTGATCGGGACCCCGCTTCACTCCAAACATGGGAACTGCAGTGCCCCATACCGGTGCCGGAATCCCAACTACGCACCCGGGAAAACCTCAACCGCATCACCACCCCCGCAGCTCCCGGACCGGACGCCGGGCTCGTACATAGTCCACTCCTCGCCGCCGCGCACCGCACCCCGGACGCACCGGCGATCATTGCGCCGGACACAACCCTGACGTACCAGGAACTCGTCAGCGCCGCCGCCCAACTGGCAACCCTGATCCCAGACCACGACTCGCCGGTTCCAGTAGCAGTGGCGCTCGACAAGGGGGCCACGCAGATCGCGGCCGTGATCGCCGTACTGCTGGCCGGACGACCCTACCTGCCTCTCGATCCACGACAGCCGCTTACACGGCAGATGAGCATTGTTGACGACGCCGGCGTCGACGTGCTGCTCACGGACGGCGCCGATCCTCACACATGGCCCGATGCCCTCACTGTGGTCCCCATCGACCATATCCCTGCCCCGGACACAGCCGCCCTGGTCCCGGCCGGCAGCACCGGCCCGGACGAGCTCGCGTATGTGATCTACACATCAGGTTCGACGGGCCGCCCGAAAGGCGTCGCGGTGTCCCATCATGCGGTTCGGGCGACACTCGACGATATTGTCGACCGATTCCAGTTACACCCGCAGGACCGTGTGCTCGGTCTCTCCGGTTTGAGCTTCGACCTGTCCGTGTTCGATATCTTCGGCACCTTTGCAGCAGGGGCCGCGGTCGTGTTGCCGGAGTCGCACCGGCGCGGTGATCCCGCTCGCTGGGCCCAGCTCATCGATGACCATGGTGTGTCGGTGGTCAATAGTGTTCCGGCTCAGCCTCAGATGCTCGTCCAGTACTTGCGCTCGCAGCCAGAGAGCGGGCGTGCGCTTCTCGAATCGGTGCGCTTGATCATGATGAGCGGAGACTGGATACCCACTTCCTTGCCCGGCGAGCTCTCGGAGGTGTTGCCGCAGGCGCACCAGGTCAGCCTCGGCGGGGCGACCGAGGCATCCATCTGGTCGATCTTCCATCCCATAGCCGAGGTCCCGCCACATTGGCGCAGTATTCCGTACGGGGTGCCGTTGCTGGCCCACAGCTTCGCCGTCCGTGACGAACACGGCCATGATCAGCCCGATTGGGTACCCGGTGAGTTGTGGATCGGCGGGGACGCTCTTGCCACCGGTTATTTCCGTGACGCCGACCTGACCGCTGTCCGGTTTATCACCGATCCGCTGTCCGGGGCTCGCATGTACCGCACCGGCGATATCGGACGGTATCTACCCGGCGGGATCATCGAGTTCCTCGGCCGCGAAGATCAGCAGGTCAAGATTCGAGGGCACCGGATCGAACTGGCCGAAGTGGAGACGGCGATGCAAACCTTCCCACCGGTCGCTGCCGCTGCGGTCATCGTTGACGGTGACCGGGCCCTGGAACGTCGGCTGGTCGGTTTCTACACTCGCGACCATCAGCGCGAGGCTGCTGTACCCGATCAACAGCTCGCAGTCGCCGCGAAGGATGCTGCCGCTGGCATCGTGAATGGAACCGACCCGGATCGGCTGGCAGAGTTCGCGGACCGGATGGACCGGGCAGCTCGGTTGTCCATGACATGCGCCCTTCGTGAACTCGGCCTGTTCTCTGACCCCGAGGTCGCGTACAGCACCGAAGGGCTGCTCACGCAGTCCGGGGCCACCCCTGCCAACCGACGGGTGGTGCGGCGTTGGCTGCGGATGCTCGCTGCCGACGGTCTCGTCACCCGCACGCCGGAGGGCGACTGGACCAGATTGGCCCCGGTGACGCGCCAGGATGTCCAGGATGCGTGGGACTCAGTGGAGCAGGCGCATCATGGCTTGGACGACGGGGCCGAGCTCATCACGTTCTTGCGTTCGTGTGCCCAGGAGCTGGCCGACCTGGTGCGCGGCGAGGATTCTGCCCTGTCTCTGCTGTTCCCGCACGGCGATATCGGAACGGCCGAGGCGGCGTACAAGGACAACATCATCAGCAGATACGTCAATCAGGCTGTGACGGCCGTGATGAGGACACTTGCCGACCAGCACACGGGAACTCTGCATGTGCTCGAAGTCGGTGCTGGCGTCGGAGGGACGACCGCTGACGTCGTCACGGCACTCGCCGGCACACGAATCGACTACTTGTTCACTGATCTGTCGCGGTTCTTCCTTACCGACGCGCAGCGGCAGTTCTCCAACGTGCCGGGGATGCGATACGGGATTTTCGACATCAATGCCGACCTCGACGGACAGGATGTCGAACCAGGCAGTTACGACGTGATCCTGTGCGCGAACGTCCTGCATAACGCCGCGTCGGCCGATGTGGTCATCGACCGGCTTCGTGCCCTCCTCGTTCCTGGTGGGCGACTCGTGTTCATCGAGACTGTGCGCGAGAACACATCGGTGATGATGTCGATGGAGTTCTTGATGACCTTTGACGACACCACACGCCCGGACTTCGCCGATGCGCGACACGGGCAAGATCGTATCTTCCTGACTCGCGATGAGTGGCTTGATGTTCTGCACCGGGCAGGCGGGGCCATTGAGGTCTGCCTCCCCGATGATCGGGTCATGGAACAGTTCGGGCAGGCCGCATTCTGTGTGCGGTTCGGCTCCGACGTCGACGGCGTCCAGGATCATGGCCTCTCCGAGTGGCTGTCCGAACGGTTGCCCGAACCGATGGTGCCCTCACGCCTGATCCCGGTAGATGCGCTCCCACTCACGGCGAACGGGAAGGTCGATCGAGCTGCTCTCGCCGCGCGTGTGCCACGCTCGCAGCCTGCCGCCATAGGAACCAGCGATGCACCGCGTGACGACCTCGAGCGGCGCCTGGCCACTATCTGGGCGGAGTTGTTGGGGCTCGAGACTGTGGGCCGAAATGACGACTTTTTCGCCCTCGGCGGTGACTCGCTGCTGATTGCCCGGCTCGCTGAACAGTTGCGGACTTCGGTCCCGGAGGCCTCTGACATCACGTGGGAGGCACTGATCCCGGAGCTGATGTCACGGCCGACGGTCATGGACCTCGCCGCCCAACTGCGCCGTGCCGACTCCCCACGACCCCTGCGTGTATTGCGTGGCGCCTCCGCCACGTCGGAGCGTCGGCGGGTGCTGGTGCATGACGGAAGCGCGACCCTGCTGCCATACCGGTCCCTGATCGCTTCGCTCGATTCCGATGTTCCACTACTCGGCCTGGCCCCGCCACGGCTGGACGAATACCTCGCCCGTCCAACCGAGAACCTCGTGACCGGGCTGGCAGAAGAATACGCAGAACTACTGGCCGGAGGTCCTCCGGTCGAGCTTATCGGCTACTGCATGGGGGGCATGACCGCACTGGAATTGGCACGCGAACTCCGCCGCCGCGGGACACATGTCCAACGCCTCACCGTGATCGGCAGCCACCGCGTTCCCTACTTGGTCGAAGAGCCCGGACTGGTCGAGTACGGGTATGCCAGGTTACGCGGCATCGACCCGTCCGCCGTGGGCCTGCCTGCCGATCCTGGTGCTGTCGGCCACGAAGTACGGGTGGCGCTGGACCGGCATGGGCTCGTGCCCAAGGGCAGCCTCGACGCAGTGCTCGGGTCCTATCTCACCGCTACCCGCGCCGAGCGCGTCTCCGCACTGGCCGCGCAGACCGGAGACACAGCCGAGCAGTTAGATCAAGGGCTCACCGTGTTCACCCATAGCATCACCGGGGTCGTTCAATGGCGCCCGGACCCCTACGACGGGCCGGTGGAGTTCTTGAGCCATGCCTCCGACGTGCCCTTCCTCCCTGGCGTCGTGGACGAGCCCACAACCTTCTGGCGAGAACTGTGCGGCCCCTCATTGACCATCCATGACATCCCCGGCGACCACTTCGCATGCTTGCACGATCCCCACGTCGACACGGTGGCGGCATGGATCGAGCACCGAGACCAGCAGGCCGAACGATGATCGGCATCATCGGCGCCACCGGGATGGTCGGCGCAGCCGTTGCAGAGCGACTCCACTCAGCTGGCTTCCCGATTCGACTCGGCGGCCGTCGGAGGTCAGCGATCAACCATCCAACGCACGCTGACATCGAGAGCACACAGGTGGACATCACCGACCCGGTCTCCCTCGATGCCTTCTGTCGGAACTGCTCGGTCGTCGTCAACTGTGCTGGCCCGTCCTACAGGATCCTGGATACCGTCGCTCGCGCTGCCTTCAGCAATGGAGCACATTACGTCGATCCCGCAGGCGACGATCCCGTCTACACTCGTCTCGAACAACCCCCTGGTCCACAGAGGGCAGCGGTCGTCTCTGCCGGGCTCTTGCCCGGCGTCAGCGCTATGATTCCGTCCTGGCTCGCCACCCGATTCGACGAGCCCATCCGTCGCCTTTCCTGCCTCGCTGGCGGCATCGCACCATTGTCCGATGCCGCCGCTGCAGACTTCCTCCTCAGCGAGGAAGCGGGAATAGGCCAGCCGCTGGCCGACTGGTCCAATCATCAACGCCGGACCGCGGCTCTACGCCCAATCCGACAAATCAATCTGCCGTTCTTCCCCGGCAGCGTATCGGCATTTCCGTACCTGCCAACTGAACTCGAGCGAGTGTGTCACCGGTACAAGGTGCCGGAGGCACGATGGTTCAACATCTTCCCAGCCGGTCAGGCCGAACAGGTCATCGCCACGCTCGGACCCATACCTGATACCGGCCTCGACGACGCCGTCGCTCAACTGCGAAGCGCCGTCGTACACGACATGCAGGGCCAGGCTCCATATCACAGGATCGTGGTGCAAGCCGCCACCGATGCCGGTGAAGTCCGCACCACGGTCCTCAGCTGCGAAGACGGGTACCAGGTGACCGCGTTCGTCACTGCCACGGTGGCAACGCTTGTCCACTCCGATCAGATCCCAAATGGCGTCTATCGGGCCGAGGATATCCTCGATCCATCCGACATCATCACATCCCTCCACGGCCTACAGGGTGTTTCAGTGATCGAGATCGGTCCTAGCCTTGAACTCATTGATCCCACCCAGGCCCAGACTTCCACGCATGAGGAGGAAGGAGAGCTTTGACTCGACCTCACGACACTTGGTTACGTCCGCTGACGAGCCCTCATACGCCTGACATGACCGTGATCTGCCTACCCCACGCCGGTGGAGCGTCAAGCTATTTCCGACGGTGGATACCTGTCACACCCGAACGGGTCGAACTCCTCGGCGTTCAGTATCCCGGCCGCGAGGACCGGATATCCGAGCCTGTGCCAGGGACCGTGTCAGCACTCGCTGACGAGGTCGCGGCCGCCGTTGCCAGTGAACTTCGAGAGCGCCCCAGACCACGGTGGGCACTCTTCGGGCATAGCCTCGGAGCAGCCATTGCCTTCGAAGTCACCCGACTCTTGGAAAACCAAGACCTCCAGCCTGACCGTCTGATCGTGTCTGCCCGGCACGCACCGCACATCCGGAGGGCAAGCACCTTGCACCTTGCCAGCGATGACCAGCTCGTCGCCGATCTGCGTCGGCTCGGTGGGACTGCTTCGCCAGTCCTGGACGATCCCGAGATCCGTTCGCTGCTGCTCGCCACGATCCGGGCCGATTACCAACTCGCGGAGACCTACCAGCCAAGCGCGTTTGAACCGCGCCGTGCTCTGACCGTGGCGTGCACTCCTATGATCGAGACGCCGGTCACCGCAATCGTCGGCGATCGTGACTCAGAAGCCAGCCCGGCCGACGGACGAAAATGGGCGGCCGTCACCCGTGGCTTTTTCGAGATCCGGGTGCTGCGCGGCGGACACTTCTATCTCGCCGAAGATCCTCGAACGGCCGTCAGCGAAGTCACCAGTGCAATAGCACCCGAGCTCACCAACTGGCCGTCCACCCCGTAATTGTGCCTGCCACCCACTGTTCGAGACCAGGAGCCTCCAAATGACCCTCACACCACCTATCCGACCATCCGGCCTGACCCCGTGGCCGAACGACGCCGCCCTGACCTACCGACGAGCTGGAGCGTGGGCAGACCGCCTTCTCACCGAGTCATTCAACGACTGGTGTCTCAGGAGTCCTGACGGCATTGCCGTGATAGCAGGCGCGGAGAAGCTCACATACACGCAACTCGCCACCAGAGTTGCCCGCCGGGCGGCAGGGTGGGCTGGCCATGGCATCCGTTCGGGTGACCGGGTACTGGTGCAGGTGCCCAACCGTATCGAGTTCCCGATCGTGTTGCTGTCACTCATCCGTATCGGCGCCGTGCCGATCCTCACCATGCCGGCGCATCGACACAGGGACATAACCGCCCTCGCGAGACGCTCTGGAGCCGTTGCCTACGTGACCGTCGATCGTGAGCGGGGTTTCGACTACCGGAATCTCGCTGCCGAAGTACAGTCAGCAGCTCCTCAACTTCGATACGTCTTCGTCGACGGAGACCCGGGACCGCACATATCGCTGGCACGCGTCGACGCGGACCCTGCGAGTATGCCAAGCGATGACGGAGCAGACCCGAGCGACATCGCGCTCCTGCTGCTGTCCGGTGGCACTACCGGCGTACCGAAGCTCATTCCGCGCACCCACAACGACTACGCCTTCAACGCCCGCGCCTCCGCCGAGCTCTGCTGCTTCGACTCCCACACCGTCTACCTTGCCGCTCTTCCGGCAGCGCACAACTTCGTACTCGCATGTCCCGGAATTCTCGGTACATGGGCGTCCGGCGGCACCGTGGTTCTGGCGCCATCGCCCGCACCAGACGAGTGCTTTACCCTCATCGCGCAACACCAGGTCACGCATACCGCGCTCGTTCCCTCACTCGTGCAAGTCTGGCTCGACGCCGCCGAATGGGAGCACCCCGATCTGTCCAGCATGGACCTGTTGCAGGCCGGCGGCTCACGACTGTCCGCCAGTCTTGCCCGGCGCGCTCGAACTGACTGGCAGCTGACTGTGCAACAGGTTTACGGCATGGCCGAAGGACTGCTCAATTTCACCCACCTTGATGACCCCGACGACATCACCGATAACACCCAAGGGCGCCCTTTGTCCTCCCTGGATGAAATCCGGATAGTCGACGAACACGGGCAAGACGTGCCTGCCGGTGAGGAGGGCGAGCTCTGGACCCGAGGTCCCTACACCATCCGCGGATACGTCGCCGAGGACGAGGTCAACCAACGAGCCTTCTCGAGCGAGGGCTTCTATCGTTCTGGCGACCGCGTTCGACGCTTGGGCAACGGAAACTTGGTCGTCTCCGGTCGAGTCAACGAAACAATTAGCAAAGGCGGGGAGTCCATTGCCACTGATGACATCACCGACATCCTACGAGAACACCCCGCTATCGACGACTGTGCAGTAGTCGGGATCGCAGGTGACGGAGTGGATCAGCGGATCTGCGCAGTCATCGTCCCCTCAGGTACCCCGCCGGTCCTCACGCAACTGCGGGAGTTTTTGCTGGCTGAAGGGATCGCCGCTCACAAACTCCCTGACGTCGTCGAATGCATGCCCGCACTTCCGCTCACGACCATCGGAAAAATAGATTCCAACGCCATCCGCCAGAACCTCGGCCTGAAGAAGGAATAGACCGACAGCCCGAAACCATCCGAATAGCAAAGACACAAACCTACCATGGATGAGAGACTGTACAGTCCCGATGGCTTTCGCGCACTACTTCCTGTCACCTTCGCTGTCGAGGAGACTGACAAGGATGTGAGCGAATCGGAGCTCTTTCCCGAGGAGAAAGTACAGGTGATGGATGCCGTCCGATCGCGACGCCGGGAATTCGCAACCGTACGCGTTTGTGCCCGCCAAGCTCTAGGGAAACTCGGATGGCCACCTGTTTCCATCCTATCCGGTCGGCGGCGCGAACCAATTTGGCCCGAAGGCATTGTTGGGAGCATGACGCACTGCGACGGCTACCGAGCCGCCGCAGTTGCATCGAAGACCGACGCGGTTGCAGTTGGAATCGACGCCGAGATCAACGAGCCACTACCCGTGGAAGTGGTGGATTTGATAATGGCCGGACACGAAGCACAAGCACTCAGCATACTCGCCTCATCCGATCCGCAGATTGCCTGGGGTCGCCTCCTTTTCAGTATCAAGGAGAGCATCTATAAGGCCTGGTATCCACTGACGGCGTCGTGGCTCGATTTCGCCCAATGCGAGGTATCAATCGGGGCCAATACCTTTACAGGACGCCTCTGCGTTCCGGCTCCCGCAGTAAACGGCATTGACCTAAGTTGCATACGAGGACGCTGGACAGTTTACCGCGAGCATCTCCTGACGGCGGCTCTTGTGGGGTAAGTCACATGCTGAACTAATAAATAAGTCCAGCCACTCACTCGCTATGTCCGGCCGCCAAGCCAATCACCATCACCCGCTCAAATAATCACTCTCTGCCTGAATACTTTCAATCCTCGTTGAAGGCGATGAACTGACTGGGCAGATGACACAGATTTGAAGGAGAAGAAAATGCTATACCACCAGTGCGCTTCCGAGTCCGTCACCGAAGGACACCCCGACAAAATCTGCGGCTCAATCCTCGATGCGCTGCCCGAAAAAGGTTAGGGCGCGCGGGTCGCGGTCGAAACACTTGTGACGTTGTGGTCGTGGCCGATGTGCGAGGCGTGAAAATACTCCTCCGTGACCTGCTGCCCATCACGGGTGGCCGTGTATTCCTTGGGCTCGCCGAAAGTGGCCTCTCCCGGCCCACCCCGACGGCGACCAGCCGGCCACGGGGCAGTCATGCAGCGAAGGACTTCTCGGTGCCCGGCTGGGTGCCGGCGCGCAATAGCTCCTCGATCTCGGCGCGATCGGTGCGCAGTTGGGCGGCGTCGGCACGGGTGGGCCAGGCGCGGAGTTTCGTGATGATCGGGCGTGCGGTGCGCAGCATGACCACCCCGGTCCCGAACGGCATCGTGCGCAGCGTGTCCGGCGGCAGGATCGGCACCCTCCGGAGGGAGCGCTGGTTCGAATGCGACCCGTAGGCATCGGTGCTCACCGAGTCGGTGGTCTCGTCCCGGTCCCCCACGAGGGTGGAGACGTCTTGGAGGTCCTTGGAGTTGCTCGCCCCGCCGAGGAGGATCTTCACAATCGAGGCATCCCAGAGCGCGTTCGCATTGTTCTCGCCCCACTTCTCCCTCGCCTGCGCCAGAGACTGCAACACCGGCAAACACGTGATCCCAGTACCGCCTCCTTCGGCCATGAGCACGGGCAGCGCCGGCAGCGGCGCTAAGTTCCCAATCTCGTCCAATGCCAACAGCAGGGCCGGGTCCATCCGGGCGCCTGCTGAGCGGGCCGCGAGCTTCCGGGCGGTCTCGACGAGGTCTTCGATGAACGCGGCGACGAGGGCTGCGGCCGCACCGGACCCGCTGCCGGTAGCCAGCAGGTACAGGGTCCCGTTGGCGGTGAGGAACTCCTCCGGGTCGAACTCTTCGTCGGGACCCGGTGAGACGGCATCGAGCACGCGCGGATCGGCCAGGGCCGCGAAGGCCAGGGAGACGCCTTGCCAGATCGAGTCCCTCGTGCGGGGGTCGGCCTGGACCATCGCGTCGAGGGAATCGGCCCACCCATCGGCAGCATCCGGATGGGTCGAGAGGATACGGACCGCGTCGGCAGCCGAGGTGGGGTTCAGCGCCCACTGGTAGACGGTGCGTGCACCCTGCCCGTCCAAGGCGGCGGCGTGGAGCATGGCCTGGATCGCGGCGGTGGTCTTGCCCTCCCAGAAGCCCCCATCGGAGACGCCGCCGAAGTTCGCTGCCGTCGCCAGGCCCTTGGCCCGGATCATCGCCGTCAGGGGGTCGGCGCAGCCGCGGACCGGGCTCCACCGCATTCCCGCCGGCAGGCCCGGTGCCAGCTGCTGCGGATCGAAGATCGCCACCGGCCCCTTACGCTCCCGTGCCTTCATCGTCAAGGTCAGGTTGTCCGGCCGGGTCGAGGTCGCGATCACCGGGCCTGCGGCATCGAGGATCATGTTGATCACGATGTTCAGGCCCTTCCCGCTACGTGGCGGGCCAAGCAGCAGCATGGAGTCCTCGATCGTGGCCCACACCTGCCCGCCCCGCGTCGTGCCCAGCAAGTACCCGACGTCGCTGGGATCGACCCGCCCCGTCAAGGACGGACGCAGCGTCGATGCCTTCTGGATGAGGGCTTTGCGGGAGGCCACGCGTGCGACTTCGTCTGCCGTCGCCGTCCCGTCCAGGCGATGGATCTGGTTGCTCTGCTTCGATCGGCGCGCGATCCGCCATACCAGCCCGGCCAGGAGCGCGAGACCGGTGAGGGTGAGGAGCACGAGCGCCCAGAACACGAACGGGTTCAAGCCTGGTGCTCCCATCGCCGCCCCGGGGTCTAACGGGGAGGCGAAGACACCGATGCCGGTCGCGGGTCCGCCGGTCGGTTGTGGCCTGCCGGTGACGAACGCGGCCGCTGAGCCGATACCGCGTAGGAGCAAGGCGAGGGCGGCGAATCCGGCCAGAGCGCCGAGGGCGAGACTGACGAGTTGGTCATTGGGTGGGCGGTTGTTCACGAGCGGGTCTCCTTCGTGCCAGCCGGCCAGAAGAAGAGGCCGGGCAGCACTCAGGTGAGTGGCCGGATCGTCACGGTGCGCGAGATGCGCCCGGCCAGCACCACCTCGACCGGCTCGGGCAGCTCGTCGACGTCGAGCTCGCCCCGGTCGATGAGGACACGGGTACGGCCACCGGCATCGGCGGAGGCGTGCCGGATGACGAGGGCGACGAGGACCTCCTCCCCGGAGGTGAAGTCCTCCCCGGTGAGCTCGACCAGCCCCGACTCCTCCGCACCGTCGTCTGCCCTGTCGGTGTCGTCTTCGTCTGAGGTGTCGGACTCGGGCGGTGGCGGGTCGAGGATGTCGGCCAGGACGCGGCCGTCGGGTTCATGCATTTCGACGCGCGTGGCGACCCCGAGGGCGCTGACCTGCTCGGCGATATGCGTCCAGAAGTCGGTGCGGGCGATCGTGGTCGCGGTGGCCTTATCGCCGTTGGTGGTCACCACGAGGGTGTCCTCGTGGGCCTCGGCGACGATCAGCGGCAGCACCGGAGGGATCGCCTCTGCCCGGGCCGCGGTGTGCCTACCGGTAGACGTGCTGGAAGGGCGGGAGCGTTTCTGACGTGATCTCACACCCGGCAGGTATGTCGCCTGTCCGGCTAGTCCGCTTCTACGGTGCGTTCACAGCGCTTAGCAGGCGAGCAAGCGCGAGACCCACGAGGAGGACACCCACGATCGCGCAGATGCCGCCACCGATGCGCAGGAGCCGGCCGCCGCCACTCTCTGGGTCCGCATCGGTGGTGGCGAACACCGGAGGCTCGCCGATGCTAGGACTTCTCTGCTGTGCTGGTGGTGCGGTCAGACGGCGTTCGACCCTGCCGTCGAGGTGGTGGATCTCGACGTGCGTGCGCCCGCCCATCTGGCCGGTGAGCTCGTCGATCGCCGCGTCGAGCTCGCTGGTGTGGATCGGGGCGCAGGGCATGCGGGTGCCGTTGATCGTCGCGATCAGCCACGCCTCATCGTGGGCATCGAAGCGAATCCGGTCCGGGGTGACATCTGCTGAGTCCATACCCGGCAGGTACGGAC
This sequence comes from Micrococcaceae bacterium, assembly GCA_052084925.1. GTDB lineage: Bacteria > Actinomycetota > Actinomycetes > Actinomycetales > Micrococcaceae > CmP2. The sequence continues at coordinate 16,412 of JBQDEV010000023.1, forward strand.
ACCAAGCCCCCGCTACCGAGACCATGCACCCAGACCCCGCGCGGTCGGGCACCGGGACTGTGTCGGGGCCTCAGAGCGTCAGGGCAATTCCCGGGTTCGCTGCGGCGAATCGGTCACAGATCGAATGCGGCCCGCGCGGGGATTCTCCATGTTCATCGTCGCTGACCGTGCCGCAGTGGACAGGCACTTTTTTTGAGGTTCGCTGATCACGAGCGGAGTATCTCGTACACTCGCCCCATGGCAAGGAAATTCGTGTCCCAGATTACCGACGACATCGACGGCGAGATTCTCTCTGAAGAGGACAGCGAGACGATCCAGTACAGCCTTGACGGGCGGCATTACGAGATCGACCTCGGTCCTGCCAACGCGAAGAAGTTCCGCGAGGTCCTGGAGCCGTATGTCTCCGTCAGCAGAAAGGCTGCCGCCCCCGCACGGACGCGCCAATCACGATCGAAGACCACGAAGCCCGGTCGCGGGCTCGACATGTCGGCTGTCCGGTCCTGGGCGCGCGAGAACGGGCACACTGTCCCAGACCGCGGCAGGATTCCGAATGTGGTCTTGGACGCATACGAAGCCGCCCATTAAGGTCAATCGCTCGAGCTTGCCCTGAACGGTGGCCGCTGCACGTCCGGTTCGCTGGCGGCGAGTCCTTCCACGGTTACTTCGTAGCCGGCCAGATCGGCAGGAGGTCCCGGCTCGTCGCGGAAGAGCGTGCGTAGAGCCGTCAGGCGCTCGATGAACTCGGCTCTGTCCTCGGCGAAGATGACCAGTGGTTCTTCGTCTTCCTCGCCCGCGCCGATGGCCCGCACCGTGAAGCGCGAGGTGGTGAAGCTGGAGTCGTGGACGCCATGTCCGAGAATGTCGGCGGTGATGTTCTGACGTCGCAGCGTCGTCTCGAGGCGCTCGACGAGGTCGTGTTCTGCGGCCTGCACGCCGTCATCGAGGATCAGCGACTCACCAATCACCAGTGCCGTCGGGGCGTCTGGCTCATCAACGTGCCGGGCCTGACCGCCGAGACTGGAGACGACATCGACGACAGCCGGCGCGTCTTCGCGCCGGACCCTCATCGTCAGGATGATCACTGCCATGAGACCCAGGCTAGCCCGACCACCTGTCTCTGACGACTCCTGGACGGCGAGCGCATCGACGTTTGTGTCCATCGCGCGCCTTCCTTGAACGGAGGCCTCGTGCCGTGAGGGCTGGTGGGCCGGCGTTGGCGGGCCTATTCTGGATGGTGTGTGCCAGTTACGGTCTTGGAGGCGGCCCCTACCCGTTGGAGGGTGAGGAGCCGGAACTCGATCTGGCTCCGCTCGATGAGCAGGTGCCCGCCCAGCAGATCGCTGAGTGGATGCGCGAGCAGGGCCATACTGCGAAGATCACTGGGTCCCGGGCGCGCAATCTCAACCCGATCATCATCAGTTCCGGTGACCATCGGCGCGTCGAGCTCGCCTGGTGGTGGCTCCACTTCGGCGGCAAGCCTGCGAAGTTCTCAGCGTTCAATTCGCGTGCCGATGCCCTCACGCGTCGGTGGAAGGCGGGCCTACATCAGCGCGGTCTGGCCCCGGCCACGTGGTATGTCGAGAAGGGCCGCACCTTCGGCCTCGGTGGTCAGGCCTTCGGGATCGCTGCGATCACCACGACCGCGACCCAGCCCGACGGCTCCGAGCTGCTGACCTACTCCATCGTCACCCGTGAGGCCGTCGGCCCGGCGGCTAGTGTACACCCGCGGATGCCGTTGATCGTGCCCCGCGAGCTCGAGGCCGAATGGCTCTATCCCGGGATCCCCGGCGACGACGGGTTCATCGCCGATGTCGTGGCAGCCTCCGACGAGGTCAGCCACGCCGTCGAGATCGCCGATCCCCCGCAGGCCACAGCCACCCTGCTCTAAGGGCCTCGAACAGAGCCGTCCGAATGGGCCTGTGCTCATCGCGTTCTGACCTGCGTTGGGGCTGTAGGTGTGCTGTCCGGCAGCCGCCAGGACAGAAATGGAGTGACCATCATGCATACGGCTGACCCCTTCTCGCTTCGCCCCGACTGGCTCACCGAGCCCTGCCCGTCCTGGTGCTGCGGTGATCACCGCGGCCAGCACCACCCCGCCGACCGGGTCCACTTCAGCGAGGCCCGGCTCGTGCCCGTCATTGAACGCCTCCGCGCCCGTGACCCATCCAGCGGGGAAATCCAGGTCTACGCCAGTGCCTGTGATGCGGCACTGGTAGCCGTGCAGGCCGTAGGAGAGCGCGACGTGTGGGTCTCCATCGGGACCGAGGAACATCAGGTCGAAGTCAGCGTCGAGAGTATCCGGCGCCTGCGCGACCATCTCACAACGTTCCTCACCAGCCTCGGCCACGACTAAGCGCCCTCGCGTCGGGGCGCACCCGACTGACGCATACACAGTGGAGTGCGCCCCGACGTCGTGTCCCGGCACTCCCTGGGTCCATACCTTCCTCGTGCCGTCCCTCCCGCAATTCGTGGTGGGAATCAATCGTGCAGTGTTCCCGGAAGGAGCCCCTCGTGTCCCAGAACGATTCCGCCCTCGGCGTCCCGAACCCGCTCCCGCTCGTCCAGTCCCAACTCGACACCGGGTTGGACCGCCTCGATGCCGCCTCCACCACGCTCGCCCGCCAGCGCTCGGCCCTCGTCCTGCAAGGGGTGGCCTTGCGCATCGCGCAGGCCAGTCCTGACGCCGTCGACTTCACCATCGGCAAAGTCGACGACACCCGCTGGGAAATCCTGCGCCTGGCCGACGCTGAGGGCCACAATCTCCCCGTCGACCACGACCTGACTCGAGACGTGAACACGCTCTTGACCTCCGGGCCGGTAACCCCGGAACCGTCGATCCTGCCGGAGGCAGCGACAGAGCGCCATGACGCGATGGATGTGTGGGAGATCCCGGTGCAGCAGATGTGGCACCGCATCACCACCGAGAAGCCCACTGTCATCGATACTGATCAGCTCACCGATGCCGAGTTCACTGACGTCATCCAGGCTGCTCAGGACCAACTGGGCATGGTCGGTGTCGTGCGTACCAAGGACGACATCATCCAAGAGATCGTTGAGCGCCCCACGATCCGTGACGACATCTCCGCAGAGGACCTCGCCGTGGCCACGACCCTCGTGCATCGGAAGTACCGCGAGACCCAGGAACAATCCGGTGGCGCGTTCGACGAGGACTACGCGACCTTCTGCGACACCGTCAAAGAAGTCGCCGAGTACCTCGGACTGAGCACCGACACCGACCCTGCCAACGAAATCACCCGTACACCTCCCACGTTCGGCCCTGGACGCACCCCGCTGTCCTGAGTGCGAACCTCTCGAGCGTCCGCGGCTCCTCCAGGAGTTCAACGGTGCTCCCTGGCGTATCGACGCCGATCCCGACGGGAATACCCCGTTGTACGGGTGTGGGAAGATGCTCGAATGACGCACGAGTCCAGCGCGAATGACCACCAGCTCGACCAGCATCGCGATCCATCCGAGGCGGCCTTCGTCCGAGACTTGGCCGCCGGCGTGGCATCCCGCTACGGGGGCGACCTCATGCGGATGCGACGGGCCAACGGGTACTCGAATGCGACATGGGTCGGTGACGGCATCGCCGTGCGGATCGCGCATACGCCTATCGAGATGGCGCGCGAGGCCACCCTCGTACGTGCCCTGCCACCCGGAGTTGGGCACCCCGAACTCCTCGGAGAAGGCACAACTGAGGGCCACGGCTGGATCGTCACCAAAAAGGTTCGTGGCCGGAATCTGGGCGAGGCATGGCCGACGCTGACACCCGCGCAGCAGCGGCAGGCGGTCCACCAACTGTGGGATAGGACCCAGATCGTGCACGAAGCGACCCCGGCTCTGAAAACGCATGTCCGCTCACACGGCGGCTACGTCCCGGCAACCCTCGACGACGCAACCACGGCGGCTGCACGCGCGAACACCGCGCTAATGCTCTCCAAGACCCAGCGGTCGCGTCTCCACCACATTCTCCAGGGCTACTTCCAGGCAGCACCCCTGGTCCGCCAGGTCGTCAACCACGGCGACCTCGCCTTGATGAACGCCCTCTGGGAGGACGACGTCCTCGCCCTACTGGATTTCGAGTTCGCCGTGCTCGGTCCGCTCGAGATCGACCTCTGCCGGCTGGTGGTCGAAGCATGCGTGTCCGAAGACGGCCACCTTGTCGAGTCCGAAGCGGGCGAAGCCGCCGTCCAGATCGCGGCTGAACATATGAACCCGCTCCATGGTCGAACGCTCATCCACGGCGCCGCAGTCCTCGACCAGCTCCGCGACCTCGATATCTTCCTCACCCAAGACAGCGAGGAACCCATCGAAGACTGGCGTCCCTGCCGCTTGCTCACCGGCCTGCTCGAGCCCGAGGGCGGCTACCTCGCACCCCTGCTCAAGTAGCAGTCTCGTGCGTTGTGTCCTGATATGACTGGGGGGCGCGTGGAACTCGCCGTACCGGCGAACTACATCGCGGGTCGTCTGGCGGCAGGCATCTATCTAGTCCACGTCGCGCACGGCATACTGTGGAGATGGATACCGACAGCGCTCCTGTTCCCACAGTCCTGCACCTCAATGTTGAAGAAGTCATTGACGGCGCATGGGGTGCCGATCGCACTCTGCTGCCAGCTCTCTCCAGTGACGGGGACAGTCCACTCCCGGAAGAAGGCGACTTCCAGGCGGTCTATCGCCGCGTGTATGAGGACTTCGTCGGCCGATTCACGGAGACGGTCAATCGCCTCGCGCAGGAGGAAACACCCGTTCAGGAAGTGATCGTCGAGGCAGGTGACGTACTCCGGCCCTGGTATGAGGGACATAAGAGCAGCTCCAACGAGCCACTGTTCGCGAAGGCCCTGGCACTGACGCCACTGCCGACACGCGAAGACATTGAATCGATCTGAGGCGCAACCCACATAGGTCCGCTGGGAGAGGTCGGAGCGAAAGGCTTCCCGCTCTCCACCGGGCGATCCCGCTGCCTGATCTTTAACCTAAAGCAGTCTGCTCCGAGTATCGAACTTCTCCAGTTCCCCGGGCGTCATCTGATGCTGAACCAAGAAGGCGTGATCGCGAATCCGCCACAGACCCTGCCCGATCCCCAAGGAAGGCAGGAGGGAGCGTTCGGTTCCGGTGAGGCCGAGGGCGGTGGCTGCGCCGGCGAGCTGGTCGGATTCTTGCCGGTAGACGACTCTGACCTCGGCGTTGGCGAGGAGGCTGTTGGCCAGGCTGCGCATCGCCGAACCTTGATCGCCAACATTCTCCAGATCGCTGAGTTTGTGGAAGACCAGACAGTTGGAGATCCCGTAGTGGCGGGCGAGCCTCCAGTGACTGTCCATGCGCTTGAGCAGTGCCGGCTGGCTCATCAGCCGCCACCCCTCGTCATAGATGACCAGCCGCTGCCCACCGTCAGGGTCCAGTAGTGCGGATTCCATCCATGCGCTGGCACAGGTCATGAGCACCGCGATCGCCGAGGAGTTCTCCACCACGCGGGACAGATCCAGGCTCATCATCGGCAGTGAGGAGTCGAACGCGACCGTGCTGGGTCCGTCGAAGAGCCCGGCCAGATCACCGGCGACGAGGCGGCGCAGGGCGTGGCCGACGTGGCGGCCGTCGTCGACGGTGAGGTCTCCGAGTCGGTCGGGACCAGGATTGAGGATCCGGTCGACGACCAAGGGCAGCACCGGCACGGTGGCCTCGCGCACGGTCTCCTGGAGGGCGAAGTCGATCGCGGTGTGTTCCAGCGGGCTGAGGTGGCGTTCGAGGACGACTTCGGCCAGTGCTCCCAGCAGGTCCCGTCGACGGGCGCTGAGCAGGCTCGACCATTCCTCATCGCTGATGTCTTGGGGCCGGTGCCCCTCATCCAGCGGGTTCAGGCGGGTCATCATGCCGTGGCCGAGACGGATCGCTTTGCCGCCGACGGCCTCGGCGATTTCGCTGTGCTCACCTTTGGGGTCTCCGGGGAGGTAGACCCGGCGGCCCAGGGCGATCGAGCGGGTGTAGAGCGACTTGATCAACGCGCTCTTTCCGGCACCGACGATGCCTGCCAAGACGAGGTTGGGGGCGGTGATGAAGCCTTGTCGGTAGAGCTCGAAGGGGTCGAAGACGAACGCCGACCCGGAGTACATGTCTTGGCCGATGAACACGCCTTGGGCGGTCAGGCCGCCTTCGGCGAGGAAGGGGTAGGCGCCGCGGAGGACGGCGCTGGTGTCCTGGTGGGCGCGAGCGATGAAGGGTCGCGGGGTGCGCAGTGCGGCTGGGCCCTTCTCCCCGGATGCGGGCAGGTAGGTGGTCTCGCGGGCCTGCCGGTGTTCGGCCTCGGCTTCTTCTTTCTGTGCCTTGCGGCGGGCTGCGGCGTCTTCGGTCAGGCGGCGGGCGGTGGCGCGTTTGCGCGCTCGCCGGTCTTTCCGGGATTTCCGGGTCCCGGAGACCAGCTCGGTCGCGTGCAGTTTGCGCTGATCATCATCGTGCATCACAAGGGGGTCCTCTCGAGAACGTGGAGTGGTGGGTTTTAGAGGCCGCGGGCCAGTGGCAAGGCGGCAGCGGCGAACGCCGAGGCCTGCTGTCCCACGAGCCGTCTCGTTTCGCAGGAGGCTTGGACGGCGGCTTGTTCGAGCGCGGACACGGCGGTCTCGAGTTCTTCGGAGGTGTCTGCGGAGACGGCCAGCAGGCCGGTGAAGCGCAGGATCCCGTGCCCGGAGACGAGGTCGGCCTCTTGCTGGAGGACGTCGGAGAGTTCCGCGGACTGCTCAGCACCTTCGATCTGGCCGATGCGCTGACGCTGGGATCGGTCGGAGATGTGCTCGACCTTGCGCTTGCGCACATCCCGGGCGGCGAGATCGGCGCGGATCGGATCGCACAGCAGCGTGAACGACCGGCGGATCCCGCTGGAGAGCAGCACCGGGGACAAGAAGCCCGGGAAGACTTGTGAGCGGGGCCATTCGCTGATCCAGAGCACCGCGTGCCAGGCGGAGTCCGAGCGCAGTCGATCCCAGGTTTCTTCGACGGCGACCGGGCCGGCGGTGGCGAGGTCCTGGCCGAGGTCGCCGGCCCGGTCGAGGGTCGCAGTCACGGCCGGGTCGTAGGCGGTGCGCAGCATGATGGCGAGCTCGCCCGGTGTGGCCCACTCACCGACGTGGAGGTCCGCGGCGCGCAGGGCCGTCGTCACGGTTCGCATTTCCTGGCGGAGCACTTCCGATGCTCCGCGTAGGCGACGACCGGCCGCGCGGATCTGACGAGCGGCGGCGTGCATGTCCAGGCTCACCGACAAGGTCGAGACGTGCCGTTCCCCGGCGGGACCGGCGCGATCGATGAGCTGCTTGTAGGTCTCCGAGACCCAGGACCCGTCATCTCTGCCGTGCTCAGCCCACCACTGGGCCAGGCCCGACCCGGAATCGGGGATCGTGCGCTCGAGGACCTGCAGACGGGCGACCCGCCCGCTGCGGCACCCGGTGGCGAGGACGCGGCCCCAGGCCTGGACGCGGCGTTCTTGTTCGCCAGGGTCCAGAAGCACGAAGGACGGGTGGTGGATCTCAATGAGCGCCGTGAGAGTCTGGGCATGCGGGTCATGGACCATGACCGCGCCGGTGACCGGGTCGGTGTACTGCCGCAGGGAGGCCGCATCCCCGGGCAGTGCCAGCGTGCCGGCCGGGCGGGGACGGGTCACGCGGGCTCGGTACTTCCGCTGCCCGGTCAGGCTCCGCCACACCCAGATCGAGGCGACTGGTGCCCACTCGATGATCGGCCGTCCGGCGGCAGGAATGAAGGCGATCGCGATCGCGGGCACCCACACGATGGAGGCGTAGATCGCCCAGGCGCCACCGAGCATCATGCCGGTGATGAAGCTCGCGATCGCCACGGCCAGGCAAGCCAGTTGCGAGATCGACAGGCCCAGCAAAATGCCCCTCTTCGAAAGGCGGGAAAACTTCACCGGCGAGAGCTGTTGAGATCGGTCGGAGTCAGGTGGCGTAGCGGGCATGAGGACGGGTTTCCCTTCGCATCAAGCGCCGAGCACGACAGCGTGGGGAGCAGACCCTCGGGTGTGGGTCTGGCCCGCACGGATCGGTCCAGGTCGCCATGTCCTGTCGATGCCGTACGGGCCAGACCGCGGGGATCGTGCTCCACCTCCTTTCGCTCGGCTGAGGTCACCGCGTCGCAGGGGGTTCCGCCTTCGGCGGTTTCGGCTGCTCCTGCGCGGGCGGCTGGGCGCCCTGCTGCGGTGCAGGTGAGGTATGTGCCCCTCCCGGCGCAGCACTCGGCGGCGCCGTCGCCCCGTCCGTGGCCGCCCCGGCCTGTCCCTCGGTCGCCCCGGCCACGGCTGCGCCGGTGGCGGGCCCGGCATCGGCGGCCTTCTTCGCCACCGCCAGGCCCGCGCCCACCGCAATCCCGGCAGGCCCCGCGGCCGCACCAGCACCCGCGCCGGCAGCCGCGCCCGCTCCGGCGCCTCCGCCTGCTGCGCCACCGCCGGTGGTGGCAGCACCGCTTCCGGCTTGGGCCGTGCTGGCTGCCGGCTTCGCCCCGGCACCAGCCGGGCCTGCGGCACCCTCGTCGCCAGCGCCGGGGGTTGAGGGCGGTGACTGGGGCTTGCTACCGGCGGAGTCGCCGCTGTTCTTGTTGCCGTCGCCGGAGCCTTCGAGCACCCGACGGGGCGCATCAGCTTTCGGCGCGTGCGGGACCGGCAGCGGCCGGTTCATCGCCTGCTTCGCGTCCTGCTCGGTAGCTGCGAGGTGATACATATCCGCGCCCGCGAACGCCAAGAGTTTGTACGCCAAGTACGGGGCGAACGCGGCGGTGAACATCAGCACGATGCCCGCGATCGGGTCCGAGATCGCTGAGATGTCCATGTCGATCGGGGCGTTGACCTGCGTGATCGCGACCAAGAAGATCAGCACCACGATCAGCTTGGAAAAGATCAGCGCGACGACGAACGTCAACCACTTCGCGAACCACCCCTTGGTGACATCCCACCCGGCGCCGGCGAGCGCGATCGGGCCGAGAACGACGCAGACGAGGATGAGTGCCTTGCGCACGAGCAGGCTGAACCACACGATGATCGCCCCGGAGATCGCGAGGAAGGACAAGAAGATCGTCACCAACGCCGCCACGCCCGGTGCGCCCATGTTCAGCGCCGCCAGCCCGGCAACGAGGGCGGCAATCTTGACGCCCATCTCCTCCAAGGTCGTGCCGGTGGCCTGGATGATGCCCATGGAGAGCTGGTCGACTATCTCGAGGAGGATCACGGTGATCGTCACGAGCACGAATGAGCCCACGATGCTCTTGGCCATGCCCGTGGCCGCTCTGGCCAGTGCACCGGGCTCGCGGCGGATGAGGCTCCCGATCAGCTGCAGGCAGAAGAACGCGAACGTGATCAGCACGGCGATGCCGAAAATCACGTTGTATACCTGCAGGTAGGCCGGGTCCAGAAGATCGACCAGGGTCGTGGTGTGGAAGACGGCCCAGACGCCTTCGAAAAGCCATGCCGCAGTGTTCGCCGAGGCGGCGGCCAGCCAGGTGAACGGCATCGTCACCAGTTCAGCGATGCCGTCGCCGAAGATGTCGTCGACGCCGTCACAGACGGAGCTGATGATGGGGACTTCGCAGATCTCGTTGCTCACCGGATTCCTCCTTCCCGAACTGGCACGGTCAGGACACGGACTGGCCGACGTTCCAGAAGAACGCGATGAGAGTGACGGCGGCGCCCGTTATGACAGCGGCGGCGCAGGAGACGAGCACCCCGATCTTTCCGCGCGAGGCCAGCGTGGGATTCGAGCTGTTCGCACCGAAGCCCCAGACCACGGCACTGATCAGCAGTGCGAGGACCGAGAGGATCAGCGCGATCGTCATCACGGCGCCGACGATGTCGCGCAGGGCGGCGATACCGGGCAGGCCGTTGTCGTTGGGGGTGACGTCGATGTTCAGTGGCACCAGGACCGGTGCCAGGGCCATGGCAGTCTCTTGCAGCATGAGGGGCTCCTTCACAGGCAGAGATGCCCACGCCGGTCGTGGGCTCACTCCTGCAGGTGCGGGGCCCTCCCGGACCCTCCACTCGCCGCCGTAATGGGCCCAGCCGCCACAGGCCCGCGTCTTGGAGGCATGCTCGTCGAGCAGCTGCGCGGATTGTCGCTGGGTGAAGTCGACGACAGCGCTGGGACGCTGCATCTGGCTCGGTGCGCTGACGTCCGTGTGGCGCCCGCCCCCGGCTGGGGCGGGCGCCCCATGAACAGGCGGCGTCCGCCGGTCTCGCAGCGATCCGCTATCGCACCGGCAGCGCCGTTCGCTGGCAGGTCAGCATCACTGGGAGCCGAGTCCTCGGTTCCTGCCAGTCAGGGTCAGCGGTCGAAGAGGGTGCGGCGGATGCTCGAGGAGGTTTCGGCGCGACTGGCCCCGCTGATGCCCGAGGTCGGGGTAGCACGCTCGGCCGGCTGAGCCTCGATGCTCTCTGCCGGGAGTCCCTCAGCGTCCTTCGCGGCTCCGATCTTGCGCAGTAGGTCGAAGGTCGACTGCATGTACGGGATCGTTTCGGGGATCGCGTTTTCCTTGAAGGCGGTGATCATCGCCTCGGCTTCTGCGGAGAACGAGGTGCCGTTGCGACGCGCGTTCTTCTCGGCGGTGTCGATGTCGATCAGCGCCTCGACGAAGGCGTCGGCAGGCTCGAAGTCCCCGAAGTCCCGTGCCGCGTATTCGTGCAGAGCCTGCACCTCGTCTCGCAGCTCCGGCGAGACGGCCGAGTAGTAGTTGCAGCCGCCGCGCCCGTCGTTTTCGACATCGACGACGTGCCTGCCGTTCCGATGGATCTCCGCGGTGAAGGCCCCGGTGCGCAGCTCCGCGACCTCGGCGACCGCGTATCCGCCCGTGTGCTCGGTGATGTCCATGGTGTACTCCCTTGCTCGATGGATGACTTCTCTCTCGAGGTATGCGCGCACAACGACAGGGTCGTGCCGCTACCGGCTCACTTCGAGTGGCTGCAGGGCCAACGTCGGTGCGCACCCGCGCTGCAGTTGAGGGTCAGAGGGTGGGGCCAAGGTCGATGAGGAAGTTCATCCAGGCCACGCCCGCACCCGCGAGTGCGGCGACGCCGAGGCTGACGAGCACACCAATCCGTCCGGTCTGGGCGAGGCGGTAGTTGCCGTTACCCGCGCCGAGTGCCCAGAGGATCGCCGAGACCAGCAGCGAGAGGACGGCGGCGACGAGCACGATCGTCAGCAGTGCCCCGAGGACCTCGAGGATGAGGTCTCGGCCTCCGATGGCATCGAAGTCCGGGAAGACCGTGGCAAGCAGACGTGGCATAGAGTGGGCTCCTGAGGGGTCGGCGGATCCTTCAGGTGCGTCCGGCCACCGCGTCACTGGCAGCCTCCGGGAGGCTGCGGGTCGCTCGGGGCCTCACCCGATGCGAGATCGTGTTCTTCCAGCCAGGGTTCGGGATCGATCGGTTCCGCTTGCGCCCCGCCGGGATGGACCTGCAGGTGCAGATGCGGGCCAGTGGAGTGGCCGGAGGAGCCGACATCGGCGATGTGATCGCCGGCCTTCACCTGGTCGCCCGCCTCGACGTGGATGCCGTGTTCCCACATGTGCACGTACATCGTCGCCACAGCCTCACCGTCGATGGTGTGCTCGATGATGACCGTGCCCGAGGTACCGCCGGACATGTGCGCGGTCACGACCTTTCCGTCGGCGAGCGCGGAGATCGGGGTGCCATCTTCTGCGGCGTAGTCGACGCCGCCGTGCAGGCGGGATTCTCCGGTGATCGGGTCGGTGCGGGGCCCGAACCCACTCGTGCGGGTGTAGGTGCCCTCGGGCAGGGGGAAGACGAGCCGTTCCGTCTCTGGCACGTCACCACCGGAGCCCCCGCCACCATTGCCGCCGTTGTTGGCGTTGTCGGTGAGGGTGGTCAGGATCTTCTCGGCGACGGGCTCGTAGTTGGTGTACCGGTCCGGATGAGCGGAGACTTCGACGGCCTGGGCGGCTTCGCCGCGGTCCATGTCCTCCCAGCCGGGAATGTCGAGCAGGCCGCGCGGCGAGGGGTGGTTCGGTCCGGTTTCGCCGCCGAAGAACGCTTCGACTTGGTAGTCGACGTCCATGAGTTCTTCGACCGTGCCCCACCCGGATTGCGGGCGCATCTGGAACAGGCCGAGACTGTCGTGATCGGCACCTTCGCCGTCGTTGGGCATGTCCCCGGATTCGGGGTAGGCAGCACTGTTGGCGAGCTGTTTGAGGTTTGACTCGGTGAGCGCGGCCATGAGCGCGATGATCACCGCGTTGTCGTCGATGCCCTCGATTTCGCTGCCGCCGGTGATGATCGAGCTGGCCCGCTCGAGCTGGGTGCGTCCCAGCGTGATGGTCTCCCCGTTCTTCGTCTCCGCGGTCAGCTCATCCGGGACGGGTCCGACGTTGAGGCCCTCTCGTGAGCAGGTGCCCTGGAACAGGAGCGCGGGGCTGGCGAGGAGGCCCACGCTCATGGTCGCCCCGAATGGGGCGAGGAGGATCAGGCAGGCGACGACGGCGAGTGTCTTCTTCATCCGGCAACCCCTGCCTGGTTACTGGAGGGCTTCGCCGGGCACGGACAGGCGCAGCAGGGCGCACTGCTCGGTCCGTGGCGGGCAGGCCAGGAACATCGTGAACTCCACCGGATGCGCGCTCTCAACCGCGTCGCCGACCCACACGCCGTCGCGGAGCCGGGTGGCGTGGACGGTGTAGGCGATCGTGCCCTCTTCGAGTGCCGGACCGCCGGCGGCCAGCGCGTCCTCCCACTCGCCGGGCACGGCCAGGGTATCGATGTCGATGCGTTGGCGCGTCTGGTACTCCTGCAGCTTGGTCCAGGTCGCCTCGTCGGGCAGGTAGTTGTCGAGGTCGGAGATCAGGCCCGGGGTTTCCAGTCCGGTGGGATCGGCGGCCTCGATCAGTCGCATCCGATGGTCTTCGACATCGAGCAGGCTGTGCGTGTCCCAGTTGAACAGCGCCTCGGTCACGGCCTGGGCGAACTCGTCGGGGTCGTCGGTGGCCGGCAGCGGCTCGAGCGTCGTGGCCGGTTCCGGCGTCGACTGCCCGCCTGCTCCCGGTGACGGTGTCTGGGTTGCGATCGGGCGGGGCGCCTGCCGGGTGGGCTCGGGCGGTCCGGTGATGAGCCCGTAGACGCCGACACCGATCATGAGGAGCATGACGAGGCCGGCGGCGATGAGGATGATGATGCGGCGGGCCCAGCGCCGCGGCGGGGCTGAGTTGTCAGGCACCAGGGGCCTCCCTTCCAGAGGGGACGCGACGAAGCAGGTCACGCCTCAGGTACGACACCCCTCCGGCACACGCGCTGCTGGTTAGCGGGTCAGGCCCTCCGTGCCCGGGGTCTGGGTGCCGTGCCGGAGGTGAAGGGGTGTGAGTCCTTCGATCTCGCCGCGGGCGACACGGTCGGCGCACTGCTGGGCCCAGGTCCGGGCGCGGTCGATGAGCCGGTCGATATCGGCCGGTGTCGTCGCGCCCTCAGCAACCAGTTGGGCACTCGTGGTGCCGTCGGGTTGGGGCACCATCTGGTAGTCGACCCAGGTCCAGCCGATAGGTGTACGGTCCGGGTCTTCCCAGTCGGTGCCGCGTTCGTAGCGCTCTTCGACTGCGAAATGTGAGCCGTCCCGCTCATACGGCAGGAACACGAAGTGGCCGGGATCGAACGCGAACGGGTCGCCTTCGTTGTAGTACCAGACGTCGTCGGCGAACTCCTTGCCGAGTGCGTCGAGCCCGTCGCCGAGACGCATCATCTGCCGGCTGCGGTATTCCGGGTCGAGGCTGGCGCAGGCCATGAGGGCGGGTGGGGCTGGCTCGTTGGCGCCGTAGACGGCCAGGTAGTCCTCGCCGTGCTGGTGGATGTGCATCTCGTAGCCGCTATCGGTGGGCATGAGGTAGACGGTGGCCAGGCTGGTGCCGTCGTCGAGGTCGAAGTCCACGCGTCCGAAATCACCGTCTTCGGCCGGCCTGGCCCGCCCTTCGGGGCTGGTCGTCTGCCCGTGGACCCAGACGTGTGGTTCCAGACGTGCACCGGTGTCATAGGGTGTCAGCTTGCCCATCGTGTCTCTCCCATCCACCCCTGCCGATCACGGGGGCTCGTGTCTGTGTGGATGGAGATCAGGTACGGCACGACGTCAGACGCCCTGCCCACACCAGGTGCGGGCAGGGCGTCATCAGGCATCCGGGGTTACCGGCCCGGCGGCGGCCGGGACTGCGAGAGGGTCCGCGCCTGGCTGGTCGTCTCCACGGTGGCGGGGTCAGGTTGCCAGGCGATGCGCCCGTTATGGGAGAAGGCCTCTCGCAGTTGGTCGTAGGCGGTATCGATCGAGGCCGCCGCCTCCTGCAGGAGCGTCTCCGCCTGTCTCGCGGCCGTGTGCCCGACGACCTGGTCGGCGGTGTCGCTGGAGGCGCGTATCCACTCGCGGTTGTGCATCTGCGCGACCTGCTGGATCGACTGGTGCAGATCGGCCAGAGTGACTTGGAGATTGCCGAGCACCCGGTAGCTGTCGGCGGGGTCGTCGAAGACACGGCTGGCGTAGGCGAGATCCCGTGCCGCCTCCGCGAGTGCCTCGGACGCCTCGATGGGGCGGTCCTCATTCCTCGACATCAGCAGCCTCCCCGTTCTCGCCCTCGACCGTCGGGTCGCCGGCTGCATCGTCCTCGGCCTCACTGGTCTCGGAAGTGTCGGGGTCGTCGTCTGTTCCCGTGTCCTCGACCGGCCCGGGCTGGGTCGACTCTTCTGGGGTGTCCTCGTCTGGCTGCGGTTCCTCGCCTGGTGCCTCCGGCTCCGAGACAGCGGTGGCGCGGGCTTCGCGGGCGGCGTCGCCGAATGTGGCGGTGCCGGTGAGGTAGGTGTCGATGAGCTCCCACTGCTCGGCGGTGGCGTACTGGCCGATCTCTGCCGGATCGAATCGTTCCCACCAGCCGTGCTCGCGGCGGAGCAGGTCGACGAGCTTGCGCACCGCGTGCTTTTGCCGCATCAACGGATCCACATCCGCCCACCCGACCTGTTCGGGGCGGGCGGCATCGATGAGCTTCTGCACGCGGGCAACGGCGAGTCCGGCCTCCTTGGCCCGCTCAGCCGGCGGCAGATCCGCGCTCACGGCGGCCAGTTCCTCAGTCGCGGCCTGCCGAATGTCCTCGGCGGTATCGGGGTGCTCGGCCCAGCCCCGCAGCCGGGCCACACCTTGGGCGGCTTTGACGCGGACGTAGCGGCCGTTGACCTTCCCGTCCTCGTTGAGCTCGATGAGGGCCTCGGCGGCATCCTGGCGCACCATCGGATCCTCATCATCGTCGGCGGCGATGCGCTTGAGCTCGGAGATCTGTTCCATCTGAGTGCGCGAATCCCGCCCCGAGACGGCCTTGGCTGCCTGGACGCGGGCCTTGTGATCGTTGCCGGTCACCGGTGGTGCCGAATCGGCACCACCGTACCCGGCATCCCCATCGTCGCTGTCCTCGCCACGGGTGAGCGAACCGAACTGGGTGGCTTCCTTCCGGCGGGCAGCGTCTTCGGCGTACAGGGCTTTGAGCTCTTCGTAGAGTTCGGCCTGCTCGACGGGTTTGAGCTCGCGGCGCAGCGTCTGCTCATCGCGCATCGCCAACACCTGGGAGAGCCGGTCGGAGACACCGTGGACGACCCACACCGGGGTGACCCGGTAGCCCAGGCGCTCCATCGCCGCCAGGCGACGGGACCCGGCGATGAGCACCGAGCTCTCGGTGACCGAGGGTGGGGTGAGCAGGCCGCGTTCACGGATCGACTCGCAGAGTTCGTCGAGGTCGTCGAGATCGCGCCGGTAGCTGTGCCCGCGCACGATCTCACCGATCGCGTGATCCATGACCAGATGTGAGCGGCTCATGACCGGACCCCCATCTGCGCGACCAGTGCCCGGGAACTGTCCACCAACCGCGTGTCGGCCAGCAGCTCGGGCACCGTGTCACCGAGCAGGATCCGGGCGAAGAGCCCCAGCTCCGGTTCGCTGCGGCGGGCGGCATGGCCGACCATGAGCTTGACCAGGCCCCGCCAGGTCTCCCTGCCCAGTCCCAGCCGGTGGGCGATGTGCACGTCCCCACCGGCGGTCTCGATCGCCGCCTCCCGCGAGCGCAGCCCGCAGACCCGGTAGGTCAGGTAGTCCACGGCTTGTTCGACGGGGCGGGCCGGCCACCCGGTGAGGATGAGGAACACGCTCGTGGCCCGCACCACCCGGTCGACGGCGCTCTCCCCGCCAGATGGGGTGTCGGCGTGGGGGTGGACATCGAAGAGGTACTCGGCATACTCGCCGGCCCTGACCGGTTCGCTGGCGGGGCGTTCCTCGCTGCGTCGGGCTGCGTCTTGGGAGAGCAGTCCGCGTTCGGCGACGGTCTCGGCCGGGATCGACAACGCGACGGCCTTCGTCACGACCGCCCAGGGGTCGCGGGCTTTCAGCGTCGAGGGGGTGCGCATCGCGAAGAACGCCTCGGTTGCGGCATCTTGGGGGCTGCGATGCCAGGTGCGGCCGATCGGCGCGTACTTCTCGGCCGCGTAGGCCATGAGCTCGGCGGCGACCGGGCTGGTGGCCCACGCCTGGTGGTCGGTGAGCTCGCGAATGACCTGGCGCAGGCCTTCGGGGGTGGTGAAGTCGATGCCCTCCCCGGGCGCGCGATCATCGCGGTCGTCGGGTTCTGGGCTCGTAGTGGTGGTGGTGTGCATGGCGATTCCTCAACATCGGATCCTGGTAACGAGTAGGTATGGGGCCCCTCCGGAACCACCGACCCCGGGATAGCCGGCTCCGGAGTGCGGGCAGGCTCGGGCCCCGCCATTGGAGCCACCGCGGTGGCTGGTGAGGCGGTTCGGGGTGGTGCGGGTCAGGCGGTGCGTGCGCCAGTGGCGGGCGCGGGTGGGGTCACAGGCTCACCCCTTCCCGGCCCGGCCCGCGCCGCGTCGTGCGCTCGGGGCTGGTCGTCTCCAGGTCCGTCTCGCGCTCGGCGACCTTCTTCGCCAGAGTCGGGCGGATGCTGCGGGCAGCATCGTGGACGGCCGCGGCGAGGCTCTTGTTCAGTTTCATGCCCTCATGCAGCATCCCGGCGCCCCCGCGGGAGGCCAGATCGGACGCGCGGACCCATTCCACGCTGCCGCGCCGCCCCGCCACTTGTTCCGCCTCCGGGCTGTCAGGCTTGCGGGTGGCCAGGCGGGCCTCGACGGCCTCCGGCGTTCCCGGCATCTCCCTGGACTCGGGGCCCTCCGGGGACGGGTCGGGTCTGTGCCGGCCGCGTTCGGCCGCCGGCGTCGTCGGTGGGATCTCGGGGTTCTGGCTCATGAGGGCTCCTCATCTCTCGGGTGTGCCTGTGCAGGTATGGCCAGCCACCGGCCCACCGTCGTCGGATGCACCCCCAACGTCTCGGCGATCTCCCGCCGAGCCACACCGTCAGCGGCCATCGCCCGGGCCTGCTCGACCCGCTGACCGCGATCGGCCGGGCCAGGACCATCCGCAGTACCGACGTCGTCTGACCTGTCAGGCTGCGTCGGTGCCTGCTCGAGAGCCTGAGGTCTCGTAACAGCCGGAAGCAGACGGGGTGCCGGCTCCTCGGCAGTGGACCCACTGAGAGGTGCTGGGCTGGCTGTGGGGGTGCCGGTGTTGCGCATGAGCTCGACCGTCAAGTGCGTCATGGCGAGCAGGGTCAGGGGTGGGACGGAGGCCACGGCGGCGGCGACGAGGCCGGGCACACTGGTGGCGGTGAGTACGGCGTGGGTGATGTTCGCTGCCACCGACACTCCGGCCCCGGACGTCAGGAGCAGCCAGGCGAAACGGCGGGCTTTCGTGCTCGCCTCGCGCAGGGCGACGACACTGGTGGTCGCCTCCAGAATGACGCCGTCGACGACCAGCGGCCACAGCCACGCCTGCCCGGCCGGAACCGCGGCGAGGATCGCGAGGTCACGCAGTGCGGTGAAGGAGAGCACGAACGCGGCAGCAGCCAGCCCGAACGTGCCCACGACGGCCACGACGACCGGGCCCCGCCCCCGCGAAGCCGCCGTGCCGCTGCTGCTCGACGGAGTCATAGCGTTCTCCCCGTCACCCACCCCGACGCGTGAGAGGTCGACCGATACTCCACGTCCGCATCTGGGCTCGCGGTCTGGTGGGCGCGGCGGATGATGCCCTGCGTCTCCCGGTCGTCGAGACCGAGCTCGGCGGCGGGTTCGGCGAGGGCTGTGTGGGTCTCGGTCTCGGCGGCGCCGAGTTCGACGAGGCGGCAGGCCGCCCAGAACACGGTCTCGCTGCGGTTGCTGCCCACCTCCTGACGGGCCAGCCACGCCGCGATCCGCTCACCATCAACCGACAGATCACGCTCACCAGTAGGCAGAGACGGGCGCGGGGCCGGCGGTGGGGTGAGCACGTCGCGGATCCCATCAGCGTCGATCGGCTGTCCCGGGTAGGTGGGCCCGACTGGGTGATAGCCGCGCACGCCTCCATCGGTGTCGATGCGTGAGGGTGGGGTGATGATGTAGCCGCCGGCCCCGCGGAAGTCGATGTGCTCGCGGGGTCTGCTCCAGCTGCGCTGCTCCCGGCCCGGGTCGGAGGGGTAGTACAGGTGCAGACCTCCCGAGGGGGTGCGTACGGCATGCGTCCACGACCCGGCGAACCCGTTTTCGAGCAGGCTGCGTAGCCGAGTGAATCCGTCGCCGGTGGGGTGGTAGTCGATGTCGAGGACGTCGATGCCCTCTCCGGTGCGCAGGCCGATGTTCGAGGCCGGGAGGCGGTCCCACCACCGCGCGACCCGATCGGGGTCGGTGGTGGCATCGTGGAGACCGTTCTCGGTCGCGGGCCGTTTCGTGCCGGCGATGCAGGGGAAGACAGCGACGCCGGAGTGGGCGTAGAGGGCGGCGGCCTGCGGTAGTGTCAAGGAGGCTGCCCGGGTCAGGGGCAGGTCTGCGGTGACATCGGGATCGGACATTGTGGGGGCACCTCCTGGGCTCTCGGGATGGGAGAGCGTTGCCGGCTCGACGATGAGAAGGTGCGGGAGCATCCTCATCATCGAAGTGCCAGCAGGTCGGCCGATGGAAGCGGGTGGCTTCCGGGCCGTATATTCCATTAGCCACCGGATTCTGGAGATCGCAATACTCTGCCGCTCGGATGCGCGAAATCGTCAGGTATCTGCGTCATAGAGTGCGTGTCCCGGCTCCCCGCGCTACCCGTGCCGTGCTACAGCCACAAGACCGTCACGCCGTAGTTCGTTCGGACGGTGCCGGCTCTGTAGCAGCACGCAGCACCTCGTCACCCGTCGTCCGATCCCATCAGCGCCTCGGCCGCTGACCGGACAAACTTCGACTACGTCCGCGAGGCATTTGCGCTCCTCCGCCCGATGGTCGGCTTGACTGGCGAAGGCGACGGTTCAAAACGCCATGGATCATGTCCTCGGCAGCCCGCATGCGACGCCGCGTCCGACATCGTCCAGTTCGGAAGAGGGACACGGATTTCGTGTACCCCATCCGGAGCGCTTTGTTGAGCGTGAACGGACCGTTCGGTTGAGCGAAAGACCTAACCAGGGTCGGAAGGGGCAGGCGGTAGCCCGGTCAGTGCAATGTTCTCAGGCGCAGCTCTACCGTTACCAAGTGCGTCGCACGGCCCTGCCCAGCAGCTCTGATACGTGAGCGCCGAGGTCTCTTCTGCAGCAACTTACGGAACACTGTCGTACCATGTTCATGTCGCGAAGCATCACTCCTGGGTTTGCAGATGCCGCCTAGTACCAACCCCACGCGCCTCGACCGTCGATTGAGGTTACGGGTTGCAGTGGTCCGTAAGTGATGTTACGGTCGTCACAGGACCGGCGAACAGGAGCCGATCCTTTGAGTAGGAAGGAGTGCATCATGCAGACGTATGAGGCACCGGCAATCGTCGAGGCAGGCGAGTTCAGTGAGCTGACTCGTGGCGTCATCGGCGTCCGTCATGAGGCCGTTGGATACTTCTTCGGCTGACAACGATGAGCCTCGGCAAGCCGCAACAGTTGCTGTTCGTCCCTGACACTGAACTGGGGACCAGGCTTGCCGAGGCTCACTCATGTCCAACGATCGACTCGTATAGCTCAGGCCGACCGGCAATCGTCGGCGACGCTGAACCCACGAGAAGCACCAGAGCCGATATGTCCGGCAAGATCATGCTCGGGTTCGGGACGGTTCCATCCACCTTCCCGCCATCCGTGAGGGCATCCCTGCAGGCAGCCAGACGCGGCTCAGATGTCGATACCTCGGAGATCCCCGGTAGCTTGGTCCTCACGATTCGAGTTGCCGACACCGTACGAGTACAAGGCACCATCTCATGCCTCTACCAGGTCTTCTGGGCCACTGTTGACGGGCAGGTGGTCGCCGCTACCGACGCCCGACTCCTCGCCGAACTGGCAGGGACGGCCGTGGATGCGAACATCTTGACGACATGGACGCTATCGCCACAAGCCCCGTACCCCTTCGGCCTTCAACCGCCGTGGAAGGATATGCATGTCGTACCGCCCGGCCACTGCCTGATCTTTAATACGGACGGAACGCACCCGTGCATCGAGCAGTACTGGTGCCCTCCGGCGCCGGATCGCGATGCCCAGGAATCGAGGGACCGACTCCGAGAGCGCATGATCGAAGCGGTGAGAGTCCGCGCCGAACGAAGCGACGCCCTCTCCTGCGATGCCTCGGGAGGCATCGATTCAAGCGTCGTACTAGCGCTTGCGGCCCGTGAGCGCAACGACACAACGGCGTTTACCACCGGCCCTGCGGCTCTGTTCGATGAAGAAACTAGCTGGGCGCGCGTCATTGTAGATGCTACGGGCGTCGAGCGCTGGAAGACCG
>JBQDEV010000024.1:0-36968 GCA_052084925.1 Micrococcaceae bacterium
AATAAATAAAATTGGCATCAACAAACTTGGCACACTATTGAGTTCTCAAACAACAGTCAGCTTCCGATTTCCTGGAGATCTTTTCGATCTCCGCTCTCCCGGAGCAACTTTTCTAACTTATACCCTGTCTCGATCCGTGTCAAATCCGATCTGCGTGATCGTGATCTCATTCTGATCGATATTGAGTTGCTAGAGCGATGTTCCTTGCGGTCCATCTGCGCCCGTTCTCTCACCGTTTTCTCGGTGTTTCCCTGGGCACGAATGATTACTTTACACAGGTTCTGCGGTGGTGCAAAATCGACCCGAAAACGGCCTACTTCCGCATGATTGCAACGATCTCCAGGGGTCCCAACACCCCGAATCGGGCACTTTTCGCCAAATTTGACCGAAAAGGTGACCGAGGTCACCGATTTCAGGGTTTTTGGGGTGCGAGGTACAGGGTGGTCAACGCGGGGATGGTGATGCGCGCCGAAGTGGGCTGGTCGTGCTGTGCGGGTCCATCAGCGGTGACGGCTCCGAGGTTCCCCTTGCCCGCTCCTCCGTAGGCACTCGCATCGGAATTGAATGTCTCTGTCCAGATGCCGGCGACGGGCAGACCGATAAGGACGTCTCGGTGCTCACTGCCGGAGAAGTTGGCGATGCAGACCTCCGGGGTGCCGTCGGTGGCCCAACGGATGAAGCTGAAGAGGTTGCGGGCGCTGTCGCCACCGTCGATCCAGGTGAATCCGGCGGGGTCATCATCCTGTTGCCACAGGGCCGGGGTCGAGCGATAGCGGATGTTCAGGTCCCGCACCGCTTTCATCACGCCCTTGTGAGCGGGATTCTCCGTCTGCCACCAGTCGAGTCCATAGGCTTCGGACCACTCTGCTTCCTGGGCGAACTCCCCACCCATGAACAGCAGCTTCTTGCCTGGGTGCGCCCACATGTACCCGTAGTAGGCACGCAGACTGGCCAACTGTTGCCACCGGTCCCCCGGCATGCGGGCGAGCAGTGACCCCTTTCCGTGGACCACTTCGTCGTGGGACAGGGGCAGCACATATCGCTCCGAGTAGGCGTAGGCCATGGAGAAGGTCATGGTGCCGTGGTGCCACACCCGGTTGATGGGGTCTTCGCCCATGTAGCTGAGGCTGTCATGCATCCACCCCATGTTCCACTTCTTGCCGAAGCCGAGTCCCTGCTGCTCGGTGGCGCGCGTGACGCCGTCGAATGCCGTGGATTCCTCGGCGATGATGATGGCTCCAGGGTGTTCCCGGTAGGCGGTGGCGTTGACTTCTTGGAGGAACGAGATCGCCTCCAGGTTGTGGTTGCCTCCGTGCACGTTGGGCACCCATTGGCCGTGTTCGCGAGAGTAGTCCAGGTACAGCATGGACGCCACCGCGTCGACCCTGAGGCCGTCGATGTGGAACTCCTCGAGCCAGTACAGGGCGTTGGCAACCAGGAAATTGCAGACTTCGTTGCGCCCGTAGTCGAAGACCTTCGTGCCCCAGTCGGGGTGTTCGCCCTTGCGCGGATCGGCGTACTCGTAGAGCGGTTCGCCGTCGAAGTTGGCCAGCGCCCACTCGTCCTTCGGGAAATGGGCCGGCACCCAGTCGATGATGACCCCGATCTCCGCCTGGTGGAGCCGGTCGATCAGGTAGCGCAGATCATCGGGGTTGCCGAAGCGGGAGGTCGGCGCGTAATAGCCGGTGACCTGGTAACCCCAGGATCCGCCGAAGGGATGCTCGGCCAGCGGGAGGAACTCGACGTGGGTGAACCCCTGCCAGGACACGTACTCGACGAGCTGGTCGGCGAGTTGGCGGTAGCTGACCTGTTCCTCCGAATCCGCACCCGGCGGGCGCCAGGAACCGGCATGGATCTCGTAGATCGACATCGGGCCCTGGTGGATGTCGTTGCGCTGGCGGGCAGCCATCCAGGCGTCGTCGTGGAATCCATAGCGGGACTCTTCCACGCGAGAGCCGGTGCGCGGGGGCACCTCAGTCCAGCGGGCCAGCGGGTCGGCGCGATCGACCCACTGTCCATGGCGGGTGAGGATCTGGTACTTGTAGACTGCGCCGGCTTCGACGTCGGGAATGAACAGCTCCCAGACACCGGAGCCACCCAGGGTGCGCATGGCGTGAAGTCGGCCGTCCCAGGAGTTGAAGTCGCCGATGACGCGGACGGCCTGCGCGTGCGGGGCCCACAGGGCGAACGACGCTCCCGCGACCTCGCCCTGGGTGGTGGAATAGCGGCGAATCCGCGAGCCGAGAACCTTCCAGAGCTCTTCGTGGCGGCCCTCGCCAAGCAGATGCAGATCCATCTCTCCCAGGGTGGGCAGATACCGGTACGGGTCGTCGTGCACCGAGTCCTGTCCACCCGGGTAGCGCACCGTGTACCGGTAGCCCGGGACCTGGCCGGCGGGCTGTCCGCTGAGCACCCCGACCCAGACCCCCTGGTACTCATGCTGCAGGCGCAGCGTCTCGCCGGTATCGGTGCGGATGCTTACGGCTTCGGCCAGCGGCCGCAGAATCCGGAAGGTCACCGCATCGGCGGTAGCATGAGCGCCGAGCACCTCGTGCGGCTGGTGGTAGCGGCCCTCGGCAACAGCGCTGAGGGCCTCTGGGGAGACGTCCAGGGGTGCGGTCGAAGCGGTCATCGTATCCTCCGATGGAGATCTCATGCGCGCCGGGCCACCCGCAGCACATGGGCTGGTTCGACGAAGGGGTCGAGGCGCACGTAGTTGGACTCGGCCCAGTGATAGCGCGCTCCGGTCATCAGGTCCTCGACGTCGAAGGTGCCGGCCGCATCCAGGTCGCGCTCCCCCAGTCGCAGGGCTTCCAGGTCCAGGTGCACGGTGGCCTCATGGGCGGTGTGCGGGTCGACGTTGACCACCACGATCAGGGTGTCCTCGCCGGGGCCGAGCTGGTCGTGGTCGGTGACCGATTCCGCCTCGGCATGCCAGCCGGCGGGGGCGGCGGAGCGGGTCTTGGAGAAGACCAGGATGTGCTCGTTATCGGCGCGGTGCAGCGTCAGGTTCTGCAGCTGTTGCAGGGCCGGATGGGCGCGGCGGATCTCATTGAGCCGGCGCAGATAGGGCGCCAGGGACTGACCGCGGGCCTCGGCACCGGCGAAATCACGGGGCCGATACTCGTACTTCTCGTTGTCGATGTACTCCTCGGCTCCGGGGCGGGCGATGTGCTCGTAGAGCTCGAAACCGGTGTACACCCCCCACAGCGGATTCGACAGAGCGGCGACGACGGCGCGGATCTTGAAGGCCGCGGGGCCGCCGAACTGCAGGTACTCGGTGAGGATGTCCGGGGTGTTCACGAAGAAGTTCGGCCGGTAGTACCCGGCGGTGCGCTGGGTGACCTCGGCGAGGTAGTCGGCGAGTTCATCCCGGGTGTTCCGCCAGGTGAAGTACGAGTACGACTGCTGGAAGCCGACCCGGCCCAGCGCGTGCATCATGGCCGGTCGGGTGAAGGCCTCGGCCAGGAACACCACCTCGGGGTGCTCTGCGCGGACGCGGGCGATGAGCCATTCCCAGAACCACAGCGGTTTGGTGTGCGGGTTATCCACCCGGAAGATCTTCACCCCGCGGGCGACCCACAGCTCCACGACCTCGAGCACTGCGGCCGAGAGCCCCTCGGGGTCGCGGTCGAAGTTCAGCGGGTAGATGTCCTGGTACTTCTTGGGCGGGTTCTCGGCGTAGGCGATGCTGCCGTCGGCGCGCTCGGTGAACCATTCCCGGTGCTCGGTGACCCAGGGGTGATCGGGGGCGCACTGCAGGGCCAGATCCAGGGCGATCTCCAGGTCATGCTGGGCGGCCGTGGCGACGAAGTCGGCGAAATCGGCCTCCGTGCCCAGCTCGGGGTGGAGGGCGTCGTGGCCGCCGTCGGCGGAGCCGATGGCCCACGGGGATCCGGGGTCCCCCGGTCGGGTGGTCAGCGCGTTGTTGCGGCCCTTGCGGTGCACCGTGCCGATCGGGTGCACGGGCGGCAGGTACACGACGTCGAATCCCATGGCGGCCACCTCGGGCAGCCGTCGGGCCGCCGTCTGGAAGGTCCCCGAGATCCACTGGGAGCTGTCCTCGTCGAAGCGGGCGCCCTCGGAGCGCGGGAAGAACTCGTACCAGGCCCCGGCTCCGGCCAGGCGGCGCTGGACGTCCAGCGGGAAGGGGCCGGTGGCGCTCACCAGATCGCGCAGGGGCTGGTCGGCGAAGACCGCGAGCACCGCTTCGGTGTGCCCGGCGGCGAGACGGTCGGTCACGGGCAACGCCTCGTCGGCCAGGCTGTGTGCGGCGGCGGCGAGGACCGCCCGTTGTTCGGCGTCGTAGTCGGGCCGGGCGGCAGCATCGTTGAAGAGCGCGGCCCCCTCCTGCAGCATCAGCGCCACATCGACGTCTGCCTCGATCTTCACGCTGGCGGCGTGCCACCAGGTGGAGTGCGGGTCGGACCAGGATTCGATGGTGAAGGTGTGGGTGCCGACGCCGCCGGGTCGTAGCAGCGCGTGGAAGCGATCCGTGCCGGGGGCACCCGGGCTCATCCGCACGCGCTGGATCTCCCGTTGCCCCGGATCTGTGAGCACCACGGTGGCGCCGAGCCGGTCGTGTCCTTCGCGGAACACGGTGGCTGCGACGGCGACGTCCTCGCCGACGATGGCCTTGGCGGGATACCGTCCGGCGTCGATCACCGGCTCGACGTCGGTGACGGGGATGCGCGCCACCGTGACCTCGCTCGAGGTGGGGCTGCCGCCGTGGTTCTGCCGGGTGCGCTGGGTGGGGATGATGTGTTGTTGGGCCACGGTGTCACCCTTTCTAGCGCTATGGCCCCTAGGCTATGGTCTGCTGACCGGCTTCGGGGCCTTCGCGGCGGGTGTGATGAGGTGATGCGGGCTTATTGCAGCAGGGAACGGTCGCCCAGGGTCGCGCCCTTGATCTTGGTGAACTCGCCGAGCAGGTCCTCGACGGTCATCTGGGATTTCTTCTCCTCGTCGACGTCGAGGATGATCTGGCCGTCGTGCATCATAATCAGCCGGTTGCCGACCTCCAGCGCCTGGGCCATGTTGTGGGTGACCATCAGGGTGGTGAGTTGCTGCTCGGCCACCACTTTCTCGGTGAGTCGGGTCACCAGTTCCGCGCGCTGCGGATCCAGGGCCGCGGTGTGCTCGTCGAGCAGCAAGATCTTGGGCTGCGAGAACGTGGCCATCAGCAGGCTGAGTGCCTGGCGCTGACCGCCGGAGAGCAGGCCCACCTTGGCCTTGAGCCGGTGCTCCAGCCCCAGTTCCAGGGCCAGCAGTTCCTCGGCCCAGCGCTTGCGCTTGGACTTGGTCACGCCCAGGCTGAGCCCGCGGGACTGGCCGCGGCGGGCAGCCAGGGCCATGTTCTGCTCGATCGTGAGGTCCGGACTGGTGCCGGCCATCGGATCCTGGAACACCCGGCCGACGTAGGCGGCGCGCCGGTGGTCGGGCATCTTGGTGACGTCTTTGCCGGCGATGGTGACGGTGCCGGTGTCGGGGCGCAGCTTGCCGGCGATGGTGTTCAGCACCGTGGATTTGCCGGCGCCGTTGGAGCCGATCACGGTGACGAAATCACCGTCGCGCAGTGTCAGGTTGATTCCGCGCAGCGCCCTGCGCTCATTGACGGTGTGCGGGAAGAACGTCTTGTTGACGTCGGTCAGCTCAAGCACGGTGACCCACCTTTCCGGCTTCGGCGGCCTCAGCGGCAGCCTCTTCGGCCGCCTCCTTGTTCATGTCCTCGACCTTCTTGTTCTTTCGGCGGAGGGAGAACCTGCGGAAGATCTTCCACTGCGGCAACAGCAGCGCAGCGACGACGAGCACCGCGGAGATCAGGCGCATGTCGTTGGGGTTCAGCCCGGCGGTCAGCGCGTACTGGATGGCCAGGCGGTAGAGCACGGCTCCGACGACGACGGCGAACGTGGCGATGATGACGGTGCGGGTGCCGAAGATGGCCTGCCCGATAATGACGGAGGCCAGGCCGACCAGGATGAGGCCGATGCCCATGGAGATGTCTGCCGAGCCTTGATATTGGGCGATGATCGAGCCGCAGAGGGCGACCAGGCCGTTGGAGAGCATCAGGCCGATGATCTTCATCCGGTCGGTGGAGACGCCGAAGGAGCGGATCATCTCCTGGTTGTCGCCGGTGGACTGCAGGGCCAGGCCCATGTCGGTGGAGAGGAACCAGTCGAGGGCGAACTTGATGATGAGCACGCAGATCAACAGGATGATCACCGCGCCCCAGGTACCGCGCAGCCCGGCCTGGGAGAGCCAGGTGAACACGGTCTCCTGGCCCAGCAGCGGGGCGTTGGCCCGGTTGCCCATGATGCGCAGGTTGACCGAGTACAGGGCCAGCATGGTCAGGATGCCAGCCAGCAGCGGGTTGATGTTGCCCTTGGCGTGCAGCAGACCGGTGATGAGACCGGCCAGGGTGCCGACCACGAAGGCGGCGCCCATGGCGAGCAGCGGGTTCACGTTGTTCGTGATGAGAATGGCGGCCGTGGCGGCGCCGGTGGTGAAGGATCCGTCGACGGTGAGGTCGGGGAAGTCCAGGATCTTGAAGGTGAGGTAGACACCGAGGGCCATGATCGCGTAGATCAGACCGAGTTCGAGTGCGACGATCATGGTCTATCGTCCAGCTTTCCGTCGGGGTATTTCGGATGGGAGGTGCCGGCGGGGCCACCCGAGCGTGTCGGCTCGGGCAACCCCGCCGCGCGGGATGCGCAGGGTGGGCGCGGGGTGAGGGACTCCGGGTTACCGGATCACTCCTCGCCCTCGTCGTCGTTGACGTCGCGAGCTTCGCCGAGCAGGTCCTCCGGGATCGTGACGCCCATCTCCTCGGCGGCTTCCTGGTTCACGACGACTTCGAGGTCTTCGCTGGGCACGGTCTCCACGGGGGTGTCGGCCGGGTCGGCCTCGCCCTGCAGAATGCGCAGCGCCATCTCGCCGGCCTGCACGCCCTGAGCGTGGTAATCGATGCCGTAGGTGGCGACCGCGCCGCGTTCCACGGAGTCGGTGTCGGCGGAGATCACCGGGATCTGGCGGTCGATGCCGTAGGAAAGCACCGATTCCAGGCCGGAGACCACCGTGTTGTCGGTGGGAACGTAGATGGCGTCGACGTCGCCGAGGGCTTGGACACCCTGCTGGACCTCGTTGGTGTTTGTGATGGCGCGCTCCACGAGCTCAAGTCCCAGATTCTCAGCGGCTTCACGGGCGGCTTCGACCTGGACGACCGAGTTCGACTCGGCCGAAGAGTAGACGATGCCCACAGTCTCGGCGTCGGGGGCGATCTGCTGAAGCAGTTCCAGCTGCTCCTCCACCGGGTTCATGTCGGAGACGCCGGTGACGTTGCCGCCGGGGGCGTCCCAGTCGGCCACGAGCGAGGCGTCCACCGGGTCGGTGACGGCGCCGAAGACGATCGGGCGGTCGGTGATGGCGGTGGCGGCCGAGATGGCCGAGGGGGTCGCGATGGCGAAGATCAGGTCCAGATCGGCCTGGGCGAAGTTGCCGGAGATGTTGTTCATGGTGCCCTGGTCAGCCTGGGAGTTCTGCTCGTCCCAGGTGACCTCGGCCCCGGCGGTCTCGAAGGCCTCCTTGAAGCCGGCTGCGGTGGCGTCCAGAGCCGGGTGGGAGACGTACTGCGAGATGCCGATCGAGTAAGACTCGCCTTCGGCACCGCCCTCGCCGTTCGAGTCGCCGTCACCGTTGGACCCGCAGGCGGTGGCCGTCAGGGCGAGGGCCGCGAGCACGGCAGAGGTGCGTACAAGGTGTGTCAGTTTCATGGGTTGCTCCATCTCTCGTCAACCGACAGGGAACGATTCTCACGGGCTGCGTGAACCGCTTGGATGAACAAGGTGATCGATCGTCAGGTGTGATGTGACTTCTATCACAGCTAACTTTGCCACAAGATGCCGCTTCAGTCCACCGGGTACCGATCAATGTGTCTACCGAATAGATGATCTCGCAGTCGAAACGTATTCGCCGGACCTTGATTGCGCGAGTTCTGCAGACACCGTGCTTATCTCACGCCCCACCGTGCGGGTCACGCGTGGCGCCGGTCACTGGGAGAGTGCGTAGATGGAGATGGAGTATCCGGGGACCGCCAGCACGTCGCCCGGCGCGGCGGTGGAGCCCATCCGATCGGATTCGCCGCGGGTGCTCAGGGCCAGAACGAGTTCCCCGCCGGCGAGGTCGCCGAGCAGGCTCTGCGCGCCGGGCTCGGCCCGCGGCACCCGGACGACGTCGGATTCGAGGGCGGCGTTGAAGATGACCAGGCCTTGGGTGCGCCCGCCGGGGATGCCGATGAGCTGCTGCAGCACCCGCACCGAGGGGCTCTCCCATTCCTGCTGGGTCATCGGTTCGCCGTCGGCGTTGAACCACATCATGTGTCCGGAGTCGCGGGAGGGGTAGGTGTAAGGCTGGTCGGCCAGGAAGGCCCGGCGCAGCCGGATCATGCGCCGGGTGATGGCGTGCATGGTCTGGGCGGCCGGGTCCTCGAGCAGCCGCGGCCAATCGGTCCAGGACAGGGCGTTGTTCTGGCAGTAGGCGTTGTTATTGCCGGCCTGACTGCGCCCCAGCTCGTCGCCGGCGGTGATCATCGGCACCCCGAGCGACAGCAGCAGGGTGGCCATCAGATTGCGCATGGTGCGCTGGCGGGCCTGTTCCACGTGGGTCTCGTCGGTGGGGCCCTCGGCGCCGTGGTTGTAGGAGCGGTTGTTCTCGGTGCCGTCGCGATTCTGCTCGCCGTTGGCATCGTTGTGCTTG
Organism: Micrococcaceae bacterium; assembly: GCA_052084925.1. GTDB lineage: Bacteria > Actinomycetota > Actinomycetes > Actinomycetales > Micrococcaceae > CmP2. The sequence goes on from JBQDEV010000024.1 coordinate 8,752, forward strand.
TGGTTGTAGGAGACCAGGTCGCGCAGGGTGAACCCGTCGTGGGCGGTCACGTAGTTCACGCTGGACAGCGCCGAGCGGCCCGAGGGCGCGAACAGCCCCTGGGATCCGGAGAGCACGTCGGCGAGTCCGCCCAGCGGGCTGGGTCGTCCGCCGTGGTCGAGGGCGGCGCGCGAGGTGACCCAGAAGTCGCGGACGGTGTCGCGGAAGTGGTCGTTCCAGTCGCGGAACCCGGCGGGGAAGCGTCCGGTCTGCCAACCGCCGGCGGAGACGTCCCAGGGCTCGGCGATGAGCTTGGTCCGGGAGAGCACCGGGTCGGAGGTCGCCGCCACCAGGAAGGGGTGATGCGGGGTGTAGTGGTGACTGTCGTCCCGGCACAGGGAGACGGCCAGATCGAAGCGAAAGCCGTCCACCCCGAATTCCTCGACCCAGCGGCGCAGCGAGTCCAGGGCCATGCGCACCACGGAGGGGTCGGCGAAGTTCAGCGTGTTCCCGCAGCCGGTGGTGTCCAGGTAGTCGGCGTCGTCGCCGTCGTGGGTGTGCCGGTAGTAGGCGCGCTCCCCCAGCCCTCGCCAGCTGTAGGTGGGGCCGTCGGGTCCCTCTTCGGCGGTGTGGTTGTAGACGACGTCGAGGATCACCTCGATGCCGGCTTCGTGCAGCAGCCGGACCATGCCTTTGAACTCGTCGGCCACCGCTTTCGGGCCCGCTTGCTGGGCGGCGACAGTGGCGTAGCCGGGGTGCGGGGCGAAGAACGAGAGGGTGTTGTACCCCCAGTAGTTCTCGAGGCCGAGGGCGGCCAGATGGCTTTCATCGGCGTGATGGTGGACGGGAAGCAGTTCGACGGCGGTGATGCCCAGGCGCTGCAGGTAGGCGATCATCACCGGGTGGGCGAGCCCGGCATAGGTGCCGCGCAGGTGCTCGGGGATTTCCGGGTGCAGCTTGGTCTGCCCGATCATGTGTGTTTCATACACGATGGTGTCGCGCAGCGCGGTGTCGGGGGCGTGGGACTCACCCCAGTCGAAGCCGGGGTCGACACAGGTGGACCAGGGGGTGCCACCCCGGATCTCGACGGCGTCGCCACACGGGTCCAGCAGGCCGACCGTGACCGGACCGGAGGCGTCCAGGGGCTGATCGCGGGCGATGAGCGCGTAGAGGCTGCCGGCCCCCAGGCCCTCGACGGTGCCGTGGTGCACCCCGTGGTTGAATCCGGGCAGCTCGACGCGGCTCAGCTCCATTGCCGACGGGGCCCGGTCCCGGGGGAAGTCTGCGGGCGTGAAGATCACGTCCACCGCGGCGAGCCCCGGTGCGTAGACGGCCAGGTTGACGCAGCTGCAGCGCTCGTCGCTCGCGTTCGGGCCGTGGTGATGGGCCCCCTGCGCCGTCGACGCCCCGAAGGGCATCGGGCGCGAGGGGTGGGTCGTTTCAGTCACCGCGACCGCCGGAGCGGGCCACGGCGATCTCGTAGAGGGAGATCCCCACGGCCATCGAGGCGTTCAGTGATTCCATCTCCGAGGCGATCGGGATGGAGATGATCTGGTCGCAGTGCTCGCGCACCAGCCGGGAGAGCCCCTTGCCCTCGGAGCCCACGACCAGGCACACCGGGTCGGTGGCCAGTGGAAGGCCGGGCAGCGACTGGTCGCCGTCGCCGTCGAGTCCCAACACGAAGTAGCCGAGCTTCTTGTACTCGACCAGCGCGTTGTTCAGGTTGGAGACCTGGGAGACGGGCACCCGTGCTGCTGCACCGGCCGAGGTCTTCCAGGCGGTGGCGGTGACTCCCACCGAGCGACGGGCGGGCACCACCACGCCGTGGGCGTCGAAAGCGGAGGCCGAGCGGATGATGGCGCCGAGGTTGCGCGGGTCGGTGATGGAGTCCAGGGCGATCAGCAGCGGTGGGGTGCGCAGGTAGCCCTTGTTCCATTCCTGCATCAGCCGGTCCGCGACGGTGACGCCGTCCTCGTACTCATACGGCGGCACCTGCAGGGCGATGCCCTGGTGGTTAGCCTCGTTGGTCATCCGGTCGAGCTCGATGCGGCTGGTCTCCATGACCGGGATGCCCCGCTCCGCCGCGATCTTGAGTGCCTCTTTGACGCGCTCGTCCATCTCGAGTCGCGGCGCCATGTGCAGGGCGCGAGCAGGAATGTCGGCGCGCAGGGCCTCAACCACCGGGTTGCGCCCAGCCACGGTCTCGTCCTTGTGGCGGGAGCGGGTGTTGCGCTGCTGGGCGGGCTTGTAGCTCTTGTGCCAGGTGCGGTCCTCTGCTTTGGGCGTCGGTCCGCGACCGGCCAGGGACTTCCGGCCCTGACCGCCGCTGCCTTTGGTGGGGCCCTTCTTCGTGGACTTGCGGGCAGCGCCGGGGCGGCGTGATGTTGCCATGGGGTGGTCCTTTCGGTGGCGGTGCAGGTCAGCGGTCGAGCGTCCAGCTGACGCCGTCGGCGGAGTCGGCCAGGGTGATTCCGGCCGCGGCCAGTTGGTCTCGGATGGCGTCCGCGGCCGCCCAGTCACGCTGCTCGCGTGCGGCGGCCCGGGCCTGGATCTGTGCGTCGACGAGCGCGGCAAGCGCCTGTTCGGTTGCGGTATCGGCGCCGGTGGCGGCGGAGTCCGGAACGTCGTCGAATCCGAGGATGGTCGCCATGGCGTCAACCTCGGCGAGGCGCTCCCGGAGCCCGGTGTGGTCCGGGTCGGCCAGGGCGGTGTTGCCGGCGCGCACGGTGTCATGCAGGCTGGCCAGTGCCTGCGGCACGTTCAGGTCGTCCTCCATGGCGGTGCGGAACGCGGCCGGGACGGCGTCGGCGAGGACCTCGGGCAGCGCGGCCGCCTCGGCGCCGAGCACGGCACGGGCTTTCGCCCGGAAGTTCTCGATGCGCTCCACCGCGGTGGTCGCCTCGGCCAGCGAGGTGGGCCGGTAGTCCAGCTGGGAGCGGTAGTGCGCCTGGCCGAGGAAGTAGCGGACCGCGGTGGGCCGGGCTGCGGCCAGCATCTCGGCTGGGGAGATCGTGTTGCCCACGGATTTGGACATCTTCTCGCCTTCGAAGGTCACCATTCCGTTGTGCATCCAGAAGCGGGCGAACCCGTCACCGGCAGCAGCGGACTGGGCCAGCTCGTTCTCGTGGTGCGGGAAGCGCAGATCGAGGCCGCCGCCGTGAATGTCGAAGGTGCCGCCCAAGTACTTTGTGGACATCGCCGAGCACTCCAGGTGCCAGCCCGGACGGCCCCTGCCCCAGGGCGAGTCCCAGGAGGCGGTGTCCGGGTCGCCGTCCTTATGCCCCTTCCACAGGGCGAAGTCGCGAGGATCCCGCTTGCCGCGCGGGTCCGCGTCGGGGGCGGCCTGCATGTCGTCGACGTTCTGGCGGGTGAGTTCGCCGTAGCGCTCCCAGTCGCGCACCGTGAAGTACACGTCTCCGGAATCGTCCTGGGCCGGGTAGGCGTAGCCGGCGTCGACCAATCGCAGAATGAGCTCGATCATCTCGGGGACGTGCCCGGTGGCGCGCGGTTCATAGGTGGGTCGCAGCACGCCGAGGGTGTCGTAGGCAGCGGCAAAAGCCTGCTCGAAGCGGTAGGCCAGCGCCCACCACGGCTCCTGCGCAATGTACGGCGCCTCGACCGCGTGCTCGCTGTCGTAGGAGGCTGCGGATTTCTCAAGGATCTTGTCGTCGATGTCGGTGACATTGCGGACCGAGGTGACACGCAGCCCGGTGGCGCGCAGCCAGCGGATCAGGATGTCGAAGGCGATGGCCGAGCGAACATGACCGACGTGCGGCAGTCCCTGCACCGTGGCGCCACAGTAGTAGATCGAGACCTCTCCCTCACGCAGGGGGGTGAAGTCGCGAACGTGTGCGGTCTGGGTGTCATAGAAACGTTGTGCCACGCTGTTGGATTCTACCGGCTTTGCTCGGTCCGCGAGGACGGCGGCTTCGGATCCCGGCGGAGACAGAGACGACGGAGGGCGAACCGATGTGGTTCGCCCTCCGTCGTGTGTCTGTCCGGGTGCCTGTTCTGAGGCTACTTGGCGACGACCGCTGCGGCCGGTGCCACCTCTTCCAGTGTCTCGTTCAGCAGCCCGATGGCTTCTTCCTCGCTGATGTCCTTGGCCAGGGCCAATTCGGACTCGAGGACCTGACGTGCCTTGGCCAGCATGCGCTTCTCGCCGGCGGACAGGCCACGATCGTGCTCTCGACGCCACAGGTCGCGAACGACCTCGGCCACCTTGATGACATCGCCGGAGGCGAGCTTCTCCAGGTTGGCCTTGTAACGACGCGACCAGTTGGTCGGCTCTTCGGTAAACTCTGCGCGCAGGACGTCCAGCACTTCCTGCAGACCCTGATCATCGACCACATCGCGAACGCCGACCAGGTCGACATTGTCTGCGGGGACCTCAATGGTCAGATCGCCTTGAGCGACACGAAGCTTCAGGTAGGTCTTCTCCTCACCCTTGATCTTCCGCATCTTGATCTCTTCGATTGTTGCCGCACCGTGGTGCGGGTAGACGACAGTCTCGCCGACCTCAAAAACCATGTGGATAAACCCCTTTCCCGGCGTCTAGTCTATCACACAGCCCCGTGATTCCGGGAGTGTCGCCGCCTTCTCACGCCCGCGATCGCGCATAATACTCCCCCGGTGTCATCGTTCGTCATCGGGGGGCTCTCCACGCCCTCGAGACCCCCAGCCCCGCCCCCGCTCCAACGCGTTCCGGGCGCAATGGAACACGGCGTCTCACGTCGTCGGAGTCGCACCTCATGCGATACCCTCTAAAGGAACATCACTGTTTTCATGCACCGACCGTGATCGAGGAGAACACCATCGTGAAGGCCACCACCATTCGCCGCGCCTCTGTGGCCGGCTTGGCAGCCCTCGCCCTGCTGGGCACCACTGCCTGCAGCGCCGTCAATCTGCAAGCCACCACGTTGGAGTACGCCCCCTCGGACGGCGTCCAGGCCAATGTCGACAACGTCCAACTGCGCAATATCGCGCTGATCGCGGCGGAGGAAGACGGCGCGGGCCGCTTCATCGGCTCCCTGTCCACCTCCGACGGCGAGCCGGCGACCGCCACCCTCACCGTCAACGGCGAGAGCTTCGACTTCTCGGTGCCGGGCAACCTCGAGAACCTGATGCTCGAGGACGACGAGAACGAGGCGATCGTGACCAACATCGGCGGCCACCCCGGCGGCATGGTCGACGCCGAGGTCACCGTCAACGGGACCACTGAACCGTTGCGCATCTCGGTGCTTTCGGCCGCGCTGCCCGAGTACCGGGACTTCCTACCCGAGGAGCTCACCGAGGGCGAGCTCACCGATCACCTCTACGACGTCCCGGAGCACGGCGGCGGCCACTGGGTCGGCGTCGACGAAGAGGGCGGGCACTGACCCCTCCCCGTCCGGAACCCTGTTCAACGCGAAGGGCCGGCAGACACTCTCCCCTGAGTGCTCTGCCGGCCCTTCGTCGTTCCGGGTCTCCGGAGTTTTACGGCTCGAATTTGTAACCGAGTCCGCGCACCGTCACCAGGTGGCGCGGGTTGGACGGGTCCGGCTCGACCTTGGAACGCAGCCGCTTGATGTGCACGTCGAGGGTCTTGGTGTCCCCCACATAGTCCGCACCCCACACCCGGTCGATCAGCTGGCCGCGCGTCAGCACCCGGCCGGCGTTGCGCAGCAGCATTTCGAGCAACTCGAACTCCTTCAGCGGCATTGACGTCTGATCGCCGCCGACCGTGACCACGTGCCGTTCGACGTCCATGCGCACGGGCCCGGCCTGTACCGAGGTGCTGATCAGCTCGTCCGGTTCGGCCTGGCGGCGCAGCACCGCACGGATGCGGGCGACGAGTTCACGTGAGGAATACGGCTTCGTGACATAGTCATCGGCGCCCAGCTCCAGGCCGACCACCTTGTCGATCTCGGAGTCCTTGGCGGTCAGCATGATGACCGGAACGTTCGAGGTGCCGCGAATCTGCCGGATCACCTCGGTGCCCGGCTGGCCGGGCAGCATCAGGTCGAGCAGCACGAGATCGGCACCCGCCTTCTCGAACTCGGAGATCGCGTCGTGGCCATCCTCGACGACCGTGACCTCGTACCCCTCGCGCTCCAGAAGGTAGGACAGCGGGTCACTGATGGAGGGCTCATCCTCCACCACGAGGATCCGACTCATCTTGGTTCTCCTTTCCCACCGGATTCGGTGGTTTCCTGTGGGATCTCAGGGTCGCTCTCTGGCAGCTTCACGGTGAAGGTGGAACCCGACCCAAGTCGGGACCACAGCGACACCTCGCCGCCGTGGTTGGCGACCACGTGTTTGACGATGCTCAGTCCCAGACCGGTGCCGCCGGTCTGGCGGGAGCGAGCGGCATCGACGCGGTAGAAGCGCTCGAACACCCGCTCCTGGTCTTCGTAGGCGATGCCGGGGCCCTGGTCGGTGATGGAGATCCGGGCCAGGCCCTTCACCGACTTCATCCCGATGCCGACTACGGTGTTCTCCGGCGAGTAGCTCACGGCGTTGTCCACCAGGTTGCGAATCGCCGTCATCAGCTGGTCCGGGTCACCAAAGACCACCCCGGAGATGTCTCCGGCGACGCGCAGGGTGATGCCCCGGGCCTCGGCCTCGGTGCGTACCCGGTCCACGGCTTCGGCGACGACGCGGTTCATATCCACCGGGGAGGCCTCCCCGGCCACGTCCTTACTCTGCAGCCGGGACAGTTCGATGATGTCCTGCACCAGCTCGCCCAGGCGCACCGACTCGATGGAGAGGCGGCGGGTGAAGCGGCGCACGGCCACCGGGTCCTCGGCGGCGTCGTCTATCGCTTCGGATAGCAAGCCGATGGCGCCGACCGGTGTCTTCAGCTCGTGGGACACGTTGGCCACGAAGTCATGGCGGATGGCCTCGGTACGGGTGAGTTCCGTGCGGTCCTCGGCGAGGATGAGGATGTATTCGTCCCCCAGCGGGGCGATACGCAGGTGCACCTGCCAGCGCTCGTCGCCGTAGCGGCCGCGGGTCAGCTCGTGGCGGCGGTCCAGGATGACCCCGTCTTCGCGCACTCGCCTGGTCAGGTCGATCACCAGGTCGTGCACCAAATGGTGGCCCCGGACCAGTCCGTAGGCGTAGGCGGTCGGGTTGGCGCGGACCACACCATCGACGGCGTCGACCACCACGTAGGCGCGTCCCACTACGGCCAGGACGTCGGCGGCCCCGGACGGGATCGAGGGCTCGTCGACCACCATGTAGCGGGCACGGCGTCGTTCGGAGACGCGGAAAGCGAGCATGGCGGAGAGGCCGAGCACCAGCCCGGTGACCCCGCTGAGCACGCCGACGAGCACTAGATCATCCACCCAAGAAACACTACCCTCTCGTGTGGTGGCGTTTCTCGTCGTCGGCGCATTGAGCCCGGTTGTGCAACTGGACGTACCCAATGTTCAACTGCCGTTCACGTCGATGCGTCATGATAGGTACGACCGTCTTGTTGTTGCGCGCAGAAATGAGGAGCACATGCGTGAACTGTTCCAGGCTGACCTGAAGTCCCTGGGTGACCAGCTCGTTGAGATTTCCGGACTCGTCCGGGTGGCGATGGAGCGCGCCCGTGAAGCGGTGGAATCCGCCGACGTCGAGCTGGCAGAGCAGGTGATCTCTGATGACGCCCGGATCGACACCCTGCAGAACACCCTGGATGAGAAGGCCATCGAATTGCTGGCCCTCCAGGCGCCGGTGGCCACCGACCTGCGTACCGTCGTCGGAGCCCTGCGCATGTCGACCTCGTTGGAGCGCATGGGAGATCTGGCCCGCCACATCGCCCAGCTCACCCGCCTGCGCTACCCCGAGCTCGTCTTCCCGGAGTCGCGGCGTGATTCGTTCAGCCGCATGGCCGATGACTGCGTCAAAGTCGCCGGGGCGCTGGAGAAGCTGCTGACCGAGCACGATCTGGACTACGCGCGCGAGATCGTGAAGCTCAACACCGAGATCAACGAGCTGCACGCCGCGAACTTCAAGGCTGTGGCTGCTGCCGATTGGGATGCCAAGGGCCCGCAGACTGTGGATGTCTCACTGGCGTCCCGCTACTTCGAGCGCTTCGCCGATCACGCCGTCTCCGTCTCCCGCAAGGTGACCTACCTGCTCACCGGTGAGTGGGAAGCCAAGATCCCCTCCGCCTGAGACTCAGGATCAGCGTGAGCTGAACGAGCTTAACGACAGGGGCCGCCCTCCGGATCATCCGGTGGGCGGCCCCTACTGTTTTCTGCGGTGGTCGTCGCGTGTTAGTGCTGTGCTCCCTGGTTGGCGACCGCGGCGGCGCCAGCTTCAGCAGCTTCCGGGTCCAGGTAGCGGCCGGCGCCCAGCGGCTTCAGGTCCGCGCCCAGCTCGTAGTACAGCGGAATACCGGTGGGGATGTTCAGCCCGGCGATGTCCTCATCGGAGATGCCCTCCAGATGCTTAACCAGCGCGCGCAGCGAGTTACCGTGGGCGGCGATGAGCACGGTCTTAACGGCCTGCAGGTCCGGGACGACCTGGTCGTTCCAGTACGGCAGCAGTCGCTCGACGACGTCCTTCAGGCACTCGGTCCGGGGAGCATGCTCGCCCAGTTCGGCGTAGCGCGGATCACCGTGCTGCGAGAATTCCGAGGAGTCATCGAGCTGCGGAGGCGGGGTGTCATAGGAGCGGCGCCAGACCATGAACTGGTCCTCGCCATACTCGTCGCGGATCTCGGCCTTGTTCTTGCCCTGCAGCGCACCGTAGTGCCGCTCGTTCAGACGCCAGTTGCGCTTGACGGGGATCCACTGACGATCGGCGGTCTCCAGCGCCAGGTTCGCGGTGGTGATGGCCCGTTTCAACAGCGAGGTGTGCAGAACGTCGGGCGCCAGCCCCTCCTGCGCCAGTAGCTCACCGCCACGGGCGGCCTCGGCACGCCCCTTCTCGGTCAGCGGCACGTCTACCCAGCCGGTGAACAGGTTCTTCTCGTTCCAGTCGCTCTGACCGTGCCGAAGCAGGACGAGCTTGTATGCAGTCTCAGCCATGCTGCCAGTCTACGGGCAGGCTCGGCCCGGTCACGACCTCTGCCGTGTCCGTGACACCGGAGTAAGAAAACAGTGTCAGCGGGGCTTGAGTCGGACGTCAGTAGCTGTATCCCGAATCGCCGTACATCTTCATGGTTCGGCGCGGACCTGCCAGATACACCGCGGCCACGCAGAGCGCTGCGATCCCGAACAGTCCCAGCTGGCCGGTCGGCACACCGTACTGGAGCAGGGAGAACAGCGAGCTCCATGCTCCCAGCCCGGCGACGACGGCGGCGATCGCGGTGAGGATCAGCCAGAACTGCTTGCCACGCAGCCCGGCGCGCTCGAACTGGGCGCCGCCGCGGCTCACGCAGTCGGCCACCGCCCACAGCGCCAGCACGCCGCCGGTCACGGTGAGCGCGAGGAGGATCCATCCCTCCAGCATCAGGACGAAAGCCAGGTAGGTCATGCGCCCAGCCTACCGGTCGTCGGCGCGCTGACCGTCGACGGCGCGCAGCGCCTGATCAAGATCCGCCCACAGATCGTCCACGTACTCGATGCCCACCGACAGCCGCAGCATGCCCTCGGGCACGGTGACGGATTCGGACGAGAAGCGACGACGACGCTCCACCAGCGATTCCACCCCGCCCAACGAGGTTGCCGGGGTCCACAGCCGCAGCGCGTGCACCACGGCGTCGGCCCGGGCCCCCGCACCCAGGTCCAGGGTCAGTACGGCCCCGAATCCGCCCTGCAGCGTGCGCGCCGCCAGCTCGTGCCCCTCGTGCGAGGCCAGCCCCGGATAGCGCACTGGGTCGCTACCGCGCGCCTCGAGTCGGCGGGCCAACTCGGCGGCATTGTCCATGGCCCGGCCCAGGCGCAGGGCCAGGGTGCGGAGTCCGCGCAGCGCCAGGAACACGTCCATCGCCGAGGGGATCCCGCCGAAGAGGGTGCGGTGGCTGGCCAGCCGGTCCCGCAGCTCCACGTCGTCGACGACCACCGCCCCCATGATGAGGTCCGAGTGTCCGGACAGGTACTTCGTCACCGAGTGCACCACCACGTCGGCGCCGAGGCGCAGCGGCTGCTGCAGCAGCGGGGTGGCGAAGGTGTTGTCGACGGCGCACAACGCGCCGTGCTCGTGGGCGAGCGTGGTCAGGGCCGGCAGATCGGCAACCTCGAGCATGGGATTGGTGGGCGATTCCAGCCAGAGCAGGTCCACCCCGGACCCGACGGCCCGGCGCTGCTCGAAGACGCCGCGCACCTCGTCCAGATCGCGCAGATCCACCCGGGTCGCACTCAGCCGTCCCGCCTCGGCGAGCTGGTCAAGCAGGCTGCCCAGCCCCTGGTAGGCGTGGTGCGGCACCACCACGTGCCCGCCCACCGGCACCAGGTGCAGCACCGCGGTGATCGCGGCCATCCCCGAGCCGAACAGCAGAGCCGGGGTCGCCTCGGCGTCGCCCGCCCCCTCCAGTTCGGCGAGCAGCTGCTCTGGGCCGTCGAAGGTGGGGTTCGACATGCGGGCGTAGATCCGCTGTCCGGGCACCTCGTCCGTGGAGGTCCCGTGGAACGTGGAGGTGAAGGTCACCGGGGTGTTCACCGGCGCGTTCTCCGCCGGCGCCGGACGCGCGGCCGCAACGAGCAGAGTCTCCACGTGCAGCGGCGCATCGACGGGACGAGGGGCAGAGAAATGCTCAGTCATAGGCACACTCTATTCCCGTGGTCCCCCTTGCCCTTTCTGAGCGGCCCCAGATGTCGAAGCCGAAGGGAGGCCTGAAGTAGGCTGAAGTGGTGCACGACGACTCTGAAGCGGCTCCCCCTGCCCCCACCGACGCTCCCGGATATTTCGTCGTCTTCGAAGGCGGGGACGGCTCGGGGAAATCCACGCAGGTCCAGGCCCTCTGCCACTGGTTGGAGTCCGAAGGACGCGAGACGGTCCGGACCCGTGAGCCCGGCGGCACGGACCTCGCCGAGCGCATTCGCGGGCTGCTGCTGGACCCGGACCAGCCGCCGGTGGATCCGGTCACCGAAGCTCTGCTCTTCGCTGCGGCCCGTTCCAGCCACGTCCGCAGCGTCATCGCCCCCGCCCTGCGCCGCGGTGCCGTGGTGGTCTCCGACCGGTTCCTCGACTCCTCCCTCGCCTACCAGGGAGTGGGACGCGACCTGGGTGAGGCCTGGGTCGAGTCCATCAACGAACGCGCCGTCGACGGAGTGCTCCCCGATCTGACGGTGGTGCTAGATCTGCCCGTCGAAGAGGCACGACGACGACGGGAGCTGCGTCAGACCGCCGCAGCCAGCACCGCAGACCGCATCGAGGCCGAGGGCGAGGACTTCCAGCAGCGCCTCCGCGAGGTGTTCCTGCGCCGCGCCCGCAACAGCCCCGAGCGGTACCTGGTGCTCGACGCCCGGCAGTCCCAGGAGGAGCTCACCCAGACGGTGATCGAGCGACTCCGCCACGACCTTTCCACCCGAGGAGACGCATGACCCAGACCCTCGACGTCGCCGAGTTCCCCGCCGTCTGGCACGACCTCACCGGGCAGGCCGCCTCGGTCTCTCAGCTGCATCGGGCCGCCCAACAGGAGGCCCCCACCCACGCCTGGCTATTCACCGGCCCGCCCGGCTCCGGACGCTCCACGGCCGCCCGCGCCTTCGCCCAGGCACTGCAGTGCGAGCAGCCGGACGCAGCCCAGCGCGGGTGCGGGACGTGCTCCACCTGCCTGACGATCGCCGCCGGGTCGCATCCGGATGTGAAGGTCCTGGCCACCGAGAAGGTCAACTACGGGATCGACGAGATCCGCGACCTCATTGGCCTGGCCCAGGACCGCCCCGCCACCGCCCGCTGGCGCATCTTCATCATGGAGGACGCCGACCGGATGACCGAGCGCGCCACGAACGTGCTGCTCAAGGCGATCGAGGAACCCCCGGCGCGCACCCTGTGGATGCTGTGCGCCCCCTCCCCGGCCGATGTGCTGATCACCATCCGCTCCCGCACCCGGAAGATCGCGCTGACGATCCCCTCGGCTGATAATGTCGCCCGCCTGCTCACCGAGCGCGACGGGCTGGATCCGGAGTTGGCGCTCTTCGCCGCCCGCGCCTCTCAGTCCCATGTGGGGGTGGCCCGGTGGCTGGCGTCGAACCCCGAGGCCCGGGCCCGCCGAGAGCAGATCGTCTCGCTCCCGCTGCGGGTTAACTCCACCTCGCAGGCGATGGCCGAAGCGGCAGACCTCATCCAGATCACCCAGCAGGAGGCCACCGCCTCCGCCCAGGAGCGCAACGCCGCCGAGCGCACCCGCCTGCTGCACTCGCTCGGCCTGGGCGAGGACGACACGGTCCCGCCCAAGCTCCGCCACCACGTGAAGCGAATGGAGGAGGAGCAGACCGCTCGCAACCGGCGCAGCGTGCACGACGCCCTGGATAAGGCGATGATCGACCTGATCGGCCTGTTCCGGGACGTGCTCGCCGTGCAGCTGGGCACGGATGCCGAGCTGATCAACGAGCACCTGCGCGACCAGCTCTCCGGTTATGCCCGCCAGGGCACCTCCCAGCACACCCTCGCCGCGATCGATGCAATCGGTCAGGCCCGCACCCGTCTCAGCAGCAATGTCCCGCCGCAGCTCGCCGTCGAGGCCATGCTGTTGGCCTTCGTGCCGCGCCGCTGATCGTCCCGAAAGGACCCCCTATGACCCAGAGTTCCCGTCGGCGACTGCGCTGGCTCGGTCTGATCGCCGTGACCACCCTGCTGGCCACCGGCTGCGAGTCCACCGACGACGCCCCGGCCGAAGAGGTGGAGGCCGGGCTGGAGCGGTTCTACGAGCAGACCCCCTCCTGGAACACCTGCACCGAGGACGAGGACTCCGAATGCGTGCGCCTCGAGGTGCCGCTGGACTACGACGATCCCGAGGGCGACACGGTGGAGATCACCGCGGCCCGGCCGGTCGATGCGGACCCCGATCAGCCCGTCCTGCTGGTGAACCCCGGCGGCCCGGGCTCCTCCGGCGTGGACCTGGTGACCGACTACCTCTCCACGGTGACCACGGATACCCTGCGTCAGTCCTACACGGTGGTCGGCTTCGACCCGCGCGGGGTCTCCCGTTCGGAGCCGGTGCGCTGCCTCAGCGATGAGGAACTCGATGAGCAGCGCCAGATCAGTTACGACCCAGCCACGGAAGAAGGGCTGAGCACCGCCACCGAGCTCGCCGCCGACTTCGCCGCAGCCTGCGAGGAGAACTCCAGCGAGATCCTCGGTCACGTGGACACCGAATCAACAGCCCGCGACCTCGACGTGCTGCGCTCCGTGCTGGGGCACCGCGATCCGCTGAACTATCTGGGCTTCTCGTACGGCACCAAGCTCGGCGCCATCTACGCGGAGCTCTTCCCCGAGCAGGTCGGCACCATGGTGCTTGACGGCGCCCTCGATCCCTCCCTGACCGAGGAGGAGGTCACCACCGGTCAGGCCGCCGGGTTCGAGCAGGCGCTCGGGTCCTGGGCCGCCTGGTGTGCGGAGGAGGACACCTGCCAAGCGGGTTCCACCACGGACGACGTCGTCGACGCAGTGCAGGCAGCGTTCGCCGAAGCCCAGGAGGATCCGCAAACCGCCCAGGACGGCCGGGTCGTCCCCGCCGCCACCCTGGTCTCCGGGTTCATCACTCCGCTGTACTCGCAGCAGAGCTGGCCGGCACTCTCCGAAGGCTTCAACCTCGCTCTGACCGGGGATCCGTCCATGATGCTGTACTTCGCCGACCTCAACGCTGGCCGCGAGGCCGACGGCACCTATTCGTCGAATATCCAGTCCGCGTTCACCGCGATCAACTGCCTCGATTACCCGCGTATCGATGATCCGGCGCAGATGCGCGAGCACGCCGATCAGCTGGCCGAGGCCTCCCCCACCTTTGGACCGTTCCTGGCCTACGGCGGCGTCAACTGCGCCTCCTGGCCGCACGACGGCGCGGAATCCGTGGACACGGTCTCCGCCGAGGGTGCGGCCCCGATCCTGGTTATCGGCACTACCGGCGACCCGGCCACCCCCTACGAGTGGGCCCCGGCCCTGGCAGAGCAGCTGGAGTCCGGAGTACTCATCACCAACGAGGGCGAAGGGCACGGATCCTACGGCCCGCAGAACGAGTGCATCGCCGGGCTCGTGGACGACTACTTCGTCGACGGAACCGTTCCCGAGGACGGCACCACCTGCTGATCCGGTGCCCGAGTCTCGCTCCGGTCGCTTTGCTCCGAGGCCCGCTGTGCGGCTAAGATGTCTTCTCGTGGCATCCTGCATGCCGCGTTGCCTCCTTAGCTCAGCTGGCCAGAGCAGCTCCCTCGTAAAGAGCAGGTCACCGGTTCGAATCCGGTAGGAGGCTCAGCGACACCAACAGTGAAGCCCAGTGGTTCCTCGGCGATGAGGAGCACTGGGCTTCTGCTGTTCTCGGGGTTGCTGCCTCGGCCTAGCCCCCGGAGGTCTCGCTCCAGCGGGCCGCGAGCCGCTCGGCTTCTTCGACGTCCTCGATCACCCGCTCGGCGCGACGACCAACCGTGAGCACGTCCGTCTGTCCCAGCCGGAACATCGCTGCGGCCTGGGCCACGGTCGCGAGGTGGTTCGCTGCACGGGAGAGCACACGGTGCACGTCCTGGGCGCCGGAGGGCACATCCATGCCGCTACCCGGGTAGAGAGCGTGGGCCTGGACGCAGAGTCGACGCACGCGATCGGCGACATCGGTCATCACGTTTCCGGCGTTGACGAGGCCGTTGTGTTCCTCCACCGGGACGCTGCCCTCGGCCTCGTTCACGACCTGCCAGTAGCGGTCGAGGGAACGGCGGAACCAGTCGTTGGCGCGGCGCCAGAGCTCGTGGCCGAGTTCGTCGTCATCTTTCTTCGCTTGTCGACGCCGGGCAAAGGGGCCTAGCGCCATCAGCACGACCCCCCGGTTAGGTGCGATGTCATGACTCTAGTGTTCCATGACGAGCAGGATTTTGCCGGTGCGGCCGTCGCTGGCGAAATATTCGAGGGCCTGTTCGGCCTCGGCCAGGGGGAAGGTCTTGGCGATGCCGGCCTCGATGGAGCCGGAGGCGATCATCGGCCAGACGTTCTCACGCACCTGGGCCATCACCTCAGCTTTCTCCTCCACGGAGCGGGAGCGCAGCGTGGACCCGGTGACCCAGCCGCGCTTGGCCATCAGCTGCTGCAGCGGCAGCGTTCCCTGCACTCCCCCGCTGAGCCCGATGGTGATCACGCAGCCGCCATGGGCCAGGGCGCGCACGTTGTCCTCGAGGTACTTTCCACCCACGACGTCGAGGATGACATCGGCACCGTGGCCCTCGGTGATCTCTGAGACCCGCTGGGCGAAGTCCTCGCTGCGGTAGTTGATCGCTTCCACCGCTCCGAGTTCGACCGCCCGCTGGCGTTTCTCATCCGAGCCCACGGTGGCCAGTGGCTGCGCACCGAAAGCGGCCAGCAGCTGCAACGCGAACGAACCGATACCGCCGGTGCCGCCATGCACTAACACCCAGTCGCCGGGTTCCGCCCCGGCCTGCATCACCAAATTCGTCCAGCAGGTGGCGGCCACCTCCGGCAGTCCGGCCGCATCCACCAGCGAGATCCCGTCGGGTACCGGGAGCACCTGGCGGGCGTCGACCACCACGTACTCGGCGTAGCCGCCTCCAGCCAGCAGTGCGCACACCGGGGTGCCGAAGTCCCAGGTGTTCACCCCGGTGCCCACGGCTTCGATGGTGCCGGAGACTTCCACACCGGGGATCTCGGAGGCGCCCTCAGGAACCGGATAGTTGCCGGCGCGCTGGAGCAGGTCCAGGTTGTTCAGCCCGGCCGCGGCCACCTTGATCAGCACCTCACCCGGCCCAGGGGCCGGAAGAGGCTGCTGGCTCACCACCACATCGGCCGGCTGTTTGAAACTCGGTTTCTCGACACCGGAGGGAGCGCGGAATTCGATGGCGGACATGGTCGAGGAGGTGGGAGTCATGGCTCCATCATCGCCCATCACGACGGCACCAGGTCAAGGAACTGCTCGCTTTGCAGATCGAGGGCGGCCTGACTGTAAGATGGTACGGCCAGGATGGTTGTCCGAGCGGCCGAAGGAGCTGGTCTTGAAAACCAGTAGGCGGTAACCCCGTCTCAAGAGTTCGAATCTCTTACCATCCGCTCACAAGACCCGGAATCTCTCGAGATTCCGGGTCTTCCCTGTCTGGAGGGCTACTTGCGCTCACCCAAGTGGGCCAAGATTCCCCGGGCTGCGGCGTCTGCATCGCCGAGAGTCCAAGCACGCCCGTCCGGATCCTGTCCGGACTCGGCGGCAATCGCGGTCCCCCACTGCACTGACGCAAGCTGGAGTCCGAGCACGTAGACACTCTGGTGCACGCTGCCGTCGGCGCGGATGAGTCGGTAGGGTCGCGGCGTCGTCACGTCGAGGCCGCGACCGGGCAGAATCGCTCCCTCGTCGTTCTCTTCAGGATGCGGCCGGGCCAGTCCGGTCTCGAGCAGAGAGCGCAGCAGCGGGTTCTCGGACAGTTGCACTTGGTTGGCGGGCATCATCGCTTCCAGCATCCAGGTTCCTTCGTGCCGGAATTGGCTCGGACGATGCTGCAGGTGTGCGGCCACCGGGTTCGCGTCCGTCCCGACGTGTGGGCTGACAGCGACGAACCGCTGCTCTCCCTGGTGATCGATGCTCTCGGCAACGTCGAAATAGGGCGTCGGTCCAATGAAATGTACGAGTCCGGCGCGGGACACGGCCAGAAGTTGCTCAATCCGTTCCAACGGCGGTCCCGAAGCCAGCCCCTCCACCAACGGCTCGAACCAGCCGGTGATGTCGCGCAGCTTGGAAGGATCCGAGACTCGCTGCTCCGCCACCAGTCGTTTGACCACCAATCTGGCCGCATGCAGCGTCCCGATCGCCATCATCACCGCGGAGCGTTCCCCAGCGGCGGCGTGCTCGCACAGCTGGACCAGCACGTCGTGGACCTCACGCTGGTATTCCTCCGAGGTCGCGAAAGACTGGTCGGCTATGGGCTGGGACAGCGACCGTATGTCGAAGGGCTGCTGGTCGACTCCAAAATCTCGCAGTGCGCCTTCTACATGCCTGCGCGTCAGCGGCTCGCCGCGATCGGATACTTCCAGCATCGTCACCAGGTGGGCGTAGAAATTGCGGGCGACCGTGATGGAGCCGAACGTTTCTGGCTTCTCCTGCACCAGGGTGTCGTAGTACGCGCGGACCACGTCTCGGTGAATCAGCGGCCACAGGTCGCGTTGGAAGTCGACCTGCTCGTCCTGGTCGAGCAGTCGCTGAACGTTGGCTTCCGTGAGGTATCGCAGGGTGACACCGTGCGGGACGAAAGCATCGGTCTCGGCTTTCGGAAAGTATGGGGTTCCCCGGCGGGACCCGGCGTGTATTATCGGCTCGTTCCCCGAGGGCACATAGTCGAATCGTTGGCCCGGACCGCGTCCCGTCTCAAGATAAGTACCGCCGCGGGCTGAGGTTAACTGGCTCAACGCGTCGAAGAAGTTCAAGCCCAAGCCTCTGATCAAGACCTGCTCACCGGGCGAAATCTCGGCGTAGGCCACTTCGGCGGGCAGATTCGGCGCGATGTACTGGAGCCCTGCATCCTGGCTGGCTTCTTGGAGCTGCTGTTGATTGCGGTTGAGCCGGGCCTCTCCGTGCCCCAGCGCCAGCACCACATGGTCGGCATGCGAAACTCGGCCAGATTCCGTCGACAGCGTGTATCCACCATCGTGAGATTCGGTGAGTTCCACGACCTGTTCTGAGACCACAGTGCATTCCTCGACGGGGGGCAGCGCTGTCAGGGCCTTCCGCACTCGCTCACTCAGCTCCAGAAGATACGCACCGTACGTGGCGCGCGGCGGGTAATCGTTGCGTTTGAGCGTCGCGCTCACGCTCGGGGTCGACTGGCGCCACTGGTCGAAAGTCAGCCCGACTCCGGAATCCATCAGTCTGGTGTCACCGACCGCTGCGGCCGTGGGGTAAAAGGAAGGAGTGTTCATCAGCAGCAGCTCCGACTGCCGAGTTGACCACACGCGGCCCGGGCCGACTTGATGCGGCTCGAAGATCAGTATCCGAACAGGATCCGAGACTGATTCCTTGGTGAGATGTGCCAGAAACCGTTCCAGAAAAGACACCCCACGAGGGCCGGCGCCGATCACTGCGATGGTGGTGACCTCGTTGTCGTCGTTTCCGGATGCGTCGGTCTGTGACATCTGCTCCCCTTTCGTTCGCAAGCCATCTTCAGCTTAGTGGGGGATCTCTCGCGCTATGGTCAGCGTCGCTTTGATCTTGGGGTTCAGAATTCGGTATCCTGTCATGACGATGTTTTCGAAAGACTGCATCGTGGGGAGACGTGCCAGAGCGGCCGAATGGACTTCACTGCTAATGAAGGGTCCGGCTAAAACCGGACCGGGGGTTCAAATCCCCCCGTCTCCGCCATGTTCTGAGTCGACACATCGTTTACAGATGAGTCGACGGATGAACGACAAATTGCCCGGGAACCGTGGGTTCGGTTCCCGGGCAATTGTTATTTTGTGGGTGTGGGTTTATTCGGTACCAGGGTGTTTGAGCTTGGACTGGTAGTCCTTGTTCGGGTTGATGTGATGCTCTGCGATGATTTCACCGGTTGCGGCGTCTGAGGTAGTGACTCGGTCACCGTGAATGAGCATGAGCACCCTGGTACCGGCCCATGCTCGTCCGATGCCCAGGTGGCGTAGTTGTCAGGTTTCGGAGCTCCCTGGTGCTGGGCACACTAGATCTCCAGGGGCCAGACCTCGACCACTCCGTGCGCGACAGCACAGGGCGTCTCCGAAACGAGGGCAACGGCGTGCTCGAGATCATCTGCCTCGATGACCATAAAGCCTGCAACCGGCAGCGCAGAACTCATGAACGCGCCGTCTGCAGTGTGCACACGCTTCCCGTCAGGATTGCGAACGTGCACGGGGTTCCCCGAACGCCCAATCCGAGCTCCTCTTTGAGCGAGCGTTTCGTCGTGTGCATGAGCCCGGTCGCGAACCGCGGGGTCCGTTCTGTCGTAGCCCGCTTGATCCCCGTAGCCGATAGTGATGAAGAACGGCATTCTCGATTGCCTTTCTCTCGATCTCGCTCCAGCGCAAACGACGCGCGGCCGGCGAGGTCGGCGAGCCGGAGTAGTGGGTGCACGGCTCGTCAGCGTGCCTGAAGCCTAGGCCAACGGCATCAACGCGCCGATAGTGTCGATCTTGAACGCCCTCGAGATGGTTGTCTTGTGCACGCATTCTCAGTACAGCACAAGCAATGATGATGCGATACCGATTAGATGCCAGGACGGCGGTCAGAACACGTCCACCGCCTGCGGCCCTAGATACCACCTGCCGATAATGAGACACTGGTCACATGAAGAGTGTGAACATATTCAACGGTGAATTGGCTCGCGCGGCCCGCGCTCTCGTCGGCGTCAACGCCCAGTACGTGGCCAATGAAGCAGGCTTGACTTTAGATCAGCTGCGGAATTTTGAGAAGGGCCTCCACGAGCTCACCGATCCGGAACAGGAACGAGTGGAGCACGCGTTGTCACACCTGGGCGCGGTGTTCCTTCCCGATGGCCCCGACGGCGGATACGGCGTCCGGCTGCGCTTCGCACGGGGCAAGATCAACTCCATCGGCCGGTGGGAAGGCGAAGGTGGCCCCACTGCAGAGGATGACGTCTGACCGTCGATTCAGCTCAACAGCTGTGGTCAGTCGTCCTGCTTGCCCTGTTCCTGGGCGATGATGCGCAGCAGATCCAATGACTCGTTGTCGGTGAGTAGCGTGTGCTCGGCGAGCATGCTGGCTGCCTCTTCCACACGCTGATCACGCACGAGCGCGGTGATCTGGTCCTTGAGCCAGGCGGGGAGCTCGTCGCTGGAAAGCTGGACGGTTCCCTCGGGGCGAACGACCTCAACGTGGAACGGCTGATCCGCCGACGGCGCTTCTGTCTGCCAGTCGTCGGGCACGGTCAGATCGGTGACTTCGGGGTTGGACTCGCGCTTCTCCACCACCGACGGCGCGGTCAAGGGATCCTGCGCTGGGGCCGGTGACGGTTGATCGTCTGAGTCGGTTTCACCGTTCTCGGGACCGTCGAGCGTGCCGAGACCTGAGTCGGGGCTCCACTGCTGCGGGTACGAGGCCAGGGACTGCACATCGAACATCGCGTCCATGGTGCCCACACCGGTGGCGTTGCGGTAGAGCACCGCGGCTTCGGTGGCCCGACCGGCGGCGATGCGACGGTAGACCTCGCGGTGTGTTTCCTGGTCCATCCGCGCGGAGGCCTCAGCTGCGACTTCGGCGCTGACCCGATTGGCCAGGCCCCGGCGCTTCCGGGGTGCCGCTGAACCACCGTTACCCGTGGACCCTGTGCGCTTGCTGGCACGCGAAATGAACACGCCGGCGCCCACGGCGATGAGGGCGACCACGGCGAGGATCAGCACGGGAACGAGGTATTCCATACCACCAGTCTAGGGGTTTGACGAGGATCCGTCTGCCGCGGTCCGCTCCGGGCGGATGGCGATGGCCAGCACCAGGGAGATCACCGCAAGTCCGACGGTCATCAGCACGGTTCCAGCCCATCCGTAGAAATGCAGGAAGACGCCACCGAGCCAGCCGAACAGGCTGGATCCGGTGTAGTACCCGACGTTGTAGAGCGCCGAGGATTGGGCGCGGCCGGCGATGGCACCCGAGGCCGACCAGCCGGAGGCCACAGAGTGCGCCCCGAAGAACGCTCCGGTGAAGATCACCAGCCCCACGATCACCACCCAGATCGACGGCGCGAGCGTGAGCAGCACGGAGCCGATCATCACCAGTACCAGCAGAATCAGCACCCGACGGTGACCATATTGTCCGGCCTGTTTCCCGGCCCAGGGCGAGGTGTAGGTGCCGGCCAGGTACGCCAGGAACACCATCGAGACCACCCCCACGGGCAGACTGAACGGTTCTTCGAGCAGATGGAAGCCCAGGAAGTTGTAGATGGCGACGAATCCGCCCATCAGCAGCATGGCGTGCAGGTAGAGGCTGACCAGCAGCGGCGAGCGCAGGTTCCCGGTGATCGAGCGCAGCGCGTCGCCCAGGCTCTGGCGCCCGGGCACGAAGTTGCGGGCGCGCGGGCTGAGCGCCATGAACCCGGCGGCGCAGAGCACCGCGATCATCACGACGACGAACACGCCGACCCGCCAGCCCAGCAGGTCCCCCACTGGTGCGGCGACGATACGCCCGGAGAGTCCGCCGATCACGGTGCCACCCACGTAGGTTCCCGCCGCCTGGGCCGCCGTCTTCGGGTGGATCTCCTCGTTCAGATAGGCCAGCGCGAGTGCCGGCACTCCCCCGAGCGCGAGTCCCTCCAGTACGCGAAACGCGAGCATCAATTCGAAGGTCGGTACGATCACGGTAATGACAGCAGCGGTGCAGGCCAGCGCGATCGACCAGGTCATGGCCCGTTTGCGGCCGATCCGGTCCCCGATGAAGGCCCAGGGGATCACCGACAGCGCCAGTCCGAGGGTCGAGGTGGAGATCAGCAACGCAGCTTGGTCTGCACTGACATTCATGTCGGAGCTGATCAGCGGCAACAGCCCCTGCGGAGAGTACAGCTGGGCGAACGTGGCGACCCCGGCGAGGAACAGTCCCCACAGCAGCCGTCGGTATCCGCCAGTGCCAGGAGTATGGCCCTGCCAGGTTTGTACCACCGCTGTGTCAGCCCCTCTTCGCTGTCTCGTCCGTGTCTGTCTTCACTGTAGACCGAGTCCCAACACGCATCCGTTCTGCGACGCGGAGCCAGATCGCCTCTCTGGCCACGCTCATGCTCTCGTGATGCTGTTCCCAGCGCGGCTGACTACACTGGAGCCTCGTGACTTCTCCTGTTTATGGAACCCAGGGCGCTGCGACGCCGATTGACCTGACCGATTCCTTTAAGGCCTACGACGTGCGCGGCATCGTCGGAGAGACCATCACCGAGGACTCCGTGCGCGCCGTGGGCGCCGCCTTCGTGGAGGTGCTGAACCTGTCGGGGCTGACCGTGCTGGTCGGTGGCGACATGCGTGCCTCCACTCCCCGCTATATCGCGGCCTTCGCCGAAGGTGCCACGGAGCGCGGGGCCGACGTCGTCGATCTGGGGCTGATCTCCACGGACATGCTCTATTACGCCGCCGGGGTGCTCGATGCCCCGGGCGTGATGTTCACGGCCTCGCACAACCCGGCCGCGTACAACGGGATGAAGATGTCCCTGGCCGGGGCGGTGCCGGTGTCTTCCGAGTCCGGTCTGTTCGAGATCCGCGACGTGGCCCAGGGGTACCTGGAGTCAGGGCTGCCGGAGCCGGTGGCCACGGTGGGCTCACGCACCGAGAAGGACCTGTTGGCTGGCTACGCGGGCTACCTGCGCTCCCTCGTAGATCTGAGCGGTTCGCGCCCGCTGAAGGTCGTGGTGGACGCCGGCAACGGCATGGCCGGCAAGACCACCCCGGCAGTGCTGGGCGACGCCGAGCTGAAGGCACTGCCCCTGGAGATCGTGCCGGTCTACTTCGAGTTGGACGGCACCTTCCCGAACCACCCGGCGAACCCGCTGGAGCCGGAGAACCTGCGCGACCTGCAGGCCGCGGTGCGCGAGCACAGCGCCGATATCGGCCTGGCCTTCGACGGCGACGCCGACCGCTGTTTCGTGATCGATGAACGCGGCGAGGCGGTCTCCCCTTCGGCGGTGACCGGGCTGGTGGCCCGCCGTGAAATTGTCCGGGCCCGCCAGGGGTCCACGGTCAACGGGGTGGTCCACGCCCCGGAGGAGACCCCGGTGGTGATCCACAATCTGATCACCTCGCGCGCGGTGCCCGAGCTCGTGGCGGCCGAGGGCGGGCGCGCGGTGGAAACCCGTGTGGGGCACTCGTTCATCAAAGCGGTGATGGCCCAGGAATCTGCCGTGTTCGGCGGCGAGCACTCCGCCCACTACTACTTCCGCGACTTCTACAATGCCGATACCGGCATGCTGGCCGCCATGCACGTGCTGGCCGCCCTCGGGGAGCAGTCGCTGCCGCTGTCGGAGCTGGCTGCCGAGTACGATCCCTATGCGGCGTCCGGGGAGATCAACTCGGAGGTGGCCGACAAGGACGCCACCGTGGAGAAGGTGCTCACTGAGTTCGCGGTGGGCTGGCAGGAATCGGGCAACAACACAGGCTACGTTTGCGAGCCCTGCCACCCTGCGCTCGCCGGGCAGGAAACCCGCGTCTCCCGGCTGGACGGCACCACCGTGGAAGCCGCCGATGGCAGCTGGTGGTTCAACCTGCGCCCCTCCAATACGGAGCCCTTCCTGCGCTACAACGGCGAAGCGCGCGACACGGAGACGATGGAAGCCGTGCGCGACGCGGTGCTCGCCCTCGTGCGCGGCTGATCAGCCGGCCGAGGCCAGCGCCAGTGGCAGCACGCCCTGAGCACCAGCGGCGCGCAGCACCCGGGCGCATTCGGTGAGCGTCCACCGTGAGTCCACGAGGTCGTCCACCAACAGCACCGGACCGTGCCCGCCCTGGGCCTCGGCGTCGCGCAAGGCCTGCGCCATCGGCTCGGGCACGGTGAACTGTTCGTAGACGGCGGCGAGCCGGAAGGCGCTGTTGCCGCCCGGGGCCCCGCTGGGACCGCCGAAGGGCGCCGCCAGCTCTCCGAGGTAGGGCAGCTGGCCGATGCTGCTGATGCCCTCGGCCGCACTGCGCACCAGCGTGGGGCGACGGCGTGAGGGCACGCTCACCACGGCGATGGGTCGCTGCGACCACGGCCATTCCTTGAGCAGGGTGACCATCGCGTCCATCAGTGCCTTGTCCACCGGATGGTCCTGGGAGGCGTCGTCACGCTGCCCCAGCAGCTCGCGCAGCCGGGTGCCCCAGCCGACGTCGGAGAGTCGGGCGATCGCCCGGCCCTCCTCTGCTTGGGAGCCCTCAGGGATCTTGCCCTTGAGTTCCACGCCGAGCCGGTCCATGCCGGTCGGCCAGGCCCGGCGCGGCTCGATGCTCACCCCCACTTGCCCCAGCGCCCGGGAGGCGTGGGCCCTGGCGTCGTCGGCGACCTCGGTCTGGTACCAGGGCCCGGCACAGCGATCACACCGCCCGCAGTCCTGTGCGTAGGGGTCATCCAGCACGGTGGCCAAGAACCGCATCCGACAGCCTTCGGTGTGCTCGTAGTCGAGCATCAGCTTCTCCTCGGCGATGCGCTCGGACTCCACCCGGCCGTAGCGTTCGCCGTCGTAGCTCCACGCCGCCCCGGTGGTCTGCCAGCCCCCGGAGGCCCGCTCCACCGCGCCGTCGACCGCCAGCACTTTCAGCAGCAGCTCCAGCGGGGTGCGCCGAATATCCACGCGCGCTTCCAGGGCCGGGACCGACAGGGGCGCCCTGGCGGCGTTGAGCTCATCGAGGACGGTGCGCGCCCGGTGCTCATCGGGCATCGAGGTGGTAGCGAAATAGCGCCAGATGTCGCGGTCCTCCTGGCCGGGCAACAACAGCACATCGGCGTGGTCGGTGCCGCGGCCGGCGCGACCGACCTGCTGGTAGTACGCCACCGGAGAGCTGGGCGCGCCCAGGTGCACCACGAACCCCAGGTCGGGCTTATCGAAGCCCATTCCCAGGGCGGAGGTGGCCACGAGTGCCTTCACCTCGTTGTCCTTGAGCGCCTGTTCCAGTTCGGCCCGCTGCTCCGGGTCGGTGCGCCCGGTGTAGGCGACCGCCTGGTAGCCGGCCTCGTTGAGTGCGCGGGCGGTGTCCTGGGCGGCCGAGACGGTGAGGGTGTAGATGATGCCCGAGCCGGTGAGGTCCTTGAGATGGGTGATCAGCCAGGCCAGCCGCTGGGCGGGATTGGCCAGCCGCAGCACGCCCAATCGCAGGGAGGACCGGGAGAGCGGGCCGCGCAGCAGGAACACCTCTTCGGTGCTGGCGGCACCGAGCTGCTCCATCACGTCGTGGACGACGCGCTCGTTCGCCGTCGCTGTGGTCGCCAGCACGGGAACCCGGGTTTCGCCGGAGGCTGGCAGGGAAGCGATCACGTCGCGGATGCGGCGGTAGTCGGGACGGAAGTCGTGGCCCCAATCGGAGATGCAGTGCGCTTCATCGACCACGAGCAGCCCCATGGTGCGCAGCAGTTGCGGCAGGTAGAGGTCCCGGAAACGCGGGTTGTTGAGCCGCTCCGGGGAGATGAGCAGCACGTCGAGGTCGTTGTTGGCCAGGCGCTGCTGGATCTCGTCCCATTCGGTGGCGTTGGCGGAGTTGATGGCGGCGGCCCGCACTCCGGCGCGCTGGGCGGCGGCGACCTGGTCGCGCATCAGGGCCAGCAGTGGGGAGACGATCAGCGTCGGCCCGGCCCCGCGGGCGCGCATCAGCAGGGCGGAGAGGAAGTACACCGCGGATTTGCCCCAGCCGGTGCGCTGCACCACCAGGGCGCGGCGCCGCTGCTCCACCAGGGCTTCGATCGCCTCGAACTGGCCGTCGTGGAAGACGGCGTCGTCTCGTCCGACGAGCTGGCGCAGCGCGTGCTCGGCCTCGGTGCGCAGGGTGGTGTCAGTCTGTGGCATGGCCACATCCTACGGGACCGTGCCCACCGGTGGCGCCGGTGTCCACAGGCGAGGGCTCAACCATGGTCTTCGGGTCTGTTGGTGAGTATCTTCGAGAACACACCCCGCGCGGGTACTGGAACCGAGGAGGTCGACCATGGCGCTGAATATCCCCGCGACGCAGCTGAATCAAGCTGTGCTCTGGGCGGCCGGCCAGCACAGGGTCGGGGTAATCCACCAGGTGTACGCGGACAACCTCACCGAGGAGCCGACGTTCGTGTCGGTGATCATCGGCGCCTTCGGGTCCAAGGAGGCCTATGTGCCGTTGCACGAGGCCACCTGGGGCGAGCACGGGCTCTCGGTGCCGTACACGAAGCAGGCCATCAAACAGGCACCGAGCGCGGATCCGGATCGCGAGCTGGACGCCGAGGATGAGCAACTGATCTACGACTACTACGATGCCGCACACGAGAAGAGCGACCCGCGCTGATCGCGAGCCGCCCTTCTGCGGGGTGGGCCGGAGCTTTCCGGGCCGGTGCCAGGCGTCAGCCCAGGCGGGCCTTCAGCGCATCCAGTTCCTGGGTGATGGAGGTCGGCAGCGAATCACCGAAGCGGTCGAACCACTCCTGTATCAGCTTGACCTCGTCGGCCCATTCCTCGGCGTTGACAGCCAGAGCGTCCTCGATGTTCTCGGGGTCGACTTCCAGCCCGGTCAGGTCCAGGGACTCGGGCGTGGGCACGTAGCCGATGGGCGTTTCAGTGGCGTCGGCTGTGCCCTCGAGGCGCTCCACGATCCACTTCAGTACCCGCGAGTTCTCGCCGAAGCCGGGCCAGGCGAATCCGCCGTTGCGGTTGCGGCGGAACCAGTTGACCAAGTAGATCCGCGGCAGCTTCTCCGGGTCCACGCTGCTGGAGACCTTCACCCAGTGGTTCAGGTAGTCGCCGGCGTCGTAGCCGATGAAGGGCAGCATTGCCATCGGGTCGCGGCGCACCACGCCCACGGCGCCGGTGGCGGCAGCGGTGGTTTCCGAGGAGAGGGTGGCGCCCTTGAAGATGCCGTCTTCCCAGGTGCGGGACTCGGTGACCAGCGGGATGGTGGTCTTGCGGCGGCCGCCGAAGAGGATGGCGTCCAGCTTGACCCCGTTGGGCTCGCTGTACTCCGGTGCCAGCATGTCAGTCTGGTCGATCGGGGTGCAGAACCGCGAGTTCGGATGGGCCGCGGTGGTGTCCGATTCGGGAGACCAGTCGTTGCCCTGCCAGTCGATGAGGTGCTCGGGGACCTCGTCGGTCATGCCCTCCCACCAGACACCGCCGTCGTCGGTCAACGCGACGTTGGTGAAGATGGAGTTGCCCTTGGCGATGGCGCGCATCGCGTTCGGGTTGGTCGACCAGCCGGTGCCCGGTGCCACGCCGAAGTACCCTGCCTCGGGGTTGACCACGCGGAACTCGCCGTCGTGTCCGGGACGGATCCAAGTGATGTCATCGCCCAGGGTCTCGGCCTTCCAGCCCTCGATCGTCGGGTCGATCAGGGCCAGGTTGGTCTTGCCGCAGGCCGAGGGGAAGGCACCGGAGATGGTGTAGGACTTGCCCTCGGGGCTGGTCAGGCGCAGGATCAGCATGTGCTCGGCCAGCCAGCCCTCATCGCGAGCCATCACGGAGGCGATGCGCAGGGCGTAGCATTTCTTGCCCAGCAGCGCGTTGCCGCCGTAACCGGAGCCGTAGGAGAAGATGGAGCGATCCTCGGGGAAGTGCACGATCCACTTGGTCTCGTTGCACGGCCAGGCGACATCCTCCTGGCCGTCCTCCAGAGGCGCGCCGACCGAGTGCAGTGCGGGGACGAAGAACGCCTCCGTCTCCTCGATCTTCTTCAGCACCTCGGTGCCGATGCGGGCCATGATGCGCATGGACGCCACGACATAAGCGGAGTCAGTGATCTCCACGCCGAACTTGGGGTCCTCGGCGTCGAGGTGTCCCATGACGAAGGGGATAACGTACATGGTGCGGCCGCGCATGGATCCGCGGAACGCGTCATCCAGGATGCCGCGCATCTTCGCCGGTTCCATCCAGTTGTTAGTGAAGCCCGCGTCGTGCTCCTTCTCGGAGCAGATGAACGTGCGATCCTCGACCCGGGCGACGTCGGCCGGATCGGAGAAGGCAGCATACGAATTCGGGAAGGTCTCCTGGTTCAGCTTGACCAGGGTTCCTACCTCGACCATCTCGGCAGTGAGACGGTCATACTCTTCCTGTGAGCCATCCACCCAGTGCACCGAGTCGGGCTCGGTGAGTGTGGCCACCTCCTTGACCCAGTCGAGCAGCTTTGCATAGGACGTGGGCGCGCTCGCCTCGACCTGGTCAGCGATCGGCAACGAGGAGTTCTCAGCCATAGGGTTCCTTCAATGATTGCGGACACACGTGAACTCAGAGAAGCTCGGCGGCAGAACAAAGCATGCACGACATTGTGCATACCATCACGCGCCTCGCTCCCCGGGGGCCGGCCGGGGCCAACCCTTAGCGGTGATCCTACCAGGTGGCTCTGCCGTGTTTCGCGACACTACTCGCCCGAGATTCCGCCCCGCGCAGCCCCGTCAGAGAACCCTGTTGTCAGCTCGATTTTGCATTCCCCGGACGAGTGCGTATAGTTATTCGAGGTCGTTACGACCGATGCGCCCTTAGCTCAGCTGGATAGAGCGTCTGTCTACGGAACAGAAGGTCAGGGGTTCGAATCCCTTAGGGCGC
>JBQDEV010000025.1:0-26438 GCA_052084925.1 Micrococcaceae bacterium
GGCATTTCCGCCGACGCCGACGAGCACGCCGAGTCCCACGCCGATGAGCGAGCCCATCACACCGATCAGCACGGCTTCCATGGAGAAGAGCCCGAAGACCTTCCCGTTGGACATGCCCAGTGCCTTCATCAGGCCGATCTCGCGGGTTCGTTCCTGCACCGACATCAGCAGGGTGTTCACGATGCCGAAGGAGGCGGCGACCAGTGCGATCAGCGCGAAGCCGTTGAGCACCCAGGTCACCGTGTTGATGATCCCCTGGATCATGCCCAGCTGGTCTTCTACCGTCATACCGAGGTATTCCTCGGCCAAGAGATCAGCTTTGACCTGGTCGATGTTGGCGTCGATATCATCCACCACGGCAATCGCCTGGATGTAGCTCTCGGGAACGTCCACATCGAGACCCGAGTTCTGAACGTCGTAGAGCTCATCGTTCAGTGCCTGCGAGGGAGTCGGATTTCCGCCCACGCCCGAGAGCATCTGCTCGGAGACACCGACGACCTCGGCTTCAACCGTCTGTTCCTGCTGGGCCATGTCCTTCAGGCCGAACGTCACCGTCTCGCCAAGCGCCTCGTCGGCGTTGCCTTCATTGTCGATGCCGAACGTGGTCAGCCAGGTTGACGGAATGATGACCTCGAGCTGACCGGGATCCGGCGTCTCGCCGGCAAGCAATTCCATGCCGTTGATGTCCGAGGGGAAGCCCAGCTGGTCGACCGTGTACTTCGTGCCCTCGGGCACTTCGAGGTAATCTGCCATCACGAAGACCATGGGATTGACCTCGGTGATGTTGTCGATCTCGCCGATGGCCTCGATGTCGTCGTCGGTGAGAGCGGTCATCCCGAACTCATTGCCGGGCCCGGACTGTGCGGATTCGTCGTATTCAACGGGTTCACCCGAACCGGCCATGGGATCATTCTGCTGTTGGGCAGACATCACGTAGATCTGGTCAGAATCCCCCACACCGTCCACGATCTGGTCGACATACTTGTTGATACCAGCACCCAGACCGGAGGTCAGCGTCAGGGTGAATGCACCGACCACGATGGCGATGACGGTGAGGAAGGTGCGCAGCTTGGAGCGCATCGTGTTCCCCAGGGCTGAGGTGATGACGTCTTTGCTTTTCACCGCTGTCCCTCCTCGATGATGGTGTGGCGGCCGGTGGCGGGTCCCGTGGAGACGGGGGTGGTGCGTTCCTCGACGATCTCGCCGTCCTGCATGATCAGCTGACGCTGGCACTTGGTGGCCAGGTCGTCGTCGTGAGTCACGACCACCAGGGTGATGCCCTGGTCGCGGTGCAGGCCGAAGAGGATGTTCTCGACGATCTCGGAGGTGGCGGAATCGAGGTTGCCGGTGGGCTCATCGGCGAACAGCACGGACGGGTTATTCACCAGCGCACGGGCGATGCACACGCGCTGCTTCTGACCACCGGAGAGGTCCGTGGCCTTGTTCTTGGCCTTATCGGCCATGTCCAGCTGCTCCAGGACCTCCATGCCGCGGCGTTTGCGCTCGGCCGAGGGCACTCCAGCGATCTTCAGCGGCAGAATCACGTTCTCCAGCACCGTCTGGTTCGAGTTGAGGAAGAACTGCTGAAAGACGAAGCCGAAGTCCGCGTTGCGCACCTGGGAGATCTCTTTGGGCTTCAGGTTCGACACCGGACGCCCTTTCATAGCCACGACGCCCTCGGTCGGACGGTCTAGCAATGCCAGCAGGTGCATCAGCGTGGACTTTCCGGAACCGGACTTCCCTACGATCGCTACGGATTCTCCGCGGTGGATCTGAAAGGTTAGGCCCTTGAGCGCGTCAAAACGCGATTGGCCGCTTCCGTAGATCTTGATGAGATTCTCGGTCTCGACCAAGGGGTCGGTCGACGGCGACGAACCGTCGACCGGAGTGGGCGCCACATGGGACATGATGGTTGCTCTCTCCTGGACAACATGGGAATACTACCTACTCAGCATGCCAGTCCAGCGGCGGAGACACATCCACCCTGAGGTGGAGATTGTGTCACGGTCGACCCATGACGATCTGCACGTCCGACCATGACACTGTCATATCCCTGGTTCAGGACGCCGCGGCGGGCGGCATGAATCCCACCTTGGCGTACACCTCGGCAAGCACGGGGGCGGCCACGGCGCGCGCCTTGGCAGCACCGCGGGCCAGGAGTCGGTCCAGTTCCGCCGGATCATCCAGCAGACCCAGCGCCCGGGTCCGCACTGGCTCCAGTGCGGCGGTGGCCGCCTCGGCGAGGTCGACCTTGAGGTGGCCGTACATCTTGCCCTGATAATCCTGCTCGAGCTGTTCGATCGAGGTCCCGGTCAGCGCGGAAAAGATTGACAGTAGGTTCGAGACTCCGGGCTTGTTTTCCTTGTCGAAGACCACTTCAGTGCCAGTGTCGGTCACCGCCGACTTGATGCGCTTGGCGATGACCTTGGGCTCATCCAGAATATTGATCAGCCCGTTCGGTGATTCCGCGGACTTCGACATCTTTGACGTCGGGTTCTGCAGGTCGTAGATGCGCGCGCCGGTCTCCGGGTAGAAGCCGGTGGGCACTACGAAGGTCTCACCGTAGCGGGAGTTGAATCGCTGGGCCAAGTTCCGGGTGAGCTCCACGTGCTGACGCTGATCATCACCGACCGGCACACCTTGCGGCTGATAGAGCAGAATATCGGCAGCCATCAGCATTGGGTACGCGAGCAACCCCACCCCGGCGGATTCGGTCCCCTGTTTGGCGGACTTGTCCTTGAACTGAGTCATCCGCATGGCCTCGCCCATCCCGGTCATGCAGGTGAGCACCCAGGCGAGCTGAGCGTGCTCCGGAACCTGGGACTGCACGAACAGCGTGGAGCGTTCAGGGTCGATCCCCGCAGCGATGAACTGAGCGGCCGCGACCCGGGTGCGCTGTGCCACCGACTCGGGGTCTTGCGGCACCGTAATGGCGTGCAGATCGGGGATGAAGTAGTAGGCGTCGAAATCGTCCTGAACCTTGACCCAGTTGATCAAGGCTCCCAGATAGTTGCCCAGGTGGAGGGAGTCGGCCGAGGGCTGCATGCCGGAGAGCACACGGTGCCGCTCGGAGACGCCGGTCAGATGCGCGGTGGCGGACAGGTCGGTGGCCAGCACGTCGGCGGGGCTGAGTCGCTGGGCGGTGGTGGAGGTGTCGGTCATGATGTCTTTCACGGAGGAGAAGAAGAAGAACGAGGGTGGCGAGCGTGCGGAATCAGAACTGGTAGTCGACGACCAGCGGTGCGTGATCGGAGAAGCGGGTGCCCCAGCTCGGGGCCCGGTCCACCACGGACTTCGTCGCTTTTGACGCCAGTTCCGGGGTGGCCATCTGGTAATCGATGCGCCACCCGGTGTCATTGTCGAAAGCTTGACCGCGCATCGACCACCAGGTGTAGGGACCCGGCACGTCTCCGGCCAGCGATCGGGCGACGTCGACGTAGCCCAGTTCCTCGCCGAAGAAGCGATCGAAGTAAGCGCGCTCCTCGGGCAGGAAGCCCGATTTCTTGACGTTGCCCTTCCAATTCTTGATGTCGTTCTGGGTGTGTCCCACGTTCAGGTCTCCGGTGACGAGCACGTGGTTGCCGGAATCGCGCAGCTCGCCGAGGCGGCGGATCATCTCATCCAGGAAACGGTACTTGTCCACCTGCTTCGGAGTATCAGCCTCTCCGGAATGCACATAGGCCGAGACGACGGTGAGGGTCCTGCCGTCAGGGGTCGCGACGTCAGCCTCCACCCAGCGCCCTGCATCGTTAAAGTAGGCGTCGACGTCGTTGAGGTGGGCACGGGTGTCCAGCAGCGGGAAACGCGAGGCAATCGCCACCCCGGCACGGCCCTTCGCAGCGGCCACCGCGTCGTGCAGGTGCGCCTCGCCCCATTCCTCACCGGTGATCTCGTCGATCAGAGTCCGGGTGATGTCGGCAGGGGCTCGCACCTCCTGCAGGGTGATGAGGTCGGCGCCACGGCCGGCGAACCAGGTGGTCATGCCTTTGCGGTGCGATGCGCGGATGCCGTTGACGTTGACCGTGGCGATGCGGAGCGCACCGGCGGCTTTGGGGTCGTGGGCGTTGGCGTGGATCACGGGCTCTGCAGGGGTCTCAGTCTGTGTCGGTTCACTCACCCTGACAGCATACGTGGTTCGCGATCGGGGCTCCGGCGGTGTGTCCGGAACTCTGGATCAATTCAGTTGATCACGTCACCGGAGATCGGGTCCTCGCCATCCTTGGTGCTGCCCTGTCCGCGCTGCGGGTTGATCATGTCGCGAGCATTCGACGAGGTCATCGCGATGGTCTCGAGTGCACGCCCGATCATGGCCTGGTCGGCGCCGGCTCCCTTATTCAGCTCTTCGGTGACCACACGAGTCTGCACCTCGACGATCTTGAAGGAGTGGTCGAGCTTGGAATCGCGCATCGGGTCACCCTGAGGCTCCGAAGCGGTGGAGGCGGATCCGGTGCGCTGAGCGTGCTGTGCCGCGAAAGTCGCCTGCGCGTTCTTGACTTGGTTGTTCACCGCGCGGGCACCGCGGCGCACGAAGAGCACCACCACGGTGGCCAGGATCAGCCAACCGGCGGAGACCGCGACGACAAGCCAGCCGATGACGTCGTTCTGGTTCGCTGCGAAGACGATGGCGACCAACAGCACGGTGATCATCACCGCGAAGGTGATCTTGGAGCCCAGGCCAGCGGCGGCGCGGGAGGCGGGCGAAGCGGGTGAGGAGGATTCCACAGACTGCATAGGGTCCAGTATCTCCCATCAACGGGATCGGGCACGAATTCTGTACCGCGGCTCCGCCCAGGGCTGATCACGGGTCGGAAGGATACAGGACATCCGGCGGCAGCGCCCGCGCGATCTCCATCATCACCGCGGCCGGCCGGGACAGACGGGTGCGGGCATTGCAGACCAGCACCACGTCCAAGCTGCGCACGCGCGGGTGGAGTCGGCGGATCTCCAGCGGCTGGCCCGTGTAGGTACGATCGCCGGAAGGCCGCTGGGTCAGGATGGCGTACCCTAGCCCGGCCCCCACCATGGAACGGCTCACCTCGAAGTCCGTGGTGCGGTAGGCGATGGCGGGAGTGAGCCCCTCCGCGGTGAACAACAGGAAGGTGTTCTCTCGACTCGGAGAGATATCGAGCAGGATCATCGGCTCGGAAGCCAGTTGGCGCAATGACACGGTCGCCTGCTCGGTGAGCCGATGCCCCGCAGGCAGCACGGCGTGTGGGGTGAATCTGCCCAGCGGGATCGTCCGCAATCCGGCCGGAAGATTCAGATCATAGGCGACGGCGACGTCCAGGTCCCCGGAGAGCACACGCTGACACATGTGCTCCTGGGACCCCGTGGCGAAATCGACTTCAATCCCCGGATGCCGTCGGGCAACCTCAGCCAGCAGCGGTGTCAGCACAGTCGGTCCCAGGGAGACGTAGGACCCGATCGACAGCCGCCCGCGCACTTCTCCCTCGGAGCCGCGCGTGGAATGCTCGATCTCCTCAGACAAGGACAACAGGGTGCGAGCTTCTTCCACCACGTGAATCCCGGTCGGCGTCAGCGTCACCCCGTGCGCCTTGCGCCGCACCGTAAGGGTGGAATCAAGGGCCCGCTCGAGCTCGTTGAGAGCACCGGTCACCGCCGACGCGGACAGACCCAGTTCACGTGCGGCCTGGGCAATGGATCCCGTTTCAGCGATGGACAGCAGCGCCTCCATCTGCCGCAGCGTGAATCGTGGCACAAACACCTCATTAAAACCGTGATTACTTGTATCTAAATACCAGTTTACGCGTGGTGTGAGTCAGCACACAATGGAAGGCAACCACGAGCATCGTGCAGTCCGCCCGATCCACCCGACCTTCGACCCGAAGGGGCCCGTATGTCCGTCGAGACTCCCCAATACAGCAGATCTTCCAACCAGAAGCGGGTGGCAGCCGCCACCCTGATCGGAACCACCATCGAGTGGTACGACTTCTTCATCTACGCAACGATGGCCGGACTGGTCTTCGCCCAGCTGTTCTTCGAACCAGCCGGCCCGTCGATCGGCCTACTCATCTCCTTCGCGTCCGTGGGCATCTCGTTCCTGTTCCGACCGCTGGGTGCATTCCTGGCCGGACACTACGGCGACAAGCTGGGACGACGCTTCATTCTGATGGTCACCCTGATCGGCATGGGCGTCGCCACGACCTTGATCGGGCTGCTGCCCACCTACGAGACGATGGGGATCGTGGCCCCGATCCTGCTGCTGGTGCTGCGCATTGTCCAGGGCATCTCCGCCGGCGGCGAGTGGGGCGGAGCAGTGTTGATGGCTGTGGAACACGCTCCGGCCAAGCGCCGCGGACTGGCCGGCTGTGTCCCGCAGCTGGGTGTGCCGCTGGGCATGCTGATGGCCACCGGTATCACCGCCCTGATGACCGGCGTGATCGCCCCGGGTGACGCCTTCCTGGAGTGGGGCTGGCGTGTGCCGTTCCTGCTGTCGATCGTGCTGATCGTGGTGGGCTATGTGGTGCGCATCGCTGTCGACGAGTCCCCAGTGTTCCAGGAGATGGCCGAGAAGAAGGAGCAGGCGAAGGTCCCGATCGTCGACCTGTTCCGTCGTTACTGGTACCTCGTCATCATCGCCGCGTTCATCTTCTCCGGCAACAACGCCGTCGGCTACATGTCGACCGGCGGGTTCCTGCCGGCCTACGCCACCACCGATTCCATCGGCTTCGATCGCACCGAAATTCTGGTAGCGATGAGCTTCGCCTCCGCGATCTGGTTCCTGTCGACCCTGGCCTCCGGCCCCCTCTCGGATAAGATCGGCCGCCGCCGCACCTACATCATCGGCTACATCTGGCTGATCCCCTCGGTGTTCCTGCTATTCATTCTGATCAATACGGGCTCACTGGCCATGGTGTACCTGGCCATGTTCCTGGTCTGCATCGGCACCGGACTCACCTACGGCCCCCAGGCCGCCCTCTACTCCGAGTTGTTCCCGGCCTCGGTGCGATTCTCCGGGGTCTCGATCTCCTACGCTCTCGGTGCCGTGATTGGCGGCGCGTTCGCTCCGACGATCGCCCAGGCGCTGCTGGACGCCACCGGAAGCTCGATGGCGATCTCGATCTACCTGTGCGTGATGGTGGTCCTCGGCCTCGTCGCCGTGCTGCTGGTGCGCGATCGCAAGGGCATCGACCTGTCTATCAAGAACGAAGAGGAGCAGTCGACCGGGATGACCGTGTTCGAACCCGCTCGTACCGTGACCGTTGCGGATGCCCACGGCGGCTCGACCGGCGCCGACCAGAACCGGCAGTACACCGGAGTCTAGAGCCCGGAGTCGTCGTCGAACAGCGACGGTGCCTCATCCGAGACGGGTGGGGCACCGTTGGCGTCAGCGCAGGAACAGTGCTCGCAAGCGGTGCGTGGTGAACCAGATGCCCACGGTGATCATCACCACGAAGTACCCCAGATGAATGAACGTCACCCCGCTGAAGGCTCCCACGGAGAGCTGCCGCATCAACTCGACACCATGCCACAGCGGCAGCGCCTGGATGAAGCCCTGGACCACCGGCGGATAGACGCTCAGCGGGAAGAAGGTAGCCGAGAACAGGAACATCGGCATCATCACCACCCAGATCCAGTCCATCTGCTGGAAGGTGCGCATATAGCTGGTGATGGCCATCCCCAGGGAGGCGAAGGCGAAGGCCACCAGCAGCGCGGCCGGCACCAGCAGCAGCGACCACCAGCTGGTGAGATATCCCAGCACGGCCATCACCAGCATGAAACCGGTCGAGTAGATCCCACCGCGCAGCAATGCCATGCCGATCTCACCCATGGCAACGTCGAGGGGACCCACCGACGTCGTCAGCATGGTGCGGTAGAGCTTGGCATGGCGCAGCTTGAAGAAGACATTCCACGTCGAATCGTAGATCGCACCATTCATGGCGGACACGGCCAACAGCGCAGGGGCGATGAAGGCACCGTATTCCATCGGCCCGGCGGGGCCCTCCACCACGCCCACCAGGGCGCCGAGGCCCAGTCCCAGGGAGAGCAGGTAGAGCACCGGCTCGAAGAATCCGGAGATGAAGATGCCCCAGTTATTGGTCTTCAGCGCACGGAATCCACGTTCCATCACCGCCCGGATATTGCCCGCATACATGCCAGCGAAGGCGCCTTGACGTACCTCGATGCTCGGCATCGGCGGGACCGGGCCGAAGTAGTCCTCCTGGGCGGTACGCTGTGCCCCTCGTGCTCGCTTCTTCAGCTCACGCGCTGTCACGGTGACAAGATCGCGGCCGCCGAGTCGGCGCTCGAAGACGCGAGCAACGGCGATCCAGCCGACCGCGCAGAGAACGAGGAGGTACCCGATGTGCACCGCGGTGAGCCAGGCAGGATTATCCATCCCATAGGTGAGGATCCGGCCGAGCTGAGCGGCGTGCCATTGCGGGGAGATCCAGCCGATCCACTGCAGCGCCAGCGGCAGGGTGTTCAGCGCGTAGAACGTGCCGGAGAACAGGAACATCGGCATGATGATGAACCGCTGGACCATGGCGAACTGTCCGGCATCGCGGCGCAGACTGGCGGCGTAGGCCATCAGCGGTAGGCCGATGGCCAGCCCACCCGCCGTCGCTGTGAAGATCTGCACCCAGGCCCAGGGCGAGGTAACGACGCCGAAGGGCAGCATCATCAACAGGAACAGCGTGGCCTGCACCAGGAATCGGATCGTCACGCCCAGAACGTGTCCGGCCGCGATATGCCAGGGACGCAGCACCGTCGCCTGTGCTGCATAGAACGTCTTGTTCCAGGAGAACCCGCCCATGATCGGGTAGGTGAATTCCGGGCTTCCGGAGGTCAAGATGCTGGCGGCGAGCAGGGCTGGCGCCAGGAAGGCGACGTAGTCCACTCCCCCGATGCTGGTTTCGCCGCCGCCGATCAACGAGCCCAGACCCAGCCCCATGGCCATGAGATAGATCAGGGGTTCGCCCACGGCCTCCACGACGACGACCGTCCCGTAGCGGCGCAGGTTGCGCAGGAAATGCTCCGCGTACGACCAGACCGACCGCCACGCCGAAGGCACCCGGTGCTCGGCGGCCGGGGCGAGAGTGGGCAGCGTGGCGGCGTCGGTGAGACGAGTCTGCTCAGTCAATGAGCGACCGTCCCGTCAGGTGCAGGAACACGTCCTCCAGCGAGGATCGCCGGACCAGGGAGGAGCGCGGCGTCCAGCCCGCGTTGGCCACCGTCGAGAGCGCGTGCTCGCCATCGGGGGTATAGAGCAGAATCCGGTCTGGCAGCACTTCGACCCGCTCGGCCACGGCTCCCACGTCTTCGGAAGCCTCGAGCTCGGCGGCCACGACGGCGTTGCGGTCGGAGCCGTAGCGCAGCTCCAGCACCTCGCGGGTGGAGTGCTCGCGGATCAGCTGGGCCGGGGACCCTTCGGCCATGATCCGGCCCTGGTCGACGACGATCAACCGGTCACAGAGCTGTTCAGCCTCGTCCATGTAATGCGTCGTCAGCACCAGGGTGGTGCCGGCTTCCTTGAGCCGGAACAGCCGGTCCCAGAGCACATGCCGGGCCTGAGGGTCGAGCCCCGTGGTGGGTTCGTCGAGCATGAAAATCTGCGGTTGGTTGATCAGCCCCCGAGCGATCACCAGCCGGCGCTTCATACCCCCGGAGAGATCCTCCACCCGGGCATCGGCCTTCTCGGTGAGCTGGGAGAATTCCAGCAGCTCCTGGGATTTCGGACGCAGGTAGGAGAAGGGCAACCCGAAGTAGCGCCCGTAGACGATGAGGTTGTCGCGCACCGTGAGTTCGAGGTCGAGGTTGTCTTCCTGGGGAACCACCCCGAGCTGGGCCCGTACCTGAGGACCGTGCTGTTCCGGGTCCAGCCCCAGAATCTCCAGGGTGCCGGAGGTGCGCTGCGAGACGCCGCCGATCATCCGCATGGTGGTGGATTTGCCCGCCCCATTGGGTCCCAGCAACCCGAACGCTTCGCCGGGTTCGACGTGGAAGTCAATTGAATTCACCGCGGTGAAGTCGTCGTAGCGCTTGGTGAGTTGCTGGGCAGAGATGACTGCGTCGGTGAGGGG
Source organism: Micrococcaceae bacterium (assembly GCA_052084925.1). Lineage (GTDB taxonomy): Bacteria > Actinomycetota > Actinomycetes > Actinomycetales > Micrococcaceae > CmP2. The sequence goes on from JBQDEV010000025.1 coordinate 10,044, forward strand.
CTGCACCGGTTCATCGTAGCGAGACAGATGTCACAGAAACAATCGAACGCTGAACGCAAGAGTGCCCCGGACCTGCCGTTGGGCGGGTCCGGGGCACTGTCGGGTGTCGATCAGCGGGCGGCGTCTGCGGCTTGTCGTTCGGCGGCTTCGACCACGTTGGCAACCAGCATGACACGGGTCATGGGACCGACGCCTCCCGGGTTCGGAGCCATCCACGATGCCTTCTCCGCCACGGCCGGATCGACGTCGCCGACGATCTTGGCCTTGCCGGTCTCCGGGTCCTCGCGGCGCGAGACACCCACGTCCAGCACGATGACGCCGTCCTTGACGTCCTCGGCCTTGACCATGTGCGCGACACCGGCTGCCGCGATGATCACGTCGGCGCGGCGAATGTGCTCCTGCACATCGGCGGTGCCGGTGTGCGCGAGGGTCACGGTGGCGTTGACGTCCTTGCGGGTCAGCACCAGCCCGGCCGGGCGTCCGATAGTCACGCCGCGGCCGATGACCAGCACGTTCTTCCCAGCCAGCTCGATGCCGTAATGACGCAGCAGTTCCACACATCCCTTGGGCGTGCAGGGCAGCGGGGAGTCGAGTTCACCGGAAGTGGAAGCCACCAGGCGTCCCAAGTTCATCGGGTGCAGTCCGTCGGCGTCCTTGTCCGGGTCGATCGCTTCAAGGATGACGTCGGTGTCAATGTGCTTCGGCAAAGGCAGCTGCACGATGTAGCCGGTGCAGCGATGATCCTGGTTGAGCTCATCCAGCACGGCGAGCAGCTCATCCTGGGTGGTGCTCTCCGGGAGCTCGCGCTGAATGGACTCGATGCCCACCTCGGCGCAATCTCGGTGCTTTCCCGCCACATAGGACTGCGAGCCGGGATCCGCCCCGACGAGGACCGTCCCCAGTCCCGCAGTGATTCCCTGCTCCTGGAGCCGGGCGACGCGTGCGGCGAGATCTTCCTTGATGGATGCTGCCGTAGCGCGGCCATCGAGTTTCTGTGCGGTCATCTGAACGCCCCATCCTTCTGTTCGTTTACACCAACAACACCAACGGTCTCACTAAGACTTTAGTGAGTCAGCGGGCTGCTGTCACCAGGTTTCAAGACCTTCGTAGAGCGGGAAATCATCAGCGAGCTTGGCTACGCGGGTGCGCAGTGCGTCCACATCCGGGGCAGGCTTCAGCGCGGTGGCGATAATGTCAGCGACCTCGGTGAACTCGGCATCGCCGAATCCGCGGGTGGCCAGCGCCGGCGTGCCGATGCGCAGACCGGAGGTGGTCATCGGTGGGCGCGGGTCCCACGGCACGGCATTGCGGTTCACGGTGATGCCCACCTGATGCAGCAGATCCTCCGCCTGACGACCGTCCAATTCCGAGTGTCGCAGGTCGACGAGCACCAGGTGCACGTCGGTGCCACCGGTGAGCACGGAGACGCCGTGCTCCGCGACATCCGCCCCGGTCAGACGCTCGGCCAGGATCTGCGCACCGGCTAGGGTGTTGCGCTGGCGCTGTGCGAAGTCCTCGCTGCCAGCGATCTTGAACGCCACGGCCTTGCCGGCGATAGCCTGCATCAGCGGCCCGCCCTGCTGGCCAGGGAACACCGCGGAGTCGATCTTTTTCTTCAGGTCATTCGTCGTCAGGATGAAACCGGAGCGCGGACCGGCCAGGGTCTTGTGCACGGTGGAGGAAACGACGTCGGCTTGCGGCACCGGGTTCGGGTGCAGCCCGGCGGCAACCAGGCCGGCGAAGTGGGCCATGTCGACCCACAGCTTCGCCCCGACCTCATCGGCAATGGAGCGGAAGGCTTCGAAATCGAGCTGACGGGGGTAGGCGGACCAACCGGCGACGATGACGTCGGGGCGCTCGGCGATAGCCTGCTCGCGCACCTTGTCCATGTCAATGCGGTACGACTCCGGATCCACCTCATAAGCGGCGATGCGGAAGTTCTTGCCCGAGTAGTTCAACTTCATCCCGTGAGTGAGGTGGCCACCGTGAGCAAGCGAGAGACCCATCAGGGTGTCACCGTGCTCCATCAGCGCCTGCATGACGGCCACATTGGCCTGAGCACCGGCGTGGGGCTGCACATTGGCGTGCTCGGCACCGAAGAGGGACTTGGCGCGTTCGATGGCCAGATTCTCGGCCACATCCACGAATTCGCAGCCGCCGTAGTAGCGGCGCCCCGGATAGCCTTCGGCGTACTTGTTAGTCAGCACCGAGCCCTGGGTCTCCAGGATGGCGCGGGGCACGAAGTTCTCGGAAGCGATCATCTCCAAGGTGCCGCGCTGGCGGCCGACCTCGTCGGCGATCGCTTGGGCGATCTCCGGATCAACCTCGGCCAAAGGTGCGGTGTTGATGGACTGCGAGATAGTGGCGGTCTGCTCCGTCATGAGAGTCTCCTGCTGGCGATATAGATCGATGGGCGACGCATACGAACCCAGGCGGACGGCTCGTACACCAGCATGCGCGTCCCACGCGGGAATCTGCGTGCAACACGAGAAGCCGCTTCCCGGTGGTATTCCACCTGCGCCAGTCGCGGCTTCCTCGCCCCATCTTAGCCGCACGACCACACCCGAGCACCACCCCCGGTCATTCATGTTCGTTCATGAAGCGGGCCTGCCGACGACGCCCTGGGCCGACCGCAGAATGTACCGTGGAACACACACTCAGGTTAGCCTAACCTGGCTTTTTTGAACTATTCAAAATTGGGATACTGGAGTCATGCAGCACGACGCCACCCCTTCGACTGAGGGCACTCACGCTCCGTCCCTGACGTGGGCCGCACGCCTGCGCGCAGCGGGGCTCCGTGTGACCAAGCAACGTCTGGCCGTCCTGAACGCGCTCGAGACCCTCCCCCACGCCACCGCCGAGGATGCCCTGCAGGCCGTGCGTGTCACCCTGCCCGACATGACGGTGCAGTCCGTCTACATCGTGCTGCACTCCCTGGTGGGTGTGGGATTGGCCCGCAAACTCGACCTGCCTGACTCGGCGGCGCGCTATGAGACCCGCGTCGACGACAACCATCACCACGCGGTCTGCGTACACTGCGGTCGCATCGAGGACGTCGCCTGCGCAGTCGGCCATGCCCCGTGCCTGACGCCCTCGCATGATCACGGCATGAGCATCCAGATCGCCGACGTCGTCTATCACGGCGTCTGCCGAGAGTGCAGCGCCACTGCGGTCGACGCTCCGGGCTCGCACTGATTCCGGTCGACGATCGGCCCGCCCCTATCTGTCCCACCTGTCCACTCGTATAACCAAGGAGAATGAGATGACCGAGAACACCACTCGTCACGCCACTGGTTCGACCACCCAGGCCGGCATTCCCGCCGTCAGCGACCGTAACTCGCTGACCGTGGGACCCAACGGCCCGATCGTGCTGCACGATCATCACCTGGTCGAGACGCTGGCTCACTTCAACCGGATGAACGTTCCCGAGCGTCGTCCGCACGCCAAGGGCTCCGGCGCGTTCGGCACCCTGAAGGTCACCGAGGATGTCTCGCAGTACACCAAGGCTGACTTCCTGCAGCAGGGCAAGGAGACCGACCTGCTGTTGCGCTTCTCCACCGTCGCCGGCGAGCTGGGCTCCCCCGACACCTGGCGCGATGTGCGCGGCTTCGCCCTGAAGTTCTACACCGAAGAGGGCAACTTCGACCTCGTCGGCAACAACACCCCGGTCTTCTTCGTCCGCGACCCCATGAAGTTCCCGCACTTCATCCGCTCGCAGAAGCGCCTGCCCGATTCCGGCCTGCGTGACGGCACCATGCAGTGGGACTTCTGGACCAACAACCCCGAGTCGGCACACCAGGTGACCTACCTGATGGGCGAGCGCGGTCTGCCCAAGACCTGGCGCGAGATGAACGGCTACGGCTCCCACACCTACATGTGGGTCAACGAGTCGGGCGAGAAGTTCTGGGTCAAGTGGCACTTCCTCTCCCAGCAGGGTGTCGAGGTCCTCTCGAACGAAGAAGCCGAGAGCCTGGCCGGCTCGGACGCCGAGTACCACCGCCGCGACCTGTTCGACACCATCAACGCCGGTGACTTCCCGAAGTGGGATCTCTACGTGCAGGTGATGCCGTATGAGGATGCCAAGACCTACCGCTTCAACCCCTTCGACCTGACCAAGACCTGGCCGAAGTCGGATTACCCGCGCATCAAGGTCGGCACCATGGAGCTGAATCGGAACCCGGAGAACCACTTCGCTCAGATCGAGCAGGCCGCCTTCTCCCCCGGCAACATGGTCCCCGGCATCGGCATGTCCCCGGACAAGATGCTGCTGGGACGCAACTTCGCCTACGCGGACGCCCAGCGCTACCGCATCGGCACCAACTTCCAGCAGCTGCCGGTCAACCGCCCGAAGAACGAGGTGCACACCTACAACTTCGAGGGCAACATGTGGTACGAGCACACCGGTGCCCGTCGCGTCTACGCCCCGAACTCCTTCGGCGATTCCTGGTCGGATGAGACCGGTGCCGTGGACGTCTCTTGGGAGTCCGATGGCGAGCTGGTCCGCGAGGCCTACACCCTGCGCGAGGAGGACGGCGACTTCGTGCAGCCCGGCATCCTGATCCGCGAGGTGTTCTCCGACGCCCAGCGCGACCGGTTCGTCGAGACCGTGTCCGGCGCCCTGGATGGCGTGCAGGAGCCAGTGCTCTCCAACGCCTTCCAGTACTGGAAGAACGTGGACGCCACCATCGGTCAGCGCATCGAGGACGCCGTCAAGGCTGGCCTCGGAGATGACCTCCCCGGCGTCGACAACGAAGCCTGATCCCCGTACCGGTCGGTGACCGGTACCCCGGGCAGAGCGAAGCCCCCGTGGAGAGTGACTCTCCACGGGGGCTTCCTCGTTGACGTCGAGCGCGTCGACCTCAATTACTGGTCAGTGGCGTCATCTTCCATTCCGCCCTCAGCGCCACCATCGTCCATTCCGCCTTCAGCGCCGTCGTCTTCCAGGCCGCCATCGAGGTCATCATTGGTGCCGTCTTCCTCAGCACCATCCTCGAGGCCGCCTTCCTCGACGCCGCCGTCTTCAGCGCCACCGTCTTCAGCCGGGGCCTCGACGCCGTCCTCGGCAGGCGCCGTATCCTCGGTGTTGTCGCACGCGGCCGTTCCCACGACCAGCAGCGAGCCCACACCGAGTGCGGCAGCTAGTTTGCGAAGCTTGTTCGGATCGGTCGTCGCCATGACGTCCACCTCCGTCTTGGTTGGGTACATGTCACCATGCGGCATGTCCGCACTTCCCCCATCATGGGCACATCCACCCGGGCCACCGAAAGCTCCCAGCCCAGAATCGGGCACAATCACGGCGACCTTTCACGCGTCGTTAAGGTTACCTTGAGGTTAGTGACCGAAATCACTATGCTTTTAGTTATTGACGGTCACGCACCCGCGTTTCCTCCACCCACGGCACGTCGAAAGGTAGTCTCGACGCTATGACTGACACCGCCCCCACCTCCGCAGCCGAGAACACGCAGATCCTCACCCTCTCGTGCACGAACCGTCCCGGCATCGTGCACGCCGTCTCGGGGGCACTGCTCGAGGTCGGCGCCGACATCACCGAATCGCAGCAGTACGACTCCCCCGATACGGGCAGCTTTTTCATGCGCGTGCAGTTCACGACGTCGGCAACGGCCGAGGACACCGAAGCCGTGCTGGCCCCGGTCCGCGAGCAGTTCGACATGAATCTGACCGTCAACGATTCGCTGCGCAAGACCCGCACTCTGATCATGTGCTCCAAGGACGGGCGCACGCTGAATGACCTGCTCTTCCAGCAGCGGGCGGGCACCCTGCCCATCGAGATCCCGGTCATCGTGTCCAACCACCTCGATCTCCAGCCCATGGCCTTCTTCTACGGCATCCCCTTCGTGCACATCCCGATCAAGAAGAACGCCGACGGGACCGACACCAAGGCGGCCGCCGAGGCGCAGCTGATGGATCTGGTCACCACCTACGACGTCGAACTGGTGGTACTGGCCCGCTACATGCAGGTACTCTCCGACGACCTCTGCACCCAGTTGGCCGGCCGCGCCATCAATATCCACCACTCGTTCCTGCCTTCGTTCAAGGGGGCCAAGCCCTACCATCAGGCGCACGCCCGGGGTGTGAAGCTCATCGGAGCCACGGCCCACTACGTCACCGGCGACCTGGACGAGGGCCCGATCATCGAGCAGCGCGTCCAGCGCGTCACCCACGGCCTCACGGCCAAGCAGTTCGTGGTGCGCGGCCGTGAGGTGGAGGGCTCCACGCTGTGTCAGGCCGTGCAGTGGCATGCCGAGCACCGGGTGCTGCTCGACGGGCACCGCACGGTGGTCTTCGCCTAGCGCCCTCGACGGCGCCGGGGCCGACCACCGTAGACTGGTGAGATGGCACACATCATCACCCTCTCCGGTTCCACGCCCCAGCTCCACGAGACTGTCTTCGCCGCGCCCACGGCCACCCTCAGCGGTGACGTCGCCCTCGGCGAGCAGTCCTCCGCCTTCTACGGAGTCTCCGTCCGTGGCGATTCCGCGCCCATTCGCGTCGGGGCGCGCACGAACCTGCAGGACAATGTGGTGGTGCACGCCGATCCGGGCTTCCCCTGCACCATCGGCGACGACGTCTCGGTGGGCCACAGCGCCGTGGTGCACGGCGCCACCGTGGAGAACGGTTGCCTGATCGGCATGTCCGCCACCGTGATGAACGGCGCCGTCGTCGGCGAGCAGTCCCTGGTGGCCGCGGGCGCGCTCGTCACCGAGGGCGCGGTGATCCCGCCGCGTAGCCTCGTTGCGGGCGTTCCCGCGAAGGTGCGCCGCGAGCTCACCGAGGAGGAACTCACCTCCCTCAAGCACAACGCGGAGACCTACGTCGAGAAGGCGCAGCTGCACCGCGAGGCGCTGCGCGACTCCTGACGCAAGCGGGTCCTAACGCTGCTGAGCCATCTCGATCTCGCGCTGCCGGTCCTCGGCGGCGAGTCGGGTGAGCTCCGCACCGCGCTCCGGGTCCCGCGTGAGGTTCTCCCCCGTCTCGGGATCGAAGATATGGATCCGTGAGGCGTCCACCCACAGGTCCAGGGGCTGCCCGGGCCGTGCCGTCGACTCGGCCGAGAGCGTGGCCACGACCTGCGGCCGCAGCTCGTCGGCGTCCAACTCCTGGGCCAGCGTGGTGAGACGATCGGCGACGCGCTCGTCCTGCTCGTAGTCGATGTAGCCGTACTGTTCGTGGCCCAGCCATTCCACGTGGCCGATGGTCGACGGGAAGACAGATCCTTGCCCGCGCTTGGCCTCATCCAGCAGCGAGGCGTCCTCGAAGTACTCCGGGCGCAGGCCGATGAGCACGATCTCGCGCCCCTCGGCCGCGGTAGCCTTGCTGTCCGGGATCGGGATATCGCCAATCGGCGAGGAGAGCACGTGCCCCTCTGCGGTCTTCTGGTGGGTGGCAGGCAGGAAATTCATCGACGGCGAGCCGATGAATCCCGCCACGAACAGGTTGGCCGGCTGCTCGTAGAGCTCCCGCGGGGAGGCCACCTGCTGCAGAATGCCCTTCTTCAGCACGGCCACCCGATCGCCCAGGGTCATCGCCTCGGTCTGATCGTGAGTGACATACACCGAGGTGACGCCGAGGCGACGCTGCAGCTGCGAGATCTCGGCGCGCATCTGCCCGCGCAGCTTGGCATCGAGGTTCGACAGCGGCTCATCGAAGAGGAAAGCATCGGCCTCACGCACGATCGCCCGGCCCATCGCCACGCGCTGCCGCTGACCGCCGGAGAGGTTGGCCGGCTTGCGGTCGAGGTGCTCGTCCAACTCCAGCAGCGCCGAGGCCTCGCGCACCTTCGCGTCCACCTCCGCGTTGCTCAGCTTCGCCAGCCGCAGCGGGAACGCGATGTTCTCGAACACGGTCAAGTGGGGGTAGAGCGCATAGTTCTGGAACACCATGGCCAGATTGCGCTCCTTGGGGTCCGCCTCGTTAACCCGGCGCCCGTCGATCGTCAGGTCGCCCGAGGTGATGTCCTCGAGACCGACGATCATCCGCAGCAGCGTCGACTTGCCACAGCCGGAAGGCCCGACGAGGATCACGAACTCGCCGTCGGCGATCTCCAGGGAGACGTCATTGACCGCGGGGAAACCGTCGTCGTACTTCTTGACGATGTTGTTCAGGGTGATGGATGCCATCAGTACTCCTACTTTCTTCTAGCCCTTGACCGCGCCCGAGGTCAGACCGGCAACGATCTGGCGCTGGAACAGGACCACGAGAATGACGATGGGGATCGTGACGATGATAGCGGCAGCCGAGATGGCTCCCGTCGGGGACTCGAACTGAGAGGCGCCCGAGAAGAACGCCAGGGCCGCGGGGACCGTTCTCGCCGCCTCCGACGACGTCAACGACATGCCGTAGACGAAGTCGTTCCATGCGATGAAGAACGCAATAATTGCAGTGGTGAACACCCCGGGCAGGGCCAACGGGATGATCACCTTGCGGAAGGCCTGCAGCGGGGTCGCGCCGTCGACCTGAGCCGCCTGCTCCAGCTCCCACGGGATCTGCTGAAAGAACGCGGCCAGCGTCCAGATCGCGATCGGCAGGGTCAGCGACAGATACGGGATGATCAGGCCGAGCCAGGTGTCGTAGAGCCCGATGGTGCGCCACATGTTGAACAGCGGGGTAACCAGCGAGATCACCGGGAACATCGAGACCATCAGCGACACGGTGAGCACCACGCGCTTGCCCGGGAAGCTCAGCCGGGCGATGGCATAGGCGCACAGGGTGGCCAGCACGACGGCGATGAAGGTCGCGATCACCGAGATGCCGATCGAGTTCCACAGCGCGGTGAGGAACAGCTCCCGGGAGGCACCGGTGATGATCTCCTCGTAGTTGACCCCCGACCAGGTGGTCGGCAGGAACTGGTTGTTGGCCAAATCCCCCGGCGTCTTGAAGCTGGTGGTGAGAATCGAGGCCACCGGGAACAGGCACCACACGGAGATGAAGGCCGTAAGGATCCACCACCCGGCAATGATCCGGCCGCGGCCGGAGCGATGCGGTCTCGCGGACCCGCTGCGCGCCCGCGGCGCGGATGTGCGGGACGGCGTCGTCACTTCTGCGCTCATGATTTCCCTCCCTGACCTCGGGCCAGGTCGACTTTGAAGACCTTGACGGCGATGAACGCCAGCAGCGCCACGCACAGGAACAGCAGCACGGAGACCGCGGAGCCCAGCCCGATCTCGAGCCGGACGATCGAGGTGCGGTAGGCCAGCAGCGAGAGCACTTCGGTGCCGTAGTCGCCGTTGGTCATGATGAACACCGCGTCGAAGATACGGAACGCGTCCAGGGCGCGGAACAGCACGGCCACCATGATGGCCGCCTTCATGTTCGGCAGGATCACCTTCCAGAGCCGCTGCCGCCAATTCGCGCCGTCAACAGCAGCCGCCTCGTTGAGCTCACCCGGCACCTGCGCCAGGCCGGCCAGCAGCAGCAGCGAGATGAACGGGGTGGTCTTCCAAATCTCGGAGAGCATGATCACGGTCAGCGCCGATCCGGCCTGGGCGAACCAGTTCAGATCGGAGTCGACCCCGGGCATCCAGCTCAGCCAGGTGTTCATGTACCCGGAGTCGATCGAGAACATGTAGTACCAGGCGTAGGCGGAGACCACGGTGACAATGCCGTAGGGCACCAGGATCACGGTACGCACGAAACCGCGGGTGGAGGTGATCGCCTTGTGCATCACCAGGGCCAGGCCGAAGCCCAGCACGAGCTCCACAGCCACGGTGACCACGGTGATGAGCACGGTGACGGCGAACCCGGACCACCACACCGAGTCGGAAAGGATCGTCAGGTAGTTACTCAGCCCCACGAACTCGCGATCGTCGGGGGCGGTGAGGCGGTAAGAGAACAGGGAGTCCCAGAGCGCCTGCACCAGCGGGTAGAAGATGACGGCGATCATGATGAAGAACGCTGGCCCGGCTAGCCACCAGCCCAGCCGGGCCTCGGCCTTGGTCCGCTTGGATTTGACCGGGCGCGCCGCTTTCTTCCGTGATGCCGCCGGCTGCGCGGTCGATTCGGTCGTCACAGCAGGGCCTCCCCTCTGAGCACCTTCTCGATGAACTGTCCCGTCTCCACGGCCGTGTCCTCGGTGACCTGGCTGGGCGGGGTGAACGAGTCCTGGATCGCCGTCGACACTTCGTTGTAGTACGGGGTCTGCGGACGCGGAACCGCCTGATCCAGGGACTCCCGAATGGTGTCAGCCATCGGGAACAGCTCCTCAATCTCCGGGTCGTCATAGGCGGAGGCCGACGCCGGCGGGTTGCCGTTGGAGACGAAGTAGTAGGACTGGTTCTCCGGCTCCGCGATGCACTGGATCGCGTCCCACGCCAGGTCTTGGTTTTGCGATTCGGAACCGACGCCGAGGTTGATTCCGCCCAGCGGAGGTGCGGCCTCCTGGCCCTCGCTCATCTGCGGATACACGGCCCAGCCGATATCCTCGACCAGGTCCTCGGGTACCGCTCCCTCCTCGGCCGCGGCGTTGGTTGCCGGCCACACGAACGGCCAGTTCACCATGAACGAGCCGTTGTCCCCGCGGAACAGCAGCATCGATTCGTTCTCCGCCTGCGTCGGCAGCCCCGGGCCACCCAGCCCCTCAGAGCCGATGGTCCCGACGACGTCAGCCGCGGCGCGCCCGGCGTCGGAGTCCAGATCGGTGACCAGCTCATCCGAGCCGGCCTCCGGGTTCTGCAGGATCTGTCCGCCGGCCGAGGCCACCAGTGCGTTGACCCACACGGTCATCGACTCGGCGTTCGCCCCCTGCACCCCCAGGTACTTGTCCTGGTCCCGGGCGGCCTCGATCAGCTGGTCCCAGGTGACGGGCTGATCCATGTCCAGACCAGCAGCTTCGGCCACCGACTTGCGGTACCAGAGCAGCTGCGTGTTCGCCCAGAAGGGCACCGAGACGATCTCGTCCTTCCACATGGCTCCGGCCAGGGCGCCGTCGAGCGTGTCCTCGGTGGTCGCCGACGCCACCTCCTCGGGCACCTTGGCCAGGAACCCGGGCTCCGAGAGCTCCGGGATGAACGGCGGATCCAGGCTCATGATGTCCATGGTGGAGTCACCGGCGGCGAGGCGACGGGTGAGCTGTTCGCGCTGAGAGGCGGCGTCGTTGGGGAGCACCGAGGTGACGATGCGATAGCGGCCGTCCGCGGCGTCGGTGCAGCGGGCGGCGATCTCCGCCTGCCCGCCGTCGTCGGGGTTGGTGTACCAGGTCAGCACCGGGGTGCCGTCGCCGCTGGAACACCCGGCGAGCAGCAGTGCTCCGGCGCTCAGCACGGCCGACGTCGTGATCCACCGGCGTCGTGTCGAAGGGGGGTTCTTCACGGGCAACACTTCCATCGTCTGCGGTTCCACGGCGGTGTGACCGTCGTCATCATGAGTTGAGCATATTCTCAGGTTCGTTCATTTGTAACCCCTCGGACACCGCTGGTCAACGACACGCTCACCGCGCCCGCCAACCGGAGACGACGGGGCCTCGCGTGGTTCAGAATGTGGGCATGGGAGCAGAAGTTGAAGCACAGTCCTATTCGCGTTCGGCTCGCAGCCGGTACCGGGAGCTGCTCGCGGACTCCGCCGAGCAGTTGCGCGGCTACCTCACCCAGGGCGGGTTCAGCGAGCGCGGGATGATCGGGCTCGAGCTGGAGCTGAACCTGGTGGACGAGTCCAATCGTCCGGCCATGGTGAACGCCGAGGTGCTTCAGACCCTGGGTGAGCACGACTTCGACCCGGAGCTGGGCCGGTTCACGATCGAGCTCAACCACCCGACCCTGCAGATCGCCGGGAACGGGTTGCAGGATCTGGAGGACTCGCTGCGGGAGAAGCTGCTGCTCGCCCAGGAGCATGCCCAGCGGCACGGCGCCCACGTGGTGCCGGTGGGGATCCTGCCCTCCGTCGTCGGGGACGACATTGTGGGAGACGCGTGGATCAGCCCCGGAAACCGATTCGCCGCGCTCAACGACGCCATTCTCACGGCCCGGGGCGAGGACATCCTGATCGATATCCACGGCGCCGAGGAACATCTCTCCTTCTACGCCCAGGAGATCGCCGCGGAGGCCACCTGCACCTCGATGCAGATCCATCTGGAGGTCACCCGCGAACGCTTCGGCGCGGTCTGGAATGCGGCCCAGTGCATCGCCGGGGCCCAGATCGCCCTGGCCGCGAACTCCCCGCTGTTCCTGGGATCGAGGCTGTGGCAGGAGACCCGCATCCCGGTGTTCCAGCAGGCCATCGACGATCGCGCCCCGGAGTACGCGCGCCAGGGGGTGCGACCGCGGGTGTGGTTCGGGGAGCGCTGGGTGGAAGGGATTGAGGAGCTGTTCGCGGAGAACGTCGACTACTTCCCCGCCCTGCTCCCCGAGCAGTCGGAGGGGGCGACGACGACGGGCCTGGGCGCGCCCCTGGTGCCGGAGCTGAACCTGCACAACGGGACCATCTATCGCTGGAACCGTCCCATCTACGACCCGGGCAACGACGAGCGCGAGGCGAACCTGCGTGTGGAGAACCGGCTGCTGCCGGCCGGACCCACCGTGGTCGACATGGCCGCGAACACGGCGTTCTTCTTCGGGGTGGTCCGCTACCTGGTGGATTCGGAGGAGAACCCCTGGGAGCGGATGAGTTTCGGGGCCGCGGCCGACGGGTTCTACCGCTGCGCCAGGCAGGGGCTGGAAGCCTCGGTCTATTGGCCCGGTTTCGGGGACGTCCCGGTCACGGAACTGCTGGATCGGCACCTGCTGCCCGCCGCGGAGCAGGGGCTGATCAGCCTGGGCGTGGATCAGGAGTGCATCGACCGGTACCTGGGTGTGCTCACGGGGCGCACCCGCAACGGGCAGAACGGTGCGACCTGGATGACGCGTGCCCTGGCCCGGCTGGAAGAGGGCGGTCTGCCGCGCCGGGACGCCCTGACCCGGCTGGTGGGGCTGTACCGCGAACACGCGATGTCGTCGGCCGCGGTGCACACGTGGCCGTTGCCCCAGTGATATGACACGATGAAGCGCATGACCTCCCCGATCGAGCGCGTGATTGCCCTGCCCAGCCCGAATGACGTGGCCGGCACCGTGTACGAGCAGGCTGCCGGACTGCTGGCCGACGCCGTCGTCGAGCACGACGCCGAGCTGGTGGCCCCGGAGGCCGGTCGGGCCACCGCCGTCGTCGTCATCGAACACCTTGATCCGCAGCGCATCGAGGACGCGGTGACGGCGAATCCCGGGGTGACCTGGGTGCAGCTGCCCTCGGCCGGGATCGAAACGTACCTACCGGTGATCCGCCGCCACCGACAGATCACCTTCACCTCTGCCAAGGGCAGCTTCGCCGGCCCCGTGGCCGAGCACGCCCTGGCCCTGACCCTGGCGCTGCTGCGGCACCTGCCGGAGCGGATGCGCGCGCGCAGCTGGGGTGCGAAGGCCGGGTTCTCCCTCAACGGTGCCCGCGCCGTCGTGGTCGGAGGCGGCGGCATCGGCACCGAGATCGTCCGGCTGCTGGGCACGTGGGACACCCACATCACGGTGGTGCGGCGTCGGGACGAGCCGGTGGAGGGTGCCGAGCGCACCGTCACCGCGGACCGACTCGACGAGGTGCTGTCCGAGGCCGACGTCGTCGTGCTCGCCGCCGCAGCCACCGAGGACACCCGGGCCATGATCGGGGCGGCACAGTTCGAACTCATGAAGGACTCCGCGCTGTTAGTCAACATCGCCCGGGGTTCCCTGGTTGACACCGACGCCCTGCTGAACGCGCTGCAGCAGGGACAGATTCGGGCGGTGGGCACCGATGTCACCGACCCTGAGCCGCTGCCGGACGGCCACCCGCTGTGGGAGGAGCCGAACGCGCTGATCACCCCGCACACCGCCGACACCCCGCAGATGTGCATCCCGCTACTGCAGGATCGCATCGCCGCGAACCTCGTGCGTCGCGCCGAGGCCCGGTTGGCCGGTGCGCCGCTGGAATCCGCCGAATTGGTCGGCGCCGTCGACCCCGGGGTCGGCTACTGAGACCCGCGCAACCGACTAGGCTGGAGGGAGCACCGCGCGACCCTGCCACGCCGCCCGATCGCCCTTGACCCACCACCCCTGACCCCATGGAGACGCCACCCGATGGAATCACCGCTGCAGGAGTACCTCGACGAGTTGATCGACCAGCTTCGCCCACTCGATGATGGCGAGGTCAACCAGTCGACGCTGAGCGCCGCGGAACCGGTGCGCGACCATGTCGGCATCACCCTCACCACGGTCAACGGCAACCAGTACTCGGCCGGGGACTGCCAGGTGCCCTTCGCGATCCAGTCCATCTCCAAGGCGTTCACCTACGGACTGGCGCTGGAGGATCTCGGCGCCGACCGGGTAGTGGACAAGGTCGACGTCGAACCCTCGGGCGACCCGTTCAACGAGATCTCCCTGCAACCCGACGGCCGTCCCGACAACCCGATGATCAACGCCGGCGCCATCGCCACCGTGGGGCTCATCAAGGGCCGCGGCGGGCGCGATCGGATGGGCCGGCTACTGAACACCTATAACGAAGCAGCGGCCGGCTCGAGCACCACTGGCGAGCTGAAGGTCTCCGAGCAGATCTACAAGGCGGAGGACCGCACCGGACACCGCAACCGGGCCCTGGCCTGGCTGCTACGCTCCTTCGAAATCATCGAATCCGACCCCGAGCCGGTGGTGCAGGACTACTTCCGCGCCTGCTCGGTGATGCTCACCGTCGAGCAACTGTCCATGATGGCGGCCACCCTGGCCAACCGCGGCGTCAACCCCTCCACCGGGCACCGGGTCTTCTCGCCGTCGACCACGAGCCGACTGCTCTCCGTGATGTCGACGTGCGGAATGTACGACGACGCCGGGAACTGGGCGATCGAGGTCGGGCTGCCCGCCAAGTCCGGGGTGGGCGGCGGCCTGCTCGTGGTGATCCCCGGTCAGGTCGGCATCGCCGTCTACTCCGCGCCCCTGGACGAGCACGGCACCTCGGTGCGCGGTTCCGCCGCGATCAAGCAGCTCACCGCAGACCTCGGCCTGCATTACGGAGACGCTCCGCCCGTGGGCCGGTCCACGCTGCGTGCCTCCTATGCCCTGTCCGAGTCGACGTCGGGAGTGCCGCGTCCCCACCGCATGTCCGAGGCGCTGGAACGACTGGGCAAGCACGGGCACATCATCGAGATCTCCGGCGACTTAGGCTTTGCCGAAACCGAGATCCTGGCGCACACCGTCGCCGAGATCGACCCCGAGATCTCCACCGTGCTGCTGGACCTGCGCGCCGTCGACGAATTTGGCCGCTCCGCCATCCACCTGCTTGTGCGCCTGGTCCGGCAGTTCCTGGCTGAGAACCGTGACCTGGCGCTGATCGATCAGGACGACCGGCTCACCGGGCTGATGGTGGACGCCGCCGAGCGTGCCGGGGATCCGATTCCCGACCCGCGCGAGGAATCCGCCGAGTCCACTCGCGGGGCCCAACTGGTGCGCGCGGGGAAGGTCTCCGGGGAGTTCCGGCTGTTCCAGACCCGGCCCCGCGCCCTGGAATGGGCTGAACTCCGGGTGCTGCAGCGGTTCGAGCCCAAGCTGCTGCCGAACCGCCGTCAGCGTCCCGACCAGTCGCAGCTCTTCGCGTTCCTGGGCGAGGACGACGTGCAACTGCTCACCGCGTTCATGGACCGCCGCGCGTTCAAGGCCGGCCAGGTCATTCGCCGTGCGGGTCAGCCGTTCGCCGGGATCTACTTCATCGAGTCCGGACAGGTGGAACTCACCTCGCAGGGCTCCGGCGGGCGTCGGTACCGGCCGGTGTTCCTCTCCCCCGGCATGACCTTCGGCAAGATCGCACTGGGTCGTTCCGGACGCCAGCTCACCACCGTGCGCGCCGTCGATGCCGTGGTGTGCCGGGTGCTGACCGCCCAGATCATCGCCTCTCTCGAGGAGACCGCTCCCCAACTGGCGATCAAGCTCTGGACGGCGATCTCCCGCGAGGCCTACACCCTGTTGGAGCAGTCCAGCCGCGAGGCCGGCGCCCGACACGACTGACGGTTTCCGTCTGGCCCTCGAACGGATCATCACCCGTACCAATGCGGGCAAGGACATCACGTCCGTTCCGTCGTCGCCCTCGACCGTGGGTCTGTGGTTGTACTGCTCTGTACAGCCACGGACCCAGTGTCGTTTCCAGCCACTTTCGTACTACTTTCCCGCTTTCTTCCCGCGCTGAAGACAGTCACAACGACTCCTCCACCCCCCTTCCCAACACGCTCAGAACCCCCGGATCCCCACACGCGCATACGAGTTCAAAAAAGCAGTAGACAACACCAGCCTCGTACTTGTATGCTAGTAGCAGGATCAGGACATATGAGGGGCCACCACCACACTGGGGGCCCTGAGACCACCACCGCGTGGTCTCTAGGATGAGTAGCTATAGGGTTTGTGA
>JBQDEV010000026.1:0-25850 GCA_052084925.1 Micrococcaceae bacterium
GTGTGGTCTTCTTTGGTGTGGGCGGCGGGGTTGTTCGCGGCGTGGATCACGGTCTCGAGCAACTCGGAGTCAGCGTCGCCGGTGATGATCTTGTAGTGAGTGTTGCCGTAGCGGTCTTTGTAGAGGCGCCGGATTCCGCGTTTGGCTCGTGCGGTGTGCTCGTTGGGTGGGTCTCCGTCGTAGCCTAGTTCAGCCTCGCCGCGTTGTGCCCAGCGCTTGGCGACCGCGACCAGTCCGTCGTCGTCTAGTACTTCAGCATGGGAAGTGAGTTCTTGTTCTCCCCGGGTGAGGATGTCCTCGATCCGTGCCGGGGTGGCGGTAGTGGTGGCCGCGGTGTGAGCGAAGTCTTCCAGGGCGCGGGTAATGATCCACGCCCCACCAGCAGTAATCATTGCTTGGGTGGTGGCGGTGGCTAACACGGGCCGCGGTGCCGGCCGGACCATGTTCGTGATCGGGTCTGGCTCAGTGGTGAGGGTCCCGGAGGCGATCTGTAGGCGTTGTTTCGTCTGGGAGAGACTTTCCTGGGTGCTCTGGCGTAAATAATCAGCGGCGTTCTTGTACACGGTCTTCCCGGCTGGGATACCGAGGGTGCGGGAACGGTGGGCGTCGTCGGTGAAGGCCTCACCCACGAGTCCAGCGAGTTGGGTGTGGGAGGCCTCAACCAGGCGGGAGAGCCGCTGCACCGTGTTCAGAACAGCCGGTAGGGAGGAGTCGGGGTCCGGGCACCAGAACGACCCAGTAGACGCTGTTGTACTGGACGAGCTGGTGGTGTCGCTACTGGGCGGGGTGCACCCGTCGGTGTCCTCAGGAGCGTCAGTGTTGTTGTCGGCAGTGCCGTGCTCGCCAGCACCAGTATCAGCATCACCACCACCAGCAGTGGAGTTGGTGGTGTTCACGCCCCAGTCCTGCGCGGCACGCTGCGGGCTGGTCTGGTAGTTGGTGAAGTCGTCTCGGACCCTGGCCGAGGACATCCGGGTCGCGAGCTCGGCAAGGCCTTCTTCCAGGAGCCGGGTCAGTGCCGGGGTGGAGAACATGGCCCAGTCAATGGTGGGCGCCTGCGACGACGAACCGGAAGAAGAGGAAGTGGAAGAAGATGAACCAGTGCAGGACGAGCCGAACGCGCTGCTGGGGCCTGGTGAGGCGTCGTCGTGGTGGGGCTCGTTGGTGGGGGTGGTCCAGGGCATGGCTTGTTTCCTCCTTCCGCTGTGTACTGCACATCGGACACCCCGAACCCGCCATCTGGTGGCGGTGTGGTGGTGCTGTGTGTGTGCAGTGGTGGCGTTGGGGATCAGGCGAAGAAACAAACCCTGTACGCGAAATTCACAAACCCTATAGCTACTCATCCTAGAGACCACGCGGTGGTGGTCTCAGGGCCACCGGTGTGGTGGTGGCCCCTCATATGTCCTGATCCTGCTACTAGCATACATGTACGAGGCTGGTGTTGTCTACTGCTTTTTTGAACTCGTATGTGCGTGTGGAGGGTTGGTGGTTCAGGGCGTGTTGGGAAGGGGGTGTGGAGGAGTCGTTGTGACTGTCTTCAGCGCGGGAAAGCAGCGGGAGACTGTAGCCGGAAACGACAGTGGGTCCGTGGCTGTACAGAGCAGTACAACCACGGACCCACAATCAGGATCGGGCGAGAGAATTAGAGCGGTGAACGTTCCGGCCAGACACCCACCGGCTCGCGATAGGGCGGCTCGACGGGTTCTGCGATGGACCTCAGATCGGCGCCGGTGTTGTTCAGATCCGTGAGGTCGCCGATGCGGTGCACCTTCAGGATGTTCGTGGATCCGGCCTGCCCGGGAGGCGAGCCGGCCGCGATCACCACGAGATCGTTCAGGTCGGCGAGCCCCTCTTTGAGCAGTTCGCGATCGACCTGCGCCGTCATCTTGTCCGTGGAATCCACGAAGGGCACGATCCGCGGCGTCACACCCCAGGACAGGCAAAGGATGTTGTGGGTGTGGCGGACGTGGGTGAAGGCGTAGACCATCTGGCGTGGACGCAACCGCGAGAGACGCCGCGCCGAGTCGCCCGACTGGGTGAAGCAGGCCAGGAACGGAACCTCGAGCCGATCGGCGATATCCACGGCGGCACGAGTGATGGCACCGCCACGGGTCTTCGGCCGCGAGCCCAGAGGCTGAATACGATCCAGCCCGTGGGTTTCGGTGGACTCGATGATTTCCGCCATAGTGCGCACGGTTTCGATGGGGTATTTGCCCACCGAGGTCTCCCCCGAAAGCATGACCGCATCCGCGCCGTCGAGCACGGCGTTGGCGCAGTCGGAGGCCTCAGCACGGGTGGGCCGTGGGTTGTCGATCATGGACTCGAGCACCTGGGTGGCCACGATGACGGGCTTGGCCCAGCGGCGTGCCAGCTCGATGGCTTCCTTCTGCACGAGCGGGACCTCTTGCAGGGGCAGTTCGACACCGAGATCACCGCGGGCCACCATGATCGCGTCGAACGCGTCCACGATCTCGCGGAGGTGCTCAACGGCCTGCGGCTTCTCCAGCTTGGCGATGACCGGAACCTTCCGGCCTTCCTCCCCCATGATCTCGTGTACGCGGGTGATGTCAGCGGCGTCGCGCACGAAGGAGAGAGCGATCATGTCAACACCGGTGCGCAGCGCCCAGCGCAGATCGTCCTCGTCCTTCTCGCTCAGTGCCGGAACGTTGACCGCCACCCCGGGAAGGTTGATGCCCTTGTTGTCGGACACAGCACCCCCGACGACGGTCTCGGTGATGACGGCGTCGTCGGTCACCTCAACGGCGCGCAGCGTGACCTTGCCGTCGTCGACGAGCAGCAGGTCACCGACTTCGACGTCGCCGGGCAGTCCCTTGAAGGTGGTGGAGCAGGTCTGCTGGTCGCCCTGGATGTCGCGGGTGGTGATGGTGAATCGGTCCCCCGGCGCCAGCACGTGAGGACCCTGGGCGAAGCGGCCGAGCCGGATCTTCGGCCCCTGCAGGTCGGCGAAGATCGCCACGGGCCGCTTCAGGTCCTCCGATGCCTGACGCACCGTGTCGTAGGTTTCCTCGTGCACGGCGTGGTCGCCGTGACTCATGTTGAGCCGGGCGACGTCCACCCCGGCCTCGATCAACGCACGGGTGGTGTCATACCCCTGGGTGGCTGGTCCGAAAGTGGCAACGATCTTCGCGTGTCTCATACCCTCTACCCTATGTCCGATAGCGCGCCACGGTAACGTGCCGCGGCCGGTTTCTCAGATGTTCCCCGGCGATTCATCACCCGGTTCAGACCCCCAGCCCGATCGGTTGCGTATTCGCTGGGATCGGTGAGGGCAGCGCGGACCAGCCTTCCAGGTACTCGTCCACCGCTGCGGCGCAGGCGCGCCCCTCGGCGATGGCCCACACCACCAGGGAGGCGCCGCGACCGGCATCGCCAGCCACGAAGATGCCCTCGTGCTCGGTCATATAGGACGACGCGCGCTGAATGGTGTTGCGCTGCGTCGTCGTCACCTGGGTCTGCGCCGTCAGCGAGTCGGACTCCACCCCGGTGAACCCGAGGGCCAGCAGCACCAGGTCGGCGGGGATCTCCCGGTCGGTGCCGGCCTTCGGCGCGCGTCCGCCGTCCGGCAGGTACTCGGTCTCGGCGACCTTGAGCGCCCGTACGCCCCCGTTCTCGTCACCGAGGAACTCGACGGTGGAGGCCAGATAGGTGCGCTCCCCGCCCTCCTCGTGCGATTCGGCGATCTCGAACAGCTGGGGTGCCATGGGCCAGGGCTGGTGGTCCGGCCGCTGGGTCGGCGGCTGGATGCCGATCGCCAGGGTGGTCACGGAGGCCGCCCCCTGACGGTGTGCGGTGCCGATGCAGTCGGCCCCCGTGTCGCCGCCGCCGAGCACGATCACGTGCTTGTCCGCCGCGGTGATCTGCTCCGGGACGGACTCGCCGTTCACCGCCCGGTTGGACTGCACCAGGTAGTCCATGGCGACGTGGATGCCCTCCAGCCCGCGGCCGGGGATCGGCAGCTCACGGGGCACCGGTGCGCCGGTGGTCACGATGACGGCGTCGTAGCGGTCGCGCAACTCGTCCCAGGCGAGGTCGGTGCCGATCTCCACCCGGGTGCGGAACTGGGTGCCCTCGGCCTCCATCTGGGCCAGGCGCCGGTCCAGGAGGTCCTTCTCCATCTTGAAGTCGGGGATCCCGTAACGCAGCAGTCCCCCGATGCGGTCGTCGCGCTCATAGACGACGATGGTGAACCCGGCGCGGGTGAGCTGCTGGGCGGCGGCCAGTCCGGCGGGCCCGGAGCCGACGACGGCGACGGTGTGGTGGTTTTGGCGGTGGGGCACCACCGGTTCCAGCCAGTCCTGATCGAAGATCTGGTCCGCGATGGAGACCTCGGTCTGCTTGATGGTCACCGCGGGCTGGTTGATGCCCAGCACGCAGGAGGTCTCGCAGGGAGCGGGGCAGATCCGCCCGGTCACCTCCGGGAAGTTGTTGGTGGCGTGCAGCCGGGCCCCGGCTTCTTCCCACTGGCCGCGGCGCACCAGGTCGTTCCACTCCGGGATCAGGTTGCCCAGCGGGCACCCGGTGTGACAGAACGGGATGCCGCAGTCCATACAGCGTCCGGCCTGGGTCTTTACGATCGCCTCGTTCTGCCGGACGTGGACATCCTTGAAGTCCATGATCCGCACCGGCACGGGGCGCGAGGGTCGGTCCTGACGTTCGGTGTTCTTCAGAAATCCGCGGGGATCAGCCATGAGTAGCCTCCAAGATTCGGTTCCAGACGGCGTCGCCGTTGGGGTCCAGCCCTTCTGCCATCGCGTGGTTGCGCGCCTCGAGCACGGCGGCGAAATCACGCGGCAGCAGTTTCGTGATGCGGTTCAGGGTGCCGGGCAGATCCGCGAGCAGGCGCGGAGCCAGGCGGGATGTGGTCTCCACTGCATAGCGGGTGAGCAAATCGGTGACGCGGTCGACGTCGTCGGCGTCGAGCTCATCGATGACGAGCAGCTCCCCGGTGCTGGCGGCCAGCGGGTTCAACAGCTCGGCCCGGAAGTCCAGGACATAAGCGGTGCCCCCGGAGAATCCGGCGCCGAAGTTGCGTCCGGTGGGTCCCAGGATCAGCGCGGTGCCGCCGGTCATGTACTCACAGCCGTGGTCGCCGATGCCTTCGACCACCGCGGTGGCACCGGAGTTGCGCACCAGGAAGCGCTCCCCCACCTGACCGGCCAGGAACATCTCCCCGGAGGTCGCGCCGTAGCCGATCACGTTGCCGGCGACGACGTTCTCGCCGGGGTCGAAGACCGCGGACTCATCCGGATGCACCACGATGCGTCCGCCCGAGAGCCCCTTGCCGACGTAGTCGTTGGCCTCGCCCGCCAGGCGCAGGGTGACCCCGGAGGGCAGGAACGCGCCGAGCGACTGGCCGGCCTCGCCGCGCAGCCGCACGGTGATCACGTCGTCGTCGAGCTCGTTATCCAGTCGGGCGGAGGTGACGTGGTAGCCGAGCATGGTGCCCACGGCCCGATCGGTGTTGATGACGTCGAGGCTGATCTCGGTGGGCGTTCCCTGGGCGATGGCCGGTTCTGCGTGGTGGATCAGCTGGTGGTCGAAGTGCTGGTCCAGCTCGTGATTCTGCCCGGTGGCCCGGCGCAATGAGGTGCCCTCGCTGGTCAGCTTCACCGAGTCGTAGCCCTCCAGGATCGGGGCGAGGTCGAGTCCTTCCGATTTCCAGTGGTGTTTGGCGGCGTCCATGTCGAGCATCTCGAGATGACCAATGGCCTCGTTCAGGCTCCGGAATCCCAGCTCCGCCAGGTACTCGCGGACCTGCTGGGCGATGAACTCGAAGAAGTTGATCACGAATTCCGGCTTGCCGGTGTAGCGGCTACGCAGGGTCGGATTCTGCGTGGCCACGCCGACGGGACAGGTGTCGAGGTGGCAGACGCGCATCATGATGCACCCCGAGACCACCAGCGGTGCCGTGGCGAAACCGAACTCCTCGGCCCCTAGCAGGGCGGCGATCACGACGTCGCGCCCGGTCTTGAGCTGCCCGTCCACCTGAACGGTGACCCGGTCGCGCAACCCGTTGAGCAACAGGGTCTGCTGCGCTTCGGCCAGACCGAGCTCCCAGGGGGCGCCCGCGTGCTTGAGCGAGTTCAGCGGTGAGGCGCCGGTGCCGCCGTCGTGACCGGAAATAAGCACGACGTCGGCCTTAGCCTTGGTGACCCCGGCCGCCACGGTGCCCACTCCGTGTTCGGAGACGAGCTTGACGTGCACCCGGGAGGCCGGGTTGGAGCGCTTCAGGTCGTAGATCAGCTCGGCGAGGTCCTCGATGGAGTAGATGTCGTGATGCGGCGGGGGCGAGACGAGGGTCACCCCGGGGGTGGAGTGGCGGGTCTTGGCCACCCAGGGGTACACCTTGGTGCCCATCAGCTGGCCGCCCTCCCCCGGCTTCGCGCCCTGGGCGAGTTTGATCTGCAGGTCGTCCGCCGTCGCAAGGTAAAGGCTGGTGACGCCGAAACGTCCGGAGGCGATCTGCTTGATGGCGGAACGGCGCTCCGGATCGAGCAACCGCTCCGGATCCTCACCGCCCTCGCCCGAGTTGGACTTTCCGCCGAGCCGATTCATGGCGATCGCCAGAGTCTCGTGGGCCTCCTGGGAGATCGATCCGTAGCTCATGGCACCGGTGGAGAATCTCTTGACGATCTCGGAGACCGGCTCGACCTCGGAGATCGGCACGGACGGGCGCTGTTCGGTCTTGAAACGCAGCAGTCCGCGCAGGGTCATCAGGTCGGCAGCCTGGTCGTCCACCAACTCCGTGTACTGACGGAAAATGTCGTAGCGCCGGGTCCGGGTGGCGTGCTGGAGGCGGAACACGGTTTCGGGGTTGAACAAGTGGGGCGGTCCCTCGCGGCGCCACTGGTACTCTCCGCCGGTCTCGAGTTCGCGGTAAGGGTCGATGTCGTTGCCGTCCAGCGGGTAGGCGGCCCGGTGGCGCTGGGCTGCTTCGGCGGCGATGACGTCGAGGCCCACCCCGCCCATGGGCGAGTAGGTGCCGGTGAAGTACCGGTCGACGAGGCGCTGAGACAGGCCCATCGCTTCGAAGGTCTGGGCGCCCGAGTAGGAGGACACCGTGGAGATCCCCATTTTGGACATGATCTTCTGCACGCCCTTGCCGAGCGCCTTGATCAGGTTCTTGACGGCGGTCTCCGGGCTGACCCCGGTGATTTCTTCGCGGCGCACCAGGTCCTCCGCGGACTCCATAGCTAGGTAGGGGTTGACGGCGGAGGCGCCGAAGCCGATCAGTACGGCCACGTGGTGGACTTCGCGGACGTCACCGGCCTCCACGATTAGGGAGGTCTTGGTGCGGTTGGCGGAGTTGAGCAGGTGGTGGTGCACGGCCGAGGTCAGCAGCAGTGACGGGATCGGCGCCCAGGCCGCATTCGAGTCACGGTCGGAGAGCACCACGTACTTCACTCCGCGGTTCACGGCTGCGGAGACCTTCTCGCAGATCTCCTGCAGTCGGCTGCGCAGCTCCTCGGCGCCGCCGTCGGGGCGGTAGAGTCCGCGGACCTTCAGGGTCTGCTTGGTGCCGTGGCCGTCGCGCCGATGCAGGATCCGGGCGACCTGCACGTTGTCGAGGACGGGGAAATCGAGGCCGATCTGCTCGGTCGTCACCTGCTCGGTGGAGAGCAGATTGCCCTGGGGACCGATGCCGGTGCGCATGGAGGTCACCAGCTCTTCGCGGATCGCGTCCAACGGCGGGTTCGTGACCTGGGCGAAGGACTGCGTGAAGTAGTCGAACAGTAGCCGCGGGCGCTGGGAGAGTACGGCGATGGGGGTATCGGTGCCCATCGCGCCCAGCGGTTCGGCACCGGTTTGAGCCATGGGGCCCACCAGGATGCGCAGCTCCTCGGTGGTGTAGCCGAAGGTGCGCTGACGCAGTTTCACCGACGCCGACGACGCTCGCACGTGTTCGCGCTGGGGCAGCGATTCCAGCGGCAGCAGGTTCTCCTGCACCCACTGCGCCCAGGGCCGGCTGGCGGCGACCTCACTCTTGATTTCCTCGTCGGGGATGATGCGTCCCTGCTGAGTGTCCACCAGGAACATCTGGCCGGGCTGAACGCGTCCCTTGCGCACAATCTCGGCGGGGTCGATGCGCACCACACCGACCTCGGAGGCGAGCACGACGAGGCCGTCACGGGTCTCCCAGTAGCGGGCCGGGCGCAGGCCGTTGCGGTCCAGGACCGCCCCGGCGACGACGCCGTCGGTGAAGGACACGGCGGCCGGACCGTCCCAGGGCTCCATGAACATTGAGTGGTACTGGTAGAACGCCCGGCGGTCGGGGTCCATGGCGGCGTGGTTTTCCCAGGCCTCGGGGATCATCATCATGATCGCCTGCGGCAGGGGCCGCCCGGAGAGCATGAGCAGCTCGGCGACTTCGTCGAAGGACGCCGAGTCCGAGGCGCCGGGGGTGCAGATCGGGAACAGCGATTCCGGCTCGTCGCCCAGCAGCGGGGAGAGCAGCTGGGACTGCCGGGCCCGCATCCAGTTACGGTTGCCCTTGACGGTGTTGATCTCGCCGTTGTGGGCCACGGTGCGGAACGGCTGGGCCAGCGGCCAGGACGGGAAGGTGTTGGTGGAGAACCGGGAGTGCACGATCGCTAGGCGGGTTGCGAAGCGCTCGTCGGAGAGATCCGGGTAGAACGGCTCCAGCTGGGCGGTAGTCAGCATGCCCTTGTACACGATGGTCTGGGTGGACAGGGACGCGAAGTACACCCCGTGCTTGTTCTGGGCCCGCTTGCGCAGCCGGAACACCCGGGCGCTGAGGCTGGCGCCGATCGGCGAGTCCTGCACCTGGTCCTCGCTCCCCGGGGCCAGCTCCACGAACAGCTGGCGCAACGTGGGCTTGGTCGCGCGCGACCCGGACCCCAAGGTGTCCTCGTCGACGGGCACCTCACGCCAGCCCAGCACTTGCAGGTCCTCGTCCCGGGCGAGTTCCTCGAGCTCGGCGACGGCGTCGGCGCATTCGGCCTCGTCCTGGGGTAGGAAGGCGGTGCCGACGGCATAGTCTCCGAAGGCAGGCAGGGAGAAATCGACGACGGCGCGGAAGAACCCGTCCGGGATCTGCAGGAGGATCCCCGCCCCGTCGCCGGTGCCTTCATCGGCGCCCACCGCGCCGCGGTGCTCCAGAGCACGCAGCGCGGTCAGGGCGTGGTCAACGACCTGGTGAGTGGGTCCCCCGCGCAGCGCGGCGATCATCGCGAGACCGCAGTTGTCCTTCTCGGTGCTGGGATCGTAGAGGCCCTGCGCCGGCGGAATCTGTGCGAAGCGGGTGAACGGGTTGAGAGAGTTCTCGGGGTCCGTCATGCTGCATCCCTTCTGTGTGAGCTGTGCTCTCCAAAAGGGGACGCCATTGGCCCCAGCGGTGCGCGGACCGGCTCGATGATCGAGCCCGGATGCGGACCGGGAAGATTTTCTGCGCTAAATCTATGTTACCGAACTGCCGGGGTGCAACTCAGCCGCGCCGGGAATCGGGCGACGTCGACGGCGTCTCCCCCGCGCTGGCGGTCTCGTCCCCTGCGGCGCCGGCCTCGGTGGTGACCGGGTGGTTCTCGTCGTCGTGGTGGAGTTCTTCCCCGTCGGCGTCGCGTTCCCGGCCGGGCACGTAGATCGCGTCGGCGGCCGCTCGGGCCTCCGCACTGCGGGGCCGGGTGGACCACAGGTAGATCAGGAAGGCGATCGCCACCAGGAACATGGCCAGCGAGGTCCACACGTTGAGGCGCTGCTCGATGCCGAAGAAGGTGATCAGCTGGGCGTCGTCGATGCGCAGCATCTCGATCCAGGTGCGTCCCAAGGTGTACCAGGCCACGTACGTCCAGACCATCAGGCCGCGGCGCAGCTGGAAACGGCGGTCGAGCAGCAGCAGGATGGCCACCCCGATGAGGCTCCAGATCATTTCGTAGAGGAACGTGGGGTGGAATAGGGTGTCCGCCGGGTAGCCGGCCGGGAAGTTGGCGTGGTCGGGGGCGACGGTGAGACCCCAGGGCGCCTCGGTGGGTCCACCGAAGAGCTCCTGGTTGAAGTAGTTGCCGAGTCGGCCGATGGCCTGGGCCAGCAGGATGCCCGGGGCCACCACGTCGGCGAAGGCCGAGAACCGGATGCCGTGGAGGCGGCAGGCGAGCCAGGCGCCGACCGCACCGAGGGCGATCGCACCCCAGATACCCAGTCCACCGTTCCAGATGTAGAGGATCTTGATGGGGTCCCCGGTGCCGTCGAACCCGGGGCCGAAATACGCGTCGGGTGAGGAGAGGACGTGGTAGATCCGAGCGCCGATGACGCCGAAGACCACCGCGATGATGCCGACGTCGATGATGGCGCCCTCGTGGCCGCCGCGGGCCTTCCAACGCCGACTGCCCAGAATGAAAGCCGCCACCGCTCCGGCGATGAGGCAGAGGGCGTAGAGCTGGATGGGGCGCGGCCAGAAGGGGATCTCGCTGACCACCGGCGCTGGAATCGCGGCGATGACGGGGGCGGCGAGGGCGGACGCGGTGGTGGAGAGCATGCTCACCTCTGGGTTGCGGGGGTTCGGTGGGTGCCGCGGGCCAGCTCGGCGGTGAGTTCGCCCACCGCCTTCGGGCCGGAGTCGCGCAGCGCGGCGACCAGGGCGGTGCCGACGATGGCGCCGTCGGCGTAGGCACCGATCTCCTGAACGTGCTCCGCGCGGGAGACGCCCAGTCCGACGCAGACCCGGGGCGCGCCGGCCTCGTGGGCTCGCTGGACCACGCGCTCGGCCGCAGTGGAGACCTGGGTGCGGGCGCCGGTGACCCCCATGACGGAGACGGCGTAGACGAAGCCGCGGGAGGCCTCCACGACCTTGGCGACCCGCTCATCGGTGGAGCTCGGCGCGGTGAGGAAGATCCGGTCGAGATCGTGCCGGTCGGAGGCGGCGAACCACTCGTCGGCTTCCTCGGGAACCAGGTCCGGAGTCACGATGCCAGCGCCTCCGGCTTCCGCGAGCCGGCGGGCGAATTCATCGACCCCCATCCGATCCACCAGGTTCCAGTAGGTCATCACCACGACGACGGCGTCGGTGCGGCGGGTGACCTCGGAGATCATCCGGAACACGTCATCCATGCGGAACCCGGCCGCCAGCACCTCGCTGGTGGCCTGCTGGATCACGGGGCCGTCCATCACGGGGTCGGAGTAGGGGATACCGATCTCAATGATGTCGGCACCGTTGTTGCCCAGCTCGACGGCGGCCTCGATCGAGTCCTCGAGGCTCGGGTACCCGGCCGGCAGGTAGCCGATCAACGCGGTGCGTCCGGCGGACCGGGCGGCCTCGATGGCCTGGCTGCAGCGGGAGGTGGGGGTGCTCATCAGTCCTGTGCTCCTTCGGGGCGGGCGGCGATCGCCTCTTCGTCGCCGCCGTCGGGGGTGGGCTGCTCCGTGAGCATCCCGAAGTACTTGGCGGCGGTGGAGACATCCTTGTCGCCGCGTCCGGAGAGGCTGACGATGATGATGCGCTGCTCCTCGACGGCGGTGTTCTCGGACACCAGGCCTTCTTCGTGCCAGCGCCGGGCGATCTTCAGCGCCCCGGCCAGGGCGTGGGAGGACTCGATGGCGGGGACGATGCCCTCGGTGCGGCTGAGGCGACGGAAGGCGTCCATGCATTCGACGTCGGTGATCGGCTCGTAGCGGGCGCGCCCGGTGTCGTGGAGGAAGGCGTGCTCGGGTCCGACCGCCGGGTAGTCCAGACCCGCGGAGATCGAGTGGGAGTCGATGGTCTGCCCGTCCTCGTTCTGCATCAGGTAGGTGCGGGCCCCGTGCAGCACGCCGGTGCGTCCCAGGGTGATGGATGCTGCGTGGCGGCCGGTGTCCATGCCGTCGCCGCCGGCCTCGAAACCGTAGATCTCGACGTCGGCGTCGTCCAGGAACCCGTGGAAGAGGCCGATGGCGTTGGATCCCCCACCAACACAGGCAGCGATCGCGTCCGGGAGGCGTCCGGTCTGCGCCAGGATCTGCTCGCGGGCTTCCTCGCCGATCACCTGATGGAAGTAGCGGACCATGGACGGGAAGGGGTGGGGCCCGGTGACGGTGCCAAGCAGGTAGTGCGTGGTCTCCACGGAGGCAACCCAGTCGCGCAGCGCCTCGTTGATGGCGTCCTTCAGGGTGCGGGCACCGATGGCGACCGGGACAACCTGGGCCCCGAGCATCTCCATGCGGGCGACGTTGAGGGCCTGGCGGCGGGTGTCCTCCTCCCCCATGTACACGGTGCATTCCATCCCGAAGAGCGCGGCCGCGGTGGCTGTGGCGACGCCGTGCTGGCCGGCACCGGTTTCCGCGATCAGCCGGGTCTTGCCCATGCGCCGGGCGATCAGCGCCTGGCCGATCACGTTGTTGATCTTGTGGGATCCGGTGTGGTTGAGGTCTTCGCGCTTGAGGAAGATCCGTACTCCGGGGGTCTCCGCGGCGAACCGGGGAACCTCGGTGAGCAGGGAAGGACGGTTCACATAGTGGGTGAACAGATCGGAGAGCTCCGCAATGAATTCAGGGTCCTCACGCGCCTCGTCGAAGGTCCGCTCGACCTCTTCGAGGGCGGCGATCAGCGATTCCGGCATCCAGCGGCCGCCGTAGGGCCCGAAATACGGTCCGGCGGCGTCCCGGTACGATCCCTCGTGGTCGAGGGACCCTGCTGGTCGGTGGTCGCGTGAGTCTGTCATGTCACTTCCCTTGGTTGGGGGGTTCCGGAGCGGCTCCGGGCGTTCGAGAGGTGCGCTGGGTCAGGTGCGCGAGGCGGTCCGGAAGGCGCGGAGGGCGGAGGCGGCGTCACCGTGCTTGACCAGGGCTTCGCCCACGAGCACCGCGTCCGCGCCACGGGCGGCATAATCGGCGACCTCGCGCTCTGAGCGCACCCCGGATTCGGCGATGCGCACCACGGAGTCATCCAGATGCGGGGCCAGGGTGGAGTAATGGTCGACGTCGACGTCGAGGGTCTTGAGGTTGCGCACGTTGACGCCGACGATGCGGGCGCCCACGGCCATGGCCCGCTCGATCTCCTCCACGGTGTGGGTCTCCACCAGCGCGTTCATCCCCAGCTCGTGGCTCAGCGCCAGGAAATCGCGCAGCTGGGCGTCATCCAGCGCGGCGACGATCAGCAGTACCAGGTCCGCCCCATGGGCGCGGGCCTCATGGAACTGGTACTCGTCGACCATGAAGTCCTTGCGCAGCACCGGAAGAGTGACGGCGGCGCGCACGGCGTCGAGGTCGGCCAGGGTTCCGCCGAACCTACGCTGCTCGGTGAGCACCGAGATGGCGGCGGCTCCGCCGTCCTGATAGGAGCGGGCGAGGTCCGCCGGGGAGGTGATGTCCGCCAGCGCTCCGGCCGACGGGCTGGAGCGCTTGACCTCGGCGATGATGCGCACGCCGGCGGTGTCCGAGCGTCCGCCCTGCAGCGCGGCGTGGGCATCGAGTGCCGGGGCTGCGGCCGTAGCGGCCCGTTGCACGTCGGCCAGCGGCACCGTGCGGCGACGCGCGGCCAGGTCTTCGCGGACCCCCTCGATGATGCCGTCGAGGACGGTGCCGTTCAGGGAGCCAGCGGTCATCAGTGGTGCGACTTCGTCTTGGATCCGCCCACGCCGTAGCCGACCTGGCGCAGCACGAAGGCAACGACGACGCCGCCGACGGCGATCGCGGCACCGATGAGGACAATGATCATGTTCCAGGTGAGCATGCCAATCCCGGCGACCAGGACACCGGCAAGCACGAGGAACACCATGGACCAGGCGGCCGGCGAGTTGCCGTGACCGATGGGCTCGGCATGAGTGGGATCGTTCAGCACGCGGCCGTCATCAGTGATGGTGACCTCGTCGGTGTGCACAGCTTGCTGCGTCGTCATCGAACTTCCTTTTCCTTCAGTTCCTCTGGCCCGGCATCGTGGCCGTCCGTCTGCGAGTGCGGTTTGGTGTCCATTCTGCCATGAACACCGCCGCGCATCGGGCAGATCACGTGGGATCTTTGCCCTGTGACAGATCATCCCACGCGTCGATCTCTTCCACGCGCGACTGGGTGCGGCGCTCGGGGTCGGGGCGTCCCGCGCGACTCGGTGTGGTGACGGCCTCGGGCCGCAGGTCACCTTCGGGATTGCCCTGGGGTGCGTCATCGGGACCGCCACCGGCCGTAGAAGGTGCGGCGGCATCATTGTCGTACTTGCGCGTGGTGTGCCAGTGTCGTCCGCCGATGAAGACGGCGACGGAGGCGAGCAGCATCAGCACGGCGGCAACCAGGGCGATCCACGGTGCCCAGGTCATCGACACCTGCCTTGCGGCGTCGGTCAGCCCGGAGAGCTCGGCGACGCGGGGCTGTGCGGCGCGGGCGGGGTCCAGGATCACACTGGCGGTGGACACGATGAGCATCACGGCGGAGGCGGTCAGTAGGGTGCCGATGATGACCCGGGCGATGCGTCCGGCGATCGAGAGCGCCACGCCGCCGGCCATCGCGACCAATGCCATGGCCGTGACGGCACCGGCCGCCTGTTGGCCGGTGGATTCCACGGGGGTGCCGGGCAGCGCCTCGATCTCGGTGGCGATCAGCCATACCTGGGTGGACGACAGCAGCGCCAGTGCACCGGCGAGGATCACCAGCAGCACGACGCGTCCGCGCGTGAGCCGGGTCGGCCGGGGAACGGGGTGGGTCTGCGGTGCGGGGGTGGACTGATTCACGCATCTCCTGGGGTTTGTGGCGGAACGGTGTCCTGCAGAGTGCTCAAGGAGGTGGCGGCCAGCACCGCACGCATCGGGGCGCTCGCCTTGGCCACGGTTTCCGCGGCTTCCGACTGCGGGTCGGAGTCTGCCACGATACCCGCGCCGGCCTGCACATACGCGGTGCCGTCGACCAGGGTGGCGGAGCGAATATTGATGGCCATGTCCATGTTGCCGGCGAGATCGAAGTAGCCGATCACTCCGGCGTAGGCGCCGCGCTGCTGCGGCTCCCACTGTTCCAACAGTTGCAGCGCGCGCGGTTTCGGGGCGCCGGAGAGGGTGCCGGCCGGGAACGTCGCGCCCAGGACGTCCAGCGCGGTGCGTCCGTGCTCCATGGTGCCCTCGACATGGGAGACCAGGTGCATGATGTGGCTGAAGCGCTCGACTTCCATGAATTGGGTGACGCGCACGGTGCCCGGGGTGCAGACCTTGGAGAGGTCGTTGCGGGAAAGATCGACCAGCATCAGGTGCTCGGCCCGTTCCTTGTCATCGTGCAGCAGGTCCTTCTCGGCCAGTCGGTCGTCTTCGACGCTGGCGCCGCGCGGACGGGATCCGGCGATCGGATGCGTGACCACATGTCCGTCGTTCACGGTGACCAGCGCTTCGGGCGAGGATCCCACGATCTGGAAGGGGCCGGAGCCGTCGGGGCGGTCGAAGGTGAACAGGTACATGTAGGGGCTCGGATTCATCGCCCGCAACACACGGTAGACGTCGAGCCCCGATGCGTCAGTGTCGACGGCGAAACGGCGCGAGAGCACGATCTGGAAGATCTCGCCGTCGACGATGGCACGGTGGGCGTCGTCGATGGCGTCGAGGAAACTCTGCTCGGTCCAGGCGTCCTGCACCCGAGAGGTGACCTCAATGTCGAGCCAGGCGGCGGGCGCCACCGAGACCGGATCGTGGGCGCCCGCGGCCAGGCGCTCGGCCATGGACTGCAGGCGGGCGACCGCGTCGTCGTAGGCGCGTTCAGCCCCGGACTCCAGGCCGTTGAGGTTGATGGCGTTGGCCACCAGCGTGACGGTGCCGTCGACCTGGTCGTGGATGGCCAGATCGGTGATGAGGTTCATCGCCAGCAGCGGAAGGTTCAGGTCCTTCGGCGGCGGCTCAGGCAGCTTCTCCCAGTGCCGAATGGTTTCCCAGCCGAGGAATCCGGCCAGCCCGGAGACCAGATTCGGCAGGTCCGGGGCGACGGCGTTGCGTGCATCGGAGGCCAGGAATCGCAGCGTGGCGTCGAGGACGTCTAGCGGGTCCCCGGTGGCGGGCACTCCGGCGGGCGGGGTGCCCTGCCAGATCGCCTGGCCGTCGAGCTCGGTGAGGGTGGCCGCGCTGCCGGCCCCGACGAAGGAATAGCGGGACCATACCCCGCCCTGGGCGGCAGATTCCATCAGGAAAGTGCCCGGCCGGTCGTTGGCGAGCCGACGGTAGAGCCCCACCGGGGTGATCGCATCGGCGAGCACCGTCATGGTCACGGGGATGACGGTGTGCTGACTCGACAGCCCCTGGAATTCTGTGCGGCTGGGGTGCACGGTGCCGAGATCACGCATGGTTCAGCTCCTGGTTCAGCTCACGTCCGGTGAAGCAGGTCCGGGTACCGGTGTGGCAGGCGGGACCGTGCTGATTTACCCGCACGAGTAGCGCGTCGCCGTCGCAGTCCAGGGCGACGGAGACGACCTCCTGGATGTGCCCCGACGTCTCTCCCTTACGCCAGTACTCCTGTCGGGATCGCGAGTAGTAGGTGGCGCGTCCGGAGTGCAGAGTGCGGCGCAGGGCCTCGTCGTCCATCCAGCCCAGCATGAGCACCTCACCGGTGTCGTGCTGTTGGGCGATGGCGGCGATGAGACCGGCCTCGTTGCGCTTGAGGCGGGCAGCGATCGTGGGGTCGAGCGCGGCGTCCGGATCGGTGCGCTCGGCGTCAGGAGTCTGGGGTGATGTCATGATCTCTCTAGTCTAGGGGCGATACCGGGCTGACGCTGGTCATGGCTTCGTGCTACGTTTCGAGGTGTGAAGGATCACGACGATGTGACGGGGGACGAACAGGATCTCGTCCATGCTTCGCGCGACGCTCTGGTCTCCACCCTGTTGGCCGCCGGGCCGGATCAGCCCACGCTGTGTGAGGGATGGAAGACCCAACATCTCGCCGCGCATGTTCACCTGCGCGAGACGTCTCCCCTGGCCGCCGGACTCGTGGTGCGTCCGCTGTCGCGGCCTCTGGATGGCAAGACCATGGCCCTGGGTGATCGGGCCTCAACACCGCGGGACTTCACCGATTTGGTCCAGCGCCTTGCGGCGGGTCCCCCGGTCGTGGCCCGCGCCCGAGGTTCGCGCGTGTTGTCTCGGCTGGGCCGGACGAGCCCAGCGCGACAGCTCTCGGAGCTGTCCAATCTGTTGGAGTTCTTCGTGCACACCGAGGACGTCCGCCGGGCACAGCCGCGGTGGGCGCCCCGTAAGCTCACCGAGGACTACGCGGATGCACTCTTCCGGCAGCTGAGGGCCCAGGCCCGGGTGCATTACCGTTCCTCGGCGCAGGGCACGACCCTGGTGCGCACCAACGGAGACCGTATCGAGGTGAATCCGCTGAGGGCCGTGCGGAGGGCACGCAAGGCCGTAGCGGAGAACGGCGTGAAGCGGACCTATATCTCTGGTCCCGTCGGGGAGCTGGTGATGCACGCCTTCGGCCGCGTCGAGCACGCGCTCGTGCTCGTGGATTCGGACTGACTTCTCGGACCGGGTCGAGCCCTGGGGGCTACTGCGGTGCGAGGGGTCAGCGCACCGGGTGCCCGGCCGCGCGGATCGCGTCCTTGACTTGAGCGATCATGTCGGTGGGGCCGAAATGGAACATGGAGGCGGCCAGCACCGCGTCGGCGCCGGCGTCGATCGCCGGCGGGAAGTGTGCGGGCGCGCCGGCCCCGCCCGAAGCGATCAGTGGCACGGTGGTCACCTGTCGCACGGCCCGGATCATCTCCAGGTCGAATCCCTCCCGGGTGCCGTCGGCGTCAATCGAGTTCAGCAGGATTTCCCCGACCCCGCGTTCGCAGGCGGTGCGGCACCACTCCAGGGCATCGATCCCGGTGCCGGTACGACCGCCGTGGGTGGTGACTTCGAAACCGGAGGCCACCGCGGGATCGCTGGTGCGTCGGGCGTCGAGGGAAAGCACCAGCACCTGGGAGCCGAAGCGTTGGGTGATCTCGGAGATGACCTCGGGTCGGGCCACGGCGGCAGTGTTGATGGAGGCCTTGTCCGCGCCATAGCGCAGCAGCCGGTCGACATCATCGGCGGTGCGCACTCCCCCACCCACGGTGAGAGGAATGAAGATCTCTTCGGCGGTGCGGGAGACGACGTCGTAGGTGGTCTGTCGGTCGCCGGAGGACGCGGTGACATCGAGGAAGGTAATCTCGTCGGCTCCGGCCGCGTTGTAGCGGCGTGCCAGCTCGACGGGGTCGCCCGCGTCGCGCAGACCGGCGAAGTTGACACCCTTGACCACGCGTCCGGCGTCGACGTCGAGGCAGGGGATCACGCGAATGGCTACGGTCACGGTGGGTCCTTCGGCGAGAGTCGAACGGTGAGTGAAACGATGCGGGTCAGGGTCACATGCGGATGGCGTGGATAGCGGAGGCGAGAATCGCCCGGGCACCCAGCGAGTAGAGCTGGTCCATTACCTTGTTCATCTGATCCTTGCGCACCATGGAGCGCACCGCGACCCAATCCTCGTCCTGCAGCGGCGAGATGGTGGGTGATTCCAGTCCGGGAGTGACCGCGCTGGCCTCGTCGAGGTGCTCGCGACGCACGTCGTAGTCGATCATCACGTAGCGGCGTGCCACCAGCACCCCCTGGAGACGGCGCATCAGCACGTCCAGGCCCTCGGGGGTTTTGCCGGCCTGCCCGATGAGGATCGCTTCGGAGGTCATGATCTCCTCGCCGAAGGTCTCCATGCCCGCGGCCTTGAGCGTGTTGCCCGTCTCTACGACGTCGGCGATCGCGTCGGCCACACCCAGCGACACGGCAGACTCGACCGCCCCGTCGAGGTGCACGATGCGCTCGGGCTGGATGTGCTGGCCCGCGAGGTAGTCCTCCAGTAGCCCGTCATAGCTGGTGGCGATGCGCTTGCCGGCCAGGTCCTCCAGCGAGGAGTACTTCCCGACGGGGGCGGCAAAGCGGAAGGTCGAACGGGCGAAGCCCAGAGAAAGCAGTTCCTCGGCGTCGTCGCCGACCTGAGCGTCCTGGTACAGGTCACGTCCGGTGAGCCCGACGTCGAGGGAGCCGCCGGCCACGTACACCGCGATGTCGCGGGGGCGCAGGTAGAAGAACTCGACCTCGTTCTCCGGGTCGATCATCACCAGTTCTTTGGTGTCGCGACGCTGGCGGTACCCCGCCTCGAGCAGGATGTCGCGGGCGGCCTCAGACAGTGAGCCCTTGTTCGGCACGGCGATGCGCAGCATAGATGGTTCTCCTGAAGTTCAGAGGTGAAACGAGTCGGGCGGGAGCAGGCGTGGGGTGGAGACGACCGGAGATCAGAGGTGACGGTAGACGTCGTCCAGGGTCAGCCCCTTGGCGAGCATCATCACCTGGGTGTGGTACAGCAGCTGGGAGATCTCCTCGGCCGCAGCCTCGTCGGATTCGTACTCGGCCGCCATCCAGACCTCGGCCGCCTCCTCGACGATCTTCTTGCCGATCCCATGGACCCCGGAATCAAGTTCAGCAACGGTGCCGCTGCCTTCTGGTCGGGTGCGGGCCTTGTCAGCCAGTTCGGCGAAGAGCTCTTCGAAGGTTTTCACAGTCATAGGGTATCGGTGTCTGCGCCTGTCCCGGTACTCACTGACCACTATTAAGATTTTCCGCCGCGATGCAGCTCGATCTTCTCAGAGTTGCGAAGGATCGTCGCGGTCTCGGCGGTGTCCTCGGAATCCTCGAGCACGAGGACGTTCGGGCCGATCTGCCGCCAACCCTCCGGCAGGTCCAGGCCCTGCTGGTCCGGGACCAGATACGCTTCGACACTGCCCTGCGTCGACTGTGACCAGAGCCAGACCACCGGCGCCTCCAGATCGGCGGTTGAGGGGCAGCTGGCGGCGGCAGCGTCGTCCCCTCCGTGGTCGATGATGAAGCAGAGCGTCTCGCCCTCGGCTTCGTCGTCGTCCGGGGTCGACAGTGCCGTGTAAAACCGCGTGTCCCCATCCGTGCCGACCTGACGCAGGGTGTTCTCGTCCAGATCGTCGACGAGGTTGCGCACCCGTTCAAGGTTCTCGACGTCGGTGTCCGAGGACTCTTGGGTGAACACCTGGTACTCGTTCATCACGGGTTCTGGCGTCTGATCCGAGCAGGCGGTGATCAGGGTGGCTCCGAGTGCGGTGCCAGCCAGCAGTAGCACCGCCGGGACGGAGCGGGTTTCGCGGATGTTTCGTGATCTCATCGTCGTCTCCTCTGACATCGACCAGGGATCATCTCAGCCTATCGTCACTCACCTGCACGCGGTCGAGACTGGACCGTCGGATCGGGCATCACCGTCTCCACCTCCGGTTTCTCGTTCGCCCTGGCCCGGGCCCAGACGAAGAAGCCGACGAGGGTGAACCCACCGTAGAACAGATACATCAGGGCGGAGGCGTAGTAGCCAGCACTGAACAGTAGCGGGACACCCACGATATCGACGGCGACCCAGATCAGCCAGAACTCGACCCAGCCCTTGGCCATGCCCCAGGTGGCCAGCAGCGACCCGACGAAGGTCCAGGCATCGGCCCACACCGGTTCCCAGGAACCCAGCGCGCGGAACACCGGGGTCAAGGCGATGGTGCCGATCACCAGAGTGGCGATCAGCCCCAAACGGGTCGGCCAGCCGGCCCATTCCGGGGTGATGGCGGTCGAGTTCCCGGAGCCGCCGGAAGCCGCACCGGCACGTTCTCGTCGTGCTGCACGCCACTGCCGCCACCCGTAGATGGACACCGCGATGAACATGATCTGACGGCCTGCCTGGCCGAGCAGATCCACCGCGCCTTCGGTGCCGAACCAGCTGGAGAGGAATACGGTGAGCAGCAGCACGTTGCCGATGATGCCGATCGGCCACGCCCACACTTTGCGGCGCATTCCGCCCAGCGCGGAGGCGAGCCCGAAGAGGTTGCCGACGACCTCGCGCATCAGCAGCCCACCGCCACCGACCGGGATGGTCCAGTTGAACAGCTCGATCAGCCAGTTCACCCGCAGCCGCCTCGTGCCGTTGCTGCTTGCTCGCGCAGCGCCACCAAGGCGGCATCCGGATCATCGGCACCGTAGACGGCGGAACCGGCCACGAAGACATCGGCGCCTGCTTCCGCGGCGGCCTCAATCGTCGCAGCGGAGATGCCGCCGTCGACCTGGACCGCCACCGGAACACCTGCATCGTCAGCCGCGCGCCGGGCTCGGCGGATCTTCGGGAGCACGATGTCGAGGAACGCCTGGCCGCCGAATCCGGGTTCCACAGTCATCAGCAGTAGCAGGTCCAGTTCGAGGAGCATATCGAGGTAGGGCTCCAGCGCGGTGGCCGGCTTCAGCGCCATCCCGGCCCGGGCGCCGCGGGACCGCAGCTCGCGCGCCAGGCGGATGGGGGCAGCGGAGGCTTCGGCATGGAAGGTCACTGATTCGGCGCCGATCTCGGCGTATTCGGGCGCCCAGCGATCCGCATCCGAGATCATCAGGTGGATGTCCAGCGGCATCTCGGTCGCCTGACGAATCGCCTTCACCATCGGCGGACCCAGCGTGAGGTTCGGGACGAAGTGGTTGTCCATCACATCCACGTGGACCGCATCCGCGCTGGGGATGCGGGCGATCTCCTCCCCCAGCCGCGAGAAGTCCGCGGACAGGATCGAGGGATGTAGATGGACCGAGCGGGTGATCTCAGCCATGGGTGGGATCCTCCTGGTGGTCAGTCGCGGCGAGGGGTTTGCGAAGCAGCGCCAGGAACATCGCATCCGTGGCGTGCAGGTGCGGCCAGAGCTGCGCGGTCGTTCCGGCGCCCTTCTCAGGGTGCACACCGATGTCGGCCGGGTCGAGGGCGAGTGTGCCCTCGTCGGTTTGCAGGGAGACGGCGGCCAGTGATGCGGCCGAGTCGAGCAGCTCGAGGTCAGGATGACGACGCCGCACGTCATGCACCTGCAACACCGTCTCCACCTGATGCGGGGAACAGGTGACGTAGGCGAGCACGCCACCGGGACGCAGCGCTGCGACGGCGGCGTCGAGCAGGTCGCGCTGCAGGCTGGTCAGGGGCGGCAGGTCACTGGGCTGGCGGCGCCACCGAGATTCCGGACGACGACGCAGGGCGCCGAGCCCGGTGCAGGGTGCGTCGAGCATGATCCGGTCGAAACCCTCCGGGTAGTCAGCCGCGATCCCCTGGCCCTCCCCCGTGCGCACCGTCCAGGCGTCGCCGGGCACCGGCGACAGGGCGGATTCGACGAGTTTCGCACGGTGCGGGGCCACCTCGTTGGCGACCAGGGTGGCTCCATGTTGGGCCGCCAGGGCGGCCAACAGCGCAGCCTTTCCTCCGGGTCCCGCACACAGATCCAGCCACGCTTCTCCCGCGGTGGGCTCCGTGGTCTCCGATCCCGCGACGGAGTTTGTCAGTCGCGGTGCGCAGACCAGCGCCCGTGCGGTGAGCTGGGATCCGACGTCCTGCACGCGCACTGTTCCGGTTTTCACCCCGGGAAGTCGTCCGGCGTCGCCGCCGCGATACAGCGCGGAATCCGGGGCGAGGGGTCCCGGCTGGGCGCCCTGCTCCAGCACGGGGTCGAGGTCTCCGAGCCCGGGGAGTGCCACCAGGTTCACGATGGGCGCGGTGTTGTCGGCCTCCAGCAGGGCTCCCAGCTCCTCGGCCGGGCGGCCATGGCTGATCAGGGCCTGCCGCAGCGCGCGCACAATCCACCGTGGGTGGGCACTGCGCACCGCCAGCGCGTCATCGT
The DNA here is from genome assembly GCA_052084925.1 of Micrococcaceae bacterium. Classification (GTDB taxonomy): domain Bacteria; phylum Actinomycetota; class Actinomycetes; order Actinomycetales; family Micrococcaceae; genus CmP2. The sequence goes on from JBQDEV010000026.1 coordinate 22,625, forward strand.
CTTCCCCGGCGGCGACGTCGGCTAACCAGGTGTCCAGATCGCGGGCAGAGACTTTGCGCAGCACCGCGTTGACCAGCCCCGAGGGGCCTGCCCCGATCTCGCTGCGCACCAACGCCACCGTGGAGTCCAGGGCGGCGTGGGCGGGTACTCGCATGCTCAGCAGCTGGTGGCTGCCCAGACGCAGCGCCACGAGCACCTCCAAGTCGAGCCCGGAGAGCGGTCGGTCCACACACTGGCTGAGAATCGCATCGTAGGTACCTTGTAGTCGCAGCGCCCCGTAGGTGAGCTCGGTCGCGAATCCGGCGTCGCGGTGATCGAGGTGGTGCTGACGGATCCGGTGCGGCAGCACCAGGTTCGCATAGGCATCGTCACGGGCCACCGCGCGCATGACTTCGAAGGCCACCAGGCGCGAGGGGTCGGCAGTGCGGCGGCGCTGCGACGGCGCATTCGCTGAGTACTGGCGGGGGCCGCCGCTGGTGCCACGATTGCGGGTACGGCCCTGGACGTTGCGGCGGGGCTGGCTGTCCTGACCGTTCTGCCCGGATCCACGCCCTCCGCGCTGGGGTCGGCCCTGTCGTGGGGACTCGCTCATGCTCGTGCACCTACTTCAATTCGTGCGTCGGCGGGCAGGCCACGGGCCCAGTCCACCGCATTCATCATCTTCTTCCCGGCGGGCTGTACCTGGTCCAGCGTCACCGCGCCGTCGGCACACACCAGGTAGACCGCGCGCCGTTCACGCACCAGCGTTCCGGCATCGAGCCCGGTCACGTCCGCGTCGGGGGCGGGCGCGACGGCACCGAACTTGATCCGCAGGGTGCCCTCTGGGCCGAGCATGGCCCAGGCACCGGGCTCTGGGGTGGTGCCGTTGATCCTGGCTGCAACGGCGGCAGCGGAGTCCCGGGGATCGATGGCACCGTCCTCCAAGCTCAGTTTCGGGGCGAAGCTCGGCTCACCCTGTTGCGGCACAGACGTCGCCCGGTTCTCGAGAATCTCCTGTACGGTCTTGGCCAACAAGTCGGCACCGGAGACGGCCAACTCTGCCAAAATCTGCCCAGCGGAGGCATCGGCCGGAATGGCATGCTCCAGGGTCGAAAACACCGGCCCCGTGTCCAGGCCGGCCTCCAACTGAAACACACTCGCGCCCGTCAGCTCCTCCCCCTGAATCACGGCGTGCTGCACGGGTGCGGCCCCGCGGTAGGCGGGTAAAAGTGAGAAGTGCAGGTTGATCCAACCGAGGCGGGGAATCTTCAGTCCCCGCTCGGGAACCAAACCCCCATAGGCCACGACGGCGGCCAGATCGAGATCCCAGGAGCGCAGATGTTCCAGGACCTCGTCAGCGCCGGCCCCTGTCAGCCGCGACGCCTTGAGAACGGGCAGACCCAACTCCGCCGCACGCGCCGCCACCGGTGAGGGCGTGAAAACCCGCTTGCGCCCCACCGGCGCGTCCGGGCGGGTCAGCACGCCCACGACGTCGACGCCCGCATCGATCAGAGCGTCCAGCGCGGGCACCGCGGTCTGCGGTGTGCCCGCGAACAGCACACGTGTCCCCATCAGCGATTCCCCTGCCCACGGATTCCGAAACTGGAGGTGAGGCCCGGCTCGCGACCGGCCTGCGTCTGAGCGGTGGCTGCACCGTAGCCGGGTGCGGACATATGACGCCGCGCTTCCTTGCGCTGCTCCCCCACCAACCGGTCCACGAAGAGCTTCCCGTCAAGATGATCCACCTCATGCTGGAAGCACCGAGCGAGCAGCCCGGCACCCGAATAGCTCACTTCGGCGCCGTCGGCATCCACCCCCGTCACGGTCGCAGTGACGGCACGTGGCGGTTGATAGTGCAGTTCCGGTACCGAGAGGCACCCTTCGCCCGGCTCCTCCGTGAGGTCCTCGGAGACCGTGAGGATCGGGTTGATCACCTGCCCGGAGTGACCTTCGAGATCAAAGACGAAGATCCGCTGATTGATCCCGATCTGAGGTGCAGCCAGGCCCACACCCTTGACCGCGTGCATGGTCTCCACCATGTCGTTGATCAGGGTGTGCAGCTTCTCGGTTCCCAGCCGTTCGGCGGGGACAGGAGCAGAAACGGTGCGCAGTACGGGATCAGGAACCGTGCGGATGGGCAGAATACTCACCGTCTCACCCTACCGGCTGATCGGTGGACGACGGCGGCGGCGCGATCGGACGCAGCGGCTGTCCAGCACGCTCGGCCTGCTGACCGTAGTCCCAGGCTTGCCGCAGGGACCAGAAGCGACGCCAGTACTCGGGCAGCACCTGAGGGTTTGCTTGGTAAGCGACCACTTCGGTCTCTCCGACGGCCACCCCCATCAGCACCGCGGCGTCTCCGTGTTCCCACGGTCCCCACGTCCCGGCTGAGGCATCGATGAGGGATTCCTCGGCCTTGAGGCCGGCCACCAGCTGCATGACGACTTTCGGGTCCAGCGCTTTCACTCGACCGTTGCGATCCGTGCCCTTGGACTTGTAGTCGATCAGGCAGGTCCGCCCGCCGATGGACGCGACCAGGTCCAGGGTGCCGGCGTAGCCGATGCTCTGGTTCCACACGGTGACCTCGGCGGCCAGGGGGCGCACCTCGTAGAGGTCCCACCATTCGTCGAAACGATCCGCGTATCCGGATTCTCCGTGCTCGGCCAGTGTTGAACGGGCCTCGCTCATTTCGTGTGGCTCTCCCAGGGCACGCAGGGCCACCTGTTCGGCATACTGATGCACTCGGTCGCCTCGCGCCGCAGCCTCGTCACGGAACCGTTCAGCGGCCGAGCTTGCCTGACGAGCCAGGGTTTTCAACTGACCCGGAGCGTTGACGGCGGTGGGCAGGCGCGGATCCTTGATGACCGCTTGCGCCGCCATGTGACCAGCCCAGCCGGAGAGATCGGCAGGCTGCTGAGCGATCACCGTCGTGATGGACGGCACCTCGGGTACCCCACCGAGAGTGCGCGAATACATGCGCCCGAATTCCGTCTGATGCGCCAGCAAGGGTTGAGTCATAGCCAGTATTCTCGCAAAATTCCAGGCGATCTCCGCACCCGGCCACCCTGCCGACACACCGGTCGAAGCCCGATTGGACGACGAGCGAGAAACTGTATTAGAGTAGCTACTCGTTGGAATACGGCGATCGAAGTTCTGATTACCGGTTTTCTTCGCGGATGTAGCTCAGTTGGCTAGAGCGCCACCTTGCCAAGGTGGAGGTCGCGAGTTCGAATCTCGTCATCCGCTC
>JBQDEV010000027.1:0-23501 GCA_052084925.1 Micrococcaceae bacterium
AGGGTTGGGCCCAGTACATTGTTGTACTGGGCCCAACTTGTTTAACCACCCACCCGCAGCGAGCGGGTGGGTGGTGCTGTTTAACGAGGTTTCTGACCGGCAGCGTCCGGTCTGCTACGCAGCTACGGGCGTGACTATCGCCGGGACTTGGTGGGAAGATTTCCAGGCTCTCCGTGGGCGCCCCACATCCCGTTGTGGTGCGAGCGATATCTGCAATGGCCCGGGTTCTGGTACCTGAAAGGTACACCGGATACTTGCTCTTTGGACCTAGATATCTGCATTCGAAGCCAGCTGTTCGGCCGACCACGCGGGCGTCCGTCTTTCTCCGGGTAGTTCCAGATCTTGTCCAAACTCGCCTGCACAAACCGTCGGGACGCGTGGTGTGTAAAGCAGAGAGTAGACGTCAGCGGCCCAGAGCTTCTTCGTCGGTGAGCTGGTCGTCTTCGATCCGAGCAGTTCGGTACGGGGAGAAAAGCATTACAAGACCGGCGACCAACATGATGGCGGCAGCTACCCAGAGCGCGGTTCCAACGCCGACGCCGGTGGCGATGGCGCCTCCCAGCGGTGCGCCGACGACGATCATGCCACGGTTCGCAGAGCGCATGGTGGCGCTCATACGGGCAATCAGCCGGTCTGGTGTGACCGCTTGCTGGTAGCCCATGGTGAGGGGGCTATCTGCTCCCATCGCGAAACCGAAGAGCAACTGACCGACAGCAGCGAGGATAAAGGCGGCCCAGAGGGTTCCCGGCCATTCAACTGGTGAACCGTAGGCGGCTCCGGTCAGTGGACCGTCCCGTGTGGCCGCTACCGCTGGAGACAGAGCAATAAGTGCCACTGCGACGGGCTGGAATAGGCTCGAGGCGACGACCACTCGACCGGTTCCCCAGCGTTCACCGAGTTGGTTCGAGATCAGCGTGCCCAGTACGGCTCCCACACCCGCGCATCCGATCGCAAGACCAAGGCCGAGCGCTCCGAGTTGGAGCTCGTTCAATATCAGCGCCGGAAAGACCGCTCCCATCATTGCACTGCCGATGAACCAGATATGGCTGCTGACGGCATGCGGTCCCAGCCGGGGATGGAGGTAGAGCCAGCGCAGTCCTTCTCCCACTCTGTGCTTCACCGATGCGCTGTCCCGGGCGGACAGCTGATTCGCGGAGGTCTGCTTGATCGAAGAGAGGACGAGCCCCGAGAAGAAGTATGAGACAGCGTCAATCAGTAATGCGAAGGGGGCACCGATGAGCGTGACGAGTCCACCGGCAATGGCCCCTCCGGTGGTTTGGGCGACGGTCATACTTTGCTGCAGGCTCGCATTGGCCCGCACCAGCAGTGGTCGCGGCACCAGTTGCGGCACAAAGGACTGATAAGCGGCATCAGTCATCAAGGCGAGAGCGCCGAACACGAACATGAGAATCAAGGTCGCAGGAATGCTCAGAATCCCTGTCAGGGCGAGTCCGGCCAACGACACCAAGACGAGGCCTCGGCCGAGGTCGCCAGCAATGAGAACTGTCCGCCGGCGGAAATGGTCCACCCAGATACCTGCCAGGAGTCCGACAAGTAGATACGGCGCCCACCGTGCGGCGTTGACCAGCCCCTGATCCAACGCTGTGCCACCCAGTACCACGAGAACCAGTACCGAGAGCGCCACGGTGGTGATGTAGGTGCCGAAGTCCGAGACGGTGGAAGCGAGCCAAAAACGGACAAACGGCAGATTCTGACGCAACGTCGCGGTCGTCGTGGGATCAGCCTCAACGGCCGCGTCGTTAGCGTCGTCTCGTGGTCCGTTCATGCCGTCCCCAATTCAGCCGTTCCCGCCATCATACGCAGAGGATTCCGTACATGGCGTCGTGGAAAGCTGCCGTTTGAGGAGATATCAGGCTGGCAGCATTCGGCCGAAAGCCACAGCTATGGGTTTCGTCGCAACGCTGGCTGGGCGGACAGCAGCTGCTGGGTATAGGGATGCTGCGGGTTCTCGAAGAGCACCCGGCCTGTGGCTTGCTCCACGGCCGCCCCCTGGTACATGACGACAATCTGATCGCTCATGTGCTCAATCACCGACAGGTCATGGCTGATCAAAAGATAGCTGGTGCCGTGCTCGAGCTGAATCTCATCGAGGAGATCCAACACGGTTGCCTGGACCGACACGTCCAGTGCCGAGACGGGCTCATCGAGGACTAAGACCTCAGGACGCGCAGCTAAGGCACGGGCAATGGCCAGGCGCTGCCTTTGGCCGCCGGAAAGCTCCCACGGACGCCGGGCGACGGTGGTGTCAGCGAGGTGGACCTGCTCCAGCAGCTCCTTCACCCGGGTCCGGGCTGTCGAACTGCGTCGACTCTTCCCCCGGGTGACGGCGTCGGTGAGTATCTCGCCCACGGTATGCCGGGGATCGAAGGATCCCATCGGGTTCTGATAGACCGCGCCGATGTCGGTGCGGAGGCCACGGCGGTGGGACTCCAGCGCCGGCACGAAGCGGTGTCCTTGGAGGAGCACTTCGCCCTGATCGGGGCGCTCCAGACCCAGGATCATCCGGGCGGTGGTCGTCTTTCCAGACCCGGATTCGCCGACCATGCCCAGTGTCTGGCCGGCGGAGATGCTGAAGTTGACGTCCTGAACCGCGGCACGGCCGGAGAAGGACTTGCTGAGCTGGGTCACCACCAAGGGGTCCGGTGAGTTCTGATCGATCTCCGCAGTCGTGTGTTGCGTCGTGTTCTCCGACGTCGGCTCCGGTGCAGGACGCTCGGAGACGACCGCGCTCAAGGGCTGGCGGCGGGGGACGCCTGTGGGGATCGCGCGCAGCAGCATCTGCGTGTACTCGTGCTGGGGATCCTCCAGGATCTGCCCGGCCGGTCCGGACTCGACGATCTCACCCTGGCGCATCACCGCGATCTCATCGGCGACCTGCGCGACTTGGGCCAGATCGTGGCTGATCATCAGCACGGCGCGGTTCTGGTGTTTGATCTGGTTGAGCTGATCAAGAACCACGGCGGTGAGCCTGGTATCCAGCGCCGTGGTCGCCTCATCGGCGATGACGAGCTCGGGATCTCCCAGCAGGGCCTGCGCGATCAGGGCGCGCTGGCGCATGCCTCCGGAGAGCTGCGGGCTACGCTGCTGTGCGCGGTAGGCAGGCTCGTCCATGCCCGCCTCGGCCAGGGCTTCCAGAACGCGCTCGTGGCGCTGGGATCGGTTGAGCCGGGTGTGCTGCTTCAGCACGTCCTCGATCTCGCGGTGGATCGGACGCAGCGGATCCAGGGCCATCAGGGCATCCTGGAGGATCATGGCGATGCGGGCGCCGCGCAGGCGGCGCCAATGTCGATCCGAGAGCGCGCGGGCGTCCTGGCCAACGACGGTGAGCTCGTCGGCGTCGACCTTTCCCCCGGAGAGTCCCATCAGGGCGCGGGCGGTCACGGACTTCCCCGAACCGGACTCGCCCACCAGCGCCAGGCAGGACCCGGTGTCCAGGCGGAAGGAGACGTTCTTGACCGCGGTGAGAGCGCGGAAGCGCACGGAGAGTCCGGAAACGGCGGCAACGGTGTTCGGAGAGATCGGCGTGCTCATATGGTCCTCACTCGTCCGCCCAGGGCGCGCCCGATGATGGTCGTGCCGGCGGCCACCGCGACGATGGCGAGCCCGGGAAACAGGGTCATCCACCAGGCGAAGTGCAGGTAGGTGCGTCCCGCGGCGAGCATCGCACCCCACTCGGGCAACGGCGGTGGCGTGCCCAGTCCGAGGAAGCTCAGCGCCGAGGCCCAGATGACGGCTTGACCGACGCCGAGGGTCACGAGTGCGGTGAGGGCGCGCAGCGCATTGGGGATCAGATGGTTGGTGGCTTTCTGCCAGGGAGTGCGGCCTAGGACGGTGGCCGCCTCGAGCATCTCGGAGCCGCGGAGGTGGCGGATCTGCGAGCGGACCAGTCGGGCGTAGCCGGGCGCCGTCGATAATCCCACGGCGATGATGGCGGGCCAAGTGCCGGGGCCGGTGAAGGCGATGATCAGCAGCGCCATCAGCAGGGACGGGATCGAGTACAGGGCCTCGAGCCCGCGCAGCACGATCGCGTCCAGCCACACCGGCGCCATGGCGGCCAGGGTGCCGAGCACGAGGGCAATGCTCATGCCGAGACCGGTGGCGGCGAGCCCGATGAACAGGGAGTCGCGGGTGCCGTGGATGACCCGGGAGAAGATATCGCGGCCGGACTCATCGGTGCCCATTAGGTGCTCCCAGCTGGGGGACTGGAATGCCTGGGAGGGATCTACCGCCAGGGGTGGGTAGGGGGCGATCCAGCCGGGCGCGAGTGCGACGACTGCTAAGAGGGCGCAGAAGACCAGGGCGGCGACGGCGGCGGTTCTGCTCATGACCGGCTCCTCTCCGGGTCGAGGGACCGTTCGGCGGCTTCGGCCAGGGCCATCACGGCGATGTAGATGAGCGCGGAGAAGATCGCGATGCCGGTGACCATGGGGATATCGCGCGAGAGCACCGCGGACAGCAGCGCCCGGCCCAGCCCGGGACGGGCAAAGACCGCTTCGACGACGACCGCGCCCGAGAGCAGGGAAGAGAATGCCCAGCCGGTGAGGTTCACCGCGGGCAACGAGGCATGGCGCAGTCCGTGGCGCCAGAACACGGCGGCGCGGCTGGCACCGCGGGCGCGGGCGGCGAGGGCGAACTCGGAGCCCATCGCCGTCGTCAGCGAGTCGCGCATCACCTGGGCGAGGAACCCGGCCAGCGGCAGCGCCAGGGTGGCGGCGGGCAGGATGAGCCCCGCCGTCGTGCCGTTATCGACCGCGGGCAGCCAGCCGAGAGCGGAAGAGAAGATCAGGATGAACAGGGAGCCCAACCAGAAGTGCGGCACCGCCGCCGCCACGATCTCCAACAGCGTGCTGACTTGGCGCCCGATCGCCCCGGCGCGCAGCGAGACCAGCGCGAAGCCGAGCGCCAGCGCCCACGCCAGCACCAGGGCGATGACGGCCAGGCGCAGGGTGGCCGGCAACACCTCGGTCATCACCTCGGTGACCGGGGTGCGCAGGGCGTAGGAGGAACCGAAATCGAGGCGGGCGATGTTGGCCAGGAACATCAGATACTGCACGCCCAGCGGCTGATCGAGACCGTGCTGGGCACGGGCGGCGGCTAAAGCCTCTTCCGATGCCTGGGAGCCCGGCCCGCCCATGATGGCTTCGGCCGGGTCTCCCGGGATGGCGCGGATGCCGAGGAAGATCGCGGTGGCCACCAGCCAGAGCACGACGACCGCGCCGAGCGCGTGCCGTGCCAGCCAGCGGAGGATCCCCAGGGCGCGCCGCGGCATCGACTACTGCTCGAGGAACACGTTGTAGTACACGGGGCTGGAGACCGCGGTGGTCTCGCCCATGCCGTGTACCTGGTCCCCGTAGAGGAAGTGGTTCTGCTGGTCGTAGAGCGGCAGCACGTAGTAGTCCTCTAATACGGTGCGCTGCGCCTGCTCGTAGAGCTGCTCGCGCTCGGCGTCGTCGGAGGTCTGCTCGGCCTCGACCAGCGTCTCGTCGAGCTCATCCAGGGTGACCTGGGCGTTGTTGGCGAAGTAGCCGGACGGGGCGGGCACCGTGGAATCGGAGTGGTAGAGGATCCGCAGTACCGAAGGCCCGACCTTGGTGTAGGGCGCGGAGACGAGATCGTAGTCATGCTCGGCCAGGGCGCCGTACCAGCTGGAGAGATCCAGCAGGTTAATGGTGACGTCGAACCCGACCTCGGCGGCCTGGGCCTGCAGCTGCTCGAAGAGCGACTGCTCGGCCGGGACCGACTGATTGGTGGAGACCGGGAAGGTCAGCTCCAGGCGCTCGCCGTCACGGGTACGCACGCCGTCGTCGTCGCGCTCGGTCCAACCGGCCTCGTCGAGCAGCTCGTTGGCCTGCTCGACGTCGTGGGTGAACAGCGAGTCATCGGACACGCCCAGGGGCTCCACGGAGCTGAGTAGCGAGTGGCTGCGCTGCGCGGTGCCGAAGAACAGGGACTCCACCGCGGAATCGACGTCGACGGCGCGAACGAATGCCTCGCGCACCGCGGCGTCATCGAAGGGAGCCTTCGAGGAGTTCAGCTCGATGCGGTTGGACGCACCCGGGCGCGGGGCGTCCAGGTGGCCCAGCTCGGTCTGCTCGGCGGAGGAGATGGTGTCGGGCTGGGCGTTATCGATCACGTCGACCTCGCCGGACTGTAGCGCGGAGTACCGAGTGGCCGCCTCCGGGATGAAGCGCCAGGTGATGCCCTCTAGGTAGGCACCGGGGGTGTCGTCATCGTGGACGGCGATGTTGGCCTCGTCGGTGGGTAGCACGTAGTCCTCGTTGCGCACCAGGTTGACGGCGGTCTGCCGGTCCCAGGACTCGACCTGGAACGGGCCGGTACCCACGGGTTCGGCGCAGTTGGTGTCCTGATCGCGCTGCAGGGCCTCCGGGGACTGGATGGCGGTCCAAATCATGGACAGCGATTCCTCCAGCGCATTATCGGGAGCGGAGAGGGAGAGTACGGCGGTGCGCTCGTCGGGCAGCTCGATGGACTCTACCTTCTGCACGGCCAGCCAGCCGGTGGAGGAGGCGGTGTCCGGGTCCTGCAGGTGCTCGATGTTGGCCTGCACGGCGTCGGAGGTGAGCGGGGTGCCGTCGTGGAAGGTGATGCCCTCGCGCAGCGTGATGGTGTGGGTGAGCCCGTCCTCGGAGACCTCGGAGTCCTCGGCGAGCCAGGGGACGATCTCGCCGTCGTCGGTGGCGGTGAACAGGGTCTCCAGGTACTGCGAGGAGACCAGGGACTGCGGGTAGTTGCCGCCGACGTGCGGGTCGAGGCAGGTCGGCTCGGCGTCGCCGGAGGCGTAGACGAGGGTGCCGCCAGCGACCGGGGCGACGTCGTCGTCGGACCCGGGGGCGGAGGTATCGGATGAGCAGGAGACCAGCAGCAGAGCGGCTGCGGTGAGGCCGCCGAAGACCGGCAACAGGCGTGAGGATGAAGGTGAGCGCATAGCTGTCCAGTCTACTGTTCGGGCTCGGGTTCCTTCATGATCTCGGTCACGTCGAGACGCTGTGACGTGCACGACTTTCCGGTGTTCTACACTGGCGACTATGAGCGACCCGATGGCTGTACAGCGAGGACACTGGTTCGACCTGGATGCGCGGACCGCCTATGAGATCGCCCGGTTGCGTTATCGGGTGTTCACCATGGGGCAGGGAATTTACACGACGGAGGACCTGGACGGGCGCGATCTGGAGTCGGGCTGTGAGACCTGGTGGATCGCCGTGGACGGCGCTCCGGTGGCGACCCTGCGGGTGCTGCGCGAGGCGGTGGGTGTCTCGATCGGACGGGTGGCCACCGATGGCCGGCACCGCGGTCGGGGCTACGCCTCGGAGCTGATCAACGCCGCGATGGAAGCGCATCGTGCCGAGCGGATCGAGATCCACGCGCAGGCGCACCTGGAGGCCTGGTATGCCGGATTCGGCACCTACCGGGTGGGGGAGGAATACTTGGACGCCGAGATCCCGCACGTCACCATGATCAAGGACGCGCCCTCGGCCCTGACCAGGGGTTCCGGTGACCCGGCGGCCATCGGGGGACTCGCATGAGTGGTGGCGCACCGATCGACAGCGCGGCTCGCGAACAGATTCTGCACCGGCTGAGCCAGGTGCTGCCGGAGTCTGCGATCGCGGTCGATGAGACGACTCTGGACACCTACGCCACCGACTATGGTCCGACCGCCGACTGGGAGATCCAGCGGGCGCTCGCCGTCGTCTTCCCCGCCTCCACCGAGGACGTCGTCGCCCTGATGCGCGCCTCCGCCGAGGAGGGCTTCGCCCTGGTGCCTCGCGGTGCGGGAACCTCGGTCTCCGGTGGGGCGCACGCGCTGAGAACCGCGGTGACGGTCTCGCTGGAGCGGATGAACCGGATTCTCAGTATCGACGTCGAGGACCAGACCGCCCGGGTCCAGCCCGGAGTGATCAACGCCGATCTCGGGGAGGCGGTGGCCCCGCACCGGTTGATGTACGCCCCGGACCCGGCCAGCTATCGGATTTCCACGATCGGCGGCAACGTGGCCACCAACGCCGGCGGGCTGCGCTGTGCCAAGTACGGGGTCACCCGGGACTCGGTGCTCTCCCTGGAGGTAGTGCTCGCCGACGGTAGCGTGCTGCGCACCGGAACCGGGACCTTCAAGAACGTCTCCGGCTACGACCTGACCGGGCTCTTCGTGGGCTCGGAGGGCACTCTGGGGATCATCACCGAGATCACGGTGCGGTTGCGGCCGTTGCCGGTGGCGGTGGCCACTGCGTCCGTGTTCGTGGACGACCTGGAGACAGCAGCGGCCGGGGTGTTGGCGATCAGTCAGGCCGGAGTGCAGCCGGCGATCCTAGAGATGATGGACGGCGCCACCATGGCCGCCCTGGACGCCGCGCACGGATCTGCCCTGGCCTCGCTGGGTGGGGCGTGCCTGCTCGTGCAGACCGATGGCTACGGAGCGGACGCTGAGATGGAGGCGGTGCGGGAAGCACTTCTTCCCCTGGGCGCCCGCGTGAGCGCTCCGGGCGACGAGCAGGCGCACCGCCTGGTCGACCTGCGCCGTCATGCCCGCGGCGATGACACCGTCACCGAGATCCGGGTCGGCGAGGATGTGGCCGTGCCCAAATCTCGGCTGGTCGAGTACGTCCGTGAAGTGCAGCGAATTGGGCGCGACCACCGGGTGAAAATCAAGGTGATCGCCCACGCCGGCGATGGCAACCTGCATCCGAGCTTCTGGATCGACGTCGACGAGGGGACCGAAGGCATGGCGCGGCTGGAGGCTGCTCTGGATGAATCCATCCGGGTGGTCCTGGACTTCGGTGGAACCATTACCGGTGAGCACGGGGTGGGTTCCTACAAGGTGCGCTGGTTCGCCCTGGAACACGACGAGGCCGCGGTGCGCGTCCAGCGCCAGATCAAGAGCGTCTTCGACCCCGACCACCGGCTGAACCCGGGGCGGGGGATCGGCTGAGATTTTGCCGTTTGGTGAATTCCGGGCGAACGCACTAAGATAGACCATTGTGGTTGGACCGCCCGACGGATTCGTGGGAGCGTGAAAACCTAGCCACGGGGTGTGGCGCAGCTTGGTAGCGCGCGTCGTTCGGGACGACGAGGCCGCAGGTTCAAATCCTGTCACCCCGACCAGATGAAAGAACTCCTTACGGGGAGCGAAACCCGGTCCACTGCGGTGGTCCGGGTTTGTTGTTTCTGCGGCTACAGCGTCGGCTGTCCCGGAGGGCCGAGGGGTGAAGTTTACCCCAGCGTCATCTTTCGTTAAACTCGAAGTAAGCATGTGTTTCCGTGCGGTGATTTCGCACGCTGTTCGCCGACCCGCCCTTGAGCCATCGGCCACCGTTGCCCCTTGACGAGGGGACGGCGCCCCATGAATTTCTCGCCTTGATAAGTAGCTGATTGCATGACCTCGACCGTTGCCCCCGATACCCGCACCTCCCGTGCGCCGCATATTCACGAGTACCCCGGCGAGGGGCGCCTTGTGGTGCTGCTGCACGGGCTGCTGGCGTCGGCCAAGTACTGGGGTCCGGTCCGACGTCGTCTCAGCGCGGACGGGTATCGCGTCGTCACCATCGACCTGTTGGGATTCGGGGCGGCCGCCAAAGCGCAGGCCACGAGCTACGACTACGCCGAGCATGTGGAGCACGTCCGTTCCGCCATCGAGACGGTAGCCGAGGGCGAGCCGGTGATTCTCGTCGGGCATTCCCTGGGTGGGCTGGTGTCGATGAAGCTCGCACGCAGACACCCGGAGCTGGTGTCTCAGCTGGTGGTGCTCAACGCGCCGTTGTACCGCGACGGAGAGGAGGCGCGCGCGTCGATTCTGGACACCGGGCGACTGTATCGTTTCCTGCTGACCTCCAAGTTCCGGGCCCTGGGTTGGGCGACCGCCCGCCTCGTTGGGTTCCCCCTGATCGGACGGCACAGCGCTCAGGCCCGGGAAGGTGCACTGGAAGAAGTGGTGTTCCGCGGTAAGGGGCTCAGCGATCTGCGGAAACTCAACGTGCCCGCCGTGGTCGTCACCGGAGCGCAAGACCGCGAGGTGTACCTGTCGAACCTCGATGACGTCGAACTGCCCGAGTCAATCAACGTGTACGTCTCACCCACGGGGCATCACCTGCCCACCCAGGCTCCGCACTACGTGAGCTGGATCTTGGATGCGCTGGGTGCCTCCTCGGCGAACGCGCGCCCCGCGTCTTGGGGGCGAGCCGCCTAGTAAGCCGATCGGAGCTACAGTGAATGCGTTGCGTATACGCATAGGCTTGAAGGTTCGTTGCGCATGCGCAACGAGTGTTGTTATGGTTGCTGCATGGAGGCTCTCACGCACCTGATCAATGAATCCAGCCTCTCCAAGAGCGCCATTGCTCGCCGGGCGGGTCTGTCTGCATCGACCGTGAGCAGGATCGCGGCAGGTGCACTGGACCCTACGATGGGCACCGCAACGAATCTGCTGCATGCCCTCGGGCATCAGTTTCCCGCCGAAATGCCCACGTTGTGTGACAGTGAAGCTCCGCGAACCGCGCGTCGTCTGATGATGGGTGAACGAGTGGAAGGGCACTGGGCTGAAACTCTCGAGCGCTGGTCCGACACGGTGATCGATCTAGTTCGTGAGGCTGGGCGAGCCGCACCTCTCGCCCGGCGCTCTGAAACAGTGACCATCAGAACGTCATGGACGCCGCTGCGCATCTATGGGGCCGTGCAGGCAACCGGTGCACCCTGGGTTGCCAGCGGTTGGCCAGCCGGGGTTGCCTATGGGGGAGGAGACGCCACTGAAGGGCCTTTGGTGCTCTACGTTGAAGGTGGTGCCTCTGCTCTGGGCCTAGCTCTGCCACACGACCCTGGCGGAACTCGTGAAATCTACGTACTTCCCTTTGACGGAGTGAGCGAGCGCGACGCTCAATCTTCAGACGGTATCGTGTGGGCCGATCCGTACCAGGTGTGTCTCGATCTGTGCGCGGATCACCGCACGGAGCACCTCGGCGTTGAACTGGTCGGCAGTTTGGAGGATGACCATGACTGAAGAATCGCGGTTCGCCCGAGAGCCGAGTAACGATAAGAAGCGGCGCCGCCCAACTGCTAAAAGTTCGGCATTCCTCGCTGAGCCAGCTGTCTCGCGACCGGTGGCCCACGACGCGGTCAGAGAAGCGGCAACAGGCATCACCTGGGATTCTGCGGCAATCGACTGGCATCTGCTGGAGAAGAGTACGACCAAGCGGTCCCTGGTGCGGTTCAAAGCGGTCCTGCCATCGCACGTGTGGGACGCTGCCGCACTCGAGGGAAATACCTTCACGTTGCCGGAGGTCCAGACGCTCTTGGACGGAATCACCGTCGGCGGCCGTCGCCAAGATGAGGCCGATCAGGTGCTCGCCTTGGCAGAGTCTTCTGAATCGCTGATGGACATGGTTCAGCGCGCGACGTTCAGGATGGACCGTCCCACCATCAATCGTATTCACCATCTTGTTGCACGCTTCGAGGCCTTGGACGCGGGCCAGTTTCGCGGTGAGGGGGCCACTCGTGGTGGGGGTCTGGTGAACTTGGGTGGACAAGGTGAATTTCAGGCCACCGACTCTGGCAGTGATGGAGCTGCCCTGCGAGACGAATTCGACGCGGCCATTGGCTACCTCGGGACCGCTGACCTGCACCCGGCTGAACGGGCGATTGCCTATTTCGGCATCGGCGCCTTCCGACAGTTCTTCTTCGACGGCAATAAGCGGACCTCGAGGCTGATGATGAACGGCTGGTTGATGTCGCAAGGGTATGACGCTATTTCCATTCCCGCGGCGCGCAGGCTAGAACTGAATCAGCACCTCATCACCATGTACACGCAGAAGGACGCAACGGAGCTGATGCGGTTCATCGTCGATTGCCGACCGCGCCCTTGAGAATGCGCAGCGGAGTTCAGACTGCTCAGAGCACCTCGCGGATCTGGGCTGCCGTCATGGGCCGGTTGAACAGCGGACCGCCCGGCTCGGCGATGCGCCCCTTGTGCAGGCGCGGCACATGCACCGGGTCGTAGCCAAGTCTGGAAACCAACGCCGCGACGAGTGCCGCTGCGGG
Organism: Micrococcaceae bacterium; assembly: GCA_052084925.1. Classification (GTDB taxonomy): domain Bacteria; phylum Actinomycetota; class Actinomycetes; order Actinomycetales; family Micrococcaceae; genus CmP2. Next base: position 12,061 of record JBQDEV010000027.1, read on the forward strand.
GTCGTCGTCGGAAGCCACCAGCAGGCCCCGTCGCGGTGAGGCCGTGGCCCGATCGGGGGCGTCGAGGTCCCAGTGGCTGAGATGGTTCAGCGCCTTGACCACCCGGGCGGTGGAGAAATGCGCTGCGATGGCTTCCGAGCTGGACATCCCCTCGTCCAGATGTGCCTGCAGCCAGCGCGGCACCGGCTCCTGCTGCCAGCGATTGGTGGCGTCCACGAGAATGGTGCCCGCCAGTGAGGGTGGGTCGACGTCGTCGAGATCCTCCTGCGGCACCATCAGCACCACAATCTGCGCGCGCTCGCCGATGTCTTCGGCGTCGATGGCGCGGGCACGGGGCGCGTACTGGGCGAGGTGATACTTCAGTTGAGCGGGGGTGCGAGAGGCGGCGATATCGACGTCGAGACCGCAGCTCGCCGCCACGCGCGCCAGGGCGGTGCCGGCGCGCCCGGCTCCCAGAATGCCGAGGGTTGTCAGGGTGTCGGGCTCGGTCATGCGATGGTGTTGCGCTGAGCGCCCAGTCCCTGGATGCGGACCTCGACGACGTCGCCGGAGCGCAGCCACGGGTGGCGGCCCTCCTCGTTGCGTCGTCCCAGGGCAACACCGGCGGGGGTGCCGGTGAGGATGAGGTCGCCCGGCAGCAGGGTGACCATGGTGGAGATGTAGGAAACCAGCTGCGCGGGGGAGAACACCTGGTCGGCGACGTCGTCGTTCTGCACTTTCTCGCCGTTGACGTAGGTGGTGATGGCCCCGGTGCCGTCGAATTCATCGGCGGTGACCAACCATGGTCCGACCGGGGTGGTGGCCTCGAAGATCTTGCCCTGCAGCCACTCCGTGGTGCGCCCCTGGTAGCCGCGCAGCGAGACGTCGTTGGCGACCGCGTAACCAGCAATGTGGTCGGCGGCGTCGGCTTCTGCGATGCGACGGCCCGGCTCACCGATGACGATGCACAGCTCGCCCTCGTAGTCGAGGCGGTGATCTTCTTCCGGGATCTCGATTTCCGCGGTGGCAGCGGTGAGCGACTGCCCGAACTTAGCGAACAGGGCGGGGTACTCGGGGCGCTGCTGTCCGGTCTCCTCGATGTGGTTGAGGTAGTTCAGCCCGACGCAGAATACCTTGGTGGGGAACGGGACCAGCGTGTCATAGGTCAGCTCGGTGGGGTCCAGCACCGAGGCGGGCTGCTCCTCGGCCAGGCGCAGCGCCTCGGCGACGATGGCCTCGCGCTCCTCGGTGGGGTAGGCCAGGAACTCACCAATGTCCTGAACCTGGGGCAGGGCCACCGCTTCGGTGGCCGTCTCGACGCCGTCGAGGGTCTCGACGGCGGTGATGAGTGCGGCGAAGGTGGCGCCCGGCTGATCGGGCTGGGCATCGGGCTGGCGGAACGTGGCGAGCTTCATGACACCATCTCATCACACCCGCCGACCCGCGCCCAACGGGGTCGCTCGAAGATGGGACAATGGGGGCATGTACGAGCCACTCGATCTCCAGACGATGCAGGTCACGTTCTGGGCCACTTTTCTGTTCATCATCGCCGGTTTAGTGGTGCTGTTGCACTCCCGTTGGCGCCAGCGCCGTTACGCCCGGCTCGAGGCGACCGGGGGTGTGGGGGCCGAGGACGGCGAGGACACCCGTTACGAGGGTGCCGACCGCGGATTCGATGCACGCCGGGAGATGTACGCGGCACTGGCGATGATCGTGCTCGGGGTGGGCGCCGGGGTGTACTCCTACACGGCGATCAACCACCAGGAGGAGGTCGTCGACCAGAACGTCTCCATCAAGTACGGCACCGAGGACGTCCAGGGCAACGGCTGGCGCGGCAACGCCCTGAACTCCACCGTGGTGATGCCCGACGGCACCGTCTATGAGGACGTGCTGATCGCCTTCGACCCGCAGACCGGGGAGCCGACGATCATGGGCGACCATCCGGGGCTGACGGACCAGGACGAGGACTGAACTAGTCCCGGTACTCCTGCAGTGGGGCGGCCGGCGGTAGGAACGCCCGCCGGGCGCAGGCTGCGATCACCAGGCAGGCAAGGGCGATGCCGGTGCCAATCGCGAAGAGCGTGGCGTAGCTGAGGTAGGCCGACAGGGTGGCCAGGACCATCGGCACGAAGAACCCCAGGTAGGTCAGTGAATAGTAGACGGCGGTGAGCCCGGCCAGGTCATCGGGGGAAGCAATGCGCTGCACCTCAGAGAGCCCGGCCACCAACACCAGACCGTAACCGGCGCCGAGCACGGCAGCCGCGGCCAGGCCGAGGGCGAGCTGGTGCGTTGACGCCGCGCTGGCGCCCAGCAAGGTACCGACGGCCACGATCGACAGGCCAACCACGGTGGCGCGGGAGGATCGGGGGGTGTCGATGCGTCGTCCCAGCGTCTGAATGCCGACCCCGCACCCCAACGTCACCACGGTCATCATGCCGGAGAACGCGATGGGCAGGTCTCCGGCGGCGTCGCTGAGGAACACCGGCAGCACCGCATAGGCAGCCCCGGCGCAGCCGAAGACCCAGGGGGCTGCCGGGACCACCACGAGGAGAAAACGCGGATGTCGGGCGGAGGGGACGGCGAAGAGCCGCAGCAGGTCTCGCCCCGAGAGGTCCGTGCGCCGCGGGCGGGTCTCCGGCACGGTGAACAGCCAGCAGCCGGCGGCCACCGTGAGCACCAGGTGAACCAGATACGCCAAGAACGTGGGACCCGGCGCCCACTGGGCCAGCGTCGCGGCGACTCCGGCACCCAGCAGGAACCCGCCGGTCAGGGACAGTGCGGCCCGACGGGCGCCGGCGGTCGGGTCGGTGCCGGCGCGGTCGCAGAGCTCTTTGACCCAGGTGCTGCCCACCGCCATCACCATGCCCAGGGCGGCCCCGCAGAGCACGCGCCCCACCGTCAGCATGGCCGCCGAATCCGGGGACAGAGCCAGCACCGCGGAGCCGAGGAAGGACACCGGCGCCGCCGGCAGCATCACGGCGCGGCGGCCCCACGCGGTGGAGAGGGGTCCGCCGATCAGCAGGGCAGGCACGATGCCGACCACATACGCAGCGAGCAGGCCGTACACGGTGAGCTCGGAAAATCCGCTGGCATCGCGGTACATCACCAGGAGTGGAGTGAACTCGTTGCCGCCCCAGGCCACCGCCGCCATCGCGGCGGCCACCGGCAGCCAGGCGCGCTCGGGTCGCAGGTTTCCGCGGCTCACAGCAGCGTCGCTTTCGCGGTGTTCAGATGCTCGGCCAACGTGTCAGAATATCCGACAGGATCGCGGTCGCGCAGCCGTTCATACAGGGCGCGGTGGCCGTCGAGGTAGGTGCGCGCCCGGTCGGCGTCGCGGTCCACCGAGGCGGCGACGAGGCGTTGCTGGCGCTCGCGGATGCTGGTGGCGAATTCGGTGAGCAGGCCGTTGTTGCCGGCGCCGATGATGTGGTGGTGGAACTGGGCGTCCAATTCGGCGTAGCGCTGCAGTTGGCCGTCGTCGATGGCCCGTCGCTGCTGGTCAATCACCACCGAGAGGACCTCCAGCAGGCGAGCGTGGGAGGCCTCGGGGGCGGCACAGGCCACCGTGGCCCCATGCGACTCCACCAGCAGTCGGGCCTCGAAGATCTCGTGGATCTGGGCCGGAGCGATGGGCACCACCAGGGCGCCGCGCTTGGGATAGAGGCGCAGGTGCCCCTCGACCTCCAGACGCAGCAGCGCCTCGCGCACTGGAGTGCGGCTGATGCCGAGTTCCTGGGCGACCTCGCCCTCGGTGATCATTTCCGAGGGCGGCAGCTCCCCGGAGAGGATCCGGTCCTTCACGGACTGGTAGGCCTTCTGGGCGGCCGTCGCCCCTGTTGATGCAGACATGATGTATCTATGTTGCATCTCAGCGGTGAGGGGGCGCAAACTCTGGTCGCTCACTCGCCGTTCTGTTAGCGTCCAGGAGAGTGAGCACTCCCGTAAATCCGCGCCATCCGCGCAGCACCTACCGGCTTCAGATCAGCCCGTCGTTCACCGTCGACGACGCCCTCGCCACGGTGCCGTACCTGCGCGATCTCGGTGTGGACTGGGTGTACCTCTCGCCCATGCTTGCCGCCACTGAGGGCTCCGACCATGGTTACGACGTCGTGGACCCCTCTCGGGTGGATCCGCAGCGCGGGGGAGTGGAGGGGCTACGTCGGCTGGCCGCGGCGATTCACGAGGCCGGCATGGGTGTGCTGCTCGATGCCGTACCCAACCACGTGGGAGTCGCCGATCCGCGGCAGAACCCCTGGTGGTGGGCGACCCTGCGTGAGGGGCGGACCTCGAGCGCGGCGCGAATTTTCGACATCGACTGGGTGGCCGGCGACGGGAAGGTGCTGTTGCCAGTGCTCGGAGACGGCACCGAGGCCGACCCGGAAGCCGAACTGGATGCTCTTCAGCGAGACGGCGAGACGCTGCGCTACTACGAGCGCACCTTCCCCCTGGCCGCGGGAACCGACGACGACGCCGACCTCACCCCGCGAGAACTCCACGCCCGACAGCACTACCGACTGGTGCCCTGGCGCTGGGCCGATGAGCGGCTGAACTACCGGCGGTTCTTTGCCATCAACGAGCTCGCCGCGGTGCGGGTGGAAGACCCGTCGGTGTTCGACGAGCTGCACGCCGTCACGCTGCGGCTGGTCGAGGAGGGCGTGGTCGACGGGCTACGCCTGGACCACGTGGACGGGCTCGCGGACCCGGGTGCTTACTGCGCCAGGCTGCACGAGGCCACCGGCGGGGCACACGTGGTGGTGGAAAAGATCCTGGAACCGGGGGAGGACCTGCCCGCCGACTGGTTGGTGGCCGGAACTACCGGCTACGAGGCGCTGGCGGTGATCGACCGGGTGCTCACCCATCCCGGGGGCGCCGCGGTGCTCGACGCTGCAGCAGGGCTCACCGATCCGGAACGGCAGTGGGCCGAGCTCACCCACGACACCCAGCTCACCGTGGCCCGCACCCAGCTGGGTTCCGAGGTGAACCGGCTGCTGCGCGAACTGCGCGCGGTGGAGAACACCGATGTCGAGCCCCGGAAGGAAGCGCTGAACGAGCTGCTGGCCTGCCTGCCCGTCTACCGTAGCTACCTGCCCACCGGACGTGCCCACCTGGCAGAAGCGTTCAGTGCGGTGCGCGCTCGCCGTCCGGAGCTGGTCTCGGTACTGAATGAATTGGAGTCGCCGCTGAGCGATCCGAAGCATCCGGCGGCCGTGCGATTTCAGCAGACCTCCGGAGCGGTGATGGCCAAGGGGGTCGAAGACAACGCTTTCTACCGGTACGCACGGCTGAGCTCCCTGAACGAGGTCGGCGGGGATCCCTCCCAGTTCGCGGTCGAGTTGGCGGAGTATCACCGCACCCAGCAGCGGCGCCAGGCCGAAACTCCACACGCCATGACCTCGCTGTCCACGCATGACACCAAGCGCAGCGAGGATGTGCGCGCCCGCATCGCCGTGCTTTCCGAAGACGCCGAGTACTGGGCCGAGCAGCTGCAACGCCTCCACCGAGTGGCGCCGCTGAAGGAGAAGACCTTCGCCAAGCTGTTCTGGGAGACGCTGGTGGGCGTCTGGCCCGCCGATGGCACCGCCCCAGAGACCCAGCGCGTGGCCGACTATGCGGTGAAGGCCGCCCGCGAGGCCGGTACCGCGACCACCTGGACCGACCCCGACGACGACGTCGAACAGCAACTGATCCGTGCCGCCGAGGCCGCCACATCGGTCGACGGCCCGGTGCGCGAGATCATCCAACAGGTCAGCGACCGTATTGCCGAGCCCGCGGCCCGGAATCAGCTGGTGATGAAGTTCCTGCACCTGGCCAACCCCGGCGCCCCCGACGTCTACCAGGGCACGGAGACCGTGTTCCCCACCCTGGTGGACCCGGACAACCGCCGCGGCATCGACTTCGCCGCCCGCGCCGAACTGCTGAGCCGGATCGACGACCACGACGCCGCGGGAGCCTTACGCCGGTGGACCCTGCCGCAGGAGGTGGACGCCGCCAAGATGCTGATCACCGCCCGCACCCTGCGGCTGCGCCGAGACCATCCGGAATGGTTCACCCGGTACGTGCCCGCCGAGGCCATCGGGGCGCAGGCCGAGCGCGTCATCGCCGCCCACCGCGGTCACGCCGTGCTGGTGGCCGGACGCTGGTGGACCGGCGGTCCCTGGGATGACACCGCAGTCGTGTTGCCCAAGCGCGAGCTCGTCGACGCCTTCACCGGTGCCCGCGTCGATGCTCGACGTCGTCACGTGGTGCCGGTGTCCGAGGTGCTGGAACACCTTCCGGTGGCCCTGCTGATCCCTGCCCCGCCCGTCGACTCGTAAGGAGCCCTCATGAGCCGTCCCGCCGCTGTGCGCCCGCCCTACGCGGTCTGGTCCCCGCACGCCGACCGGGTGGAGCTGGTCCTCACCGACACCGCCCCGGGGGAGCTCCACGCAGAGTTCACCGCCCGGCTACGGGGCGGAGAATCGGTGCGCTGGCCGGAAGCAACCAGTCTCGAGCTGGTTCCTGACGACGACGGCTGGTGGACACCCGCTGCCGGCACCCTCGCCACAGCGTTGCAGCACCTGCGCCCCGAGCACCGCACCGACCCCGGCTACGGCTACCGGATCGACGGCGCCGGGCCATTCCCGGATCCGCGTGCCCGCCGCCTGCCTGACACCGTGCACGGCCCGGGCCGCCGAGACGCAGCTGGCCGTACCGAGTCCCCATCGGCCCCGGCCATCCTCTCCACCTCGGCGGGTGCTCACCCCGATCCCACCCTGCGCCACGCCGTGATCTACGAGCTGCACCTGGGCGCCTTCACCACCGAGGGCACCCTGGACGCCGTATCGGAGAGGCTCGAGCACCTGGTCGAGCTCGGCGTCACCCACGTCGAGCTGATGCCGGTCAACTCCTTCTCCGGCGACCACAACTGGGGCTACGACGGGGTGGGCTGGTTCGCCGTCGACGAGTCCTACGGCGGCCCGGACGCCTACCGCCGGTTCGTCGCCGCCTGCCACCACCGCGGCCTCCGGGTCATTCAAGACGTCGTCTACAACCATCTGGGTCCCGACGGGAACTACCTCTCCGTGTTCGGCCCCTACCTGAGCGACGCCACCACCGGCTGGGGCGACGGCCCTGACCTCAACGGCGAGCACGGGCACACCGTGCGCGAATTCATCCTCGACAACGCCGCCCTCTGGCTCGCCGAGTACGGGGTCGATGGGCTGCGCCTGGATGCCGTGCATGCCCTGATCGACGACGACGCCGCCCGGGACCCCGGCACGCCCCGGCTGCTGGAGCAGCTGGCGGTGCTGGCGGATGACATCACCGAGCGCACCGGAGTGACCCGGCACCTCATTGCCGAATCCGATCTCAACGACGCCCGGCTCATCACCCCGCGCCCGGACGGCGACGGCCTGCACGCGCAGTGGTCCGACGACTACCACCACGCCGTGCACGCCGCCGTCACCGGCGAGCACCACGGCTACTACCGCGACTTCGCCCCGCTGTCGGCCCTGGAGAAGACCCTGGCCCACGGGTTCTTCCACAACGGCACCTACTCCAGCTTCCGCGGCCGCGACCACGGTGTACCCCTGCCCGCCGACACTCCCAACTGGCGACTCGTTGTCTCCGTGCAGAACCACGACCAGGTCGGCAACCGGGCGGCGGGGGATCGTCCCTCCGCGGTGCTGGACGCCGGCCAGCTCGGCATCGAAGCGGCACTGTTGTTGCTCGGGCCCTACACCCCGATGCTGTTCATGGGGGAGGAGTGGGGCGCGAGCACCCCGTTCGCGTTTTTCACGGCCCACCGCGCCCCGGAACTAGCCGAGGCGGTGTCCCAGGGGCGGCGCCGCGAGTTCGAGCGCATGGACTGGGACTCCGACGCCGTGCTCGACCCCCAAGATCCGGCCACCTTCCACCGCTCCCGTCTCGACTGGACGGCGGCAGAAGGCTCCACGCTGCTCGAGCTCTACCGCAGGCTGATTCGGCTGCGCGCCGAGATCCCCGCCCTCACCGCACCGGATCGCACCCTGACCCGCGCGGCGGTGGACGAACCATCCCGGTACGTGATGATCGACCGCTGGCGGCGCCACGACGACGCCGTCCCGGAGCTCAGTATCTTGCTCACCCTCGGCGAGGCACCCATGCCGGTCCCGCCCGATCTGCACTCCGAAGCCGAGCTCGTGCTGGCCCACGGCCCCGAGGGCTTCCTCGAGGAGTTGCCCGTGCTCAGCGGTCTGACGGTGCTTCCCCCGCATGCGGTGGCGGTGTTTCGTCGTCCGCTGAGCTGACCGTGTCCAGCATGGTCGTCGTCGGATTCAGCACAATCGCATCCTCATCGCGCCGGGCCGGCAGCACCTCCACGAGATAAGAATCCAGCGCTTCCTGCAGGCTGACCGAGCGCTGCGCCCGCTCGGAGAGATACCAGCGGTGCTCGAGCAGCTGGTGCATAATCTCGGCCGGCTCCAGTTTGCCCTGCAGATGCTCCGGGATCGCCTCCACGAGGGGCTCGAAGATCTCCGTGGTCCAGTAGTGGGCCGACTCATGCTCGTCCAGCCCGGGGTGCACATCGGCCCGGTACTCGTCCATGTCGTGCAGCAACCGCCGCGCCTGGTTCTCCTGCACTCGCAGTCCGGTGAGTCGCTCCAACCGTCGCGTGTGATGCCCGGGGTCCACCACCTTCGGCTGCAGCACCAGCTCCGATCCACCGGCGCGCGGGCGCAACGCATACTCCTCGACGTCGAAGCCCAGCTCGTTCAGCCTCCGGATCCGGTCCTCAATCCGCCATCGCTCCGTCGCCGAGAACGTCATGTCCGCGGTGAGCTCCTCCCACAGCGACCGGTACGCCGCCATGATCAGCTCCGAAGTGCCCAGCGGGTCCACATCCTGTTCGATCATTCCGCCGCCCTGCAGATCCATCAGCTCCCCGGCGATGTTGACGCGGGCGATCTCCAAGTCGTGCTCGCGCTGCCCGCGGGAAAGTTTGCCGTGCAGTTCCCCCGTCTCGGCATCCACCAGGTACGCCGCGAACGCCCCGGCGTCACGGCGGAACAGCGCGTTGGATAGCGAGACGTCACCCCAGTAGAAACCCTCCAGATGCAGCTGCACCAACAGCAGGGCGAGCGCATCGATGAGCCGGGTCAGAGTATCGCGGGTGAGCTTCTGCGAGAACACCGCCCGGTAGGGCAACGAGAAGGCCAGATGCCGGGTGACCATCATGGTGGGCAGCGGCTCGCCGTCGCCACTGGTGCGTCCTGAGATCACCGCCACCGGCTCCACGCAGGGAACCTCCAGCCGACGCAGTTTCCGCAACAGCCCATACTCGTGGTGTGCAGCGTGGTCGGTGGTCTCCTTCATGGCCACCACCATTCCGGGCAACCTCACGAAGCGGACCACATGCCGGGAGATCCCGCGCGGCAGGGCGGCCAAATAGCCAGCTGGCCACTCCAACAACGGCATATCCAGAGGCAGTTCGAGCACGTCGGCCGTGCCCACTCCGGAGCCTGAATCTCCGCCAGCGGTGATCTTGAGTTCGACCCCGGCGCTCATGGGTCGAGTCTACCCACGTCATCTCAGGTGTAGTTCAGATTTGAGGGGTAAAGTGTCGCCCGTTGAACGTACCGTGCCGAGTGCACCCACGATGATTGGACCGAGAGACTTCATGGCCTCAACGAACCGCCCCTCGAAGAAGGAACGTCAGGAATCTGCGCGCGATAAGGCACGTCAGATGGCTGAGCAGCAGCGCCAGCGTGAGAAGCGTAACCAGATGATCACCATCTGGTCGATCGTGGGCGCGGTGGTCGTGGTCGTGGCGATCGTTGTCGGCGTGATCTGGATGAACTCCTCCCGCTCCATCCCCACCACCGGTCCGGCTCCGGCGTTCGCCACCGAGCAAGGCGGCGTGGTGCTGACCTCCACCACGGAGATCGCCGAGGGCGCTGATATGGGCGACGTCGACGTCGAATCCGTCGGCGAAGCCAACGTCGGCGACGGCCAGCCGTCCGAGCTGGAAGGTGCTGAAGCGTCCGCTGAGGGCGAGCCGGTCAGCGTGATCGTCTACGCCGACCCGAACTGCGTGCACTGCGCCGACTTCGAGCAGACCAACGGCGAGCAGCTCAACGAGTGGCTCGATGCCGGGGACATCACCCTGGAGTACCGTCTGGTGAACTTCCTGGACTCGCCCGGCACCGAGAACTACTCCTCGCGCGCCGCCAACGCTGCGATGTGCGTAGCCGAGGAGTCCCCGGAGTCCTACAACGACTTCCTCACACAGATCTACGCCTCCTACGACGGTCAGGGCCTGAGCAACAGTGAGCTCAAGGAGATGGCCTCCGGTCTCGGTGTGAACGCCGACTCCTGCATCGACGGCAACACCTACCGTCCGTTTGTGGACTACACCTCGGATCTCGCACTGGCTGACGGCGTGGCCGGCGCCCCCTCTGTGTGGGTGCAGGGCAACAACTGGGCCGTCGACGGTGCCGACCAGGGCTTCGCTGAGTGGACCCAGTCCATTATCGACGAGCACCAGGGCGCCTAATTTTCCGCTACCCTAGATAAGGTCGTTCTCGAGCTGGCACGAAATTGGCACGTGAACGATCCCGCCTCCTTAGCTCAGTTGGCCAGAGCACCTGTCTTGTAAACAGGGGGTCGCCGGTTCGAATCCGGCAGGGGGCTCCACTTCATTATTAACGACGACGAAGGCCCTTGCTCCTACTGGAACTCCAGGAAGAGCAAGGGCATTCGTCGTTAAACCGAACAGACAAGGAACCGAACCGGAGATCGGAGACGTCGCTTCGGCCAGCTTGGCCGAAGAGCTACGGAAATCCATAGGTTGCTCGGCTTGTTATGCCGGGTAACCGAGTTCAGACCTGACTCGTGCCATGTTTAGTGCGTAATTTTTGCGGCAATCAGATCGAGGATCCCTTGGGCGTCGTCACTGATCGTTGGGGCCGCAGTGAGTTCATGGCCGCTGACATCGATCCTCACGGTGCGTAGCGGTTTCAGCTTCTGCACAATTTTCTTGATGCTCAACCCCGTGGCGCCCTGGAGGTACCGGGCAACAGCCAACGCGCAGAACACCACACTGAGATACGCCTCGATTGAATCCCGCTGATGATGGAACATCGGCCGGGCACGCAGATCGGATTTAGCCATCCGGAAAGACTTCTCCACCTGCCACAACAAGTGATGTGAAGCGCCCTGGATTTTGTTCCGTGTTTAGACAACCGCGGGCGCGACTGTCAGTTGTTGAGTGTACGAGATCTCGACCTCTGCTGGCGTCCGGTAGCCAAGGCCCTCATGTAGTCGGCGAGTGTTCCACCACTGAACCCAGTCCATGGTGGCCATCGCCACAGCGGTAACGGAGGGCCAGACTCTGCGTGAGTGAATGATCTCTGCTTTGTAGAGGCCATTGACCGCCTCAGCCAGAGCATTGACGCTCCTATAGTTGTCAACTAGTGATTTCGCCAGTGCGCGGGTTCACTTTG
>JBQDEV010000028.1:0-14533 GCA_052084925.1 Micrococcaceae bacterium
GCCCCACGCCCGAGCCCTCAGAAGACCGAATGGACCATCCAGCGAGCTCTTAACTATGGCATCTCGGGCATCATCTGCTCATCGGAACTACGCGGTGCTCCGTACCTCGAAGGCAAGAACGTCTTCTTCTCCGACGACACCTTCGCTCTGACCTGCCGGATCGTGGCAGCAATCCGCGAGAGTCTGGATACCCAGCGCATCACCGCGATCACTGGCTCAGCGGGCAAAACCACCACGAAAGCCATGCTCTTGCATGCCTTGCGTGCCATCGGTGAAGAAAGCATCGCGACAAACCCGGGCAACCTCAACCTGCAGCGCATGGCATTGCGGCGTCTCAGTTTGTCGCCACAATTCAGTCATTCCGTCCTCGAGATCTCCAGCTCAGCGTTGATGGCGTTCCGAAAATCCGGGTTCACCGTCTCGCCAGATGTCGGAATTATCACGTCGATTGCCGAGGCTCACCTGGAGCATATGGAAAGCTTGGAAAACGTGGCGCGCATCAAATCTGATGTGTTCCAAGCCCCACCCGCGGGTGGGACTGCCATCATCAATGCCGATGCCCCGCACGCCGACGTTCTCATTCAACGCGCGGTCAGCGAAGGGTGTCAGCTCGTGACCTATGGAGAGTCTGAGAACGCCACCATCCGGCTGGCGTCCTGGGATCCCGAAACGCACGACACTGTCGCCATGGTCGGTCAACAGCCCATCGAGTACCGCCTGGGTACTGCCGGCAAGCACACGGCCTTGAACAGCCTCGCCGTGATCGCCGCCCTTCGCGCCCATCGCCTGAAGAACTGGCGGCAGGGTGTAGAAGCTCTCGCAACCTTCGAAGCTTTGGAGGGCCGCGGTCAGACCGCGCAAATTCGCCTCGGCACCGGAGCACAGATCACGTTGATCGACGAGGCGTACAACGCCAACACGGCGTCCGTACGTTCCTCACTGGCGTCGCTCTCCGCCATGGCATCAGATGGTTCGAAACGCCGCGTCGCCGTCCTCGGCGACATTCTCGAGCTGGGACCCCAGGCTGACCAGATTCACCGTGATCTGGTCGACGCTGTCCTCACCGCAAATCTTGACCATATCTACCTCTTCGGCACTCATATGGCCGCGCTCTTCGACGAACTGAAGGGCCGTACAGACTCGGTTCATCACTGGCCTGACCTGGCATCGCTGAAGACAGATCTCCCCAGTCAGCTTCGCGAACGCGATATCGTGCTCATGAAAGCCTCCGGATCCACCGGTCTGAAGGACTGGGTCGCAGAACTCGTCGCAGCGTCATCGTCGCCGTCCTAATCTCGGCCCTCGACTACCCAAGGAGTAGACCGTGCCTCCCAAGTGGCCCTCGGCATTTCAACCCGATGTTGTTCGCGAAGCATTCGGATCCGGGCTCACCATTTACGTGCTCGCTGTTGAGGCCTGGCGACGCGGCCTGACCGTCTCCATCCGTGACGATTGGTTCTACCGGTGCCGGATTTCGGATTCCTCCGGGCGGTCGATCCGCTTCACCCAGTCGCGTCCGAACCTGACATCCCTCAAGGCGCACGCCACAGCGAAGAACAAGCACCAAACCAACCAGCTCCTGGCTGCTGCCGGACTGCCCGTCCCCCGCTCCGTGCTGATCAACCCGAGCTCAACCTCACCAGATCAGGTGGTGGAGCAAGTAGAAGAGATCGGCTACCCGGTGGTGCTGAAGCCGTTGGACGGCGCCATGGGGCAGGGCGTCTTCTCGAATATTCGCGAGCCTGCTGTCCTACGACAACGCTTCGCTCAGCTGCAGAAGAGCCATGCTACGTCCCACCTGGTCCTGGAGAGTCATGTGCCCGGCGATGACTACCGGATCTTGGTCTTCGGCGGCCACTACATCGCCACCTGCCAACGAATCCCAGCGAATATCACCGGAGACGGGGTCTCCACTGTGCAAGAGCTGATCGACGCGAAGAACCTGCTTCGACGCAAAAACCCGTTTCTCTCTAAAGGGCCGATCAAACCCGATCAAGAGATCACCGATTACCTTCAGCAGCAAGGGCACGATTACAACAGTGTTCCCTCAGAGGGCGAGTATCTTCAACTGCGCGGCGCCGCCAACGCGAGTGCCGGAGGTGATGTTGTCGACGTCACGGATCAGATTCCGGAACATATCCGCGAATCTGCAGTCAAAGCAGCACAGGCCATACCCGGGCTGCATTGCGCCGGCGTGGACGTCCTCTACGAAGGCACCTCGAACGACGGGCACGGCCAGTACACGCTCCTCGAATTGAACAGCCAGCCACAAATCGGCGTGAACATGTATCCCACCGTCGGGACGGGCGTCGACGTCCCCAAGAAGATCATCGATATCTGCTTCCCCGACTCGCAACGCTCTGAAGATCCGGCAGACCAGCAACTGCACCTCAATCTTCGGTCTGCACGAAGTATCCTCCGATCCGGGCATGCCAGCGAAGTGGTGATGCCACCGATCCCGGCAAGTCGGTATCGGACCCGTCGCTTGTACAACTTCATCGACCCGACCGCCCTTTCACCGCGGCAGCGAACACGCATCCTCCGGGCCAGCCAGAAGCATCATGTGGCCGGCTTCCTGCGTATGAAGAAGGGGGCACCCGAGCTGATGGTAGCCGGGAGCGACACCCAAATCGACCGCTTCGTCGAGTCGCTGCAGCTCATCACGGGCACCGCACCCGAGCGGACCCGCCCGTGGAAAGGCGTCGTCGCAGCAGGGTTCACCCTTCAGGAGTGAAAGCTGCCGTGAACACCGCACCCTCATCGACCACAGAAGGCAGCAGGAACCACGTGGAGACCTACCGCATCCTCATCCTGGGAGATTCGCCCGCTGACGCAGCCGCGCTGAGCGCGGACTCTGCGATCGTTTCAGCGTTTCGCCCCTTTGCTGAGTTGGCCGACGCCTCGGTGCTGGGTGTGCGCACCCCGCAATCCCGCCAGCTCACCAGCGACGATGCATCCGCTGTCGCTAGAATCGGTGTTGATGCTGTGAATCTGGCCCACTCATCGACGATGGCCCATGGCACCGACGGCCTCGACACTACGCTGGCCGCCCTCGACTCCACAGGACTGCAGTCGTTCGGCGCCGGCCGAACACGCGCGGCAGCTCAAGCGCCACTTCGCATCGACCTGCCGGATGAAATCGGCGGCGGCGAGGTCAATCTTCACGCGTCCGTCCTTCACCCGGTCCGGACCACTCGGGCCCAGCGCGTCTATGCGGATGCCGACTCTGCTGGCTGTGCGCCGTTGACTATCTCGTCCTCGCCGCTGGCGCGAGCCGCGTCGACGAGTGCCGATACGTTGCGCATCGCGTTGCCCACCTGGGGCGAGTCAGGACACTGGCGGACGCAACGTCAATTCGCCCTGGCACACCGGCTTCTTGCCAAAGAATACGATCTCGTGCTGGGACAAGGTGCCGGGCACGTGCAGGAAATCCACCGCAAGCAGCAGCGATGGGTCGTCTACGGCATCGGCAACGGTCTGACCGAATCCCCGAGATTTCAGCCGGACGATGAGACTTCTGGTGTCAACCTCAGCTTCTGGATCATGCTGGAGATCCATCGCGACGGCGATCGCCGTTGGGTCGAGGCGAAGCTCTATCCCGTCCGCACCGCCGGACCCGATGTCGGCCCGGTGCCGCCCGAAGACCTTGACCGCGTGATCCAAGCGCTCTCAGCGCGCCCAGAACGACCGTGGCGGTTCACCAACCCGGCCATGAACACCGAAACCGATCAGCTGGGTCACCACCTCGTGCTGCAGCTCGGTGACTGGCCCATCGGAAAGCCCTTCTCCCGGCTGACTCCCACCTTCGAAGGTGCGGATGCAGGAGACTGGCCCTTGCGCGGCCCAAGCCTGTCCATCGAAGACAGGATCCTCGGTTCCAACAAGCAGTTGGGTGTCGCCATGCTCGCCGTGGCCGCCGAGGCCGAAGGCGGTACCGTTCACTGGCTCGGTCGCACCCTCGCCCTGATCGAGTGCAGAGGGAAGAGACTTCTCAGCTTCCGCTACCGAAACCATGAAACCTCCCTAGGCGCAGTGCTGGTTCGCGACAAGGTGCTCACCGCACGCATCCTCGAGCGGGCCGGAGTGCCCACCCCGGAAACGTTCTTGGTGAAATCGGCTGATGATGCCGTGCGCGTCGCCAGCACTGTGCCCGGCCCCGTGGTGATCAAGCCGCGATTCGGCGTCGAGAGCATCGGAGTCTCCACCGGGTTGACCACCGATGATGAGGTGCGGGAGGCCTTCCGGTTCGCCCGAGACAATGGCTCGCAGGTGATCCTCCAACCGCACATCCACTTCACCGAAGAGCTGCGCATCATGGCGTCGCCCGAGGGCGCCATGGCGGTCAACGGTCGAGCCCTGCCGCACGTGATCGGTGACGGGGTCTCGACCATCGCGCAGCTGATTGCCGATAAGAACCGCCAGCGCACCCTGAACCCGTCCTTGGAAAAGCGCCCCATTCCCATCGATCCGCTGACGCATCGACAATTGTCAAAGCTGGGACTCACCGTAGACTCGGTCCCCGACCTCGGCGTGCGGATCATCGTCCGCAACGTGGCCGGGCTCAGCGTGGGTGGTGACACGATCCAGGCACTGGACGAGACCGCTGACGACATCAAGGCGGCGGCCGCGAACGCTGTCGCCGCGATTCCGGGCTTGGGTTGGGGCGGCGCCGATGTCATCATCGAAGACGGCACCCAACGTCCGCTGGTGATCGAGATCAATACCCAGGCCGCCTACGGTGCGGCGTTGTTTCCTGCCTATGGTGAACCCAACGACGTGAGTGCAGCCGCCTGGACCGTTCGATACGAGGCCACCGCGCCAGAGGTCACCGCCGCCCCGGAAGCCGCCGAATTCTCCGACACATCCGTCCCCGTGGTCCTGAATCAACGCTTGTTCGGCAAAAGCACCTCCGTTCCGTTCCGCCAGCTCTTCCTGGACTCGCTCACCCGCCTTCCTCATCCGGTCACGAAACCCAGCTTCACGGTGCGCCAGGTGTCCACCCCACGAGGTCCTATTCTGGTGACCCGTACCGGGCTCACGGCTGCTGACCGCTTCGTGGTGGAGAAGGTCATGAAACGCCACCAGTGGGTCAGCCGGATCCTGGCTTTGCGTTCCGTACCCCAGCCACCGAGTGCCACGGTCGCCACTACGGCTCAACTGCGTCGGTTCGTCGAAGAGCATCCCGACGACGTCACGCTCCGCACGGTGGAAACCGCATGGAAGGGGCCGAACACGTACCTTCTGTCTCCGGAAGAGACCATGGAGAAGTCAGCTTTGTCGGGTGCGTGCTGGGTACAGACGCGCCCCCAGGGGACCCGACTGCGTGTTCTCACCAGCCATGTGAAAGCGCATGCCGTCATCGCCTCTCAGAAGCAGCCGTCCGTCAGCGCTGAGTCGGTCCGAGCTGCAGGTCTCCTGGCCGTCCATGCGGTGCACGCGGTCCCCGAGTTAAGGTGGGCAGCCATCGACATCGTCCTGCCCGCCTCAGGTTGCACGTCGGAATTGCTCGTCGAAGGACTCACCACAGCTCCCACATTCACATCGGAAGATCAGATCATCGCCGGTGACATCGATGAGTTCTGCCAGTGGATCGTCGAAGCAGACGATGTCCCCGTGGTGTCCCAACCAATCATCTAGTTCGATGGCCTCGTCTCCCCGTCCAAGCCCTGCGTCCCTCAAGGAAGTCATGACCACCGCTCCAATCTCGGATCTTGCACCAGCTCAGGACTTCATGCGCCGCATCGGTATGAAGCCCCGTCCGTATGCCAACGCGGTGATGGTCGCGGAGGCGCTCGAACGAGGCATCAAGGTTACCCACTCCACAAAGAACACCAAGCGGATGCTTCTCTCGTTCGATGGGCAACGCTTCACCTGGACCAGCGGCGTATCGAGCATCAACACGCCCAGTGCACGGCGGCTGGTGAGCTACAAGGAAGTCACGAGTCGTCTGCTGCTGAATCGAGGGATCAACGCCCCGGAGAATGCAGTGTTCGCCCCCGAAGACGTTGAGCGCGCCTGGTCATGGGGAAAGAAGCTACTCCCCTTAGTGATCAAGCCAAAAGATGAGAACAAGGGCACGGACGTGATCGTCGGTGTCGAGACCTACGAGCAGTTCGTCGAGGCGTTCCACCGTGTGGCAGAGAATCGCACGAGTCTGTTGGTGGAGCAGTTCCACACCGGCATCGAGCACCGGTGTCTGACGGTGGACAACAAGCTAGGGCGTGTCTCCTTTATTGGCGAGTTTCCGACTGCGAAGCTGGACTGGTGACTATCAATCCAAGGCATCGCGTATTCACTGACGAACAATGGGAACGCATAGAGCCTCTCCTGCCTTCCAATACCGGCAAGAGAGCTCGACCCTTCGAGAACAATCGCCGGATCGTCGAAGGCATCGCCTACCGGTACCGGGCTGGCATTGCCTGGCGTGACCTCCCGCGCGAACACTTCGGCCCGTGGCAGACGGTATGGAAACGCCACCGACGCTACGCCGCCGACGGCACGTGGGACCGAGTCCTGGCCCAGATCCTGGCCGATGCAGACGCTGCTGGTGATATCGATTGGAACATCTCCGTTGATGGGACGATCAATCGTGCTCACCAGCACGCGACGAACACCCGTCGTCCTGAGCAGGACACAGGGGGCTACATCGAATTACAAGAATCTTCCCGATGATGCCTGCGAACCCGCTGGCCACGGGATCGGCCGCTCGCGTGGCGGTCTGACGACGAAGATCCACCATGCCGTCGACGGTCGAGGTCGACCATTGGCGATCGTGATCACTGGCGGCCAGCGCCACGACGGAGTCATCCTCCCTCAGGTGCTGGCTGATATCCGAGTCCCGCGCAACGGCGCTGGCCGTGCACGCACACGCCCTGACTCGGTGCTGGGCGACCGCGCCTACGGTTCCAAAGCCAACCGCGAGCACCTACGGTCTCGTGGAATCACGGCAGTGATCCCTGAGAAGAAGGACCAGATCGCGGCACGGAAGAACCGCGGCAGCAAGGGTGGACGCCCACCAGCGTTCAACGCTATTGCCTACAAGAACCGTAGCGTCGTCGAGCGGTCCTTTGCCTACGTCAAACAGTGGAGAGGACTGGCTACGCGCTATGACAAGCTCGCGATCACTTACCGTGCTGCCGTCGTTATCAGTGCGATCCTGACCTGGCTCCGTCAATAAAGGAGACATGCCCTAGTCGACAAACGGTCGTTTCTGGATAGCCTGAAAGTTCACTTCACGTGTGCGACCTCTGCCGTTATGTGAAACCGTCAACATCGCCCCATGCCGACTCGGGGCGGTGGCGGCTCGTCCGCTTCCACGAAGAGTCGCCCAGATCACACCGGGAGAGCGCCTGACGGTCCGGAGGTCCCCCGTCGGCGGGCACAGCAGTGGCCGCCCCCTTGCGACGAAAACCAAGTCGGTAGTGGATGCGACGGTGAGGCAAGGCATCCGGACGAGACACGCCCTAAGACGTCCAAGGCAGTGCGTAGATTAGGCAGCGCATACTCATTCTCCGCAGGAGATGACGCGCACGGACTCCGGAAGGGGCCCGCGCTTGCGTGCACCTGTCGTTTCAAGAAAGGAACCATGGCTCGCACCAGTTTTCGTTTCTCAGTAGGCGCCGGGTTGATGCTTGCCGTCCTGGCGCTTTCTGCCTGCGGGACAGCAGAACCACGGGACACGGAAACGCCCACGACCGCCCATGCCGAATCCCGTAGCCCAAGCGCGTCAGCGTCTTCTAGCCCTACTCCCACACCAACTCCTCCCCCCACCCCGACCTCGCTCATCGAGCAGATCGAGTTCAGCTGCTCCGTAGAAGACGCAGGAGGCCGGAAAACCTTCGCGACGCTAGAAAAGGCCTGGGAGCATCAAGGAGCCATCGACCACTGCGAGGCCGGGTACGGAAATGGGTACATCCCCCACGATATTCCGAAGTCTGACCTGTCGGATCTTGAATGGAGCGCCGTTCAAACCTCGTACCCCGACGATCCTGAACCTGACAACGCAGCCACCCTCTACTCGATATGTGCTTCCAACACTGGCATCCCAATTGACGAGGTGGTCAGCCCCGGACAAGCCCGGGAGCTATCAGGCGCGCTTCTGCTTTGCCCGGACCATCCGAAGATCGAACAGATGACATTAAACGCCGCCGCGCAGGACGAGATGCAAGCCGAAGAGGACGCCCTGGAAGCTGACCGGGAAAATGGTCGGTTCGTCGAACCCGGCAACTATCTCGTTGGCTCTGAGATTCCTGCTGGCACCTGGCGTGCTCAAGGGAACAAGGTCACCGACTGCTACTGGGAGATCTCCGACGGGAACGGCGAGATTATCGCCAACAACTTCGTATCCACCAGCGCCCCGTTCAACGTCAAGGTCCCCTCACACGCATCCGGATTCACTGTCGAGGGATGTTCGTTCCGATGGGTAAGTGAATGACCCACCTTCGTGCGTCACGCCGGGGTCGACCGGCGGAGCTGGCCCACACGTACCCCACGGCCTGCCCATCCACACCGAAGACCTTCCCTACCGACGCCCAGTTCTGGGAGACGATCTGACAGCCGGTTTCCGGTGCCGCCATAGGTGTCCAAGAGGGCATACCCGGCTTGGACACATCCTCTGCATCTCAACCCGCAACGGAGAGACATGTCCTACTGGACTGGCAAACTTGGGACATGGCTTTGCGCGCACCCCTTTATCTCGACCTCGAGACACTTCTTGCCCACGCCGAGTACCACGACATCGAGGTCCCTAAGCAAGCGTCAATTGTGGAAAAGAGCACGCGCAAGCGCGGAGGGGGCGGCAAGGTCAACATTCCTGGGCTTGGTGGTGCAGATGCGTCCGTAGGCAGCGATGTGGAATACCAGTCAACGTATGACCTCAAGCCACGGGAGAAGGCCACCGTCAGCAAGATAATTGACCAACTTATCGTTCGGGAGACCGTCAAAAGCGGTCCAGATGAGAACACTCCCCTAAGCAAAGACGACCTCGTAGAAATCGATGGCTTGACCCGCATCACTGCAGCAAGCCTGGCCGGCAAGATCTTCTTCATCTTCCGGCGACTCATGGACACCGCCGAAGGAGATCTCGATTCCATTTTCGACCTTCAGATAGAGGAACCGGCGGTCGCCGAGCAGGTGAAGCAGGTGTACCTGCGCAATGAACTACTGCCCCTCCCGATATTGCTGGAGGTAACCAACTCACCCCTGCCGCAGAAGGTCTATGTAAATGTCGAGCCCGATCACTTCCTTGATAGCGCATCTGCCAACCGCATCGAAGGTGAGCTCCGAGTCCTCGGCACCGTGTCGCATCTGGTCGAAGGCGGCAGTGAAGGCCACTTGAGCGCCGAACGCTGGTTGCTCCACGACTGGGAGTACCTGATGCGCAGAAAACTCATGACTCAAATGGATGATGTAGTTGGAAACTTGGTGCATCAACTGGAAATAGATCTGCCCGCAGAAGACGTGCACGCATACTTATCTGGGCCCGCCTTAATCATTGATGCGATAGCCATCTACTGAAACATGAAATAGGTATTACTGCGATCTTGCCAGGAGAAGGGGACCGACAACTTTGTCACGACTAACCGACCTCATCCGTCAGGCCAAGGGAAAGGACCCGGCCCTCGGCCGGGACCTTGAGGCTGAGTTCGCAGCGCTGTCGAGCCGTCGGCGGTTTGGCCTGAACTTCGAGCGTCACCAGCCCGAAGCCGTGGAACTTCCCGGGCGGCAGCCCCGGAAAGGCGACAAGGTCCGGGTCCTCCCTCCGCGTGGTTCCTCCATTGCCGGTGACCGACGGCTTTGGAAGGTCGTCGGCGTGGCGCCAGTGGATGGCGCCGAGCTTGCGCACCTTCAGGTCATGGATGATGACGGGGAGGTACTCGAAAGCACGGACCATCCCATTGGGGATGTCGTGGTCGTGGCGGAGTTTCGGGACCCCATCTATCCCGGGCTCTTGTCCACAGGCAGGGTAGAGCGAGGGGGTAACAAGCCATTTCACACCGTGATTAACGCGGAGAACTTCCACGCCCTGCAGACCCTTCAGTACACCCACCAAGAAGCAGTCGATTTCATCTACATCGACCCGCCCTACAACACCGGCCAGGATGCCTGGATCTACAACGATCGGTACGTGGACAACGATGACCACTTCCGGCACTCCAAGTGGCTCGCGTTTATGGAACGACGGCTAGCACTAGCCAAGCAATTGCTGACGGCCACAGGTGTCATCTTTGTCTCCATCGGGGATGACCAGCAGCATCGCCTGCGACTCCTTATGGACCAAGTATTTGGCGAGCAGAACTTCGTTGCGAATTTAGTTTGGGACGGGGGGACAAAAAGTTACGCAAATCTAGTCTCATCCGGTCAGGATTACATGTTGGTTTACGCCAATGACCTTGCCGCCATGTCGGACAATAATATCCAGTGGAGAGAATCCAAGCCGGGGCTCGAGGATGTCCTGGCGAAGGGTGCTGAACTCTTCACCACACATGAAGGCGACGCGGTAACCGCAACGGTTGATTTCCGCAAGTGGCTCAGCAAATCCGGTCTCGCGCCTGGAATTCGCCGGTTTAACACCATAGAGCCAGACACCGGGAGGGTCTTCAACGCTGATCGAGACCTGGGAGCCCCCGAGTTTCGCCCAAATAGATCAAGACGCCCTCTCGTCCATCCAGATACTGGTAAAGAGTGTCCAGTCCCGGTCAACGGGTGGCGCCTTTCCGATGCTGAAATGGATGCGCGAATCAGCGCAGGAAGGGTCGCGTTCGGCGACGATGAAAAGAAGATTCCTCGAGAGAAGAGTTACCTAGACGAAGCATCGAGTCAGATCGCTACAGCCGTGTTCCAGAAGGATCGAAACTCCGCTTCTTCTCACTTGGCGCACATACTTGGAAGCAAACGATTCCCTTTTCCGAAGGACCACACTGTCCTCATGCGATGGATCAGATTAGCTGCACCGAAGGATGCCGTGATTCTCGACTTCTTCGCCGGATCTGGTTCAACTGCGGAGGCGGTGATGCGCCTCAACGCGGAAGACGATGGCGCGCGCCAATGCATTCTCGTCACCAACAACGAGGTTGGTAAGAAGGAGGCAGCAGCAATGCGCAAGCAGGGAATACGCAAAGGCGACCCCGAGTGGGAAGCCAGGGGCGTCTCCCAGTACGTCACCATTCCGCGGCTCACGACCGTCGCCACTGGGACAAGGCCCGACGTTTCTAAGTATCCAAATTCTGTCGGTGCCAACGTTGAATTCTTCGACCTCATCTACGAGTCCCCATGGCGGGTCGGTCGGGGCCGGGCCTTTAATGCCGTCGCTCCGTTGTTGTGGATGCGGGCCGGCTCCGAGGGCCGCCGGATCGACGAGATCCCGGCGGCGGGCTGGGACGTCGCAGACGTTTACGGCGTGATCGCGGACCTGGACGAGACGGGGCCCTTCCTCGAGGCGGTGACGTGCTCGAAGCGGGTGCGGGTGGTGTTCATCGTGACCGATGATGACCGGGCGTTCCAATCGGTGTGCGCGGTGTTGCCTGAGCGGGTGGAGCCGGTGCGGTTGTACGAGTCGTATCTGCGGAATTTCGAGATCAAGGGACGGGACTGAACCGGTGCGGTACACGCTGAAGGACTACCAGGCCGATGCCGTGGGCGACGTGCTGGCCAACCTCGCCGATGCGCGCAAGCGCTTCCATGTGCTGGGGGACCGATCCCAGTTCGCGCTCACCGCGACCACCGGAGCAGGCAAGACGGTGATGGCGGCCGCGGCGATCGAGGCCTTGTTCTATGGGGATGAGGAGTTCGACGTCGCCCCGGACCCGTCGGCGGTGGTGCTGTGGTTCTCGGATGATCCGAACTTGAACGAGCAGACCCGGTTCCGGTTGATGGCCGCCTCCGACAAGCTCAAGCATTCGGATCTGGTGACGATCCAGCACCCGTTCTCGTTGGAGAAGTTGCGCCCGGGCAAGGTCTATTTCCTGAACACCGGCAAGCTCACCAAGTCATCCCTGCTGACCCGTGGCCACGACCAGGGCGATGAGTCCGCCCAGATTCCGGGACTGCGGGAGCTGGCGGCCCCTGACCTGCAGGGGTACACGGTCTGGGACACTCTGGCCAACACCATCGAGGACCCGGACCTGACCCTGGTGATGGTGCAGGACGAGGCCCACCGTGGTTTCGGGACCAAGGCGACCCGGGACAAGGCCACCATCGTGCGTCGGCTGATCGACGGGCACGCCCAGGTGCCGCCGATGCCGGTCGTGTGGGGGATCTCCGCGACCGTGCAGCGTTTCGAGGCCGCGATGGTCGAGGCGAAGCTGACCGGGCACCGGTTCCCGCTGCCTCGGGTGTCCGTGGACCCGGCCCGGGTGCAGGAGTCCGGGCTCTTGAAGGACACCATCGCCCTGGATATCCCCGCTGAGTCCGGGTCTTTCGACACGGTCCTGTTGGCCCGTGCCACCCGCAAGGCCGTGGAGTCCACCCGGGCCTGGGCCGAATACGCGGCGTCCCAGCCGTCGGATGCGGCCGGGTCTGCGTCAGATCCGGTGGTGCCGCTGATGGTTGTGCAGGTGCCGAACACCCCGGACGAGGAGTTGTACGTGCGGGCTTTGGATACGATCTTCGAGCAGTGGCCGGGCCTGTCCGAGGACGCCGTCGCCCACGTGCTCGGGGACCACTCGATCCAGCAGTGGGGCTCCTACCAGGTCCGCTACGTCGCCCCGGAACGGGTCCAGGACACCACCGAGGTGCGGGTGCTGATCGCCAAGGAGGCGATCTCCACGGGCTGGGATTGCCCGAGGGCCGAGGTTCTGGTCTCATTCCGGCCGGCCAAGGACGCCGTGCACATCACCCAGCTGCTCGGGCGCATGGTCCGCACCCCGCTGGCCATGCGGATCCCCGGCAATGAGAAGCTCAACGCCGTGGAGTGCCTGCTGCCGCACTTCGACCGCAAGACCGCCCAGACCGTGGTGAGCGTCCTCACCGCCGGCTCCGAGGACTTCCCCGATTCAGGTGGGGAACGCAAGGTGTTGATCGACCCGCAGGAGTTCGGCCCCAACCCGCACTTGTCCGAGACGGTTTGGGAGGCCTTGGAGGCCATCCCGTCCCAGTCGCTGCCGCGCAAGGGGGCCAAACCGGTCAAGCGCCTGCTGGCCCTGGCCCACGCCCTGGCCACCGACGGGATCCGCCCGGACGCCGGCAAGCAAGCCCTGGCCGAGCTGTGCGCCGTCCTGGACGGCTGCGCCGCCCGCTACCGAACGGAAGTGGACCAGGCCGTGGCCGATGTGTGGACCGTCGAGGGCGAGACCGTCGTCGGGACCTACGGGGCCGCCTCCACCTCGATCGAGCGGTTCACCGCGGCCGCCGACGACCGGGCCATCATGGCCGCGTTCCGGGATGCCGGCCGGGTGCTGACCCAGGCCGTGGCCGGGGCCTACGTGGACCGGCTGGCCGGCCCGGAGGACCCGAACACCGACGACGACGGGTTGCGCGACGCCCACGCCACCACCGCGGCCCTGGCCCTGGTCCGCCAGGTCCGCGAGGACCTGGACCGGGAGGCCGATGCCCTCACCACGAAGTGGTTCGACCAGCACCGGGTTGCGATCCTGGACGTCTCCGATGAACGACTGGCCGCCTACAACGAGATCCGGGCCATGTCCACGGACCCGCAGTGCATGGTGATCAGCCGGCCCAAGAACGTCATCGCCGAAACCAAACGGCCAGGCCTGGACGGTGCCGAGCCCGAACCGGTGCCCACCCAGCGGCTGCACCTGCTCTCCGACGGGCAGGGGGACTTCCCGGTCGGGGACCTCAACGACTGGGAGCTCAACGTCCTGCACGCCGAGATGGAACGGCCCGGGGCCGTGGCCTGGTACCGCAACCCGGCCCGCAGCGCCCAGGAGGCGGTGTCCGTGGCCTACCAGGACGGCACCGGCGACTGGCGCACCATGCGCCCGGACTTCGTCTTCTTCGACACCGCCCCCGGCAGCGATGCCCTCCGGGTCTCCCTGGTGGACCCACACTCCCACCACCTCGCCGACGCCCTGCCCAAGCTCCGCGGCCTGGCCCGCTTCGCCACCGAATACGGCGACAAGTTCCACCGCATTGAGGTCCTGACCCAACTGGAGAGCAAGCCGCGGGTACTGAACATGAAGGACGAATCGGTCCGGGACGCCGTGGAGAAGGCGACCTCGGCACAGGCGCTCTACGAATCGGCCTGGGCCCAGAACTACTGACAGGTCACTTCAGCGGCGCCGCCGACTGATTTGGGGCCGGTTCGGAGATTTGCTTAGGAACCGACCATCTCGTAGTCGTCCCGCTCGATCGCCTCGAACCAGGCGTTGCCTGAGTCGACGACGTCTGCGTAGTACTCGTTGCCCGCTGTGCCGTCTTCGATCAGGACATGGGTGGCCAGCACCTGGGACTGGAACTGCAACTCCGCCAATTCCACGTTTCCCCGACATGGCCCGACAGAGTTCTCGTTGGAGTCAAAGGGGCTCTTCGCGGTTCGTGGTGAATGACCCTGCTGTGGCGGGTATTCACGCTACGG
>JBQDEV010000029.1:0-13558 GCA_052084925.1 Micrococcaceae bacterium
TCTACGTCAACGACGCGACGCTCCCCATCACCACGAACCGGGAAGAGCCAGATATGCCGACTCGTGCCCGTTCTCGGTTGTGCGACCGACGACGCGCATGGCGAGCAGGTCGCGGAAGAACCACAGGGATTCCTCGAATTTCGGGGTGTACAACTCGACGGTGGAGAGATGGGCGATATCTCGGATGCGCTCGGTCATGATGACCCTCCCGGTGCGGCCTCAGTGTCAAACAATATTGTCAACAATATGATAGACACTCGCGGAGGTCCTGGCTAGACCATGAAGCGGGCATCAGTCTCGTGGGGTGAAACGCTCTTCGGCACCCATGGTTTCAAAATGCGTGGGCAGTCCGACGGTCGCCCGCAGAACCATCTGGTACAACCAGTCCAAGCCCGCTCCGTGATGCGACCCTGGACGGCGGTACACGGCGAGTCGCACCGGATCCATGATGAAAGGGAGTGGCTTGACGACGATGGGCCACGACCGCGACCACCCTTCTGCCAAAGACGTCGGTGCGATGGCTATCAGGTCGGGGGACTGCAGGATCAAAGACAGCGTGCTGGCGTAGTGCTGCGCGATGACAGCGGGTTCCGTATAGGCCGAGGAACGGCGCTCCACAGCTTCGAGGTGGACGGCACTGGAATCGCTGGCAACGACCACTCGAGGCGTGGCCACGTAGGCATCCAGGGTGAGCTCTTGGTCGGCCAGTGGGTGATCGGTGGACATCACGGCCGTATAGGTCTGTGTCTTGATCGGTGTGCGCTCCAAATCGCCGGGGATTTCCGCGGGAGCGATGGCGACATCGGCGAGTCCTCGCTGCAGCCAGTCGTTGACATCATGCTGCTGCAGCAAGAAGCTGTGCAGGCGAACGTGGGGTGCCTCGCGTCGGATGTCGGCGACGATGTTCGCTAGCCAGCCGACTTCTCCGAGCTCTGACAGGGCGATTCGGAACTGGCGGGTGGAATGCTGCGGGTCGAATGCTGAGATCTTGTCCATGGCACCGTCGATGCCAACAATGGCGTCACGAAAAGCCGGGTAGATCTCCTTCGCCAACGTGGTGGGTTCCATCGTTCTTCCGCGGCGCTGGAAAAGGGGATTATCCAGTGCGGTGCGGAGTCGGCCCAGTGCCTGACTCACTGCCGATTGAGTCACGTAGAGGCGGTCCGCGGCTGAGGTGAGATTCCGCGTCTCGAAGATGGCGACGAAAACGCGAACGAGGTTCAGGTCCATCGCTTCTCCTCACACAATGTGACGTACTCCACTATTAGCAACTCTAATCCTAGAGGGCCGGTCTGGTCTCTAAGGTCGAGATCAACATCCCCTCGCTCGTTGCTCGTTTTCGGGCAACGTCTCGACTCAAAGGAGCATGATGACCACCTTCGCAGCTGATGCCATCAACGCCGCCGGAAGTGCTGTGGAAGCACTCCGCAACGCGCAGGCGACCCCAACGGTGTTTCCCGTGCGGGCCGAATTCACCAACTGGCGATCGGAACAGCGTGCCTGGCGCACGGGAGTGGCCCTGCTCGACCAGTCACACCACATGACTGACCTGTTCATCAGTGGTCCGGATGCACTCAAGCTCCTGTCGGACACCGGAGTGAACAATTTCAGCCGGTTCCGTCCCCAGATGGCCAAACAGTTCATTGCGGTCAATCATGAGGGTTTCCTCATCGGTGATGCCGTGCTGGTGTACCTGCAGGACGGTACATTCGATCTGGTCGGCTGGCACCTGGCACTGGACTGGGTGCAATTCATCGGTGAAACCGGCGAATACGACGTCACCTTCAAACGCGATGCCTCGTCCGCTGTGCGGGACGGTGACCCCACGCTCTACCGCTTCGAGGTGCAGGGACCGGATGCGGAGAAAATGATGCAGAAGGCCAGCGCCATCGACATAGCGCAGACCAAGTTCTTCGGCATGGTCGAGTTCGAGATCGAGGGCCGGCGCATCCCGGGAATCCGCCACGGGATGGCCGGACAGCCAGGATTTGAACTCTGGGGTCCCTGGGAGGACTGCGACCTCATCTATCAGGCACTGGTGAGCGCGGGCCAGGAATTCGACCTGACGCTGGTCGGATCCTTGGCCTACTCGACGGCCAATCTGGAATCTGCCTGGGTGCCGTCACCCCTGGCTGCGATCTTCTCCGGAGAGCGCATGGACGAGTACCTTGCGTGGCTGCCGGCCGGTCAAATGGGTTCCTTGGCGGGGAGCGTGTATTCGGAGAACATCGAAGACTACTACCTCACGCCCTTCGACCTCGGCTACGGATTCGTCATCGACTGGGACCATGACTTCATCGGCAAAGAAGCCCTGCGCCGTCATGCGGAGGGAGCGCAGCGGAAGAAAGTCACGCTCGTCTGGGACCCAGGGGATCTCGCTGCAGCACAGCGGTCGCTGTACGAACCCGGCACGCCGGCCAAGTACATCTCCTTCCCTAAGGCTCGTTATGGGCAGTTCCAAATGGACCGGGTACTCGTGGCAGGGCATGACGTCGGGACGTCCTACGATGCCGGATACATCAGCAACGAGCAGGCCTTCGTGTCGCTGGCCACGGTGGATGCGGAGTTCTCCGAACCGGGCACACAGGTAGTGGTGGTCTGGGGCGAAGATCCGAACTCCACCAAACCCGCGGTCGAACCGCACCGTCAGATCAAGATCGCCGCAACGGTGCAGCCAGCTCCGTACTCACGCTTCGCCCGAGAGAACTATCGCCGCAACGGATAACCGGGGCTCAGCGCCCGGTATGGAACGCAGGGAGATCATCATGATGCAGAGAACAGTGACACGACGCACGGTACTACTTGGAGGGCTCGGATTGGGCGCCGCAGGGGTGCTACTCGGCTGCGGCGAGGGTTCGCCGTCCGGCCCGTCTGCCGCGCCCACCGGAACTGAGGCCGCCCCCTCGGCCGGTGGAGTCGAAGAGGTCGGGGTGCTGCCCATTGTCGATGTGGCCACCATCTTCATCGCCCAAACCCACGGCATTTTCGCCGACCATGGGCTCGATATCGAGACCACCTTGGCCCAGGGCGGATCGGCGATCGTGCCCGCCGTTGTCTCCGGGGCGAACCTGTTCGGATTCTCTAACCTCACGTCACTACTGATCGGTCGATCACGCGGCCTGGACCTGGTCACCGTCGCGCCAGGATCAGGATCAAACGGACAAGTCGATGAGGACTACTTCGCTGTGCTGGTGCGCGACGACAGCGATACTCAGGACGGTGCAGGTTTATCCGGGGCGTCGATCGCCGTCAACACTGTGCAGAACATTAATGACACGACGCTGAACGCCGCGGTGCGAGACGCCGGGGGAGACCCTAGCGATATCGACTACATGGAGGTGGCTTTCCCCGATATGCCAGCAGCTCTGGAAAATGGCCAAGTCGACGCGATCGCGGTGGGGGAGCCGTTCCTGACGATCGCCAAAGATCAAGGCGCCAGAGTGGTGCTCTCCAGCTATGCCCGGCCCATCGACCGGCTCACGGTCTCGGCGTACTTCACCACACAGGAGGCCTGGGACGCGCAGCCCGAACGGGTCACAGCGTTCCAGAGCGCGATGGCCGAAGCCCAGACGATCGCCCGGAACGAACCGGAGTCCGTGCGCGCCGTGCTTCCGGAGTACACCGGTTTGGACGCTGAGCTGGCAGAGCGGATCATCCTGCCCGATTTCCCAGAGCGCATCAACCAGGAATCAACCCAGCAGCTCGCTGACTTGGCTGAAGCCGACGGATTACTGCAGGCCTCGCTGCAGGTGACCGACCTGCTCGGAGAGGGGTCCTACTGATTCGGTTCTGACGGCTTCGATTGTTCTGGGACGCCAACTCAGGTGGCAGGGTTGGGGGCTTGCGACATTGCCGAACTGCTTGTTGCGGCGTAGCTGAGTGAGCGGGTTTCGGGGGGGCGGTCAGTCCAACACATGGATTCTCACTAGGACGTATTAGTGAAAATTCTTAAGAAAGCCTACTTTCGCGTTCAGGTTCGGCCTAGCATGGAGATGTTCGTCACACACGCAAAGGAGCATTGTGAACTTCTCGGAACGTCTCTATTCATTAGCCGCCAAGATGCGACAGCAGAAAGATCTCATTGCCACAGAAGAGGCAACGAAGAACGCGTTGGTCATGCCGTTTATTTCGTCGATTCTGGGTTATGACGTTTTCAACCCTCTTGAGGTGGTGCCGGAATTCACCGCAGACCTCGGTATTAAGAAGGGCGAGAAGATCGACTACGCGATCGTCCGTGATGGAGAGATCCAGATGCTGGTCGAGTGCAAAAGTCTAACGAGTCATCTCAAGCTTGAGCACGCATCACAACTCTTTCGATACTTCGCTGTGACGAAAGCGCGGATCGCCATACTGACGAATGGCGAGCAGTACCAGTTCTATACAGACCTCGATGCACCGAACAAGATGGATTCGAAGCCATTCTTGATTCTTGACCTCAATGACATCGACGATGCGCTGCTGCCCGAACTCAAGAAGCTCTCGAAAGAGGACTTTGACCTGGAGTCGGTCGTCAACGCCGCCGAGGAGCTGAAGTACATTAGCGCCATTAAGCGTCGAATCGGAGATTTCTTCCATGAAGCTGATGATGAGTGGGTCAAATTCATCGCATCGAAAGTCTATGAAGGGGCCGTCACACAGCGGGTGAGAGAGCAGTTCGCTGGCCTGATCGCTAAGGCCTCGCGACAGTTCCTTCGAGACCAGGTGAACGACCGCCTCAAGACTGCACTGGGTGATTCTGTAGTTGCCGCGGACAATGCTGGGAATCTCGCCGAGAATATTTCGAGTGACGAGGTCGTCGAGAACGACCTGCGAGAAGCCGCCGTTGAAGACGACGGCATCGAAACCACCATCGAAGAGCTCGAAGGGTTCCACATTATTCGGGCGATTGTCTGCAGTGTCGTTCCGCCGGAACGCGTCTACTACCGCGATTCGAAGTCGTACTTCGCCATCATGCTCGACGACAACAACCGGCGATCGATAGCCCGCCTTCACTTCAACCGTTCTCAAAAATACATCAGCACCTTCGACGAGGATCGGCAGGCTACGCGCTATCCAATTAACGGTCTGGTGGATATCTACCAGTTCGCTGACTCCTTGCGAACTACGACGAAGAACATTCTCGAGACCGTCTGAGCCTCGGGAAGCAGCGGTTGCAGACACAACCAAGGGGTGCAGTCACTGTTCAGTGACTGCACCCCTTGCTCGTGCATTCGAGTGACTGGGAGTCAGAGAACCGGGGTGGGGGACTCGATCATCAGGGTGACCTCTTCCGGGTCGGGCCAGTCCTGCAGGCTGGAGAACTCGACCTCGGTACCATCCTCGGCCACGATGATCAGCTCAGCGAGGAGACCGTCGTTGATCATCACGCGGATCTCGTACTCCACGTCGTCGCGCTGGAAGATTCCGGCGGTGCACCAGGTCTGCTGGAACGGGACGATGCGGGTCAGCTCGGCCGGTACATGCAGCAGCACGCTGTCGTAGGTGGGCTCGAAAGCGAGCTGGGTGGCCGCTTCGATCTGCGTGTACACCTCGTCAGACTGGATCATCTCGGGCGGCGTCAGCTGGATGAGGAGTTCGCGGATGCGGGGATGCAGCGGTTCGAAGATGTCGTCATCCTCTAACCCCTCGAGCTCGCGTTCCCAGGCCACCCGCGATTCCCAGCGAGAGACGGCGCGGTCGAGGGCGAAGGTGCCGATCATGGTGGCGGCCGCACCGGCGGCGATCCACCAGCGCGGATGCTGCGAGCCCTTGGACTCGAGCCACTCGTGCACGGCGGTGTCCCAGTGGTCGAACCGGCCATCAGCAGCCCACCAGCCCACCGCTCCGGCGCCGGCCTTAATGCCCCAGCGCAGCAGCGCCGGGGTGTTGCGAAGGGTGGGGTTGCCGGCGCTGAGCGCAAGCACCGAGCTCACCGCGGAGCCGGCCTGATAGTAGGTGCGGGTCTCGTCGTCGAGATCCCGGGGATCCACGAGGCTGAAGGCGGTGACGGCGGCGGTGGTGGCGATCTCCGAGAAAGTCATGGTTTCAGCTTAGGGCAGGGCTCGGGCTGTGAGGAACCGCTGAACCGGCGAGGGTGAACGAATATGACCAACGCCGGATGAATTCACGACGTCGCGGCGGTTTCTGGGCTTTCGGTCTTGCCGGGGACGCCCTCGTCTGGCTAGGTTCGGAGGCAGAATCACGAGATCCGGTGTGAAGCCCTGGCTGACCGGACGGCAACCCTCTCGCCGTAGTGGGGTGCTCCAGGTGATGATTCGGCTCGCGGCACCACCGTCGCGGGCAAGTATGGCGCACGTCTACCGCGTGGTGTTGACCAGAAGAGTTGACCAGATCCGGGAGCGGCCGTGCCACGTGATGAAAGGACCACCATGTCGGTATCTTCTGCATCTGTTTCTTCCTTGCCGAGCTTCGAACAGCTTCGCGACGCCACCACCGAGCACGGCCCCACCAGCGAGCAGCTGGCACGGCATTTCGACCCGGTGTTCGCCGTCATTCGTTCCGGGGCCAGCCAGCGGGAATTAGACCATGAGCTGGCCTTCGAAGCGATCGAGCACCTGCGCGACGCCGGATTCACCCGGGTGCGGCTGGGCCGGGCGCACGGCGGGATCGGGGCGAGTCTGCAGCAGCTGGCGGAGCTGTTGATCGACCTGGCCGCGGCCGATTCGAATCTTCCGCAGGCGCTCCACGGGCACTTTATGTTCACCGAGCAGCATGAGAACGAGTCCCAGGGGGCGGTCTCGCAGTGGTGGCTGGCCGAGGTGGCGGCCGGGAAGATCTTCGGCAACGCTCTGGTGGAGCTGCCGCCGTCGGCCGGGAAGGCCCCGGTGCTCTTCAGCGACGCCGACGCCGATACCTCCCAGTCGGCCGCGGCCAGCGGTACGAGTCAGATCGGGGAGATCTCCGGTGACAAGTTCTACTCCACCGGCGCGCTGTTCGCCGACTACCTGCTGGTCTCCGCCACCCGTCCGGGACGCGAGGACGAAGGACCGCTGTTCGTCGTCGTCGATGCTCACGACCGCGGGGTGCAGCGGGTGGATGACTGGAACGGGTTCGGTCAGCGGCTCACCGCTTCGGGGACGACCACGTTCCGCGGGGTTCCGGTGCAGGCTGACCGGTTGCAGGAGTTCAACGTGCCGACCGGGGTGCTGGCCTACACGGTGCTGTGGATCGTGCTGACCGCAACGCAAGCCGGGATCGGGGCGGCGGCGCAACGCGAGATTACCCGCTTCGTGCAGCGCCGGCGCCGGACTTATGACCACGCGAGCGCGGAGACTCCTGCGCAGGACCCCCTGGTGCACCAGGTGATCGGGTCGGTGTCGGCGAAGGTGGCCTCGGCGCGGCACATCGTGCGCGGGGCGGCCGCCGTGGTGGAGGAGTCCTACCGGGCCACGCGCGGCCACACTGACCTAGAGGATCCGGTGTTCCTGGAGGCTCATGCCCGGGCTAACATCGCCCTGTCGGAAGCCTCGCTGGTGGTGTCCGAATTGATTCTGGACGCCACCGGGCAGATCTTCGAGGCCGGCGGGGCGTCGGCTACTGATGCCGGGCGGCAGCTGCACCTGCACTGGCTGAACGCCCGCGCGATCGCCAGCCACACTCCGCTGATCTACCGCACTCAGGCGGTGGGAAACTACCGGATCAACGGGGCGCTGCCGCCGCACCACTCGACGGCGCGCAACTCGGATCCGGCCGCGGCCGGGCCCGGGGAGAGCGCCGATGCGCCGGCTGCCGACGCTGAGGCGGCGCCGGTGCCCTTCGCGGAGGGGATCTGATGGCGGCGCCCGCAACGGTGACGACGGACGCGGGCCCTGTGGAGGACACCGTCGACACCGCGCGGGCCCGACTCGCCCCGGTACTCGATCAGATTGCGGCCACCGCCGTGAGCCGGGAGGCCGCCGGAGAACTGGACCGCGACGCGGTGCACGCCCTGCGCGACGCCGGCTACACCCGTTTGCGGGTTCCGTGCGAGTACGGTGGGGCCGGGCTGAGCTTCGAGCAGGCATCCTGGTTCCTGGTGGCGCTGGGGCGGGCCGATTCCAACCTGGCCCAGGCGCTGCGGGCCCATTGGCTGCACGTGGAGGATGTGCTCTCCCGCCCCGATGACGATCCGGCCACGGAAGAGTTCCGGGATCGGTGGCTGCGCCGGATCGGCGAGGGTGCCATCGTGGGCAACGCCCTCACCGAACGCGGCAACGTGCGTGGCGAGACCACCACCCGGCTGCGCA
This sequence comes from Micrococcaceae bacterium, assembly GCA_052084925.1. GTDB lineage: Bacteria > Actinomycetota > Actinomycetes > Actinomycetales > Micrococcaceae > CmP2. Next base: position 8,226 of record JBQDEV010000029.1, read on the forward strand.
CCACCGCCCGCCGCGACGCCTCTGGGCATCCGGTGCGGGTGCTCACCGGCGAGAAGTTCTACTCCACCGGAGCTGCCTACGCCGACTGGATCCTGGTCTCGGCCACGGACGACGACGGCGAACCCGTGAGCGCGGCGGTGCCGAGCGGAGCCCCCGGCCTCACTATCGTCGACGATTGGGACGGTTTCGGCCAGCAGCTCACCGCCTCCGGGACCACCCGCTTCGACGCCACCCCGGTGCCGCATCTCGACATCGCCCCACCGGGGGAAGGGCCCGACTCCGGGGGACGCGTGGCCTTCGGGCAGGCGCTGGCCCAGTACGTGCACCTGGCCACCCTGGTCGGCATCGGCGAAGCTGTTGTTGATGAGGGCGCTGGCTATGTCCGCTCCCGCGCTCGCGGTTTCTCCCACGGTGCGGCCGCGCTGCCCCGCGAAGACCCGCAGGTGCTGCAGGTGGTGGGGCAGGCGTCGTCGTCGATCTTCGGGGCCCGGTCTGCCTTTGCCGCCGTGCTGCCGGAACTGGCCCGCCAGCTGCAGGCCGAGTCGGAAGGGCGGATTCTCCCCGAGGCCGACGTCGACCGGCTCTATCTCACCGTGTACCAGGCGCAGCAGGTGATCGCCCCGGCGGTGCTGACCGCGGCCACCGCCATCTTCGAGGTGGGCGGCGCCTCGGCGGCCTCGGCGTCGCGCGGGCTGGATCGGCACTGGCGCAACGCCCGCGTGCTGGCCAGCCACAATCCGCTGATCTACCGGGCGCGGATCATCGGCAACTGGGAGGTCAATGCCGCCCCGGTCGAGCGCAGCTACACGGTGGGGCAGAGCTAGGGCTCGGGCACCGTCTCGCGCCGAAATTGTGACACAATATCGGTGATTCGACGCCGCCTGGGGCAGCAGGTGCGGACGGGCCGGAGAGGCAGTGACACCGTCGTCGTCGACCCTTTTCCACCCCGTTCTCGAGGAATGACTGTGCCGACCCTGCCGAACTCTGCTGCCCCCGCTGGCCCCGCGACTCCCGCTGGCTCCATTCACTACGCGCCCACCGGTCGCGGCCTCTACGCGATCTTCATGTCGCTGATGGCCGTGGTGCTGATCTTGTCCAACATCGGTGCGTCCAAGGGTGTGGAGTTCGGCCCCATCATCACCGACGGCGGCTTCTTCCTCTTCCCGCTGGCCTACATCATTGGCGACGTCGTCTCCGAGGTGTACGGCTTCCGCGCCTCGCGCCGGGCCATCATCACCACGTTCGCCCTCTCCGCGTTCGCCGCGCTGTGCTACTGGATCGTGATTGTGCTGCCCGGCGCTTCCTGGTACGACGGGCAGGAGGCGCTGGAGCGCACCCTGGGACCGGTGTGGATGATCGTGGTGGCCTCGCTGCTGGGCTTTCTGGTCGGCCAGCTCTCCAACGCCTGGGTGATGACCCGGATGAAGCGGCGCAACGGCGAGCGGCTGCTGTTCGGGCGCATCGCGGCCTCCACGCTGCTCGGCGAGTTCCTCGACACCCTGGTGTTCTGCACCATCGCCGCCCAGGTGATCGGCATCGACACCCTCGGCCAGTTCGTGAACTATGTGGTGGTCGGCTTCGTGTTCAAGTCCGTGGTGGAGATCGTGTTCTCGCCCGTCACCATGTGGGTGATGGCAGTGGTCAAGCGTTATGAACCGGCCTACGGTCCCCACCAAGATGGCGACGCCGCAAGCCAGTCAGGAGTCACCGCCGGCTGACCGGTCCGCCGATTTGCGAAACTTTGCACCAGTGCATAAACTGCACTGGTGCAAAACAATTCTGCCTTCACCTCCGATCCGGAGGTCTCCTCTGACCCGGCCACGGGTACTGTTCCTGCCGTGGGGCGCCGCGCGCAGCAGCGTCGCGACACGTTACTGGCGCTCCATGAGGCTGCCGTTGGGCTGCTGACCGAGCAGGGGTATGACGCCGCCACCATCACCTCGATCTCGGATCGGGCTGGGGTCTCGCGGCGCACCTTCTTCAACTACTACGCCAGCAAGGACGAAGCGATCCTGGGCGTGCTCGATCCCGAGGTGCCAGCAGAAGTGCTGAACCGGTTTCTCGACGAGATCGCCGGGGAGCGGGCCCTGGGTCCGGTGGTGCGCCTGCTGATGTCGGTGATGTCCGCCTCGCGGGTCGGTCCGGAGAGCCGTCAGGACCTGATGGAGCTCGCCGCCTTGGCGCCGTCGTTGTCGCAGACGCTGAAGCGCTTCGCCGTGCGCGCCGAGGACGTGATCTCCGTGGTGCTCGTGGAGCACCTGAACCAGCACGACGCCGAGCCGCGCACCACCCCCGACATCGCCCACGCCATGGTGATGATCGCTGGCACCGCGCTGCGCTTCGCCTTCTCCCAGAACCCCGACTCGATGATCGACCCGGACTCGCCCGCGCTCGTCCACGCCATCGACCTCTTCTCCACCACTCTCAAGGAAGCACTGTGACCGTGACACCTGTCGACGCCGCTGCGACGTCACCGAAAAAATCGCAGCAGAACCCGCAACAGAAACCGCAGCAATCCCTGGTCCTGCTGTTCGTGGGGCTGTTGCTGACCATGCTGATGGCCTCGCTGAATCAGACCGTGCTGGCCACCGCCCTGCCCACCATCGTCGGGGACCTCAACGGGGTCAACCACATGTCCTGGGTGATCACCTCGTTCATTCTGGCCTCCACCATCACCATGCCGGTCTACGGCCGGATCTCGGATGTGTTCGGTCGCCGACCGGTGATCCTGGTGGCCATCGGACTGTTCATGCTCGGTTCCATCACCGGCGCCCTAGCCTCCAGCATCGAGATCCTCATTGTCTCGCGCGTGGTTCAGGGGCTGGGCGGCGGCGGGCTGATGATCCTCTCGCAAGCTGCCATTGCCGACGTTGTTCCGGCACGTCAGCGCGGCAAATACATGGGCATCATGGGTGCCGCCTTCGCCGTGTCTTCGGTGGCGGGGCCGCTCCTGGGCGGCTGGCTGACCGAGGGGCCCGGTTGGCGCTGGGCGTTCTGGATCAACCTGCCGTTCGGCGTGCTGGCCATGCTCGCCGTCGCCCTGTTCCTGCCGGCTCCGCGCAAGCTGGCGGCGGACCGGCCGCGCTTGGACTACCTGGGCATGGCGCTGATCGCCGCCGCCACCACGGCGCTGGTGCTCGCTAGCACCTGGGGTGGCAGCGAGTACGCCTGGGGCTCTCCGCTGATCATCGGGCTCTTCGTCGCGGCTGCTGTCTTGGCGGTGCTCTTCGTCGTCGTCGAGTCCAAAGCCGCCGAGCCGGTCATTCCGCTGACGTTCTTCGCGGACAGGAATTTCACGCTGACCACGGTGGCCGGGCTGATCACCGGCGTGGCGATGTTCGGTGCCCTGGGCTACATGCCCACCTACATCCAAATGGTCACCGGCGTGGGGGCGGCTCAGGCCGGGCTGCTGATGGTCCCGATGATGGGCACCATGCTGCTCACTTCAGTGATGACCGGTATCGTGGTCTCGCGCACCGGGCACTACAAGACCTATCCCGTGGTGGGTACGGTGATTGTTGCGCTCTCGCTGGTGCTGTTCTCGCAGTTGCAGGCCGATTCGGCGATCTGGGTGCTCTGCTCCGTGCTCGGTGTGATGGGTCTGGGACTGGGTATGTCCATGCAGATCATGGTACTCATCGTGCAGAACTCCTTCCCGGTGTCCGTGGTGGGCACCGCGACCGCGGCGAACAACTACTTCCGTCAGGTCGGCGCCACGCTGGGCTCGGCTGTGGTCGGTTCGCTGTTCATCACCCGCCTGCAGGACATCCTGGGGGAGCGCATGGAATCTGCCGGCGCTGCTGATGGTGCCGGTGAGGCAGCCGGTTCGTCCATGAACAATCTGACGCCGGAGCTGGTTCAGCAACTCCCGACGGCGCTGCACGATGTGGTGGTGGAGAGCTACAACGAGGCACTGATGCCGATCTTCCTCTACATCCTGCCGCTGGTGGCCCTGGCGGCGGTGCTGCTGCTGTTTGTTCAGCAGAAGCCGCTGGCCACCACGGTCGAGGAGGGGGCGCGGGCCACCTCCTCCGTGTCACCCGAAACCGGCGCCCTGCCGATGCTGCGGAATGATGACGACGCCGCCGTCGACGGTCTCGTTGCGGATCCGGAGCGCGGCGCCGCCTCCAGGGACACCGGATCGGCCGCACCGCAGGACGAGGGCTCGAGCGCAGGCGGCCTGGACGCGGACGTGCCAGTTGCCGCTGGCGAGAATCGCCGAGGTAACTAAAGCGGCTGAGCCAGCTGTGTCAGCTGGGGCAACTGAGCCATCCAAGACACTAGACCCCAGCTTCACCGGCTGAGCTGCTCAACCGCCTGGTCTCTCTCTTGCACGCAGCGCTGAACGGCGCCGGAACCCACCCACAGGTTCCGGTGCCGTTGCCGTCTCTGCACCCGCTTGGCCTTTGACGAGGACATCTAACCTCAACGAGTTCGGCCCACCGGCCCGCGCTCACCGCCATCCTTGAACGGTCGGGGCCCGTCAGCCTCAGCTCGTCGCACCGCCCAACCAATCACTGCGTGCCCTGGCGGTGGGATGGCTTTAGTAGAGCTGACCCAGCCCGTCAACCCCAAGTCCGGCATCCACCCCGCGCAGCACCCTCCCAGACCCGTCGGGAACGCGTGTCGTACCCCTGTGGAAGACCCCACCACCGCAGAATCCCGCACCCCCAAAAATAAATCACCCCAATTCCTCCACAACCTCGAACCCCACTTCCCATCACATGAGACATCAACTACACTAGAAACTAGAACACACGTACACGCAGAACAAGCAGCAACCAGGAAGGGGGAAGCGAACATGACCACCACTGACACGTCCACCCTGCTACCCCTGTTGGATGCCCTTGACGACCTCTCAAGCTCGGATTTAGCTACTCTGCTCACCCAGGGCCTGACCACCCTGAGCCGGCGGGTCTCCTCCGCCGAAGCTAGGGAAGAGTTCAGCCTCTACCAGCGCCAGAACCCCGACACCCACCAAGACTGGGGTACCTCCTTCCTCGACCATGCCGAAGCAAAGACAAAGCCCGGGTCCAAGCAGGACCCTCAAGGGGAAATCACCTGCCACGACCCAGCCAGCACCCTGCCGTCGATGATTGAGCAAGCCGCCACCCTGGGTCGGCTCTGCGAAAATATCGAGACCGCTCTGGCTCGGGTTGTGGATCAAGTCTTCGCCACTCATGAGCAGCGCCTTGAGCTGCTGGGGCTGCCGACCGGGCGGGTGGTGCATAAAAACGCCTCAGAGTTCCTGCGTCATCACACGCACTGCGCATTCGGAGTCGCGAAACAACGCATCCGACTCGGTAATAAGATCTTCCCGCGTACTGATATCA
>JBQDEV010000030.1:0-11521 GCA_052084925.1 Micrococcaceae bacterium
CGGCGGGAGCATCAACACCTGGCCCGCCAGAAGTGCCGATGCTGCGCAAGTAGTCCATGGCCACTCCACGTGCCCGGAAGTCTGTGGGCATCGGTAGTGACAGCGCTCGCTGCACGGCGACCTGATCGGCGAACAGATCGAGGATCTGGCGAGGGTCATAGTCGTCGGGGTAGAGCCGAGACCGAGCGCTGATGGAGCAGAACATCAGGTAGTCGTCCCAGGCCGGAGAAAACTTTACCTGAAGCGGCTCGGTAAGCTGCATATCCCTGGTGCTGGCGTTTCCGAGCGGCATGGAGATCGAGTCCTCGTAAACACCCGTGGTGTGCTCCGAGCCCGCGGGGATCCAGGTTGCGACGCCCCGATCCTGTTCGTAGTGCCGATCACCGACGTCCAGATATCCCGTTCCGCGGTACGTCCAGATGAGCGTGTGGTCGCTATTCGCGTGTGGGGGCGTTCGAGTCGCGGGCAGCGTCTCCGGCACCGCGGGGGCGCCCTTGGCGCGCATCATATGTACAAGGTCATCGATCTGAGGTGCGGTAGTCGCGCGCGTCGAGAGGTCATCGATGGCATTGTGCGCGGAGAGCGTCCGGCTGAACTCGTAGGGCGTCGACCCGAACCGCTGCTTAAACGCGCGGGTGAGTCCGTTGCGGCTGGCGAAGCCAACCCGTGTGGCCACTTGGTCGGCGTCGTAGCCACTGGCTAGAAGTTCGACGGCCACGCTCAGCCGACACTGCAGTCGCCACTGCTTGAAGGTAAGCCCGGTGTCGGCAAGGAAGTCACGGAGCAAGGTGCTCGGGCTGGAGAGTACTCGCGCTGCCCACTCCTGGGTGGTGAGGTCGAGCGCGGGATCGCGGCTCAATTCCTCGGCCACCGCTCTGGCTCCGCGAGCTTTGGGCATTACAGGCAGAACGAGTGCCACCGAGGACGCGGCGTCCCGTGTTCTAGGGGACGTCGACGGTCGTGAGTGTGGATGGCGAAGGAGGTTGGCGATCACGTCCTGGGAATATCCGCGATCGCTGAACGGCGCGACCTGCAGCACGAAGAGCTGGATCAGCCAGTCCTGCCAGCCATCTGGGATCTCGAATCGAGCCGGCTCCGATAAATCCTCGGCGCGGACACTGGCGTGAGACACCAGCGGGAAGACAACAGACCCCGGCTCAGTGACGACCTCCCGGGAATTCCAGCCGGTCTCAGGAATCCAGACACCCTCCCCTGCGGAGAGACGGAATGCCACAGCGTCGTCGATGCGCACGTGCGCGATACCGGTGCGAACCCAATACAGCAGCGGGCGACGGGGTTGACCTGTCCAATTCGATCGCGCGCCCGGAATTCGGGGGGGCTCGCTCAAGCCTACGAGGTGGGGGCCCGGCAGTGACATGCCCTAACTATATGACGTTTCGCGCACACACAACTAAGTGAGGATTGCCTAACCTTATCAGTGGCCCTCCTGCCGATGGTGGCCCGCGGCCTCGTCACCCTCGAACCGATCCGAAAGGACTGTCCTCAGTATGCCGAAAACCTCACGCCGGATCACCGTGTACTCACAGACTCTGAGGAAGGTTGAAGTTGTCCGAGTGGTCGACGTGACGCCGGGGATGCGGAGGATCACGTTGGCCGGAGAACAACTCCGTGCTTTCACATCGGCGAACGGCTTCCCTCAACCAGCGTTCGAGTCGCCAGGCTTCGATGACGACATCCGCCTGGTGTTCTGCTACCCAGGGCAGGCCGAGCCGGTGCTTCCGGTGCAGAAGGAGAAGGGCCTCGACGTGCCTCGCGATCCTCGACCGCTGTCGAAGATCTACTCGGTGCGCCGTTGGGACCCAGAGGCCGGCGAGCTGGACGTGGACTTCGTTAGGCACGGCATCGGCGTGGCCACGACCTGGGCGTATCGCGCCCAGGTCGGCGACTGCATCCACTTCTTCGGCCCGAACACGTCTCGTGCGCTCCCACACGACGCGGACTGGTTGCTGGTCGCCGGAGACGACACCGCGCTCCCCGCGATCGCTCGTTTATTGGAAGAACTGCCCGATGACGCGCGGGCACAAGTCTTCATTGAGATTGCCGAGTCTGAGCATCGCCAAGAGTTGCGCGGGCTGCCCGGAATTGAGGTGACCTGGCTTGTGCGCGACGGTGCCGATGCCGGCACGACCACCCTGCTCGTGGATGCAGTCAAGAACGTTGGCTGGTGGGATGGCAGGCCGTTCGCGTGGCTCGCTGGGGAGCACGTGGCCGTGCGGGATCTGCGCCGCCATCTGGTCGAAGACCGGGAAGTGCCCAAGGAGGATATCGAGTTTACCGGCTACTGGCGTCGCAGCGAGGCAATCGCCTTGGAAACCGATGCAGCTGTGCCTGACCCCGAGAAGACGATCACTCCGTTCGAGAAGATCCACGATCTGACCGAGCTGATCCCGCCGATCGCGATTCGCACTGCCGTCGAGCTTGGTGTTCCCGAGCTGATCTCCCGTGGGGTGATGAACGTGGCTGACCTAGCCATCAAGGCTGACGCCGATGAGCGGGCGCTGGGCAAGTTGCTGCGCTACCTCCGCACCATCGACATACTCACCGAGACCACGCCCGACCGGTACGGACTGACGCCGATGGGCGAGGTGCTGACTAACGAGATCATGATCGACGCCCTGCACTCTACTGGGGTGGTCGGGCGGGAATCACTTGGGATCCACGGACTCACCGAGTCGGTCCGAACCGGCCGCGCCGCCTACGCGACAGTCACCGGCCAGACCTTCGCGGAGGTACTCGCTGAACAGGACTACGAGGATCGATACCTGGAACGCGTTGCGAGGTTCCAGGCCACGCTGGCCGAACCCATCGCCACATCGGACATCCTGAGCGGAGCCGAGCACCTGGTGCTCCACTCCGCCGGTGCGGGCGCCCAGGCCCGCGAGTTCGTCGCCGTCCATCCCGACCTGCGGATCACGATTTGCGCTCTCCCCACCCAGGCAGATTGGCTACGCCGCGACCTGCCGGCGACGATTCCCGACGATCAGCAGCGAGCTCGGGTCAGCGTGGTCGAGCAGTCCGTTTTCGAGCCCAGCCCGCCCGCGGATGCGGTGCTCGTCATACGCGGGTTCAGAACCCTGCCTGATGCCGACGCCGCCCATGCCCTCCGCCGAGCCGCCGAAAACCTCACTCTGGGTGGCCGGGTGCTGTTAGTCGAAGACACCTTCGACATCGACGATCTGGATGAGCATGACGGCGAAGCCGACCTACTGGGCCTAACAGTGCACGGCTCGGGCCTGCGCACCGAAGAAGAACTCAACGCCGTCATCACCCGGGCTGGACTCGACTGCAGGTCGACGCACACTGTCGGCTGGGGCACCGTCATCCTCGAACTCGTACCCACCAGCACCCGCTGACCTCTTCGCACAACAGAGAAGAAAGAAGAACATAACCATGACCACGACGACCCTACCGAGACGACGCAGCGCGACTCTCGCTGCCGCGCTGCTGAGTGTCGCACTTGTTCTCACAGGCTGCGGCAGCGAAGGCGCCAGTAACGGTTCCGATGACGTCTCGACGGACCCAGGATCGTCTGCAGGCTATCCGGTGACTGTTGACACAGCCTGGGGCGAACTCACCATTGAGGAGAAGCCCGAGCGCATCGTGGTTTTCGGTCCCATGTACGTGGATGTACTAACATCCCTTGACGAACCGGTCACCGCGTTCACGTCCGGCAACCTGGCCACGGAGGACCAGCTGCTTCAGAACTACCCCTGGCTGGAGGGTCTGACCGGGCCCTTCGACCCGGAAGTGGCAACGGCGGCTGCTGATGTGTCGCTGGAGGCTGTTGCTGCTTACGAACCTGATCTGATCCTCGGCACCATTTGGACTACTCCCGAGGATCGGTATGAGCAGTTCTCGCAGATCGCTCCGACCTATGTAGGTCGAGACTCTGACGTAGCTACAGGCTGGGAGGACGTGCTTACCGACGTCGGCGCGCTCACCGGTAAGCCCGAAGAAGCGACGCAACTGATTGCAGAGGTAGAAGCTGCATTTGCCGATGCGGCCGAACGACTCCCCGGCCTACAGGGAAAGACATACAGTGCCGTCACCTTCAACTTGGATAAGAACGAGTTCGTCTTCACGAGTACCGCACCTTGGCTTCAAGATCTCGGTCTTGTACCTGCCGAAAATCAGCCCACGTCCAACATCAGCCAGGGCCAAACACCGAACCTCTCACTGGAGAACATCGAGCAACTGAACGGCGATGTACTGATCATTGGCGAGTCTTATCTAAGTGCCCCTGGGGAAACTCAGCAGTTCTTGGAGGCCGACCCACGGTTCTCGGAACTTCCCGCTTCTCAAAATGGAGCAGTGCTCTTCCAGCCGTCCGCAGTAGGACTCGCTAACACGAACGGCGGTCCAATTGCTCTTCGCTGGATGCTGGACCAGGTGGTGCCCCAGCTGGAGGAAATGCCGCTGAACAAGGACGGTCAGTAGCAACACCTAGTCGGGTGAGCTCCCGGGAGCCGCCGTACCTACCTTTGTCCACCTGGCATGGACGCACCGCAGGGAGATTGACGCATGACGGTCACCACATCACCCGTGCATCGGGACTCCGAGACCGCCCCGATATCAGACCGCCGGCGGGTGAACCATGGCCGTCGCTTTATGGGTTTTGCCTTGGTACTTGGGTGTCTGCTGGTGCTGCTGTTGCTCAGCATCGCGATCGGGTCGAAGAACATCCCCTTGGGTGTCATCCTGGACGCCCTCGGGAACAACACTGGGGAAGGGGATGCGTATGTCGTCTGGGACATGCGCATCCCCCGCACCGTCGTCGGACTCTGCGTGGGAATCGTGTTGGGTGTTGCGGGTGCGCTGATCCAGGCCCTCACCCGCAACCCACTGGCCGACCCCGGCATTCTCGGGGTAAACGCCGGTGCAGCGTTCTTCGTCGCCCTTGGGGTGGCCGTTTTCGGGGTCACCTCAATCAGCGGCTACATCTGGTTCGCATTCGGTGGAGCCCTCGTGGTCACGGTTGCGGTCTACATCATCGGCTCTGCCGGACGTGGCGGTGCCGATCCAGTGCAACTCACCCTCGCCGGGGTCGCCCTCGGCGCAGTACTCGGCGGGATCGTCACCGCGATGGTGCTGATCGACCGGCATGCATTCGACCAGATGCGCAACTGGAACGCAGGCAGCATCGTCGGACGCGGGTGGGACGTCCTGCTGCCGGTGCTGCCGTTCCTGGTCGTCGGGCTTCTGCTCGCGATTGCCTCTACCCCAGCGCTGAACGCGATCGCGCTCGGTGACGACCTGGCCAAGTCATTGGGCGCGAACATCATCCGCACCCGCATCCTCGTGATCCTCGCCGTGACCCTCCTCGCGGGTGGCGCGACCGCGATCGCGGGGCCGATCGGTTTCGTCGGGCTCATGGTCCCGCATATCGCCCGGTGGATCGTCGGCCCCGACCAACGCTGGATCATCGCCTACACGGTGCTCCTCGCGCCATGTCTCGTCCTCGCCGCCGACGTCCTCGGGCGCATCGTCATCCGCCCCGGCGAGTTCCCGGTCGGGATCGTGACGGCGTTCGTGGGTGCCCCGGTGCTGATCGTTCTGGTGCGCCGTAAGAAGGCGAGTGGACTATGACCGTGGTTGACGACGCCCCGCAGACCGAGCCGGCGGCGGATACGCCGCGGCGGGTGGATTTCGGGCACCGCACTGTCGTGGTGCGCCGTGCCGGGTTCGCGGTGCGGTGGCAGACGCGCAGTCTCATGGTCTGCACGGTGCTGGTGGTGCTCGCGGTCGCGGTCGGGGTGTGGGCGGTCACCCTGGGCGACTACCCGCTCACGCTCTCCCAGGTATGGGCCGCGCTGACGGGCGCCCCGGACGCGGGGTTCGCGCGCACCGTGGTGGTCGAATGGCGCCTGCCTCGCATTCTGGCGGCGGTGGTGTTCGGTGCCGCTCTCGGTGCCGGTGGTGCGGTGTTCCAGTCGCTGACCCGCAACCCCCTCGCGAGCCCGGACATCATCGGGTTCTCCACTGGCTCCTACACCGGTGCGCTGATCGTGATCATCCTCATCAACGGCAGCTATCTGCAACTCGCCGGCGGTGCGCTGCTCGGGGGCCTGACCACCGCCTTCCTGGTTTACATGCTGGCCTGGCGGCGCGGAGTGCAAGGCTTCCGGTTGATCATCGTGGGCATCGCCGTCTCGGCGGTGCTGGGGTCGTTCAACACCTGGCTGATGCTCACCGCCGACCTGGAAGTGGCGATGAGCGCGGCCGTGTGGGGCGCAGGATCGCTCAACGGCACCTCTTGGGAGCAGGCCGCGATCGGCAGCGCGATCATCGCCTTGCTCCTGGCTGCCGGTGCCGTGCTGGGGCCGGGGCTGCGACAGCTCGAGCTGGGGGACGATGCGGCCAAGGCCACCGGTACCCGAGCCGAGCCAGTCCGCCTGGCAGTGATGGTCATTGGTGTCGCGCTGGTCGCCACGGTCACCGCCGCAGCCGGACCCATTGGCTTCGTCGCCTTGGCCGCGCCGCAGATCGCCCGTCGCCTGACCCGAAACCCTGGTGTCACCGTCGCCCCAGCCGCCTGCATGGGCGCCTTCCTGCTCATCACCGCCGACGTGGCCGCCCAGCATGTGCTGCCGGTCACCCTCCCGGTAGGAGTAGTGACGGTCATCATCGGCGGCGGCTACCTAGTGTGGCTGATCGTCCACGAAGTGCGGCGTCGCGCATAATTTCCACGCAGAAAGAGATATCACCGATGACTCAGACGACCGAGAACCGGACCGCCCAAGCAGTGGTTGCCATATCCGCGACCGGTGGTTCGCGTCTGCATGTCGAGGACGCCATAATCGGCTATGACGAGCGGGTCATCAACGAGGACCTGTCGGTGCGGATCTTCGATGAGCCGTTCACGGTGATCGTCGGTCGGAACGCGTGCGGGAAGTTGGCCCTGTTGCTCGGACCGTCGCGGTTGCTAAACCGCTCCGCGGACTGGATGATCGCCGACGGGACCGGCCTCCACTCCTTCAAGGTAAAGGAGGTAACACAGCGGGTCAGATTGTTGCCACAAACCTCGATCGCCCCGGATTGGATCATGGTGGCGGATCTCGTGGCGCGTGGCCGGTATCGATATCAGAAACTGATCCGGCAGTGGACCGACGCCGACGAGCATGCGGCGCCGCACGCGATGGACGTCGCCGCGGTCACCGACCTGCCGGGTGGTCTTATGGACGAGTTGTCTGCGGGCAAGCGGCAACGGGTGCGGGTAGTAAGGGTGCTGGCGCAGGCGACCGACCTCCTACGGCTGGACGAGCCCGCGACATTCCTGGACATCACCCACCCGATCGAGCTTCAGGAGCTGTTCACCCGCCTCAACCATGCAGGTCGGGCTCTCGCGGCGGTGCTCCATGATCTGAACCATGCCGCCCGGTACAGAACGCATCTGATCACGATGAAGGACGACCAGATCGTCACCAAGGGAGCCTCTGATCAGATCGTCGTGGCCGAACTGGTCGAGGAGGTCTTCGGACCGCGATTCCTGGTCGCGCCCGACCCGGTGGCCGGCACCGCCCAGGTGGTCCAACTGGGCCGCGGCCGCGAACGCCCTTGGGCGAGCCGTTGAGGCGCGCCGATCCGCGAGGACTGGGACGAGGGCCGCTGACCCGGTGGCTGCCGGTGCTGGGGCAAGCCTCCGCTGAGCCTCCAGGAGTAGGCCCGTTCGAGGTCAAGACCGGGGACACTCCAAGTCGGCTTCTAATGCGGGTGATCTTCTCGCTGCCACGGGTCACAATCCCGGCGATGCTGCTGGCGATCGTGTGGCAGGTGGGCGAGTCCGCGGTCCCGGTGGTGATGGGCCTCGCGATCGACCGCGCCCTGGCGACGGGGGACGCCGCGCAACTGTTGCTGTGGATCGGGATGCTGGTGGCCCTTTATGTCGCGCTGACGTCGGCGGCACGACTCTCGTTGCGGCTGACCATCTCCGCGCAGCAGCTAATGCAGCACCGGCTGCGCGCCACCCTCTCGGCCGGTGTGCTGCATCCCGTCGACGGCACCAGGAGGGCTCCGGATGGCGGTGTCGTCTCTGTCATGACCAACGATGTAGCCCGTCTGGCCGCGGCGGGGCTCGTGGTCCATCCGATCGCAGAGATCGGCGCGATCGGATTCATCGCGGCTTCGCTGCTGGTGATCCATTGGCCACTGGGGATCGTGGTGCTCGCCGGAGCGCCCGTGGTGGTGTGGTTGATGGGGGTGCTCAGCGAGCGGCTCTCTCGGGACACGCGGAAATATCAGGGACTCCTAGCATCCACTGTCGGGCGGGCGACCGACCTGGTGGCAGGTTATCGGGTGATCAAGGGCCTGCGAGCTGAGGCCGAGGCGACCGCTCGATATCGGCAGGCGAGCCAGGATACCCTCGTCGGGGCCCGACGCAACGCGGGTCTGCTGGGCCGATTCCTCGTCGGGTCCGGCGTGGTCAGCGGCGTGTTCGTCGCCGTAGTGACGGGGCTGGCGGGTTGGTTCGCGGTGGACGGGCAGCTGAGCATCGGCGAACTCATCACGACCGTCGGCCTCACACAGGCCCTGCTACCGCAGATGCAGATGCTCGCGAGGAATGCCGTCCCCTCCCTCGCCGCCGCTCGCGCCTCATCAGCGCGCGTCCTCGACCAGCTGGAAGATGGCGATGCCGCCGCATCGGGATTCGGCGGGGTGACACACCCAGGGGATGCGGCACCCACATCGAATATTCCTGTGCTGGATGTGTCCGCGCTTGGGACGACGATGCGGGTGGAGCCCGGTGAACTGGTGGGGGTGCGCGCCGACGACCGAACCGCCGCCCGTATCGCCGACGCGTTGCTGAACCCGCAAGACGACAGCGACATCGAAATACGGCTCGATGGACTCGCGGCTCGGGAACTGACGCCAGCGGAGTACGCCTCGCGGGTCACAGTCGCCCCCCATCGCGTGACGTTGTTCACGGGCACGATCCGCGACAATCTCGCCGCCGTCACAACCGCTCTCGAACTGCTGGACAGCGCCGTGCGGGCGGCGGCGTGCGACGATTTCGCTGCCGATCTCGACCGCCCGGTCGGTGAGAACGGTAACCGGCTCTCCGGCGGCCAGCGTCAACGGGTCGCGCTCGCCCGAGCCCTGGCCACGGATGCGCCGTTGCTGGTGCTGCACGACCCGACCACCGCGGTCGACTCGGTGACCGAGCATGCCATCGCCGGGCGTTTACGCGGCTTCCGCGCGGGTCGCTCGACCCTGCTGATCGCCTCGTCTCCGGCGCTGCTCGGCTGCTGCGACCGCGTCGTGGACCTGCTCGAAAACGAACCGATTCTTGGAAGGACGGCGCTGTGACTGGGGCATCGACGGCGACGGAGACTGTGCCATCCGATGTCGCGCTGCCTGTTGCGGGTGGCAGGGAGACGGCGAGGGAGGTGTGGCGACTCAGTCGCGGTCACCGGCTCCGCCTCACTGCCGTGGTGGTGTTGGGTATCGCCAGCGCCGCCGTCGACCTGATCGGGACGGTCGCGATCGGATTCCTCGTCGACCGAGTGCAGTCGGGCTCCGCCGACCTCGATACGGTGTTGATTATCACGGCCACGCTGGTGGTCTCGGCAGTCCTCGGCGCTACTGGCACGGCGGTGACGATCGTGTTGGCCACCCGCACATACCACTCCATCCTCGCCGACCTGCGCGAACAGCTCGTCGCCCGCGCCCTGACGCTCCCGCAACGCGAGGTGGAGCGCACCGGAACCGGGGACCTGATCTCGCGCTCTAGCGACGACGTGACCGCCGTAGCCGATGCCGCCCCCGCAGTGGTCCCGGTGGTTACCATTACCATGTTCACGATCGTCGTCGCCCTGAGCGGCCTCGCGGCGCTGGAATGGCCCTACGCGGTCGCGTTGGCCGTTGTACTCCCGGTCTATGCGCTGGCTATGCGGTGGTATCTGCGCACCGGTCCGGGCGTATATCGTGCCGAGCGTGCGGCGATGAGCGCCCGCGCTCAGCAGATCCTTGAATCCCAGCGCGGCTACGCCACTATACGCGGCTTCGGGCTCACCGAACAACGCCACCGCACCGTACTCGCTGCCTCCTGGGGTGTCGCCGTGCAGACGCTGCGTGCCCGTACGGTGCAGAGCATGCTCAACGCCCGCCTGAACATTGCCGAATGCTTGAGCCTGGCCACCGTGCTCGTGGTCGGCTTCGTCCTCATCGACACCGGAACCTCCACGGTCGGAGGGGCCACCACTGCAATGCTGCTTGTACTGCGCCTACTTGGGCCGGTGAACCAGCTGATGCTCGTGATCGACACGCTCCAGTCCGCCTTCGCATCGCTGAACCGGATGATCGGCATCACAACGATCCCCGTCGCAGCCACGACACACGAGCAGCGGACACCACAGGACACCGCCCATGCTGTCCGGCTCCACGAAGTTGCATTCCGCTATGGGGCTGGTCCCCGCGTACTGGACGACATCGCTCTTGACATCGCCATCGGTGAGCGCATCGCCGTCGTCGGCGCGTCCGGCGCGGGCAAGACCACCCTCGCTGCCGTGATTGCCGGCATCCACCCATCCGAAACCGGAACTGTAGCCCGTCCCGACCACACCGCGTTGATCACCCAGGAGATCCACGTGTTCGCCGGAACCCTGCGCGAGAATCTCACCCTCGTAGCCCCGGGCGCCACCGACCACGAGATCCACGCCGCGCTCGACACCACTGGAGCCCTCGCGATTCTTGACCTGCTGCCGGACGGACTCAATACGGTGATCGGCAACGGCGGACATCCGCTGACTGACGCGCAAGCGCAACAGATCGCACTCGCACGCCTGACGCTTGCTGACCCCGAGCTGGCGATCTTCGATGAAGCCACCGCCGAGGCCGGCTCCAAGGAGTCGGGGATGCTCGATCGTGCCGCCGATGCCGCTCTCGCCGGCCGTACCGGGCTGGTGATCGCGCACCGACTCTCCCAAGCCGCCACCTGCGACCGGATCGTAGTTATGGAGCACGGCCGTATCACCGAGAACGGGACACACGCGGACCTGATCGCTGCCGGTGGCGCATACGCCACGTTGTGGTTGGCGTGGCGGAAGGGATCGAGCGGCAGCAAAGCGAACGGGTCGCAATGATCTGTTGGCAAGACTCCTGGCCAACCCGAACGTGTTCTGGCTGTCCCGACTCTCCTCCGCCCCTGTCTGGCGACGCCGCGCCGACAACTTTTGGACGTTTGCAGGACTGGCCTCGTCGGTGAGGGCGCTGGCGTTAATCGAGTCGGCGCGGACTTGTTCCGTGTTGCTGGTGGCGTTCATGCATGCGAAAGTTGTCCACGTCAAGTTGGCCCGTCCAGAGTCCTCGCGGCCTCGAGCAGGTGCTGACTGCCGGGGCCACGATAGGTCCCGTCAGTGGTGCGAGTGAACTCGCCTGCCGTGGACTCAGGCGTGGACGATCTATTTTGATCAGGAGTTCTTGCGTTCGCACATAATGTGGTGCTATTTAGCCTCGAAGATGTGCTCGCTGGACTGCATCCAGTTAGGTGTTGATGCTCCCGCCG
>JBQDEV010000031.1:0-11019 GCA_052084925.1 Micrococcaceae bacterium
CATCCAGGAGCTCGAGGCCTACTTCCGCGGCGCCGGCTGGAACGTCATCAAGGTCGTCTGGGGCCGCGAATGGGACTCGCTGCTGGACCAGGACGACGAGGGCGAGCTCGTGCGCATCATGAACGAGACCCTCGACGGCGACTACCAGACCTATAAGGCAGAGTCCGGCGGGTTCGTCCGCGACCATTTCTTCGGCCGGTCCTCGGTGACCAAGGAAATGGTCTCCGAAATGTCGGACGACGAGATCTGGGGCCTGAAGCGCGGCGGCCACGACTACAAGAAGGTCTACGCCGCCTACAAGGCAGCCGTCGAGTACAAGGGCAAGCCCACCGTGATCCTCGCACAGACCGTGAAGGGCTACGGACTCGGCAAGTCCTTCGAGGGCAAGAACGCCACCCACCAAATGAAGAAGCTCACGATGGACGACATCAAGGTGTTCCGCGATCGTCACCGCATTCCCATCACCGATGAGCAGATCGAAGCCGATCCCTACAACGTGCCGTACTACCACCCCGGTGCCGATGCTCCGGAGATCAAGTACATGATGGAACGGCGCCAAGCGCTGGGCGGGTTCCTGCCTGAACGCCGGGAGAAGTTCGATCACCTGCCGCTGCCCGATGAGAACGCCTACAAGCAGGCACGCAAGGGTTCCGGAAAGCAACAGGCTGCCACCACGATGGCGTTCGTCCGGTTGCTCAAGGACCTGATGCGGGACAAGAACATCGGCAAGCGCATCGTGCCGATCATTCCCGATGAAGCCCGTACCTTCGGTATGGACTCCTTCTTCCCGACGGCGAAGATCTACAACCCGAAGGGCCAGAACTACCTGGCCGTCGATCGTGATCTCTTCCTGTCGTACAAGGAATCCACGTCCGGTCAGCTGTACCACGTGGGCATCAACGAGGCCGGCGCCACCGCGGCCCTCACCGCCGTCGGCTCCTCCTACGCCACCCACGGCGAGATGATGATCCCGGTCTACATCTTCTACTCGATGTTCGGCTTCCAGCGCACGGGCGACGGCTTCTGGGCCGCAGCCGACCAGCTGGCCCGCGGCTTCGTCATCGGTGCCACTGCCGGCCGGACCACCTTGGCCGGCGAAGGCACCCAGCACATGGACGGGCACTCCCCCGTTCTCGCGGGCACCAACCCGGCCGTGAAGCACTACGATCCTGCGTTCTCCTTTGAGATCGCCCACATCATGCGCCACGGCCTGCAGGAGATGTACGGCGAGCAGGAGGACGGCACTTCCGGCAAGGACGTGCTCTACTACATCACCGTCTACAACGAGCCGATCATCCACCCCGACGAGCCCGAGAACCTCGACGTTGAGGGGCTGCTCAACGGCCTCTACCGGTACTCAACCTCCAGCCAGGAAGGACCGAAGGTCCATCTGATGGGGTCCGGGGTGTCGCTGCCGTGGGTCATCGAGGCATCGGAGATCCTCGCCGAAGACTGGAACGTCTCCGCCGACGTCTGGTCAGCCACCAGCTGGAACGAACTACGCCGTGAGGCCGTGGCCGCCGAGCGCGAGAGCTTCATGCACCCGGATCGGGAGAAGAAGGTTCCTTTCGTCACCCGACAGCTGGCCGACGCCGAGGGACCCATCGTGGCCACCACGGACTACGCCACCCTGGTGCCGGACCAGATTCGCCCCTACGTGCCTAACCGTTTCGCCACCCTGGGCGCCGATGAGTTCGGCTTCTCGGACACGCGTGCCGCCGCCCGCCGCTACTTCGGCATCGACTCCCACTCGGTGGTCGTCCGCGCGCTGCAGCTACTCGAGGACGAGGGCACGATCGAGTCCGGAACCGCGGCCAAGGCGTTCCAGCAGTACCGCATCGACGACGTCAACGCGGGAACCTCAGGCACCGCCGGCGGCGACGCCTGATCCAATAGCAGCAACGCTGACCGGACTTCACTGAACCGGTCAGCGACACAGGGCCGGGGTGCGCAGTGCGCGCCCCGGCCCCTGCTCTATGCTCAACACATGTCCGAGTCACGTTCGCCCTCCGCGCCCCGACCGCTCTCCCCCGAAGCGCTGAACCGGCTCACGGCGAATCTGGGATCGCTCAAAACGGCGACCATGCAACGTCTCGACACCACCCTGCCCTGGTATCGGGCGCTGCCCGCCGACCAACGCTCCGCCCTCAGCGACATCGCCCAGCAGGGACTGCAATCGTTCGTGGAATGGCTAGCCCGCCCCACCGCGATCAACATGAACATGGTGCTCTCCCGGGTCTTCGGCGAGGCGCCCTCCGAGCTCTCCCGCTACGTCTCGCTCCATCGCGCACTGCAGTTGATGCGCACGGTGCTCGATGTCGTTGAGACCCAGGCTCCAGCGCTGGTGCACGAACGCGACCGGGGCACCGTGCGCGAGGCCGTGCTGTTCTACTCCCGCGAGATCGCCTTCGCCCTGGCCGAGGTCTATGCACGTGCGGCCGAGACCCGGGGCGCCTGGGACTCCCGGCTGGAGGCACTCCTGCTCGACACCGTGCTGCGAGGGGAAGACCCCGATGAGATCCGCTCCCGTGCCGCGGCCGTGGGCTGGAAGAACACCTCCGGACACGTGGTGATGGCCGGACCGACCCCCGACGAAGACCAGCCCACTCTGCTGGCCGCGATTCGACGAGAAGCCACTCGCGGGCGCTGCCAAGTACTCATCGGCGTCCATTCGGAGCGCCTGGTGCTCGTGGTCGGTGCGGTCACCGACCCGGCCGAGATCGCACAGCGTTTCGCTCCATCCTTCGGGCCGGGGCCCGTGGTCTACGGGTCCGTGGTCCCCGAACTCGTGGATGCGCACCTCTCCGCCAAGGAGGCCCTCGCCGGACTGGCCGCCGCGCGCGCCTGGCCGCGCACGCCACGCCCGGTCCCCGCCGCAGACCTCCTCCCCGAACGGTCCCTGCGCGGCGACCCCACAGCCGTGCAGGCCCTCTGCAACGGGGTCTATCAACCCCTGCTCGACGCCGGAAACTCCCTCCTGGAAACGGTCGATACCTACTGCGATCTGGGACACTCCCTGGAGGCGACAGCCCGGGAGATGTTCATCCACGCCAATACAGTCCGCTACCGGCTGCGCCGGGTGGCAGAACTGACCGGATGGGATCCGTTAGCGCCCCGAGATGCCTATGTCCTACAAATCGCGCTCACAGTCGGTAGACTGCAGGATGACGATCGTTCGGCATGAACATGCCGAACGGTGCGCCATGAGTTCAGCGTGTGACAGACCTCCGCGCGGCCCTGATTGTAGGAACCCTACAATCTAGAGTGCGGAGGTTGGTGTTTCCGCCTGACGAACAGCGACACTGGATTTTGGGAGAGTAATAAGCATGCTTGCGATTGTGTGCCCTGGACAGGGTTCTCAGACCCCAGGAATGCTCACCCCGTGGTTGGACCTCGACGGCGCGGAGTCCAGCCTCAACACCTGGTCTGACGCCACGGGGATCGACCTGCTGACCCACGGCACCGCCTCCGACGAGGAGACCATCAAGGACACCGCGGTCGCCCAGCCCCTGGTCGTGGCCGCCGGGCTCCTCTCAGCCCAGGCCCTGGAACTCGACCACCTGGATCTGACTCACTGGATCACCGCAGGACATTCCGTCGGAGAGATCACCGCCACCGCCCTGGCCGGCGTGCTCACCCCCGCCGCGGCCCTGGATTTCGTCCGGGTACGCGCCACCGGCATGGCCCGGGCCGCAGCCGAAGCAGAGACGGGCATGGCTGCCGTCCTGGGCGGCGACGCCGGCGAGGTCCTCGCGAAACTCGACTCCCTGGGACTAACCCCCGCCAATATTAATGGCGGCGGGCAGGTCGTGGCCGCCGGTTCCCTCGAGAGCCTCACCGAGCTGGCCGCCGAGCCGCCGGCCAAGGCGCGCGTCATCCAGCTCAAGGTCGCCGGCGCCTTCCACACCGACTACATGGCCCCCGCGGTCGAGGATCTGCGCGCCACCGCTGACACGCTGCCGACGCAAAGCCCCCGCGTCACGCTGCTGTCCAATCGCGACGGCGCCACGGTTGTAGACGGCCCCGACGCCCTGGATCGCCTGGTCTCGCAGGTGACGTCGCCGGTGCGCTGGGACCTGTGCATGGAGTCCCTCGCCTCGGCGAACATCACCGGGATTGTCGAACTCCTGCCCGGAGGGACCCTGAAGGGACTGGCCAAACGTGCCCTGCGCGGCGTCCCGTCCGTTGCGATCACTTCTCCGGACGATCTGGACGCGGCCCGTGAGTTCATCACCGAGCACACCGCCTGACGCTACGGCGCCATCCACTCACTGCACCATCGACTAGAGGACACACATGAGCACAGTCACGTTGAACCAGACGGATTCCGTCCCCGGAAGCCGCATCATCAGCGTCGGCGCCGGACGGCCGGATCGGCTGGTCCCCAACGACGAGCTCGTTGAGGCCATCGATTCCTCCGATGAGTGGATCCGTCAGCGCACGGGGATCGTGACACGTCAGCGGGCCGACGCTGAGACCTCGCTCGTCGACCTAGCCGTGGTAGCTGGTCAGCAGGCCCTGGAACGGGCGGGCCTGACCGCTGCTGACCTTGGCGCAGTCATCGTGTCCACCGTGACATTTCCCTTCGCCACTCCCTCCGCCGCAGCAAAGGTCGCTCACCTTTTGGGTGCAACCCCCGCTCCGGCCTACGACATCTCCGCTGCCTGCGCCGGCTACTGC
Source organism: Micrococcaceae bacterium (assembly GCA_052084925.1). Classification (GTDB taxonomy): domain Bacteria; phylum Actinomycetota; class Actinomycetes; order Actinomycetales; family Micrococcaceae; genus CmP2. The sequence goes on from JBQDEV010000031.1 coordinate 4,681, forward strand.
TATGGCGTAGCACAGGCCGACGCCCTGGTGCGTTCGGGTGTGGCCCGCTACGTGCTGGTGATCGGCGCCGAGAAGCTCTCCGACGTGGTGGATCCGACCGATCGCAGCATCTCGTTCCTGCTGGGTGACGGTGCTGGCGCCGTCATCGTGGGTGCCGCCGAGGAACCCGGCATTGGCCGCTCCGTCTGGGGCTCCGAAGGCGAGCGGTGGGACACCATCTCGATGACACACTCCCAGCTCGACATGCGCGACGCGCTGGAGCACGCGCGCACGACCGGAGATGCCTCCGCGCTCGTGAACCCCGAGAACAAGCTCTGGCCCACCCTGCGTCAGGATGGCCCCAGCGTCTTCCGCTGGGCCGTGTGGTCCATGGCCAAGGTTGCCCAGCAGGCGCTCGACGCCGCCGGGGTGACCTCCGAGGACCTGAGCGCCTTCATTCCGCACCAGGCAAATATGCGCATCATCGACGAGTTCGCCAAGCAGTTGAAGCTGCCGGAGAGCGTCGTGGTAGCTCGTGACATCGCCGAAGCGGGCAATACTTCTGCAGCGTCCATCCCACTGGCCATGCATCGGTTGCTCGACGAGCACCCGGAGCTCTCCGGCACACTGGCATTGCAGATCGGTTTTGGCGCCGGGCTGGTCTACGGCGCCCAGGTGGTTCGGCTCCCCTGAGCCGGCCTCTGCAACAGACCCGGGAACCCTCCCGCATACCCCATATCGATACCATCGAAGGAGCCACACATGGCAAGCAAGGAAGAAATCCTCTCCGGACTGGCCGAGATCGTCAACGAAGAGACCGGTCTGGAGACCGACGAGATCCAGACCGAGAAGTCCTTCACTGAGGACCTGGACATCGACTCGATCTCGATGATGACCATCGTTGTCAACGCCGAAGAGCGCTTCGACGTCAAGATCCCGGACGAGGAAGTCAAGAACCTCAAGACCGTGGGCGACGCTGTCGACTACATCTCCAACGCTCAGGCCTGATTCGGCCTCCTTCGCCCTCGGGCGACCTGAATCGACCCCGTGGTGGTGCCGCCGGCGTAACCCGCCCGCGGCACCACGGGGCCGAATTTGTTCATCTTTGACCACCGCTCCAGTTCTGGTCCGGAGCCCCACGCAGGATTGAAGGCAGATCTGCATGACTCGCAAAGCCGTCATTACCGGTCTCGGCGCGACCACCCCGATCGGCGCCGACGTTCCCACCTTCTGGCAGAACGCGCTCCAAGGCGTTTCCGGTGCCCGCCCGCTGGAACAAGATTGGGTGGCCGAGTACGAGCTACCGGTGAAGTTCGCAGCACAGCTCTCAGAGGCCCCCGGAGAGAAGCTCTCCCGCGTTGAACTTAAGCGCATGGATCCCACCACTCAGTACGGTGTCATCGCCGCCCGCGAAGCCTGGGCAGACGCCGGCCTCAGCGAAGACGCTGTCGAGTCCGAGCGGCTCTCCGTGTCCTTCGGCACCGGGATCGGCGGCGTTTGGACGCTGCTGGACGGCTGGGACACCCTGCGCAATAAGGGCCCCCGTCGCGTGCTACCGATGACCGTTCCTATGCTCATGCCCAACGGGCCAGCAGCTGCCATCTCACTGGACCTCGGCGCCCGGGGCGGGGCACGTACACCGGTGTCCGCCTGTGCCTCTGGCACCGAGGCTATGGACATAGCACGCCGACTCATTGAGAACGGCGAAGCCGACGTCGTGATCACCGGCGGTACTGAAGCCGCCATTCACCCACTTCCCATCGCAGCCTTCGCCGCCATGCAGGCGCTCTCGAAGCGCAATGACGACCCGCAGGCCGCCTCGCGCCCCTACGACCGCGATCGTGACGGCTTCGTCTTGGGCGAGGGCGCCGGTGCGCTCATCGTTGAGTCGGAAGAGCATGCACGTGCCCGTGGCGCCCGCATTTACGGCGAACTTGCCGGGACAGCGGTGACTTCTGATTCCTTCCACATCACTGCGCCCGACGAGGAGGGGCTCGGTGCTGCCCGTGCCCTCCGCCAGGCACTGAGCATCGCTGGCGCCGAGCCCACGGACGTCGTCCACGTCAACGCGCACGCCACCTCGACTCCGGTGGGCGACCGCCCCGAGTACGTGGCGATGAAGAGCGTCTTCGGTGACCACGTGGACAACATCGCCGTGTCGGCCACGAAGTCGCAGACAGGCCACCTGCTGGGTGCCTCCGGTGCCATCGAGGCGATTCTCACCGTGCTGTCCCTGCACGAGGGCCAGGCACCGCTGACAATCAACCTGGATCATCAGGACCCTGAGATTCCTCTGGACGTCGTCTCTGGCTCGCCGCGTGCGCTGCCCGAGGGAGACAAGGTCGCGATCAGCAACTCATTCGGTTTCGGGGGTCACAACTCTGTGGCCGTCTTCAAGAGCGTCTGATCCAGCGCCGCGCAGAAGGGGCGGGCCAGGCAATCATGCCTGACCCGCCCCTTCTGTCTGCAGATCTATTTCGATGGTGCTACCGATATCCTCGCCGCAGGTGAGGGAGGTGCGGTCGATTCGATGTCAGCCCACCTGGTGCAGCCAGCGCACCGGAGCGCCATCGGCGGCCTGGCGGAAGGGCTCCAGCTCATCGTCCCAGGCTTCGCCCAGTGCCAAACTCAGTTCGTGGAAAACTGCGGAAGGATCGCCGGCGCCCTGCTCGTAGGCGAAACGGATGCGGTCCTCGGACACCATGATGTTCCCACCCACGTCCGTCGTCGCCTGGAAGATTCCCAGCTCGGGAGTGTGCGACCAACGTGAACCGTCGCAACCAGCGCTGGCCTCTTCTGTGATCTCATAGCGCAGATGAGCCCAACCGCGTAGAGACGAGGCTAGCTTGGCCCCACTGCCCGGGGCCGCGATCCAATGGATCTCGGCACGGTAGGTGCCGGGTGCTGCGGGCTGGAGTGACCACTCCAATTGGTCCTGTGCACCAAGAACAGCGCTGACCGCCCATTCGATATGCGGGCACAGCGCTGCAGGGGCCGAGTGGATGTATAGGATTCCACGAGCCATTGCGTCAGACATATGATCCTCCCTCAACTGCGCGGTATGTCTTCCCCAACATCCCCGCATTGACCAGGAGGTCTTACGTTCTTCACCTATTATGCATGATCACAGGCACCAACGCACCACGACGCACGCGCTGGGTGCCACGGCAGATTCTTCCGACGTGCTTTTCGGTCAAGCCCGCGGATGCGCCTGACTGTAGCCGCGCCGAAGTCTTTCAATAGAGACGTGCGTATAGAGCTGCGTGGTTTGCAGGGAGGAATGCCCTAAGATCTCTTGCACAGACCGCAGGTCCGCTCCCCCATCCAGCAGGTGTGTGGCGGCAGTATGACGAAAGACGTGTGGTCCCCTCGCCGAGGTATCGCCGAGTTCTGCGAGAGCGCGATTGACCACGTCGCGAACTTGTCGCACACCGATCCGTCCGCCCCGCTTCCCCAGGAACATGGCCTCCTGTGGTGTGTGGCCTTCTCTCAGCATCAAGGGGCGACCTCGTTCCATCCACGTCGTCAGAGCCGTGATCGCAGGCCTGTTGATCGGTACCACCCGCTCCTTGTCTCCCTTGCCGATCACGGTCACCTTGCTGTTTGCAGTGTCGAGGCTCGTCCGGTTCATGCCGACGAGTTCAGCCACTCGGATCCCTGACGCATAGAGCAATTCGAGCATCGCAAGATCACGGAGGGCGACTGCTGATTCGATCTCGCTCGGAACGTCTGACCCTTCAGCAGGAGGTGATGACGCCGAGCGTGCGGCGCTAGATTCCAGCAAGCGCGATGCCTGTGCTGTGGTGAGTGTCGACGGGAGTCGGCTCTCCTTACGCGGAGACATCAGTTTCGCCGAGGGGTCCACGTCAATGAGTCCCTGACGCCGCGCCCAGCTGAGAAATCCGCGGATGCTGGCAGTCTTCCGGGCGACGGTCGAGCGGGAGATCCCCCGACGATTCAGTCCAGCCAACCATCCGCGCAGGTCGTGAAGCGTCAGCGACGACAGGAGAGGCTCTCTCCGCGCAGGGCTCTTTCCGTCTTCCGCGTGGGACAAGTCCAGGAGGAGACCGTGTATGTCACTTCGATAGGCTCGAATGGTCTGTTCGGACCGATGTCGCTCGTGCCGTAGAAAGGCGACGAACTCCTCGACCCACGCCTCGTCGCGCACGGCCAGGCGCGGGATCGGACCCTGTTGCTCAGACATGGTTTCAGTCTGCCATGGCCAAGCATTGCAGTGTACCTATGGATCAGACAAGAACTTTTCGCCAACCGCTCGCGATCTTCTCTATTCGTCCCGCCCGTTGGAGACGGACCAGGTGACGCAGTACCTCGCCCGCCGGGTGGCCGGTGATGGAGCAGATCTTGTCCACGCTGGTTCCGGTCCTCACCGGGAGTGCCTCGAGAACGACTCGAGCGTCGTCGTGGAGGCCGTCGAGGGCGGTCTCCGATATCGAGTCACCGGACTCGTCCTCTGTCAGTGCGGCCGAAGCCTGCGCCCACCCGACCAGTTCTCCCAAATCGCTCTCAGAGGCGATCAGGCTGGCCGGCGACTCTCTAAGCAGACGGTGACACCCAGACGACGCAGCAGAATCGATCGGTCCTGGCACGACGCCGACCTCGCGTCCGAGGCCCAGAGCATGACCAGCCGTATTCTGGGCGCCGGACCTCCACCTGGCTTCAACGATCAATGTCGACACAGCCAGGGCGGCCAACAGCCGATTGCGGTGTAGGAATCGGTACCTATTTGGTCTGTAACCTGGAGGAAGTTCTGAAAGCACCGCACCCTGATGAGCAATCTGCCCGATAAGCCGGTGGTTTCCCGCCGGGTAGAACTGGTCCAGACCACCGGCGAGCACTGCGATGGTCGGAATCGTTCGAGCGTCTCCCCGTGACAGTGCGGCGTGGTGTGCCGCCGCGTCGATGCCATAGGCCCCACCCGATGCGACACAGTACCCCTTGTCGACGAGCCAGTCGACGAATCGAGTGGTTACGTGCGTTCCGTAGTTCGTTGCCTCACGGCTGCCCACAACGGCAACGACGTTCGACAGCGGTGGGAGCTCGAGCCGTCCCAACCACCACAGTCCGAGTGGCTTCTGCGGTCCAAGATCGTCGAGGGCTGCTGGCCATTGGGGATCTTCAGGTATCAGCAGGCCGCCGCCCAGTGATTCCATCGTTTCCAGTGCACGCCCCGGATTCACGTAGGCACGCTTCCGCTTCCAACGCTCCAGCGCGGACCGGAACTGTCCCGAGTGTTCTCCGAGTGCCTGCCACTCCCCGCTGGACGGATGTTCCCGTTCGAGGATGATATCGAGTGTTTTTACCGGTCCCCACCGCTGCACCACGAGGGCGCCGTAAGTGTCGGCCGGTTCGATCACTTGGCTGAGCCCTGCACGTGCAATGCGGATCGGGTCGCCGTCCAGAGTTCGATTCATGTTCTGTTCCTGGCCCTCTCGCGCTGCAGGCGCAAATTCATGGCGGCGTCGACTTCATCAGCTCCCGGTCGATCCGCATCGCAGAGATCGGCCAGGGTCCAGGCCAAACGCAGCACACGTGAGTAGCCACGGACGGTGATTTCCCCACGATCGAGGGCTTGGTCCAGGCTCCGGAGTGAGCTACCACGGAGTTTGAGCTGTGCATGCTTGAGCATGGCACCGCTGAGTTCCATGTTGCGTTCCACGCCCAAGGGGGCGAGCCGTTCCCGCTGTCGCTGGGCTGCTTTGCGCACGCGCGTTCCTACCTCGGACGAAGACTCACCGCGTTCGGTCCGAGCCAAGTCACCGGCGGTCACACGAGGAACCACAACCTGAATGTCGACGCGGTCGAGCAAAGGGCCTGAAAGTCGTGACGAATAGCGGCGACGTTGAAGAGATGTGCAGACGCAGCTTCGGCCGGACCCATCGTCCCAGCCGCACGGACAAGGATTGCTGGCCAGTACCAGCTGAAACGAAGCCGGATAGGTCACCGAACTGATGGTTCGGTGCAGTTCGACTTGACGAGACTCCAGGGGTTGCCTCAGTGCGTCCAGCACCCGTCGGTCAAATTCCGGGGCCTCATCCATGAAGAGCACTCCCCCGTGGGCCATCGATGCAGCCCCGGGTCTGGCCACACCGGATCCGCCACCGATGATCGAGGCCATGCTCGATGAATGATGCGGTGCCTGAAATGGCGGGATCTTCACCAGTTGGGTGATGCTTCCTCCGGGTGAGGCCACCGACCGGATAGCCGTGGCTTCCAAAGCCGTTCGGTCTGACAATGGTGGAAGAATACTGGGTAGCCGCTCCGCGAGCATGGTCTTCCCTGCCCCGGGAGGAACCAACGCTAAAATGACTCTATGGAAGCCATCGCCTATATCCGCAAGTC
>JBQDEV010000032.1:0-6450 GCA_052084925.1 Micrococcaceae bacterium
GGGATGTGATGGCCTGCGGGTTGGCCTGGTTGTCCTGGAAGATCATCGGCACCTCGCGCTCCTCAATCAGATCCGCCAGGCTGCTGAGCTCATGCGGGGAGAGCTGGGCATCGGTGGAGATGTAGTCGGTGGCGTGGACGTCGATGTTGTAGGTCTGCCCGAAGTAGGCGAAGGCATCATGTCCGGTGATCAGCACTCGATCTTCCTCCGCGATGGTGCTGAGTAGCCTCTCTGCGTTGGCGTGAGTGCTTTCGATCTGGCCTAGGTAACCCTGCAGGTTGGCTCGGTAGGTATCCGCATTGTCCGGATCAATCCGTGCCAGATGATCTGCCGCGTGTCCCACCGCCAGGCTCCATGCCTCAGGGCTATTCCAAATATGAGGGTCGTGCAATGCTTTGCCCTCGGCATCCGTATCCTCCCAGCCCAGCAACAGGTCTTCCGGGACCAGGTCGCCGACAGCCATCTGCGCATCCCCGAGGCTATTCAGCTGGTCGATCATATGCGCCTCGAGGTGGAGCCCGTTCCACAGCACCGCATCGGCATTCTGGAGGGTTTGGATGTCTTGAGTGGAGGGCTGGTAGGTGTGCGGGTCACCCCCGGGACCCACCATGGTGGTCACTTCGGCCTCCGGAGCGATATTTGCCACTGCGTCCGCGAGGTACCCGGTGGTGGCATACACATTTAGCGGTTCCTTACCCCCGCTGGATTCGGCAGAGGTTTCGCCGGCTATAGAGCAAGCGGACAGGAGCATTGCGCCCGCCAAGACAGCGCCGGAGGCGCCGAAAACACTAGGGCGGGGAGAACGACATGGTCGGGAGGGCGGACGCTTGTTGGGCATGACGAGACCCTAAGTTTGCCGATAGCAACAAAGCAAGTTGGGGCACAGCAACGAGACAAGGCGACCCGATAAGGGGCGTTCGTCGCAGCGGTAGGCCTGCTGTTGCGGGCGGCATGCAGACCGTTGATGCCGGCTTCGATCCGACCAACTGTTCGGCACCGAAGCGCTTAGCAATTTCGTACGCTGGCGTCGACGCCGGGGTCGGCACCGGCCCCAGCGCCTGGCCGGTGGTATCGGCCCGCCGCCGGCCCAGTTCGACCATAAAGTCCTGGCCGGCCAGCTGCGCCGAGGTCATCACCATCAGCAGCTGACCGCAGGACAGACCCCGGGACCGTTCCTTGACTGCCACGACCCCCGCGGCCAGAGCAGAGGTGATGCCCAGCGCCCGGTCAGTCTCCCGGATCGTCTCGACCCCGGCGGCCAGCGTCAGCCGAGGGGCCGGAGGAGTCGATCCGCACCCGAGAGGCCCGGGCCGCGATCACGATGGACTCGAGATCTTGGAGACGCTTCAGCTAATGCATGTCAGCATGCTCGGTAGAGGCGCGGTCACCGGGCCCGGCAACTGTTGCGCCGCTTTTAGCATAACAACTCATCAGGCCTCATACATCTACAAGATCGGCGCCCCGTGCAGGATGAAGAGGCAACGAGGCGGCCTGGGCACGAACAGATCGACTCGGTGAACCGCCCTCCCTTCGGCGGACCTTATCGCACAGCTTGGAGACGTCCAACTTGAATGTTTGGCGCACAAAACATAGAGTGCCTGTTGCCGGGCTGGCCAGTCGATCTGCTCCGGCTCTGAGCGTTAGGGTCGGCCGGCCAGTTCCAGCAGACAGGGAGGGCTTAATGTCGACACAATCAACGGGGGCTCGCATTCTCTTACCGATCCATGAGCTCCCTCTGCAGGACTCGCCTGACCTTGTGTTCTTCTCGAGCGTGTCTGAGAACACTCGTCGCTTCGTGGAAGGTCTTGAGCGACCGGCTGTCCGGATCCCACTGCGGTCCCGCCTCGAGGGGATGATCCGTGTCGGGAGGCCATACGTGCTCGTCGTCCCCACGTATGGAGGAGGAGAACCCTCGGACGCAGTTCCCAAACAGGTCGCTGGCTTTCTTAATGACCAGCACAACAGGTCGCTGCTGCGAGGTGTAATCACAGCGGGAAACACAAACTTCGGCGAGCATTACTGCCTTGCCGGACCAGTGATCTCGCAGAAGTGTGGAGTCCCGGAACTGTACCGATTCGAACTATTGGGAACCCGCTCCGACACCGAAAAAGTCAATCGAGGGCTGACACGCTTCTGGTCCGGATGACGCCCTCACTCCGGTCGTTCCGACTACCCCCAGCTGTATACAAGGAGATCCATGAAGACCGTCGACGAACCCCTAGCGATCCTGAACTGGTCAGTCACCCCGCCCTCCTTCCGGCACGACCCTGAGGCACGACTACGCCCGATCAATTGGAACCGCGTTAGCGATGAGAAGGACCTAGAAGTTTGGAACCGCCTCACCTCAAACTTCTGGCTCCCTGAAAAAGTGCCGCTATCCAATGATCTGCCCGCGTGGCACACACTCGACCCGTACGAGCGCACCCTCACGATGCGAGTCTTCACCGGGCTGACGATGCTCGACACCGTTCAAGCAACCGTGGGCGAAATCAGCCAAATTCAAGACGCACGCACTGAGCACGAAGAAGCCGTCTACACGAACATCGCATTCATGCAGTCCGTGCATGCCCGGTCGTACTCGTCTGTATTCTCCACCCTCACCAGCACCCCGGAGATCGACGAAGCCTACGAGTGGGCGGTCGGAAACGATCTCTTGCAGGACCGGGCGAAGGCGGTGATGGTCCACTACTACGGAGAGGATCCCCTCAAGCGGAAGGTCGCCTCCACCCTGCTGTCCTCACTGCTGCTCTACGCCGGCTTCTACCTTCCCCTTCACTTCTCCGTGCGCGCAATGCTTACCAACACAGCCGATATGATCCGGTTGATCCTGCGCGATAAGGCCGTGCACGGCTACTACTCCGGCTACAAGTACCAGCGCGGGCTCGAGACCACCGGCAGCGCGGAGAAACGCAGCATGCACACCTTCACACTCGATCTGCTCGAAGAGCTCTACGAGCTGGAGATATGCTACTCATCCGAGCTGTACGAGCCACTTGGACTGATGGACGACGTTGCAGTCTTCGTCCGCTACAACGCGAACAAGGCGCTTATGAACCTGGGGTACCCCACACGGTTCGAACCAGAGGAGACGGAGGTCAACCCGGAGATCCTCGCCGCGCTCGCTCCAGGATCGGACGAGACCCACGACTTCTTCAGTGGATCCGGATCGTCCTATGTCATTGGCAAGGCCGAAGACACAAACGATGAAGACTGGGACTTCTAAAGCCCAGTACTCAACCGATACCGGACGCGCATCCCGGCGAGCCTTGTGGGGTCATCGAGCAGCCAGGCCTTGAAGACCTTCTTCGAGCGGCCCTCGACGACCCCGAAACAGATCGCCCGGCTCGAAGCGGTGCTCGCCGCCGACGAGCTCACCCAGGTCGATGTGACGTGGTGGGTCTATCAGCGCGTCGTGGCCGCCTACCGCGACCCTGACCGGGTGCGTGGACGAGCTCGGGTGCACGCCGTCATCGAGAGCCTTTCGGCTGGAGTGCCGGCAGCGTTGGCGGGGTTGACTACGCTCGGCAGAACGCTGAAACGCCGCGCCGCTGACGTGTTGGCGTACTTCCAGCGACCCGGGACGAGCAACGGGCCGACCGAGGCGATCCGTGGTAGGCGCCTTCGAGCGCGAGGAAGCGTCTGCGGTCGCGCCCTCGGGCCCGTTGGTATTGGATCGCGAGCTTGAGCGCGACTTCGCCCGAGACTGAGCCTGAGTCGGCCAGGAACACATGATCGAGTCCGGCAGGTGTGACTGTGACGAGCAGCTCTGCCAGATCGACTGCCGGACCGTGAGTCAGACCGCCGAACATGACATGTGAGAACGATCCGAGCTGGGCGGTCAGTGCCGCGTCCATGACCGGGTGCCGGTAGCCGTGGACGACCGACCACCAAGAACTCATCCCATCCAGAAGCCGGTAGGCGGTGCCCGAGGCATCACACACCTCCACGAAAGGTCCGTCCGCGCCGGTGACCGAGAAATGCGCCGCGGCATCGAGCGGCCCGTAGGGATGCCACAGAAGCCCACAATCCCGCTCAAGAGTGCTCATGGATTCGCACCTGGCAGGCTCAGGCATTGGGAGAGAGCTCCGTGCCTGCACCTCGACGGCGGATCGTCGGAATCATCACGCCCGCACCACCTGCCTCATGACCGACAGGCGGCAGTGGCTTGCCGCAGGGCAGGGTGCCGGCTTCGGTTGACGCAGAGCCGGTCGCGCTGGCCGTACCGACAGCAGTCGTGCAGTTGCCCTCGACAGGCGCTGCTGTGTCGAAGGCCGCCTGATGGGCTGCCCGGTGGGCCTTGAGCTCATCACGCAACTGCTCGGCGCTCTCCACTCCGACAATCTCGAACCCACCGTCGACGATCATGTCGAGATCCTCTTCAGCGGCCTGGCCCTCCGAAGTGAGGTAGTCGCCGAGGAAGAGAGAATTCGCCACATGCAGCGACATCGGCTGCAGCGAACGCAGATGTAACTCGCGACCGCCCGCGATGCGCAGCTCGCGGTCCGGACACAGGAAGCGCACGGCGCACAGAATCCGCAGACAATTCTGTGGGGTCAGCGTGTTGGTGCCCTCCAACGGGGTGTCGTCGAAGGGGATGAGGAAGTTGACTGGGATCGAGTCGGAGTCAACGGCTTTGAGCGATTTGATCGTCTCGATGACCTGGTCGTTCGTCTCACCCATGCCGACGATGAGTCCAGAGCACGGAGAGAGTCCCGCGTCGCGAGCCCTATCGACAGTGTCAACGCGGTCAGCGAACGTATGAGTCGAGCAGATGTCGGCGTAATGGGACTCAGCGGTGTTGAGGTTGTGATTGTAAGCATCAACACCGGCTTTCTTGAGACGCTGCGCCTGACCGTCGTTGAGGAACCCGAGGCACGCACAGACCTCGACTCCGGGAGTGGCGGACTTGATCTCCTCGACCATGCCCGAGACACGATCGACATCCCGATTCGACGGACCGCGGCCGGAGGCGACGAGGCAGAGGCGCGAGGCACCTCCGGCTAGGCCGAATTCTGCCTGACGCTTGGCCTCTTCCTTCGGCAGCCACGAGTACTTCAGTATCTCCGCATCGGAGCCCAGACGCTGCGAACAGTAGCTGCAGTCCTCCGGGCACAGACCGGACTTGAGGTTGACGAGGTAATTGACCTTGACGAGATTGCCGAAGTGCTCGCGGCGCAGCCGGGCTGCGGCCGCGACGAGGTCGGGTAGATCCTCATTCGGTGAACGCAGAATCGCACGGGCGTCGGAGGCACTGGCTGGGGTGCCGGAGAGCACACGCTCCGCGAGTGACACATAGCTATCCATACGTCCATTATTGAACACTGTTCAGGAGGGGGCAAAATCGCCATCCCACAACGCGCATAGATCGGCCGCGATGAATTGCAGGCCGGAAGAGTCGATCATGTTGGGGAAGACGCAGTCATTGTGGACCTGACACCGGGTCGGGACGATGTGAATCGCCCCGGGTTGGTCAAGTCCCTTGGAGTGGTGTAGCGGTTGGATCCCTCGTTGAGGGGTCTCAGGCGCTGAGTTCGAATGGGATGTCGGGGTCGGTGCTCACCTCGCCTCCGGTGGTCTCGACGGACGTGAGTCGGCAGCGGGCCAGGACCTCGAGTCCGAGGTACCGACGGCCTTCGGCCCACTCATCGGTCTGCTCAGCCAGGACCGCTCCGACCAGCCGCACGATCGCAGCTCGGTTGGGGAAGATCCCCACGGCGTCGGTGCGGCGACGGATCTCACGGTTGAGCCGTTCAGCTGGGTTGTTCGACCAGATCTGGGCCCAGACGTCCTTCGGGAACGTGGTGAAGGCCAGGATGTCCACCCGGGCCGCATCGAGGTGCTCGGCGACCTGCGGCAGCTTCTCGACCACGTAGTCCAGGAGCCGGTCGAACTGGGCATCCACAGCCGCGGCGTCGGGCTGGTCGTACACGCTGTGCAGCATCGCCTTCACAGCCGGCCACATGGACTTCGGGGTGATGCCCATCAGGTTCGCCGCGTAGTGGGTCCGGCAGCGCTGCCAGACCGCGCCGGGCAGGTTCGCAGCGATCGCGTCCTTCAGACCCGCGTGGGCATCACTGGTGACGAGGCGGACCCCGGCCAGCCCGCGGGCGACGAGGTCGGCTAAGAACTCGTTCCACGCCGCCCCGGTCTCGCTGGTGGCCACCCGCAGGCCGAGGACCTCGCGGTGGCCGTCACCGTTGACGCCGGTGGCCAGCAGTGCGACGGCGTTGACCACGCGTCCGTTCTCGCGGACCTTCATCGTCAGCGCGTCAGCGGCGACGAACGTGAACGGGCCGGCCTCGTCCAAGGGGCGGTGGCGGAAAGCTTCGACCTGCTCATCGAGATCAGTCGCCATCCTCGAGACCTGGGACTTCGACAAGGCGTTGATCCCGAGGGTCTTGACGAGCTTGTCCATCCGCCGCGTGGAGACTCCGGCGAGGTAGCAGTCCG
>JBQDEV010000033.1:0-6039 GCA_052084925.1 Micrococcaceae bacterium
GGGCTTCACGTCAGCCATGAAGTGCGCTGACTCGGTGTGCTGATGGTACCGCTGGGCTGGGCCGGCTGGCTAGGGGTGGGGATGCCGGGACCTGATGAGGATCAGTTGTCGTCGGTCCGTCCCGCGGCCCGCGACCACGTCACCGCCCACAGCACACAGGCGGTGCCGAACAGGACGCCGTGGGTGATGCGCAGAGCGTCCGGCGCGAAGAACTGGGGGAGGTACAGGGCGACGAGTACCGCCATCGTGATGCCTTCCCACCGAGGCGTCCCGTGCCGCCAGGTATCCCGGGCGAGTAGCGCGGCCCCGATGGCGACGGCGAGGAGGCCGACACCGAAGAGTGTCATCGCGGTCGGCTCGTTGCGGATCCCGGACTCGAGGTCGAGCAACGACAGGTCGGTCTGGTCCAGGGCGGTGGAGCCGATGACGTGCAGCGCGAAGGTCTCCGCACCGAAGAAGGGGAGCAGTGCTGCGGTGCCGAGGGCGAGGAGGCCTGTTGCTCGTGAGCTTCGATGTGGAGATTGTTGAGGCTGTGGGGGGTTCGGACAACGCGCGGGGTGAGTCCACGCGGCCACGACCAGGGCGCACCAGGCGACCATGCCGCAGAGGTGGGCGATGACCCAGAGTGGACTGGCGAAAGCGTCGGCCACTGCCGTGGGGTCTCCGGACTTGTCGCCCCAGGGCCGTAGGAGGGGGAACGCGGCGAATCCGACGCCGGCGATGATCCCGGCGATCAGTCGAGACCGTGCGTGAGTGCGGCTGGTGTCAGAGGTGTGGATAGACATGATCATTCCTTCCGTTTTGAGAGAACGATGTTCTCTGAAACTGACTCTAGCAGTTTCGGCGAACGATGTTCACTGACGCTAGAATGGCGGCATGCCCTCCCGATCCGAAGCCAAGGCCGACACCCGCCGCAAGCTCCTCGACGCCGCGCGCAACGCAGTGCGCGAGGAGGGAGCGTCCTCCCTGTCCTTGCGCGATGTCGCCCGGCGTGCCGGCATCGTCCCCTCCGCCGTCTACCGGCACTTCGAGTCACGGGACGCCCTGCTCACCCAGCTGATCCTCGACGCCTACACCGGGCTCGCCGAGCACCTGGAGGCGGAGGGGGACGTGGGGGAGAGTCCGGAGCGTGGACAGGAGGCTGACCAGGGTGAACGTTGGCGGGAGGCGGCGAATGAACTACGCCGCTGGGCGCTGGGGAACCGTCACGAGTTCCAGCTGATCTACGGCACGCCGGTCCCGGGATACCAGGCGCCGCAGGAGACGATCGCCGCCGCGGCACGGGTCGCGTCGGTGTTCATCGGCTGCCTGCCGGGGGAGGACAAGGGCGATGAGCACGGGATCAGTGGAGTAGCAGTGGGAGGCCAGATCAACGAGCAGCTGACCCAGCAGCTCGCCGGCCCGGCGGCGGACTTCGAGGTCTCCCCGGAGCAGCTGGCCATGGTGCTCGCCCGGTTGGCCCACCTGGTTGGCGTCCTCGTCCTGGAACTTGGCGGACACTTCGTCGGTACCGCGGACCCGGCCGACCACCTGTGGGATGCGATTGTGGACGGTCAGGTGGGGTGATCAGGCGGCCTTTTGTCTCATCGCTCTGCTCGATCATGGTCCTGGGCAGCACGGGGTGTCTTGACACTCTGGAGTGCCGGAGCTGCCGCCTGGCCGATCGCTGCCCGCAAGTAGGTGCAGGCGGTTGCCACTTCGTCAGTGCCCCGTCAGCTAAGGCTTGGCCTTGATGATGGCCGGGAGGGCGGCTTGCCCAGCAATGATCTGTGCGAAGTCCTCATCCATCGATCGAAGCAAACGTATCGCGTAGCGATGAGTGCACCATAGATCGTCGGTGTTGAGCATGGGGCGCAGGGGCCCGAACCCCGCGATACTGAACACCAACTGTCTCCCGGCGAGAAGGTCGCCTGCCTCGTCAGCAACACGGCATTCGTAGGCCGTCGTTCCACCCGAGACGGGCTCGCCTGTCTCAGAGCCCATGCCCGGGGCGGCGGCCGAGGTCGGGGACGTGCACCATCGCATCGAAGGCCTCGGCGACGGGAGTGTGGATGTAGTCGCAATCCGTCCTGACCCGGTCGGGGAGAGCAGCGTCCTGCCCCACAGGATGCCCGCGCGATTCCCGCAAGCTTCACGGCCGCTGGCCACGGCTATCGAGGTTCCTGGGAGCCCTGGCGAACGGAGGTCCGGCCCCACGGACCCCGGTACGGTCGCCCGCGATGCACACACGCGACTACAGACTGGACAAGGCCAAGGGACTACTCATCCTCCTGGTGGTCCTCGGTCACTTCCTGGAACAGATGTCGGGCTGGGTACTGGACTCCAGCAGTGTCCTGCTCACCGCCATCTACTCCTTCCACATGCCGGCGTTCATCCTGCTCGCCGGCATCACGGCGAAATCGACCAAGCTCCTGGACCGGATCCTGGTGTTCGTCGTACTGGTGGTGACCGCGCAACCGATCTACCGCTACTGGGTGGCCTGGGTCGACACCGAGCCGGACACCGACCTCACCGAGCCCTACTGGATCACCTGGTTCCTGCTGGCCATGGTGTGGTGGTTCCTGCTGCTGCCACTAGTCGAGCGCTTCCCCAAGACCATGCTGGCGGCGTCGATCACCATCGGAATCTTCGGCGGCGTGCTGTCCCACATCGACTACGCGCTGACCATCGGTCGGGCGATGACGTTCTTCCCGTTCTTCGTGATCGGCAAGCTCTACGGCATGCGGCTGGTGCGCTGGGCCGGCGGCCTGGGGATACCACAGAAGGTGGGACTGAGCATCCTGTCCGTCCTACCGATCGTGGCGTTCTGCGCCTACGAGGTCCACCACCGGTGGTTCTACGGAGCACAGGGCTTCGAGTTCTTCGACGCTTCCGTCCCCTACGGTGCAGCGGTGCGGGCAGGCCTCCTCGCCAGCGCGCTACTGACGACCATCGTGCTCCTGGCCTGGTCGCAGCACCTACCGGATTTCCTCATCGTGGTCGGGCAACGCAGCCTCGCGATCTACCTGCTGCACGGGCTGATCGTGAAGGGGTTGGACGAACCGCTCAACGAGTTCGCGGGCGCCACCAATGAACCCGTTGCAATCCTGGCCTGCATCGTCGTCTCGGTCATCGTCACTGCGGTCCTCACCTGGAGCCCGTTCGAGCGGGGGATCCGGTGGTACAGCTCCACCGTGGCCGGCTGGCTCGCGCGGGTGCTGCGGGCGCCGTTCCCGAACCGGGCGAAGACCGGACGGCGGGAACTACGACCCCAGTCGTCGGGCGCGAAGGCGCACCAGCGCGACACCCATGCCGTCGACCGTGCCGGGGAGCCAGCTGACCAGATGGCACCTCGCGGTGGGACGGGTGCTCCTCCGAGAGGCGGACTGGCGCTCACGTCATCCCACTCATCCGGTCCTCCAATGTGATGAAATCCGGTCTCAGGCGCTGTCGGTGGGTGACGTTCGCGCTCGCAGGCTGTTAGCGTGGGACTTCGATTGTTTTGCTGAAGAGTCTTATTTCAGGCGGCTGCGCGGACGTCACGGCCCGGGTGCCGACGTGCGGATGGGAGCCAGGTGAGCACACTGACCTACCGGGTCGAGGCCCGAGCTCGCCGACTCCCGGTCGGGTGGGACCTCGAGCTTTCTTCCGGTGGTTCCGGCGGTCGCGGTGCCAACGGTGGTCATGTGATTCACGTCGAGTCGCTGGACAATGCGGCCGAGGCGGTACTGCACTACCTGGACCTGCGGGGATCACCGATCGGCCATGCTCATGTGGAGGTGGCGATCGTCCACCCGGCGGTGGGGGACAGCCCGCCGCACACTCCCCGTCCGGCCGTGGCGTCCCACCGCGACCCCGTGCGCGAACCTGAGACGACCGGCCTGGAGATGACGCTGCGCCTGCTCTCGGCCCGGGACACCACGGACACCTTCGGAGACGCCGCACAGCAGGTCTTCCCGTGGATCACGAAACTGCCGGGCTCGCAGATCCCCCAGTGCCGCGCTCAGCTGCTCATCGCCCTCAACACGGCGGTGCAGCACTCCCGGTACGGCGATCTTGAGGACGCGGTTCATCGTTGGCGGACTGCCGCTGGTACCGCCGGTCACCCGGAGCAGGGGCCCGAGGGCAGTACAGGCAGCGCACGCAGCCCAGATAGCACAGACAGCGGAAGTGGCTCGGGTAGCGCGTACCGGACCGGTCGCCACTTCCTCTCCGAGTACCCGTCGGCGACCCGGCGGACGACACCGGCGCCAGCGCAGCGTCCTACGAGATCCTCACGCACCGGCCGGCACCGGTTGTGACTCGGTACCTTCAGCCGCAGCGTCCTATCTCACCGGCGCGGTCAGCGAATTCCCTGCCGGCACCGATCCGCACGACGACGGCGACGGACCCCCGTCAAACCGCGCATTGACCCACGGCAGCATCTTCGCCGCCCACAACGCCCCGGCGTAGGTGTGACCGATCGGTCCGTATTCCTCGTACGTCACCCGCGTGCCCGCTTCGCAGTACTGCCGCGCCAGTGCCCGCGAGTCGCCCAGCAACATCACCCCGTCGCCGTCACCCAACGTCGGATGAACCGGCGTGCCCTGCTGCTCCGCACCACCGCCAGCCTGCGCGATGTACTGCGGGTACGACGGAGAATCCACCAGGCCGAGGTTCGTGTCGTCCAACACCCTACGCACCGGCGGCACGTCGTCCGGCGTCGGGTACTCGGCACGGAACAGCTCCTCCCACCGCAGGTGGGCGTAGCGATCCTGCGCATCGGAGATGTGCACACCCTGCATCTCGCTGACCACCCGCTGACCGTAGTCGGTGAGGTACGGGGTCAGGTCATCGTCGTAGGCGTTCGCCAGCCCGGCCAGCGCCATGCCCACCACGCCGGACCATTTCGAGCCCTCGCCGGCGTAGTACAGGTTGTGCTCGGTTCGCGGCATCACGCCACCCTGTGCCACACCCACGATGTCGGACGCCACGTCCGGCGCGTAGTCCTCGGCCATCACCGCCGACCACGCCGCGCCGATCGACCCGCCGGAGTAGCCGGTAAGCGCAGTCTTCGAGTCGGCGGCGATGCGTGCCTTCGGGGTCGCGCGGGACGCCCGGATCCCGTCCAGGATGATGTACGCGTACTCCTTGCCCGCGGCGAAGATGCCCCGTTCGCCCTGGATATCCGGCATGATCACACTGTGGCCCTCGGCGAGCAGGGGAGTGACGAACGCGGCCTCGGCGAAGTCCAGCAGCTCGGTCTGGGCACCGCGGGCCAGCATGCGGGAGGGGCCGTCCGACGGGTTCATCGAGTCGTAGAAACTGGCGTACATCACCGTGTCGCCGGTGCGCGGAACCCCCTGCGGCGGGTGCAACACACTGGTGACCGCGGCCGTCGGCGCACCGTTGACCGTGGTGGTGCGGTACTGGATCTGCGTCATGGCGGCGGGGGTCTCCAGCCCGGCGACCTTGGCGATGACGCTACGTTGCTTGAGTGGGGTGCCCGGGGCGATGTCGGCGATCTCGTCGGAGGACGGGACGGCGAAGAACGCGCCCGGGTCGGCGACGGTGGGGATGGACGCGGTGCTGGCTGTGCTGGCTGCGTTAGCTGCACCAGTGGCATTGTCAGCCTGCGACTGCGCCTCCCCGGCAACCGCGGTGCCTGCGGAAACGGTCACGCCCAGTGCGAGCGCCGGGGTGAGCAGGGTGGCGGTGAGGGTGCGTCTCCAGGACGTCCGCGGCGCACGAGTGTTCATGAACAAACATTATATGTGCCCTGGGTCACAATGTGGCCGGAACCTCGGAATGCTGGAACCCGGGACCCGGGACCCGGGACCCGGGAATGCCGAGGCCCACCATGCCGAGGCCCTGGATGTTGGAACTCCGGATTGCCGACAGGGTGGACGCGCCCGAGGAGTGCGCAACATAGACGGAGAGGTCATTTTTGGAGGCCAGACGTGACCTCTCTGTCTATGTTGCGGGCAAAGGCGGGCTGGTACTCAGCCCAGTCATGCGACCTTCGCCAGGTCCCCCGTTACGATGCCACCGCGGAGCCTGGTGGCACGATCCCCTTTGGTG
>JBQDEV010000034.1:0-5454 GCA_052084925.1 Micrococcaceae bacterium
CTACCCGTTCCAGGGCGACGACGGGCTCGTGTGGGATCACGCCGCTTGCTACCCCAGCGTGATCGTCGACTGAGCCCCGTACTCAATCCCCTGAGAGGAACCCCATGACCGACCTCCACCTGACCGTCAGCTTGCCTGAGCCTGGCGACTGGCACGGCCGTCTCGACGTCGTCGAGGCTCTCGAAACAGCAGGCTGGACAGGCGACTCCGAGGCGCCGCTCAGCATCCTGCGGCACCCGTCCGGTGCTGTGTGGGCCGTGGCCAACGAGTGCGACGACTCCGGTCTCGACTGCCCGAACGGCGCGGTCGTCGACTTGCCGAGCGATACGCCGACCGTCGTGGTCTTGGCGGCTTGTCTCGCCGCCACTCACACCCCGTGATCCGTACGCAACACCACCGCCCGGGGCCTATCCGGGCGGTGGCCACCACCTTGCTTCCGGGCAGGGTGCCCGGTCCTTCAGGGCCGGGGTGAATGTCCGCTCCCGCGTAGCGGGGCAGGGGTAGCCGGATCGCCGTCAGGGCGATCCGGCGTGTCACCCGCTGCGGCGGCGCGCCGCACCACGGAGATCAGCCAGGAGTTCAGGGAGCGGTCGTCGTCAGCAGCAGCGGAAACGGCCTGCTCGTGCACGTCGTCGGGGAGGCGGAGGTTCACGTGTTTCGTCATGGGACCATTCTGGCACTGGTCCCATGATGGTGCTACCCTGGTCTCATGCAGCTTCGGTACAACTACCGCCTCTACCCGAGCCCGGGACAGCGCGCAGCGCTCGCCCGGACCTTCGGGTGCGCGCGAGTGGTGTACAACGACGCACTCCGCATCCGGAAGGACGCACACGCGGCGAAGCTGCCGTTCCCCAAATCCGGCGACCTGTCGAAGACGCTCATCACGCAGGCGAAGCGCACGCCCGAACGCGAGTGGCTGTCCAACGCCCCGGTCGGTGTCATGCAGCAGGCACTCCGCGACCTCGACGCCGCGTACCGGAACTTCTTCGACTCCCTGTCGGGGAAGCGCAAGGGCGCCAAGGTAGGCGAGCCGCGGTTCAAGTCCCGCAAGGACAACCGGCAGACCGCCCGCTACACCAAGTCGGACGCCTGGCGGATCACCCCGGGCGGGAAGCTGCGCCTTCCCAAGGTAGGCGAGGTGCGGGTGAAGTGGTCCCGCACCCTGCCCTCGGCGCCGTCGTCCGTGACCGTCATCAAGGACGCGGCCGGCCGGTACTTCGCGAGCTTCGTCGTCGACACCGGCGACGAGACCCCGCTCCCCGAAACAGCAGGTCAGGTCGGCATCGACCTTGGCCTGTCGCACTTCGCGATCCTCTCCGACGGCACGAAAATCGACAGCCCGCGGTTCCTGCGCCGCGCAGAGAAGAAACTCAAGCGGGAGCAGCGCCGCCTCTCCCGCAAAGAGAAGGGCAGCAAGAATCGGGGCAAGGCCCGCATCAAGGTCGCCCGCGCACACGCGCGGGTGGCGGACGCGCGCCGCGAGTTCCACCACCAGCTCTCCACAAGGCTGATCCGCGAAAACCAAGCGATCGCAGTGGAAGACCTGGCGGTGAAAGGACTCGCGCGTACGCGCATGGCCAAGTCCGTGCACGACGCCGGATGGTCGGCGTTCGTGACGATGCTGGAGTACAAGGCCGCACGCTACGGCCGCACCCTCGTGAGGATCGGCCGGTTCGAGCCGACCTCGCAGGTGTGCTCCGCATGCGGCGTCAAGGACGGCCCCAAGCCCCTCCACGTGCGCGCCTGGACGTGCAGGGCGTGCGGGGCCGTCCTCGACCGAGACATCAACGCGGCGGTCAACGTCGCCAAGGCCGCCGGACTGGCGGTATCAGCCTGTGGAGCGCAGGTAAGACCGGGACCCGTCCCGGCACAGCGCCGCGAAACAGGAACCCGCCCAGAGCTACCCGCACCCGAGCACAAACCGGTGTGGGAGCAGATGGGAATCCCGGTCCTTTAGGGCCGGGAGGAAGTCAAACCAGCACACCACACCCACCACGGAGGAACCGTGACTACCACCCACACCCCGCGCCGCATCCAGCGCAGCCGACAGGCCGGCTGGCGCGCCCCCCTCGACCCGCAGGGCCGCACCCCGGTCTACGTCGGACGCGGCGGCCGATGGGGCAACCCCTACCGTGCGGCCGTGCACACCCGGCACGGGGCCAGCCTGCTGCTCGCCAACCTGCTCGCCGTGCGCGGCGGCCTCGCCCACATCCGTGACCACGTCGTCGCGTACCCGTCGGACGATGAGATCCGCGCCGAGCTTCACGGCCGGGACCTCATGTGCTGGTGCCCGCTCCCCGAGCCCGGCCAGCCCGACCACTGCCACGGCGCCGTACTCCTCGCGCTCGCGAACCCGGCCCCCGCCGTACCCGACCGCAGGCCGGACACGCGCGCCTATGCCACGCCCGAGCCTGGCTGCCCCGGCCTCCGCTGCTCCGACTGCGAGCCGGGCGAAGAGTGCTGCGAAGCGACCTGCGGCCCCTGCCCCCAGGTCGACGCGCAGGACCACTGCCGCCTCGCCCCCGGCAGCGAAGACGACTCTCGGTACTGCGACCAGCACGGCGAGGGCTGGCTGGAACCGATCTCCGACGCCCGCGTCGCGCAGTCCGTCCGCGACCAGCCCGACGAGTGTCGCTACTTCATCGGCCGCGACGGCGTGTTCGCCACGCTCTACGACCGGCTGCTCGCCGCCGCGGCCACGCCCGGCACGGACAACGGCGTTGCCGCATGACCGCCCGCCGCCGGCCGCGTCGACCCCGCAAGCCGCCACCCGACAAGCAGCCGCCCGCGCTGCGGCACGCGGAGCCCGAGCGGCCCGCACCCGGCCCCGGACAGACCGCACTCCGACTCACCTGGACCCAACCCACCCTGAGGAGCCTCTGATGCCCACCCGAACTTTCACCCGTGCCCAACTCGCCGAGCACCACGTACCCCCGGACGACCCGACCGACCACGACAGGCCGTACTACCCGTCGCAGATCGGCGTGTTCTGCGACGACTGCGGCACCGAACACGCCGAGCTGGCGAAAGTTCGGACGCGGCTGGCCGAGGCACGGTCGGGAGCGTCCGACCGGGCCATCATCCTCGACGCCGCGCGCGACGCGCTCGAAGTTGCAGGCATGGCGGGCGTGCACGGCGACGACTGGCCGTGGGTGCACCTGTCGATCGAGACCCTTGTCGCCGAACGCGACGAGGCGCGGAGTGAGCGGGACCGCGCCCGCGACATCGCCGTCGCCCTGGAGCAGCAGCTCGCCGCCGTGACGGCGCTACACGTCTACGACGCTGAGGCGGGCTACTGCGAGGTCTGCGCCAACCACGGCGACATCGAGTGGCCGTGCGCCACCGTCCGCGCACTCACCCCCAGGAGGACACCGTGACTCACCGATCTGATGCTGAGGCGAGCATCATCGCCACCCGCGACACCCTCGCCGACACGATCCTCAGGAAGCCCACCACGCTGGACGTGGCGATGGTCAACGCGAGCCGCGCGCAGGCCATTGCGACCGCCGGCGTGGCTCAGGCGGTTCTTGCGCTCGTCGACGCCATCACTGAGGAGCGGCAGCGATGACCGAGCAGACCTCAGAGGGCACCTACCTGCCCATGACCATTTTTGACTCAGATGACCCGAGGTCCTACTACGAGGCAGAAGTGGATGCTGACGGGCTGATTGTGTACAGCGAGTGCTGCGCAGAGCGGATGGGCCCGGAGACCGCCCGGCTCGTCCATGAAGCGCTCGGGCGCTGGCTCGCTGACCGCGAGCACGCCGACACGTAGCCCATTTCCGCTGTGGGGCCCGGCGTGCAGCCGGGCCCCACCAACCCCCAGGAGGACACCATGGCCACACCTCTCGATGCGCGTCCGCCGCTCGAAGACCCCTCGTACACACCGCGAAACCCGCCGATCGACGGCAGGGTGCCCGACGTCGTGGAGCGTTGGGGCCCGGCCAGTCAGCTGCGTTGGTTCCGCCGTTTCGGATCACAGTTGGGCCCCCAGACGGGCTGGCACCGCTGGTACTGCATGTCGCTGCGTCATCGCGGTGGCTGCTGTTTCAGCTGCGACGTTGAGTCTGGGCAGGGCTATGGCGTCCGGGATGACGGGTACTGCTGCTGTCACGACGGGCGGGGATCGGTGGGGTCCCTCCCTGGCCGGGGGCGGACGCCCGGCGAGGAGCCGCAGCGATGACTGAGCCGATCCCGTCCCGCGACGAGATCCGCCGGCAGATGGAGCGAGTCCGCGAGTCGCAGCACCACGTGAACGAACTCCTCAACCAGTACGCCGCGCTGACGCATCGCCAGGGCGCGGCTGTGCGCGCGCTGGAGATGCCCGCAGGGGTCGATGCGGACATCGAGCCCCCGGAGGGTGCGACACGCGCTCAGGTGAACGCTGGGCGCCATGAGCGGATGACAGCAGACACCGAGACAGACGACGGACTCGACTGGCTGTACAACCGACTGGAGAGTTTGAGGACAGCAGCCGGCGCCAGTAGGAAGGGGCGAGAAGCTCGACCGGGCATATGGAGCTGACTGTGACCAAGTGGCCCCTGCCAACAGGCGGGGGCCACAGCCTTTCGCTCATGTGCAGTCACCATCTGAGGGGTGAATTACGCCCTGCGTGGGGCACCATGACGGCGAATCATCTCTGCCTCGGAAAGGCCTTTCTCGTGCCCATGTCCGTACGCCGCGCTGCGGCCGTGCTCGCTGCCGCTGCCCTCACTGTTGGTCTTGCTGGCTGTGACCAGCTCGACGCCCAAGCCGACCCCAAGCCCGCCAACAGCGAGCCAGCGCCCACCCGTTCAGCTGGCGGCACCCCACTGCTGGACATGATCGAGGCCCTAGAGGTCGCCGAGGAGCAGCGCGACGGTTACGACCGGGCGCGCTTCAAGCACTGGGTTGACGAGGATTCAGACGGTTGCGACACACGCAAGGAAGTGCTGATCGCGGAGGCGGTCAAGGCCCCGAAGCAGGGCGAAAAGTGCGCCTTGGAGGGTGGCGAGTGGTTGTCCTACTACGACGAGGTCACAGTCAAGGACGCCTCGAAGATGGACATTGATCACTTGATTCCCTTGGCTGAAGCCTGGGACTCTGGCGCCCACAAGTGGGACGACGAACGCCGCGAGCAGTTCGCCAACGACCTCGACGCTGACCGCTCGCTGGTGGCGGTCACTGCGAAGACCAACCGTTCAAAGGGCGACAAGGACCCTGCGGAGTGGATGCCCCCAGCCGCGTCCGCGCACTGCACGTACCTGGCCGACTGGGTGGCTACCAAGACCAGGTGGGAGCTGACGGTCGACAAGGATGAGAAGGCAGCCATCGAGAAGGCCGCGGTCGACTGCGACAGCGAGCCGATCGAGGTGGACATCGCCTGAGAGGCGCTGAAGTGCAAGCGGCCCCGACTCCACCCGAGTCGGGGCCGCTCTGTCACCTGCACGGGACGAAGCTACCCAACCCGGCGACT
>JBQDEV010000035.1:0-4570 GCA_052084925.1 Micrococcaceae bacterium
GTGCACCGGTCGGGCCGATGCACTGGGCTGCTGCACGGGTCAGGTGGAGGCGGGGCTGATGGCGATGGCTGCTGTGAGCTGGCGGTCCACGTCTCGCAGGGCTGCCGGCCGGTAGTGGGTGGCGATCTCAGGCAGGTGTGTGAGGTGAATCCGGGCCGCGCTGAACTCGGCGCGGCAGGTGTGGTCTTCGGCGATCTGGACCTGTTGGGTCAGCGTTTCGAGGTCGGTGGCCGGGGCGCTGTCGGTGAGCGTGGCGAGCTGCTTGGCGTGACGGTCGATGAGCAGGGTGGTGAGGTCTGCGACCTCGCTCATGACGTCAGCGATGGGCGTGGCGGTGGTCATGACTTGCCCTGCGCGCGCTTCTCGGCGAGGGCGGCGAGGTCGGCGAGATTCTGCTCAATGGAGCCGGGCCCCTCTGAGGCGGCGTGCTGCAGGTGGTCGGCGGCCCTTTCGGCGTTGCCGGCCTGGAGGGCTGCCTGGAATTGGTCGAGCTTGTGGTCGTAGAAACTCATTCGGTTTTCCTGTCTGTGAGTTGGGATGGCGTGGAGTGCCTCGGGCCGGATTCGATCCGGCTTCTCGCAGCGGGTCCGGAGATGGCGGGGTCAGAGCTGGTTGGGTTCGAGTGACCAGAACAGGACGTTTCCCCCCGTCAGCTCCGGATTGGCCCGGTCAAACTCGGCGCGGACCTGCTCGTATACGTCCTTCCTGGTGGCCCCCGACGCCGGGATGCAGGTGCCATGGACGGTGTGGACGGCGAACCCCTGGGGGAGAGGCTTCTGTACGGTCAGGACGTAGTGATGCGTCGACTGCTCTGCCGCGTCGTTCATTGCGGGTTCCTGTCTGTGAGTTGGGTGGGTGCGGCCGTGTGGCCGAGGCAGTGCACCTGCTGGTGCCGATGCGCTGGGCTACTGCGCGTCCGGCGAGGGGTAGGTCACGATGTGCGCTACGCGGCGCTCGGGGATCTCCAGCTCGCAGCCGCCGCCGTACTGGAGGCATAGCCAGTCCCCTTCGTGTGCGTAGCTCTCCAGCCGGGCCTGGGGGAACTGGCCGAACGTGGGGTCGTGCCGTTCGCCGCTGGTGTAAGAAGTGCCGTCGACCAGGGCGATCTGGAAGGTGCTGCTCATGTGGGTCTCCTGTCGCTGAGTTGGAGTGGTGCGGAGTTCCCCGGGCCGGATTCGATCCGGCGCCGTCGCGGCGGGTCCGGGGATGGCTGGCCAGTCAGCCGCAGTGTTCGGCGGTGAGGGTGCGGCTGACAGCTCCGGCGACGCGTGTGGTCGGGCTGGCCTTCGAGGTGACGCTGATGCACTTTCCGGCGGTGCCGGTGATGGTGACGGGGCCGGCGTAGTGGCTGTAGAAGCCCTCGTCGCTGTTGGCGGGCTGGTCGCTTCCGACTGCGGCGCCCCACACGCGGAGGAACCGCTTCTGCGACTTGCTGCTTGTGCTGCTGACGGTCTTGAGGCAGTTGGTGCCGCCTGCCTGCGGGGAGTACCAGATCTCCATGCGGGCGGTGTCTCCCACGTCGTAGGTGCCGACGAGGGCGCCGGGGCAGGGGCCGGTGCTCGGTGCGAGGGAGTCGGCCGCGGCTGCGGCTGGGGTGGGGATGAGGAGGGTTGCGGCGAGGGCGATGGCTGCGGGGGTGGCGATGAGGGCGATCTGTGAGGTGGCCTTCATGTCTGCTCCTTGCGAGGCGGGGTGGTTGGTGGCGGGGCGGGGTTACTTGCCGTTGAGCCAGCGGTCGTACTGGTCGTCGGTTAGGTGTCGGCCGGCGTCTGGGCGGTAGTCGGCGGGGTTCTGCTGGTCGTCGTCGGTGCGGGCGTGGAGGTTCCAGCCGTCGAAAAGGCCCATGGGTCTGTCCGTTTCGGGGTGTGAGGGCAGGCGGGGGTAGCCGCCTGGCGGGTGGTGTGGTTTGGGGTGGGGTGTCCCGGATCGGGGGTGGTCCGGGACACCCCGGGGCCGTGGGGCGGAGCAGGCCGGGAAGGAGTGACCATCTCGACGCCGCACGGCGGTCTAAGGGGTTTGGTTAGGAGCCCTCGCGCTGCCTGCGCGCGGCTTCAGCGGCTTCGGCTGCTTCCTTGGCGGACTCCATATTGCGGCGCGTTTCCTCGGCGAGGGCTTTCGCGGCCAGGCCCTGGTCTGCTGCGCTCACGCCGCCACCGCCACGGTGTTGTTGGGGCGCTGGGGCTGCGGGGGGATGCGGGGGATGTGGATCGGTGAGGGCGGGAGGTCGCCGCCGCTCATCGCGATGTGCTGGGCGTAGTCGGCGCGGGTGGTGCCGGCGGGGAGCTGCTCGACCAGCGGGAGCTCGCGGAGCAGGGGCTGGACGCGGGCCACGCTTCCGGTGACGGTTACAGCGGTGAGGTAGCGCGCGCTGTCGGTCATGAGGTTGCCGGGGTTGACGACTGTCAGGTGCTCGGCAACCTCGGCGCGGGCTCGTCGGAGTGCTTCGTCCATGTCGGGGTCGGAGTCGCCATTGTGGGCGGTGAACAGTGGCCCGCTGGTGGGCCGGTCAAGCACAGCGATAGGCTGCATAGTGATCTTCCTGTTCTTAGCGGTTCGGGTGGATCAGGCCCTGGCCAGGAGGTGCGAACTCCTACGGCCGGGGCCGCTTTGCGTTTCAGGGGGTAGCGAGCATCCGCTCGACCTCGGATTCGGGGATTCGGATTGATCCGCCCCGTCCTCTCTGGCCTGGCAGACGCTGCCGCCCATGCCTTGCTGCTGCGATGTAACCCCGCGAGATCCAGGCGTAGATGGTCGCCCGGCTCACACAGAGCCGCTCCGCAGCCTCGGCAGCCGTGATGTAACCCGGCGGGGCTCGGTAGGTCATGGCTACACACTGAATGACTTTCTCAGGAAAGTCAACTGTTCCCCGAAGAAGACGAACCTTCTTGAGAAAGTGAACCTTTCCCTGATACACCTATGGGGCAGAGACGCAACGGTCTCTGCCCCATAGGAGGTGCTCTGTGTCAGCTCGCAGCTGGCAAGCGGTACGTGAGTCGGTGCCGCTCGGGTCGCAGCGTCATCACGTCGACAGCAACCGGGCGGCCCGACGTGGCGTACAGCGTGCGCGTCAGTCGAAGAACGCGCACGTCATCGTCGACACCGAGTCGCGCCACTACGTCGGCGTCAGGGAGAGGGAAGTCAAGGTCCTCTTGGCACTCGTGCAGCGTGAGACCTGCTCGCTCGAATGCTCCTGCCGCACCGCCCTTCACTGGGGCCTGTCGTGCCAGATCCGTACCGCTGGCGAGGTCCAGCGGGTAGTACGAATCGGCGAGTTGAACACGGTCGCCATCCGCGAGCATGACGCGTGGACGCACGATGACGGGGTCACCCTCGTCCAGGTCGAGCAGATCGGCCACAGCCTGCGGCGCGGTAACCTCGCCGACGCGGCCGAGTTCCTGGGTTCCCGTCATGCCGATGTCTGCCATCTCCTGGCGCCACGACCGTCGGCTCCCGTCACAGTCAGCGGTGACGTACGACGCCGAGCGACCGATTATCGGCCGCTTAGCGCGTACGACGTACTGCTTTCCCTGACCACCCTCGATGAGGCCTTCTTGCCTGAGGAGGCGGATGGCCTGCTGGATCGCGGCCTTCGAGTGGCCGCGCTTGCGGAGTGCCTCAACGCCAGGAATGCCTTCCCCGGCCTTAAGTTCACCGCTTGTGATCATGGCTCGAATCTCGTCTGCGAGAGCTTCGAATTTCCTCTTCTGCATGCTCCCTCCTTCCTAGGGGGCGGAGGCCTTCCCTTTGAGGTAGCAACTTCCCCGGGTAGGCCTCTCTTCGTGACCGTAACGCCCGAATGGCTTGCGTCCAAGCCCGAGTACGTGGCGTACCTACACGGGCACGCAGCGCACTTGCCATCGGATCTGTCAGTGACTGACGGTCGCGTCCGTCACGAAGAGATCGCCTTCCAGATGACGATCAAAAGCGTGACCGTGAACCACAGGACGAGCACACAGACCATCGCGGTGGCCAGTACGCGCCGGAAATCACGAAGCACGGCGGCAGCCTTCTTGCCTGACGGCCCCTCGGCGAAGCGGGCGACAGGCGGCACCAGTTTCAGCAGTTCGAAGAGCATCGCGAGCAGCGCGCCGACGAGCCGGAAGACGGCTTCGATCAGCCGGAACACGAATGGCGGGGGGTTGAGCTCAACGATCCTGTCCTTCGGGACCATCCCGTCGTGTGCTCGGCTGCGGTGCTCATCTCGATGCTGCTGCGCCTTCTTCCCATCACGCGGGGCGACAACGCCGCAGGTCTGGCACTGGTATTGGAACTGGCGGTACGACATGGCCGGTGACCGTAGCGGCGCTGCCCACTCGCCACGCCGGGTACTCAATTGCTCATGGCCACATGCGATGCATGTAGCGGCCCGCGGCTCAGTGACGTGCACCGGCGTATGCGCGGGATGCTCCCCCGATGAGCCCCCCTCAAATGACTTAGGGCTCCTAGGCGATACCAGCGCCCAGGAGCCCTACAACCGGCAGGTGTCCGCCTGCGGGTCAACGCAAATCCATCCAGAGGAGATTCGCATGTCTACCGTACCTACTGCTGTCCGCTCGGGCAGCTCTGCCCC
>JBQDEV010000036.1:0-3671 GCA_052084925.1 Micrococcaceae bacterium
CTGACGGTGTAGCTCGCCGTTGTCATCGACGTACTCGCGCACAACAGGTACCTGATTCGAGGGCGCGATACTGAACGCCGGCTGCCAGCCGGCCAGCTCGCCGGGGCTTGTAGCGTACTCCCGAGCGAGGTCCTGACCCGTGACCGTGAGTGTGTAACGTCCGCACATACAACCAGGATCGATGGTTCTCAGCCCGAACGGAAGAGCTGTCGAGCCACTCCCCTGCTTGGCGGTGTGGCAACCCGACAGTCGCGCGACGTGGAAGGTGTCCATGACTGCCGGCGTACTAGAGAACAAGGCTGGAAAGATAGCAAGCTGACGAGATAGCTGTCCGGGGTGGTCTCGAGCTCGTGGACGATACTTGGTGTATGAGAGGTGTCAGCGTCGATGTCGGCCTGCAGCGGCTCGCGGGCTATGCGCGGGAGCACGGGCACGCGAACCCGCCCGTACGCACCATGTGGCTCGATTGGGCCATCGGCATCTGGGCCCGCGAGCTACGCGCAAAAAAGCGCCGAGGAGACCTCACCCCTGAGCAGATCGCAGAAGCCGAGAGCCTCGGCATCGACTGGAACCCGCCACCCGGGCGACCACGGACTGCCGCCCCGCGAGTCTCCGGAGAGCAGCGTCGTGAAGCGCGTCTACACGCGGGCCTCGACAGGCTCATCCCCTACTGGCAGGAGCATGGCGATATCAACGTGCGACAGCTGGTCGGTATCGACGACTGGCCACAAGCGGGCCGATTCGTAGGCCGCCTGCGCGCGGAGCGACGCCAAAAGAACCTGCCAACCTCAGTAGAGGAACGAGCAACGATGATGGGGCTCGCATGGGAGCCGCCTCTGGGCCGTCGACGCCGCATACCCGCAGACCGCGGATGACTCCATTCCTGATCTCGTTTCTCACGCATCGTATGACGCTCGCAGCGTCATACGATCAGCTGCGCGCCTGGACCGAGGAACACATCACCGTTGTACCCCTGGTGTTTGGCACTGCACGGTCGCCTTCTGGAACCTGCTGGCGAGCGATAGCGATCAAGTCCCGCACCCATTTTGCGTCCGGCGGTCGTGCCCACGTGTGCCTCCCGCAGGCTGAATATTCGCTTCTTTGGGGTCCACCAGTCGTGTGTTTGGGGGCCACTGCGCTGATCGGCCGATAGTGCGCGTGGGGACCACTCATGGCGTGCTTAGGGACCACCGTGCTTAGGCTCCTTCCGTCGCGTGTATACGGCACGCGGCGGAAGGAGACCATTCATGGTACGGAAGATCAGAGCCAAGTTGGTGCTGCAGTTACGCGCCGAGGGCCTCTCCGCACGAGCGATCGCGGCCTCACAGGGCATGTCGCGGAAGTCCGTCACAGCAGTGCTGGAAGCCGCCGACACAGGCGGGCTCAGGTGGGACGACGTCAAGGACCGCACCGATGGCGAGGTCTACGGGCTGGTGTTCCCGGGCCGAGGCGAGCACCAGAGCGTGTTCGCTCAGCCGGACTGGGAACAGGTCCACAAGGAGCTGGCCCGGGTCGGTGTGACGCTGAAGCTGCTGCACAGCGAGTACACCGACGACTGCACCACGGCGAGGACGCCGGCGATGGGCTATGACCGATTCTGCCGGACCTACCAGCGTCACGTGCTTGTCACCGGCGCCGCGTCCAGGGTGGGGCACAAGGCGGCACAGACGGTCGAGGTCGACTGGTCCGGACCGACGATGCAGCTGCATGATCCCGCCACAGCAGCAGCGACGAGGGTGTACTTGTTCGTGGGGTGTCTGCCGTTCAGCCGGTACGCGTTCGTGGCCCCGACCCTGGACATGAAGCAGGACACCTGGCTACGGGCCCATGTCGCGATGTTCGAAGCCTTCGGCGGGTCGAGTCCACGGATCGTGCCGGACAACCTCAAGACCGGGGTACTCAAGCACCCCCGCGAAGGCGAGATCGTGCTCAACGACGCCTACCGGGAGATGGCCGCACATTACTCCGCCGCCGTGCTGCCGGGCAGGATCAGAGCTCCGAAAGACAAGGCCAGCGTGGAGAACACCGTCTCCCACGTCGCCACCTGGATCATCGCCGGACTACGAGAGCGCAGGTTCGCGACTTTGCCAGAACTGGCCGCAGCGATCACCGAACGAGTGGCGGACTACAACGTCGAGCCGTTCCAGAAGCGGCCAGGCTCACGGTCCAGTGTGTTTGCCGCTGAGGAGCAGCCGTTGCTGACACCCCTGCCGCAGGTCGCCTACGAGATCAGCCACTGGGTCTACGGCCGACGGGTGGCGCGCAACGGACACCTCAGTTGGCAGCGGAACCACTACTCGGTCCCGGTGGCGCATATCGGCACGAAAGTCGATCTGAGGATCACCGACCGGGTGCTGGAGGCCTACCGGGGCACCGAGCGGCTGAGCAGCCACCTGCTGCTTCCCGAGGCTGCCGCGAACGAGTACCGGACGAATGATGCTGATCTGCCCACCGGTGCGAGATATCAGCCGTGGGACGCCCCGCGAGTACGAGAATGGGCCGAGCGGATCGGACCCTCCGCCCTGGTGGTCGTCAACAGGATCTTCGAGTCCGTGCCGGTCGATGAGCAAGGACTCGATGCCGCCCTGGCTGTGCTGCGGCTGTCACGACGCTTTTCCGCGGAGCGTGTGGAGGCCGCCTGCCGGATCGCTCTGGCCGGACCGATCCGTTCCCCGCGCTATGCCCACGTACAGCCGATCCTGGCCACCAGTCAGGACAAGACCGCCGAGCTGAGACCGCCACGAGAAGAACTCGTCGAACACGGCGGCTATGTCCGCGGGGCGTCCTACTACGCAGAAGGGGGCGCGAAATGAGCGGGACCGACGGTGAGACGAAGCGGAAGCTGCGTGAGATGGGTGCTGCCGCCCTGCTGGAGGCCCTGGAGAGCGAAGACGAGAACCTCGTGCTGGGGATGGGCTTCGATGACCGGCTACGCCTCGTCGTCGATGAGGCTCACCAGACGTTCAACCACGCCAAAGTCGAAGGGCTGATCCGGCGGGCCGGACTGCGCTACCCCGGGGCAGATCTACGTCGCGTGGATCGGGTCGAAGAACGCGGGCTGGATCGTCACGTTCTTGCTCAGCTGGGTACGTGTTCGTTCATCGAGCGTCAGCAGAACGTGGTGTTCCAGGGCTTCACCGGTTCCGGAAAGTCCTATCTGGGGTGCGCGCTGGCGAAGCAGGCCTGTCAACATCGGATCCGAGCTCATTACATCCGTATGCCTGATCTTGAAGAAGCGTGGGCGCAGGCATTGGACAAGCCGCAGGGCACGACGAAGTTCCTTCGCAAGTACGCGGCCTTCACTCTTCTGGTCATTGATGAGTGGTTGCTCGATCATCCGGATGAGTCGATGCGCAGCATGCTCCTGGAGTTGCTCGAACGGCGCTACGACAGCACGTCGACGGTGTTCTGTACCCAGTACGCGAAGAAGGATTGGCATCAACGACTCGGTTCCGGGGTCCATGCCGATGCGATCATGGACCGCATCGTGCACAACACCATCTGGGTCGATACCGGCACCCATAATATGCGGGAGAAGGCGATACTGAACCAGTAGGAAGGCTGTCGGTGGGGGCCGATGGCCCCCGCCGGCACCACCCCTGGTCCCCGATGGGCAATATCGGTGGTCCCGGGAGGCAATATCGAGTGGCCTTCAAGCCTTCAAATACTCA
>JBQDEV010000037.1:0-3130 GCA_052084925.1 Micrococcaceae bacterium
ACGACGAACGACCCGCAAAGGGATGAGAACCTCAATTGGCGAATGGCAACGCAACTTTTCGGCACTCGAACGTGGCGCTTCTCGGCCTGACCGAGACCCTAGCCCCCATCGAAGTGACCTCACAAGAATTCGACGACCGCCTCGCCGATACTCTGTCCACCCTCAACCTGCCGACCGGTCTCCTGCAGCGCGTCGCCGGTGTCCACGCACGACGCAACTGGGATCAGCCGAGTCACTTCGCCGATGGTGCGATCGCGGCCGGCAAGAAGGCCCTCGCTGAGTCGGGGATCTCTCCTGACTCGATCGGACTGATGGTCAACACCTCGGTAACGCGTGAGCACCTCGAGCCCTCCGTGGCGGTCGGCGTCCATGCGGGCATCGGCCTGGGCACGCAGGCGATGAACTTCGATATCGCCAACGCCTGCCTGGGCTTCGTCAACGGAATGACCCTGGCCGCGAACATGATCGACGCCGGTCAGATCGAATACGCCCTCGTCGTCGCCGGCGAAGACGCCTCCCGCGTCCAAGAGGCCACACTGGCCCGACTGACCCGTCCCGGCATCAGCCGCGAGGAATACCTCAACGAGTTCGCCTCCCTGACACTGGGGTCCGGTGCCTCCGCCGCCGTCCTCGGGCCAGCCGACAAGCACCCGGAGGGCCACCGCATCCTGGGCGGCATCACCCGCGCCGCGACCCAGCACCACGAACTGTGCGTGGGCGATCACAACGGAATGTTCACCGACACCAAGGGTCTGCTGGCCGGCGGGATGGAACTCGTCGTCGCCGCGTGGGAGGAAGCCCACGAGGACGGCTGGAACTGGCGCGAGATGGATCGCTACGTCATGCACCAGGTCTCCGACGTGCACGTGAACTCAATCACGAAGGCCGCGAATCTCGATCCCGATCGGATTCCGGTCACCTATCCCGAACTGGGCAATGTGGGACCGGCTTCCCTGCCGATCACGCTCAGCCGCGAGGCCTCGAGCCTCAAGCCCGGCGACCGCATCCTGTGCATGGGAGTCGGGTCGGGACTCAACACCGCAATGACCGAAATCGAGTGGTAGAGGTTCAATGAGATTTCCTGCACGGCCGGCTCAGGCTCCCCCGAAGCTGCCCGAGTGGGACCCCGCCTGGTCCCGGATCGTCAAGGCTGCGAGCGAGGATGGGCCGCATTCCTTCCACGTCCTCGACACCCTCGAGGTGCTGCGCGCCGAAGGTCTCGAGCCGACCGGCACGATCCTCGCCCTCCACGGCAACCCGACCTGGTCGTACCTGTGGCGCCATCTGGCTCAGGCGACCGTGGACACGGCCCGCTCCGGCGGACGCGTGTGGCGCCTCATCGCCCCCGACCAGCTCGAGATGGGCTACTCCGAGAGGCTGGGTCATGAGTCGCTTCCGACTCCCCACGGCGCCGAGGTGCGTCGTATGTCCCAGCGCATCGACGACTTCGACGCCGTCGTAACACCCCTCCTCGCCGAGGTAGCCGGCAGTGCCGTACCCCACGACGGAGCTACGCCTGCCGCTTCCGCCGCAGGAGCCGCGTCTGCCGATCATCCGATCGTCACGATCGGTCACGACTGGGGTGGTGTCCTGTCCCTGGGGTGGGCGGCACGCAATTCGGAGCTCGTCTCCGCCTCGATCAGCCTGAACACGGCCGTCCACCAGCCCGAGGATGCGCCGATTCCGGCACCGCTGCGGGCAACGTTGGCCGGGCCCATGCTGCCGACTGCCACCGTGGTCACCGACGGGTTCCTGCGAGTGACGATGAGCCTCGGCGACCTCGATCCCGCGATCAAGGACGCCTTCCGCTCCCCCTACGAGAACGCCTCCCGGCGCCACGGGATCGGCGGCTTCGTCGCCGATATCCCCGTCGATGAGAACCACCCGTCCCACTCCGAGTTGCAGCGCGTGGGCGCCGATATCGCGGCCATCGAGCACCCGGCCCTCCTTGTCTGGGGGCCGAAGGACCCAGTATTCCTCGAACGTTATCTGCGTGACCTGCGCCAGCGTCTGCCCCAGGCCGATGTGCACCGGTTCGAACTCGGATCACACCTGGTCAGCGAGGACCCCGACGTGGCAGGCGTTGTCACCGACTGGCTCGAGGCACAGTTCCCCGCCGCCGGTACACCCGCTCCCGGTGCGCCCGCTGCTGGCGCTTCTGCCTCAACGAACGCCGACGCCGACGTACAGTCACCGGACGCTGCAGCCCCGGCACGCGGAGTGACCGCGATCCTCGATGCCCGCCACGATGACGAAACCATCGCCTCGGTGGACTTCGCACAGAACCCGGCGCAGCAGATCACCTGGCGCCACCTCTGGCACGTGACGACGAGCATCGCGGGCGGCCTGCTCGAACTCGGCGTGCGCCCCGGCGATCGGGTCTCCATGCTCGTTCCGCCCGGCAACAACCTCACCGCGGCCCTCTACGCCTGCCTGAAGATCGGTGCGGTCGCCGTCGTCGCCGACGCCGGGCTCGGACCGAAGGGCATGACCCGGGCGACCACCTCGGCGGATCCGCAGTGGATCATCGGAGAACTGCCCGGACTCGGCCTCGCCCGCGCCTTCAACTGGCCCGGCCGCCGCATCTCCGTGTCCCCGCTGGGACGGACGCAGGCCAAGCTGTTCCAGGTCGAGACCAGCCTGACAGCGCTCTCGCGCACCACGCACCACACCGATCTGCCGACCCCGGCAGCCACCGACGATGCGGCGATCCTCTTCACCTCCGGGTCGACGGGACCGGCCAAGGGTGTGCGCTACACGCACGGTGACATCTCCGCCCTCGCGGCAGTGCTGACCCGAGTCTTCGACGTACACGAAGGCACCGGTCTGGTCGCCGGATTCCCACCGTTCGCCCTTTTGGGACCGGCCATCGGCGCCACCTCGGTGACACCGGACATGTCCGTGACCAAACCGAAGACGCTGACTGCCAGCGCCATCTCCGATGCGATCATCGCCGGTCACGCCACGATGGTCTTCGCCTCACCCGCCGCGTACAAGAATGTCGCGGCCACCGCTTCCGACCGCGACGACGAGCAGAAGGCCGCGTGCGCACGGGTTGAGCTCGTGCTCTCTGCGGGGGCACCCGTGCCGCTGGAGCTGATGGATGCCATCGCCGAGGTGTTCCCCAACG
>JBQDEV010000038.1:0-2717 GCA_052084925.1 Micrococcaceae bacterium
CACCGTCATGCGTGACATCCGAGGACTGGAGCCCGCAGCCCTCGCTGAAACGCTGCGCGACCAGTTGCTGAAGGTCGAGGAGACCTTCAACAGCAACGACGACCTCAACGTGCATCAGCAGAATCGGAACCAGCTCCACAAACTGCTCGCCCGGATCACTGACCACATCACCGTCAGCTCGGGGCAGGCGTCGAACTACATCGAGCTCACCAACGGCGCGAGGGTGAAGTACGAGGTCGAACACATCTGGGCAAATCACCCGGAGCGCCACACCGACGAGTTCGTGAGTATTCGTAGTCGTGGGAGCCACCGAATCGTGCCTTTGGGGGCCACCGATCGTGCCGGCGGGGGCCAGTAGCCGTCCTGGTGGGGGCCACTGGCTCCCGCCGGCATCGGGTCACTGGGCCAACGCGGCGTGTTCTCGCATGTTTTGGGTGCCGGTGTCGATCCAGATGGTGTTGTGAACGATGCGGTCCATGATCGCATCGGCGTGAACTCCTCCACCGAGTCGCGCATGCCAGTCCTTCTTCGCGTACTGGGTGCAGAACACCGTCGATCCGGTGTCGTAGCGGCGTTCGAGCAGTTCCAGCAGCATCGAACGCATCGCCTCGTCAGGATGGTCCAGCAGCCACTCGTCGATCACCAGCAGCGAGAACGTCGAGTACTTCCGCAGGAACTTCGTCTGGCCCTGGGGCTTGTCCTTGGCCAGGGCCCAGGCTTCTTCTAGGTCGGGCATGCGGATGTAGTGCGCCCGGATCCGGTGCTGGCAGGCCTGCTTCGCCAGCGCGCAGCCGAGGTAGGACTTCCCCGAGCCGGTGAAGCCCTGGAAGACCACGTTCTGCTGCCGGTCGATGAACGAGCAGGTCGCCAGCTGCGCGATCACGTTCCGGTCCAGCCCGCGTTCCTCGACCAGGTCCAGTCGGCGCAGGTCCGCGCCCGGGTAGCGCAACCCCGCCCGACGGATCAGGCCCTCGACCTTGCCGTGGTTGAAGGTGGAGTGAGCTTCGTCGACCACGAGCTGGAGCCGGTCTTCGAACGACATCCCCAGCACGTGGCTCTCGTCCTGGGCATCGATGGCCTCCAGCAGCGCGCTCGCGCCCATCTCGCGCAGTTTCCGCTTGGTCTCGATATCGATCACGGTCACCTGGCACCTCCGGCGTAGTAGTCCGCGCCCCGCACGAAACCGCCCTGCTCCGCTGGCTCCTCGCGGGGTGGTCGGAGGTTGGCGGCCTTGTCCTGCTCGGTGGCGAGGATCGGTTGCAGGTGCGCGTAGCGCGGTGAGCGGATACGGCCAGTCAGTGCGAGCGCGCAGGCCGCCTCGACCCGGTCGGCGGAGAAGCGGCGGGAGAGTCGCAGCACTGCCAGCGCGGGATCCAGGCCCTGCTCAACGATCGGCACGGACTCGAAGATCCGCTGGATCACGATCACCGTCGCCGGGCCGATCCGCTCGGCCCAGGCCCGCACCCTCGCCGCATCCCACTGCTGGAACCGGTCGCCTGGGGGCAGATCCGCGTCGTTGGTGCGGTACTCATTGCTCGCGGACTCTGGCAGCAGCAGGTGACTGGCAAGCCGCTGGCTGCCCTGATAGATCTCCAACGTGCGGGCCGTGACCCGCAGATCGACCTTGGCTCCGATGTGCGCGAACGGTGCCGAGTAGAAGTTCCGCGCGAAGGCCACGTGCCCGTTGCGGCTCACCCGCCGCCCATAGAGCCACCTCGAGATCTCATAGCCCACTGGCGGCAGCGGCGTCAGCAGCGGCCGCTCCTCCGTGGTGAACACGCTGGTGCGGGAGCCGGGCCGTTTCTGGAACGGCTCGGCGTTGTAGGCGTGAATCCGCTCGCTGATCGCGGCGGCGAGCTCGGGCAACGTCGTGAACTGCTGGTCCCGCAGCCCGGCGATGACCCAGGTCGCGACGTGCGCGACGGTGTTCTCCACGCTGGCCTTGTCTTTCGGCTTCCGCACCCGGCCCGGCAGCACCGCCGCCGAGTAGTGGCCGGCCATCTCCCGATACGCATCGTTCAAGACGATCTCGCCCTCGCGCGGATGCTTCACCACGCCGGTCTTGAGGTTGTCCGGCACGATCCTGGGGACCGACCCGCCGAAGGCCTCGAACATCGCCACATGCGCCCGCAGCCAGGACTCCTGGCGCATATCCAGTGCTGGCCAGCAGAACGCGCAACGAGAAAACGGCAGGCACCCCACGAACAAGAACACCGGCCGCTTCGCGCCGGTGATCGGGTCGGTCAGCTCCATCGTGGGACCGGACCAGTCGACCTCCACGCTCTGTCCGGCCTTGTGCCCCACCCTCGAGGCGGCACCGGTGACCAGCACGTGGCGCTGGTAGGTGCGGCAGAATCGGTCATATCCCATCGCTGGATCGCCGACGGTGGCGCAAGCGTCGACGTACTCGCCGTGCAGCAGCTTCAGCGTAACTCCGACCCGGGCCATCTCCCGGTGGACCCGTTCCCAGTCGGGCTGCGCGAACACGCTCTCATGCTCACCACGGCCCGGGAACAACCGCGAATACACCTGCTCATCACCGAGTCCGGCAACGCCGTCCCAGCTGATCTCTGCAGCGTCAGCGGCCTCGATCACCGCCCTGACGGACTTGCGCGACATGCCCTGCGACGCCGCGATCGCCCGTCCTGATAGACCTTCCGCGCGCAACTGAAGCACCAGTTTTGCTCTGATCTTCCGTACCATTCCAGATTGCTCCT
>JBQDEV010000039.1:0-2645 GCA_052084925.1 Micrococcaceae bacterium
CTGCTCCTTGGTCGAGACGCGCAGGTAGGACACGGCGATCGCCTCACCGGGAGGGTTCGGTGCCACCAAGCTATTCACGGCGGACGCATCGTCAACGATCGTCATGGCTCTTCTCCTTCAGTCGGTGATCCTGATTTCCGACAGGAGAAGACGACTGCGGATGTTGAGCGAAGAGAATGAGCCCGATGGGCCGTAAGGACAAGACCACGAGGGTCAAGTGGTAAGTTCCCCCACCACCGTGGTGATGAGGTTCAGGATCACAACACCCGCCTCCTGGCGGGATGCTCTCATTCTACGCCAGGGCGGCTCATCGTCCCCGG
The DNA here is from genome assembly GCA_052084925.1 of Micrococcaceae bacterium. GTDB lineage: Bacteria > Actinomycetota > Actinomycetes > Actinomycetales > Micrococcaceae > CmP2. The sequence continues at coordinate 321 of JBQDEV010000039.1, forward strand.
ATGCCGAGTCGCCTCAGGTGCGGTCCGATCCCCTGGGGTGCTCGACTGCCGGAGCGACAGGCGGATCAGCAGTTCGGTGAGCTTGTCGTAGTCGGGCGGATCACGTTGCTCAGCGCGCACCGACAGACGCCGCTCCTCCTGCCGCCGTTGGCCAGTCTTCTTCACGTACTTGCCCATCAGCCGGTCACCTCCCCAGTGACTGGGTCGGCGCCGGCGTAGAACGCGTCTTCTGCGGCGCGTCGTTCGGCGACCTGGGCGGCGACGTAGTCCACGAAGTCGCGGTCGCGGTCGGCGACGAACACGTCCTCGATGGGGTCGGCGGGCTCTTCGCCGGGCCAGGTGGTCTGCCGGGTGGGCCGGTCGCGGTCCAGGCGGGTGCCGGAGGCGGCGACCCATTCGCGCAGTCGGGCGCGGGCGTCGGCGAAGTCCCGGTGCCAGCCAAACGGGGCGGACCCGTTCTGCTCGGGGTGGTAGGCGCAGAGCCAGTGCAGATGCAGCGCGGAGAGTTCCCAGCGCAGTTCGTCGTGGCGGTGCCAGAACGGCGGGATCACGCTGGCGGGCAGACCGTAGGTGCGGCGCAGGGTCTCGACCCACCTGTTGAGCTCGTACCATTCGGCTTCGAGCTCGTCGGCGCGCAGCAGGTACCAGTTCACCGGGTGCGGCGGACCAGGATCGTCCTCGTCCTCGTTCTCGTTCTCGCTGTCGTAGTCGTCGTACCCCTCATCGAGGTCGTCGTCGGGCAGGTCCTCGGCCTGCGGCTCATCCACCGCAGGCTCGTCAGGGATCTGATGTTCGGGGGTCGGGTCGGTCATGATCGTGGCTCCTTGCTCTTCACAGGCCCATCGCCGGCGGCTGCTGCTCGGCCCGCTCGGGCGTGGCGAAGCCGGGCGCCTGGTCCCAGGGGCCGGCGGGCGGCAGGTTCTGCCGCGACCCGGCCACCTCCGCCTCCGGGGGGTGCTGGGCGGCGGTGCCGCGTTCGGCGGCCTGACGCTCGGTGGCCTGCTGTTCGGTGGCGTCGCGGCGGGGGCTGCGGTCGACCTCGTAGCGGGTGTGGGCCATGTCGTGGCCGAACGCGGTGGCGGCGAAGCGCTGCTTCATCTCGCCGGTGCGCTTGGAGAGGTAGTCCTCCATGCGTCCTTCGGCGATGAAGTAGTCGTTTTTGGCGAGCTGCTTGTAGGCGCGGACTGCGGCGCCTTTGTAGGCGACGAGATCGTGGTGGGCTTACCCTCCTGATGTTGACACCTGAGTTAGCGGGTCGTGCTGACCTGCGGGAGGGTTGTCGTTATGGCAAAGCGGAACAGGTACACGCCGGAGTACCGGCGGGAGGCCGCTGCACTCGTGCTGGATACGGATCGCCCGATCGCGCACGTGGCGGAGGAGATCGGCGTGGGGGCGCAGCTGCTGGGTCGCTGGGTCCAGCAAGAACGCGAGCGCCGCGATCCGCTGCCGGGCCCGGATACGCCCTTGACCGGACAGGAGCGGGAGGAGCTCAAGCAGCTGCGTCGGCGGGTCCATGACCTGGAGCGGGACAACGAGTTCCTGGGAAAAGCAGCAGCCTTCTTCGCGTCGAAGCCACCCGGACGGAACGGTTCGAGTTGATGGACTCGGAGAAGGCGAACTACGAGGTCACCCGCATGGCTCGGTTGCTGGGCGTGACCCGGCAGGGCTACTACGCCTGGCGCACGCAGCGACAGGCTGGTCCGGGCCCGAGAGCTCAGCGCCGAGACGAGATCGACCAGGCCGTGCGCGAGACCTTCCACGCCTCCGACGACGTCTACGGGGCGCCGCGGATCGCTCGTGAGCTCGCCGCTAATGGCGTGGCGGTGGACCGCAAGACGGTCGCTGCCTCGATGCGACGGCAGGGGCTGGAGGGCATCAGCCCGGCCATGTTCACGCCGGTCACCACGGTCCAGGATCCCGCTGCCCGTGGCTTCGCCGACCACGCGCAGCGACGCTGGGATCAGGGACGGCTCGATACGGTCTGGACCAGCGACATCACCTACCTGCGCACCGGTGAGGGCTGGCTCTACCTGGCCGTTGTCCGTGACGGGCACTCCCGGCGCGTGCTGGGCTGGGCGATGGACGAGCGCCAGGACGCGGGCCTGGTGGACCGGGCGCTGCGCATGGCCCACACTCTGCGCGGCACCGTCCCCGACGGTCTCGTGTTCCACGCCGATCGCGGAGTGCAATACACCTCGCAGATGCTGTTCGAGACGTGCGAGGAGCTCGGAATCCGGCAGTCGATGGGACGGACCGGGGTGTGCTGGGACTGTCAGTCTCTATCTACCCGATCCCGCGAGGATGGGGTAGTCCCGGCCGACGCGG
>JBQDEV010000040.1:0-2518 GCA_052084925.1 Micrococcaceae bacterium
TGCCGCCCTGGCTCTACGGCCGGAGAGTGGACTGCTGCTCCGCGCGCTTGCGGTAGGAGTCGTGACCGGGGGTCTCGTCGCGGGCGATTCGGGCGACGGTGCTCGCGGAGAGCCCGGTCGCGGCTGCCGTCTCTCGGTAGGACTTTCCCAGGTTTCGGAGCATGAGAACGGTGTCGTACTGCTCGGGAGTGATGGCGACTGGTCGGCCGGGGTGCCGGCCCCGCGCGCGGGCTGCTTCTAGGCCAGCTCGCGTGCGCTCTGCGATGCGGTCGCGCTCCCGCTGAGCCAGCGCACCGAGGATGGTCACGCTGAATAGGCCGTCGGCTGTGCTGGTGTCCACGTTCTCGTACAGGGACTCCACGGTGACGCTGCGGGCGGCTAGATCGTCCAGAGTCAGGATGATGCGCGCGGTGCGCCGGGAGAGTCGGTCCAGATCGGTGATGACCAGAGTGTCGCCGGCGGTGAGCACCTCGGTCAGTAGATGGTCCAGGACCGGCCGGCGCTCGGATGCGCCGGATGCCTTCTCGGTGTGGATGTGCTCCAAGTCCACACCGCGCTCGCGTAGAGCGTCGTGCTGCCGGTGGAGGGATTGGTCTTCGGTGGATACGCGCGCGTAGCCATAGAGGGTCATCGCTGCCGTTCCTCCTGTGTCACAACTGCCGGCTCTGGTTGAGTTCTGGCACAGATCATTATGACGCTCATATATGGCACGTGGTCACCTGCGCTGATGGGTGTCCGTGCAGGTGACCGCTGGGCGTGCTCTCAACGACCGTTTGTGGTGCGGGTGCTGCCGTCTGGCGGCCAGCCCCCTCATGTCGTTACTGTTCGCTGCCTAGCCTCGGGCTTTCATCGTTGAGGTGTCCGAGGGGTGGGTCGTGATGGGTGAAGGTGCTCCTGACCTGGAAGAATAGGGCTTGTCTAAGGTCCATTTCACGCCAGTTCAGGGAGCACCTTCAGGGTGAATGCTACCGGGTTGTATCCACGTCCTCATGTTGATGTCGCGCCGGTGTCTGCGGTCGGTCAGGCCGGTGGTGTGTTGCTGACCGAGACCGTCCGCGCGACGGGCCTGGCCGTCGAGCTTTCGAGGGCGCTGGCGCCGTGGCGGAAGCCGTTCTCGCGGCATGATCCGGGGAAGATCCTCACCGATCTCGCGCTCATGTTGGCGGTCGGTGGGGATTGCCTGGCTGACGTCGCCACGCTCCGAGCGGAGCCTGATGTGTATGGGTCCGTGGCCTCGGATCCGACGATCTCTCGCCTGCTGACGACCCTCGCGGCTGACGCCCGGGCGGTCGAGAATGCGATCAGTGCCGCCCGCCGGAAAGCACGCAGTCGAGCCTGGGCCCTGGCCGGCGAGTATGCTCCCAGCGCGGGGGTCACGGCGAAGAGCCCGCTGGTCATCGACCTGGACGCTTCGCTGGTGACCTCTCACAGCGAGAAGGAGTTCGCGCGGCCGACGTTTAAGAAGGGCTTCGGATTCCATCCGTTGCTCGCGTTCGTCGACCACGGCACCGGCGGGTCCGGAGAGATGTTGGCCTGTCTCCTGCGCCCCGGGAACGCCGGCTCGAACACCGCAGCGGACCATAAGAGCGTGATCGCCGATGCGCTGGCCCAAGTCGGGATGGGATCCCGGCCGGGGCGGAAGGTGCTGGTCCGGATCGACGGGGCCGGCGGCACGAAGAAGACGCTGCAGGAGTTGGTGAAGCGGCGGGTCTCGTACTCGGTCGGGTTCACCCTGCCCGCGAATACGCCGGAGCTGTTCGGCCTGATCCCGAAGCACGTCTGGGAACCCGCCTATAACTCTGATGGCGAGGTGCGGGAGGGAGCGGACGTCGCGGAGCTGACGGGGCTGCTCGGCCTCGATGAGGACTGGCCGGACGGGATGCGTGTCATCGTCCGTCGCGAGCGCCCTCATCCCGGTGCGCAACTGCGGTTCGATGACGTCGATGGCTACCGCCTGACGGCGTTCGCGACCAACACCACGCAGGGTCAGCTCGCGGACCTCGAGTTCCGTCACCGTCGCCGTGCTCGCTGCGAGGACCGGATCCGCGTGGCGAAGGACATGGGCCTGCGGAACCTGCCCCTGACGTCGTTCGCGCAGAACCGGATCTGGTGCCAGATCGTGGCCCTGGCCAGCGAGATTACTGCTTGGATGGGGATGCTCGGCTATGCCGGCCAGCCCGCAAGGAGGTGGGAGCCTAAACGCGCCCGGCACCGCTTGTTCCAGATCCCCGCGACTATCGCGCGCCATGCTCGACAGCAGGTCCTGCACTTCTCGGAGCGGTCGATCTGGGCTCGGATCGTCCAGGCCGGCCACGCCCGCCTCGCCCAGTTGCCCGCCCCCGCTGGATAGCCCACGGCCCTGTCACTGACCGCACTCTCTGAAGGACCCACGGCCCTGGACGCCCGACCACCGCGACCGACACGCGGCGGACCGTCACACCCTCATGCCAGAATGAGTCCGCAAAGATCGGCAACGACGCCGACCGAGCGGACCTACCGACCCCATGAAAGATCGAGG